>JAIXHJ010000004.1 GCA_030145845.1 Pseudomonadota bacterium
TCCAGCTATCTAGGATTTGCATAATCTGCAACAAATTTGCAAAAGCGTTCCCGATATCCCCCCTTACTTCCCACTATCTCCCGTAATTATCGCGTAGTTCGTTATTGGAATATCTCAGTGGTATTCAATCTCGGCGGCGATCTGCTGTTGATGGGGGGTAAAACGGAAGACCGGCTGAACAGTCAGCCGGCCTGATTCAGATACGCCGGAACGGTGGCAGCGAGTCCAGCAGCAAACGTCCGTAACGCTGTGATAACAGCCGTTTATCAAGAATGCTGATACGGCCATGATCCGCTTCGGTACGGATCAGCCGGCCGCAGGCCTGTACCAGGCGGATTGAGGCCGCCGGCAGGGTCAGATCCATAAAGGGGTTACGGCCGCGGCTTTCCAGCCATTCCGAAATGGCCGCCTGAATCGGATCATCCGGTACTGCAAACGGGATTTTCACAATCACTACATGGGTAACATAGTTACCCGGCAAATCGATACCTTCAGCAAAACTGGCGAGACCAAAAATAATACTGCCCCCGCCATTATCAATGCGTTCCTTGTGGCGGCGGACGATTTCCGACTTGGGCAGAAAGCCCTGACATAGCAGCTGGTCATACCAGTCAGACAGGAAAGTGTCCCGGGTTGCCTCCAGCTGCATACGCGAACTGAACAGCACCAGTGTGCCGCGACTGAGATCCACTTCCCGACGCAGCCAGTCTTCAATGTCGGACTGAAACTGTTCGCTTTTCGGATCGGATGCCAGTGACACCGGCTGAATTTCGCCCAGCTCCTGATAATTAAACGGACTGGCCACGCGCTGATAATTGGCCCAGTCCGGCAGACCGCTTTCCCAGCTCAGCTTATTGAAGCTGTTCAGCGCCGTCAGGGTGGCCGAAGTTACCACCGCGCCATAACAGCGATTCCACAGGTTACGCCGCAGCTGATCCGCCACCGCAATGGGCGACGCACTGAGGCGGATATCCCAGTTGTCACCAAAGGGAATACGGCTGATCCAGCGTGCCACCGGCAGTTGCCCTTCCGCTTCTTCAGCGCACAGCCAGGACAGAGCCTCTGACAACTGTTCAGCCCGTGCAAACAGGATACCCATCGGCGCCTGCCAGGCTTCGGCCACGTCACGCGGGAAATCACCGTCTTCTTTCGGGTCGAGGGATTTCTGCAGCATGTCGTTGAGCTTATCCATACACAGCAGCAGCGGTTGCAGCGGACCTTTCATGTTGGCCAGCAGCTGACGCAGATTTTCCGGCATTCTGCCCTGCTCAAAGCGCAGGCGCTCGTTGTCGCCGAGCAGATCCATCAGCAGCGGCCATACCAGGCTGATACTCTGAATAATGTCGCGGATGTTCTGCGGTGCCTCGCTCAGCGAATGCATCAGAGTGTGCGGAATCCCGGCCGCCGCGACAAACTGCTCCAGCCCCTTTTCCAGCTGCTGCAGCCACTGACGCTGGGCGCGGATACCAATTTCCAGACGGAAATGGTTCAGCGCCTTGTCGGCCAGATGGTGGCCTTCATCGAAGACATAAATGGTTTTTTCCGGCCCCGGCAATACCGCCCCGCCACCCAGCGACAGATCGGCCAGCACCAGGTCATGGTTAGCGACGATCACGTCGGCTTCATCCATGGCATTCCGGGCTTTGTAAAACGCACAGTTCTGGAAGTGAGGACAGCGGCGGTTGGAGCATTCACGGTGAGTCGCCGTCAGATGCGTCCACTGGGCATCTTCAATGGATTCCGGCAACCGGTCGCGGTCTCCGTCCCACTCCCCGGAACCGTATTTCAGCAGCAGCGACTCATACAGTTCTTTGTCTTTCTCTTCCGGCGACTGTTCAAACAGATCCACCGTCGATAACAGGCCGGACAGATGCTGCAGCGATTTATCCAGCTTCAGCAGGCACAGGTAACGGCCCCGGCCTTTGGCCAGCGCGAAATTGAACGGCAGGGAAATGGTTTTCTTCAGGTTCGGCAGATCCTTGTCCAGAATCTGCTCCTGCAGCGCCACCGTGGCGGTGGAAATCAGCAGTTTGCGCTCTTTCTCAATCGCCAGCGGCAACGCGGCCAGCAGATAAGCCAGGGTTTTACCGGTGCCGGTGCCGGCTTCAACCACCGCCAGCCCGGCATCGTTGTCACGCTGACCTTTTTCATCTTCGTGAATGGCGCCCAGACTTTTAGCGATCTCAGCGATCATCACCCGCTGGCCAAGACGGGGCTTGAGACCGAGGGCTTTAATGCATTCGCGGTACAGACCCTGAATGCGTTCTTTCGATTCTTTAGTCAGCATAATGTCAGAAGTTAATCACTGCCGGGGATGGCCTGCCAGCCTTTACTGCGGCCGACATGAACCGGCCAGCCTTCAACATCCAGCATGATGCCGTCGGCGGTAATTTCCTGCAGCACGACACCATCGGCGATCACATCGCCTTCGCGCCATTCGCGGTTATTCATTACCACGCTGCGCTTATCGGCGGCCGGGCTGTAGATATGACTGTTGATCATCAGTTGCGGGATACGCCGCAGCGCCGCCATTGGTGGCAAGGCCCGTTTGGGTACTTCAGCCAGCCCGGCTTCTGCTGAGGGGCTGACAGGCGGTTGCTCAGCGGGCGCCGCCACTACTGCTGGTGGCGGCGGCACGTCAACACGCTGCTCCACCACTGGTGCTTGTGCTACCGCCGCCGGCTCAGGCGTCAGGCCGGCAGCCCCGACAGGCGGCTGAGGCGTAAACAGGTCCGCGGCGTCACTGACATCCTCTGTCGTCAGTGACAGCAGATTCCAGATCAGTGCGGCCGCCACCAGAACGGCAATCGCCAGCAGGATATAAACTGCCCGGCGGTCGGCCGCGGTGGCAGCCGCCTGACCCCAGCGCGGAGCCGGTTCAGCGCCCGCGGCCTGATGATCATCGCGGCGCTGCTGCTCAGATTTGCGCAGGGCATCCAGAATATAAGACATCTCAGCTGCCCTCCGCCGGCGATGCATGCTGCTGCAGATAAAATAGGGTCTGCGGACCGATAATACGGTCCGCCGTCAGACCATAACGGGTCTGGAAATTCATAATCCGGCGCGCCAGCAGCGGGTCATAAAAACGGCCATCCGGAGCCGCAGCGGGCGAGCCGGCCGGTGCTACCACCTGCCAGTCAGAATGCCATTCCATGCCCAGCTGCTGCCTCACCCAGAGCACAATATCGGAGGTATCCCCCGGACGGATCAGCTGCTGCTGATAGCCGTCCGGCGAATCCCAGAAAATGAGAGCCTGGCCAGTATATTGCTGACCGGGTACGGGCAGCGTTGTCTGCCATTGCTCGCCCTGCGGCGTGCGCACCCGGATGACAAACTCAGCCCCGGCATCGGTCAGCTGCTGCAGCGGCCAGTCAACCCAGAGACAATCCGCACCCTGTACGGCCACCTGCTGGCAGTCTGTCAGGGCCGTACCCCACTGCCGTTCAGACAGCAGCGCCACCGGGTTCTGCACCGGTGGGCTGCCTGCTGCCGACAGCAGAGACTCAAGCGCTGGCTGCCGCTTGAGCAGCAGCGCGGCCACTCCGGCCAGAATCAGCAGCGCAGCCATGCCCAGCAGCAGCGGACGAACCACCGCCGGCCGCTGCCTGCGGCTGCTGCCCGTGGCCACCGGATCACCGAATATTTCACGCTCGGCACCCTTCACCAGTGCCACGGAGACCTGCTTCTGCTCTGACGCGTAAGCACCGAGCAACGCCCGGTCGGCCAGCGTATTGATAATGCGTGGCACGCCACGACTGGCCTGCCACAGACGGCGGATTGCCGGACCGCTGAACAGCGTGTCGTCGACGCCGGCCTGATGAAGGCGGAAACTCAGGTAATCGGCCGTTTCCTTCAGGTTCAGATGACGCAGATGATAACGGGCGGTAATGCGTTGATTCAGCTGGCGCAGGTCATAGCGGCGCAGGATTTCCTGCAGCTCCGGCTGGCCCACCAGAATCAGGGTCAGCAGCTTTTCTTTTTCCGTTTCCAGGTTCGTCAGCAGACGGATCTGCTCCAGCAGTTCCGCCGGCATCGACTGCGCTTCGTCAATCACACAGATAACCTGATGGCCTTTGGCATATTCCGCCAGCAGACCCTCATTGAGATGGCGGTAGAGATCCCGCAGAGACGCATCCGCCGGATAACGGATATCCAGTTCATCGCACAGGCTCTGCAGCAGCTCCTGTGCAGACAACTGCGGATTGAACAGATAGGCGGTACGAACGTTGTCGGGTACATCATGCAGGAAAGCACGGCACAGCGTGGTTTTTCCGGTCCCCACCTCCCCGGTCAGACAGATCAGTCCACCATGCCCGGTGAGGGCATAATGCAGATGCGCCAGCGCTTCCTGATGCCCGCCTGAGGGGTACAGGAAGTCGGGGTCGGGCGCGATGGTGAACGGGAAACGGCTGAAGCCGAAATACTCAAGGTACATGGAGCGCTGCGTGTAATGTCTGAAGCCGGCCATCATAACGGATTTTGCCGGCTTCGGCAGTGCTGCGCTTACCAGTACCAGCCAAGACGCAGATTCATCTGCAGGTCGCGGGCACTGTGCAGGCGCTGATCGTCGCTGATCAGACTCAGCTCGTGATAACGGCTGAACCAGTGCAGACCGAACTGATTGGTCGTGTGCACGGAGACACCCAGATTACCAGCCGGAGAAGACCAGCTTTTCATCAGGCTCAGGCGGCGGTAGCGGCCATGGACATAACCGGCAACACTCAGCGCATAGGGCTCATATCTGGCTTCGGCATCCAGCGTCACAGGAATCTGAGTGCTGTAATCGTCCTGACCGGAACGCCCGGATGCAGAACCACTGCTGCTGCACACGCTGGAACTGCTGTCACCGAGATTGATGCAGCCGGTGGTGTAGCCCGCATCCGGCAGCAGCCAGTAATTCACCAGGTCAGACAAGGTGGCCGACAGCTGCCAGTCGGTAAAGCCGTTATACGCAATGGCCAGATCGGCACTGAAACCATGTCCGTCAGGGACATCGACCTGGTATTCAAGAATTTTGTCTTCATCGAAATAGTAATTCAGGGTCGCCGAGGCCGACACTTCACTGCCCGCCGAGGATACCCCCTGCAGCTGTCCGAACTGATATTCGCTGATGCGGTAATAGGCGAACGACGGCGTCAGCTGCCAGTCGGCAAAGTTCATCGTCTTACCCAACCGTATGCCCTGCCCACGGAACGATTTCACACTCAGGTCCAGGTCGTATTCTTCATCTGAGGCCAGATTCTGCTCCAGATTACGGTAAAAGACCGACGTGCCTTTGCTGAATTTCAGATAATAATACCAGCGCTGCTCCTGACTCAGGTGCCAGCTGTCGTAATCAACCCCGAAGGTAATCCGCCCGTCCGCATAGGCATAGGTACCGGGATTAAAATCGCCGTCCCAGCCAGACACCATATCACTGACCGGCACAGGCTCCGACGAGGAATGGAGCGTAAGACTGCTGTACACACCGCCACCGGCGAGCGCCGGTGACGACATCAGTGTCAGCATAAGAAGAGAATGGCGCATCAGCCTCCCAGAATAATAAATTGCCCGTCACTGAAACGGACCACATAAATACCGTCGCGTTCCTCGCGCACCACACCGACCAGTGAATTGCGGTAAGTGACATAGCCTACGGCATCACAGTCAGCCGCATCAGACTCATCCCGGTTGATGATACCGCACGGCTGCTCTGTACCATCCAGGCCGTACTGAACATCCGATGAGGAATAAAAGCCGATACTCTCGCCGCTGTCATCGCCGGTAAACAGGGTGACACCGCCGCGGAAAATAATCAGATCAGACAGCTCATAGGCATACGCTGAAGAACTGCCATCCTCATTCTGCAGCTGGCTTTCGCCGACCGCATAAGCCAGATACAGACTCTGGGCGCGACTGCCGGTGGGCAGCACATCGACCAGATAATCATAATCGTAGCCGGCGCTGATGCCCACCTCCCACTCATCCGGCGCTTTCCGGGTCAGGGACATATCAACAATGGCAACCGGCAGCCGGGAAAAACTTTCGCTGACCGCGGTCAGGCAATCGGCACCATCGGCACATTCAACCAGTTCATGGGCCAGACGCACATTCAGTGCCTCAAACCCCTGAGCAAAGGTCGCAATCAGTTCACCGTCGAGGGTTTCCGTGGACTGCAGAATGGCATTGCCGTCACCATCTTCATGGAACAGAACTTTATATACCCCCCGCGCCGGAATGGAAAAATACCCCAGATAGCCGCCGTCGACGACCTCCTGCACGGTAAGTTTTGCGTCAGTTTCTTCCAGCGAGTTACAGGTATCGGTCGTCCGCACACCGTTATCAACGACCACCGAGCATTTGCGCACACCGGCACTGTCGACATCGTCTGCGGCAAAAATTTCAATGCGGTTGATGCCGTAGCCATTGACCTGCACATCGACATAATCACCACTGCGGTACACGGCATCACCGCTGTTATCTGTGCCGTAGAGAATGGTCTGGTCGTAGGCAATCTCATAGGTAAACAAGCCGCTTTCAATCAGGCCGTTGGTAAAGCCATCGCGGACTTTCAGGAAATCATCCGCTTCCGGCCAGACACTGTCAGAATAATAATTGGCCGACTGCGAGGTGGTTGCGGTTAAGGTCAGTTCAGCCAGGTCAGCAAGTTGTTCTTGTTCGCCATCCTCCTGCAACAGACCTTCGATTTTTCCGCTGCTGAGCAGTGACACCGCCAGCTCAGTAATATTGTAGTGATAAACCTGCCCCTGCACTTCATCATTGGCCACCGCCAGTACATCTTTTACGCCCAGCAATGACAGTTCAACATACAGTTCCAGCGTCTGCTGATTACCAGCGACAGTCACCGGAATTTCCACATACGGCCAGCTCAGACTGAAACCCAGTGGTTCGTGGTAGCCATCCGTCAGCTGGTCATTTTCATCGGCCACCCGGGTTAATGGCGGCAGCGTATACGGGGTATCGTAAACAATACGGAAATATGGATCATTGGTGGTCTGCACCCCGCTGTCATCCGTGGTTACGACCGGCGCAAAGGTGACGGTAAAAGAGGCGGCATCATCGCACCCGGCACAATTCACCATCAGGCTGCCAGAGAGAACAAAATCAAAGGCGTAATATTCACCCTCTGCCGCATCCAGATCATCCACACTGACGCCGCTAAAGGAAATGTCCAGCGGGTCATCACCGGGCACAGTAAATATCTGCTGCTCAGCATCGTAGCGTGTGTCGCTGGGACAACCATTATTCAGACAGGCGATATAATCGAATAACACATCCCGCAGCTGTTGTGAGGCCGCATTCAGTGACGGAGCGATGCCCTTATAGACAGCGTTAAGGCCATCATAATAGGCAACCGTTTTCGCCACATAAGCCGGATCAATAAAACTGTGTACACAACTGGTGTCCGTCTGTGCCGTACCGGAAGGACAGGTATTAGGATCCTGGCCTTTATAATTAATCAGCCGCTCATTCAGGTCCGCAATAAAGACCTTGGCGTTATTAATCCGGTCGAGCCAGTCATCCACTTCAGATACCGCAACCGTTACCGCCGTCATTTCACCTTCATTCAGGGCGGCCATCTGTTCGTCCAGCCGGGTCAGTACACTGCTGATGGACGCCGGCACCTGAAAGCTGCGACTGCTGAAAAACGCCTGATTATCAGCCAGCACCTGATGCGCCGCACGGAAAATATCGTACAGTGAAATACCGCCGCCACCTTTCTGATACAACTGCCCCTGATTAATCAGAAATTCATGCACCAGCCCGGCCAGCCATTCGGTTTCACTGATTCCGGCTTCTTTGGCCAGCTGCTGCGCTGCCGCCGCCAGAGCACCATAATAAATCGCATCCGGCAACAGAGCGGAAGACAGACCGCTGTCGTTATAAAGATCGGCGGGTTCCAGCGCGCGGCTGGAAATAATATCGGCGACACCAAACAGGCGGTTCAGCCACAGATTGGCTCTTTCCGTGGTAAATGCCGTATAAACACCGGTGCGCGGCGTGGTCGGATTTTCATTTTCGCTGCCATCGGTATCGATATAACTGGTGTAGGCCAGTGCGCTGGCCAGATGCGTTATCCAGTTAATATTGATACGCATGTTGTCCTGCACATTGCCGACGGAGGCACGCAGTTCCAGATCCCCGTCGACGGGCGCATCTTCGCCATAATTCCATTCCGCACTGCAGCCTGATGGAAGCTGACAGGACACCGTCGTAACACTGCCTTCCTTTGGCAGCACGATCAGCGTCATCGGCGAACCGGTATCATCACTGTCGACTTCCACCGAATAATAAGCAGCTGCGGTTGTTGTCGCCTTTTCACCGGCATAAACCTCAACATAATCGTCATTAATTTCGGTTTCGGTCTGTCCCTGGGTGTCAATGGGCACCGCCTGCACCACCGCATTATGCACATTGCTGGCGCCGACAAATCCGTTGACGTACTGGTTGGGCTGAACATTCTGACTGCTTGAGGTGCTGTTACCACTGCACCCCGCCACAGCCACCGACAGGGCCATAATCCCCGTGGCAGTGAGGGTCTGAAATTTCATTATTATTGTTATCCGTGTGAGAACGGTTGAATTTTATCATTGTTTTACCGCCCACCTGCAACCCTGGCGGTGATCCTGAATGACAGACACAAAAAAGCCCGGAAAGATCCGGGCTTTTCTGCTCAGTACTGCTTACTTCTGTGCAGCTTTGAACTTCAGGCGGTAAGCGTGCAGCAGCGGCTCGGTGTAACCGGCCGGCTGTTCTTTACCTTTGAAGATCAGGTCAGACGCTGCCTGGAAAGCGATGGTGTCGAAAGACGGCGCCATGGCGATGTAAGCCGGGTCGCCCGCATTCTGACCATCAACAACGGCAGCCATACGCTTCAGGCTGTCTTCAACCTGTTCACGGGTACAGATACCGTGTTCCAGCCAGTTAGCCACGTGCTGGGAAGAGATACGCAGCGTCGCGCGGTCTTCCATCAGGCCAACGTTGTGGATATCAGGTACTTTGGAACAGCCAACGCCCTGATCAACCCAGCGCACCACGTAACCCAGAATACCCTGACAGTTGTTATCCAGTTCTTTCTGAATGTCTTCCTGAGTCAGGGCAGCTGCCTGCTCTTTGCTCATCAGAGGAATCGTCAGAATGTCATCAACGGACGCGTGAGCGCGTTTTTTCAGCTCATCCTGTACCGCGAACACATCAACTTTGTGATAGTGAGTCGCGTGCAGGGTCGCTGCAGTCGGAGACGGAACCCATGCTGTGTTGGCACCGGCTTTCGGGTGGCCGATTTTCTGTTCCATCATGGCAGCCATTTCATCCGGCATTGCCCACATACCTTTACCGATCTGTGAACGGCCCTGCAGGCCACATTCCAGACCTGTGTCCACGTTCCAGTTCTCGTAGGAGTTGATCCATACCTGCTGTTTCATGGTGGTCTTAGGTACGAACGGACCAGCCAGCATGGAGGTGTGAATTTCGTCACCGGTACGGTCAAGGAAACCGGTATTGATGAATACCACACGGTCTTTGGCAGAACGGATACATTCTTTCAGGTTCACGGTGGTGCGACGCTCTTCGTCCATGATGCCCATCTTCATGGTGAAGCGTGGCAGGCCCAGTGCGTCTTCAACACGGCCGAACAGTTCATTGGCAAACGCCACTTCTTCAGGGCCGTGCATCTTCGGCTTAACGATGTTGACAGAACCTGTGGTGGAGTTACGGAACGGCGCATTGCCTTTCAGGTCGTGGATAGCGATCAGCGTGGTGATCATGCCATCCATGATGCCTTCCGGTACTTCGTTACCGTCTTTGTCCAGCATGGCCGGGTTAGTCATCAGGTGACCAACGTTACGGATGAACAGCATGGAGCGGCCTTTCAGAGAGAAAGTTTCGCCGTTCAGGCCGGTGTATTCACGGTCAGCGTTCATCACACGGGTAAAGGTTTTACCACCTTTGGACACTTCTTCCGCCAGGTCGCCTTTCATCAGACCCAGCCAGTTTTTGTAGGTGATAACTTTGTCTTCGGCATCCACAGCCGCCACGGAGTCTTCACAGTCCATAATGGTGGTCAGGGCCGCTTCCATCAGGATGTCTTTCACGCCGGCGGCATCGGTAGAACCGACCGGAGTGGATGCATCGATCTGGATTTCGAAGTGCAGGCCATTGTTTTTCAGCAGCACTGCGGTCGGCGCCGCAGCATCACCGTGATAACCCTGCAGCTGCGCGTCGTCTTTCAGACCAGTGGTGGAACCATCCGCCAGTGTCACAACCAGCTTGCCACCTTCAATGGCGTATTGAGTGCTGTCAGCGTGGGAACCGGCGGCCAGAGGTGCAGCTTCGTTGAGGAAGTCACGGCCCCAGGCGATCACTTTGTCGCCACGGACTTTGTTGTAGCCGGCACCTTTCTCAGCACCGCCTTCTTCAGAAATTACGTCGGTACCGTACAGGGCATCATACAGTGAACCCCAGCGGGCGTTGGCTGCGTTCAGAGCGAAACGGGCATTCATCACCGGTACAACCAGCTGCGGACCCGCCATCTGACCGATTTCCGGCTCTACGTTTTCTGTGGTTGCAGTGAAGTCTTCACCTTCCGGCAGCAGGTAACCCAGTTCCTGCAGGAACGCTTTATATTCCGCAGCATTGTGTGGCTGACCTTTACGTTCAGTGTGATATGCGTCGATTTTTGCCTGAATAGCATCACGCTTGGCCAGCAGTGCTTTGTTCTTAGGTGCCAGGTCATTTACCAGAGTATCAAACTCAGCCCAGAATTTTTCGACGTCAACGCCGGTACCCGGAATCGCTTTTTCATTTACAAAGTCGTACAGTTCCTGAGCGACCTGAATGCCACCTTTCTGAACGTATCCAGTCATTTTCAGCCTCAATTATCGTGTTTCTTACCCAAACATAGGGTGGGTGGGTGTCAGCCATGCACCGGAGCGCTGGCTAAAGTGGGCCGAGTATACCTCAGAGGCCGCATCACCCGAATCTATTATTACTGATACCCTGTATAAAGGGCATGAATAACCCAGCCACCGCCGGCCCGCGGAATCTGTCTTTTCACACTGACGACTTACCCTGCCCCGGCCACTCTCTGCTATTGTTCGCCTCTTTGCCTTATTTACCCCAGCGGACGCTTCCATGGATCAGATTGCCAGCACCATTCTCGGCTCCGGCCGCTCAGCGGTTGAACTCGCCCTGTTTATTCTTCTGCCCATTATGATTGTGATGCTCAGCATCATGCGCTGGCTTGAAGTCAGGGGATTACTGAACCGCATCGTGCTGCTGGTCGCCCCACTACTGCGCCCGTTTGGCCTGACCGGGCTGGGCGTTTTTGCCCTGATTCAGGTGTCGATGGTCAGTTTTGCCGCGCCGATTGCAACCCTGGCCATTATGGCCAGAAACGGATCATCGCCACGCCATATCGCTGCCACCCTGACCCTGGTTCTGTCACTGGCCCAGGCCAATGTGGTCTTCCCAATGGCCGCTGCCGGCCTCAATGTACCGGTCACACTCGGCATCGCCATCATCAGCGCCCTGCTGGCCGCCGCCTGCACGTATCTGCTGTTCGGCCGCCACCTGAGCAATCAGGAGATTACCCCGGATGATAACGAACTGCTGCCGGAAAACAGTGACGGACAGTCCGGCCTGCTGGACGTGATCCGCCGCGCCGGCCAGGACGCCTGGAACATTGCCCTTGGCGCCCTGCCACTGCTGGTGGTCGCATTGGTGGCGGTCAACCTGCTGCGTCTGACCGGCCTGATTGATGGCCTTGAAACCCTGTTCTCGCCGCTGTTCAGCGCGCTGGATTATCCGCAGCAGACACTGCTGCTGGCCTTCACCAAGTACATTGCCGGCGGCACCGCCATGATGGGTATTGCCATGGAACAGACCAGCCTGGGTCTGATGGATGCACGCGACATTAACCTGCTGGCCGGCCTGCTCATCTGTCCGCTGGACGTTGCTGGTGTAGCCATTCTGGCCGCGGCCGGTAAGCGCGTCGGCGCCGTGGTAAAACCGGCGGTTCTCGGTGCTCTGGTGGGGATTGCCTTACGGGTGGTCACTCATTACTGGCTGTACGCCTGAAACAAAAAAGCGGCCGGAAGGCCGCTTTTTCTGTGCTTGCAGAGATCAGAGCGTTTCCCAGCTGCCGTCAATATAACGGATCACCCACACGCCACTCTCCTGACGGATACTGCCGTACACCACATCACGGAAGTTGAGGTAGTACACCGCATCATCCAGCGTACTTTCAGCACTGCTGTCTTCGGCAATATTATCGGTCACACACAGCTCATACTCGCCATCGTCATTGGTGATGTACTTATAAGGCAGCGGCGTAGTGCCGTAACTGCGTTTAAGGTACAGACCCAGACTACTGTCGACTGTTTCTGTGGTACCGCTGTCGAGGCTGAGGGAGACACCATCCTTGTAGATTACCGCACTGCCACTGATGTCAAAATTCGAATCGGTATCATATGCCAGTACGATGCGGTCCAGATCTGAACCGGTGCCGACGTAAACATCCCCTGAGGTACTGGTGGATGAATAATCATGTGACAGCGCCGCCTGCAGTGTGTATTTGTCGGCGGTACTGGCATAAGCGACCATATCGAACAGAGTTTTCGGTTCATCATACAGACGCACATAGGTACGCAGACGGGCTGCTGACAGGCCCAGCACAATCGGTTCATACAGCGTACCACTGAGAGTAGCGGAACCACCCTCTGCCAGAGGCGTCATCACATAACAGCCATCACTGTCCGCCCCATCATCCGGCCAGCTGACAAAATAATCACCACGACCGGATACGCTAATGCGGGACAGCAGACCGGCTTCCCACAGGTCCTGAATATCTTCGTCTGTATCGCGGGCTTCATAAACCCGGGTTTTCGGATCACAGGTGCTCACTGACCAGTCCGCCGCAGTATCGGAATATTCCAGCTCACAGACTTCAACATCGTGGGTTTCAATGATTTCGTCAGTATCGTCATCATCATCGATGTCATCGGAATCTTCCCGCTGCACGGTCGGATAGAAACGGTAGCGCGCTGACCCTTCTTCCAGTGGTTCACCATCCGCCGACAGACGTACATCCAGATAATCAACCAGCGTTCCGGAAACTGTTTCGGTACCCCGCTCATACGCGACCAGATCACTGATCACGTCACCTTCAACAAAATCTGCTGACGTATTCGGTGTAAAGAAGCCATTAAACGAGGCAAATTCTTTTTCCGGATAATAATCAGAGGCATTTTCTGCCGTGGCGGCGATGTAAACCGTACTGTAATCACGGTCATCATCATCCTCATCGCCCACCACATCTGAAACACGGCCGTTCAGCACCACGGTATCAATGTTGAAATGCAGGTCAGATGAGGCATCCAGTGGGTCACGCACGCCGCGGTAAAACAGACGGAAACTGCCGGTCACTTCGGTTTCCTGATCGGTATCCACGTAACGCGGATCGTACAGGTCAAAATCAGACCAGCGGATTTCATAACCAATGACTTCGTTATTATCCGGGTCATCCAGCGCACTGACTTCATCCGTGAAATACACCCGGATACCGGATGCTGACTCAATATCATTATCCGGATCATCATCTTCATAGGTGTTATCGACATCAAAACGCAGTACGACTTCGCCGCCGGTTTCAACCTCATAGCGGCCGGTAATCAGTACATCAATGGCATGCGATGACGACGGCGTATCATCATCGTCCGTGGTATTCACATCCGCCACCATCTGGCCAACACTGATTTCACCGCCATTCAGCGTCATCACCGCAGTGGCAGCGTTATAGCTGCAGCTGTCAATCCAGGCATCGGCGTTATAGGTGGCGTAGTCTGCACAGACATTACCGGAATCCGCCAGATAGGTCGTGGCATACAGCGCTTCGGTGTCCACATAACGCTGTACAATGGTGTCCAGATCATCGGCATGGCTGTCGCCGATTTCTTTCAGCATGTCAGCGTAAGCATCAAGCTGATCTTTATAGCCATCTTCGAAGAAGTTTTCGTCGTAATCCCTCATCACACTGACGAACGCTTTGGCACGCAGGATACCCAGTTCGTAATCTTCCAGATCATCGCTGCTGAACAGCGAAGCCAGAGTGGCCGGTGTCACGCTGGTATAGGCATCGGCCTGCAGATCCGCCACTTCCGCTTCAAGACCGGTGATAACGGTACTGACATAAGTCTGCACCGTGCTGTTGGTCACCGTCAGGTTCTGCAGGTTTTCCACCGCGGCGTTATACAGAGTTTCCAGTGACAATGTACGGGCATTGCCGGACTGCAGCATCTGCCCGGCATCCGCACTGAACTCCCCCGCAACCGCTGCGGTAAAGCCGCTGCCGTAACTCTCTTCCAGATGACGCCAGGCAGCAACCAGCGCGCCGTAACGGATAGCATTGGTGGCAGCCGTCAGACTGTTATCCGACCATTCGTTAATCTGAGTCAGATCGGCGGGCTCAGAACCTTCCACGCTGTCGACATTAAAAACGCGCGACACCTGCGAAATTGCCTGTTCAACGGAATATGGCGAGTAATAGCCGGTCGCCGACCAGGCCGCATCGCTTTCACTGTAGACATAATCGTAGGCCAGCTGGGCAGCCAGATCGGTTAACGGCGTGACGCGGATCAGTTCATTTTTATTCAGGTCATAAGAAACCGCGCGCCAGCCCATACCGGAGGTGGTTTCCATATCATCGCCGAAGGCATACGACGTACCATCGTCGCTGCAGCCATCGACCCACTGACAACGGACGGTGGTGCCGTCGGTGTCGGTATTATCATCATACTGGCGTCCGACCAGCTCAAAATACGAGACCTCTTCGCTGTAGACCGTCGCATCGGCGTAGCCATTTTCGTCAGTCTCGTAGTAAACGCCATCCAGACGCCCTTCGGAATCGGTATCAATCTGACCACCTTCGGTCACCGAGGCAATGCGCACCAGACCATATTCGATGTCTTCCTGCCCCACCTGAACCTTGATGCTGACGGTGGACGATGAGGACGATCCGCTGTCACTGCAGCCGGCCAGCAGGGCCGCGGCCAGAGGGGCCAGGATCAGAGGTGAAAAAACGTTCTTAACTGCCATAAAAGAAGAGTCGCTCTGCCAAACGGGTACGCGCCACCCGCGGTTCTGAAAAAGGTGCCTATCATAACAGGCTTTAGCGGCCTTGATAGTCTTTAACCGGTAAGGAAGTGCATAGACTCTGCGTTCAGCGCCGGGTTCCACGCCGGCCGGCATTTACACTATGCTGAAGGCAGGCGAATCCGTTAGAATGCGCGCCGTTTTTACTTCCCGTCAGCGGTTTTTTCCCATGCAGTTATTTGTCGAACAGTTAACCAATGTTGATTTCAGCTATCTCGACCCGGAACGGGGTCTGGTCGGCGAAACCTGGTGGGCATCTGCCGTACTCGACGGTGTTCTGGATGACCAGGGCATGGTCTGTGATTTCGGTATCGTCAAGAAAACCCTGCGTCACTGGCTGGATAATGAAGTCGATCACCGTCTGCTGGTACCGGCAAAATCCCCGGCCCTGACGCTGCATCAGTATGACCACAGCGTTGAACTGGAATGGACTTTCGCCGACGGCGGCCGCATCAGCATGGCAGCCCCGCGCCAGGCGGTGGCTCTGGTGGATGCCGAAACCATCAGTGCGGAATCCGTGGCCCTCTGGTGCCGCGAACAACTGCGCAGCCATTTCCCGGTGAATGTGGAACAGCTCACCCTGACCTTCTGCGAAGAAGAGATCCGCGGGGCGTATTATCACTACAGCCATGGTCTGAAAAAACATGCCGGAAACTGCCAGCGCATTGCCCATGGCCACCGCTCACGCATTGAAATCCGCCTCGCCGGTGAACGCTCTGCCGAGCTGGAACAGGCCTGGGCCGGACGCTGGGCCGATATTTACCTCGCCAGCCGCGAAGATCTGGTCAGTGATACCGACGGCCAGCTCAGCTTCGCTTATCAGGCCCAGCAGGGGGACTTTACGCTCAGCCTGCCGGCCCGCTGCTGTTATCTGATGGATACCGACACCACCGTCGAGTTTATTGCTGCCCATCTGGCAGAACAGGTCCGCAGCGCCTACCCATCAGTGGATATAGAAGTCCGGGCGTTTGAAGGCGTTAATAAGGGCGCCATTGCCGGCTGAATTCAAGCAACCGACAGAGAACCACTATGAGTAATATTGAACGCCTGCAGAGTACCCCCCGCATGAGCCGTATTGTGCGGCACAACGGCACGGTTTACCTCTGCGGCCAGACCGCCTGTGACGACAATCACCAGACCATTGAGGAGCAGACTCAGGGTTGTCTGGACAAAGTCGATGCCCTGCTGGCCGAAGCCGGCAGCGACCGTGACCATCTGCTGTCCGTCACCATCTATATCCGCGATATGAAAGACTTCGCCGCCATGAATGCCGTCTACGATGCCTGGGTGGCAGACGTCGGCAAGCCGGCCCGGGCCTGTGTTGAAGCCCGCATGGCGCGTCAGGACATTCTGGTTGAATTCAGTGTCGTGGCGGCGGAAAAATAAGGTCAGCCTTCACTGACGTTCAGTCTTTGCCGCGAGCGGCGCTGTGCCAGCACAAACAACAGCAGCGCCGGCGGCAACAACCACCACAAGGCATCATGCAACTGTTCGGCATACTGACTGCCAAGCCAGAAAGCCACGCCAAACAGCATGCCGGCCCAGACCAGAATCGACAGCAGATTGGCCAGCGTAAACCCCGCCCCGGGCACCCGGGCGACCCCGCAGGCGATATAACCGAAAGTACGCAACCCCGGCATGCAGCGGATCAGCGCCAGCTGATGCAGCGGCGCCTGTTGCAATGGCCCGATATGATGAGCCACCAACGGGTGATCCGCCTTACGTCCCAGCCAGGGCCATAAATGCGCACTGCGGCCCAGCAGATACAGTGCGGTATCGCCGATAAACATCCCCACGCAGACCGCTGCAAAGGCCATTGACGGTTCCATCTGCCCTGCCGACGCCAGCAGAGCCGCCGCCACAATCGCCAGATCCTCCAGCATAAACGTGGATATCACGACCGCCAGCACCAGCCAGCCAGGATTGTCGGAAAACAGCAGCAGGAATTCAGGCATAAAACTGCGCAGCCAGATAAAAGCGGCTATTCAGCCAGTCGCGTATGACAGACAGATGACAGTCTGGGCTGCGCCGGCAACAGAATTTTCGCCACGAAAGCTGAGTTAAGGTGAAAAATCCGGTAGAATTGCGCGCCTTTTTACAGATCAACCATTCCACCGCCTGTTGAGAGCCGCTATGTCCAATGCTATGGAGTTGTCCGCACTGACCGCCATTTCCCCGATTGATGGCCGTTACGGCAGCAAAACCGCCCAACTGCGTCCGATTTTCTCTGAATTCGGCCTGATCCGTGCCCGCGTTGAAGTTGAAATCCGCTGGCTGCAGCGCCTGTCATCCCACCAGGCTATCCAGGAAGTGCCGGCTTTTTCCGCCACCACCATGGCCCAGCTGGACGCCATCGTCGAAAACTTCAGTGAAACAGACGCCCTGCGCGTCAAAGCCATTGAAGCCACCACCAATCACGATGTAAAAGCGGTTGAGTACTTCATCAAAGAACAGTTCGCTGACAATCAGGAACTGCAGGCCGTTAATGAATTCGTCCACTTCGCCTGTACTTCGGAAGACATCAACAACCTGTCCCATGGCCTGATGCTGAAAGCCGGCCGCGAAGCCATCGTTCCGGTCATGCAGACCATCGCCGACGAAATCCGCAAGCTGGCCCATGAACAGGCCGCCCTGCCGATGCTGTCGCGCACCCACGGCCAGACGGCTTCGCCGACAACGCTGGGTAAAGAAATGGCCAACGTCGTCGCCCGTCTGGAGCGCCAGATCAAGCAGATCAACGCCGTGGAACTGCTGGGTAAAATCAACGGTGCGGTCGGTAACTACAACGCTCACCTGTCCGCTTACCCGGAAATTGACTGGGCAGAAAATGCCGAAACCTTCGTCACTTCACTGGGGCTGACCTTCAACCCTTACACTACCCAGATTGAACCACACGACTACATTGCCGAACTGTTCGATGCGGTTGCCCGCTTCAACACCATTCTGATCGACTTTGACCGTGACATCTGGGCTTATATTTCCAACGGCTACTTCAAACAGAAAACCATCGCCGGTGAGGTGGGTTCTTCCACCATGCCGCATAAGGTGAACCCGATCGACTTCGAAAACTCCGAAGGTAATCTGGGTATCGCCAACGCGGTCATGACCCACATGGCGCAGAAACTGCCGGTTTCCCGTTGGCAGCGCGACCTGACCGACTCCACTGTGCTGCGCAACATGGGTGTCGGCCTGGGTTACAGCCTGATTGCCTACCACGCCACCCTGAAAGGCATCAGCAAGCTGGAAGTGAATGCCGCACGCATTGCCCAGGATCTGGATAACGCCTGGGAAGTTCTGGCAGAGCCGGTACAGACGGTCATGCGCCGTTACGGCATCGAACAGCCATACGAAAAGCTGAAAGCCTTTACCCGCGGTAAGGCCATCACCAAAGACGCCATGGTTGAATTCATTGCTTCGCTGGAACTGCCACAGAGCGCCAAAGATGAACTGAACGCTCTGACACCGGCAACCTATATCGGTAATGCCGCAGATCAGGCTGAAAACGTCTGATCTGACGTACACTGCCAGCCTCCTGCAGGGTTACCTGCCGGAGGCTTTTTTGTTTCTGTTATTCAACCTGAGTACCCGATATGCACCTTCTTGGCGACCTGACTGTTGAAGAATTCCTGCGCGATTACTGGCACAAAAAACCCCTGCTGATCCGCAATGCCTGGCCCGGTTTTGAGCCACTGTTATCCGCCCAGGAGCTGGCCGGCCTGAGCCTGGAAGAGGAAATCGAATCGCGTATCGTTGAAGAACAGGGCAAAGACGGCCCCTGGTCTATCCGCAAAGGGCCGTTCAGCGAAGATGATTATCAGGCTCTGCCGGAAAGCCACTGGACACTGCTGGTGCAGGCCGTCGACCACTGGATTCCGGAAGCCGCTGCCCTGCTGGAGCATTTCCGCTTCATTCCCGGCTGGCGTATTGATGATCTGATGATCAGCTATGCCGTGGACGGTGGCTCCGTTGGCCCGCATTACGATCAGTACGACGTATTCCTGCTGCAGGCAGAAGGTCAGCGCGAATGGCGTATTGGCCAGATGTGCGGTGAAGATACGCCTTTCCTCAAGGGACCGAAGATCCGCATTCTGGAAAACTTTGAAGAATCCGGACGCTGGGTACTGAATCCGGGCGATATGCTTTACCTGCCACCGGCTCTGGCCCACTACGGCATCGCTCAGGGCGAGTGTCAGACATACAGCATCGGCTTCCGCGCGCCGGCGCTGGCTGAGCTGGCCCCCATGGTACTGGACGACGTGATGGACCATGCCTGTGACGATCAGCGCTATGCCGACCCGGATCTGGCGCCGCAGACCACCCCGGGCCTGATTGATCATGCTGCCGCCAACCGTCTGCGTGCCCTGCTCATGTCTGCGATCAGTGATGATGCCCGCCTGCAGAGTATCCTCGGTCGCCTGATGACCGAAGCCAAATACCCGGAACACCTGCCGGACAGCATTGATCTGCCCGACGACACCAGCGTCACCACCCTGCTGAGTCAGGCCGCAGTCTGGCAGAAAGCCGAATTTGCCCGTTTCGCTTACAGCGAACACCCCGATCACTGCTGTTTCTATGCGCTGGGCGAATGCCACAGGCTGCCGCCAGAAAATCTGCCATTGGTTGCTGAACTGGCGAATAACAGCCAATATGACAGCAAGACGCTGAAGGCACTGATTGCGGGCAGTGACGCCGCGCAATTAGTCAGAAGCCTGATGTCGCGTCAGATGTTGTATAACCCAGAGGCAGACTATGGAAATTGAGGTCAGCGACTGGAACACCCGCCGCGATGTGCTGCGCGCCATCCGCCAGCGGGTATTCATTGACGAACAGAACGTACCGGAATCACTGGAATGGGATGCGGACGATGACGGAGCAATCCACTTTCTCGCCCTTGACGGCAAGCGCCCGGTAGGCTGCGCCCGCTTACTGAAAGATGGTCATTTCGGCCGCATGGCCGTTATTCCCGAATACCGCCGGCAGAAAATCGGTACCCTGCTGCTGCGGGCACTGGAAGGCTATTACCAGCGTGAACTGCACGGCCGTATCCTCCGGGCTAATGTACAGACTCAGGCCTGGGGGTTTTATCTGCAGAATGGTTTTATCCCGGAGCCGCGCTTCAATATGGATGCTGGCATGGCGCACATCCAGATGGGCCGCGCCGTTGGCCGCGCGGACCACGACAACGATATCCTGATCCCGGGACACGACAATAACCTTTATCATTTCGAACCGGCCGCGGCCACCGAAGGCCTGCTGCAGATCGGCTGCCAGTCATCGCCGCTGAGCATCAGCCTGGCGATCACGGACCTGTCACACCCGGCCTGGTCTGACCGTAACACCCTGTCCTGCATCAACCGCTACCTGCGCGAAGCCCGTCAGCGCAGCGTCAGCATTCTGCTGATGGATGAATACCGGGGTATCGCTGATCACCCGCTGATTCAGCTGCAGCACCGCATGAGCAGCCGCATTGAGGTGAAAGTTAACGCTTCACTGAAAGAAACCCAGATACTGCTCCGCCCCTGGAGCTGGGTCGTTGTCGGCCGCGAAGAAGTCCGCACCTGTCTCAATGACCGGGCCCGTACCGCCAAGCTGAATGAACAGTTTCAGGAACTGTGGCGGACCGCCCAGCCCTGCCGCGAAGGCCGCCGCCTGAAAATATAAACGGCCCTCATAACAGAGGGCCGGAAACAGCGCCGGATCAGTGTACGGCGACGAAGACAATCACATGCAGCAGCGTCACTGCACCGGTAAGAAGATTACGCAGGCGCTTGTAGGAATCGGCATAAGCGCGCTTGAAGATGGGGTTGGTTTCCGTCCACAGCAGCAACCAGAACCCCACCATAAACATCAGCACGGCCACATTGGTCGGCAGAAAATACGCCAGCACACCCCACATAAAGGTGCCAATCGACAGCTCCAGCGGAATCTCGTCAATCTGTTCCGGATTGGCCTGCTCAACCCCCCAGCATCCACCCGCCATAAAGGTCAGAATCAACAGGGAATACAGCTTGAAGAACGCTTCCCCCTGCTCATAGCCCATGACCACAGCAACCGTGGCGACGATAAAGGGGATCAGGCCGGCATAGCCCAGTTTTTCAGATATCGACATAACCATCTGAGTACTCCTTCCTTCAGCCAGCGACATAGTCATTCCTCCATAAAGCACTGATTCTTCAATGACTTATGTGAACAACATAGACCAGTTAATGAAAAAAGTAACCCAAAAAAAAGGCCGCGGTGTGAACACTGCGGCCATTTCGCGGAAATTATTTCCCGCTCAGGATTGCTGCCACACGGTCAATATCCGCCTGGGTATCCACCCCGTGCCCGGGTGGCTCAGGGATGACTGACATATGGATTCTGACGCCGTACCACAGCGCCCGCAGCTGCTCCAGCGACTCGGTTCCTTCCAGCGGACACGCGTCCATACCTGAGTACCGGTGCAGGAAAGAAACACGGTAGCCATACATACCGATATGACGATAAACCGGCATACGGCTGGTCATTTTTTCCGTACCGTGCTTGTACAGATCACGGTCCCAGGGAATCGCAGCGCGGCTGAAATACATGGCGAAATGCTCACGGTCGAGCACCACTTTCACCACATTCGGGTCAAACGCATCGGCGTCATGCTCCAGCGGTGTACAGACCGAGCTCATTCCGGCTTCCGGGTAATCAATCAGGCTGGCCGCCGTCGTTTCAATCAGGCTCTGCGGAATCAGCGGCTCGTCCCCCTGCAGGTTGACGATCACCGCGTCGTCTTCCCAACCCTTGACCTGTGCCACTTCAGCAATACGCTCAGTACCGTTCTCATGATCCGGGCTGGTCATCACCACTTCGGCGCCAAAGCCTGCTGCCGCAGCGCGGATACGCTCATCATCCGTGGCAATAACGATATCACTGACCCCGGTCGCCAGCGCACGTTCGTAAACGTGCTGGATCATAGGTTTTCCGGCCAGTTCAAGCAGAGGTTTTCCCGGCAGACGGCTGGAACCATAACGGGCCGGGATAACGATTTTGTAATCAGCAGTCATACATCAGACCTTATAAAATTCACGGTACCACCGCACAAAATGACCGATACCGTCGGCCAGTGGAGTATTGGGTGCAAAGTCCACGTCGGCGGCGAGGTCATCAACGTTGGCATAGGTCGCCAGCACATCCCCCGGCTGCATATCCATATAATTTTTGTCAGCGGTTTTACCCAGCGCCTGTTCGATGGTTTCAATAAAGGTACCCAGCTCAACGCTGTTATGGTTACCGATATTATAAATTTTGTACGGCGCAGAACTGCGGCTGCAGTCGCCACTTTCCGGCGTCCAGTCCTCGACACCCTGCGGAATTTTCTGGGTAATGCGGGTTACACCTTCAACAATATCGTCGATGTAGGTGAAATCACGTTTCATTTTACCGTGGTTAAACACATTAATGGTTTTACCGGCCAGAATGTCGCGGGTAAAACTGAAATACGCCATGTCCGGACGGCCCCACGGACCATAAACCGTAAAGAAACGCAGACCCGTGGTCGGCAGGCCATACAGATGCGAATAGGTATGAGCCATTAACTCATTGGACTTTTTCGTTGCCGCATACAGTGATACCGGATGATCAACGCGGTCTGAAGTACTGTAAGGAATTTTGGTATTCAGACCGTACACAGAACTGGAAGAAGCATATACCAGATGAGCAATTTCATGGTGACGACAGGCTTCCAGAATATTGACGAAACCGATCAGGTTGCTGTCCACATAAGCATGCGGATTGGTAATGGAATAACGCACACCGGCCTGAGCTGCCAGGTGCACTACGCGGTCAAATTTATCCTCAGCAAACACGGCATTAACCGCGTCACGGTCAGCCAGTTCAACCTGCCTGAAACGGAAACCCTCCAGCTGATTCAGCCACGCCAGGCGGCCATGCTTCAGCGCCACATCGTAATAGTCATTCAGATTATCGATACCGACAACTTCGTGCCCCTGAGCAATAAACTGCTTACTGGTGAATGAACCAACAAAACCGGCAGCACCGGTAACCAGAATTTTCATGCTTTTACTTCCTCAAATTCAGGCAGCATCGCTTTGATATAGGCTTCATCCAGCGGCATACGGCTGCCGAGCAGAATATCCGCCACTTCGCGCGCCACCCCTTTACCGCCGGCCGCTTCGGTAATCAGATCGGCATGGTCTTTCACCATCCAGAAGGCATCGGCCGGGGCGATACTGAAACCGACTTTTTTCATAACTTTAAGATCAATCACGTCATCTCCGACGTAACAGACATCACCGCTGTCGATCAGCAGTTCATCCATCAACGCGGACAGCTGCGCCCATTTGTCTTTGGTGCCGGGAAAGAAATGTCCGATGCCCAGATCCGCAGCGCGCTTAGCCAGTGGCGCAGAATCTTTGGCGGAAATAATGGCGGTGACAATATCGTAGGTCTGCAGCAACTTGATACCGACGCCGTCTTTGACATTGAAATGTTTCACCTGTTCACCGTCAGCGGAATAACTCAGCGTACCATCGGTCAGCACGCCATCCACATCAAACACCACCAGGCGCACTGTGCGGGCCTTTTCTTTTATCACATTGGGCAGATGAACCATGATTTATTTCCTGGCTGAGAAAGGCGCCATTGTACTCTGTTTGCCGGGGAAATGTATGACAGGGAAAAGCGGAATAACAGGCATAAAAAAAGCCGGCATAGCCGACTTTTTCCTGACTCTGATGCGATTCATCAGATGGCATCCCCAAGGGGATTCGAACCCCTGTTACCGCCGTGAAAGGGCGGTGTCCTAGGCCTCTAGACGATGGGGACCCGGACACGTCAGAGAAGTTTGGTGGAGCCTAGCGGGATCGAACCGCTGACCTCAACACTGCCAGTGTTGCGCTCTCCCAGCTGAGCTAAGGCCCCGTCGTCTCAAAACGTGGGCGTATCTTACTGAGCACCCCCATGGGTGTCAACACGTTTTTTTAAATTTTTTTGCGGAAACAACAACTTAGACTGTTTTCTGCACAATCTGCGCTTCCTCCGGCGTCTGCCGGAGGAAGAATCGCGCCTTACTCGCCGCCGTTGAGCTCAGCCTGAATGGCTGCAGACAGATCACGGTACTCTTTTTCCATCTTCTTGGCTTTTTTCTTACCCACCCCGCCCAGTACATTGATGGCATGGCGCAGACGCGAACGGCTCATGTCAGGCCCCAGCAATGCCATGGTATCCAGCACAGAAATAGTCGAAGACGTGCCGGCGATGGCCATAAAGAACGGAAACAGGAAATCACGCACCTTGATATCCAGCAGCCGTGCCATGGCAAACAGGCGCTCTTCGATGGCTTCTTTACTCCAGTGACGGATTTCTTCCAGCTGCCAGAGCCCGAACTGCAGCACATTGAGCAGCTTCTCTTCGTCGTAAGCTTTGTGCTCAAACGACTGCGGGGTCAGTTCGGTCAGCCCGGCCAGAAAATGACCGGCCAGCGGCACTACATCGGAAAACACTTCGACCCGTGGCTGAATATGCGGAATAACCGGCAGTACCCGTTCCGGCTTCAGGCCCCAGGCAGCAAAGCGACTGGCGAAGGTTTCCGCATCCAGTTCACGCAGCCACAGGCTGTTCAGCCAGCGCAGTTTTTCCACATCAAACACCGGCCCGCCGAGGGAAACACGGTGAATGTCGAAATGGCTGAACATGTCATCGCGGGAGAATTTTTCGCTTTCATCCGGCATCGACCAGCCCATCCGGCCCAGGTAGTTGAGCACGGCTTCCGGCATAAAACCCATGCGTTCGTAGTACAGAATTGAGGTCGGATTCTTACGCTTGCTGAGTTTACTTTTGTCCGGGTTACGCAGCAGTGGCATATGGCACAGCTGCGGCATGTCCCAGCCGAAGTATTCGTACAGCAGTTTGTGTTTCGGTGCCGAGCTGATCCATTCTTCACCACGCAGAACGTGGGTGATTTTCATCAGGTGATCATCAACCACGTTGGCCAGATGGTAAGTCGGCATACCGTCGGACTTCATCAGTACCTGAGCATCCACCTGAGACCAGTCGAGCTCAATCGGGCCGCGCAGCATATCATCGACCACGCACACGCCCTCTTCCGGCACCATCATCCGCACCACATAAGGCGCGCCATCCGCTTCACGGCGGGCAATTTCCTCTGCCGGCAGAATCAGGTCAGACGGTTTCAGCGCCATGCTGTTGCCCTGCTCCTGACGCTGGGCACGCATAGCATCCAGTTCTTCCGCACTGCGGTAACATTTGAACGCGTGGCCGCGGTCGAGCAGCACCTGCACCATTTCCTGATAGATTTCACCGCGTTCACTCTGACGGTAAGGGCCGTGCGGGCCACCGATGTCCGGCCCTTCTTCCCACTCCAGCCCCAGCCAGCGCAGGGAATCCATAATCGCCTGCTCCGATTCCGCCGTACTGCGCACCTGGTCGGTATCCTCAATACGCAGAATAAACTGGCCGCCGTGCTGGCGGGCAAAAGCGAGGTTAAACAGCGCGATGTAGGCGGTACCTACGTGGGGATCACCGGTGGGTGATGGAGCAACTCGGGTGCGAACCGTCATATGACAAAATCTCTGTATCGGTCGGTTGTAGATGGCGACCGATTATAGAGAAATCCCGGCCGTGGCGCACCGGGTAGCAGCATCAGGCGGAACGGATTTCCTCTTCCAGCGCACAAAGCACCTGAATAACCCGGTCACTGGCGTTTTCCATCTGCTCCAAGTAGCCCAGCATGCGCGGATATTCACCGTTTCTGCGGGCCTCAATCGCGTTGAAGCCGTATTTATGCACGTTGCGGTGTGGCTCTTCGAGGCGCGCATAGGACGGCAAATGGCGGTAATTCTGATAACCAATCCCTTCGCTGTACCATTTACCCAGACGGCAACCGGTATGATCAGCCAGGGTCGCACAGGCTTCCGGATCGTCAGCACGCACGCACTGATACACCTGTGACTTCCACACCACATGATCCAGTTTCACGGTTTCGAGAAAACTCAGGGAGGCAGCAAAATGAAAGCTGCCGGTCACTTTATTGCCGACTTCTGAAATACTGCCGATCTTGCGGGAAATATTACTGACCTCACCGGCCAGCCGGTCGCCACGCTCACCAACGGACTCAATACCGCTGGAAACCCGCGCCACCTCACCCCCGATGGTGGAAATCAGTGCGCTGATTTCATGCGTTGCTTCAGCCGTGCGCTGCGCCAGAGTACGGACTTCATCCGCGACCACGGCAAAGCCGCGGCCCTGCTCCCCGGCTCTGGCCGCCTCAATCGCCGCATTCAGCGCCAGCAGGTTGGTCTGCTCAGAAATTCCCTGGATCATACCGACAAAATTTCCGATACCGCTGGCGACCTGCGCCAGCCCGCCGACGGCTTCCGAGGCACCGGATGCCTGTTGCTGAATGGAAGAAAGCTGTTCATTCAGCGATTGCAGGGAATCCTGAATGGAGCTGACGTGCGCGACCGAACCGGTAACCGCCTCATTATCTTCAACAATACCCTGCGCCATTGACGCCAGCGTATGACGGATCTGATCAATAACCGAACAGGAGCCAACCCACAGGGATTGCAGGCTTTCACTGCGCTTCAGCAGATCAAGATTGTACTGGCTGCGCATATCAGCCACTTCCTTAACCTTACGCAGCAGTTCATTTTCACGCTCAAGCCGGCGGATCCGCATCAGCAGCGCCTCAGCAGACTCACCGTCTTTCTGTTTCTCAGCTCTGGAAAATAGCACGCACACCTCCGCAGGACAGAACCCTCTGCCAGTAACTATAGATGACACCAGCGTATCTGGTTATAAAGTGCGCAACTGACAGCTTATTCTGCTGCACAGAAGTGACCTGCCGGTCAGCAAGAGACATAAAAAAAGCCCGCTGTTTCCAGCGGGCTTTTCTGAATAAGTGGCGGAGGTCGGGATGTAACGGCCTTCGGCCTCAGCAACAGGTTGCTGGATGTCGCTTCGCCCGGTGCGAACCCGCGAGGGTCCGGTAAGCTTCAGCCATAAAAAAACCGCAGAGCCAGACGACTATGCGGTTTTTAAAATTAGTGGCGGTGAGGGAGGGATTCGAACCCTCGATACCTTGCGGTATACACACTTTCCAGGCGTGCTCCTTCGACCACTCGGACACCTCACCTAACTGAGCACTGCTCAGAGGCCGCGTACTATACGCAGCAGAGATTGGTGCGTCAACCTCTGAAAGACGCTAATTCATTGTTTTTAAGAACTTTTTGCTGGCCAGTCCTGAACGTAATCGGTCAGCGGCAGCTCCGGCGGCTGCTTCAGGGTGCAGTTAACATGGCCGACATAGATGAAGCCGACGATAATTTCTCCGTCTGCCAGGCCCAGGCCACGGGCCACTTCCGGCTTCTGCGCCATCTCGCCGGTACGCCAGATAGCCCCCAGTCTCAGCGCCCAGGCGGCGTTGAGAATATTCTGCACACCAGCACCGGTGGACAGTAACTGCTCGTCAGCGGGAACTTTGGGATGTTCTGCGGGTCTGCACACTGCCACGATAATGAGTGGTGCACGCATGGGCATGTTGAGCAACTTTGTCTGTTTGTCTTGCGGAAGTGATTGCCAATCCGCCTCAGATTCCAGAAAAATACGGCCCAATGCTTCGCGGGCCCGGCCACGTACCGTAAGATAGCGGCTTGGTCTCAGCCATGCATGGTCAGGCGCACGCAGAGCAGCCTGAAACAGAACCCTTTCCTCTTCCGGTGTAATATCAGGTCCGGTGAGCTGGGGAACGGAAACCCGTTCGGTTAGTGCCTGAATTGCATCCATAAAGTTACCCATGTCAATAAAACGGTCATGGTTGTATTGTAATGTGATGCCCGCTGCTTGGCAGCCCGACTTTTTGTTACTACTTGCTGAGTGTTATTAATCTGGGTATATAGATGTTGTTAATCGAACTTTCTGGTCTGACTGTGTCGCCTACAACAACAATAACAATGACGCTGAGCCACTATCATGCTTAATTCACAGGATCTGACTCAATTCTCAGAGACGACCCTGCCCAAACAGGATTATATGGCCCGGATTCTGGGCTATGGTGTAGCTGCCATTACGGTTGCTGTCGGCATTCTGATGGGCTATTTCGAACAGCGCGCGATGATCGTTGTCGCTGTCTGCCTGCTCTACCCACATCTGGTTTACACGGTCAGCCGCCCGTTCCGCATCCGCCGCGCCTATACCACACGCCAGTTTCTGATTCACGGCGATGCCATTCTGTGCGGTGTTTTTCTCGGCTACATTCAACTGCCGATTGAGCTGACGGTGCTGTTCCTGATCATGATCAACACCAGCTTTATTATCGTCGGCAGTTTTACCGCCTGGGCTTTCTGTGTGATTTCCCTGGTGTCCGGTACCGCAGCCGGCATCCTGATTTTCGGCCATCACAATGCAGCGCCGGTGCCGCTGGAACTCTTCCTCACCACGTCGTTCGGCGTCGCCGTGCATCTGGCCGTTGCTGCCTTTAATAACAACCGTCAGGCCCGCGACCTGATCCGCCTGAAGAAAAAGTTTCAGGGACAGGTCGAACGCTTTCAGGCCCTGTCACATCAGGTTTCCAAGTATGTCGCGCCGCAGGTCTGGGAATCCATTTTCAGTGGACGCCGTCAGGCCAAACTGGAAACCCAGCGCAAAAAGCTGGTGATTTTCTTTTCCGATATTGTTGGTTTTTCGTCCCTGTCAGAACAGATGGAAGCAGAAGCCTTTACCGATCTGCTTAACCAGTACCTGACCGATATGTCCCGCATTGCACTCAAATACGGCGGTACCATCGATAAGTTCATCGGTGACGGCATTATGATTTTCTTCGGTGACCCGAAAAGCAAAGGCACCAAGCGCGATGCCCTGGCCTGTGTTTCCATGGCCATTGAAATGCGCCGCCATATGCTGAAACTGCGCAAGCTGTGGGCTGAGCATGGCATGACCGCGCCGCTGCAGATCCGCATGGGTATCAACACCGGTTACTGTACGGTCGGTAACTTCGGGACGGAAAGCCGCATGGATTACACCATCATCGGCAAGGAAGTGAACCTGGCCAGCCGCCTGGAAAGCGAGGCCGAGCCCGGTGAAATTCTGATTTCCCATGAGACCTATGCCCTGATCAAGGACAAAATCATCTGCCGCCGCCGTGGCAGCGCCATGGTAAAAGGCTTCCGTGATCCTGTACCCCTGTATCAGGTGGTCGACTACCGCCGTGATCTGGGGTCCAACCCAAGCTTTATGAATCAGGAAGCAGAAGGCTTTTCGCTGTATCTGGAAAGCGACAAGATCCGTGACGAAGACCGCGCAAAACTGGCGGAGTCACTGGAAAAGGCTGCGGAAAAAGTCCGCAGCCACGGCATCGTGCAGAAACCGAAGGTGGTTACTGCCGCGACAGGCGAAAATTCTCCGCCACCACGCCATCCTCAGAGGTTCGGAACGGATTGATATCCAGCCCGCCGCGGCGCACGTAGCGGGCGTACACGGTCAGGCTCTGCGGCTGACAGGCCAGCCAGATATCACGGAACGTGCGTTCCACACAATGCTCATGAAAGTCCTGATGCTGGCGCAGGGAAACGATATACGCCAGCAGCCCTTCCTCATCCATTTTTCTGCCGCGGTAATGAATAAACAGGCTGCCCCAGTCCGGCTGACCGGTAACCGGGCAGTTGGATTTCAGCAGATGACTGCATACCCAGCCATCAAACTCCCCTTCTGCCGGTTGCAGCAGACTGGCATCCGGTTCGTAAGTGTGAATATCAATATCCAGTTCATCCAGACAACGCGCCGGTGGTGGTGCCGGATACACGGCATCCACCGCTTTGAACAGCACCTTCACCGCGCCCCCCGTGGCGGCTGACAGATCGTTTTCCATGGTTGCGCGCACCACATCTGCCGTCGCAAACCGGGTCTGATTGAAAGAATTGAGATAGAGCTTGAAGGACTTGGATTCAATCAGCCAGCGCGTGCTGGCCGGAATACGGAATTCCGCCAGACACACCACCGGCTTGCCTTTTTCATTCAACCAGGAAATTTCGTAGCCGTTCCAGATATCTTCACCAAAAAAGGCGACTTCCGACCGGCTCAGCCCCTGGGCTTTCCAGCTCTCTTCCCGTTCAATAGGAAACAACAGCGCAGCGTCGTACTCATCTTTGTACTCTGACGCTTTACCCAGTGGGTTATGTTCACTTGTTACGGATGCCATAAACTCTCTGTCTCTGATTATTGACGCATGCCTTTACCGCGGCGCAGCAGCCACAGGCTGTATCCGGCGAGCAGGATAATGAAAACCAGCAGCATAGCCAGAGAAAACACAACATTCACATCCGAAACGCCGAGAATTCCGTAGCGGAAGGTATTAACCATATACAGGATAGGGTTGAACATGGAAACGGCACGCCAGAAGTCCGGCAGCAGACTGATGGAATAAAACACCCCGCCCAGATAGGTCAGCGGCGTGATCACGAAAGTCGGCACAATGGAGATATCATCGAACTTGGTTGCATGGACGGCGTTAATAAAGCCACCCAGCGCAAACAGCACGGCCGACAGCAGTATCACTGCCACAACGATCAACAGGTTATGAATTTCCAGCTGGGTAAAATACAGCGACAGCAGCGTGACGATAATGCCGACACCAACACCACGGGCCACGCCACCGGCGACATAGCCGGCGAGAATGGTGCCCGGATGAACCGGTGCCACCATCAGCTCCTCAATACTGCGCTGGAATTTATTGCTGAAGAAAGACGATGACACGTTGGCATACGAGTTGGTGATCACGCTCATCATGATCAGCCCCGGCACAATAAAAGCCATATAATCAACACCGCCCATCTCACCGATGCGCGAACCGATCAGGTGACCAAAAATCACAAAGTACAGCGTCATGGTGATGGCCGGTGGCAGCAGGGTCTGCTGCCAGATACGCATAAAGCGGCGTACCTCCTTGGTCACAATGGTGGTTAAGGCAATCCACTGGATACGGGCCGGACTCATGAACGGCCTCCCCGTACCAGACTGACAAACAGCTCTTCAAGCCGGTTGGATTTGGTTCTCATACTGCGTACTTCAATCCCCAGTGCGGTTAACAGTTCAAAAATGCGGTTAATACTCTGCCCCTTCACCACATCCACCTCCAGTGCATCCGCCGCGGTATGACGCACAGTAAACCCCTCCAGGTCCGGCGTTTCAGCCAGCGCACTGGTCAGGTCGAGAATAAAGGTTTCAGTGTTCAGCTGGCTGAGCAGCTCACGCACGCTGGTGCGCTGAATAATCCGGCCCTGATCAATAATCGCGATGTTGCGGCACAGCTGTTCCGCCTCTTCCAGGTAGTGCGTGGTGAGAATAATCGTGGTGCCGTTGCGGTTCAGCTCCTGCATGAATTCCCACATTGAGCGGCGCAGCTCAATATCAACACCGGCAGTCGGCTCATCAAGAATCAGCACTTTGGGCGAATGAATCAGCGCCCGCGCAATCATCAGGCGGCGCTTCATACCACCGGACAACATGCGTGACTGCACATCACGTTTTTCCCACAGGTCCAGTGCGCGCAGCAGTTTCTCGGCCTGCGGCGCCGCTTCTGCCGGGGTAATACCGAAATAGCCGGCCTGCGTGATGACGATATCTTCAACCTTCTCAAACTGGTTGAAGTTGAATTCCTGTGGCACCACACCCAGGTAACGGCGCGCATTGAACGCGTCGGTATTGACGTCAGACCCCATAATGCTGGCGGAGCCGGATGTTTTTTGCACCAGACCCGATAGAATACCCAGCGTAGTGGATTTACCTGCGCCGTTGGGGCCGAGCAAAGCGAAGAAATCGCCCTGTTCGACCGACAGATTAATGCCTTTCAGAGCCTGAAAGCCGTTGCCATAAACTTTGGATAAATCTTTAACCACCAGAGCGGGTACACTCATCAGAAACCTATACACCTGAACGTTGTGAGAATTATGAGCGAAAGAACGACCGAACTGACCCGGCTGTTATCCAACCTGGGTGAACGGCTGCAGACAGCACAGCCTCAGTCAGCCGGACTGATCAGTGATGAGATTTTACAACACATTGACCGGGTAATTGACCTTCTGACGGAACAATCTGATGCGGGCTACCAATCCGGGCAGGAGTTGCTGGTCGATATCTTCACCCACCGCCCCCAGCTGGCCCCGGCCATTGACCGCCAGTTGCTGTGGTATTTCGGCGGCGAATGCCTGCATTTCCTGACCGATGATGAAATTGATATTTTCCAGCAGACGGATGAACTGGAAGCGGAAGCCACTGCGGCGGGAACGGAATTCAACCGTGATCAGGTGGTACTGACACTGAAAACCGGGCAGACACCCGACGCGTAAACGAAAAAGGACCGGCATTGGTGTGATGAGTCTGCGGGGGTATCACACTCCGGGGCTCCTGAAGTCCGGAGACTGCCCACTCAGGCACCCCGGCACCGGCCTGCTGACATCAGCAATATCAGGCCCGCTGCGGGCGGTGACGGATGAAGGACGTTACCGCTGGCGGGCACTGTCTTAACCTGGCGCTGTCATCAGCCCAGCTGCACCACCCCATGCGCCACCTGCACCGCATACGGCTTCACCTGCACATTGCTGTCTTCCAGGCAGACGCCGGTCTGCAGATCAAAATGCTGCTTGTACAGTGGCGAGGCCACCACCGGCCGCTCGCCCAGCGAACCGATGATGCCACGGGACAGCACATTGGCCTTGCCGATCGGGTCGAAGTTATTGATGGCATAGACCGTATCTGAGCTGCCCCAACGGAACAGGGCGACCTGTTCGCCGTGGTACAGGGCACAGACACCGGTGTCCGGATCGATATCGTTCAGATTGCAGACGGTTGTCCAGTCAGTCATGGTAAAAATCCTCTGTAAATCGCGTTAGTGTCAGTAATGCCGGTCAATGCGATGCCGCATCCAGGCTGACCAGTTCAATACGTTCTGCGTCGGTTGCCGGGCGGCGCTGACCGCGCTCACGCACGTAATACAGGTTCCTGTCGGCTTCATCAGCGTTGATAAAGTGGCTGAAGCGTTTCAGTTTCTGTGCTGACTCCACCGTGGTCTTCCACTCGCACTGGTAGCTGTCCACCACCTTGGTCATACCGGCTTCCAGCTCTGCGCAGATACCCAGCCTGTCGTTAATGACCACCTCCTGCAGGTAATCCAGCCCGCCATCGAGGTTTTCCATCCACACCGACGTACGCTGCAGGCGATCAGCGGTACGGACATAAAACATCAGCACGCGGTCGATATACTTCACCAGGGTGTCATCATCGAGATCGGAGGCAAACAGATCGGCATGTCGCGGACGCATACCGCCATTACCACACACATACAGGTTCCAGCCGTTTTCCGTGGCAATAACCCCGATATCCTTACTCTGTGCTTCGGCGCATTCGCGGGTACAGCCTGACACCCCGAATTTGATTTTGTGCGGCGCACGCAGGCCCTTGTAACGGTTCTCCAGTGCAATCGCCATGGACACCGAATCCAGCACACCGTAACGGCACCAGCTGGAACCGACACAGGATTTCACCGTCCGCAGGGATTTACCGTAGGCGTGACCGGTTTCAAAACCGGCAGCAACCAGCTTTTTCCAGATAGCCGGCAGCTGATGCAGCTGAGCACCGAACAGGTCGATACGCTGACCACCGGTAATTTTGGTGTACAGATCGTATTCCTTTGCCACTTCGCCCAGCACGATGAGTTTTTCTGGGGTAATTTCACCACCGGCCACCCGCGGCACCACCGAATAGGTGCCATCTTTCTGCATGTTACCGAGGAAGATATCGTTGGTGTCCTGCAGACCGATGTGCTCGTCTTTCAGCACATACTCGTTATTGAATGACGCCAGAATCGAGCCTACGGTTGGCTTACAGATTTCACAGCCGTGGCCATGCCCGTGGGATTCCAACAGCTGAGTAAACGTGGTGTAGCCTTTCACGCGGATAATGTCCGCCAGTTGCGCCCGGGTGTAGGCAAAGTGCTCACACAGATTGTTGTTCACCTCGACACCAAGTGCGGTCAGTTCGGCATCCATCACCTGCTTCACCAGAGCAGAACAGCCACCGCAAACCGTTGAAGCTTTGGTCGCTTCTTTAATGTCACCCATGGTGCAGCAACCACCCTGCACGGCCGCCGCGATGTCGCCCTTTGAAACCGACTGACAGGAACAGATCTGGGCGCTATCCGGCAGTGCTGCCACCCCCAGGCCGGCGCTGTCTTCAGCGCCGGATGACGGCACAATCAGATTCGCCGGATTACCCGGAATATCCATATCATTGAGCATCAGCTGCAGCAGGTTGCCATAGGCGTCAACATCGCCGACCAGCACCGCACCCAGCAGTTTCTTACCGTCAGCAGACACTACCAGGCGTTTATAAACCTGCTCAATATCATCGTTAAAGACATAACTTTTACTGCCGGCGGTATGGCCGTGGGCATCACCGATAGAGGCTACATCCACACCCAGCAGCTTCAGCTTGGTGCTCATATCGGCACCCTGAAATGACAGCGATGGCTCACTGTGGGTGATCAGCGCAGAGACGATGTTATCAGCAGCCACCTTGGCCATCTGATAACCCGGAGCGACCAGACCGTAGATTTTGTTATCCCACAGGGCACATTCACCGATGGCGTAAATATCTTCATCCGAGGTCTGACAGTAGTCGTTAATCACGATGCCGCCGCGCTCACCGGTATCCAGACCAGACTGGCGCGCCAGTTCGTCCTGCGGACGGATACCGGCAGAAAACAGGATCATGTCGGTTTCAAGGTGGGAGCCATCGGCAAAGTTCATGCGGTAACGGCACGCTTCGCCGGCAACAATTTCCGTGGTGGCTTTGTCGGTGTGTACGGTGACACCCAGCTCTTCGATTTTATGACGCAGCAGTTTGCCACCGCCTTCATCCAGCTGTACCGCCATCAGGCGTGGGGCGAATTCCACCACATGGGTATCCAGCCCCGCCTGTTTCAGTGCGTTGGCCGCTTCCAGACCCAATAAACCACCACCGACCACCACGCCGGTTTTACTCACGGCAGCGGACGCAGAAATGGCTTCCAGATCGTCAATGGTACGGTAAACCAGGCAGTGATCCTGATCTTTGCCGGGAATCGGCGGCACAAACGGGTAAGAACCTGTGGCAAGCACCAGTCTGTCGTAACCTTCCACCTGACCATTAGCAGTGGTTACGGTTCTGGCCTGACTGTCGACAGCCACCACTTTATCGCTGAGGGTATAGATGATGCCCTGCTGCTGATATTCCGCTTCGCTGGTCAGAGCCAGATCATCAGCCGTGGAGCCGGAAAAATATTTGCTCAGCTGTACGCGGTCGTACGCCAGACGGGGTTCTTCAGAAAAAGTAATAATTTCGAAATCAGAGGCGTGCTCTGAGGTGGCGAGGGTATTGATGAAGTTGTGTCCAACCATGCCGTTGCCAACGACAATAATGCGCTTCTTGCTCATGGGACGTCTCTCTATCTGGTCATAATCTGGGTTCTCCTGTTTGTGCTTCGTTGCGCCTCCTTTATGCCGCGCCATTGCAGCAAAAGGAATCAGAAGCGTCCCAGCAAAGCGGATGCCAACGTGCAGTTTCCGGCGCCGGGCGCGGTTTTATCCGGCCCGGCAGCGCTCAGGCCGTCATCGCAGCGGCATTTTCCGCTCCACAAGCAGTCACAGGAAACCACGCAGGCACCACGAATGTGCATTTATGCCGGTGTGAGCAGACGGTCATTGGCCCAGGCGCAATAAACCCATACGCGCTGCCGCGGCAGGGGCCAGCATCCGAATGCCCGGTTTGGCAGACCCGAATAAGAAGAAAGGATGACAAGAAACACAGGCGGGGTAATCTCTGTAGCGTTAAACGCTCACGTTGCGTGAGCGGATTCGCGCACTCGCCACATCCGACCTGTCCGGATGTGGCTTTTTTTTATTCGCTGGCGCCAGCCGTCACTATCCGGTCACGCCCCTCATGCTTGGCCTGGTACAGGGCCTGATCGGCAACTTCCAGCACCTGATCCACCGACATCCCCGGCAGGCAGCGTGTCACACCGGCAGAAAAGGTATAACTGAATTCTTCATACGGCTGGTTGTCACGCAGATAATCCGCCACTTTTTGCAACGCCGTCACCGCCAGTGGCAGACTGGTTTCCGGCAGAATCACCAGATATTCCTCCCCTCCCAGACGCCCGGCCAGATCCCCTTCCCGCAGTGTGCGTTTCAGTATCAGGGCAAAATGGCGGATAACACGGTCTCCGGCAGCATGACCAAAGCCATCATTGATGCGCTTGAAAAAATCCAGATCCAGCAATGCCACGCACAGGCGGTTGCCATAACGCTGGCAACGTAGCACCTCCTCCTCCAGCCGGCGCAGGGATTCACGGCGGTTGGCCAGTGATGTCAGCGGATCGCGGGTCACCAGATTGCGCACCACCCGCCCACGACGGATACGCGATTCCACCGCGTACAGCAGATCGAGAGGATTCACTGGTTTACTGAGAAAAACATCGGCGCCGGTACACATGGCATGCATCTGCACCTGCGGACTGATTTCATTGGAAAGAAAAACGATGGGCACGCTGATCAGGGTTTCCTGCTGGCGGATAACACCGGCCAGTTCCTGACCATTCACCGACGGCATATACAGATCCAGCAGGATCAGATCAGGAATATTATTCTGCAGATAAGGCATCAGATCCTGCTGCGCATCGGAAATAGCCGTCACCAGAAAACCAGCCTCTTCCAGGGTTGATTTCAGATAACTGCCTACCGATGGCTGATCATCAATCACCAGCACCTGATACGGATCTTTTTCATAACGCTCGGTCAGTGAGGCCAGCTCGTCCAGCACCTGGTCATCATTCACCGGCGTGGCAATAAACGCCGTCGCCCCCATACGGATCGCGGTAATACGTTCATCCAGACCGTTGGCAGAACTGATGGCGATCACCGGCAGGTGCACGCTCTGACGTGCCAGCTGCAGCATCCGTGTACGCTGCTTGTCTGATAACACATCCAGATTCACAATCAGGGCGCAGGTGTTATTGCCCTCATGGGTCAGCAGGTGGGAAATGGATTCCACTTCCTTCAGGCGATAACCGGCATGACGGATTTTATCCGCCAGCGATCCGGGCAGTGAGTCGGTGCCGAACGCCAGCACCGTCACCGGCTCACCCGGGCGGTAATCCGGAATACGCCGGCTCACCAGTGATATTTCGGTTAACAGCCGGTCGATACCCGGATTGTTCATTTCATCGGCCATTCAGGCACCTCAGAATGCATCTGCTCTTTCAGTGTAGCAACGAACACGCGGGGCGTGGCCGTTAGCTGTACTGTGCGCTGCAACGGCCCTGCCGGCTGCAGTCAGGCACCAATTGCGTGCAGAAATTCCGCACAAATACCACGTCAGACGGTATTTACGCCGCTTTTACCGTGTTGGCATCGCTTTTGTATAAAGAGAATGGTCGGAGCCGCGATCACCTTCCCGCGCTCCACGGCATCAGTGCTGATGCCAGACATTATCGTGTTGTGCAAAACAGAGCATTGGCGCTCACAGGTTTTACCTGTGAGCGCTTTTTTTTTGGGTGAAAGAAAATGGCAACAGCAGCGGCTTCCCGCACAGACAGAGAGAAACAACGCGTGCTCACGCAGACAACCTGCCCTTATTGCGGTGTCGGCTGCGGTATTTCAGTGCGGCAGGACAGCCACACCGTACTGCCGGTGAAAGGCACTGCCGACCATCCCGCCAACCTGGGCCGTCTGTGCGTCAAGGGCTCGGCACTGCAGGAAACATTAAGCGTCGGCGGCCGGCTGCTGTATCCGCATCTGCACGGTGAACGTGTCAGCTGGGATCAGGCCCTGACCACCGTCAGTGACACACTGCAGAAGGTTGTACGTGAACACGGCCCACAGGCTGTTGCCTTTTATGGCGCCGGACAGATGCTCACCGAAGATTATTATGTAGCCAATAAACTGATGAAAGGATTTATCGGTTGCGCCAACATGGATACCAATTCCCGCCTGTGTATGGCGTCAGCCGTGGCGTCCTATAAACGCGCCTTCGGCAGCGACACCGTTCCTGGCTGTTATGACGACCTTGAGTGTGCCGACCTGATGGTACTGGTCGGTTCCAACACCGCCTGGGCCCACCCGGTTATTTATCAGCGCATTGCCGCCGCCAAAAAACGCCGGCCACAGATGAAAGTCGTCGTCATTGACCCGCGCCGTACCGCCACCTGTGATATTGCCGACCTGCATCTGGCGCTCCGCCCCGGCAGCGATGCTCTGCTGTTCTGCAGTATGCTGGCCTGGCTGCACGACCGCGGCTGTCTGGATAACGACTTTATCCGCACCCACACCCATGGCCTTGACGAAGCCCTGTATGCGGCCGGAAAAGATTTTATCAGTCTGCATAAACTGAGTGACCAGCTGGATATTCCCCTGTCTGACCTGTCACTGTTTTTTGACTGGTTTGCTGCCACCGAGCGGACCGTAACCCTGTATTCCCAGGGAATTAATCAGAGTGCCAGCGGCACCGATAAAGGCAATGCCATCATCAATCTGCACCTTGCGACCGGCCGTATCGGTAAACCCGGTGCCACACCGTTTTCCATCACCGGCCAGCCCAATGCCATGGGCGGCCGCGAAGTCGGCGGACTGGCCAACCAGCTGGCTGCGCATATGGACTTTGCACCTGCCGATATCGACCGTGTGCAACGTTTCTGGAATGCCCCGAACATGATCGGCGGCCCGGGCCTGAAAGCCGTGGATATGTTTCAGGCGGTACGCCGCGGAGAGATTAAATTTCTGTGGATTATGTCCACCAACCCACTGGTCAGCATGCCCGATGCCGACGCTGTAAAGGAGGCCATGCGTCACTGTGACATGGTGGTCCTGTCAGACTGCATGGCCGATACCGATACCGCTGCCGCCGCACACCTGCTGCTGCCGGCCGCCACCTGGGGCGAAAAAAACGGCACCGTTACCAATTCAGAGCGGCGGATTTCCCGCCAGCGCAGTTTTCTTTCCCCGCCCGGGGAAGCCCGTCCGGACTGGTGGGTAATCTGCGAAGTCGCCCGCCGGCTGGGCTATGGCGATGCGTTCAGCTTTTCACATCCGGCGGATATTTTTGCTGAGCATGCGCGTTTGTCGGCGTTTGAAAATAATGGCAGCCGCGATTTTGACCTCAGTGGTCTCACCCATCTGAGCCGCGAACAATACGATCAGCTGGCTCCGCTGCAGTGGCCGGTCAACGCACGCTATCCACAGGGGCGCGCACGATTCTTTGACGATGGCCATTTTTATACGCCGGATGGCAAAGCAAGATTTATCAGCGTCAGTCCGGCATTGCCCACCACAACCGGGGACAGTGACCTGCTGATGAATACCGGCCGCGTACGCGATCACTGGCACACCATGACCCGCACCGGCAAATCACCACGGCTGGCGCAGCATATTGCTGAACCCTATGCCGAATTCCATACGCAGGATGCGGCACGGAAAAAAATTCACCCCGGTCAGTTAGTCAGAATCAGTAATGGCCGCGGTGAAATTATTGTGCGGGCAAAAATATCGGCAGCGCAGCGACGCGGAGAAATTTTTGTTCCCATGCACTGGACCAGCCGTTATGCCAGCAACGCGCGCATGGGAAAACTGATCAGCGACCGCCGCGACCCGTTGTCCGGGCAGCCGGAATTAAAAATCACCGCGGTCAAAGCCTCACCGTTTCACACCGACTGGCAGGGTTTTATTCTCAGCCGTACGGAATTAAATGCCCCGGACTGCGCTTACTGGGCGGCCGGTGTCACCACTCAGGGTGTGTATTACGAAACCGCCGGGCACGGCAGTGCGCAGCAGTGGGCAGACAATATTCAGCAGCAGTATCCGCAGGGCGACTGGCTGACGCTGGACGACAGCCGCCAGCAGCATCACCGCCGTCTGCTGCTGCGTGATGGCCGCCTGCAGATGGTCATTTTCACCCACCGCCACGAAGCCTTCAGCAACCGCCAATGGCTGCTGCAACGCTTTGACGATCAGCCGCTCAGCACGGCTGACCGCCGCGCACTGATCAGCGGCCGCAGCGTGGATGCCGAAGACAATGGCGCCATTGTCTGCTCCTGTTTTCAGGTCGGCGACAAACAGATCCGTCAGGCGGTGAGCGATGGCTGTCATTCGGTCGCGGCCCTGAGTGAAAAACTGAACTGCGGCAGCAACTGCGGCTCCTGCATTCCTGAAATCAAAGCCCTGCTGGACAGCACAGAAGCCGCACTGGCAAAGGAGATTCCGTTATGAATAACAACAGCACGATGACATGCCGAACCCGTGCAGAAAAATCCTCCGTGTGGCTGGTCGGCGCGGGCCCCGGCGATCCGGAACTGCTGACCGTCAAAGCCGTGCGCATTCTCAGTCAGGCCGATGCCGTCCTTTATGACAGTCTGATTTCTCCTCAGATACTGGATCTGCTGCCGCGCCGCTGCACCCGTATTCATACCGGTAAACGCTGCGGTGCCCACAGCATGACGCAGCAGGAAATTAATCAGACATTACTGGCGGCTGCGCGCAAATATTCGTGCGTGGTGAGACTGAAAGGTGGCGATCCGTTTATTTTTGGCCGCGGCGGTGAAGAACTGGAATATCTGCACAACCATGGTATTGAAGCCTCGGTTATTCCCGGTATTACTGCCGCTGGCGGCTGTGCGGCGGCGGCCGGTATTCCCCTGACCCACCGCGATTACGGCAACGCGCTGGTGCTGCACAGTGGTCACAGCCGCTTTAACGAATTTTCACCCTGTCAGAACCCCACCCGGGTATTTTATATGGGGCTGCGTCAGGCCGGCCCCATCACCGCGCACCTGCTGCAGCAAGGTCTGGATGAGGAGACCCCGGTGGCCCTGATCACCAATGGCACACTGCCGCAACAGCAGGTGCACAAAGGCGTACTGTCAGATCTGCCCTGGCTGGCTCAGCAGGCACTGTCAGACAGTACCGGCCCGGGGCTGATTTTTGTCGGTGACGTTGCCGCCATGGCCCGCGCCGGCAGCCAGCACAAAGCCTCGCAGGCAGTAGCCTGATGGAACATTCCGGTCAGGCAGGCATCCGTGAGCCGGGGCTGCCTGCCACCACCAGAGCCGCGGTCACCCTGCTCAGGCGGAAACTCTGATCTCCGGCAATAATTCCTGCTTTTCTACCCGCTGAAGAATTATCCTGCTGTCCATCAGCGCCGCAGCGCCCTACCATATTCCCCATCTGTGGAATTAAACGCTGAGAAACCACTATGGAAAGACCCGGCCGTCCCCGGGGCGAGTCTGACAACCGCCAGCAGCTGCTGCAGGCCGCCCGGCAGCTGTTTACCCGCCTGCCGTATCAGCGTGTTTCCGTGCGCATGGTGGCCCGTGAAGCCGGGGTGGACCCGGCGCTGGTACGCTACTACTTCGGCAGCAAAGGCGGACTGCTGGAAACCATGCTGCGCGAAACCATTGCGCCGGCCGTGCAGGCATTCCGCCACGCGCTCAGTCAGCCAACCAGCGACACCGATGGTGAGGATGAAATTGACCGCCTTATCCGGACTTACTACGAATGTATTTTTATCCCTCAGCCGGAAATGCCACGCATGATGATACGTTTTCTTTCCGACCCCGGTGATGAGGAGCCCTACCGCATTGCTACCGAGGTGGTGTCATCAGTGATTGAGCTGTCACGCCGCTGGATGCAGCAGAATCTGCACGACAGCGGCCGTCTGCGGCCGGGAACCGACCCGGATCTCGCCCGCCTGTCGCTGTTCAGCCTGATGATGTTCCCGCTGATTGCCCCGCCGGTCATCACCCGCCAGCTCGGCTTTGAACCCGGCGCCGCGGTACTTGAACGACTGCGCCTGCATAACCGCCGCCTGCTGCAGAGTGGCATACTCAACCCGGCTGACCCTGCCCGCGGAGATTCCTTATGAGCCGACCTTTTCTGCCACTGGCGACTGCCGCTGTGGCCGCCTTACTGCTGCTGAGCGGCTGTGACGACAACAACAGTGGCCGCGCGATGGGATCACTGGAACGGGAGCGCATCACCCTGACCGCACCGGCCAGTGAAGTGATTCAACAGATTCAGGTCCACGAAGGCGACCGGGTCAAAGCCGGCACGGTACTGATGCAGCTCGACAGTACCCGGGCCAGCGCCGCCGTGGATCAGCAACAGGCACTGACCGCCCAGGCCCGGGCGCGGCTGGCGGAACTGCAGGCCGGCGCCCGGCAGGAGGAACGGGCCAGTGCCAGCGCACTGGTCGACGGTGCCCGCGCCAGCCTTACCGATGCCCGCCAGCAGCTGCAGCGGGTTCAGGATCTGCGCCGCCAGAATATGGTCGGGCAGGCAGAGCTTGATTCGGCCATCGCCCGCCGCGACAGCGCTGCCGCGGCTCTGGAACAGGCACAGGAGCAATGGCGGCAACTGGATAACGGCACCCGCCCCGAACAGATTCAGCAGGCTCAGGCCGCCCTCAGCGCGGCGGAAGCCCAGCTGACAGCCAGCCGCAAAACACTCAGCGATCTGACCATCAGCGCCCCACTGGCCGCCACCGTCGATCTGCTGCCCTGGCACAGCGGTGACCGCATCAGCAGCGGTACGGTGCTGGTCAGTCTGGTCAGTGACAGCGCGCCCTATGCCCGCGTTTATCTGCCGCAGAATTATCTCACCAGCATTCACAACGGCTCGCTGGTACAGGTAAAAATTGATGGGCTGGAACAGCCACTCAATGGCCGCGTACGCCATATCCGCAGCCAGCCGGCGTTCACGCCCTACTATGCACTGAATGAACGTGACCGCGCGCGGCTGATGTATCTGACCGATATCGTTTTCGACGGCACCGACCTGCAACAGGTTGCAGCACTGCCTACCGGGCGCACACTGGAAGTTCTGCTGCCATGAGTGCACTGGCCATAGAAACTCATCAGATGACCCGTATCTTCGGCCATGGCAAAGAGGCCACCACCGCCGTCGACCATCTGGACCTCGCGGTACCGGCCGGCACCATTTATGGCTTCCTCGGTCCCAACGGCTGTGGCAAATCCACCTCCATCCGTATGCTGACCGGCCTGCTGCAGCCAAGCGAAGGCGACATTTCGGTGCTGGGCCACAAGCTGCCACGTGATGCCGAAGCCCTGCGCCCGCAGATCGGCTACATGACGCAGAAATTCTCTCTCTACGATAACCTCAGCGTGGCTGAGAATCTGGACTTTGTCGGCGAGATCTATGGCTTCGCCGGCCGCCGGCGCAAAGCCCGTACCGAAGAACTGATGCGTCTGTATGATCTCGGCCATCACCGCCGGCAGATGGCCGGCTCCCTCAGTGGCGGCCAGAAGCAGCGCCTGTCACTGGCTGCCGCCACCCTGCACGAACCCAGCCTGCTGTTTCTCGATGAACCGACCTCCGCGGTCGACCCGGAAAACCGGCGTGAATTCTGGGAGCATCTGTTCGACCTCAGCAGCAACGGCACCACCATTCTGGTATCCACCCACTACATGGATGAAGCCGAGCGCTGCCATGCCCTCGCCATTCTGGAAAAAGGCGTCAAACGCGCCGATGGGCCGCCGCAGACCCTGATGCAGGATATGGGGGCCACGGTCATCGAGGTATCCGGCGATGATCTGCGCCAGCTGAAACAGACCCTGGTGCAGCAGGATGGCATTCTGTCCGCCGCCCAGCTGGGCACCCGGCTGCGGGTACTGGTCCGCGATCAGATCCGCGAGCCTCAGCAATGGATGCGGCAGTTTACCGGCGGGCGGCCGCTGGAAACCGTCAGGCCGAGTCTGGAAGATGTGTTTGTCGTCGCCACCGGAGGCCGCCATGCGGGTTAACGCCATGAGCAGCCTGCTGCGGATCCGCGCCATCGTCAGCAAAGAGCTGCGTCAGCTGGCGCGCGACCGCATGACCTTCGGCATGATTGTGATGATTCCACTGATGCAGCTGATGCTGTTCGGCTACGCCATCAATACCGACGTACGCCATGTACCCGCCGGCCTGCTGGATCTCAGCCAGAGCAGTTACAGCCGCTACCTGACGGCAGCAGCCGAAGCCTCCCAGGCCGTGGATTTCACCCGCGTCTATCACTCCCTGACAGAAGCCGAACAGGCCATTACCCAGGGCGAGGTGAAGGCCGTACTGTACCTGCCCGCCGATATGGGCCGGCGCCTGCTGAGTCATGCGGACTTTCCCGGCAATAATGGTTACGCCTATCCGTCGCAGTCGCCCGTACAGCCCGTGGGCCAGTGGCTGGTGGACGGCTCCGACACCATGGTAGCCGCCAGCCTGCGCGCGCTGCGCAATCTGCCATTCACGGAAGTCGCCGGTCAGGCCTACCGGCAGCCGGTTCCTCATCTGGCACTGGTGGAATACTTCAATCCGGAACAGCGCAGCGCCGTCAACATCGTCCCCGGTATGCTGGCCATCATTCTGACCATGACCATGATTATGTTCACCGCTGCGGCCATCGTGCGCGAGCGCGAGCATGGCAATATGGAGTTTCTGATCAATACCCCGATCCATACCATCGAACTGATGCTGGGCAAAGTGGTGCCCTATATTCTGGTCGGGCTGATTCAGGTGGTGATTATTCTGCTCATCGGGCATCTGGTATTTCTGGTGCCGATCCGCGGCGGGCTGATCACCCTGTTCACCGCTGCGCTGCTGTTTATCAGCGCCAGTCTGGCCATTGGTCTGGTGATTTCCACCCTCACCCGCACGCAGCTGCAGGCCATGCAGATGACCGTATTCATTCTGATGCCGTCAATTTTATTGTCGGGTTTTATGTTCCCCTACGATGCGATGCCGGAACCGGCTCAGTGGATTGCCGAAGCCCTGCCGGCCACGCATTTTATGCGTCTGATCCGGGGCATTATCCTGCGCGATGCCAGCCTGACCGGGCAGACCGCCGACATGCTGTGGCTGCTGATGTTTACCCTTATCGGTCTGGTATTTGCGTCGCGGCGGTTCAAGAAACGGCTGGATTAACTCCTGATCGACCGCGCGTGGCCTGCATGGCTTCACGGATAAACCCGGCTAACGCCTTCACCACTGCCGTACCTCCGGCTGGCCTCGTAGCCAGAATCACAGGCGCCATCGGCAGGGCCGGCAGCCCCTCTTCGGCGCCGGCGATACGGAAACCGTCCGGCACCACACTCTCCGCCAGTACCGTCATTGCCAGCCCGGCAGAGACCGCCGCGAGAATGCCGGCCGTACTGGCGCTCTGATATGCAACGCGGTAATCACGTCCCTGCGCTGCCAGACTCTGAAAGGCATGGCGGCGGAAAATACAGTCAGCCTGAAACATGGCCAGTGGCAGCGGCGTTTCTTCGTGCAGCAGCTGGTGCCTGGGAGCCACCCAGACCAGCTGTTCATGGCGCACAACTTCACCATAGTCCATGTACTGCTCACCGGTCAGCAGCGTCAGGTCGGTGCCGCCCCGCCGGTTCACGCTTACAGCTGTGCATTGAAACACCGGCAGGAAAAGCGTCAGGCAGGCACTGCGACAGGTGACAGAACTTTCTTACGCCGCGGGTCAGAAATATCCACCGCCAGCAGGCGGCTGACCGTATCAAGCTCGGGGCTGCGTTCAAACCAGTCAGGGATAGTGAAAGCGGCGTCGGTAAAGATGACGTCCCAATATTCCTCCGGCTCTGCCAGCCACAGCGTGGCATCCGTGTATGGCATGCCGGCAACCAGCGAGGCGCCGGTCATCTGCTGCAGCGGCCGTTCACGGCCGTCCGGCATCATAATACTGCCCTGCTCCTGCCAGCGGCGGCAGATGGCAGCGGCGCGTTCGCGCCAGCCATCCGGAACCATCAGCCCTGCACCTCGTTACTGCGCTCCAGCGTCCAGCAACGGTCGTTTTTATCGAAACCCAGCGGGCCGTAATAGTCGCTGGCCGCCGGCGCCGCCAGCAGAATGATTTTGCAGCGTGGCCCCAGTTCCTGCTGTGTCAGGCGGATCAGTTCCTTGCCGATGCCAAGGCGCTGACAGTCTTCATGCACCGCCAGATCGGACAGATAACAGGCAAAATGGAAGTCCGTCATGGAACGGCTGACACCAACCAGCCGCCCACCCTGCCAGGCAGTAACCAGCAGGTTGCCATTGGCGGCCATGCCGTTGAGACATTCCATATCGTCCAGCGGCCGGCGCGGACCGAGGCTGGTGTGGCTTAATAACTCACGTAACTGCTCACCACTGATGGGCGTATTAATCCGGTATTCAATCGACATTGGATAAGCTTACCTCTGGTTATCCGGGTGCTGCGGGCAACTGGTCAGATGATCGTTGACCAGCCCCATGGACTGCATAAAGGCATAACAGATGGTCGGGCCGACAAAGGTGAAGCCGGCTTTTTTCAGCGCCTTACTCATGGCTTTGGCCTGCGCCGTTTCTGCCGGAACCTCACTCATACCGGCATAATGGTTAATCACCGGGCTGCCGCCGACGAACTGCCACAGATAATCGACGAAATTCACGCCGGCCTGCTCCAGCGCCAGCAGTGCGCGGGCATTTTTACGGATGGCATACAGCTTCAGCCGGTTGCGGATCAGGCCAGTATCGGTCAGCAGGGTTTCAATCCGGCTGTCGCTCATCAGCGCCACCTGCTCCGGTATAAACTGATGAAAACAGGCCCGGTAATGTTCGCGTTTACGCAGTACGGTGATCCAGCTCAGGCCGGCCTGCTGGCCTTCCAGACACAGTTTTTCAAACAGCCTGTTGCGGTCAAAGGAAGGCACGCCCCACTCGTTATCGTGGTAGGCAAGGTAATCCTCTCCCCTGGCCCACGGGCAAGGCTGCAGCCCGGCCCCACGTTCAGACATACTTCTGCATCACGAGGATGCGGTTATTGGCCGGCATGGCAATGTCTTTCAGCAGGCGCAGCTTTTCTTTGCGCGCGGTCATCACCACCTGCTCGAAATCCTTGATGCCGGATGAAGGATCACGGGATTTAAGCCATTGGTCCAGCTGGCGGTTACCGGCACTGGTAAATTCGCCGTTGTAGTTGTAAGGGCCGTAAAAAATAGCCAGCCCGGTATCTTTCAGCACCCGGCCGATGCCGGCCATCATGGCGCGCACTTTGTCCCAGCCAACAAAATGAACCACATTGGCACTGAACACAGCGTCAACCTGCTTGACCGGCCACAGGTCCTGAGTGATATCCAGCACCAGTGGTGGCAGAAAGTTATCGGCCTGCACGCTGGTGCGCCAGGCATTGATATTGGCCATGTTTTCCGCCATTTCCGATGGCTGCCAGCGCACCTGTGGCAGGCGCTGCGTTACGTAAGCGGCATGCTGACCGGTACCACTGCCGATTTCCAGCACCACGTCACCATCGCTCAGCTCCTGCTGCAACACCTCAAAAATCGGCTGCTGATTGCGCAGACAGGACTCAGCCACCGGCAGATCGGCATCATTGAGGTCGATGGAATGTTTCACAAATGCTGTGTCAGACATATCAGAGGCCCGCAGCCGTCAGTCAGAATGGAGCGCGCAGTATCGCACAGCCACTCCGGGCAGCAAGTGGACGAAGGTGAAATTTGTGTTTCATCCATGCCGCAAAAAGCGCGTCAGCCCCATACGCAAATTGCCCGCAGAGGCCGCAGGTTATAGAATCCGGCCATTGTTGTATTCATTCTCCGGAACACTGAAATCTTATGCGCGCCTCCCAATTCCTGTTAGCAACCGAAAAAGAAACCCCGGCTGATGCGGTTGTCGTCAGCCATCAGCTGATGCTGCGTGCCGGCATGATCCGCAAACTGGCGGCCGGCCTTTACACCTGGATGCCGCTGGGTCTGCGCACCCTGCGTAAAGTGGAAGCCGTGGTACGCGAAGAAATGAACCGGGCCGGTGCTCAGGAAGTGCTGATGCCAGCCGTACAGCCGGCAGAGCTGTGGGAAGAAACCGGCCGCTGGTTCCAGTACGGCGGTGAACTGCTACGGGTCAAAGACCGTCATAACCGCGATTTCTGTATCGGTCCGACGCACGAAGAAGTCATCACCGATCTGGCGCGCAACAACATCAGCAGCTACAAACAGCTGCCGCTGGCCCTGTATCAGATTCAGACCAAATTCCGTGATGAGACCCGTCCGCGCTTCGGTGTGATGCGTGCGCGTGAATTCATTATGAAAGACGCCTACTCCTTCCACGCGGATGACGCCAGCCTTGAAGCCACCTATCAGGTGATGCACGAAGCCTACAGCCGCATTTTCACCCGCCTGGGTCTGGACTTCCGTCCGGTGCTGGCCGACACCGGCTCCATCGGCGGTGCCAAGTCGCATGAGTTCCACGTGCTGGCCCAGTCCGGCGAAGACGATATCGCCTTCTCAACCGGCAGTGATTATGCCGCTAACGTGGAACTGGCCGAAGCCGTTGCCCCGGCCGGCGAACGCCCGGCCGCCACGGCGGCACTGCAAAAAGTGGCCACCCCGGCGGCAACCAGCATTGATGACGTTGCTGCGTTCTTCAACGTAGCAGCAGACAAGGTGCTCAAAGCCATCGTCGTACGCGGTGCACACACGGATGACAATGCACAGGGCGAGCCGGCACCGGTAGTGTTCTTCCTGCGCGGCGACCATGAGCTGAATGAAATCAAAGCGGAAAAAATTCCGGGCGTTGCCGCGCCGCTGCAGTTTGCTGCCGACGCAGAAGTCGAAGCCATCGGCGGTGTCAGCGGCTTTGTCGGCCCACAGGGGCTGACTGCCAGATGCTACGTCGACCGCGCAGCCGCGCAGATGGCCGACTTTATCTGTGGCGCCAATGAGAAAGACGCACACTTCAGCGGCTTTAACTGGGAACGTGATGCCGCACTGCCAGAGGTTGCCGACCTGCGCAATGTAGTGGCCGGTGATCCGAGCCCGGATGGCCAGGGCACACTGGAAATCAAACGCGGGATCGAAGTCGGTCACATCTTCCAGCTGGGCACCAAATACTCTGCCGCCATGAACGCCAGCGTGCTGGATGAAAACGGCAAGGCACGCACCATGACCATGGGCTGCTACGGCATCGGTGTCAGCCGTGTGGTGGCGGCGGCGATCGAACAGAACCACGATGACAACGGCATTATCTGGCCGGATGCCATCGCGCCATTCCACGTCGGCATTGTGCCGATGAACCTGCACCGCTCAGAAGCCGTACAGAAAGCAACAGAAGAACTGTATCAGGCCCTGCAGGATGCCGGCCTGGAGGTGTATCTGGATGACCGTGACAAGAAAACCAGTCCGGGGGTGAAATTCGCGGATATGGAGCTGATCGGTATACCGCACCGCATCGTCATCAGCGACCGCGGTCTGGAAGCCGGCAATATCGAGTACGCGGCGCGCCGCGACGGCGAGAAAAAAGATATCGCCATCAGCGATATCGTCACCTTCCTCAAAGATCAGGTGCAATGCTGAGCAGCCGCATGCTGCACACCGGGGCACGCATGGCGCGTGCTCTGGTACTTTTCAGTCTGCTGCTCGCTGCCAGCGGCAGCCAGGCGACCCCCCATCCTGACCCCGAACTGCTGGCCGAGCTGAGAAACGCCGTCAGTGGCTCAGATTCCTTTGTTGACCAGTACGATGCCCAGGTCTGGCTGGTGGATATGTCTGCCCGTCTGGAGCGCTATATCCCCAATGATAAAAAACGGCTGGAATTCCTCACCCTGGTGCACCGCGAAGCGTCCCGTGCCGGACTGTCACCGGAGCTGGTATTGTCGGTCATTCAGGTGGAAAGTGCCTTTGACCGCTTCGCTGTTTCCCGCGTCGGCGCTCAGGGTTATATGCAGATTATGCCGTTCTGGAAAAAAGAAATCGGCCGCGGCGACGACAACCTGATGCACGCCCAGACCAACCTGCGCTATGGCTGCACCATTCTCAAACATTACCTCGACCGCGAGAAAGGCGACTGGATACGCGCCCTCGCCCGCTACAACGGCAGCCTGGGCCGGACCAAATACCCGGAAAAGGTGCTGCTGACCTGGGAACGGCACTGGTTTGTGAATTATTGATCCCGTCCGGGAACCAATTCCGCTACCTGCCACTCCTATCTTCCGTCCTTCTTCTGCGCCAGCCACAGCCGATATGCTGAGCTTACCGACCAAAGTCTGATAAGACAGGCAGGTTTTTGACGGCGGCCCTTTATGCCTGTTCAGTAATTTTCTGACAGCCGCTGCAAGCCCCGCCGTTACAGGGCCGCATCGCTATTGTGGCTGAGATTCATTACCAGTGAATGTCATACCTTCTAAGTAGTTTTACGTAAGTACCAACCCAATTACTACTTATAAAACCGCAGTTCTCCTGATAGTCATCCATTATTCATCAGGTCAGTATCGCACGGTCAGAACCGGACGGCCTGCGCCATCCGATCACGCTCTGCAACACTCAAGAAGAAAGAAGGATAAAAACTATGATCCGACTGACCCGCTTCAAAAAAGTGGTGATTGCTGCTGCCTGCGGCCTCGCCATGTTCAGCACCGCCCATGCAGAAAAGGTTTACCGCCTGAAAATGGCTGAGACCTGGCAGACCAACTTCCCGATTTTCGGTGATACTCCGCGTAATATGGCAGCCATGGCTGAGAAGATGTCCAATGGCCGTCTGCAGATTACGATCGACTCCGCCAACAAACACAAGTCACCGTTCGGTGTCTTCGATATGGTCCGTGCCGGTCAGTACGACATCGGCCACTCAGCGTCTTATTACTGGAAGGGTAAAATCCCGGCCACCATGTTCTTCACCACCATGCCATTCGGCATGACCGCCCCGGAACAGTACGCCTGGTTCTATTACGGTGGTGGTATGGAGCTGATGGAAAAGCTGTACGGCAAATACAACCTGATGAGCTTTCCGGGTGGTAACACCGGCAACCAGATGGGTGGCTGGTTCCAGAAAGAAATCAACAGTGTGAAAGACCTGGACGGCCTGAAAATGCGTGTTCCGGGCTTCGCGGGCGAAGTTCTGGCCAAACTGGGTGTGAACGTAACCAACATCCCGCCGGGTGAACTGTATACCGCACTGGAGCGCCGTACCATCGACGCACTGGAATGGGTTGGCCCTTCCCTCGACCTGCGTATGGGTTTCCACAAAATTGCCCCCTTCTACTACACCGGCTGGCACGAGCCTGCGACCGAGCTGCAGTATCTGGTGAACAAACGCACCTGGGACAAACTGCCGGCCGATCTGCAGGAAATCCTGCGTGTCGCCATGCGTGAGTCTGCGTACGACATGTACATCCAGTCTTACCACGAGTCTGCGGAAAAACTGGCAGTCATCGATACCGAATACCCGAACGTTAAAATCCGTACTTTCCCGAAAGACGTGATGGCCGCGCTGAAAAAAGCTGACGAAGAACTGCTGGCTGAATACGCCAAAGATGATCCGTTCATCAAAGAAGTTCTGGATTCCCAGGCTGCCTACCTGAAAAAAGTCCGTCGCTGGACCGATATTTCAGACAAGGCTTACCTGAACAGCGTTGTCGCACCCGAGTAATATCTGACCAGGGTATATCCGTAACGGATATACCCTTCCCCTGCAGGAGAACCCTATGCTGATTAAGGCTGAGCGCGCCATTAATCGCTTTTCCGATTTCCTGGGTATGATTTCATCCATACTCTTTCTGCTGATGCTGGCTAACGTTTTTATTGACGTTCTGCTGCGCTATGTATTTAACAACGTGTCCATTGCCATGCAGGAAATGGAATGGCACCTGTACGCCGCTATGTTTATGCTCGGCGTCCCTTATGCTTTACGCACCGAGTCCCACGTCCGTGTTGACCTGATTTATGAAGGCCTGTCCGTTAAGAAAAAAGCCCTGATTGATATGATCGGCGGTATCGCCCTACTGCTGCCATTCTGTCTGCTGGTCGGCTGGTACGGCATCGATTTTACTTATGAAGCCTTTGATCTCGGTGAAGGCTCCGGTGACCCGGGTGGCCTGCCGTACCGCTGGATTATCAAGGCGGTGATTCCTTTTGCTTTTTTTGCCACTTCAGTTTCCGGTATCGGCATGATTCTGAATTCACTGATTACCTTTAAAGACGGGCACGAAACCAAGATTGACCACGGGAGCCTGTTATGATCGGTATTGTCATGTTTTTCGTTGCGCTGCTGATGCTGTTATTCGGCTTCCCGGTAGCCTTTACCTTCGGTGGTATCGCCCTGATTTTCGGCGTTCTGGCCGAAGGTCCGGATATGTTTGCCTTTATGCCATTCCGCGTGCAGAGCATCATGGAAAACGTCACCATGATGGCAGTGCCGCTGTTTATCTTTATGGGCATCGTGCTGCAGAAAACCCGCCTGGCGGAACAGCTGCTGGAATCCATGGGTAAACTGTTCGGTGGCGTGCGCGGCGGTCTGGCCATTTCCACCGTACTGGTCGGCGCCCTGCTGGCCGCCTCAACCGGTGTGGTCGGTGCATCTGTGGTCGCCATGGGCCTGATCTCACTGCCGGTGATGCTCAAGTACAACTACGACAAGTCACTGGCCTGCGGCACCATCTGTGCTTCCGGCACGCTGGGGCAGATTATTCCGCCGTCCATCATTCTGATTATTCTCGGCGACGTACTCGGTATTCCGGTCGGTGATCTGTTCCATGCTGCGGTTGGCCCGGGTGTGGTTCTGATCGGCGTCTACATCATCTACATCCTGATCTACAGCTTCGTGAAACCGGAAGCGGCCCCGGCCCTGCCGATGGACGATGACGTGGAAAACCGCCGTGAAATGTATATCCGTGCGCTGAAAGCCATTATTCCGCCGCTGGCACTGATCCTGATCGTACTGGGTTCTATTTTCGCCGGTATTGCAACGCCGACCGAATCCTCGGCTCTGGGGGGCGTCGGCGCACTGTTACTGGCCGTGATTTACCGTCAGTTCAGCTGGAAAATGGTGTATGAATCCGCGCAGGAAACCGTCAAGGTAACCGCGATGGTATTCGCGATCCTGCTCGGTGCCACCGCCTTCTCCATGGCCTTCAGCTACACCGGCGGCGATTACATTGTGGAAGAGATTCTGTCTGATCTGCCCGGTGGAGCAACCGGCTTCCTGATCCTGTCGATGGTGGCCATCCTGATTCTGGGCTTTTTCATCGACTTCGTGGAAATCAGCTTTATCATCGTGCCGATTCTGGCGCCGGTTGCTGACGCACTGGGTATTGCCCCACTGTGGTTTGCGATCCTGATCGCCATGAACCTGCAGACATCCTTCCTTACGCCGCCCTTTGGCTTCAGCCTTTTTTATCTCAAAGGCGTCGCCCCGGCGCATGTGAAGACAACGGATATTTACCGCGGCGTTATGCCTTTCATTGCCATGCAGGCCGCGGTGGTCATCTCGATTCTGCTGTTCCCTGAATGGTATGGTCTGGTGGACTGATCCGCCGGTCTGCGCTGAAATCAGCCGGCCATGGTACCTGCAAAGGTACCATGGCCGGCTTTCTGTTATCCGGCTACCATGAATATTCTGTATCCGCCCCGGCCTTCCGGTATGAATCTGACACTAAAAACAAAAATACTGGTTCTGACCATTCTGCCGCTGGTCGCCCTGACCCTGACCATCACCTGGATCACCCAGCGCCAGGCGCATGAACTGGCTCATCAGCAGGTTAAGATTCTCGAACAAAGCATCATGCAGCAGAAGCGTCAGGCACTGCTGGATTACGTCAGTCTGGCCATGACCTCAATCACCCCGATCATTGAGGAAATGGAATACGGACTGCAGCGTTCACGGGCGGAATATGAGGTGAAACGCATCCTGCGTAACCTCACCTATGATCACGACGGCTACTTTTTTGTCTACGACCAGAATGGTGTTAATCTCGCCCACCCGGCCCAGCCGGAGCTGGAAGGCCAGGAGCTGATCAATTTTCAGGATCCTGAAGGTAACTTTGTTATACAGGAACTGCTGAAACAGGCAGCCAGAGGCGGCGGCTTCTACCGTTATATCTGGAACAAACCCTCCCTGTCCGGTGAGCGCACCAAACTCGCTTATGTGGTCAATATCCCTGACCTGAACTGGATGATGGGCACCGGCCTGTATATTGATGATATTGCCGCCCAGACGCGGGCACTGCGTGAAGAGGTGGATGATAATGTCCGCCAGACCTTCGTTGCCGCCTCCGTGCTGCTGATTGTCACCCTCGCCCTGGTGGTGCTGATCGTCATCGTGATTAATATCCACGCCACTCAGCTGGCGGATAAACGCCTGCAGGAACTGGCGCAGCGTTCTGTCGGTTTTCAGGTCATGCAACGGCGTAATTTTGCCCGCGAGCTGCATGACGGTATCAACCAGATGCTGGTATCAGCCAAGCTGCGCCTGAATCTGGCCGATAAGAAATGGCCCTCCGATGAGAGCCGCGAGCACCTGGAAAAAGCGGCCGATATGCTCAACCGCTCCATTCAGGAAGTGCGTCAGGTATCGCATAGCCTGCGTCCGGTGATGCTCGATGATCTTGGTCTGGAAGCAGCACTGCATGGCCTTATGGATGAACTGGCCAGCAGCAGTACCATAGGTGTTAAACGGCGTATCCGCCTGCCCGCGACCAGGCTGCCGGATGCGATCGAAATGACCCTGTACCGGCTGGTACAGGAAGCCATTACCAATGTCCGCAAACATGCCCGTGCCACTCAGGTCAGTCTCAGGGTCAGCCATACGCTGCAGAGTGTGACCGTGGTGATGGAAGACAACGGCTGTGGATTCGCTCTGGAAGAAGATCAGAGCGGCATTGGTCTTATGAATATGCGTGAGCGCGTTGAACTGCTGGGCGGCAAATTCACTGTCCGCAGCCGCCGCACGCAGGGCACATTGATTCAGGCCGAATTTTTCCTGAATCCGGAACCCGGGCCGGCAGCAGAGAACCGACCGGCTCAGACAGGAGAATAATAAATATGAGTAAATCCATCCGCATTATTATTGCAGACGATCATCCGATGGTACGCGAAGGACTGAAGGTCAGCCTCGAAAGTGAAGGCCTGCACGTGGTAGCCGACGTCAGCAATGGTCAGGAAGCACTGGAGGCTGCCGCCGAACTGAATCCGGATGCTGTGTTACTGGATATTTCCATGCCCGTCATGGGCGGCCTGGAAGCCTGCGCCGCCTTCCGTGACCGTTTCCCGGATATCCGTCTGCTGATTATTACCATGCATGACGACCGTGAATATATTCTGAAAGTGGTGCAGGCCGGAGCCGCCGGTTACGTGCTGAAAGATGCGCCCCCGGAAGAACTGACACTGGCGGTACAGACCGTGTGTCAGGGCGGCACCTATTTTTCCTCCAGTGTCGCCAAAACCCTGTTCAGTGAATTCGGTAACAACAGCCGCTCAGTAAGCAGTTCTGAAGATATTCTCAGTCCGCGCGAAGAAGATGTGCTGGCGCTGCTGGCAGAAGGTATGGGCAACAAGGAAATTGCCCGTGAGCTGGATATTTCGGTGCGTACGGCTGAAGCTCACCGGCTGAAAATCAAACAGAAACTGGGCATCAACAACTCCGCCGGCCTGATCCGCTATGCGCTGGACAACGGTGTCGTGCGGCGTTAAAAACGGATTGCCTGTGGCGCCGTCATGCCCTGTTGCAGCCAGCGCTGCCAGTGAACCCTGAGGGCGTTACGGCCGCCGATGTAATGCTCATCCAGCAGATAATAACTGCGCTTGTTAACACCGCGTTTATAATCCTGCAGCAGACGGGTAATCAGGCTGCGGCCATAACTGCTGGCCAGCAGCATATACACCAGCTGACCGCTCATCGACTGGTTCAGGCCATTCTGATGATTACTTTTCTGCCATTCATTGCCCGGAATTTCGACAAACGTCAGCACATCCATTCCGCTGCTGCAGGCCGCCAGGCAATACTGCCGGTTGTGGCGGTGAGCCGTAATCAGCAACTGCCCTTCATCCTGGCTCAGCGTCTCCATCTGTTCTGACATGCCCTCATTCAGCCACACCGGCATCAGCTCTGCCAGGGAATGCAGAATGGCATGACTCGCTTCGTGGCGGATGGTGGCGTAGGTACTTTCCAGCCCACCCATTCTGTCTTCGTGCAGATACACTACAATTTCATGCGGCTGCGCCAGGTAAATACCAAGCGAGCGCGTGGCATCCACCCCATAACGACCCTGTACGTAACGGATATATTCGGCCCGGTCAGCCAGCAGGTGAATTTTCACCGGAACCTGACGGTAAAAATCGAAATACATCACCTGATCGTAAAAACGGTAAACGTTATTCACGTCCTGGCGGATGCGCTCCACATCCAGTGCCGGCGCCTGCTGCTGCAGCGAGCCCTGCTGAATCACCTGAATATCCAGTTTCTGCCATTGTGAGGCACGGACCTTCAACTGAACGGTTTCGGCTCCTGCAGCCGAGGCGGAACGGTCAGAAAAATGCACCTGCCCTTTTTCATCCACCCAGCGGTAAACCTCAGCGCCGGCCGGACAAATGCACAATAGCAGGCTAAGGCCGATTGCGGCTGCGCTCAGCGGGGACATATAACTGCTCCATCAGATAACGTTTGAAATCTTCCCTGTACGGCTGCTTTTCCAGTGCTTTTTCCATACACAGCAGCCAGGCGTCACGGCTGCCGGCATCAATCGGAAACTGGCGATGAAAGGCCGGAATGGTAATGCTGCCGTATTTCTCCCGATACAGTTTCGGCCCGCCCAGCCAGCCGCATAAAAAACGCGCCAGTTTATCTGCCGGAATTTCCAGATCCGGCGGATACATAGCCCTGACCTCAATGGCCTGTGGCAGCGTGTCCATCGCCTGATAAAAATCATCCACCAGACGACAGATCCCCTCATAACCACCGGCCGCCTGAAAAGAGGAATCCCCGTCGCCGTACATCAGGCAAACTCTTCCATAAAGTCGAGCGCCGCCTGATGGCGTATGGTGCGACGGTGATTCGCCCATAATTCCCTGACCTTATCCTGGTTACACTGCTGCCGGTCAATCAGTACCCGGGTCTGCAGTTCACCTTTTTTCTGCCCGCCGGTCAGCGGTACTTTGGAGAAGACAAACTGGTTGGAGATCAGATCCATAAACGGACCGGATTTACTGGTCGGCATAATAAACAGCAGCTGCAGTCCGAGACTTTCCGTCAGATAGTTGATCACCTCTTTCGAGCGTGTTTCATCCATCTTCGAGAACGCTTCATCCACCAGAACCACACGCAGATGAGTATCGCCTTCATTAAAGCGGAAAGCCGAGGTAATCGCTGCCGAACGGATAATATAGGCCGGTGTTTCCAGCTGGCCACCGGAGCCGGTACCGTACTGACTCAGGGCAATCGGTTCTTTGTTGGCCGGCTGCTTGTAAATTTCATAGGAACGGTAATTACGGTAATCGGAAATACGTTCCAGCTCGCGCATCGCTTTCTGTTCATCTTCATCCAGCAGCATGCTCATCAGCTGATCACGGACCCGCGCCGCCGCTTTTGGCAGGTCAGCATCGAACAACGTGGCACCGTCGCCCAGACTTGGATTCCTGATGATTTCATCGAAGAATTCCCAGTATTCCTTATACTCCGGCACCCACTCCCAATCGAACCAGTAAGTTTCCCGGTCGGCACCAAACTGATGGTGCGCCAGTTCTTTATTCAGGTCTTCAAGAATGCGTTTACCGTCATTGATCGCCTGATAAATCGAGTGACACAGGTTGGTGACAAACGCGTTGTTGAAGCTTTCCCGCAGCTGCACCAGCTTATCCTGTTTTTCCACCAGGATATTATTTTTCAGACGGTTATAAACCCGTTCAACCTCCCGCTCCAGGCCACAGACGCGGCGGAAGAAATCGACGCTGTGTTCCTGACGGTAGTCTGGTGTGTAAACAATGGCATCCACGGTCTGACAGCGCAGGTTGTGCTCACCGATGTTACGTTCAATTTCATAAGCCGTTGAATTCAGTTCCTGACTGATAGTGCGGCGGTGATTTTCCACCGCTTCCGCCGGACTCTCTTCTGCTTCCTTATCGGCCTCCTGCAAACGGGTTTCCAGATCAAAATCCGGCCACACGCTGACAATGGTACGCAGTGCTTCTTCTTTTTCGTCGGCAGTGGCGGATGTCTGCTCCTGCTGATCACTCAGATTGCGGCACTGTTTTTCACTGTCATTCAGCTGCTGCTGCAGACGGCCCAGCTCACCATCCAGCTCTTTGATCTGCGCATCCAGATCATCGGCTTTTTCTTTCAGCGCTTCGAACTCGTGCTCGATCTGCGAGAAATCTGACAGGTCAACGTTATGCAGTGCCTGCTCAGCCTGCTGCATCTGATACTGCACATCCAGCATCGCCTGCATCTGATCAGCAAAGGTCACATGACGCAGCAGATTAATGGCATCCAGCATCTGCTGCACCTGCTTCAGCTGGTGCGCCGCTTCATTGGCCTGTTCAGCGATGGCATTGAGTTCGGATTTTTTCGCCGCCAGCGCCCGCTCCCGCGCGCCCAGACCAAACACCAGTTCGGTATCGTCAAGGTCACAACGGTAGATGGAGTAAGAGCCGGAGCCAAGACCATCGCGGGTCACACCACGACGGGTCATACGCAGCGTCTGAGTGTCTTCCACCTGCTCCACACTGCCGTAGCTGGCCTCCAGATAATGCCGTGCCGTTGCGTGTTCGAACGCCATCAGATGAATAATGGAATTGGCCGGCAATTTAATCCGCTCGGCGTCTTTTTTCGCTTTCTGCCCCTGAATCACCCGCGCCCGGCTGCCGCCGGGAATGGAGCGTACAATGCGTGCTGCTTCGGCTTCATAATCGGCTTCCACAAGGATGCTGAAACGGGCGCCACCGATATAACCTTCAATGGCGCTCTGCCACTGCGGATCGGTAATTTCCACGTAGTCGGCCAGAACCCGCGGATCGGCCTGCGGGCATTCACGGCGGATAATCTCCAGTGCCTGACGGACAAAACCGGGGTAATTCAGCTGACGCGCTTCCAGACTGTCGATATCGGCCTGTTTCTGCGCCATGCGCGTCTGGAACTGCTGCAGCTTCTGCTCGCGCCGGTCAACCTGTTTGGCGACCTGATCGCGCAGTGAAATACCGCTGCTTTCCAGCTCGGTGGAATGGAAACGGTCACGCCACTGATTCACCAGAGACTGCTGACGGCGGGCATCATCCAGATGCGCTTCCAGTGGTGACAGATCAACCCAGTCCTTGCCCAGCAATTTGCGGAAATCGACAGCGCCCTGATCCTTGATGGCCAGCACTTCCCGCGCCTGATCAATGATCTTTTTCTGTCCCAGACCCGGCACTTCCATGCCAATGGACGTTTTCTGCAGGGCACCGTACACCAGTTCTGTCGCCCGCAGCGATGCCTGTAACAGCTGATCCTGTTCGAGCAGCGGCACGGCCAGCTGCTGCAGCTGATTTTTACCGTCAGTGATTGCCTGTTCAGCAGCGTCTTTGTCCTGCAACGCATCAATACCACGGCGTTGCGCTTCCATACTGATCAGCTGCTCACGAAGCTGTTTACGGCGCTCCTGGGCGACATCACGCTCTTTTTCCGCTTTATGCAGCCGTTCACGGATATTCTGCTGTTTTTCCTTGGCGCTCAGGTACGCCCGCTGATCGTGAATATAGCGACTTCTGGCGGCGGTATATTCCAGTACATTGTAATCAATCCACTGATCGATATAGCGCTGCGACGCCCCTTTGGTGTTATTCAGGATGCTTATGGTTTCCGCCAGCGTGTTGGCGTCAGATTCCATCGCATAAATGGTTTTCATCAGATCGGATACGCTGCGGATGGCATCGCCCAGATCCTTCTGTTCAAGAATTTCATTGGCAACAAAACCGTTGATACTTTTTACCGGTTTGTAGGCCATAAAACGTGAGAAAGTCCGTGCCGCATTCATCGCTTCACGTTCGGTCACGGCATCATGCCGCCCGCGCAAGGCTCCGTATAAACGGCGCAGATATTGTTTTTTGGTGTCGTATTTTTCAATCCGGTCGGCGTCCATACGCCCTTTCAGATGACCGGCCAGCTTGTTCAGCTCCAGCACATTGCGGTTGCCGTCCTTGTCATCCTTCAGAAAATCGGACAACGTCAGTGCTTCCGTCACCACATAAAACTGCAGATCATTCTGACGTGCCACCGGCTGACTGCCAGCCCGGTCGATCGAGGCGCTGACACCAATAATGGCGGTAAAAGCTTCGCCACTTTCACCCTGCGTCGGATGAAAAACCGCCGCCAGATAACCAACGGCACCGTTCGGCCGGGCGTAACTGCCATCGTCACACCCAAGAACATAAGACGCCAGCGTGCGCACATTTTTCCCACGCCCACGCTGGGTTGCTTCATCCTGCCCCGGGTTGTAATGGAACAGCGTATCGTGCGCCGCCGTCATAATGGTCTGAATGGCATCGGCGGCGGTCGTTTTACCGGAACCGTTACCACCGGACAACAGGTTGATCGGCCCGAATTCAAATTCCGTGGCCGGGATATTGCCCCAGTTAACGTAAATAAATTTTTTCAGAAACATGGCAATTATTCCCCGAACAGACTGGTAGCCTGAGTTTTCACCTCAGTGTCGGTTGCTTCGTTGTCTTCGTCATTGTCTGCAGCTGCACCGGCGTCTTCCGCCGCACTGTCTTCAGATCCGGCTTCAGCACCGCTGTCTTCGTCCGCTGCCTGCCCGGCGTCGTCTGCCGCAGCAGACTCGGTGGCAGACGTCTCATCCGCAGTATCCGTTGCCGGCGTTTCTGCGGCCGTATCTTCAGCGTTGTCGTTATCTGCAGCTGTGTCTTCTGCCGCAGCTGCCTCGCCTTCCTGACCGGATTCCATCAGTTCAGACAGCACTTCATCGCTGACGTAACTCATAATCATCGGCCGGATACGCAGCCACATATCACCATCGGTCAGATTATCTTCATTGGTAATCTGCACCAGGCGCAGCTGCTTCAGACGGCGGAACAGATTTTTACGGTCGGTCAGATTTTCCGGCAGTGTGCGTTTCAGCAGGTTTTTCATGGCAATGCTGAGTGCTTCCAGCGACACCATGACACAGCCCTGCTCATCCACCATTCCTTCACGCAGGGCTTTGTCGTATTGCGCCCGCAGTACCAGAATCAGCGCCACTTCGTTCTGATTCAGGCGGCTGCGGAAGGCCTGGGTTGACGGCTGCTGAGCTTCTTCGGCCATGCCCGGCACCTGGGAACCCGGCGGATACAGGCGCACAAACTGAAAACGGCGGTCGTGCTGGATACGGATGCCAAGCAGGGTTAAATAATCGGCGACCAGCTCTTCCAGTCGCAGGTAACGGTCGTACAGCTGCTGTTCAATCTGGCTTTCATCGCGGCAGATCACACCGTAATCCAGCAGACGGATCAGCAGTTCGGAAAAGTCACGCTGGCTGAGACCTTCTTTTTCTAACGCTTTTTCTATGCTCTGTAACATGTTCAGGACTCTTTCTGCACCAGCTCAAAAGTAAAGTGGTCTTTTTTCACAAAGTAATCCCCTGCATCGCCGGCAGGTTTATCGCGGTTATCGTATTCAATACGGAATTCAAATTCGCTCGACAGGCCGTCGGCTGAACCGATGCCAATGGCGTGGGCCACGGCCAGAAAATCGCTGGCACTCTGAATCGGCAGCTCACGGGTCGAGACCCGGTTGCCATCGCGCAGGTTGCGCTGGATGTAGCCTTTCAGTGACTGCTGATTGATCAGGAAAGCCTGATCCAGTACCTGTTGAATATAAATATCGCGGCGTGCATCAACGTCGAAATCACCGCCACCATCATCGACGAGCGATTCGATCATGCGCCGCTGACGCGGTGCCGCCAGACGCACCTGCGCCGGATCAATCAATGCCACTTCCGGGACCGCCATGCGCTCACCGGCTTTTTCCAGCAGCGCTTCCTGTTGTTTTGCCGGCATCGCTGCCAGACGCTTACACACCGCCAGCACATCGTTGTGCTGCTGCGATGCCAGATAACTCATCTGACGGATAATAATGTCGGCCCGTTTGGTAAAGCTCTGCAGTGCCTTACGCAACGCCGGCAGCATAATGTCGGACGCATTGCGCAGGCGCTGATCAATGCCATCCAGAATATTCCACAGCACCGACTGCCCTTCATGCGCCAGTTCCGGCAGCAGCTCCCGCAGACGCCGTTCGGCGTTGGCCTTGAAGGCTTTGTCCTGCTTGCGGATACCATGAATAAGACGGCTGATCTGGTCGCGGTGTTTTTCAACGTTATCCGCCGACAGACGCACGGACAGATCCGGCTGGAAGCGGTTTTCCATAAAATCGAAGAAGGCTTCACTGGCACGTTGCACCAGCAGCTGGTCTTCCATCTCACGGACCAGATCACGCTTGCGCTCTTCCAGCTCGGCGATCACGTCGGTGAAATCACTGATAATGCGCTCTGAATACTCGTAGGCATCCAGCAGATCATAGATGTCGCCGCGCTCCAGGAAGGACTCCAGCGAGTTACGGGTATTACGCGTATTGCGGTGGCGGGTACGCGCCATACTGCGGCTTTCGGCCACAAACGGCTCAGTAAACAGCCGTCCATAACGGCTGAAGGCAAAGGTGCTCTGCAGCGTGGCTTCATCCACCTGTTTTTCGATCCAGCCGTGTTCCAGCAGCTGGTTCAGCACCCAGACGGCCTTGTCACGGCTGGAACGGAAACGCCCTTCGCCCTGATCCGGCCCGTCGCTGCCGTCGCCTTCGCTGTCATCTGCCAGCGCCGGTGCCCGCACCAGTGCCTCCTGGAAAATCTCCAGCAGGGTATCCCGTGCCAGAGCCTGACCGTAATCGGCACTGCTGGAGCTGTACAGCCGCTGGTACAGCTCGCGCAGGCATTCCATAACCTGAGCCCGGTATTTACCGGTCAGGGGGCGGAAAAACTGCCCTCGTTCCTGTTCAAAAAACATACAAAATTCTGTCAGACGGTCCACTGCAAAAGACCGGTTAGAGTACTGAAAGCAGGCCGGCTTTGCCAGCACTGAAAAGTGCCGCTATGGCTTCGGCGGTCATTGGCAGAAAACAGCCCGGCCGGCAGTTTCAAGGCCGCCACAGTGGGGATATACTGACGCGCAAATCAGCAGGGCAGACGGTTATGCAGGATCAGTCCGCATCGGAACAGAAAGCCGCCTTTTTTCAGGTCGGTACAGAAAAGTTAACGGAACTGACGCTGGTCACGTTCGGGCTTTACGGTTTTTACTGGACCTGGAAAAACTGGTGCGTGATTGCGCGCCAGGACAGCAGTGTCAGGCCCCTGCTCCGCACCCTGTTGTCTGTCTGGTTCCAGCGCGACCTCTACCGCCGCGTGCAGCAGCGGGCTCAGGTCGAGGACGAAATCCCCCGCTGGCACGCTGACCGCCTGTTTGCGGTGTTCGTGATCTTCACACTGGTGCCGCTGTGGTTGCTGCTGACGGACCACCCGTGGGGGGTACTTCTGAACCTGATGACGCTGTTACCGAACATGCTGGTCAACCAGAGCATCAATGCGGTACATGAACGCTATATGCGCTTTTATGAACAGAATACTGAACTTTCCGCCAGTAACTGGGCGGCCATTATTGCCGGCCTGATTGGCTGGCTGACGTTACTGATACTGGCCCTCGCCAGCGACTTCTGAATTACCGGGGTTTCCTATGGCCATCTTCAGACCGAGCCGTCTGACTGTCCTCTTTTTGCTGTTTCTGACTGCCCTGTCTGCCCGGGCAGACGGCGATGCACCACTGATGACGCTCGACCGCGCCGGCGACTTCAGTATCGGTCTCTATTCGCAGTGGCTGGAAGACCCCGGCAATCAGCTGCAGCTGGCTGATGTGCTGACGTCACCGGACTGGCAGACCAGCACTCAGGACGGACTGAACTTCGGCTTCAGCAACTCCGCTTACTGGCTGAAAACCCGCGTGCAGGTCAGTTATCCGGAACGCTGGGCCCTGTGGCTGCGCTATTCGCTGCTGGATTACGTCGATCTGTATTTCTGTCCGGCGGATGTTACCGATCCGGCCGCCTGCAGCCACCAACAGGCCGGCGATGAAATCACCTTTGCTGACGGCCGCGATATCGAACACCCGAACCTGATTCTGCAGACCCCGCTGCAGGCCGGCGGTGAATATCTGCTGCTGATGCGGGTCAAAACCCGTGGCACTTACCAGATTCCGGCTTCACTGGTGGATTCTGCCACCCTGCAGCACGAGCTGCTGCGCAACAACATCATCCGCGGCGGTTACTACGCCACCATGCTGGTCATGGGGCTGTATAACCTGTTTATCTTCTTCTCTACCCGGGTACGCAGCTATCTGTATTACTCGGCGGTCACCCTGACCTTCCTGCTGTTCCACATGACCTACGAAGGCTCGGCATTCCAGTTCTTCTGGCCGCAGAACCCGGACATCAATCATTACGCCCTGCCGCTGGCGTTCGGCATTAACCTGATCTTCCTCAGCCTGTTTGTGCCCAATTTCCTGCAGCTGAAGAAATACAGCCACACCATGTACCGCCTGTTCCGCGTCTACACCGCCATCTCGGTGATGTCATTGGTGATGATGCTGTTGATTCCCTACCAGGTCATCGTGCCGATCAATAACGTCCTCAGCATTGTCATGCTGCTGACCGCACTGGTGGTCAGCATCCTGTTCTGGGTGCGTGGCCATTCCGGCGCGCGCTATTTCACCATTGCCTGGGCGGCGCTGATTACCGGGCTGGTGCTTGCCAATGCCCGCAGTCTGGGCTGGATTCCGACCAATACCTTCACCCTGTACGCCTATCAGCTGGGCTCCTTTATGGAAATCATTCTGCTGTCACTGGCGCTGGGGGAACGGATCGTCAAACTGCAGAATGATCAGCTGGAAGCACGTAAGGCCATGGTCAAAAGTCAGGAAGACGCCATTCAGTATCTGCGTGACTACGAAGATCTGTATCAGAACTCCCTGACCGGTAAATTCCAGCTGGATGATGACGGTTACTTCATCAAGAGCAACCCGGCCTGGCGCAGCATGCTGGGCTACGGCGAACAGGCCAGCTTTGCCGCCGACAACCCGACCTTCAACAGTCTGCTGGCAGATCCGCTGGAACAACGCCGGCTGTGGCGCCGGCTGCACAAAGACGGCCGCGTACAGGGCTATGTGGTGGCGATTAGCCAGCCGCTGACGGGTGAACGCCTGATGGTGTCCATCACCATGCGCAAACGTGCCCACGATGAGCGTGCCGCCTGGATTGGGTCCGGTCAGAACGTGACCGATGAATATCATAAAGAACAGGCTCTGATTCATCTGCAGAAAGAAAAGACTCAGGCGCTGCGTCAGCTGGTGATGGGCATTGCCCATGAAATGAATACCCCGCTGGGGAATATCCGCATGGCAGAAAGCTATCTGTCGGATGAACACGAAGACTGGAATACCGAAGAACTGCAGGCACACCTGAAAGAAGGCCTGGAGCATATTCACGACGGTATCGGCCGCCTCAACAATCTCAATCAGCTGATGAAAAATGCCATCGTGCAGGAGAATCAGTACGCCGAAGAAAGTCTGAAAATCCGCCCCTGGCTGGAACAGTGGCAGCTGGAAATCCAGATGCTGCACCCGGGTGTCGTTATCCGCGCCATCGTGCACAGCTATCTGACCGAATGGCGCACCTATCCGGAAGCGCTGAGCATCATCCTAACCCAGCTGGCGGACAATTCCTGCAAACACAACCCGGAAAAACTGGCCGCCGGCGAACTGGAAATTCAGGTTGAATTACGCGAACGGGGTGACACCCTGGAGCTGCTGTACCGTGATAACGGCAAAGGCATTGATGACGAACAGCGCGACGTTATTTTCATGCCCTTCTACACCACCCAGCGCAAACTGGCGGAAAACAAAGGGCTGGGCCTGTACCAGACCTACAACCTGCTGACGGAATTACTGCACGGCCAGATAGAATGGCCGCCGGGCGATCACGGCTTTGCCCTCACCGTCCGCTTCGTGCTGCCGCCTCAGGAAGAAAAAGAAGACGATAACACCGATGACGTGATCGCTGAGGCCGATATTACCGATGATGAGTAATTTTATGGTTACTGACAGGTAAAACGGTCACCACCGGCTCAAAGGCATAAAAAAACGCCGCATAACGCGGCGTTTTTTGTTTTTCCCTGACGGCAGTCTTACAGACTCGCCGCCAGTTCGCTGGCCAGTTTAATGGCACGCTTGGCGTCCAGCTCACCGGCCAGTTCAGCGCCGCCGACCAGATGCAGATTGAAGCCCTTGCTGTCGTCGTCTTTCAGGGTTTCGTACAGCTCATTCACCGATACCTGACCAGTACAGAGCACGATATTATCGACATCCAGCACGCGCTGAGTGGACTCTTCACCTTTAGTGATGGTGATGTGCAGACCCTGCTCGTCGATTTTGTCGTACGATACGCCGCTGATCTGTTCCACACCTTTCATCTTCATCATTGCGCGGTGCACCCAACCGGTGGTTTTGTTCAGCCCCTTACCCTGTGATGACTGTTTACGCTGCATCATCACCACCTGACGCGGCGAACCATGAATTTCCGGTTTGGCCAGACCGCCACGGGTTTCGTTGCTGATGTCCACACCCCACTCTTTCAGCCAGGCGTCTTTGTTCAGTGTGGTGGATTCACCTTCATGGGTCAGGTATTCACTGATATCAAAGCCGATACCACCGGCACCCATAACCGCCACTTTTTTGCCCAGCTGCAGTTCTTTATCCAGCACTTCCTGATAGGTCAGCACTTTATCGCTTTCCACACCCGGAACAGATGGCACGCGCGGTTCAACACCCGTGGCGACAACCACTTCATCAAAACCACCGGCTTTCAGTTCATCCACAGAAACACGATGACCCAGTTTCAGATCGATGCCGTGTTTGCTGATCATGGCGTTGAAATAACGGATGGTTTCTTTGAATTCTTCCTTACCCGGAATTTTCGAGGCGTAGTTGAACTGACCACCAATCTCGTTACGGCCTTCAAACAGAGTGACGTTATGACCACGCTCTGCAGCAACCACCGCACAGGCAAGACCCGCAGGGCCGGCACCCACAACCGCGACTTTTTTCGCAGTGGAAACCGGGGTGTAAACCAGTTTGGTTTCGTTACAGGCACGCGGATTCACCAGACAGGAAGCGCGTTTGTTTTCAAAGGTGTGATCGAGACAGGCCTGGTTACAGGCGATACAGGTGTTGATCTCATCGGCACGGTCTTCTTCCACTTTCTTAACCCAGTAAGGGTCAGCCAGCAGCGGACGGGCCATGGAAATCATATCGGCCTGACCACTGGCCAGAATCTCTTCGGCCGTGTCCGGCATATTGATACGGTTGGAAGCCACCACAGGAACATTGACCGCGGCTTTTACTTTGGCAGTCACATCAACGAAGGCCGCACGCGGCACCGAAGTCACAATGGTCGGAACGCGGGCTTCGTGCCAGCCGATACCGGTATTGATCAGGGTAACACCGGCTTTTTCCAGCTCTTTGGCCAGAATCAGCACTTCTTCCATATCGGAAGCTTCTTCCACCAGATCCAGCATCGACAGGCGGAACATAATGATGAATTTCTCGCCCACCGCCGCACGCATCTTACGCACTACTTCCAGCGGGAAACGGATACGGTTTTCATACGAGCCGCCCCATTCGTCCGTCCGCTGATTCGTACGTTTATTGATCATCTGGGTAATGAAATACCCTTCCGAACCCATGATTTCCACACCGTCGTAACCGGCCTTCTGCGCCAGACGGCCGGCACGCACGTAGTTATCGACGGTTTTATAAATCTCTTTGCTGCTCAGCTCTTTCGGCTTGAACGGGTTGATCGGCGCCTTGATTGCCGACGGTGCCACGTTCAGCGGCGTGTAACCATAACGGCCGGCATGCAGAATCTGCAGCAGGATTTTGGAACCGTTTTCGTGCACAGCGCCGGTGACTTTCTTATGGAAAGGCACCTGCCAGCTGCTCATCATTTTGGAACCGAATGGCAGCAGATCACCACGACGGTTCGGGGCAAAACCACCGGTCACCAGCAGGCCAACACCACCACGGGCACGCTCGGCGAAGTATTCTGCCAGTTCACTGAAATGCCATGGGCGGTCTTCCAGACCGGTATGCATGGAACCCATCATCACGCGGTTTTTCAGCGTGGTGAAGCCCAGGTCCAGTGGCTCGAGAATATGGGAATACTTGCTCATGGATGACCTCTCGGTTGCTGTTTCTTATATCCGGTTTAACAACCGGTGAATATGGCAGCCAGTTTACCCGCCTTTACTGACAGGTAAATGACCAAAGATAGCAATAAGATGATTATCTGTAACACAGAATCCGGTAAAACCGGCCCGGACGGGCCGGTGAAGCGTGTGGATCAGTCGTCTGAGATTTCGATCGACGGCACCTGTCCGCCGCCCTGTGCGTTACGGCGGGCCAGTGCTACCGCCATATTGCGCGCAGCATGGCGGTACATCATGGAGACTTCGGAACAGTCATCGGCAGCCACCACCGGCGTGCCTTCATCGGACTGCTCGCGGATATAACGCGCCAGTGGCAGTGAACCCAGCACTTTGGTGTCATACAGTTCCGCCAGCCGCTCAGCACCGTCGTCGCCGAAAATATGTTCCGCATGGCCGCACTGCGAGCAGATGTGCATGCTCATGTTCTCAATCATGCCCAGTACCGGGATATTCACTTTGCGGAACATTTCGATGCCTTTTTTCGCATCGGCCAGGGCAATATCCTGCGGCGTGGTGACAATAACAGCTCCCGATACCGGGAATTTCTGGCTCAGTGTCAGCTGAATATCACCGGTGCCCGGCGGCATATCCACAATCAGGTAATCCAGCTCGCCCCACTGGGTCTGGGTCATAATCTGCATCAGCGCGCCGGCCACCATCGGCCCGCGCCAGACCATCGGCGTGGATTCGGTTACCAGATAGGCCATCGACATGCTTTTCAGGCCATGCGCCTCCACCGGTACAAACCATTTGTTGTCGATGGTCTGCGGCCGGGTACCGTCTGCCACCCCCAGCATAATGCCCTGACTGGGGCCATAAATATCCGCATCCAGCAGCCCGACCCGGGCGCCGTCATGGGCCAGCGCCACCGCCAGATTGACGGCCGTGGTGGATTTACCAACCCCACCTTTCCCTGAGGCCACCGCAATAATATTTTTCACCGCAGCAATCGCTTCCGGCTCCGCCTGATGATTGGCAGCAGTGACCGCCCAGCTGATGTTTACGTCCGCACTGTCGCAGCCATCAATATTTTCCAGTGCGGTCTGCAGCATCTGAGCGATACCGTTTTTCAGGAATTCGCACGGATAATCCAGGTGGATATCAACACTGATACGACTCTGATCAATGCGGATATCCCTGACACAACCGGCACTGACCAGATCAGATTCCAGATAGGGGTCGATATAGGATGACAGTGCTGCTTCTGCCTGTGCGCGGGAAATATCGGACACGGACGGCTCCTCCGGCGGTTATTCTGCTGACAATAAAAGCGGAATTTTACCCCCACGGCACCGAATTACCACTGACAGTTTACAGGGAGATCAGCAGGACGGCTGAGCAGCTTCCAGCGTCAGCAACGCCTGTTTCCGCGCCATCCCCCAGCGATAACCGCCCAGGCCACCATCGCTGCGCAGCACCCGGTGACAGGGAATCACCAGTGCCAGCGGATTGGCCCCACAGGCGGAGGCCACCGCGCGAACCGCCCGCTCACGCCCGGCGGCCTGCGCCAGCTGACGGTATGTCAGCGTTGCCGCGGGAGGAATAGCAGCAATGTGCTGCCACACCAACTGCTGGAAGGCAGAGCCCTGCAGGTCCAGCGTTACCTGCTGTTGCTGCAGGAAATCCGCCGTCGGTTGCGGTGCTTCCGTCAGCGAGGCCACGGCCTGCCACAAAGCATGCGCCGCCGGCTCGTCATACACAGCCGGCGCAGTCGGCAGCCGCTGCTGCAAGCGGTCGGCCGCATAGCGGCGGGCATCGTCCTGCTGCCCGGCCAGACCGGCGATACAGAGTGCCGGCTGGTGCTGTTCACTCTGGTGCCACACCAGCGACAGCCAGCCCAGAGCTGTGTTGCCGCAGGCCGTATGCCAGGTAATATCAGTGCTGACGTTCATAACTGTTCTGTAATGCCTTTTCTGCGTCCAGACCAATAAAAATAAAACCGCTGCGCCCATCCTGCGGCTGCAGCTGCCAGCCGGCTTTGACCTGAAAACGGTGTGACGAAGCGTCATAGACCACCGGCCCGATATAAAGATCCGTGTGGCCGGCGGAGAGCTGCTGGTACGGTTTTTCGTCCGCCTGAATATAGTCGCTGGTCAGCTGCCCCATCGCCACATTCACCCCATCAGGACCGGTAATATAAATTTCGCTGATCAGCCCGGCAGATTCTTTCTGCCAGCGGCGCAGCTGTTCCGCCAACGGGTTATACAGTATCCGGCCGACAAAAAGTGGTACATCCGCTGACAGATCAGCCGGCCAGACGTCTTCCCGGCGCTGAACCGTGGCCGCCGGTAACGTCTGTTCCACGTCTGCCAGCAACGTGGCAGCGGTCTGCAGACGTGGCATCAGTTCATCGCGCAGCGTGGTCATAATGCGCTGCCGTTCACTGTCAGACAGCTGCAGCGGATCGGGCATACAATCTTTCAGACCGGCATTGAAAGCAGCAATAAATGCCGGATAACGGCTGAGAAAAGTCCGGGAAAAATAAATACCCAGTGGCATATAACGGGAAAATGTCAGGGCAACACTGTCAGTGGCAAAGCCGAGTTTATGCAGCTCCTCAGTCAATACCCGGTCGTCGGCGAGAAAAGCATCCAGGCGCTTATTGCGCAGCATATGAATCAGCTGTGACAGACTGTTGACCTCCACCGCCACCCCGGTGCCCTGCTGCTCCAACCAACTGAGCTGATTGCTGGAACGTACAGCGCCGATGCGCCAGCCCGGCTGTCCCCGCCCCTGTGCCGGGTGATCCCCCGGCCGCGTGACCCAGAACCAGCGCTCCAGGGTAAAGGGATAGGACATTTCCGCCGCCGCATCCAGTTCCGATGCCGGCATGGCCGTGAAAATACCGTCCGCGGTCTGATGCTTGAGATCTTCCACCGCCCGCACCCAGGGCATCAGTTTCATTTCATAGGGCTGATCCATGCCAGCCAGCACGCAGCGCAGGATGCTGACGGAAACGCCGGACAGTTCGCCATTGACAATAACCTGATAAGGATCCGCCGCCGTGGTATGCAATTGCAGCGTGTCAGAACGCGCGGCGGCCGGCAGCAGGAGTAACAGCCAGAGTACGGTATTTACTGTGATTTTTATCATAATCCGGAACTCCACCGCGCCTTGATCTGAGTCTATCACCGGCCGGGCGAAACACCAGTTCAGGCCGTGGCGATGGGCTCCGGTACCGAGGCCAGCAGCGAACGTGTATAAGCATGCTGCGGTGCGGTCAGTACCTGTTGCGTATCCCCCTGCTCCAGCAGAATGCCGTCTTTCATCACCGCCACGCGGTGAGCAATGTGCGGAATGATCGACAGATCATGGGTGATAAACAGGTACGACAGCCCCATTTCCTGCTGCAGATTCCGCAGCAGCCCCAGCACCTGACTGCGGATGGAAACATCCAGTGCACTGGTGGGTTCATCACAGATAATTAATTCCGGTTCCACGGCCACTGCGCGGGCAATCGCCAGCCGCTGGCGCTGACCACCGGAAAATTCATGCGGAAAACGATCCAGATGGGCGGCTTCCAAACCAACTTTTTCCAGCAGCGCCAGCATACGTTGCTCCAGTTCCTGCGGATCATTTGCCACCTTCAGCGCGACCATGCCTTCGGCCAGAATTTCACGCACACTCATGCGCGGATTCATGGATGAAAACGGGTCCTGAAAAATCACCTGAATGCGTTTGCGCAGCGGCTTGAAGGCTTTCTGACTGAGCGTGTCGATACGCTCACCGGCAAAACGGATCTGCCCGCCGGCTAATGGTTCCATATTCAGCAGCGCCCGGCCGGCGGTTGTTTTACCGCAGCCGCTTTCTCCGACCAGCGCCAGGGTTTCACCACGGCGGATGGTAAAACTGATGCCATTGACGGCACGGGTATAGCCGGCAATACGCTGCAGAATGCCTTTGCGCTGCGCAAACCAGACCTGAATATTGTCCACCTCCAGCAGCGGCGGCTGCTGGCTGGCGGGCAGAAAATGGCGCCGGTCAGGCAGCGAATGAATCAGCATACGGCTGTATTCATGCACTGGCTGGCGGAAAAAACTCTGAACCTCAGCCTGTTCCAGAATATCGCCATGGCGCATCACCGCCACCCGGTCCGCCATGGCATTGACCACGCCCATATCATGGGTAATCAGCAGAATGCCCAGATCACGCTGGCGGCGCAGCGAATCCAGCAGCTGCAGAATCTGCTGCTGAATCGTCACGTCCAGTGCTGTCGTCGGCTCATCGGCGATCAGCAGCTGCGGTTCACAGGCCAGCGCAATGGCGATCATAACCCGCTGTTTCTGCCCTCCCGACAACTGATGCGGATACCAGCTGAGGCGCTGGCGTGCTTCGGGAATACCGACTTCTTCCAGCAGCGCGACCACTTTTTCCGTTAATGCCTGACCACGGATATTCTGATGCAGCGCCAGCACTTCACCGATCTGCTGTTCCACCGTCTGTACCGGATTCAGCGAACTCTGCGGCTCCTGAAAAATCATCGCGATTCGGCGCCCGCGCACGCTGTTCATTTCCTGCTCGCTCAGCGCGAACAGATTCCGGCCATCCAGCTCAACCCGGCCGGCACAGATATTCAGTACGTCCGGCAGCAGACGCATAATGGCCAGCGACGTCAGCGACTTTCCCGACCCACTCTCACCCACCAGAGCGAGGATTTCCCCGCGCCGGATCTCAAAACTCACCTCCCGCAGCAGGGACTGTGGCTGCGGGCGCTCTTCCGCCGGCAGGAGTTCAATGGCCAGGTCCGTCACCTGCAGTAAAGGCGTTTGACTGTTCATAGCTTCAGACCTCAGTGAAAGCGCGGATCAAAGGCATCACGTACCCGGTCCGAAAACAGATTGGCGGCCAGTACCAGCACAAACATCAGCGCGAACGCCGCACTAACCGACCACCACACCACAGGATCACGGGATAATTCAGCGCGCGCTTCGTTGATCATATTGCCCCAGCTGTTCATCGACGGATCAACACCGACACCGATATACGACAGCACGGCTTCGGCGAGCACAAACACACTGAAATCCAGCACCAGTGAAATCAGAATCAGGTGCATCACATTCGGCATAATATGGCGGAAAATAATGCGTGCATGACTGACACCGAACGCCTGCGCAGCATGCACATAATCGAGCTGACTGACCTTCAGGGTTTCTGCCCGCAGCAGGCGGCATAAACCGGTCCAGCTGGTCATACCAAGGATGAAACACAGCGCCAGAAATTTAAAATCGGCGCGCACCGCAACCAGCTGAAAATCATCCGGATGGGTTTCGATATAGACATCAATCAGCAGCACCGAGGCGGCGATCAGCAGAATGCCGGGAATGGAATTCAGCGTGGTATAAATATACTGCACCACATCATCCACCCAACCGCGGAAATAACCGGCACTGATGCCCAGTACCACCGCCAGTGGCAGAGTCAGCAAGGTTGCCAGCGTCCCGATCAGCACACCGGTACGGATGGCTTTAATGCTCTGATAAAGCACATCGCCTCCCACCTGATTGGTGCCGAAAATATGGTAGACCTGCCCCAGCAGCAGTGCCCAGGCCGACAGACAGATCAGCGCCGCCAGTGTCAGATACGCTGTTACCCAGGGAACCGATGACTGCGCGGCATAACGCCGGCGCCACAGCCAGTGCGGGACGATAATCAGCAGGCTGATCATCAACCCCAGTGCCAGCCCCCACACACTGCGCTGCACAATATCAGCATGAATATCCTCTTCCGTCTGCAGGTGCGAGCCGGCGCTGGCCAGCCGCGGATAATCCCGGTACACCCCGCCGCTGTCGTCCTGCATATTGATTTTGGCAAAGGAATACAGCGAAAAAGGCTCAGAATAGGTGGTTTCATCCAGACTGTTCAGATCATGCAGAATATCGTCAAGCAGGCTGCGGACATCCTGACTGTAATGCACGTCGTCACTGCCTTCGATTTTGTCCAGCGGCAGGCGGTAATGCAGCGAATCGGTTACCGCAATCAGCAGATAAAACAGAATCACCACGAAGGACGCCACCCCGGTATGGCTGTGGAACACCGAACGCCAGCGCTTTAAGGTCAGAGGACGGGAGCGCAGATGCCAGAAAAACGCCGCCATAAATGCCACCAGAATGAAGATCAGAACATCACTCCATAACACCACCGGTTTAATCATCAGCAGTTCCTTCATGACAGACGTACCCGCGGGTCAACCAGCGTATAAGAAATATCCGTCAGAATCAGACCAATGATGTACAGCACGGAGCCGAGAAATACCATGCTGCGCACCACCGCAAAATCCTGTGCCCAGATGGCATTCAGGGTATAACTGCCGAGACCGGGAATACCGAAGAAAGATTCCATCAGCAGACTGCCCATAAACAGCGACGGAATCACCACCACTACACTGGTCAGAATCGGGATCAGTCCGTTGGGCAGAATATGACGGAACAACACAGCCAGTTCCGACACCCCTTTGGCGCGTGCGGTGCGCACATAATCTTTACCGGCCTCTTCCAGAAACAGGGTACGGTACAGACGGGTTCCACCACCGATACCCGATATCACCCCGATAATCACCGGCAATACCAGAAAACGCACCGCATCCAGTCCGCCCAGGTAGCCGGAAATCGGCACCAGGTGCCAGAGTTTGGCGAAGAAATACTGCCCGGCAAAAATATAGAACACTCCGGAAATCGACATCAGCGCAACGCAGAAAATCATGGCCGCGGTATCAAACAGGCTGGCGCGGAACATCACAATAAATAGGGAAAAAATAATATTCACCAGAATGCCGACAATAAAGGTCGGCAGCGCCAGTGCCAGACTCGGCCACATACGTTCGAGAATATCTTCACCAATAACCCGGCCTTCGTCCGACTTACCGAAATCAAACACAAACAGGCGCAGGGACTTTTCGTAAAAAATGGTGTCAGTCAGCAGTCCACCGCTGTCATCAGCCGTATTGAGGAACAGAGGTTTGTCATAACCACGCTGCGACTTCCATTCTTCAATGGCGTCGGCGGAAATATGTTTATCACCCAACTGAACCCGGGCCATCTGATCCGGGGTATTAACCATAAAAAACAGTGCAAAAGTCAGCAGATTCACGCCGATCAGAATCGGAATGGCGTAAAACAGGCGACGGATAATATAAGCCAGCATAAAAATTCCTCAGATCAGTCCGTCACGATACGCCGTTGCTGCCGGCGGCGGTACGCGCGGACGCCCGGCACTGACAGCAGCGCCAGCAATGCCGCAACCAGCAGCAGAGGCCAGAGTACCGGTTTATTCCAGGTCTGTTGTGCATCCGCCCGCGCCTGCGGATCAATGGCAACAAATTTCAGTACGCTTTTGCTGATGCCATGGGCCTTGGTATTGCTCACCCAGTGATTATTCAGAATATAGGAATGCGGATGCCAGGCTGAGGCCCAGGGGGTGTCTTTCTGCACAATGGCCAGCATACGGCGGATAATGGCCATTCGTTGCGGGGAATTTTCCATCAGCTGCATCTGTTCAAACAGCCGGTTGTAATCCTGATTATTGTAATTGGTCGAGTTCACCCCACTGCCGCCACTGACCACCTGACCATTGGGGCCATACAGCAGAAAAAGGAAATTTTCCGCATCCGGGTAATCCGCCAGCCAGCCCCACTGGAACATCTGGGCGTTGCCGGTGGACATTTTTTCCTTGAAACGGTTGTAATCGGTACCTCGGATATTGAGCTGAATATTGAGTTTCCGGAACTGCTTGATCATCCAGTTCTGTGCGGCACTGGTACCGCCACCGGCGGTGGTGGTATCCAGATTCAGTACCAGCGGTTCACCAGTGACCGCATTGCGTCCATCCGGATAACCGGCTTCGGCCAGCAGACGCCGGGCCTCGTCCAGCGGTTTACGCTGTGCCCTGCCATCCTGCCAGTCAAACACATAAGGATTAATGCCTTCGCGGCCACTCTGATAGCCGAAAATGCCCGGCGGAATCGGGCTCATCGCCACTTCACCGCGGCCATTATAGAAAATACTGAGGCTTTCCTGCTGATCGTAGGCAATGGCAATGGCCTGGCGCAGCTTACGCTTGCGTTCACGTTCGCGCCGGGTGCCGGTATCACCGACCACCGGGTCGAGCATATTAAAGGCCAGATAATAGGTTCCCAGCACCACTTCTTTTTCCAGCGTAACCCCGCGGGCTTCCATATCCTCACTCAGGCTGACGCCTTCGGAGCCGATTTTTACCGCCTGATCAAAACTCTCGCTGGAAATACCGGAGCGGTCGTAATAGCCCTGCAGAAATTTGGTCCAGAAGGGTATCGACTCTTTTTCCAGCCGGTACACGGCTTTATCCAGCAGGGGCACGCGTTTGCCGGCGTCATCCAGCAGTCCGCGCTGCTCATCGCCCGGCTCACCTTCTGCCGGATAGAAATCGGCACGGTAATTGGGGTTCTTTTCCAGCACAATGACTTCGTTGGGATTATTGCGCGTCATCATAAAAGGTCCGCTGCCGAGCGGATACCAGTCGAGGGTAATATTACGCTGCGCCAGCCCGGGCTGATGATAAAAAGCATCCGCCTCCCACGGCACCGGCGCGAAAAAATGGTAGGCCAGCCAGTAACTAAACTGCGGATATTTGCCTTTCAGGCGGATGGAAAAATGGTAATCGTCACTCTGCTGCGCCCCGGCAAAAGGAATCTCACGCAGATCGAGCCACTGCCCGTCAGGCAGTGAGTCATGGGCCTCACTGACCGCCGCACTGAATTCAGACATGCCATCAATATACTGACTCAGCAGACCGCGCACCGGTGACAGCAGCGAAGGGTCCGCCAGCCTTTTCAGCTGATAAATATAATCGCCGGCCAGCAGTTCGCGGCTGCCGGATTCTTTGAAATTCGCCAGACTGTGATAAGCGGCAGCCTCTGCCGCATGACCAAAGCGGTAAAGAAAGTCGCCATTCTCATCCCGGGCAAACGCCGGGTGAGGCTGATAACGGATACCCTGCTGTAATTCAAAATAATATGTGCTGTAGGCCAGCTGCGGCGCACCGGCACTGACTTCATTACCGGCAGCATCGGTATAAACCACCCGCGGCATTGCCGTCAGGGTATTAGGAATTAACTGATAAGGTCGTTTGAGATAATGATACGCCAGTGGCGGATCGTATATCTGATCGATAAAGCGTGCTTCATCCGAACTGTAAGAACGCGCTGGGTCAAGGTGTTTCGGCCGTTCGGAAAAGGCCGAATAAATAATATTGCCGCCACTTTCGGCAGCCGGGTGAGGATTATTCCACGCCTGTCCCTCACAGCCGGCCAGTGCCGTCAGTGTCAGCATAAGCATGGCCACCAGAATCGTCCGGATACGCTGCTGAGCGAAAATATTCACTACCGATTGTTCAATTTTCATCCGCCTGAGGCCGCTCACCTTGCCAATATCTGCGTCAGGGTCATGGACTGCTTTCCCTGTATTCTGTGGTTTCACAGAGTGTGCCAAGATTTACGTTGATAGCAAGTCATCCGGCGGCCTCTTTTCTGTACCCGATGAGAGTGTCATTATGGCGCCAGGTTCATTTTTAACCCGGCAGGAGAGCCTTGTGGCAGACATCAGCAGTGCAGCAGAAACCATGACCGCCAATGGTGTCATCAGCCAGCTGAGTACCGGAACCAACGGACTGACCGCCCACCAGGCCGCCTCCCGTCTGCAGACATACGGCAATAATGCACTGCCGGTGCCGCCACCCCGCCCGGCCTGGAAGCGGCTCCTTGCCCAGGTCCGCAATGTGCTGATTTATGTGCTCGCTGCGAGCATGCTGATCAGCCTGCTGCTGCAGCATTATATCGACGCCGGCATTATTGCCGCCGTCATTGTCATCAATACCCTGGTGGGCTTTATTCAGGAAGGCAAAGCGGAGAATGCCCTGCGCGCCATCATGTCCATGACCCGCACCCATTGTCTGGTCATCCGTGACGGCATTGTGCAGGAAATGGACAGCAGCATGCTGGTGCCCGGTGATCTGGTCATGTTGCAGGCCGGTGACCGCGTACCGGCGGATATGCGCCTGGTGTTCAGCAAGGATCTGCACTGTGATGAATCGTCCCTCACCGGCGAATCCGTCGCCAGCAGTAAACACACCGCACCGTTGCCCGCGGCCACACCGCTGGCGGAACAGAGCAACATGGCTTTTATGGGAACCATGGTCACCTCCGGCGCCGGGCGCGGGGTGGTCACTGCCACCGGCACCGATACCCAGATCGGCCACATCAGCACCATGGTGCAGCAGATTGAAATGCCGCAGACCCGGCTGCAGCAACAGCTCAGTCAGTTCGCCCGGCGGCTGACGGTGGCCATTGTGCTGGTGTCGGTGGTGACCCTGCTGACCGGCATCTGGGTGCATCACTATCCGCTGAATGCCATGCTGCAGGCGGCCATCGGTATCGCCGTCGCCGCCATTCCCGAAGGACTGCCGGCCATTGTCACCATCGTGCTGGCGGTCGGCGTGCAGCGCATGGCCGCCAATCAGGCGCTGATGCGGCGCCTGCCGTCGGTGGAAGTACTGGGTTCGGTGGACATCATCTGCACTGATAAGACCGGCACCCTGACCGCCAACGTGATGACCGCGCGGGAGCTGATCAGCGCGGCCGGCAGCTGCCATATTCATGGTGAAGGTTATGGTCCGTCCGGCTCCATTCACAGCGACCGCGACAATCACAATATTTCGCCGGACGAAAATCCGCTGCTCAACCGCGCCTGTCTGGTCGCCCTGCTGTGCAACGACGCCAGCATCACCGAAGCGGAAGACGGCGAATGGCTGCTGCACGGCGATCCCACCGAAGGTGCCCTGCTGAGCATGTCGCTGAAGCACGGCCTCAGTCAGGCGCAGGTACGCCATGACTGGCCGCGCACCGATGTGCTGCCGTTCGACAGCGACAAACGGTACATGGCCACCCTGCACCACGACAGCGAAGGCCGGCCATTGCTGGCGGTCAAGGGCGCTCCGGGACGCATCATCGCCTACTGCAGCCGGCAGATGACGGATAACGGTGACATCACCCCCCTCGACCGGGATTACTGGCTGCAGCAGACGGAACAGCTGGCAGCAAAAGGCATGCGCGTTATGGCCCTCGCCTGCCGTAAACCGGCACAACCCACCACCGCCCTCAGTGACCACGACGCCGAGCAGGAACTGATCATGCTGGCACTGGTGGCCATCAGCGATCCGCCGCGCCCGGAAGCCATGGAGAGCATCCGTGAATGTCAGTCGGCCGGCATTCAGGTCAAAATGATTACCGGTGACAACGCCGTCACCGCCGCTGCCATCGGCCGTGAGCTCGGTCTTGATGCCAGCCGCGTCATCACCGGCAGTGAGCTGGATGCCATGACCGATGACGAACGGGCGCAGGCCGCAGAACAATGCAGCCTGTTCGCCCGCACCAGCCCCGCCAATAAACTGCAGCTGGTACGCAGCCTGCAGCAACGCGGCCATACCGTGGCGATGACCGGCGACGGCGTCAACGATGCCCCATCCCTGCGCCAGGCCAATATCGGCGTTGCCATGGGCAAAAAAGGCACCGATGCCGCACGCGACGCCGCTGACTTTGTGCTCACCGATGATAATTTCCGCACCATTACCCGCGCCGTGGCCGAAGGGCGCAGCGTGTATGACAACATCATCAAGTCCATCATTTTTATTCTGCCGACCAGTCTGGCTGAGGCGACCGTGATCATCGCCGCCATTCTCAGCGGTCAGCTGCTGCCGATCACCCCGGCGCAGATTATCTGGGTGAATACCATCACAGCCGTCACCCTGGCACTGGCGCTGGCCTACGAAAAAGCCGAAAACAACGTGATGCAGCGTCCACCACGGCCGCCGCGTCAGGGCATCATTACCCTGCCGCTGCTGATCCGCACACTGGGGGTTGGCCTGCTCAGTTCGGCCATCGTCTTTGCCCTGTTCAATTACTACCTGCTGCAGGGCGCCAGCGCAGAAATGGCGCGCACCGTGGCGGTTAACGCGCTGGTGCTGACTGAAACCCTGTATCTGCTCAACTGCCGCTTTCTCTACCGCAGTATTTTCTCGCCGGCCCTGCTGCAGGGCGCACTGCCCAGCCTGCTCGCCATCGCCGCAGTCATCCTGCTGCAGCTCGGTTTCACCTATCTGCCGGCCTCCCAGCAACTGTTCGGCCTCAATGGTCTGCGGCCACAGGACTGGCTGACCATACTGGGTGCGGTGATGCCGCTGATCCTGCTGGTGGAGGGGGAAAAGTGGATCATGGCCCGTGTGCAACAGAAGAAGATTACCGGGCAGACATACTCTTGACGCGCATCATCCCACAGCGGCGGAATTCCGCTAAGCTGTGCGGCGCAGACTCAGAATGGATGGCAGTATCCGTGTCGGCGGCGCGCCCTCACGCCCGTGAGACCCGGCCGTCAATGACAAAGAGTCTCAACAACGCGCATCCTTATTCCAATATGAACTTAGAATCTAAGAAAACCTTCTTGTCGGAAATAATGCAACTTTGGGATAATGCGCGGCCTGATTTTAACTGCCGCCCGCATCTGGCCGGGCGGAAAGGCATCCTGTGCCTGCGGAGCCTCTGATGACTGATTATCTGTTGATTCTGGTTAGCACCATTCTGGTCAACAATTTTGTACTGGTGCAGTTCCTCGGTCTGTGCCCCTTTATGGGCGTTTCCAACAAGCTGGAAACCGCCATCGGCATGGGTGCCGCCACCACCTTCGTACTGACACTGGCTTCGGTGTGCAGCTATCTGGTGTACACCTGGATTCTGCTGCCGCTTGACCTCACCTACCTGAAAACCATCAGTTTTATTATGGTGATCGCCGTGGTCGTGGGCTTCACGGAAATGGCCATCCGCAAAACCAGCCCCCTGCTGTACCGGGTACTGGGCATCTTCCTGCCGCTGATCACCACCAACTGCGCCGTACTCGGCGTCGCCCTGCTGAACATCAAACGCGATAACAGCCTGGTCGAATCCATCCTCTATGGTTTCGGCGCCGCCGTGGGTTTCTCGCTGGTGATGGTGCTGTTTGCCGCGCTGCGTGAACGCATTGCTGTGGCCGATGTACCGAAACCGTTTCAGGGCTCAGCCATTGCCATGCTGACCGCGGGCCTGATGTCACTGGCCTTCCTCGGTTTTACCGGCCTGGTGAGTATTTAGGAGTTTCTATGTCTGCAGCCCTCTGGACTATCGTCATCGCGGTCGGCGTACTGGCGGTGCTTGCCATTCTGTTCGGCGCCCTGCTCGGCTTCGCCGCCGTACGTTTTAAAGTGGAAGGCAACCCGGTGGTCGATCAGATCAATAACCTGCTGCCGCAGACCCAGTGCGGCCAGTGCGGCTACCCCGGCTGTAAGCCCTACGCAGAAGCCATTGCCGGTGGCGACAAAATCAACAAGTGCCCGCCGGGCGGCGAGAGCACCATTCAGGCGCTGGCCGATCTGCTCGGCGTGGAGCCGGAACCGCTGGATGCCGAACACGGCGCCGAGAAAGACGTTCCCACCGTGGCCTTTATCCGCGAAGAAGAATGTATCGGCTGCACCAAATGCATTCAGGCCTGCCCGGTGGATGCCATCCTCGGTGCGGCGAAACAGATGCATACCGTCATTGCCGACGAGTGCACCGGCTGCGACCTGTGTGTTGAGCCCTGCCCGGTGGACTGCATTGATATGATTCCGCTGAGCAAAGACACCACCACCTGGTACTGGCAGGCGCCGACCTCCGGCGTGGAACTGATCGCCACCGACCGCCGTCCGCTGACCGGAGATGCCGCATGACCAATATGATCCGTCTGCATACCTTTCACGGCGGTATTCATCCGGCAGAAAACAAACACCAGTCCACTATCCGTCCCCTGGGCCGGGCGCCGCTGCCGGCGCAGCTGATTCTGCCCCTGGATCAGCACATCGGTGCCCCGGCCCGGCCATTGGTCGCTGCCGGCGACCACGTCCTCAAAGGCCAGATGATTGCCGATGCCGACGGTTTCGTCAGCGCACCGCTGCACGCACCGACCTCGGGCACCGTGACGGCCATCGAAACCCGGCCGGTGCCGCACGCTTCCGGACTGGAAGAGCCCTGCATCGTCATTGAGCCCGATGGCCGTGATGAATGGCTGGAACATCAGGGTCTGGCCGCCCAGCTCGGTGTCGACGATCTGCGCGATATCGAACCGCGCCAGCTGACGGCTCATATCCGCAACTGCGGCATCACCGGCATGGGTGGTGCGGGCTTCCCCACCGCAGTGAAACTGAGCACCGGCCAGCAGCAGATTGATACCCTGATCCTGAATGGCGCTGAGTGTGAACCCTATATCACTGCCGACGACATGCTGATGCGTGAACGTGCCGGTGACGTGGTACGTGGCGCCCAGATCCTGCTGCATATTGTCGGCGCCAGGCGCTGCCTGATCGGCGTTGAAGACAACAAACCGGAAGCCATTGCCGCACTGAATCAGGCGCTGGTGAATCTCAATGAGCAGCACCATATTGATGTTGTGACCATCCCCACCAAATACCCGTCCGGTGGTGAAAAGCAGCTGATCAGAATTCTCACCGGCGAAGAAGTACCGTCCGGCGGCATTCCTGCATCGCTGGGCATTGTCTGCCAGAACGTCGGCACCGCGGCGGCGGTGTGCCGCGCCGTCGATCATGGCGAGCCACTGATTTCGCGCATCACCACCCTCACCGGTGATGCCCTGCAGCAGCCTCAGAATCTGGAAGTCCTGATCGGTACCCCGGTCAGCCACCTGCTGCAACTGGCCGGCTATCAGCCACAGAAGAAAGAACGGGTGATTATGGGCGGGCCGATGATGGGCTTTGCCCTGCCACAGCTGGAACTGCCGGTAATCAAAACCAGCAACTGCCTGCTGGCGCCGACCGATCAGGAACTGCCGCCCAACGACATCGCCATGGCCTGCATACGCTGTGGTATGTGTGCCGAAGCCTGCCCCGCGGAACTGCTGCCGCAGCAGCTGTACTGGTTCAGCAAAAGCCAGGAATTCGACAAAGCCGAACAGCACAATATTTTCGACTGCATTGAATGTGGTGCCTGCTCCTACGTCTGCCCCAGCCATATTCCGCTGGTGCAGTATTACCGTTTTGCCAAAGGCGCCATCCGAGAAGAGCGTGCCGCCCAGGCCAAGGCCGAACGGGCCCGCCTGAGGTTTGAAGAGCGTCAGGCGCGCAAAGAGCGCGAAGAAGCGGAGAAAGAAGCCCGCCGCAAAGCCCGCGCTGAAGCGGCAGAAAAAGCTCAGCAGGAGAAAAAAGCCGCGGCTGCCGCTGACGCCGCCACGCCTGCTGCCGGCTCTCCGCCAGACAGCGAAGCACTGGAAAAGCTGCAGAAAAAACTCGACGCCGCGCAGACCGCCAAAACCCGAACCCAGGAAAAACTGGCTGCCGCCAGAGCCGATGACAGCCTGACCGATAAAGTTCCGGCGCTGGAAGCCGCACTGGTAAAAACCCAGGACAAAATCAAAGAACTGGCGCAAGAAATCGCCGCGGCGAAAAAAGCGGCCAAAGCCGCACCGTCTGCAGAAGCGGCTGCCGGCGCCAGCGACAAGGGCGACCCGAACAGTCCGGAGCGCCTGAAACGCAAATGGGAAACCGCGCTGGCTCGTCTGGAAACCGCGCAGAAACGCCTTGAACAGGCAAAAGCCGACGGTTCAGATACGGTTACCGCTCTGCAGGACGGCATCGCCAAACAGCAGCTGCGCGTGGATGAAGCCAGAAGCGCCTACGACGCCGCCATCAATGGCACTGCGCCGGCCAGCACAACGGTTTCAGCCGAAGAGATTGAAGCCCTGCAGAAGAAAATTCTCGCCCAGCAGGACCGTGTCCGTAAGATGCAGGAGCGTTATGACATGGCCCGTGCCGAAGGACTGGATACCGTGGACGCCCTCGCCGGCGGGGTAAAAAAACAGCAGGACAAACTGCAACAACTGCAACAGGAACTGGCCGCGGCACAGAATCCGCTGGCCACCACTGACAACGAGGCGTCCTGATTATGGGTTTACTGACCTTATCTTCCCCGCACACCCATGGCCCCAACAGCACCAGCAAGGTGATGGCCAACGTGGTGCTGGCCACCCTGCCGGGACTGGCGGTCATGACCTGGTTCTTCGGCTGGGGCAGCCTGATCAATGTGCTGTTTGCCTCGCTGGTGGCCCTGGCCAGTGAAGCGGCGGTGCTGCTGATCCGCAAACGTCCGGTCAGCTTCTTTCTGAAAGACAATTCGGCGCTGGTCACCGGGGTACTGCTGGGCCTTGCCCTGCCGCCGTTCGCGCCCTTCTGGGTCACACTGGTGGCCACCGCTTTCGCGGTCGTGTTTTCCAAGCAGATGTATGGCGGTATCGGTAACAACCCCTTCAATCCGGCCATGGTCGGTTATGCCCTGGTACTGGTGTCCTTTCCGGTACAGATGACCACCGCCTGGGCGCTGTCGACCCAGATGTCCGGCAGCAGCATTCTCGGCTTCGGCGATACGCTGCAGGTCATTTTTGCCGGCCACAGTACGCTGGCCGATGCATACAGCGGTGCCACACCGCTGGATGCCTATAAGCACCTGATCGGCAAAAACACCGCCGATACCGTACTGGCAGAAGCCACCTTCAATGGCTGGCTCAACGGCGGCTGGGAATGGGTCAATATGGCCTTTCTCGCCGGCGGCCTGTATCTGCTGGCGCGGCGCATTATCACCTGGCAGATCCCGCTGGCCATGCTGCTGTCACTGAGCCTGTGTTCGCTGATCTTCGGCTGGGATGAAGACATGTATACGCCGCTGTCACTGCACCTGCTCAGCGGTGCGACCATGCTGGGCGCTTTCTTTATTGCCACCGATCCGGTGTCAGCCTCCACCACTCCCACCGGCAAACTGATTTACGGTGCCGGCACCGGTATTCTGCTGTATGTGATCCGCACCTGGGGTTCCTATCCCGACGCGGTGGCCTTCTCAGTCCTGCTGATGAACTTTGCCGCGCCCTTTATTGATGCCTACACCCAGCCGCGCAGCTATGGCCATCAGAAAGCCAGACGCGGCCTGCCGGAAAAGAACTGAGGACAGAGCATGAACGATTTATTGGCCTCAATCCGTCGTAATGCCGTTGGCCTGGGGCTGTTTGCCCTGGTCACCGCCGGTGCCATCGCCGTCGCCCAGGTCACCACCGCGGACCGTATTGAACACAACATCCGTATGGCGCAGGCCCGTGCGCTGAACGAAATTGTGCCCGCCGGTACCTACGACAACGATATTCTTAACGACACCATCCGCGTCGATCAACGCTTCAATCAGCAACTGCTGGGGCCACTGCAGGCCGGCGATAAAATTTATCTGGCGCGCACCGCCGGAAAGGTCAATACCGTGATTCTGCCGGTCGTCGCCCCCGATGGTTACACCACCGCCATTAAACTGCTGGTGGGTATTCATGCCGATGGCACACTCGCGGGCGTACGGGTGACTGAGCACCGCGAAACCCCGGGGCTGGGAGATAAAATTGATCTGAAAAAATCGGACTGGATTCTGGAATTTTCCGGTAAGAAACTGGATGACCTCGGTGAAGAAGCCTGGGCGGTTAAAAAAGACGGTGGTGTCTTTGACCAGTTTACCGGTGCCACCATCACGCCACGGGCGGTGGTCAAAGCCGTCAAACTGGCGCAGAAATTTTTCTATCATCATAAAGATGAATTACTGGATCAGCGGCTGGTAGAACCCCCGGCCGCTGACACCGCAGGAGAATAACCATGGCGACGAAATCATTACGCGAGATCAGCCTGGATGGTTTATGGAACAACAACCCGGCGCTGGTACAGCTGCTGGGCCTGTGCCCGCTGCTGGCAGTAACCGGCTCTGTCGTCAATGCACTCGGACTGGGGCTGGCCACCATGATGGTGCTGACCGGTTCAAACTTTTCCGTGTCACTGATCCGCAATCACGTACCGGAGGCCGTACGTCTGCCGGCGTTTGTGATGATTATTGCGTCCTTCGTCACCGTCGCCGAACTGGTGATGCAGGCCTTTACCTACGAACTGTATGAAGTACTGGGGATTTTTATTCCGCTGATCGTCACCAACTGTGCAATTCTCGGACGGGCAGATGCCTTTGCCTGTAAAAATCCGCTGCTGCCGTCGGTGCTTGATGGTTTTATGATGGCGCTGGGGTTCACTCTGGTGCTGGTGGTGCTGGGTGGCATGCGCGAAATTCTGGGTCAGGGCGTGATTTTTTCCAATATGCAGCTGCTGTTCGGCGCCGACGCCGTGCACTGGAAAATTGAGCTGGTAAAAGATTATCCGGATTTTCTGTTTGCTATCCTGCCACCCGGTGCATTTATGGCGATGGGCATTCTGATTGCACTGAAGAATGTGATCGATGACCGTATGAAACAGAAAGCTGAAGCGAAGAAGGCGCCGGTCGAAGCCGGCAGCAAGCGGGTGCGGGTTACCGGGAAAATCAGCTGATTTTCCCGGCCCGGTATTACATCAGATCAATACCGCACTGCAGATTTTCAAACCAGCCCAGAAACTCTTCCACCTTATCCTTACCGACAAATGGCCGGCCGTGCTGCGGCACAATGGCTTCAATATCCAGTCCGCGCACACGATTAACCCAGATACGGCAGGCTTTGTTGCTGGCCATGTAACGCTGGTGGAAGCCCTGCATCAGCGGAATATGCTGTTTCATATCCTCAACCGGCACATCGTCCTGACCCGGCGTCATCGCCGCGCCCACATCACCGGAAAACAGGATTTTGCTGATCGGATCGTAAAAATGGAAATTACCGACCGAATGCAGAAAATGTGCAGGCACCGCGGTAATCATGCCCTTGCCCAGACGGACTTTGGCACCTTCATCGGGAATTTCAACCAGGCGGTCAACCAGCGATTTATTCATCTTGCCGGAGACAAAGCTGGATACCAGATGCGGCAGGAAGCGGGTCCAGAGTTTGGAAGTCACCACCTTACAGTCACTGTGCATCAGCCAGCGTGGCAGCGAGGTAATGATGTCAGGGTCCTGGTGCGATGCGAACACATATTTCAGCGACATATCGCGGCCCAGATGCTTGGACAGTTCAATCGACAGTGGCGTAAAAGTCAGCTCACCGCCCGGATCAAACAGGGCAGCCTCACCGTGATCGACAATCATCAGCTGGTTGCTGGGAATACCCTCCCCTTCAACCAGCCCGGTAAAAAACAGTACGGCGTGGTCGCCGTCGTCATACAATTTATTTACTTTCTGGCTCATAACAATCTCTTGTCCGTCAGCGCATGACCTCTGGTCATACTCAGCATTACCGGTTCTGCTTACAGTCCGTATCCCATCGCCATTAACACACCGAGGAAAGGCAGCACCATGAGTACCAGGACTTTCCCGCGCATGATCATGATGGCCGCACGCGGAACCCTTACCACGGTATCACCGGTCGCGCGTAAATGGCGCAGGAAGAAAACCGTCGGGTACAAAGTTGCCAGAATCGCTACGGCAAAGAGGGTCACTTTCAGGTGAAATACCGGATTTGACAGATAAAATGAGGGTGATTTCCCCACCACCAGGGTAAGCAGCAGACCGCTTACCACAGCCAGTACACCCGTCAGCCAGTAAACAATATCAATACGGGCGATGCGGGCCAGCTTACGTTCAGTCAGTTCCGGTTTGACCAGAAAGTTTTCCAGCAATAACAGGGAAAACAGGCCAAGTATGCCAACAAAATGCAGGTATTTTACGATTACGTAACTCATACAGTACTCCCCGCTGTAACCGCGGTGTGATTGAAACCATATGAGCACCCCACCTGCTCACGAAGTTACTCTAACATGGTGTCTGGTGCAGACAAGGTAAGGCAGCCGTATAACTGATAGGAATTGCAGTAAAGACCTACGTGGATCAAGAAAGCAGGAAAAATCACGCCAGCGGGCTTGTCTGTCGTTCAGTTATGCCGGTGACAACAGCCATTGCGGCGGCACAGTAATTCCGCTGAAACCCGCGGCGCGATAACCGGCCCACGGATCAGTCCGGCCACCGGGTCCACCGTAAAGATCACCCGCCGGTCTTCCTGTTTATCCCCACTGCCAGCGTCGGGACAGACGCCGGTCTGGTGATAGATAACTTCCACCTGAGTGGCCGATATGCCGCGCAGTTCGTAATCCGAGATGGCGTAAGCCATATCCCAGCCGGGTTCTTCCGGCCACGCAACCATCGACATAATCGCCCCCGCAGTGCGGCTGCTCAGACGATCACCGGCAAAATCATATTCGGTATAGCGGGCAACCAGCCGTTCCGCCGGACTGACGGTTTCAGCCAGCGTCGGCTGGGCGAGAAAAAGCAAGGTAAGTAAGAAAGGTTTTATCATGGTCAGCGATCCCTGCTGAATATCATAATCTGTGCGGCTTTCTGCTGCCGTAACGAGCAGAAAGCCGGAGCATACGATACGGCGGATGACCGCCGCAATCGCATTTGTCCGTATGGTTAATCGACGCGGTAAATTTTCATGGTGTTGGTGCCGCCCTGGGCATTGAGATATTCGCCGCGGGTAATGACCACAATATCACCGCTGCCCAGTGCGCCACGTTCTTTCAGAACGGCAATGGCCGTCGGGTTAATGGCATCCGGTTCCATCTCATCGGCATGAAAATTCACCGGCTGCACGCCACGGTACAGAGCCACGCGGTTCTGGGTATCTTCACGGCGGGAAAACGCATAAATGGGCAGCGACGAACGCAGGCGCGACATCAGCCGTGGTGTGGCACCGGTTTCCGTCAGGGCAATAATCGCCTTGCAGCCGACAATATGATTGGCGGCGTACATCGCGGAAAACGCAATGGTTTCGTCAATGGCATGAAAATCTTCATACAGACGGTGTTTCGACCGTTTTGCCAGCGGATTTTTTTCTGCACCCATAATAATCCGCGCCATAGCCTCGACCGTTTCCACCGGATAATCGCCGGCGGCGGTTTCGGCTGACAGCATCACCGCATCGGTATAATCCAGCACCGCATTGGCCACGTCCGATACTTCCGCCCGGGTCGGCATCGGGCTGCCGATCATGGATTCCATCATCTGCGTTGCAGTAATCACCGGCTTATTCAGCTGGCGGGAACGGGCAATAATCCGTTTCTGCACACCAACCAGCTCCGCATCACCGATTTCCACCGCCAGGTCGCCGCGGGCAACCATCACCGCATCGGAGGCCATAATAATTCCGTCCAGTGTCTGCTCATCCTGCACACACTCAGCGCGCTCAATTTTTGCCACCAGACCGGCATGCCCGCCGGCCGCGGCCTGTAATTCCCGCGCCTCATTCATGTCCGCCGCATCGCGCGGAAAAGACACCGCCAGATAATCGAGATTCAGCTCAGCGGCCAGTCGGATATCTTCCTTATCTTTTTCGGTCAGCGCCTTGGCTGACAAACCGCCGCCCTGACGGTTAATGCCTTTATTATTGGATAACCAGCCACCGACAATCACCTCGGTTACCAGCCGGTCGGCGTGTTTTTCCGTCACTTTCAGCTCAACACGGCCATCGTCCAGCAGCAGGATATCCCCCGGCTTGCCATCTTCGATCAGCTGTTTGTAATCAATACCGACTTCGTCTTTATTACCCTCTTCTGTCCCCAGCGAGGCATTCAGGGTGAACGTCTGGCCGCGGTCGAGAAACACTTTCTGCTCAGCAAAGCGGGCGATACGGATTTTCGGCCCCTGCAGATCGCCGAGAATGGCAACGAAGCGTCCGCATTTTTCGGCGGCACGGCGGATGCGTACCACACGGTCACGGTGGTCGTCCGCTTCGCCGTGGGAAAAGTTCAGACGGAACACATCTGCACCGGCCCGGATCAGCTTTTCAATGGTTTCATCTGTGCTGCTGGCAGGTCCGAGTGTCGCAACAATTTTGGTTCGTCTGAGCATTAACCGTCTCCAGAAAATTCGGCAGGAAAACCAAAAGATTACACCAGCGGCAGAGACCATGACACCGCCCGCTGCGGATATCATCCTGATCCCTGTTCAAAACACTATTGCCCCGCCGGGACAATCCGCTCAGACGGGGTAAAACCCGGTAAAAATACGCAGGCAGCCGGTATTACTGCGTAGCGGGTTTGTCATCCAGATCGCGGTATGCGCTGGCAGTGAAGCGCGGCGAACAGATGGCGAGAAAAATAAGATCGCCCTCCGCCGTATTAGCGATACGCTGACGTACCCCGGGCGGAATAATCACCACATCGCCACCGCTGACGGTTTCAGTGATATCGTCCCCGATCTCAACCAGCCCGCTGCCGGCGAGAATCACATAACGCTCCGTCATGCCGTCCAGTGCATGCCAGCGGGTTGTCTCACCCGGTGCCACCCGCGCCTGAGCCACAGAAACCTGCGGATCGGCGGCGCTGTTGGACAGCTCATTGATAAAACACCCTTCATCGAAGTAATACTCGGCTTCCTGACAGTAATTCAGGACCACTGCTTTGCTGTCGGCCATCGCTCCTCCCCGGCGCATTCCCGCTTACCCGACTTCAGAACTCAGGTAATTTCCGTATAATGCCGCCCCAGTTAACTGTTCAACCACCCCTCAACCACCCCGGCACCGGGCTTACGACCCGGCCAGCAGAGGATACTATGACCGATACCCCCACCGTTGTCGTGTGCGCGATGTACAAGTTTGTCACACTGGATAACCACGAAGCACTGCGTCAGCCGTTGCTTGAAGAAATGCAGCGCCTGAATGTCAAAGGCACCCTGCTGCTGGCCCGCGAAGGCATTAACGGCACCGTGGCGGCCAGCCGCGAAGGCATTGATGCCCTGCTGAGCTGGCTGCGCCGTGATGAGCGCCTGCAGGACATCAGCTATAAGGAATCGTTTGACAGCAGCAACCCCTTTTACCGTACCAAGGTCAAACTGAAACGTGAGATTGTGACCATGGGCGTGGAAGGCATCGACCCGCAGCGCGTGGTTGGCACCTACGTTAAACCAGCCGACTGGAACGCGCTGATCTCCGACCCGGACGTGGTACTGGTCGATACGCGAAACGATTACGAAGTGGATATCGGCACATTTAAGGGCGCACTCGACCCGAAGACCAAAACCTTCCGCGAATTCCCGCAGTATGTGAAAGACAACCTGGACCCGGGTAAAAACAAAAAAGTGGCGATGTTCTGCACCGGCGGCATCCGCTGTGAGAAGTCCACCGCCTACCTGAAAGAACAGGGTTTTGATGAGGTCTATCACCTGGAAGGCGGCATCCTGAAATATCTGGAAGACGTGCCCGCCGAAGAATCCCTGTGGGAAGGCGAATGCTTTGTGTTCGACAACCGCGTGGCGGTGAACCATCAGCTGGAAAAAGGCAGGTACGACCAGTGTCATGCCTGCCGGCGGCCGATTACCGAAGACGACAAACAACACGCCCACTACGAACAGGGCGTCAGCTGCCACCAGTGTCACGATGAATACAGCGACGAGCAGCGCCTGCGCTTCCGCGCCCGCGAACAGCAAATGCAGATTGCGCGCGAACGTGGCGAGACACACATTGGCGACGACCTGACCAGCGTGATTGAAAAACGCCGCAAAGAAAAACAGGCCTTTAAAGACGCCCAGCGCAAGCGCGGCTGATCTGCCTGTACAGCCGGCGGGCCGCCATGCCCGCCGGCTCCCGGCTGCTGCCGGTTTCTCCGGGATTTTCCCACCCTTACCGACATCCGTGGCCAGTGATGACGGCACAATGTGTTTCAGCCGTGTGCCCGGCTTTATTTCTGCGCCGACATCCTGTCTAATCAGTCAACTTTCACTTTTTTAAAACGCGGAGTCTTGCATGTCAGGATTATTACCGGGTGTCGATCCGGACGGTCTGCTCGAATATTCAGTGGTATTTACCGACCGCTCCCTGAATCATATGTCAGCGCGCTTCCAGCAGGTGATGCGTGATATTTCCGCCACCCTGAAAGACGTATACCAGGCCGATCATGTGGTGGTGGTTCCCGGTGGTGGCACCTACGGTATGGAAGCCATTGCCCGTCAGTTTGGCCATCAGCAGAACTGCCTGGTGATCCGCAACGGCTGGTTCAGCTACCGCTGGAGCCAGATTTTCGCGGCCGGCAGCATTCCCGCCAGCGAAACCGTGCTCAAAGCACGCCCTGTCAGCGCTGACGAACAGGCCCCCTACGCCCCGGCCCCGATCGACGAAGTGGTCAGCACCATTCTCAGCGAAAAACCCGACATGGTGTTCGCGCCCCATGTTGAAACCGCCTCCGGCATCATCCTGCCGGACGACTACCTGAAAGCCGTGGCCGATGCCGTGCATCAGGTGGGCGGTTTGTTTGTCCTCGACTGCGTGGCCTCCGGCACCTTATGGGTGGATATGAAAGCCACCGGCGTCGATGTGCTGCTCAGCGCCCCACAAAAAGGCTGGAGCGCCTCCCCCTGTGCCGCCCTGGTGATGCTGAACGACGCCGCCTACGAACGTATGCAGAGCCGCGAAAGCAGCAGCTTCGCCTGCAACCTCAAGCAGTGGTCAAACATCATGAAAGCCTACGAAAACGGCGGCCATGCCTACCACGCCACCCTGCCGACCGATGCCCTGGCAACCTTCCGCGACACCATGCTGGAAACCCGTGATTACGGCTTTGCCAGAGTCCGCGACGAACAGATCGCCCTCGGCCAGGCAGTCCGCACCCTGCTCGAAAGCCGCGGCATCCGCAGCGTTGCCGCGGAGGGCTTCCAAGCCTCCGGCGTGGTGGTCAGCTACACCAACGACCCGGACATTCAGAACGGCAGCAAGTTTGCCCGCCTTGGCCTGCAGGCCGCTTCAGGTGTTCCGCTGATGTGCGACGAACCGGACAGCTACAAAAGCTTCCGCGTTGGTTTATTCGGACTGGATAAACTGCACGATATCGACGGCGCCGTCAGCCGCTTGGCGGCAGTACTGGATCAGCTGGAGGAATAAGCTGGCTGGTTGGATGATGGATAAATGCAGAAGGCGCCGATGGCGCCTTTTTTAATAACCCTGAATCGGCATTAGACACCTCGTCAGTTTGACTTTGGTGTCCGTTAAAGCGGGGGGAAGATCAACGTCCTAGTGCAACCGATTGTTAGACCCCCCCCCACTTCAAGTAAAAAGCAAAGAATGGATCAGTGATATGCAGTTTTTGTTCTTCTTTTTCCCAATCGATTACTGGTGTGGATGCTTCGTCGCTTGCAGCTATCTCAGCCATACGTTCCAACACTCGTGTAACCTCGTGAGCTTGTGGAGGTGTTTCATTGAGTACTTGACGAATTGCCGCCCGTAGTTGTTCATAGTCAATTGTTTCCAAGCCCGGAGCCAATACGCTAAGGGCTCTTAATACAACTCCGTAAATATCCGAAGTGCCACCAACACTTAGAGTGCGTTGAAGACGGTCTGAACGCTGCCTAGGACCTTTCGATAGTTTGTCATATATTACTTTCCCCGTACCCTCAGCAGCTCCGTGATATAAATCAGCATCTACAGATAAAATTGTAATTTCCGATTCAGATGTCTCCGTCAATCCTTCTTGGATCGCGCAACGTTGACAGAATTCCTGCATTAAATGGGGGCTGCCATAAGCTTCCGAAGCGAACTGTCGCCCAATGCCTTGGGATAATCGTACATTAAGGAGAGAAAAGCCTGTGTTTGGAATCAACTCTAGTTCTTCGAGAGACCACGAGGGAACTTCAATATCTTCGATGCGACCAGTCATTTCCCTTTCTACTCTCACTGCGTCGTATCGCCGATGCGGGATCGCAATTAGAACGACTGGCAGCCCTTCAAATATAAGAGGTTTCAAGGCGCGAATAACCGACCCTTGAAAGGTTCTATCCAAATAGTGAAAATCATCTACAACGATGGAACCATCAAAGTCTCGTAACGCATGGAGCGCTGCGGTTCGAGGGGTAAGCTCCAGTTTTTTTCCCTTTCCGTTTGAGTTCGATTTTCTCAGCCCAGTACTTGTTTTTCCCTTAACTCCCGCTAAAAAGGGAACACCAACGCTACCCTGTACTTCTCCATCAACTAATTTTGTACTAGAGGAGCCACTGTTTTCCTCCAGCGTTGTTGCCTCTCCTAGCTCATGAAGAATTGTCGTCCAAAAATCGTTTTCGGACGCTACGCTCCCCCCATCTATCCAGATATTTTGGCCGACGGCAGCTCTCGGAAGGACGGTATTCACCAATACAGTTTTTCCAGACTTTGTCTGTCCGGTAACGGTAATTAGCTTGTGAAGGTTTTCAACGGCGTTGCGTAACTTTGCTTCGAGTTTGATAGCCTCGCGAGGAACGTATGTTAATTTCGGCATGCCGCCTGGCACAAACACCTTAGATGTTTTGTATTTCTTCACTATATCTTCCTTTAATGCTCTAACAGCTTATTAGTGTGCATGCACACTTATCCAGGAGACTCTTCCGAGCAACCCTAAGCAACTTATTGACCTATTGAGAAATCATCCATAACCCAAAAATCTCTTTCAGAAAAGATCACACCCTGCTCGCTCATGCTCTATTCGCAACTGAATTGCTGCCTAAGCCTGTAAAGACAGTATGCGACTTATTGATCCATTTAACGCTAAGGTACTACCCCGCCGCAGAACCGGCAAGTGTGAATATACGACCAAGAAGAAACAGGGCCGGCACGATTCAATCGCTGCCGGCCCGTAAAGGAGAGAGGTCAGACTGGGTATAAAGCGGTTGGGCCTGAGCACCTTCCGGTGCTACACAGCCCCGCTCACTCCTGCGGCCCCAGCGGCACAATACCGGACGGATTCAGGCTTTTAATGGAGTAATAGCCGGCCTTGATATGGTCCTGGCGCACGGTGGCGGCAATGCCCGGCAGTGCATGAATGCGCTGTTTATAAGCCTGTAATGCCGGCATCTCTTTTAAGGTATTGCGGTTGCACTTGAACAGGCCGTGATAGGCGGAGTCGAAGCGGACCAGAGTCACGAAGGTGCGGATATCGGTTTCGGTCAGGGTGTCGCCCATCAGGTAGGCACGGCCGTCGCTGAGGCGCTGCTCCAGCTCATCCAGTGTGGCGAACACTTTGTGGTAGGCCTCTTCGTAGGCCTGCTGGGTGGTGGCAAAACCGGCCTGATACACGCCGTTGTTAAGGTCGGTATAAATCCGCCCGTTCAGTTCATCAATGGCGCCGGCCAGTTCTGCCGGGTACAGGTTAAGTGTATTGCTGGTCAGCTGGTCGAAGGCGCTGTTCAGCATACGCGCGATGTCGGCGGATTCGTTATTCACCAGCCGATCGGTTTTCTTGTCCCACAGTACCGGCACCGTGGCGCGGCCATTCACCTGCGGATCGGCGCGGGAATACAGCTGGTGCATATAGGTAACACCGTGCAGGTGATCCTGCGTGGCACCGTCAAAACCGCCGAACTGCCAGCCCTGATCGGTCAGCAGCGGATTCACAACACTGACCGAAATATAATCCTCCAGCCCTTTTAAGGCGCGCACCATCAGCGCCCGTGAGGCCCACGGACAGATATAGGCCACATACAGGTGGTAGCGGTCTTTTTCCGCGCGGAAACCGGCGTCGCCGGTCGGGCCGGCACTGCCATCGGCGGTAATCCAGTGGCGGAATGTTGAGGTCTGACGGATAAAACGGCCATCCTCGTCTTCTTTCTGAACCGGTTGCCAGTTCTCAGTCCAGACACCATTAACCAACATACATCATTCTCCCCTATTCAACAGAACAGGCCCGCTGCGCGGGCCCTGTATTATCCAGCTCAATCAGAAACGGTTGCGTAACACATTGTCCACGGCCAGTCGGCCACCACCCTGAATGGCCAGCGCCACGGTCACCGCCAGCAGGCTGAGGGCGTATTCATAGCCGTTGTTACTCATAAACAGGCCATTGCCGATGTGTACGCTGAAAATCGCGATCAGCATGGTAAAGGCCGTGACAATCGCCGCCGGACGGGTCAGCAGACCCAGCACCAGCGCCAGACCACCGAAGAATTCGGCGCTGCCGGCCAGCAGTGCCATCAGATAACCCGGCTCCAGGCCGATGCTTGCCATCCACTGGCCAGTGCCTTCGAGGCCGTAGCCACCGAACCAGGCAAACAGTTTCTGGGCACCGTGGGCCGCCAGCGTCAGGCCAACCGGTACACGCAGTACCAGAGGGGCGAAGCCAGCGTCAGAAGTCAGCAGTTTTTTGATCAGTGCGTTCATGGTCAATCTCCATTCATTATTTGTTTGAGGGCGGTGAGGGCTTTTCCTCATTGCTTGGTCACTACTTTAATAACCAACGCCAAACAGATAAACAGAGCTTTCATTGCATAATTATCAACGATATATTGGTAATAATCCGGATTGAGGGTTTGGCTTTGGACCGTATCGATACCATGAACGCCTTTGTCAGCGTGGTGACTGAGGGCTCCTTTGCCCGTGCTGCCGAGCGGCTGGAAATTTCACCGCAGCTGGTGAGCAAATATGTCTCCCAGCTGGAAGAACATCTCGGCACCCGCCTGCTGAACCGCACCACGCGTAAGGTCAGTGTGACGGAAGCCGGTACGGCTTATTTCCAGCGCGCGCAGCAGGTGCTGAGTGACATTGAAGACATGGAAAATGAACTGGGTGACCTGCAGCACAGCGTGCGCGGGCTGCTGCGTATCAATGCGCCGGTATCCTTTGCCATCCAGCATATGGCCAGCGTGCTGACTGATTACCGCGCCGCATTTCCTGAAGTGCAGGTCGACCTGCAGCTTAATGACCGCAAAGTCGATATCGTGCAGGAAGGCTTTGATATTGCCCTGCGCATCGGCCAGCTGAAGAGTTCATCCCTGATTGCCCGGCGGATTGCGCCGGTACGGCTGTCCATCTGTGCATCCCCGGATTATCTCGCCCGTCAGGGGATTCCGTCCCACCCGGATGAGCTGAAACAGCACCAGTATCTGCGCTACAGCTATATGGATAATGAAACCAGCTTCCGTGACCGGAAGCGGAATCTGCCGCTCACCACGACCCTGCACAGCGATTTTTCGGCCAACAACGGTGACGTGCTGCTGAACGCCGCCATCGCCGGCGCCGGGGTGATTATTCAGCCGACGTTTATTACCGGACCGGCCATTGCCAGCGGGCAGCTGCAGAGCATCCTGCAAGACTTTGAACCTGAGCCGCTGGGGCTGTATGCGGTCTATGCGCACCGCCAGTTTCTGTCCGCCAAGGTGCGCAGTTTTATCGACTTTATCGGTGGTTATTTCGGCGATCCGCCGTACTGGGATGACTTCCGCGGTTAAGCGCTGAAAGCCACTCTGCTGCCCTTATTGCCGGTTCAGCCAGACCTCCAGCCCCTGAGCATTCAGATCCGCATCCGTGGCCAGCCAGCGGCGGCAGAATTCCTCACTCAGATCCGGGCGCAGTGCCTGTGCCCTGGCGAGCAGCCAGTCGCTGATCGCCTGCGTCATCCGCTCTGCCCGTCCCTGCGGCCGATCTTTTTCCGCCATGGCAATGGCCACAAACGCGTCCAGCGATGCCAGTAGCTGGCTGACATTCGCCGCATCAGGTTTGACCGGGCCATAATGAGTGAGATACACAGCATCCGGCTGCAGGGCCACAATGCGCTCAATACTCTGCCGCATGGCCTGCGGATCAAAATGCACCGGGGTGGTGGTGACAAACAACAGCACGCGGCCGTCAGCGGCATCAAACTGACGATAAGACAGGCCGAAGGTATCGCCGCTGAACACGCCGTTGCTGCGGGAATCATGGATGCACACATGGTGCAGCGCATGCCCCGGCGTATCCATAAAACTCAGTGTGCGGCCATTAAAATCCAGCGTCATGCCCTCTGTCGCTTCAACCACCCGTTCTGCCGCCACCGGAATGAGCCTGCCATACAGTCGCGCATAGGCTTCTGCGCCATAAACGGCCAGCGTACCCGCTTCGAGTTTCGCCGGATCAATCATATGCCGGGCACCGCGCGGATGAACCACCAGTTTTGCCTGACGGCAGGCGGCCATCAGCGCACCGGCACCGGCGGCATGATCAAGATGAATATGGGTCAGAATAATCCAGTCCACATGCTCCGGCGTCAGCCCCAGCGCGGCAATTTTATCCAGCACATGCGGCACGGTGGCCGCCGTTCCGGTTTCGATAACCGCCAGGCGGTCACCCTGACGCAGCAGATAGACCGATGCCAGACCCGGGGCGACATAATCGGCATCAATCTGCCAGATTCCCAGCTGCTCATCCGCGAACGGTTCTGTTGTTAACATTATTACTGACTCCTTATTTTTCACCTCAGGGTATCGGCTTGTGACACAGCTGCCAATACGACCTCCGTGTTCCGTGAAAGATGCACAGACATCCCTGCATATCCGGCTATAATTGCAGACACAGTAAGCTGATTTTTGTGCTTTATGGCTGATTACCTGATTCTCGAAGACGACCCGCTGGTTATCAAGATACTGCGTCACCTGATCAGTCTGAATGAGGGAGACACCCTGAAATCAGCCTCCAGCCGTCAGGAACTGACAGACATCCTTGCCGCTGGTCCCGCCATTACCGCCGCCCTGGCGGATCTCGATGTGCCCGATGCCCCCAACGGTGAAGCCGTGGACGACCTGTTACAGGCCGGGGTCCCTACCCTGATTCTGACCGGCAGCAACGAAGAAGAAACGCGCCGCCGCTGGCTGAGTAAAGGTGCGGTGGATTACGTCACCAAAGATGGACGCTACTGGTACCCCTATGCGGTCAGAATGCTTAAGCAGTTGCATCTCAACAGCCAGCGGAAAATCCTGCTGATTGAAGATTCGGCCGTTTCCATGATGGAAATGCGCACCATGCTGGAACTGCATCAGTATTCCGTCCTTGAGGCCTACTCGTCGGAAGAAGCGCTGGAAATTCTGGCGGTGACCCCGGATATTCACCTGATGGTGGTTGATCATCAGTTGCCCGGCATGAATGGCCTGGAACTGGTACAGACCATACGTTATCAGTATCCCGATCAGTTGCTGGCGATTATCGGCGTTTCCGGTGTCGAAGGTTGCCGTACCCAGCTGACACTCGATTTTATCCGCAGCGGTGCCGATGATTTTCTTGCCAAGCCCTTTAACCTGCAGGAATTTATTTACCGGGTAAATAATAATACCCAGACCGTTGATGCCCATATTCAGCTGCGGGATCAGGCCGAAAAAGATTTTCTCACCGACCTCTACAACCGCCGCCATTTTATTACCCGCAGCAAATGCATTGTCGATCAGGCAGAAATTTCGCCGGTTTCACTGGCAACGCTGGATATCGATTTCTTTAAGAAGGTAAATGATAATTTTGGTCATCATGCCGGCGACCTGGTGCTGCAGGCGGTGGCAGACGCCATGAAAAACCTGCTTAAACCGCTGTTGATTGCCCGCACCGGGGGTGAAGAATTTTCCATTCTGATGCCGGGCAGGAACAGCGGGGAAGCGTTTCAGCTGATGGATGCCCTGCGCCAGCGTATTGCCGATCTGAAAATTGATGTGGAAGACGGGGATATTCTGTCAGTCACCGTGAGCATCGGCATCTGCACCGCAGAGCACAGTGATCTGAGCAGCCTGATGAACAATGCCGATGAAGCCCTCTACCGGGCAAAACTCAATGGCCGCAACGAAGTTGTGGCTGTCAGCCAGTGAGTTTTGCTGCGGCCGCTTAACGGTATTGTTTCAGATACCAGTATTCAAAAAAGCGCTTGGCATAGTGCATCAGCCGGCACGGTGGCAGCATCAGGCTGCGCCCTTCATCACGCTTGATCAGCACCCCGTGTGACAGTGTATCAATGATGCACACCAGCTCGTGTCTGAAGGTTTCAAAATCGTTCGCCCCTTTCAGCTCACGCACCAGATTACGGCTGGCAGCCACTGCCTGCAGGTCGGCCATATGCGCCTGCTTGGCCTGCCAGTCCGGGCCCGGATAGCTGCCGGAATCACCGGCAACATAGGTTTTTTCCAGCCCCTCAACCTGACAGAAGCCATTGGCTTTAATCAGTCCGCCTTCTGATCTGGCGATCTCTGAATCTGCAGACCAGGCCGGGCCGGTCATGCCCGGCATAAACAGAATCAGATCGGCAGCGATTTCTCCGCCTTCGGTCAGGACTTTATTTTCTTCAAAGCCCAGCATTTTATGACCAAGATGCGGGCGGATATTTTTCTTCGCCATCATCTTCAGTACCGCTTCCGGCACCTTGTCGCCGAGACGTTTGGCCGGCTTTTCATTCGGGTTGAAAAACACCAGCTCGAACTGATCGCGGCGCCCCTGACGGCGCAATAAGGTATCGATACCGAACAGGAACTCAAACATCGGTCCGCCACGCATCGCTGACGGTTCTTTCGGGTTGCCACCGAAACCCACCGCAATGGTGCCGCCCTGCATGGCATTCAGGCGATCACGGATTTTTTCTGCCGCGGCAATACCTTCGCATGGTGTGATGACATGCTCAATACCCGGTAATTTCTTAATAAAACGGCCACCGGAAGCGATGATCAGACCATCGTTGCTGAAATCGCCCTGATCGGTTTTCACCATCCGCCCGCCATTCGTCACATCCGTTACTCTGGCCCTGATGTGATTAACCTTCTGTTTACGGAAGAAAGGTTTCAGATCAATACGCAGGTCGTCTGCACTGCGCAGGCCGGCCGGAATCCAGATCAGACTGGGCAGATAAATAAATTCATCGGCAGGAGAAATGACCGTAATTCCGGTATCCGGCAACAGCCGGCGGATTTCTTTTACGGCAGTCAGTGCCGCAAAACCGGAACCAAGAACGGTAATATTCATAATGATCTCCTCTGACTGACAGATACAGTTTCAGTATACCAGCAGTGAATGTAACAATATAACCTTTCAGTAATATACGCACGGGCCGTCATGAACCGCAAGCGGACAAAATGTCGCGCTTTACGCCGCTGACACTCAGCCCTGCCCGCCCGGCACCACTCCGAACCGTGCTTCGGCTTCCGCTTTACATTGCATCAGCCCGGCACGCAGGGTGCTCAGCCCTCTTTCGAATCTGAGGTCGGGCACCGCCAGCGACACCGTGTACAGATCGTCCTGAGCGAGATTGAGCACAACACCGATACCACAGACACCGGCTGCGTGTTCCTGCAGGTCCACCGCGATACCGTGCTGGCGGATCGTCTCCAGCTCGCCCAGTAATGATTGCAGATCCGCATGGCTTGCGTCGGTGCAGCGTTCGAAATCCGTGCCGGCAAACAGATCCTGTAGCGCATCAGCGCTCAGTTCTGCCAGCATGGCTTTACCCTGTGCCGAGGTATGCAGCGCAAAAGCCGTCCCCAGTGGAGAGGCCACTTTCAGCTCCTGGTCAGATACCGACTGCGCCACCGACACCGCATAGCGGCCACGCAACACACACAGCTCCACCGTTTCCCCGGTCCTGCGTGCCAGCCGCTCAAGCAATGGCCACAGCTCCGTCACCACATCACGCCGGGCACTGGCAGCCAGCCGGGCCAGTACGGGCCCCGGATGCCAGCGGCCGGCACTCTGCTTCAGCAGCTGCCTGGCTTCCAGCCCGCTGCACAGACGCTGTGCCACGGACTCCTGCATGGCCAGCGTTGCCGCCACGTCCGCCAGCGTCATGCCCTGCGGATATTGCTCCAGCGTACGCAGCAGCTGCGCCACGTCATCGGTATCGTCACGGCCGGTATCATCGGTATTCATAGCGTCTCTTTTTCCGTCAGCCCGCCGCAACAAAGCCGCTGCGGCACAGCGTTAAATTTCCTGTTTAAAGCAGCGATGGATTCAGCAATCTTCAGACTGCGCAGCATGACTGACCAGCAGAGCCGCCGCCTCGGCGGCCTGCCGGATATAGGCCGGATCACGATGGACTAACATGGCCGCCATTGCGCCTTCCAGCAGAAGAAAAACATGCCGCGCAGTCACATCGGCATTAACCAGCCCATTGTGACAGAATTCCTCTGCCAGCCATTGCTCTACCTTCTTTTTATGCAAGGATGCCACCCGGATTGCCGGGTGGCCCGGCTTGTTCGCCAGTTCGCCCACGGTACGCTGAAAGCCACACCCCCGCCACTTCGGGTGGCTCGTGGTTTCCAGAATGCCATTAAACAACGCACGGAGTTTGGCGCTGACGTCACCCTCCTGCGCAGCAAACCATTTTTTATAGGCGTTAAGATTCAGCTGATCCCTTGAGCCCAGATATTCAGCGATCAGCTCATCCTTGCTCTGAAAATGGTAATACAGTGAGCGCTTGGTGATACCCGCTTTGGCGGCGATGGCATCAACACTGGTGGCGCGGATGCCGGCCATATAAAACAGGCTGTTAGCAGCCCCGATAATACGTTCCTTTGTACTTTTGTTTTTATCAGCCATGGAGGTATACCGTACAGTGAGTGTACAAAACCCTATGCCAGCCATACCCTTTTTTCAACGATCAATTGCTGCATGGGGATGCATCATGAAACAACTGGTACTGTACAAAGAAGAAAAAGGCATCGCCTTTCTGACCTTAAACCGCCCACAAAAACTGAACGCATTGAACTACGCCACCAATGACCGCCTGCTGCAACTGCTTGATGACATCGAGAGCAACCCAGCCATCCGCGCTATCATCATGACAGGTGCCGGCGACAAGGCCTTCTCTGCCGGAGGCGATATTCATGAATTTACCGCAAGCATCAGACAGGGAGGCGATGTCGCCATCAGGGAATTTGTCAGCCGCGGCCAGCGTATGACCGCAAGAATTGAAGCGTTTTCCAAGCCGATTATTGCCGCGGTGAACGGGATTGCGTTCGGCGGCGGCTGTGAGATCACGGAGGCAGCACATTTAGCCATTGCCAGTGATAAAGCGGTCTTCGCCAAGCCCGAAATCAACATCGGCATTCCGCCCACTTTTGGTGGCACTCAGCGTCTGCCCCGCCTTGCTGGCAGAAAACGGGCACTGGAACTGCTGCTGACCGGCGACAGATTTTCACCTGAACAGGCCCGTGAAGCAGGCCTTATCAATCAGATTGTTCCTCATCAGCAGCTGATTCCCGCAGCCATTCAACTGGCTGAACGCATCCTGCAGCACTCCCCTCTGACCACGGCACGGATTATTTCAGCGGTGACCCGCGGACTGAACACAACGATTGCAGAAGGGCTTGAAATAGAAAAGGAACAGTTTGCCCGCATGCTGCCCAGCGAAGATATTATCACCGGCCTTGAAGCCTGGATAGCGCGGCGCAGGCCGGTTTACAGTGGCCGGTAAAACCTGCGCCCGTGTTGCACCTGAGCGATATATTTCCGTTATTTCCTCAGGCATAACATATACCGCCAGCCAGCAGGTATCTTATCAGCAACAGCGGCTGGCCGCCCAACAGGCGGCCGGTGTAAGACTCGAATCAGGACCCGTTTCCCTGTTGCAAGAGCCGCAACATTACCTGACGACAAGGCTGTCACGGAATATATATTCCGATAACACCCTGATAATGTCCTGATCCCTGGACTCCTGATACAAAGATTTAGCGCCATAAACCGATATATGGCCACCATCCAGAGAATAGGGATAACCTTCGTTATTCTTCAGGTCTTTGTTTTTCAGGAAACCCATTTCCTGCTTATCAAGAAAGATAAAATCCTTGTATCCGCTCAGACTGTTTTCAACCTCATGCCATGAACGTTCAGCCACAGCCATCGTTTCTGCTTTTGGTATCAGCCGGAATTTTTTGTCATATACGGCATCTTCAACAGATCCCCGTTCAAACTGCAGAGGGGCATCAATCACAATAAACCGCGTATTACCGGCACCGGAAGCCAGTTCCTTAAAGCTGCGGACCACTTCATCAACATAGCCAAATTTACCGATCTGATGCCAGGCAGCAGAAAAAATCACCACATCATAGTTGCGGTAGTTATCTTTCAGCCACTGCCGGTTCATTACACACTGCTGCCGGGATATATGCCCGGGCTTCGCTGTTGACCCGTCGTACAGGTCCGGAAAACACCAGTTCGTGGTGACACTTTCCAGCCGCATCGGGAAATCCCGGGCGAACAACTTAAAGTAAGGTTCCCAATGTGCCGCGTAAGAGTCACCGAATATCAGAACGGAGGGAAGAGAGGGGTTTTCAGAACCTATTGAACAGTGATACCCCTCTTCTCCGACAGACAGCTTACGGTCGTTAAAACTGTAGAAACAATAACCAGACCAGCGCATCGGCATAGAAAACTCACCATCCTGCACAAACTCTGGCGTATCAAACCGGTTCTCAAAGCCATCAAAATGGTCACCGATCTTTCCCAGCGTCAGGAAAGTGAGAAGACAAAAGACACTGGCATATGCAACTGACCGGGTGGATATAAAGGACCGGTTCCGGAACGGATTTTCCACATATTTCCAGCTGGCCCAGGCCAGTAACACAGAAAGAAAAGCGAGACTCAGCATAAGAGCCTGGGAAGGCTGTTCATGCAGAGCAATCCGCGCGTAGGCAAACAGAGGCTGATGCCATAAGTAGGCGGAATAACTGATCAGACCAATGCCAACAAAACCTTTCCACGCAAGCAGCCTTGCTGCGTAGGTATCCTTACCGGCATACAGTATCAGTAATACGGTGCCGCCAACGGGTAACAGAGAAAGTAAACTGGGAAACGGTGTCTGTTCATCGTATAAAAATATCGCCAGAAGAACAGCCAACAGGCCAATGGATGACCTGACATTATCGGGCCTGATCCCCTGTTTACTGATAATGAATGCCGCCACTGAGCCGGCAAAAATCTCCCACACACGACTGAAGGGAAGATAGAAATTTGCGACCGGGCTATTCCTCCAGCCCCACTCGCTCCATAACAGGCTGGCAAAAGCCATAATAACTATCAGCCAGAAAACACGCTGCCGGCCAAATCGCCAGAAAAGCATGAGCAATACCGGGAAAAACAGATAATACTGCTCTTCTACCGCCAGGCTCCACGTATGCAGCAGAGGTTTCTCATCCGCGACCGCTGAGAAATAACCACTTTCCTTCCAGAACAGAACATTTGAATAAAAAAGGCTGACGGCGGCCAGACTTTTCGCAAAGCTGTTCATCTGATCCGGCAGCATCCATATCCAGGCAAAAGGGATGCACGCCGCCATGACCAAAAAGAGCACCGGCAATATCCGTCTGGCACGTCTTTCGTAGAACCTGAGGATACTGAAATTATTACTCTCAATTTCCCCGATCAGTATCGTTGTTATCAGGTAACCACTGATAACAAAAAACACATCGACGCCAACAAAACCGCCACTGAACCATTCAAGGCCAGCATGAAAGAGAATCACGGGAACAACCGCTAACGCACGCAACCCATCTATTTCGGCACGATACTTCAACACACAACCTTTTGATTTGAGCAGGACCAGGGAAATACCGATAATAGTCTGTTCTTATGGGCTATTAATTTCTTATAACTTTTTCAGATATCGGTAGATAGCATGGTACCTGACTGCAGCCCACCCACTCAATAGTGTCAGCGTAGCGTAAAGGCTTTGAACGTCATTTGAGATGTGCCTCCCCCTGCTGCGTCCCGCCCCAGTGACAGGTTTCCCCCTTACTCAGGCTACATCAGCTCAGATCGACACCTGCCCGCTGCGGGCAGCAGGCCCATTGATGAAGCGTTTGCCCCGGAACAGGCTGAGTATGATCTTCCTGCCGCCAGCCCGGCTTTAATAGTGCACGCCTCATCTGATCAATATATAACCAGAATAGTGATTTCTCAGTCCGTCTCTTGAGCGGCGAGGTTGCAATACTGCCCTTTGAAATACAGCAGAGGCTGACCAGCTGCTTCCTGTGTATGCAGCCCGGTCACTTCACCAATCACGATCAGATGGTCACCGGCGGCGTACTCAGCGTGTATTTCACAATCGAGCCAGTACAGGCTGTCAGTAATCACCGGATTTCCGGACGGTGATGTCTGCCAGTCAATGCCCTGCCATTTATCTGTACCCTGACGGGCGAACTGATTGGAAATTCCGACCTGCTCAGCGGACAGGATATTAACCGCGAACCGCCCTGCCCGGCGGATTTCCGGATAACTGTACGAACGGGACATAACACTGAATGACACCAGTGGTGGGTTGGTCGATACGCTGTAGAACGACTGGCAGGTAAAGCCAACCGGTTGGTCATCAATCAGTGAGGTAATGACCGTAATACCGGACGCGTAGTGTCCGAGTGCTGCGCGGAAGCGCTTTGGATCAATGGCGGTAACGGGATGTGACATACGGGTCCTGAATATTGAATGCAGCGCAGAGCTGTCATGGAAGTGCCAGGGATGGCGGATAATCCGGATTGGCTTCAGCCTGTGCCAGGCCTGAGAGCTGCAGCCGATAAAACCGGCCAGTCAGCGGCGGCCGGTCGCGCAGGATGATGCTGCCTGGCCAGCAAAGCGGAATGAGGGATTAAGTCAGATGGCGCCGCGCGCAAGCGGAAACAGCACCGGACTCAACCGCCCCAGCCAACCAGCACGCTGAGGCTCGGCCGCGACTAAACAGACAGCTCTGCCCTGATGATTTCTGCACCGGCGGTTAAAGCGTTCAGTTTGCCTCTCGCCACCTGACGTGACAGAGGCGCCATGCCACAGTTGGTGCAGGGATAAAGCTTATCGGCATCAACAAACTGCAGCGCGGTCCGCAACGTATTGGCGACTTCCTCTGCGGTTTCAATGCTACTGGTTGCCACATCAATCGCCCCCACCATCACTTTCTTTCCTCGGATCAGTTCCAGAAGGTCCATCGGAACACGGGAGTTATGGCATTCCAGTGAAATCAGGTCGATACTGGATTGCTGCAGCTTTGGAAAAGTTTCCTCATATTGCCGCCATTCGGAACCCAGTGTTTTCTTCCAGTCAGTATTCGCCTTGATGCCATAGCCGTAGCAGATATGGACAGCCGTCTCACATTTCAGTCCTTCAATGGCTTTTTCCAGGGTGGCAATACCCCAGTCATTCACCTCATCAAAAAAAACATTAAATGCCGGTTCATCAAACTGGATAATATCAACACCAGCGGCCTCTAACTCCCTGGCTTCTTCATTAAGGATTTTCGCAAACTCCCAGGCGAGTTTTTCACGACTTTTATAGTGGCCATCATAAAGTGTATCAATCATCGTCATCGGCCCCGGCAAAGCCCACTTTATAGGTTGCGTGGTCTGCTGCCGTAAAAACCTGGCATCGTCTACAAAAACCGGCTTCTGGCGGGATACTGCCCCGACCACGCTCGGCACACTCGCGTCGTAACGATCCCGGATTCTGACCGTCTCACGCTTGTCGAAATCCACCCCATTGAGGTTTTCAATAAACGTGGTCACAAAATGTTGGCGGGTCTGCTCACCATCACTGACAATATCAATACCCGCCTGTTGTTGTTCCAGCAGCGCCACCCGCAAGGCGTCCTGTTTGGCTTCAATCAGCTCATCGCCCTGTAATTTCCATGGTGACCAGAGCTTCTCCGGCTCTGCCAGCCAGGACGGTTTCGGCAGGCTTCCGGCGGTTGATGTCGGTAATAATCGTTTCATAATAAATCGCCTTCTCTGTCCCGGTTAATCACAGCGTACAATTCTGAGCCCACTGCTCAAGAACACTGCGGTAGGGTTTTATAAACTTCTCTTCAGTGAATTTTCCCTGCTTGATTGCCAGCTGACTCCGTTCTTCCCGGTCATAAACAATCCGCGTCAGTGAATAGTCCTGATGATTCAGACTGGGCTGATAACAGCTGCCTGCTACCGAGTTGGCATTGTAAATCTCCGGCCGGTAAATTTTCTGGAAGCTCTCCATCGTACTGATGGTGCTGATAAGCTCCAGATTCGTATAATCAGCCAGTAAATCACCGCGGAAATAGAAGGCCAGCGGTGCCACACTGCCCGGCGGCATAAAATAGCGGACCTGCAAGCCCATTTTGCCGAAATACTCGTCCGTCAGAGAGTATTCATCCTGGCGGTATTCAACGCCCAGTACCGGGTGCTGATTTTCAGTACGGCGATAGGTTTTAGTATGCGAAACGCTCAGGCAAATAACCGGAAGCTTATTGAAATTGTCTTTATAAGCCGCTGAGTTCAGAAAGGATCTGAAGATCTTCCCGTGCAGATCACCATAATTTTCCGGCACCTTGAATTCAGGCTTATCCTTATTATGCTCCAGCAGTAATACACTGAAATCATAATCCCGGACGTAAGAAGAAAAGTTATTTCCGACAATACCGTCAATGCGCTCATTATTTTTGCGGTCAATGATATTGGTTTTCAGGATTTCAATGGTCGGGAAAGTCTCACCATTACCTTCAATATCGATATCAACCGAAATAATATCCAGTTCAACCGCATAACGGTCACCTTCAGGGTTATCCCAATGTGCCAGGGCATTAAAACGGTTATTGATCATGTTCAAGGTTTTACGCAGGTTATCCTGACGGCTGCCGCCTCTGGCAAGATTCGCAAAATTGGTCGTGATGCGCGTATTGTCCGATGGGTGATAGTCTTCATCGAAACAAATGCTCTTGATGGTGAAGGTAAACTCTTTATTCATTGCGATCCGCTGTCCTGACTCCTGAGATAAAACATGAATTCATTTTCAATGTTTTATGGTTTCTTCTGGCTTCCGCTTAGTTGCCGGCATATCGGCTGCGGTTGAGGGGGCGTATCTTATGAGGAGTTTCTGATGATTAGAAATGATTAAATCTCATTCACCCATTACTTTCAGTCATGAGTCAGATCCGATCCAGCCCCAGGCAGCCAACCCGGATGGCAGTAACGTTTCTGTCGCAGGTACCGGGGTCTGCGGTCACCATCAAATGACTGCACGACCAGGATGCTGCACTGCCGGAAGAGACAGAAGCCACGCAGAGAGGTCTGTTAAGAAGGGATCATCCCCTGACGGAGTGCCGGCAGCGGTTATCAGCGGACACAAAAAAGCCCATGAAGTCATGGGCTTTTTTGCTATGTATTACCAGCGGATGCCGGCCGGAGCCTGACGGTGGCTATTCCCACTCAATCGTCGCTGGCGGTTTGCTGGAGACGTCGTAAGTCACACGGGAAACATGCTCAATCTCGTTGATAATACGGTTTGAGACTTTTTCCAGCAGTTCATACGGCAGATGTGCCCAGCGCGCCGTCATAAAGTCGATGGTTTCCACCGCCCGCAGGGCGATCACCCATTCGTAACGACGCTGATCCCCTACTACACCCACGGATTTCTGCGGTACGAATACAGCGAATGCCTGAGACGTTTTATGGTACCAGTCGGCGTTGTGCAGTTCTTCGATAAAGATGGCGTCGGCTTCACGCAGAATATCAGCGTATTCTTTCTTCACTTCACCCAGAATACGCACGCCCAGACCCGGCCCCGGGAACGGGTGACGGTAAACCATATCGTACGGCAGACCAAGTTCCAGACCGATCTTGCGTACCTCATCCTTGAACAGTTCACGCAGTGGTTCGACCAGATCCATTTTCATGTCTTCCGGCAGGCCGCCCACATTGTGGTGAGATTTGATCACGTGTGCCTTGCCGGTTTTCGAGGCCGCAGACTCGATCACGTCCGGGTAGATAGTACCCTGCGCCAGGAAGGGAACGTCTTTTAATTTACCGGCTTCATCATCGAATACTTCGATAAAGGTGTTACCGATAATTTTACGTTTGGCTTCCGGATCGGATACGCCTTTCAGCTTACCGAGGAAGAGTTCTTCCGAGTTAGCACGGATGACTTTTACGCCCATGTTTTTGGCGAACATTTCCATCACCGCGTCGCCTTCGTTCTTACGCAGCAGGCCGTTATCCACGAAGACACAGGTCAGCTGATCGCCGATGGCTTTATGCAGCAGCGCCGCAACCACGGAGGAATCCACACCACCGGACAGACCCAGCAGTACTTTCTGCGAACCTACCTGAGCACGGACTTTTTCAATCTGATCTTCGATGATTTTGGCAGGTGTCCACAGCGCATCACAGCCACAGATTTCCAGCACAAAATGTTCGAGAATACGTTTGCCCTGCAGCGTGTGAGTCACTTCCGGGTGGAACTGTACGCCGAAGAAATTTTTCGCGGCATTGAACATACCGGCAATGGCGCAGCTTGGAGTGGATGCCATCAGCTCAAAACCGGCCGGCATCTGCACCACTTTATCGCCGTGACTCATCCATACGTCGAGCAGGGCCTGACCACTTTCCGTATCAACGTGGTCTTTAATGTCTTTGAACAGTGCGCCGTTGCCTTCAACCTGAATCTGGGCGTAGCCGAATTCACGCACGTTGGAGCCTTCCACTTTACCGCCCAGCTGTTCGGCCATGGTCTGCATACCGTAGCAGATACCCAGCACCGGCAGCCCCAGTTCAAACACCACCTGTGGTGCCCGTGGCGAACCGGCTTCAGTCACCGATTCCGGGCCGCCGGCAAGGATGATACCGCTGGGGTTATAGTCACGGATTTCCGCTTCATCCATATCCCAGGCACGGATTTCTGAGAAGACACCGATTTCACGGACACGGCGGGCAATCAGCTGAGTGTACTGGGAACCGAAATCCAGAATCAGAATACGTTGAGCGTGAATGTCTTGAGACATAAATTGTTTTCCACAGAGCTTTAAAAACAAAAGCGGGGATGGCAGTACCATCCCCTTGTAATTGATCAGTTAACCGTCCGCTGCCATTCAGCCAAGACGGTAGTTCGGCGCTTCTTTGGTGATCTGCACGTCGTGGACGTGTGATTCCTGCATACCGGCCGAAGTAATGCGGACAAACTGCGGCTTGGTACGCATGTCATCCACGGTGGCACAACCGGTGTAACCCATGGACGCACGGACACCCCCCATCAGCTGGTGAACGATATTCATCAGCGGGCCTTTCACCGCAATACGGCCTTCAATACCTTCCGGTACCAGCTTATCAACGCCGGCATTTTTGTCCTGGAAGTAACGGTCAGAAGAACCCTGAGCCTGACCCATCGCCCCCAGGGAACCCATGCCACGGTAAGATTTATAAGCACGGCCCTGGAACAGTTCCACTTCGCCCGGTGCTTCATCGGTACCGGCCAGCATGGAACCCACCATCACCACGGAAGCACCGGCAGCCAGTGCCTTGGCAATATCACCGGAGAAACGGATACCACCGTCAGCAACCACCGGAATGCCGTATTTATTCATTGCTTCCGCCACATTGGCGACCGCAGAAATCTGTGGCACACCAACACCGGCAACGATACGGGTAGTACAGATGGAACCCGGACCGATACCCACTTTCACACCGTCAGCGCCGGCTTCGGCCAGGGCGATCGCCGCTTCCGCGGTAGCGATATTTCCGCCGATCACCTGTACCTGAGGGAAGTTCTGCTTCACCCAGCGCACGCGGTCGATAACGCCAGTGCCGCCCGGGTTAGAAGTATGACCATGCGCAGTATCCACGACGATGACATCCACACCCGCTTTCACCAGCGCTTCAACACGTTCTTCGGTACCGGCACCGGTACCTACTGCGGCGCCAACACGCAGGCGGCCATGTTCGTCTTTGGCGGCATTCGGATAAGTACGGGCTTTGACGATATCTTTCACGGTAATCAGACCGGCCAGTTTACCCTGCTCGTTCAGTACCAGAACTTTTTCAATGCGGTGCGCCTGCAGCAGATCCTGAACTTCCTGGCTGCTGGTGCCTTCCGGTACGGTAACCAGCTTGTCTTTCGGCGTCATGACTTCCGCGACGGTGGCATTCTGATTTTTTTCGAAGCGCACATCACGGCTGGTGACGATACCAACCAGCTCGTCCGCATCGACCACCGGCATACCGGAGATATTGTGCTGATCCGTCATTTCCAGCAGCTCACAGATAGTGGTGCTGCTCGGTACGGTGATGGGATCTTTCACCACACCGCTTTCAAATTTTTTCACTTTGCGGACCTGAGCGGCCTGTTCTTCGATCGTCAGGTTCTTATGAATAATACCCAGACCGCCTTCCTGCGCCATGGCAATGGCCAGCCGGGCTTCGGTCACGGTATCCATGGCCGCTGAAATCAGAGGGATGTTGAGCTGAATGTCACGGGTCAGACGTGTTTTCAGGGAAACCTGATTAGGCAGAACTTCGGAATAACCGGGAACCAGCAGCACGTCATCAAAAGTGAGTGCATCCTGAGCGATTCGCAACATAGAGAGCCTTCCAGAACGAGAGGATGAAGAAGGCGTCGCATTATAACGAAACCTCAGTGGCCGGTAAACGCCGGACACTGCCCGGACAGCATGAAACTCAGCGCCGCCTGTCGCAGTGCGGGATCAGAGAAGGAAGCGATATGCGGTCCGTGGCTGCTGACCCAGCAGGAAGGCTCATTTCCTGACCGCTGAGTCAGAATTTTATAGAGTTTTTTGCCCTGTTCAACGGGGATCACCGGATCATCTTCACTGTGCATGATCATCACCGGAATGCGGATATCTGCGATCACATCCTGCGGGTCCCAGCGCGATGGCACCAGAAGCGTGAACGGCCAGATCAGCCAGCCGATCAGGTTATGGCTCAGCGCCGCGCGCGCAACGCTGCCGAAGCCGGTAAAAGGTGCTTCCGTAAACAGCGCATCAATGGCGTAACGTTCCTGAGCCGCGGCAACAAAATCAATCGCCAGCGCCGCACCGATGCTCTGCCCCAGCACCACCAGACGGCGCTGAGGATACTGTTGCCGCAGCCAGGCGGCTGCCGCTTCAATGTCCTGCAGCACAGAAGGCATCAGAGCCTCGCCTTCAGAAGCACCGAAGCCACGGTAATCCAGCGCCAGTACGCTCACGCCCTGCTGCGCCAGCCAGTAGATACTGCGGCTGTGGCTGCTGATATTTTCGGCATTGCCATGCAGATAAAGCACCATAGTGCCGCTGTCGGCCACGGCTCCCTGAGCAGGAATCCACCAACTGTGCAGCCGGGTGCCATCATGCGCGGTCAGCATCACGTCGTCATAATCCAGCCCGGCCGCCGCCGGGGTGGCGATCCATACGCTCTGCGGATAGAAAAAGAAGGCGCTGACGGAAGCACAGCCGCTCAGCCCCAGCGTACTGATGCACAGCAGCAGCCACAGGCGCCGGCGCGCGTTCATGTCAGAAATACCATTTGAAGCCGGCGCTCAGCTGGTTCACGCCCTGCGCCTCACCGTCAACACTGAACAGCTGACGCTGCGCACTCAGGCGGAGCTGAGTATTGGCTCCCAGGCCGTAGCCCAGCGTGCCCTGCAGTTGCGTGCGTTCAGTATCATCCCCTGTCGTCAGCCCCTGCCAGTTGGCCTGCAGCTGTGCCTGCAACTGTTCTGACTGCCAGAGCCAGCCGAGGCGCGGGCCGGCACTGAGCTGATAGCCGGATTCAAACTGATTATCGGCCAGCGCCTGTATTTCACCCAGGGCGTAAAAGCGGCCGGCATCCCCCAACCAGGCTTTACCGAAGGCCACCTTCAGGTAGGCATACAGTTCAGCATCATAAAAGGCAAAGCGTTCGGCACCGAAGCTGACACCCCAGGCCACCGGGCTCTGAAAAAACGTGTTATGGCTGAGCGACAGCACATCAACAATCAGCGCATTCTGCAGACGGATGTCACCATCTTCGCGGAAGCGGACATCAAACTGCCCCATCTGAATCTGAGAACCGGGAACAAAGCCTTTCAGCGGGTCGAGAATATCGTGGTAAGCCATGCGCAGGCGCAGCTCAGCAAAGCCGCGCTGCTCATCAGCCTCACTGACCATACCGCCATGCACTCCGGCGCGCATGGTCAGGTGGCCTTCGTCATCGCGCCATTGCGGCAGTGGCACCGGATCGAAACCGGCACTGTCAGGACGTTTTGACCGCGCTGACAGAATGGCCAGCGTACGTTTACGCAGTACCGGATTGGCCTGTTTTTTCTTTACCGACAGATAACGTGCATAGGCATAGCCCAGTTCCAGTGCACGGATCTGATCCTGTTCATCAAGGGCGGCAATGATGTTTTCAATATCGTCAGCGGAATCCACCAGTTGACGTGATGCTGCGAGCACGGCCGGAGAAGACTGGGTACTCTTGTATTCCAGCTCCGTCGCCGCGGAGGGACGGTAATCGACCTGACGCACCAGATGATTATTTTCCAGTGCGCGGATGGTATCCACCGGTACCGCTTTGTATTTGAAGTCGTCGGCCAGATCAATCCGTTCAGAGCTGGCATCCAGCAGAGCGATAATGCGGTAGGAACAGTTTTCATCGAAGAAAAAATAATCAAAATAACTGTCCTGGGTTTCCCAGATATGACGTACAAACTGGGCGACCTCTTCTGCCGTCAGATCCAGCCGGTATTCCCACACATCCCGGTATTCCATGTGCTGGTATTCATTGGTTTTCACATAATACGGCATGACCGACACCACACCGGGATAACCACCGGTCAGGCCTTTGTAACTGAAGACCAGCTCATTATCTGTGGGATCTGCATTGGCGGCGAAATTCACGGCGTAAGACAACAGCTTGCTGCGCTGTTCACTTTCACGGTCGAGCCGTATCAGGGTATGACCATACATGGATGAAGGTGAATTAATATGCGAGGCAGGAAAAATCAGCGTTACCGCATGGGCTTCCAGTTCATCACGCCATTCAGCAAACGCCGGGCATGACTGATCAACAAAGGGGAGTTCAGGAAATTGTTTTTTCAGCCACTGATAACGTGCCGGAAAATGGCACTGGGCCGACTCATCCGCTGCCATGCCGGTCTGCAGGAAAGCCTGTAAATCCGCCTTCAGCTCGGCCAGCAGACTGGTTTTACCATCCGCCGCCAGAAAAAATTCCGGGCTGTCCGCCTGACTCATATAACGGAAAGAAAAAGGATGTTCTCGGTAATGTAATAAATGTGCCCACTGTGTCATGCGCGACACGCTGAGCATTTTTTCATCAGTGGCAGATACATCTTCCTCTGCCTGTGCAGGGATCAGATACAGATAACACAACAACAGCCCCAGTATCCCTGACCAGCGCATGATTTATTTTCTCCCGGATTTCTTTCAGCCAATAAAAAAGCGCGCCGCAGCGCGCTTTTTCTTTTACACCAGGTTGTTATTAACCCAGGTATTTCTGCAGGGAAGCGTCAGCTGCCATTGCAGAAATCATCGCATCATATGCAGTGGCAGAAGTCGCGTCTGCACTGAACATTTTGTCGAAGTTAGACTGCATCACTGCATTGAAAGCAGCAGAGTCCTGAGCGTCGATACCGATCACTTCAGCCAGTGCGGCCAGAGTTTCACCGGCACCTGTAGCAGAATCTGCCGCCAGCTGATCCATATTATCATCAATAAACTTTCCAGCCAGCCCTAAAGGACCATTTGCCTCATCGCAATTCAGCAAATTTGACGTCATGCTTACAGTGTTTAAAGATGAGCCATTAGTAGTGGCCGCCAGAACGTGCTCATGCCATTCATTTGCATCCGGAAACACAATAGCCGTACCAACACCACAACCTGCTGGTCCAGCAGCATATGTCAGTGCAGAAGAAGAAACCAGAATTGCGCCTGCAATTAACTTTTTCATGGGCTTTGTCCTTTTATCAGCCAAATAAGTTTTCAGTTTCAGCCTAAGCCGAGGCTATAAACACTAGTCTTTTAATAACTGGCTGTCTATCCCCTTTTCGGTGCAACCTGACCGCACCGGCTCAGCTGTGATGTTTTTCTCATAAGAGACAATCAATTCATTGATCCGGAACATATTTACGCTGATTTTTTAACCAGCCCATGCCCGGATAATTCACTCAGAGACAGAAAAACCCGGCAGGTTCCGTCACCCGATCCGATAATGTTAGCCGTGAATTGCAGCCACTGCCGGCCGGCAGAAACATCCGTCCGCAGAGAGCCGACAGAGAAGACAAAAATGACGGGGCCGCCATTGGTCGCGGATGGACGCCACGCCACATTGGCGTGTTCATTCCGCTCGCCGGCACAGCGCTGTGCTGGATATCAGGGGCACATCATGGCACCCTGCACCCAGTACTCACCGGACAGTATGAGCATTGTGCAGAATTCCGCCGTTTTTACCGTCAGCCAGCTGAACCAGCGTGCCAAACAACTGCTGGAAATATCCTTTGCCTCCGTACGCGTGGAAGGCGAAATCTCCGGCCTGTCGCGGCCGTCTTCCGGACACTGGTACTTCACCCTGAAAGACGCGCAGGCCCAGATCCGTTGCGCCATGTTCCGCTCACGCGTGTCGATGCTGAAGTTCCAGCCCAAAGAAGGCGATAAAATTGAACTGCGTGGCAAGGTCAGTCTGTATGAAAACCGCGGTGATTATCAGCTGATTGTCGATGCCATGAAGCCCGCTGGTGAAGGGGCTCTGCTGCTGGCCTTTCAGCAGCTGAAACAGCGTCTGGCTGCCGCCGGCCTGTTCAGCGAAGAACGTAAACGGCCGCTGCCTGCCGTGCGCCGGGTCGGCATTATCACCTCCCCGACCGGGGCGGCGGTGCACGATATCCTGACCGTGTTCCGCCGCCGTTGCCCGGCGATTGAAATCGATATTTATCCGACCCCGGTACAGGGCCGTGAAGCCACCGCCCTGATTGTCGCCGCTATTGAGCGTGCCAACCGCGATCAGCGTGTCGACGCCCTGATTGTCGGCCGCGGTGGTGGCTCACTGGAAGACCTGTGGTGTTTCAATGAAGAAGCCGTTGCCTGGGCCATTTATCACTCACAGATTCCGGTCGTCAGTGCGGTCGGCCATGAAGTGGACTTCAGCATCGCCGATTTTGTCGCCGATGTCCGCGCGCCGACCCCGTCAGCCGCGGCTGAACTGCTCAGCCCGGACCAGAGCGAACAGAACAGCCGTCTGCTGCAGCTGCATCAGCGCCTGTTACAGGCCATGCGCCGCCGCTACCAGAGCAGCCAGCAACAGCTGACGTCCCTGAGCAGCCGGCTGCAGTCGCCAGAACGCGTACTGCAGCACCAGTCACAACACCTGGATCAGCTGGAACTGCGCCTGCAGCGTGCCTGGCAATATGGCCAGACGCAGCGCGGCCAGCGCCTGCAGGTGGTGTCACAGAACCTCGCTCATCAGCACCCGCAGCGGCAGCTGAAAGAACAGGCTCATCTGTTATCCCTGCTGCAGAAACAGCTGCAGGCCGCTATGCACAACCAGCTGCAACAGGCTTCCCGTCAGCTGGGCACGCAGGCCAAACTGCTGCATAGCCTGAGTCCACTGTCTGTACTCGGCCGTGGATATTCCATTACTACCCGTCCGGATGGCAGCGTCGTCGACGATGCCGCTACACTGAAAGAAGACGACATCCTTCATTCCCGCCTGGATCAGGGCTGGGTTGAATCCAGGGTTATCACTACCCACCGCCAAGAGGACTCCTCCGCGAGCTGACACGATGCAGAGTGTGATGCAGTTTATCGTTTCTGTTTTTACCGCCGCTTCCCTGCACAGCGCAGACCTGCCACCGGCCGGGCTGCCACTGCCCCATCCGGTACCGGGCGGCGTCGCCCTGGTTGATCTCGGTAATGGCACCGAAGCGCCACAGGCCACGTTCAACGGCAAGGCCGTCATGGTCAGAAAAGACGCCACGCAGAACCACTGGCAGGCGGTGGTCGGCATTCCGCTGAAACAGGCCCCCGGCGAGGCTTTTGTCGCCGCCGGCGGACAACACTACCCCTTTGCGATCCGTGACAAGGCTTACCCTGAACAGCATCTGACGGTGAAAAACAAACACGTCAACCCGAATGAAGAACAGCTGAACCGCATCCGCAGCGAATTCGCCCGCATGGGTAAGGTGTACACCAGCTTTACCGATGGCCAGCCGTGGCAGCCGATGATGTGGCCGGCCGAAGGCCCGCTGAGCAGCGCTTTCGGCCTGAAACGTTTCTTCAATGGTGAACAGCGCAATCCGCACAGCGGACTGGATATTGCCGCTCCCGCCGGCAGTAACATCCGGGCGCCATCGGCCGGCACCGTGGTGCTTACCGGTGATTTTTACTTCAATGGCAACAGCGTCTTTCTGGATCACGGCCACGGCCTGATCAGTATGTTCTGCCATATGCAGGGCATCACGGTGCAGGAAGGTGATCAGGTTCAGGCCGGCGACCTGCTGGGCACTGTCGGCGCCACCGGCCGCGCCACAGGGCCACATCTGCACTGGACGGTCAGCCTCAATAATGCCCGGATCAATCCCCTGCTGATGCTGGCCCACCCGGGCGAAGCGGAATTCAGCCAGCGGTTTACCGCCACCGCAGGAGCAGAACATGAGTAAGCCGGCACCGGGCACCTCCGGCCTGATGCCGGTCAAAGGCAGCGGCTGTGGTATCCGCCCGGACCCGGACGCCTTCCCCGAAGACACCGGCTTTGATTTTTCCGCCGCGGCACAACTGCGTCCGGACGCTGACAAACCACCTCAGCAGGAACAACAAACCGTAACCAATAAAGACGTCACTGACACGCAGGATTGATAACCGCCTGTGCGGGAACCAGCTATAATACAGAGAGTCTGGTTACCCTTTTTTATCATGATCAAAAAAATATCCGTCGATCAGCTGCGGCCTGATATGTATGTCTCAGATCTGAACTGCGACTGGATACCCCACCATAGCTATCAGAAAGAAGGCCGCATCCCGGATCAGGCCACCATTGCTGAAATCCGCCGCCGCGGCATTACCGAAGTGTATATTGATACCAGCCGCGGTGTGGATATAGCCGGCGATGATGCCCTGACGGCAGAAGAAGTCGGCCGCCAGAACCAGCAGGCGCTGGATCAGGCCGCATTGCTCACCCCGGACTATCAGGCCCGCGTCAGCGTCGGCGAAGAAATGCGCAAAGCCAGCCGTCTTCATAACCAGGCCCGGGGACTGGTCACCAACGTCCTGCACGATGTCAAACTCGGCCGCGCCCTTGACGTTGATGCCTTCGACAACCTCGCCGATGGCATGATTGATTCGGTGCTGCGCAATCATAATGCCCTCGCCTGCCTCGGCCGTATCCGCCAGAAAGACAACTACCTGCTGGAGCATTCCATTAACCTTGCCGTGCTGATGGGCATTTTCGCCAAGTCAATGCAGATTGATCGCGAGACCATGCATCAGGCCATCGTCGGTGCCATGCTGCACGATATCGGTAAGGTGATGATTCCGGATGACATCCTGCACAAGCCCGGCCGCCTCAGCGATGACGAGTTCGCGGTGATGCGTAATCATGTGGTGTTCAGCCGCGAACTGCTGAAAAAAACACCGGGGGTCGGCGAGCTGACCATCCGCGTCGCCGCCCAGCACCACGAACGCATTGATGGTTCCGGTTATCCGGACGGTCTGCACGACTGTGATATCTGCCGCGAAGGAAAGATGTGCGCCATTGCCGATGTGTACGATGCCATCACTGCCGACCGTGTCTATCACAAAGGACTGCCGCCCACCGCTGCGCTGAAGAAGCTGCTGGAATGGAGTGGCACTCATCTCGACAAAGCGCTGGTACACCGCTTTATCCGCTCGATGGGTATTTATCCGGTCGGCTCACTGGTGCGGCTGAAAAGTGACCGCCTGGCGGTGGTCGTGGAAGGGCCGGAATCTGACCAGCGCATGCCGGTGGTCAGAGTCATTTACAACACCCGGCTGAAGCAGTTTATCCGTCAGGAAATCATTGACCTCAGCCGGCCTGGGGTACAGGACGAAATCGTGCAGTCAGTCGACCCTGCGCAGTGGAAAATCCGCCTCAACGACTTCCTCAGCTAAGAGCGCTGTTCCGCGTCGCGCTTGGCGCCCAGCAGCCCGATCTTGGCCGTCACTTCCGCGGGCACTGCCGGCGGCTGCGGCAGCTCACCATTCATGTCGCTCAGCATCGCGCCCAGCGAGCAGACACGGCCTTTTTTCAGCACCGCAATTCTTGCCAGCGCCTTGGCATGCAGCCGCCCTTTCACCAGAAAACGATGTTCCATATAAAAGTATTTCTGATCCCAGTACAGTACCCGGCTTTCGATATCGACCCGCGCCAGCGGGGGGATTTCACGGATGAAGGTCAGGGTCTGGCTGGCCAAGACCGAACGCCAGCCATGACGGACGAACAGCCCCATTGCACCGATACGCAGAAAGAAATCCGTGCGCGCCAGATCCAGCCATGCCGGATAACGGGTGTTGGTCAGATGGATATTCAGATCGCAGTCCCAGGGCATCACCCGGAAGTGACTGGTAAAGCGTTCCAGTGGTGGCAACTGCCGCCGCCAGGGACGGCGGCTGAATAACGCCAGAGTACGCAGCAGATGACTCATGCGTCGCCTGCCTCCTGTGGCTGCCGGCGCCGGATCAGTCCTTCCTGTGCGACCGAGGCCACCAGTTCGCCACCTTCATTGAAGATCTGACCACGGCAGAAACCACGGCCACCACCGGCATTAGGGCTGTCAATCACGTACAGCAGCCATTCATCCATACGGAACGGACGGTGGAACCAGATGCTGTGATCCAGACTGGCGACCTGCATATCCTTCTGCGCCACCGAAACCGCATGCGGATGCAGTGCAGTCGGAATCAGATTGAAGTCTGTGGCGTAGGCCAGCATGGTGGCATGATCGCGCAGATCTGCCGGCATCGCTGCATCGGCTTTCATCCACACGTACTTGAGCGGTTCTTTTTTCTGCGGTGCAAAAATATTGACCGGGTCCAGCACCCGCATTTCGATCGGTTTATCGGCGGTATAGATATCCCGTACCCGTTCCGGGAAATAATCACGGAACTTACGCGCCAGTTCCAGCTGCGAAGCAATGCCGTCCGGCCCCTTCACTTCCGGCATCGGCACCATGTGCACAAAGCCTTCTTCCGGGTGCTGGAAGGAACACATCATGGTCAGAATAGCCTTCCCTTTCTGACTGGCGGTAACACGCCGGGTGGTAAAACTGCGGCCATCACGCACCACGTCCACCTCAAATTCAACACTGTCAGCCACGGTACCGGGACGCAGGAAATACGCATGCAGCGAATGCGCCGCCCAATCGCCATCCGGCAGCGTCTGATACGCCGCCGACAGACTCTGCCCCAGCACCTGGCCACCAAACAGATTACGGAAACCAAGATCCTGACTGCGGCCGCGGAAACGGTTAACACCAATGGCCTCCAGCTTCAGCAGGCTGATCAGTTCTTCAAGTACTTCACTCATAAATGCCTCATTATCAGAATGCTGCCCTCCGCAGTATCCGGGCAGCATGGACGGCCTGCCCCGGCCATCACGCTAAACAGGCGCGGATTATACTACGCTTGCGGCCGGCGGCATTGGCTGAGCCGACACAGGAACTAGAGCGCGGTAATCTCCTGCAGAAAACCGGTAAAGCGCCGCCAGGATTTCAGATCCGCTTCTTTCTGGTAACGCTCGCCGCCAAACACGGTAAAGGCATGCTGCGCCCCGCCGTAGGTAATCATTTCGTGCGCCACTCCGGCCTGCTCCAGTTCACCGGCGAGGTTGGCAAAATCCTGCAGGGTAATGGCCTGATCCGCGGAGCCATGCAGGATCAGCAGCGGCGCACTGACAGCGGCATAATTCTGCCCTTCCGGTGTCTGCAGACCACCATGAAAGGTGACAAAGCCCCGGGCATTCATACCCGCGCGGGCAGCTTCCAGTACCGCAGCCCCGCCAAAGCAATAACCCATCACCACGATATTCGCAGCATCCGCGCCCTGTTTAATGGCCTGTTCCTGCCCGGCAGCCATCAACCGCCGCAGCTTTGCCCGGTCTTTATACAGTTCCCCGGTATGCTGGCGACGGTCCTCAATCTTTTCCGGCCGGATTCCCTGGCCGAACAGATCCAGCGCAAACACGTTGTAACCCAGTTTATTGAGCATCAGTGCCCGCTGTACTTCATAACCGGTCAGGCCATCCCAGTCGTGCGCCAACAGCACTGTGGGCGCGCCGGGTTTCACCTGATACCAGCCCCCTTCATAGACCTTGCCGTCCACCGCGTAGACAACTGTCTCAGATACCGGCAGCGCCTGCGCGCTCAGCGCCGGCAGCACCAGCATTGCCATCAGTAACCATGATTTCATCGTTCTGTTCTCCCTGTTATCCCAGCGTTTTACTCAGTTTATGCAGAGCCGGCCCCGATGTCGCCCTGTTATGCACGGATGCGGCGTGCAGCGGGGGCGCTAATCCGTATAATACCCGCCCCCTGACAGCAGAAGCCGGAGTGACCTGACATGCAGCAAAAGATCTACCAACATAAGGTCAGCCCTGAGCGCTACGACCAGCTGCTGGCAGCAAAGACAGAGCGTCTGCAGGGACTGATGGCCCCATTTATCACGCTGGCGCCTCAGGTGTTTGCCAGTGCAGCACAGCATTTCCGTCTGCGCGCTGAGTTCCGCCTCTGGCATCAGGATGAACGCTGTTTCTATGCCATGTTTGAGCCGGGCGATAAAAGCACCGCTTATGAGGTAACCGATTTCCCCATCGCCTCCCGTCTGATCAACCAGCTGATGCAGGACCTGCTGGCGCAGATTCAGCACAATGAACTGCTGCGCCGGCGGTTGTTTCAGGTGGAATTCCTCACCACGCTCAGCGGTGATGCCCTGATTACCCTGATTTATCACAAAAAGCTGGACGAGGCCTGGCAGCAGCAGGCGCTGCAGCTGCAGCAGACGCTGGGCTTCCCGGTGATCGGCCGGTCGAAAAAACAGAAGCTGGTGCTGGAACGGGATTACGTTAACGAGACCCTCAGCGTCGATGGCCAGGCCTTCCACTACCGTCAGATTGAAGGCGGTTTTACCCAGCCCAACGGCGTTATGAACCAGAACATGCTCAGCTGGGCACGTCAGGCGGCGGAAGAAATCACCGCACAACAGGGGCAACACGATCTGGTGGAGCTGTACTGCGGCAACGGTAACTTCTCCGTTGCGCTGGCCGACAAATTCCGCCGTGTACTGGCGACCGAGATTTCGAAAACATCGGTTGCGGCGGCTCAGGTCAACATCACGGATAACCAGCTGGATAATCTGATTATTGCCCGCCTGTCGAGTGAAGAATTTGTTCAGGCCCTGCGTGGCGAACGCAGCTTTACCCGTCTGCAGAATGTGGATCTCAGCAGCTACGATTTCCGCACCGTGCTGGTTGACCCGCCACGCGCCGGGCTGGATGACGAATCCGTACGCCAGATTCAGGCATACGACAATATCATTTATATTTCCTGCAACCCGGAAACCCTGAGCAATAACCTCAGCGTTCTGACCCGCACCCATACCATTCAGAAGCTGGCTCTGTTTGACCAGTTTCCTTACACCGATCATATTGAAACCGGTGTATTGCTGACCCGGAAACCTGCCCATGACTGATCACCTGTTTTCTTCCCTGCAACGGCTCAGCGAAGCTGAACTGGATAACCTGCAGCGGCTCGGCTACCAAAAGATGACGGAAATTCAGGCCCGCACCCTGCTGCCGGCACTGGATGGCAGCGATATTCTGGCACAGGCCAAAACCGGCAGCGGCAAGACCGCGGCGTTTGGTATCCCGCTGCTGCAGAAACTCAATCCACGCTTTTTTGGTGTGCAGGCCATGGTGCTGTGCCCGACACGGGAACTCAGTACTCAGGTCGCAGAAGAACTGCGCAAACTGGCCCGCTGGCAACCCAATATCAAGATTGTGATTCTCTGTGGTGGCGTGTCCATTGGCCCGCAGATCGGTTCGCTGGAGCACGGCGCCCATGTGATCGTCGGGACGCCGGGACGCATCAAAGACCACCTGCGCAAAAAAACGCTGGAAATTGATCAGCTGAAAACCCTGGTACTGGACGAAGCCGACCGTATGCTGGATATGGGTTTTGCCGACGATATCCGTCACATTGCCGCACACACCCCGGAATCACGCCAGACGCTGCTGTTTTCTGCCACCTACCCGGACAATATTGAAAAACTCAGTGCCGATCTGCAGCAGCAACCAGTGCGCGTTACCGTCGAGTCAGTTCACAGTGGTAACAGCATTGAGCAGGCGTTTTATCAGACCGGTCGCAGTGACAAAGCGGCGCTGCTGATCCGTCTGCTGTCGCATTATCAGATTCAGCAGGCGGTGATTTTCTGCAATACACGTCAGGCGACCGAAGACGTCAGCCGTCAGCTGAAAGACGCCGGTTATCTCGCCCGTGCCCTGCACGGTGATATGGACCAGCGTGAACGTGACCAGGTCTATATCCAGTTCCGTCAGGGCAGCCTGCATTGTCTGGTTGCCACCGACGTTGCCGCCCGCGGTCTGGATGTGGAAGAGCTGCAGGCGGTGATCAATTATGAACTGCCGCGCGATCCGGAAGTGTATGTGCACCGTATCGGCCGTACCGGCCGTGCCGGCCATAAAGGACTGGCGATCAGCCTCACCACCCCGCAGGAAGAATACAAAGTCAGGGCCATTGAAGATCAGACCGGCCAGAATATTGAGCTGCACAACGATGCTGCCATCGACAGCATTGCCAATACCCCGGAAAGACCGGAACTGGTCACCCTGTGTCTGGCTGCCGGGCGTAAAAACAAACTGCGTCCGGGTGATATTCTCGGCGCGCTGACCTCCGCTGGTGGCATTGATGGCAAAGCCGTAGGGAAAATTGATGTGCTGGACTTTGTCGCCTATGTGGCGGTAAAACGCCCGCAGGCCAGAGCGGCACTGGAGCACCTGCAGAAAAGCCGCATTAAAGGCCGGGCCGTAAAAGTAAGACGGGTCTGATCAGCTGTTCTGTTCCGGGGTATTGCGGGGAATGGTGATCACAAACGCCAGTCCCCCGCCCTGCGGCGTACTGACTTTAATACTGCCATGCAGAATCCGCGACACCCATTGCTGCACAAGGTGCAGGCCCAGACCGGTCGAGCCTTCGCCACGGGCACTGGTAATAAAGGGGTCAAACATCCGGCCCAGCATGGTTTCCTCAACACCCCGGCCGTTGTCGGCATAATATATTCTGACCCTGCCCGGCTCTTCACAGCCGGCCGTCAGCGTAATGCGGTGTTCGCCGGCTGAGCCGAACGCATGACGGACAGAATTCACCATCAGGTTCTGTAAAATCTGGGATATAACACCCGGGTAACCCGTCATGCTGATATCTTCCGGCAAACGGACATCCAGCCGGATATGTTCCCGTTTCAGCAGCGGACGCATGGAATTCACCAGATCATCCACGACCTGATTCAGGACAAAATCCGTCTGTTCATCACTGGCGCGGTCAATCGCCAGACGCTTGAAACTGTCGATGGTACTTTTGGCCCGCGAGAGATTATTGCTCAGCAACCTCAGCGCTTCATCGGCATTGCCGATGTAAGTTTCCAGCGCTTTGCGGCTGAGGCCGGCATGAAACGCTTGCTTAAGAATTCTGTTTTCTTCAGCCAGGTCCGACGCCATCATAATGGCGCCGCCGACCGGGGTATTTAATTCATGCGCCACCCCGGCGACCATCATCCCCAGTGCCGACAATTTCCGGGTTTCAACCAGCTCGTCCTGTAACAGCTGCTGTTCACTGATACTCTGATTAAGCTGTTGATTGGTTTCAATCAGTGCCTGTTTATCGTGTTCAAGCTGCTCCGACAATGAATTCTGTACAGACATATTACGCATGTCATAAATCAGCAGACGACTGCCGGACAGAAACAGTATCAGAAAAAGAATCGCGGCCGGGCCGGTATTATTGAGCAGCACCCCGTGCATCACAGCACGGGGAGTATCAGCCAGCAGAAACACCGTGCGCCCCTGCTCCTCACTGCCGGCAACAAAGTTTATTCTGCGGCAACTGATCAGTTCGCCATGCCAGTCCAGCCCTAATAGCGGCCGCTGACTGCCGATACGTTGCCACAATGCCGGATCTTCTTGCGCCAGATTGAAGTCGCTATGGCCGGTATCCCTGCCCCATTCTTTTTCCTGCTGCCGGTTAATCAGCCAGAAACCATACTGATCGACCAGACTGAGACTCAGCGCTTCATCCGACATGCTCGCCAGACCTCTGAGCAGAGCACTGAGGTCGTAATTGACAATCAGCACCCCGGCCTGCAGCCCGTCATCAATACCGGTACGCACGGCGGCCCTGAGCGTCGGCTCATAAGGCGTCACAATTTCATCGTGTTCAATATTGAGGTCGATTTCAGACAGGTATACCTGACCCGGCGGATAACGGATGGCTTCGCGGAAATAATAGCGTGAGGACTTATTCTGCAGATCTTTCTCTGCGGTCACCACCGGCACCGTCAGGCGGCTGTTAAAATCGACCCGGACTCTTTCATTACCATCCGCATCCAGCCAGCGGATCTGCAACAGATTGCCCAGTGCGCCGGAAAAATTCACGAAGCGGGCGGCCAGTTGCCCGCTATTGACGTCAGCGTCGCTGCTCAATGCGCGGCGCACGCCGGTATCCAGATACATCAGTTTCATGATTCTGCTGATATCGCCCAGTTCACGGCTGATATCAGCAGAAGCGGCGGACAATAAAGCGTCATGTCTGATGGTCAGCGCCCGCAGGCGGTCACTGTGCAGTTTCTGCCACAGAATCAGCGAGGCGCTGCAGGACACCGCCAGCACCAGCAGCCCCATAATCAACGCCCGCCGGCGCAGTGCCGGCTGATCAAGATACAGGCGGCTGCATAACCAGGCAGCCGCTTTCACGCCTGCTTCCTCAGCCACTCCATGGCATCCGGCAGTTTCATCGGCCGGGCAAACAGATAGCCCTGACCGACATGACAGCCGGCTCTGCGCAGCAACTGGCACTGCTCTTCCGTTTCGATCCCTTCTGCCACAATCCTGAAATTAAAGCGTTTACCGATACGGCAGATCATCTGCACGACATGCAGATCATCCTCTGACTGTCCCAGTCCGTTAACAAATGACTGATCGATTTTCAGTGTTGTAGCGGCCAGCCGTGCAATATGGGAAAGCGATGAATAACCGGTACCGAAATCATCAATACTGACGCCCATGCCGAGATCAATAAACTGTTTCAGCAGATCATAATGGCCGCTGTAATCAGCCATCGCCTCACTTTCAGTAATTTCGATATCCAACAGTGCGGCATCAATACGGCCGGACGTTACCGTATTCATAATCATCTGCGTGAAGCTACGGTTACGCAGGTCAGACACCGTGGTATTGAACGATACCGGCAGTTCATAACCGGCCCCACAGAGTTCATTGACAGCATCCACCGTCATATGGAAAACCTGCTCATCCAGACTGGAAATCAGCCCGGAGGCTTCGGCCAGCGGAATAAATTTATCCGGTGGAACCATACTGCCGTCTTCCCGGGGCCAGCGTACCAGTGCTTCAAAACCCAGTGCACGGCCGCTTTCCAGATCCACTTTCGGCTGGAACATCAGGCACAATTCATTATTCAGCAATGCCTGCTGTAATTCCTGCAGTAACAGAAAACTGGAGGTAATACGGTGGCGGTACCCGTCGGCATAATCGATCAGTGGCAGGTTCTGCATTTCTGCTGCCGACAGCGCAGACTCCGCCAGATGAAGGATTTCCTGCGCCGGTAAATCCTGTAAGGGTCCCAGATCCACCTTACAGAAAGTCAGCAGCAGGTGATGCACCACGCCGGACATTTCCAGCATCTGCTCCGACTGCTGGCGCAGATAATCATCGGCCGGCATTTTATTCTGATCAAAAATAAGCACAAAATTGCCGTCGCCGATACTGGCACAGTTCTGCACAGCGGAAAATGCTTCAGCAATGACATCACAGAAACGCAGCAGCAGATAATCGCAATAGCGCTCGCCGAAAGTGATCATCATGTCGGTATATTTACGGATTTTAACCAGCAGCAGGCCTGATGATGAACGCTCCGCCGCGTTCATATTACTGATTTCGCGTGACAGACCATTGCGGTTAATAATATTCAGTTTTTCATCATAATATGCCAGCTGACTGACCCGGTTAAGCAGCGCCACATTGGCAAAGCCGGTGCGGATATTTTCACTGAATACCTGCAGCATACGGATATGCCCTTCCGTCAGCATGGTATTGCTGTCAATCAATACCAGATAACAGGAGCCGTCGATGGAGGCGGTTTCGAAATACAGTACGGTATGGTCCTGAGCAAACTGGTGCTCACGCGTTTTCTCTGCCTGCGCCAGAGTATCGGCAAAACGTGCAAATATCTGGTCAGAAAGATCGGTTGTCAGCAGCTGCTGATAACGGCCACTGGCAGCAATGACATTACGCTGCGGTGATGTGCTGCTGCCTGCCAGTGCACTGCAGACAATACCGCCGCCATCAACGCCGATAAGCAGGCCAATATCATTGAGCAGTGACTGGGTAAATTCGGTCAGATTCTGTTTGCTGTACAGGCTTCTGGAGGCATCGATAATCATCTGCAGACTCTTACGCGCCCGCTGCAGTTCCATCATGTAATGCCAGGTGCGAAGGTGGCTGCGAACCACAGCATGCAGCTTCTCACGCGTCAGATCCGCTTTATTCCAGTACTCATCGATATCGTACTGTTGCATCACATCGGTCCGCGGTGCCATGCCCGGCTGCCCGGTCAGCAGTACAATACGTACCACCGGATTACCGAGCACTTCACGCACCGACTGCACCAGGCGCAGACCCGCGTCGTCTTCTTCCATCACGACATCCAGCAGAATCAAACCGATATCGTCGTCTGAAGACAAAACAGCGGCCGCTTCCGCCGCCGAGGATGCGGTCAGCAGACGTACCGGCAGCCCGCGGAAATCCAGCCCGCGCAGACTGTGCATCAGTGACGCCTGATAGGTATCGTCATCTTCGACACTGAGCACCGTCCAGCGGGCTTCCTTACGGGGTTCGCCGCTCAGTGCATCTTCAGCAAATACAAACGCTTCATCATCCATGCATATCCCTTCACCAGACCCTGCGCCGCAGGACCTCTCCTTTGTGATGGTTATTGTTATAGTTATAGCTAAGCCTGCGTATAACACCAGAGCAAACGGCTTATCCGTGAAGCACTGGTTTATAAATGAGAGTATAGATCAGACAAACCCGGAACAATGTCCTGAGACGGTCGGCAGAATAAGAATAAAGAACCAATCAGTTTTTCAGCAGCAGACTGATACTCATGGCGACACAAATAACCACGGTCATTATGCGGATAAACCCCGTGCCGTGGCGGATCGCCATTGCCGCCCCCAGCCGTGCCCCCAACGCCTGACCGACCGCCATGCTCAGACCGGTAATCCAGAGAATTTTTCCGGCGGCAATAAACACCAGCAGCGACACAATGTTGGTGGTGAAATTCAGCAGCCTGGCATGGGCAATCGCCCTGACCATATCCATACCACGCAGCTGACAGTATCCCAGAGTAAAAAAGGTGCCGGTTCCGGGGCCGAAAAAACCATCGTAAAAGCCGATGCCGGGAACCAGCGAGGCATTGAACGCGGTGCGGGAAAGTTTCTCTTTCCCACCCTGCCCGGCATTGCGCGCCAGCAGCAGATACAGTGCAATCAGCATCAGGGCATAAGGCATGATAGCGATCAGAAAATCGGCACTCAGCCATTGCAGTACCAGCGCACCGGCTGCCGCTCCCAATGCGGTGATGGCAATGCTGCGCCATTCTGCCGCCGGTGACACCAGCCCCTGGCGGATAAAAAACCGGGTAGCGGTAAAACTGCCGAAGCAGGCCTGCAGTTTATTGGTGGCCACGGCCTGTACCGGTGGCACGCCGGCAACCAGTAATGCCGGAATGGTCAGCAGACCGCCACCACCGGCAACGGCATCGATAAAACCGGCCAGCACAGCAACGGCCGCCAGCAGTACAAGAATATCCGCCGTCAGTTCCGGCATGGTGTTTTCTCCTGTTTGTATGGCCGCTATTCCGCACCTCAATGCACCGGCTGCATTTACCTGCCCATGGCACAGATGATACCGGTATACTCAGAACGGGCCTATGGCTGACATTCTGTGCCACGCAGAAACACGGTCCGGCCAGAGCGCTACCCCGGACAGCAGGACACCATGACTTCAGATATTCATCACGATAACAGCGGCAAACAACTGAGCCGCTCGGAAACAGAAAAACGGCGGCTGGAACACGAAGCGGCGCGTCTTTTTATGCGTGCCTATGAACGTCAGTTTCACCAGTCAATCCGCCACATCTGGCACAATGACCCGGCCAAACCGGATATTTCCTGTTATCTGCAGGGTAAACATCTGGATCTGGAGATTGCGCACCTGTATGCCAGTGAGCAGGAAGCGAGAATTGCGTCCGGTGATCTCGCCGGCACCCGCCACCATCAGCATTATCATGGCGAAGAACACCTGTGGGCGTATCTGGCGGACCTCGCCGGCATGGACAGCCGCCACAAGCTGCATACCTCACTGGAAAGAATTCTGGCCAGCAAAGCCAGAAAACATTACAACACCGACCGCTGCTGGCTGGTTATCCGTAACGCCAGTCCGCTCTGGCAACGGCAGGATTTTATACCGGTGGTTTCACACCTTACCCTGGCCGACCATCCGTTTAAAAAAATCTGGCTGCTGCCGGACTTTAACGGCAGCGAACCTCTGGTGCTGATTGACGATAAAGAAAAGCCATAAAAAAGCCCGCCAGAGGCGGGCTTATTCAGACAAGCAGATTATTTCGTCTGCTCTTCTGCATTTTTTTCTGCCGGATCGGCAAACATAAATTCGTCTTCCGTCCTGTGTTTCCCCATCAGCCGCGGGCGCTCAATCAGGAAGTACAGCGCCAGACCAATAATCACCGCATACACTGTGGACTTCGGATCCGGCATCGCCAGCGTCACCGCCACAATACCGGCGACACCACGCTCGGTCGGATTTTTCAGCTGCTCCATACCCACCATGATGCAGATATAGGCAGTCAGTACCAGCGTCAGTGACAGCGCAATCGGCAGTACCGGCTTGAACATGGTGACCAGCGGCAGACAGAACAGCGCAATCATACCCGTGATCCAGAAGGTACCACCGCCACTGTAGATGGAGTCCATCGCCTTACGTCCCATGGCATAACGCTCGGCCACCGTGGCGTGTGCCGCAGTCCACAGTGGACCGGCCAGACCCGGCCAGGGGGCAAAAAACGCGTGAATACCATTACGGATCGCCGTCACCGTATGCACACGGTTCACGTTAACTTCAATTTTTTCATCCGCACGGACGCTGTCGATACGCTCCACCAGAGTACGGCCGACAATGATGTCACCGAAGGCAATCACATAAGCAATCAGCGCCGTCGGGATGGCCATCAGGAACACATCCCAACCCGGGAAGCCAACCGAAAATACCAGGTATTCCGCCATCAGACTGAAATCCGGATTGGTAATGCCCCACTCAATATCCGGCAGCGGGTATTCACCGACAATCCAGCCAACCACCATCGCCACAATCATGCCCGGCACCATACCGAAATTGGCAATACGGCGGGCAATCGCAGACTGCTCAACCACGTTTTTAAACGACAGAGAAAACAGTACATAGGCGGAAACCACCGAACCGATAATCAGTGAAATCGGTGTCACGTCAATCCGCCCGCCTGTCTTCAGCTCACCCATCATGGCGGCGATACCGGCACCGATAATAATGCCCGACTTCAGCGAGTTAGGAATCACCTGAACCAGTTTTGACCCCCAGCCTGTGACCCCCAGAATCAGGAAGATCAGGGTGACCTCAATCTGCAGCGCGAACAGTGCTTTAATGGCATCCGGGCCGGGCTCATAGCCATTCAGGAAAAGAATCACCACCGGAATCGCCGGGGTAATCCAGCCGGGAACCAGCGGTACCCCCAGCAGTGCCGGCAGGATATAGCCCAGACCGGCGATAAAGGTAAATGCCAGTGCAGCCTCGTACGGCATACCCAGGTATTTTTCCAGCAGCGGAATCATCGCCAGACCGACGACAAACATCACCAGAGCCTGAATGGTCTCCGGCATTTCCCAACGGTAATGCACAAATGGCAGACGGATCTTGAACGGGCCTGCAGGCCAGTACGGCTGTTCTTCACCTTCGCGGCGTTGCTGAATTTGCATGAGGGTTCCTTTTTTGTATTTATCAATTCGGGCCAAAGCGCGACGATAAAGTAAGGTTCCGCCATTAGCGAGACAGTGACTCTCAACCTTAGTCTTATTATTCCACCAAAGTATTACGCATTTTTCACAATGCACGAACTACTGATAAAAAAACAAATAAAAATCAGGAGAAAAAACGCTTTTCAGCCATAAAAAGCGTGGGGAAAAGCCGGACAGACACTGCCCGGCCGGATGCTTTACCAGTCAACGACCGGATAAATGGATTCGGCATACAACTGCAGATCCTGAATCCACTGCAATTTAACCGGATCATCCATCACCTGTTGTGCCGCCAGTTGCAGCTCATGAGCAAAGCGCTCGAAATTCAGCAGTGGCAGACCTGATGGGTTACTCATCAGCCGAGCCACCCGGTGCTGTTCCCAGCGTTCCCGTTCGGCTTCGTTCAGAGTATCCGGGAAATTACGGGCACGGTAACGGAACAGCATTTCCTCCCCGCGCGGATCCTTGAACGGCGCCGGCCAATCAGCCAGATCCCAGGGGGATAATTCGTGTACGGTCTGCATAGCCTGTTTATCAGCCGCCGGGAAGAAGGCGTCATACAGCTGGCCATCCACATCATTCACGGCGGCAAATTCGCGGCCGGAAAAAACCTGCTGCAGTTTGGCGGTCAGGTCCGGGCCATTTTTAATCATGCCCAGATGCTTACGCAGCGTGTCGCCACTCAGTTGCCAGCGTTCCGCCTGATCCGGCGTCAGGGTTTTTGCCGGTGCCAGCACGGGGGCTTTATTAATATGCACTTCTTTCAGCGGCAGACGCTGCATGCCTTCCGGCATGTCATCTTTCCGCGTGAAGACCCGTTGCTGAATATCTTCAGCGCTTAAATCGAACAACGGCGTCGGGTCCTGATGCAGGTCGAAGGCGATAAAGGAGTTTTTGTTGGTCGGGTGCCAACACAGCGGCACGATCACCGCCATACAGCCCTGTTCCACCGGAAACATACCGGAAATGTGCACCAGCGGCTTGTGATTGCTGACATCCACCAGGGCGCCGACCTGGGATTTACTGCGCAAACCATAAAGATAACGGTATAACTTTGGTTGTTTATCACGCAGCAGCCGCGCCAGCGCAATGGTTGCCCGCACATCAGAGACGGCGTCGTGGGCTTTACCATGATCCAGCCCGTTGGCGGCGGTCAGATGTTCCAGTTTAAAGCTGATACGGCCGTCGTCATGTGTTGGCCACTCAATACCTTCCGGACGCAGCGCGTAGGCACAGCGGGCAATATCGAGCAGATCCCAGCGCGAATTACCACCCTGCCACTCACGGGCATAAGGATCGTAAAAATTGCGGTACAGACCGTAGCGGGTAAATTCATCGTCGAAACGGATGCTGTTGTAACCGGCCGAACAGGTACCGGGCACGCTGAACATATCGTTGATACGCCCCATGAATTCATTTTCCGCCAGCCCTTTCTGCTGGCAGTCCTGCGGCGTGATACCGGTAATCAGCACCGCCTGCGGATGCGGCAGGTAGTCATCCGACTGGCGGCAGAATAACTCCACCGGTTCCTCGATTTCGTTCAGATCTTCATCGGTGCGGATGGCGGCAAACTGTGCCGGCCGGTCCCAGGCCGGAACGGCACCAAAGGTTTCGTAGTCGTACCAGACAATACTGTTCAAAAGAAAACTTTCCTCCGGCGTCTGCGGGTATCCCGTCAGTCGCCTGCTGTCACTGCCGGCAGGGCAAAGACTTGGCCGGTCTGCAGAAAGCTGCGCGCATCCCGCGCAGTCTGTACCGGCAGCTCCTCCATCGGCATATGGCCAACGCCTTCATAGGTAATCACGCGGACATCCGGCAGATCGCGGCGGAACTGCTCCATAATATCCAGCGGTACCCAGTCGTCTTCTTCCCCCCACATCAGCAGCGTGGGTGTTATTACCTGAGTAACCCCGGCGCCAAGCTCAGGATTACTGCTCTGTTCTTTCATGGTGCGCAACACATCCACCAGTCCACTGCGGTTACCTTTGCGCAGGGTCAGGTCATGATAGCGTTTCACCAGCCGGTCCGTGACCTTATCCTCATCACCATACGCCGCCTGCAGATTCCAGCCGATAATAAAGCGCGGCATCATCAGGGTGCTCAGTTCACCGACCAGCGGCCATGATGCCATATTCATAATAAATGGCATGTCCTGCGGATAACCGGCGGCGTCGAGCAGAATCAGTTTCTGAACTTTCTGCGGATACGCCAGCGCATAGTTCCAGCTGATATACCCGCCGAGCGAATTACCGGCCAGACTGAATTCAGTGATGCCCAGCCGCGTCATAAAACGATCCAGCACCGACACCATATACCCGGCCGAGTAACGTTCCTGCGCCGGATCAGGTCCGGTCAGACCATGGGCCGGCAGATCAAGGCGGATAATACGGAAGCTGTCCTGCAGCTGCTCTGCCCAGCCATCCCAGGTCTGCAACGAAGACGCCACTCCGTGCAGTAATACCAGCACCGGCCCCTGACCTTCATCGCGGTAATGAATCACCAGATTATCCACGGCAATAAAGCGGGAATCCTGGTCGGTATAATTCTGTGTCAGTTCCGATAACGGTCTGGAACTGATCCCCAGCGACGCACAGCCGCTCAGTGACACCAGACTGATAAGCAGCAGCAGGCGGATTATATTCATGTTATTCCCCGGGTGAGATTTGTTATTTTTATAAGTCCGGGGCACTTTACCATAGCCTCAGGTTATCGTCTTTATTCACTCCGGCCCGCCCTGTGCCCCTTCCCTATTCAACGCCGACGGGTACAATGACGTCGCATTTTTTACCCGGCTGCAGCGCTATACAGCCCTTTCCCGCCCGCCAGCGGGAACTTTTCCGTACACAGCGGATAAATTTTAACCGATAACCGGCCCGTCAGATCAGCATTACCGGGCCCAGGACGGACAGCGGATGGTGTTATTCGAGAAGTTTTTCAGATCCAGATCCCGTAACGAAAAAAAATGGCAGGATGCAGAACCTGAAATCCGCCGTCAGGCGCTGCAGGCCTTCAGCAGCGACGCCGAACGGCTGGAATTTATCCGTCACGAAACCACCGCCGCCCTGCGGGCAGAAGCCGTTGCCCTGCTGGACAGCGAAGCCAGTCTCGATGAACTGCTGCACAGCAGTCACGACGAAATCCGTCATCAGGCACGTGATATTCTGCTTGCCCGCCTGCTGCCGGCCGGCACCGGCATTGACCAGATCAGCGATGCCGATGCCCTGATCCGTATCGCCGCCCTGACCACAGACAACGAACTGCGCCTGCAGGCAATCGGGCGCATCAGCGACGAACAGAAACGCCTGCAGCTGGCACTGGAACATCCGGTGGCGCGCGTGCGTCTGGCTGCCGCCGAAGGCATCCATGACGCAGACAAGCTGCACACCTTACAGGAACACGCTCAGGGCAAAGACAAAACCCTGTACCGCCTGGCCAAAGAACGGCTGGCAGAAAACAAAGCCCGGCAGCAACAACAGCAGGCCCGTACCGATGCGGTGGAACAACTGCTGCAACAGGCCCGCTATCTGAACAAGGTCGGCTACCAGCCGGACTTCAACGGCAAACTGCAGCTGCTCGGTCAGCAGTGGCCGGAACTGCGTCCGTTTGCCAGTGCGGAACAGCAGCACAGCATTGATGAGGAACTGAACAAAGCGCGCGCCATTCTTGACCAGCACGCGGAAGAAGAAGCCCGCCTCGCACGCGAACAGGAAGACGCCCGTCAGGCAGCAGAACATCAGCAGCAACTGCTGGAACGTCTGCAGCAACTGGCCGGTGAAGCGGCCGCCGCCTCTGCCGCCGATCTGCAGCAGGCGCTGAAACTGCTGGAACAATCCTGGGATCAGACCTTTCAGCAGCACCGTCCGGCGGCCGGACTGAGCAAAGCCTTCGAAAATCAGCTGCAGCAGCTGCTCCGCCTGCAGTCAGCCCTGTCACACTACGAGCAGCATAAAGAGCAGCTGCACGCGTGGCTGAACAGCAGCCTGGCAGACGGTCCTGCTGCCCTGAAAGCCGCTGAACGGGAAGCCGGCAAGTGGCACAAGGCCTTAAGCTGGCCGGATGACTTCGCTACACCGGACTGGTTCAGTCGCCTGCAGCAGCGCAGCAGTGATATCCGCAGCCGCCTGCAACAGATTCAGGACGAGCAGAAAAGCCGCAGTCATGACCTGCGCCGCCAGCTGGATGATTTCAGCACCCACCTCAATGAAGGTCAGCTGAAAGAAGCCGGCCGTCTGAGCAATAAAATTCAGCAGGGACTGCGTCTGCTGGACGAGAAAAGTGCCGCGCCTCTGCAGCGTGAATTCCGCGCCCTGAACAGTCGCCTGCAGGAAATGCGCGACTGGGCCGGCTTTGCCACCGCACCGAAAAAAGAAGCCCTGGTGGCCGCCATGGAAGCCCTCACCGAAGCGGATATGGCACCGGATCTGCTGGCCAGCAAAATCCATGATCTGCAGGAAGAATGGAAAACCCTGGGCACAGCGCCCGGCGACAACGAACTGTGGGAACGTTTTCAGGCCGCCGGCGATAAAGCCTTTGAGCCGTGCCGCGCCTATTTCGCGCAGGTTGCTGAACAGCGTGAACAGAATATCACGCTGCGTGAGCAGCTGATTGCCGAACTCACCAGCTATGAACAGGCCTTGGACTGGCAACAGGCCGACTGGAAAGCGGTGCAGAAAACCCTCGACGCGGCGCGCGAAACCTTCCGCCAGTATTCGCCGGTTGAACGCCAGGCACACAAGCGCACCCAGGATGCCTTCCGCGACGCCTGTGACCGTATTTACGCCCACCTGAAACAGGAATATGACCGCAACCTGCAGGCCAGACAGGCCCTGATCGACGAAGCTGAAGCCGTCGCCAGTGCCGACGATCTGAGCGGTGCCGCCGACCACATCAAAAACCTGCAGGCACGCTGGAAAGACGTCGGCGTCACGCCACGGAAAGCCGACCAGAAACTGTGGCAGAACTTCCGCAAACACTGTGATCAGGTATTCAGCCGGCTGAATGAAAACCGTGCCGCGCGTAAAGCTGAACTGGATGAAACCGTCGCTCAGGCCGAAGCCGTGGTCAGCCGCGCCACCGAACTGGTGACCGCCGCCGACGACACTGATGGCATGACCGCACAGTTTGCCGCCCTGCGGGCAGAATTTGCCGCCATCGAACTGCCCCGCTCTGCCCACCAGCGACTGAGTAAAACGCTGAAGCAGGCTGAACAACAGCTGCAGCAACGTCAGCAGCAACAACAGCAACAGGCTGAACTGGCCCGCTGGGATGGACTGATCAGCCGCCTGCAGAATCTCCGGGCTGACGCTGACAGCTGGCAGACCGCCTGTCAGCAGGCGCTGCCCGACGGCTACCCGGCTGAGCGTTTTGAACAGGCCCGTCAGGGGACACTGAGCAGCGACGACAGCCCACGTGATCTGTGTATTCTGATGGAAGCGCTGGCAGACATCAGCAGTGAAGAAGCCGATAAACCACGGCGGATGGCCCTGCAGGTGCAGCGTCTGGCGCAGGGTATGGGTCAGTCACTGAACCGTGCGGATGAACGCCGCGAGCTGGTGGAACGCTGGCTGGCGGTCGCAGACGACAGCCTCAGCGCGCGTTTTATCGCCGCCCTGAAAGCCGGGCTCTAATCAGCCCGGCGGTTATCTTCTGCCCCGGCAGTAACAGACGCTCCGTCCTCAGTGCCGGCGTTCTGTTGCTGCTCCGCGGCCTGCAGCATGCCTTCCATTTCCGCCTTCTGCCGCAAAGCACAGGCTTTCAGCTTTTTCAGCCGCATCTGGCGCACTTCTTCGAGCGGATCGGTTCCGGGTTTATTCGTCATCGGCTGCCTTCCTGATCAGAAAGCGGAACTCACCGTCCAGTTCTTCGCTGGCCAGCATTTCGTGGCCGAGAAACTGACAGAATTTCAGGAAATCCCGTTTGGTTGACGGATCGGTGGCAAGAATTTCAACCACCTCACCCAGCTGCATATCACCGATGGTGTTGTGCAGCATCATCACGGGTTCAGGGCAGAACAGCCCCCGGGTATCAAGTTGTACGTCACTGGTTGCGGATGTCATAACGGCCTCTCTTTATGCCGGTATTGTCGCCGCCCGGAAAAAAATGTCCACCTCAGCGCCGTACCAGCAGATCACCGCGGCGTATCAGCACCACCACGGCCGCCATGGCGGCCACACATAATGCCGCCGACAGCATAAAATGACCGTTATAACCCAGCTGACTGGCACTGATACCCGACAGGCCACCGGCAATCATGCCGGAAATAATGACCACGCAGCTCTGCAGCGCATAATCCGCCGCGGCACAGTGCTCACGGCAGCGGTCCATCATCACGGTAAACAGCGCCGCGGTGCCCATACCTCCGGCGACATGCTCAATCACCACCGCTGCGGTGAGGTGCAGCCAGTCTTTGTGCGGATTGCTGCCCATGCCATCAATGCCGACGTAACTCAGCAGCGCCAGTGCCTCGAGCAGCAGGAAGCCCGCCAGCGCAGTCTGGCGCCCCATTCTGCCGGTCAGCCAGCCGCCGGCCAGTGCCCCGGCCAGACCGGCAAAGAAGCCCACGCTGCCGAGTAATATCCCTAATTGCTCCAGTTTCAGTCCGGCATCCGACAACAGTGGCCGGATCATGGGCGTGCCCAGTGCATCGCCGAATTTGTACACCGCCAGCAACAGCAGCCACACGCCGGCATCCTGCATGCGGAAAAAACCCAGCCACAGCGGCCATAAGGGCTGCCGGTCCACCACATGCGGCCGCGGGCGGAAAAACCACAGCGGCAGCGTACCCGCCACCATCAATGCCGCAATCAGCCACAGCGACCAGGACCAGCCCAGGACCCCGTACAGGGAAATCAGCAGCCCGCCGGCAATAATCATCCCTACGCGGTAACCGGCGACCTGAATGCCGTTGCCCATGCCGCGCTGACTGACGGCCAGATTTTCGGTCGCCATGGCATCGGTGGCGATATCCTGGGTGGCAATAAAGGTATTGAGCAGCACCATCAGCAACAATGGCAGCCACAGACCGGATTCCGTCCAGTAGCTCAGTGGCTGACTGGCCAGTACCAGCAGAACCAGCACGGCGCTGTAATTCATGGTCAGAATCCAGCTGCGGCGGAATTCACCATGATGCAGCGAATAACGGTCCAGCAGTGGCGCCCAGATGAACTTCAGCGCCCAGGGAAAGGACATCACCGACAGCAGGCCGATCAGGGTCAGATCGAGACCCTGCTCGCGCAGCAGCACCGGCATCGCCTGACCGAAAAAACCGTGCGGTAAGCCCTGAACCACATAAAGCCCCGTCAGAGCCAGCCATTTATTCATTTCATATCCCCGGTCTATCAGCCTGATTACGCCAGCCTGCTGGCACTGTCGTGATTATGAACTAATCTGTTTATCATCAGACAATGACCGGATCATAACCATGCAACACCTGCAGTTAAAGCGCGGTACCGTCAGCCTGACTGAGCGCCTGCTGCGGCAGGAGCAACAACAGCTCGCTCATTACCTGCGCAACGCCATGCTCGCCTCAACCACCGACAATATTGATCTGCTGATTTCAGAAGAACAGATCGGTCTGATCCACCAGGCACTGGCGCATCAGGAATCCGCCGCCACGGCCGGGCAACAGGCACTGATTCATAATCTGATCAACCGCTGGCAGACTTCACAGCGGGCATAAAAAACCCGCCACAGGGCGGGTATGAGCGTGGTGAGTGCGCCTGCCGTATCAGCGTTCGAGGATGGCCACCACCCCCTGACCACCGGCAGCACAGATGGAAATCAGCCCCCGGCCGGAGCCTTTCTCTTCCAGCATTTTCGCCAGCGTTGCCACAATACGTCCGCCGGTAGCGGCAAACGGATGACCGGTGGCCACGGATGAACCGTTCACGTTCAGCCGGCTGCGGTCAATACTGCCCAACGCCTGATCCAGCCCCAGTTTTTCGCGGCAGAAAGTGTCGTCTTCCCAGGCCTTCAGGGTCGATGCCACCACCCCGGCGAAGGCTTCGTGAATTTCGTAAAAATCAAAATCCTGCAGACTGAGACCCGCGCGCTGCAGCATACGCGGCACCGCATACGCCGGCGCCAGCAGCAGCCCTTCTTTTTCGTTGCGCCCTTCCTTGCCGAAAAAATCAACCGCCGCGGTTTCATGGAAACTCAGGTAGGCCTTCACCGGCAGATTGCGTTGCTGCGCCCATTCCTCAGATGCCAGTAACACCACGGAGGCGCCATCGGTCAGCGCCGAAGAGTTACCGGCGGTCAGACTGCCGTGACCGGATTGACGGTCGAAAGCCGGTTTCAGCGCCGCCAGCTTAGCCATATCCGGCTGACGCGCCAGATTGTCTTTGTCCAGCCCCAGAAACGGCGTTACCAGATCATCGAAAAAGCCACGCTCATAAGCCGCCAGCAGATTCTGATGACTGTTGAACGCAATCTGATCCTGCTCCTCACGACTGATACCCCAGGCTTTGACGGTTTCTTCGGTATGTTCCCCCATCGACATCCCGGTACGCGGTTCACCATTGCGCGGAATCAGCGGCGCCAGATGCCGGGGGCGGATTTTCGCCAGCAGCCGGAGCTTGTCACGGGTGGACTTCGCCCGGTTGATGTCCAGCAGAATCCGGCGCAGCCCTTCATTGACGCCGATGGGCGCATCCGAGGTGGTATCTGAGCCGCCGGCAATGGCGCTGTCGATCTGTCCCAGCGCAATCTTGTTGGCGGCCATAATCACCGACTGCAGACCGGTTCCGCAGGCCTGCTGGATATCCACGGCCGGGGTATGCGGATCGAGGGCGGTACTGAGCACCGTCTCCCGGGCCAGATTGAAATCACGGCTGTGCTTGATCACAGCGCCGGCAATCACTTCACCGATCCGCTCACCCTGCAGGCCATAACGGTTAACCAGACCATTCATGGCCGCCGTCAGCATGTCCTGATTCGAGGCATAGGAATACGCACTGTTGGAGCGCGCAAACGGAATACGGTTACCACCAATAATGGCGACCCGGCGCACAGCCACGGTTTTGCTCTTCGTCATAAATCCTTCCTGAGTACAGATAACGGCAGATCATCGCATCACTCTGCCCGACCATCCGCATGAGTGTAACGGTCCCGCGACAACGGACATTGGCTGAAGTGACACCTATTACTGTGGGAAAGGTCAATTTCACTCCTTATGATTGTTGCTCTAATCTGCTACTGTCCGGCGCGTTCAGCCGTATTCTTCATTTTTTGCTGATCCCGGAAGCCCCGGCTGACAGATTCCCAGAACAACGACAACAAGATACAGACAGGATTCTCCCATGAGCAATTTCTTAGAATCAGTGCTCGACAGCAGTGTCGGCCGTTCACTGATGAAGCAGGTTCTGCCCAAATCCATTCCGCTGCGACGCTACACCCCGTCTGAACCGACATTTTTCTCCGGCCGGGTGTTACTCGGCGCCGGTGATAATGCCGCACTGACGCGGCGTATTCTGCACAACCTGCAGGCCTCCGCTGCCGAGCTGTTTTACCCCGCGGCTGCGCGCGGTGCCGCCACCATCGTGGCAGCCGCCGAAGAACTGGGTATCCGGGTGACCGGTATAGACTGCAGCCCGGAAATGAATGAGAAATTCGACGCGCTGATTTTTGATGCCAGCGGTTTTGCCGATACGACCGAGCTCAATCAGCTGTATTACTTCTTTCACCCGGTGATGCGCAAACTGAACAGCAACGGCCGGGTCATCGTGCTTGGCCGCCCGCATATGCAGGCCGGCAGCGGTGAACAGGCAGCGGCCATGCGCGCACTGGAAGGCTTCAGCCGTTCGGTCGCAAAAGAAATCGGTAAAAAAAGCGCCACCTGTCAGGCGCTGTATGTGGAAAACGGTGCGGAAGCCAATCTGGATGCGCCACTGCGCTTTATCCTGTCGGCCAGATCCGCCTACGTTGATGGTCAGGTCTTTCAGGTACGCAAGGCTGCCGACATTGACTGCCCTGACTGGCACCAGCCACTGGCCGGTAAGGTCGCGCTGGTGACCGGCGCCTCCCGTGGCATCGGTGAAGCCATTGCCCGTACCCTGGCGCGCGACGGTGCCAGAGTGCTGGGCCTTGATATTCCGCCAGCGGCGGCTGAACTGGAGCAAGTGATGGCGGCTATTGATGGCGAAGTGCTGCTGGCCGATATTTCTTCCGCTGAAGCACCGCAGTTAATTTCCGACAAACTGCAAGCCATGGGGGGTGGCGACATCATCGTCCATAACGCCGGTATTACGCGCGATAAAACGCTGGCCAATATGCCGGAACACTGGTGGAACATGACCATTGATATCAACCTGTCAGCCGAAGAGCGCATCAATCATGTGCTGCTTGAACAGGACACTCTGAACCACAACGGGCGGATTATCTGCGTGTCATCAATGAACGGCATCGCCGGTCAGGCCGGGCAGACCAACTATGCCGCTTCCAAAGCCGGCGTGATCGGCTATGTGCAGTACATGGCAGATCCGCTGATGGAACGCGGCATTACCATCAATGCCGTTGCTCCCGGCTTTATCGAAACCGCCATGACCGACGCCATTCCGGTGATTACCCGTGAGATCGGCCGTCGCCTCAATTCCCTGTCTCAGGGCGGCCAGCCAGTGGACGTAGCGGAAACCATTGCCTTCTTCGCCAACCCTGCGTCCGGTGGCGTGTCCGGCAACATTGTCCGCGTCTGTGGCCAGTCACTGGTCGGTGCGTAACCAGCCGAGACCTGTACGGGGGTGTAAACACCCCCGCTCTACTGAATTTATCGCATATAAATCAATAGATTAGCCACTTTTACCACTTTCTTACCTGTTCGCATTCCAAATTCATACGATATCGCTACACTTACATGCGTATCAGTTAAGAAATCTTTGGTATGCCCAACGAATCCAACAGCCAGTACCGCGCGCCACAACCCGCGCTGACGATTGGCCGCTACAACCTGTTTCTGGAGAAGCTGCTCAGCGGGCGGCCTCTGGAAAAGCTGTTGGAAGAACTGGTGTACCTGATTCAGGAACGCCAGCCGGAATGCATTGCTTCCGTCATGCTGGTATCCGATGACGGCCGCAGCCTGAAACACGGGGCCGCGCCCGATCTGCCTGAGTTTTACGCCACTGCTGTGGAAGGCACTGAAATCGCCGTTGGCGTTGGCTGTTGTGGCACCGCTGCCGCCACCGGACATCTGGTCATTGCCGAAGATGTCGACCGTCACCCTTACTGGTCAGCCCACCGGGAACTGGCCCAACAGGCCGGCTTTGCCGCCTGCTGGTCGCAGCCGATTGTCTCCGGCAGCGGCAAAGTACTGGGCACTCTGGCACTCTACTACCGTAAGCCGCGCCACCCCACCGGCCAGGATCTGTTACTGATCCACGAGTCCGCCCGGCTGGCACAGGCCAGTATCGAATTCCGCCAGGCGGAAAATCACCGCGTTCTGTCAGAAGCCATTACCCTGCACCTGCCGGTTGGTCTGATCATCACCGATCAGGACTTCAGGATTCTCGAGGTGAACCCCGCCTTCAGTCAGATCACCGGCTACCCGGCCGACGATGTGTTACAGAAAGGCCTGTCAGCCATCATCAGCAAGGATGATCAGGGGCTGAGCCGCTACCAGAACATCATCAGCCGTCTGCCCGGCGGCAAAAGCTGGAGTGGCGAAGTGCTGGTCAGCCGCCGTAACGGTGAACGTTTTACCGCCGAGCTGAGCTTTACCGCGCTGCGTAACGGTAACGACCAGATTGAACGCTGCGTGGCGCTGATCAGTGATATCAGCGAGCGCAAACAGTCGGAAGAAATGATCCAGTACCAGGCCAGCTATGACCTGCTGACCAGCCTGCCCAACCGCAACCTGTTCTACGAACGCCTGAACTGGACACTGGAACAGTGCCGCCACCGTGACCGTTCTTTTGCGGTGATGGTGATGGACCTGGATTACTTCAAGGAAATCAACGATACCCTGGGCCACGACGCCGGTGATGAACTGCTGGTCAAGGTCGGCACGCGGCTCAATCAGTCCCTGCCACGGCGCCATACCATTGCCCGGCTGGGCGGTGATGAATTCGGTTTTATTGTTACCACCGACGCCGACCGCGATGCGCTGGGCACACTGGCCAACCAGCTGCTGGAAACCGTCAGCCAGACCATTTCCATCCGTCAGATCCGCGACCTGAAGATTTCAGCCAGTATCGGTATCAGCCGCTTCCCGGACGACGGCGGTACGGTTGAACAGCTGCTCAAAGCGGCGGAACAGGCGGCCTACGCCGCCAAAAATGAAGGCCGTAACCTGTACACCTTCTTTACCCCGGAAATGCATGAAGAAGCCCGCAATCAGGCGCTGCTGCATCAGGACATGCGCCACGCGGTAAAGGATAATCAGCTGGAACTGCACTATCAGCCGATCAAGGATCTGAGCAGCGGCCGCATCACTCAGCTGGAAGCCCTGGTGCGCTGGAATCACCCGCAGCGCGGCATGATCCCGCCGGATCTGTTTATTCCGCTGGCAGAAAAGACCGGTATGATCCGGGAAATCGGCGAATGGGTCCGCAGCGAAGCACTGGCAATGGCCGGCCGTCTGCATCAGCAGAACCTGCTGGTGCCGATCGCGGTCAACGTCTCCACCGCCGAGTTCTACAACCACAATCTGGCGCAGCATATTGTTGATCAGGAACGGCAAGCCAACCTGCCACCCGGGCACCTGATGGTGGAAATCACCGAAAGTCTGCTGATCCGTAACCAGCAGGAAACACGTAATTTTCTCACCACCCTGCAGCAGGCCGATATCCGTATTTCACTGGATGATTTCGGTACCGGATACTCGTCCCTGTCCTACCTGACGTCCTTCCCTGCCGACAAACTGAAAATCGACCGCACCTTCATTCAGGACATGCACTCCGACCCCCGGCGTCAGGCACTGGTCAAAACCATTATTGATCTCGGCCACAGCCTGAATATGAAGGTGATTGCGGAGGGGGTGGAAACCGATGCGGACGAAACCCTGCTGTGCGGCTGTGGCTGCGACCTGATTCAGGGTTACCTGCTGGCCAGACCATTGCCGGAATATGACATTACCCGCTTCCTTGCCGGGCACAATGGCGCATAAGTGAGAGCGCCTGACTGACGCTCAGCGTTTCTTCTTCTGCCGTTTTTTCTTCAGATAATCTTTTACCGGTGTCGGTTTATCCGGCAGCGCGTTGGCAAAACGCCCGCGCATATCCTCCACCTTCGCTTCCTTACGCTCGTGCTCCCGCGCATGACGGTGCTTTTTTCCGGCACTGGAAAAATCCACTACTTTACTGTCGCTCACAGGCACTCCGATCAGATTAACCGCTGTCATGTTAACATAAGGGCTGTTTTCCGTGATGCCAAGACAGCCGTTGCATGCCTGACCATTCCTTACCCATCGATGACCTGCTGCCCGCCATCCGCGACCACCTCAGCCAGCAACCGAACCTGCTGCTCAGTGCCGCCCCCGGTGCCGGTAAAACCACCCGCGTGCCACTGGCCCTGCTGCAGGAGCCCTGGCTGGCGGGGAAGAAAATTCTGCTGCTTGAGCCACGCCGTCTGGCCGCACGTAACGCCGCCCGCTTTATGGCAGAACAGCTGGGAGAAGCCGTCGGCGAACAGGTTGGTTACCGCATCCGTCTGGAGCAGAAGATCAGTGCCGCGACCCGCATTGAAGTGCTCACCGAAGGCATCCTCACCCGTCTGCTGCAGGACGATCCGGAACTGACCGGGGTCGGTCTGGTCATCTTCGACGAATTCCACGAACGCCATCTGCACTCCGATCTGGCGCTGGCGCTGGTGCACCAGTGCCAGCAACTGCTGCGCCCGGATCTGCGTCTGCTGGTGATGTCTGCCACACTGGATGAACATGCCCTGCAACAGCCGCTGCAGGCGCCACTGCTGCACAGTGAAGGCCGCAGTCATGCGGTCGTTACCCATTACCGTCCCCGTGCCGATGCCAATACCCGCCTGCCACAGCATATTGCCGCCGTGGTCAGCGAAGCCCTGCAGCAGGCCGGCGATATGCTGGTATTTCTGCCCGGCACTGCCGATATCCGCCATACCCGGGAACTGCTGCAGCAGCGCTTACCGGAATCCATACAGCTGCTGCCGCTGCACGGCCAGCTCAGCGACAAAGAACAGAAAACCGCCCTGCAGCCGGCGGCAGATGGCTCACGCCGCATCATTCTCGCCACCAACATTGCCGAAAGTTCACTTACCATCGACGGCGTGCGCATCGTGATCGACAGCGGTCTTGAGCGGCGGCTGAGCTTTTCCCCACAGACCGGGGTCAGCGAACTGAAAACCCGCCCGGTGTCGCGCGCCTCGGCCACCCAGCGGGCCGGCCGGGCCGGGCGTCAGGCCAGCGGTGTCTGCTACCGCCTGTGGCCGGAAAGCGAACACGAACGGCGTGACGCTCATATCCGCGCAGAAATACTGGATGCCGATCTCGCTCCGCTGCAACTGGAACTGCTGCAATGGGGCGCCGCATCCGGCGAGCTGCTGTGGCTTGATCCGCCGCCGGCCGCCAGCCTCAGTCAGGCCAGCCAGACCCTGCACGCACTCGGTATTCAGCAGGACAACCGTCTGACAGAGCACGGGCGGCTGTGTGCCACGCTGGGCACAGAACCGCGGCTGGCGCACCTGCTGGTCTGTGCTGCCCGGCTGGGCATGGCCCGCAGCGCCTGTGAACTGATTGCCCTGCTGCAGGAATGGCCGCACAGACTGCGCCACAGCGATGACCTGCCGCGTCTGCTCCAGCAGGCCCGCCGGCAACAATCGCTGTGGCAGCAGCGCGTCCGGCCACTGGCCGATCAGCTATACCGCCGCCTGACCCAGCAGCTGTCAGTGGCCAGTGAAACTGACGCCGATCCGGCGCTGCTGGTCGCCCTCGCCTGGCCAGAACGCATCGCCCGCCGCCGTCATGCCGGCCAGAACCGCTTTCTGCTCGCCAATGGCAGCGGTGCAGAACTGACGGAAACATCCGACCTGTTCAACTGCGAATGGCTGGCGCTGGCCGATATCAGCGGTGGCCAGCCCAACCGTATCCGTCTGGCTGCGGAGCTCAGCCCGGCAGCACTTGACTGCCTGCAGGACACCGCCCCCCCAGCTGTTCAGCCGTCATACCGCCAGTGGCTGGCTGCCATCCGGTCAGTTGCAGGCAGAACAACAGACCCGCCTCGGCCGCCTTGTGCTGTCGTCCACGCCACTGCCGGCACCCTCGGCAGATGACTGGCAGGCCATCTGGGATGATTATTTTGCTGCTCAGGGACTGGCTGTGCTGAACTGGGACGAACACGCCACCAGCCTGCGCCAGCGCCTGCAGCTGCTGCACCAACACCGGCCGCAGGAATGGCCGGATGTCAGTGATGAGGCCCTGATTCAGACCCGGACAGACTGGCTGCTGCCGTTCTGCAGCCAGGCCCGCCACCAGCGCGATCTGAAGAATATCGCCGTCAGTCAGGCGCTGTTATCCCTGCTCAGCTGGGAACAGCAGCAACAGCTTGAGCAGCTGTTGCCAACTCACTGGCAGGTGGCCAGCGGCTCACGTATCCGCCTTGATTACAGCACTGAGCCGCCGGTACTGGCGGTTAAGCTGCAGGAAATGTTCGGCTACGAAGGTCAGCCGGCACTGCTCAACGGCCGGGTTCCGCTGTTGATTCACCTGCTGTCACCAGCCGGACGGCCGTTGCAGGTCACCGCCGATCTGCCGCATTTCTGGCGCCACACCTATGCCGATGTGCGCAAGGATATGCGCGGCCGCTACCCCCGCCACCCGTGGCCGGAAGATCCGCTCAGTGCCGAAGCCACGCGACTGACCAAACGGGCCCTGCAGCGCCAGGGCAAATAAGCCGCCCCGGGAATACACAGCGTAACCATACGTTACAGCATTAAGGGCTTCTGCAGTGGCGATCCGCGTGCGAGGCACTAGCCTTAAAGTCAGTTCCTGAATCAGTCATCGACGTGCGCATCCATGCCGGCAAAATATCTGCTTCCCCTGTTTATCCTCGCCGTGATCAGCGCCGGTATCATGCTGTACCAGGTCTGGCAGGCACCTGAGGTCATTATCAGCGCCGATAATGAGCCACCCTCTGCCGCCACCACACCGTCCCCGGTTCCACACCCTGAACTGAGCACCCGGCATCCGCCGGCTGAGAGCGCACATCCGCACACGGATGATGACACCCCCCTGCCGGACAATATCGAAATTTATCTGCAGCAACAGCGCCTGCCACGCGACCAGCTGACCGCTGAGCCGCATCCACACGGCGGCCGCATTACCGATCTCAGAGGTCAGTACCGCACCGTGACCATCGCCATTACCGGTGAAGACGGCAAAGTCCGGCTGGTTGAACGGCGTATTGACCCGTTACCGGCCCCGGCTGAACCTCCTGCCCCTCCGGCTGCGCCGGCTAACTGAGACTGCCTATGAACTATTTCCCCGCCCTTGCCGCCGCCGTTTTCCTGCTGGTCACTGCCGCCGTGCACGCCGATATTGTGATCGTCAACGGCGACAGTGCCGGGGAAGGCCTGAACGACCCCACGCCGGCAACCGCCGCCGGAGGTAACAGCGGCACGACCGTGGGCGAGCAGCGGCTGAATGTATTCAGCGAGGCAGCCGGTATTCTCAACGCCACCTTCAGTATCAGCCAGACCATTGCCGTCAACGCGCAGTTCAACAGCCTGACCTGTAATGCCTCTTCCGGCGTACTGGGCAGTGCCGGACCGACCTACAGCTACTCCGCCGTCGAGGACGGCGTCGGCACGGTTTACCCCATTGGTCTGGCCAATGAGCATTTTGCCACCGACCTGATTCCGGCAGCGGAAGAAATCCAGGCCACCTTCAATGCCGATCTGGGCACTACGGGCTGTCTGGAAAATACGCCCTGGTATTACGGCTACGACGCCCCACCCGGCACGGAATCCTCACTGCTGTCGGTGGTTCTGCACGAACTGATGCATGGCATGGGTTTTCTGTCGATGCTGGGTGAAGACGGTTCGGCACCGGATGTTCACCCGGATGACGGTATTACTGAGATTTACGACCCCTATTCACAGCTGCTGTATGACGCCAGTCAGGCACAACGCCTGACCGGTCTCAGCCAGACTGAGCGCGCTGCGGCGCTGCTGAATGATGGCAACCTGCTGTGGGACGGTGCTCAAACCAACGCCAACCTCAGTGGTCTGAGCGCTGGCGTCAACGGCTCACGGGTGCAGATGTACGCGCCCACCGTGTATGAATCCGGCTCATCGGTCAGCCATTTTGACAGCGCGGCCACCCCCAATGAAATCATGGAGCCGGTATACACCGAATTCCTGCAGCAGGCCGGACTCGCGCGCTATGTGCTGGGCGATATCGGCTGGACACTGGCGGCGGTCACCAACAGCGCTCCGGTGCTGACCGCCATCGCTGATCAGGTTATGGATGAAGACAGCACCCTGACCATCAATCTGTCCGCCACGGATGCCGATGCTGACAGCCTGACTTACGCCATCGACTCAGCGGCGGCCGAATTCGGCGCGTCGTTGTCCGCTACGCTGCTGAGCCTGAACCCACAGGCTGACTACCATGGCAGTGGCAGTATCACCGTCAGTGTCAGTGACGGCAGCGCCACAGATTCCGTCACCTTCGGCCTGACCATCAATGCCGTCAATGACGCCCCACTGATCAGCGCTGTCGCCGACCAGTCCATCGACGAAGATGACAGCCTCAGTCTGACGCTGGAGGCAACGGATGTGGATGGTGACAGCCTTGTTTTCTCGCTGTTATCCGCGCCGGCAGAGTCCGGCGCTGAGCTGAACGGCAGCACGCTGACCTTTACGCCCGTTGCCGATTACTACGGCAGCGGCAGCGTCGGGATACAGGTATCAGACGGCAGCCTGAGCAGCAGCACCAGCTTTACCCTGACCATCAATGCCGTCAACGATATCCCGCAGTTCACCTCCGCCAGCAACTTTACGCTGGCAGCGGAGGAACTTCTGTCATTGACGCTGACCGCCGACGATAAAGAAACCGCCAGCGATGCACTGGTGTTCAGCCTCGACAGTTACGACAGTGCTGCGCTGACAGCGTCACTGTCCGGCAGCCTGCTGAGCGTCACACCAGTCAGCGGAGTCAGTGGTACCAGCACGCTGACCGTATCGGTGTCGGATGGTACCGTCAGCAGCAGTCAGGACATCATCCTGACCATCCTCAGCGCAGATAACCAGGCCCCCCAATGGGACAGTCTGCCCGCTGTGAGTCTGCTGGCCGGCAGCTCTGCGGCCGTCACCCTGAGTGCCAGCGACCCCGACGACGATAGTCTGACATTCACCGTTCTCAGCAGCAGCAGCGGCCTGAGCGCCAGCCTGTCGGGGGATCAGCTGACCATCAGCGCCGCAGAATCAGCCACAGACAGCGGCAGTGTGGCGGTCCGGGTTTCAGATGGCGTACTGACTGCCGACAGCAGCGTCAGTGTCACTGTGTATCCGGCTTTCAGCCTGACGCAGGACAGTACCGCCAACAGTGACGGCGCAGTGCTCAGTGCCGGCCTGAACGATGTCCTGTTTTCCCTCAGCGGTGGCGACAGCGCCCTGTCAGTCAGCGTGTTCTACAACGGCAGCAACCGTGACGACCTGCTCAGTTACGACAGCAGCAGCGGCGATTACACCCTCGCATTGCCGGACAGCGGTGCCTTCGCCGGCACCTATACCCTGACCGTGACCGACAGTCAGGGATTCAGCGCCAGCTGGTACCTGGAACGGCCACTGGCGCTGACAGCCGGTGTCACCCCCTTACTGCTGGTCAGTGGCTCACAGCAGCCGCTGACCATCACCGGCGCACCCGCGGCCACCAGTATCGCTCTGAGCAGTTCTGACACCAGCCTTAGCTTTGCCACAACCGACGGTTCCGCTACCACGCTGGTCACTGCCACAGACGATGCCACAGCCTTTAACCCGGCCAGCGTGCTGCTGGTTACCGATACAGCGCTGACCACAGCCCTGTCCGCCACCGTCACGGCCAGTGCCAGTAATATTCCGGATTCCTCTGCCGCACTGATATTTGCCCTGCCCCGCAGCGTACTGTTCACCGTCAATGACAGCGATGGCAACCCCATTACGGCGGCTGACATCAGCAGCGACGATGGCCGTTTCAGCCTCTGGAACCTGCCGGCCAGTGCCACCAGCAGCAGCGACGGCAGTGTCAGTATGCAGCTGCCGGATGAAGAAATAACACTGAGCGTCAGTGCCGACGGTTACCGCACCGGCAGCGTTACCGTCAGTGCCGGCGACAGCGACGCCAGTGTCACCCTGATCAGTGCGGATTCGGCTTACACCCTGTACGGCATTGTTTCTGCCAGCGGCTTTACCTTTATCGATGAGAATCCGCAGCTGACACTCTGGTTCAGTGACGACAGCAGTGAAACACTGAGCGTCACCAGCATCACCGCCAGCACGGTACGTTACCGCTGGCAGGGCGATCTGACGGTTGCGACTCCGGTTTATCTGGCGCTCAGTCACAGCCAGGCAGAAACTGCGGAAATCAGCCTCGATACCTCACTCTCCGAACAGCGCCTGAACGTCACGCTGGAACTGATCACTGACAGCACGGCAACAGAGTCTTCCGGCACCGTAACGTCGTCGTCCTCCACCGGAGGTGGGGCCGGAGCCTTATTGTGGTTTATACTCGGATTATTATTGCTGTGGCCGCGGCCGGCCAGAGGTCAGTTAAACAGCAGCCAATAAAAACCGGTTACCGCCGGAACGGACTCAGGCAGAAGAGCGCCCATGCAGAACAGGATGTTAATCACCGCCAGGCAGCTCAGCAGAATGATCATTGCCACCATTCTGCTGTTGTTTGTGCAGCCATTACTGGCCGCGTCCGCCGCGTCTGCGCACATCACCCTGTCGCCGCAGACACCTCACTACACCAGCGCCGGCGCGCTTTATTATATTGAAGACCCGCTGGGGCAATGGTCTCTGCCCTATCTGCTGGAGCAGAATATTCCCCTGCAGCCTTATCCGAAAGCCGTCTTTAACGAAGGTTTTACCGCTTCAGCCTACTGGCTGCGGCTGGATGTTGATGGCAGTCAGAGTCCGGACGAAGAGTGGTTACTGGAAATTAATTACCCTCTTCTCGATGTGGTTAATATTTATCTGCTGGATAAAAACAACCAGCTGATCCGTGAATATCCGCTCGGCGATCTGCACCCGTTTGCCGATCGTCCCTTCACCCACCGTAATTTTATTGTGCCGCTGAATTTCCGCGAACATCCCTGGCAGCGCCTGTTGATTAACGTCGAAACCAGCAGCTCCATGCAGGTGCCGCTGAATTTCTGGGAAGTGAATCATTTCGTCGATCAGCGCAGCAACGAACAGTATGGTCTGGGGCTGTATTACGGCATGATGCTGGTCATTTTCCTGTATAACTTCTTCCTCTGGACCAGCATCCGCGACACCAATTACCTGCATTACATCGGTTATATTGCTGCCTTTGCCACCCTGCAGCTGGCCACCAGCGGACTGGGGTATCAGTTTATCTGGCCCGATTCCGCCTGGTTCCAGCAACTGGCGGTGCCGCTGACCATTGGACTGGTCGGGGTATTCGGCAGCACCTTTACCCGCGGTTTCCTGCAGACGCGGATCAATCACCGTTATGCCGATCTGGCGCTGCGTTTCTGTCTGCTGCTGTCGGCAGCCATCTGTGTCAGTGCTTTCCTGTTTGATACCGCCACGGTCATGAGTACCGGTAAATTTGTGGTGGTGATTTTCCTTGCCACCGTTTTTTACGCTTCAATTTCCATGCTGATCAAAGGCCAGAGTCAGGCGCGCTATTTTCTCGCCGCCTGGGTCATGCTGATTATCGGCGGCATGATCACCATCGGCATGATGCTGGGTTATCTGCCCAATAATATGTGGACTATCCATGCCAGCAAATTCGGCAGCAGTATCGAAATTGTGTTGTTGTCTTTCGCCCTCGCCGACCGGATTAAAATTCTGCAGCGCGCCAAGCTGCAGGCCGAAGAACGGATGAAAAAAGAGCTGGAGGAACGCGCCCAGCGGCTGGCCGAGTCCAACCGGCTGAAAAATGATTTTCTCGCCACCATCGGTCACGAATTCCGCACGCCACTGAACGGCATTATCGGCTCACTGGAACTGGCCGGAGACGAACAGGGAGAGGCACTGCGGGCCACACTGCAGGACGCCCGCGAAAGTGCCGGCGATATGCTGGATTTAGTGGATAACGTGCTGACCTACACGGAACTGCAGGCCGGCAACCGGATTCTGGCGCCGGAAACGGTCGAACTGCAGCCGGTGATCCGCAGCACATCAGAAGCCATCCAGCACAAATGCCGGGAAAAACAGATCGGCTTTGAGCTGACATTCGCCCCTGGCCTGCCGCTGATGATCCGCGCCGATATCAAATGCATCCGCCACGCCATCAAGGCGCTGCTGGAAAACTCGGTGAAATTCACCGAGCACGGTAACGTGGTGATGGAAACCGGCTTCGGCCAGCTGCAGGGCATGCCCTGTCTGGATATTCTGATCCGTGATACCGGCATCGGCATGACCGCCGCCGAGCTGAGCAGAATTCAGGATTACCTGTGTCAGGGTGATACCTCCATGCAGCGCCAGTATCAGGGCCTGGGCATCGGCCTGTCACTGGTCAAAGCCGTCTGTCACTGCATGCAGGGCGAAGTGACCATCCACAGCGAAAAACATCAGGGAACCCGGGTGCGGCTGAAACTGCCGGTGCAGCCACTGGGCACCCCGGATCACAGCACCCTGCGCCAGCCTGAACCCAGTGCCGGCTTTGTGGCCATCGAACATATCCGCGGCCGGGCACTGGTGGTGGAAGACAATACCGTCAACCAGCGGGTGCTGAATTCCATGCTCAACCGGATGCATATTGAAACCGACGTGGCCGACAACGGCGAACGTGCGCTGGAACTCCTGCAGAGTCAGCGCAAATATCATTACGACCTGATTTTTATGGACTGCCAGATGCCGGTGATGGATGGCTTTGAAGCCACACGCCGTATCCGTGCCGCGAACCTGCCCGAGAATGACCGGCCAGTGATCGCCGTCACCGCCAATGCCATGTCCGGTGACGAACAACGCTGTCTGGATGCCGGGATGAGCGACTACCTGAGCAAACCGGTGTCGATGGAGTCGGTACGCAGCATGGTGCACAAATGGCTGCCGGCAGCGGCCCTTACAGCCACGGACCAGCCAGAAGCTTCACCGCCACCGCCACCGTCACCACCTCATAAACCCGCTTAATGGTGCGGTTGCCGGCCGCCAGTGAGCTGTTGGCGCCCAGATAACCACCGATCAGCGACCCGGCGATCAGCACCGGAATCCAGCTCCACTGAATGTCCGCCGCCACCCCCATGGTCAGGGCTCCGGCGCCATTCCAGCCCAGCCCCACCGCCACCAGTGTCTGCGCCACCGCAGTGCGGTAATCCAGCCCGAACCAGTACACCAGCCACAGCGTCACAAACAGCCCGCTGCCGGCAGAAAGTGCCCCGTTGGCGATCCCGATCAGCAGCAATACCAGCCCACCGGCGACTATTCCGCCAGAGGAACGGTGTTTCTTTTCTGCCTGCAGCCCCAGTTCCGGACTGAGCCAGGAATACACCGCCAGTGACAGGGTCAGCAGACCCAGAGCGATCTCCCCGCTGCGCGCATCAAAGCCAAGAATCAGCAGTGCTCCGGCAACCACACCCGGTACGCCAGCCACCACTATCAGCACCAGCAGCCAGCGCTGCAGGTGTTTTTCACGCAGATGGCGCACCGTCGCCCCCAACCCGAGCGCCACGGTGGCCACTTTATGCGTCGCCAGCGCGAGCGGAAACGGCAGCCCCAGAAAGATCAGCAACGGCAGCTGGATCAGCCCGGCACCACCGCCGGCCAGCGCTGAAAACCAATTGGCTACAATTGCAATCAGGAAAAGTATAACTAGTTGGGTATAATCCATTCTGAACTCATCTGGGGATAGTTATGAAATACGCTCTGTACTACTACGATGCCTGCCCTTTCTGTCAGCGTGTTCTGCGCACTCTGCCGGAGGTTAAGGTTGAGGTTGAAAAACGTAACGTGATGAAGGACCGTTCCTTCAGCGCACAGCAACACAAAGCCACCGGACGGACAACCGTCCCGTGCCTGCTGATCGATAACGATGGTGAAGAAACCTGGATGTACGAATCCGGCGACATCATCAACTATCTGAAAAGCCTCTGATACCACTGCCGGGGGCGGGTGTTACCCGCCCTGTCAGTGCTTCCCGCTCAGGCGCGCGGCCACATCCGGGTCATGCAGCAGTTGTCTGACGGTTTCGACCACCGCCTGGGTCTGGGCATCCACTTCCACATTGATACGGTCACCAACAGCCACGTCACCGAAGGTGGTAACGTCGCGGGTTTCCGGAATCAGATGCACGCTGAAGCGGTCAGCCTCCACCGCCGCAATGGTCAGACTGCAGCCATTCAGCGCGACAAAGCCTTTGTCCAGCAGGAATGGCGCCAGATGTGCCGGACGCTCCATCCACACCACCCGGTTATCCGCGCTGTCGCTCACTGACAGCACACTGACCTGATCCATAATATGGCCGGACAGCAGATGGCCGCCGATTTCGTCACCAAACCGTGCGGCACGTTCGATATTGACCACACTGCCGGTTGTCAGCGCGCCCAGATTGGTTACTTTCAGCGTCTGGCCAATGGCATCAAAGCTGACACGCTGGCCATCAATCAGACGCACGGTCAGACAGGTACCGTTGATTGCCACAGACGCCCCGTTTTTCAGGCCATCCAGCATGGCGGCACTGAATGCAAACGTCAGGGTGGCGAAGTCGTCTTTCTTCTCCAGCGCCAACACCGGTAACTTCGTCTGTACAATTCCGGTAAACATCTCATTCTCCTGTAAAACCATTCGCCCGGGACCCGCCCTGCGCTCAGGACGGGGACGTGCATTATGCACTATACTGGCAACAAAATAAGGCAGATCATAAACCCGCCAGCCAACCACACGGGGTCAGACGTTGGAAGTCAGAAAAACAGGACTCATTCTGTCCGGCGGCGGCGCCCGCGCCGCCTATCAGGTCGGTGTACTGAAAGCCATTCACCGCATTCTGCCCAAAGGCACCTACAACCCCTTCGATATTATTTCCGGCACCTCAGCCGGGGCCATTAACGGCGTCGCCCTCGCCAGTTATGCCGAGAATTACCGCATCGGCATCCGCCACCTGGAACGCATCTGGATGAATTTCAGCTGTGACCATATTTACCGCACCGATTTTTCCGGCGTCTCCGGTTCTGTTGCCCGCCTGACCCGCACCCTGCTGGTCGGCCGTGGCTACCGCAATGATCCGGTATCCCTGCTCAACAACACGCCACTGCGTGGCCTGCTCAGCGATGTGATCAAATTCGCCGATATCCAGCCGGCCATCGATAATGGTGCGCTGCACGCCATTGCGGTCAACTGTTCCGGTCTGGAAACCGGCGAATCCGTCAGTTTTTATCAGGGCCATTACAGCATCAACAACTGGCAGCGGGAGCGCCGTGTCGGTGTGCGCAGCCGCATCACCCTCGATCACCTGATGGCTTCGTCCGCCATTCCGATGATTTTCCCGGCGGTGAAAATTCACCGCGAATATTTTGCCGATGGTGCTGTGCGCCAGCTGGCACCACTCAGTCCGGCGGTGCACCTCGGCGCCGAAAAAATTCTGGTGATCGGCGTCAGTGGTACCGCTCACCGGCGCAAACAGCGCACCGAAACCACGGAATACCCGTCGCCAGCAAAAATGATGGGGCACATGCTCAACGCCGCCTTCCTCGACAGTATGGAAACCGATGTTGAACGTCTGCGCCGCATTAACCGCACCCTGGAAAAAATTCCCGCCTCGGTCCGGCGCAAGGAACCGATGGAGCTGAAGCCCATCGAACTGCTGGAGATCAGCCCCAGCTGCTCCATCGACGACCTGGCCGGTGAACACGCCGACGAGCTGCCACAGGCGTTAAAACTGGCGCTGCGCGGCAGTGGTAACAGCAGTCACAGTGGCTCCGGTATTCTCAGTTATCTGCTGTTTTCCCAGGGCTTCTGCCGCACCCTGATTGATCTCGGGTTTAACGATGCCATGCAGCGGGCTGAAGAAATCCGTGCTTTCTTTGCCGATCATTTCACCGGCCACGAACAGGAATAATGCCATGAGTCATACAGCCAGGCGCGATTTCCGCCGCATTGTGGTGCTGACCGGTGCCGGTATTTCTGCCGAATCCGGCCTTAAAACTTTCCGCGACGGCGACGGCCTGTGGGAAAACCACCGGGTCGAAGATGTGGCGACCCCGGAAGCCTTTGTCCGTAACCCGCAGCTGGTACAGGATTTTTACAACGCCCGCCGGGCGCAGCTGAAAGAGGTACAGCCCAATGCGGCCCATACGGCACTGGCGCTGTTTGAACAGGAATTTCAGGGGAATTTCCTGCTGGTCACCCAGAATGTCGATGACCTGCATGACCGTGCCGGCAGCCGCCATCTGCTGCACATGCATGGCGAATTGCTGAAAGCCCGCTGTCTGACCAGCGGCCGCGTACATCATCACGACGGCGACATCAGCAACCGCGTGCTCTGCCCCTGCTGTGGTCAGCCCAGCCTGCGGCCACATATTGTCTGGTTCGGGGAAATGCCACTGTACATGGACAAAATTTACGCCGCGCTGGAGCAGTGCGACCTGTTTGTCAGTATCGGCACCTCGGGGCATGTGTACCCGGCGGCGGGCTTTGTCGAAGTCGCACGTCAGTCCGGCGCCCACACCGTTGAGCTGAATCTGGAACCGTCCAACGTGGAAGACGCCTTCGCTGAACATCAGTACGGACGTGCCGGCGATATTGTACCGGCCTATTTCTCCCGCCTGCTGCACGGCTGATTACGCCTGATATTCAGACAATCCTGTTTAAACCGGTTAAATCCAGCCATTCCGTTGCAGACAGCAGACTTTTTGTTGCAGTTTCTGAACCAATTATTTGTCCGACAATGGATGTGATCCCCCGCCCCCTGACATAGAATGACGGGCTATTCAGCCGCCGCGGGCGTATGTCCCGGCGCCGGACCCGCTCACCGGAGAGAACAACATAATGAAATCCAGCCTCCGCCCGGCCGCCTTGCTGGCCCTGTCCTGTGTCATGCTGCTGCCCGGCTGCAGCAGCCAGGAGCCCGAAGCCGCCGTTACCCGCATTCATCCGGCCAAGGTGTATCAGGTACACCAGCCTGAGCAGCAACTGATGCGCCGTTTCCCGGCGCAGGTACAGGCTGCTGAACGGGCACCGCTGGCCTTCCGCGTCAGCGGCGAACTGATGAAACTGCCGGTGAAAGCCGGTCAGGAAGTCAGCCGCGGTGACGTACTGGCACAGCTCGACCCGTCGGATTATCAGCTGCGGGTCGATGACCGCAAAGCCCGCTATGAACTGGCACGCTCCCAGTTCCTGCGCATCGAAGACCTGTATCAGCGCGGCCAGATCTCCAAATCCCAGTACGATCAGAGCAAAGCGGAGCTGGATATCAGCAAAGCTGCACTGGCGGCCGCGCGCACCGATCTGTCTTACGCCACGCTGAAAGCCCCTTATTCCGGTGTGGTGGCAGAAGTCTATGCCGATAACCACCAGCCGGTAGCAGCCGGCAAAACCATCGTCATGATGCAGGCTAAAGATCAGCTGGAAATCCGCCTGCAGGTGCCGGAAAACCTGATGGCCCAGCTCACCCGCAAAGGCAACACCGATTACCGCCCGATGGTGGAATTTGAAGCCCTGCCCGGCCAGCAGTTTGTCACCGCCTACCAGGAACATACCGCCCAGGCCGATGCCGCCACCGGCAGCTTCACCATTACCCTGACCATGGAACGTCCGCCATCGCTGAATGTGCTGCCCGGCATGAGCGCCAGCGTGCATGTCGACCTGTCCCGGGTCGTCAGCGGCAACAGCGACATCGTGACCGTACCGTCAGCCGCGGTATTCCAGTCAGAGCAGCAGCCGGCCGGCACCGCCGAAGCTCAGGTGTGGGTCGTGCAGCCGGATATGACCCTGACGCGCCGCAACGTGGTGGCCGGTGAGCTGACTGCCACCGGCATTCAGGTGCTGTCCGGTCTGCAACCGGGAGAAACCATTCTTGCGGCCGGGGTGCATCAGGCCCACGAAGGCATGCGCATCCGCCCCTGGATCAAAGAACGGGGGCTCTGACATGAGCGGTCAGAACAGCGCAACGTATTTTATCCGTCACAGCACCACCAGCTGGATGATGCTGGTGATTCTGCTCGCCGGCGGCCTGCTCAGTTATCTGGGCCTTGGCCGGCTGGAAGATCCGCAGTTCACCATCAAGGAAGCCATGGTCATCACCTATTACTCCGGTGCCAGCCCGCTGCAGGTGGAAGAAGAAGTCACGGCACCGCTGGAAAATGCGGTGCAGTCGCTGCCTTACATTGATTATGTTGATTCGGTATCCAAAGCCGGGTTTTCGCAGATTCACCTGAAGATCAAACCCACCTATAAATCGCACCAGTTACCCCAGATCTGGGACGAACTGCGGCGCAGGATAAATGACAAAACCTCATCCCTGCCGCCGGGGGCCGGCACGCCCATCGTGATGGACGATTTCGGTGATGTGTACGGGGTACTGCTGGCCATTACCGGGCCGGATTACAGCTACGAAGAACTGAGCGATTATGCTGACTACCTGAAACGCGAACTGTCGGTGCTGGACGGCATCGCCAAGATTAATATTACCGGCAGCCAGCAGGAGCAGGTGTTCATTGATATTTCGCGCGAGCGTATGACCAACCTCGGTATTCCGCTGTCGCGTCTGTATCAGCTGCTGCAGACACAGAATACCGTGCAGAGCGCCGGCAATATCCGGGTCGGCGATGAATACATCCGCATTCATCCCACCGGCGAATTTCACAGCGTGCAGGAACTGGGCGACCTGCTGGTCAGTCAGGCGGGCTCCGATAAACTGATTTTTCTGCGCGATATCGCCACCATTTCTGCCGGCATCGCCGAAGTACCCGGCCATCTGACCAATTACCGTGGTCAGGCCTCACTGCGTCTCGGTATCGCCTTCAATACCGGCGTCAATGTGGTGGAAGTCGGAGCGCTTCTGCGGGCAAAACTGCAGCAGCTGGATGCTGACCGCCCGCTGGGCATTGAACTGCATACGCTGTATGACCAGCCCGCCGAAGTGGATGCCTCGTCCACCGGGTTTATTCTCAATCTGCTGGCATCGGTACTCATCGTGATTGCCGTACTGCTGGTTTTTATGGGCCTGCGGGCCGGTTTTATTATCGGCGTGATCCTGCTGCTGACCATTCTCGGCACCTTTATCGCCATGAAAACCCTGGATATCCAGCTGCACCGCATTTCCCTCGGCGCGCTGATTATTGCCCTCGGTATGCTGGTGGATAACGCGCTGGTGGTCACCGAAGGCATTATGGTCGGCCTGCAACGCGGTCTGTCGCGTACCCGGGCGGCGTACGATATTGTGCGTCAGACCCAGTGGCCGCTGCTCGGTGCCACGGTCATCGCCGTCACCGCCTTTGCGCCGATCGGTCTGTCACCCGACTCCACCGGCGAATTTGTCGGTTCGCTGTTTTACGTGCTGCTGATTTCGCTGCTGTTCAGCTGGATTACCGCCATCACGCTGACGCCTTTCCTCTGTCATCTGCTGTTTAAGGAACAGCCGCAAAGTGCGCAGGACAGCGATCCGTACCACGGCTTTATGTACGATCTGTACCGCACCCTGCTGCAGCGGATGCTGCATCACCGTGGCCTGACCATGGCACTGATGCTGGCTCTGCTGGTGGTTGCGGTGGTGGGCTTCAAATTTGTTAAACAGAGCTTCTTTCCGCCATCCAACACACCCATGTTCCTGGTCGATATCTGGCTGCCGGAAGGCTCGGATATCCGCGCCACACAGGAACGGGCACTGACCATGGAAAATTATTTCCGTGATCAGGCGCATGTGGAGTTTACCGCCTCCACCGTCGGTCAGGGTGAACAGCGCTTTATGCTCACCTACGCCCCGGAAAAGCAGTATCAGGCCTATGCCCAGGTGATGGTACGGATGCAGGAACGTGAACAGATTCCCGCCCTGATTGAACAGGCACGCGACTGGGCTGCCACGGCGATGCCGGAAGCCTTCGTGAAATTCAAGCGGCTGCAGATCGGTCCGGGATCGGCGGCCAAAATTGAAGCGCGCTTCTCCGGCCCGGACGAAGAGCAGCTGCGCCTGCTGGCCGAGCAGACCAAGGCCATTCTCTACGCCGATCCGGATACCGATAACATCCGTCACGACTGGCGGGAAAAGAAAAAGGTCATCCGCCCGGTATTCAATGAAGACAACGCCCGCCGTGCCGGTATCAGCAAGCAGGATCTCGACGACCTGCTGCAGCTGAGTTTCTCCGGTAAAACCATCGGTCTGTACCGCGAAGGCACCACCCTGAAACCCATTGTCGCGCGGCCACCGGCGTACGAGCGGCTGGATATCAGCGGCTTATCGGAACTGCAGATCTGGAGCCCGGTGTTCAGCCGCTATATTCCCATCGGCCAGGTGGTTGAACGCTTTGATGTGGTGTTTGAAGATCCCATCATCGGCCGCCGTGACCGCAAGCGCACCATCCGCGTTTTTGCTGACCCGGCGCTGGATTCAGAGCAGACCGCCGACTCCCTGTTCCGTCGCCTGCGGCCACAGATCGAAGCCATTGATCTGCCACCGGGCTACGAACTCAGCTGGGGCGGCGAATATGAATCGTCCACCGACGCCAAGAAAAGTCTGTTTGCTTCCCTGCCAATGGGCTACCTGCTGATGTTTATTATCACCGTGCTGCTGTTCAACGAACTGCGCAGCTCGCTGGTGATCTGGGCCTGCGTGCCGCTGGCCATTATCGGCGTGACAGCCGGCATGCTGCTGCTCGGAGCCGAATTCGGCTTTATGGCGCTGCTCGGCTTCCTCAGCCTGTCGGGCATGATCATCAAAAACGGCATTGTGCTGGTGGATCAGATCCGGCTGGAACTGGATGAAGGACGGCCGCCGTATGACGCCGTGTTCCATGCCTCGGTCAGCCGTCTGCGGCCGGTTACCATGGCTGCGCTAACCACCATTCTGGGCATGCTGCCGCTGGTGTTCGATCCCTTCTTCAGCGCCATGGCGGTGGTGATTGCCTTCGGCCTGGGCTTCGCCACCATCCTGACACTGGGCGTGGTGCCGGTGCTGTACGCCATGAGTCACCGCATCGCCAGTCCGGCGCGCCACTGACCACAACCGCAGTCAGGCGCCGCAACAGACGCCTGACTGCCCTGCCTACACGCCTTGCCGGCCGAGCGCTTCCATACGCGCAAGCAACCGCTGCAGACGAGCCGGCGGCATGGCTTCCACCATGCCGACCACCTCCGTGCGCGTCGGGCCGATGCCGGTAAACGCCAGAATATTACGCACCAGACTGCGTAAGGTATGAGCGCGGTAAAACCAGCGGTACACCAGCCCGGGCATGCCCATGGTCACCACCACCCGTGCCGAACGGCCGTGCAGATCCTTATGCCAGCTGCCATTTTTACCGTACTGAAAGGCAAAGCCCGGACGCAGCAGCTGCTCCAGGAATGCCTTCAGCAACGCCGGCATTCCACCCAGCCAGAGCGGATAAAAAATCACAATATGCGTCGCCCGCCGCAGTGCCTGCTGGGCCGCTCGGATATCCGCCGCCGGGTCACCGTTCTTCCACTCGTCCTCGCTGCGCAGTACCGGAAAATCCAGCGTTGCCACCTCAATCTGCTCCAGATGATGACCCGCCTGCTGTGCGCCACGGACATACGCCTCCGCCAGCCGATAGCCAAGGTGCTCCACTGAACTGTCCGGATGTCCCTGAATAATAAGAATCTGTTTTGTTGCCATCGCCGCTGCTCCCCTCCACTTCCCAGCAGACTAATCCTGCCGCCACAGGCATCCGTTGATACAGCGCAACAGTGTTTCTGTTTGACCGCCGGCCACCGCCACCGTTATGTTCTGCTGACGTGTTTTCAGTCAACAGCAGGCGGCTTTGAACCACCGCCAGAGACCCCGCCAGAGGAGTGACCATGTACATTGCAATGAACCGTTTCAGAATCAAACCCGGTTGCGAACAGGACTTTATCGACATCTGGAAGAACCGTGACTCCTACCTGCAGGACGTGCCCGGCTTCCGTGAATTCCATCTGCTGCAGGGCCCCGGCAACGACGACCACACCCTGTTTTCTTCCCACGCCGTATGGGATTCAGAAGCCGACTTCCTTGCCTGGACCAGGTCCGAAGCCTTCCGCAAAGCCCACGCCAATGCCGGTGGCAGCCGCAAGGACATCTATATGGGTCCACCACAGCTGGAGTGTTTTACTGCGGTTATCTGACCAGGGGCAGAAACGCCCTGTGTTGAAAGAAAAAAGCAAACAGGCACCCGAAGGTGCCTGTTCTGTTTAACGCTTAAGCCACATTGCGCTCAGTCTTCACTGGTGGCGACAATCTTATGGATCGTCAGGTCGGCACCGTTGAATTCCTGCTCTTCATCCAGACGGATGCCACTGATGGCCTTTATCAGGCCGTAAACAATAAAGCCACCGATCAAAGCCACCAGAATACCGGCAAGGGTGCCGAGAATCTGCGACATCAGGCTGACGCCACCGAGACCGCCCAGCGCTTCAGCGCCGAAGATACCGGCGGCAATCCCACCCCAGGCGCCGCACAGGCCATGCAGCGGCCAGACACCAAGCACATCATCAAATCTGGGGAAGCGGTTCTGCGCCAGCGTGAACACGAACACAAACAGTGCGCCGGCCACCCCACCGACAATCAATGAACCGAGCGGGTGCATAATATCGGAACCGGCACACACCGCCACCAGGCCCGCCAGCGGACCGTTATGAATAAAGCCGGGGTCATTTTTACCCACCAGCATGGCAACGATGGTACCGCCCACCATGGCCATCAGGCTGTTCACTGCGACCAGACCGGAAATGCCATCCAGCGTCTGGGCTGACATCACGTTAAAACCGAACCAGCCGACCACCAGCACCCAGGCTCCCAGCGCCAGAAACGGTATATTTGACGGGGCAAAGGCCACGACGCGGCCATCACGGTAACGGCCCTTACGCGAGCCCAGCAGGTAGACGGCAGAAAAGGCAATCCAGCCGCCAACGCCATGCACCACCACAGAACCGGCAAAATCATGAAAGCCGGCACCAAAGCTGTTTTCCAGCCAGCTCTGGAAAGCAAAACCGAACACGCTGTTGCCGTTCCAGATCAGGCCTTCAAAGAACGGATAAACAAAGGCGACGGTCAGCGCCGACGCCAGCAGAATCGGATAGAACTTCGCCCGCTCGGCAATACCGCCGGACACAATTGCCGGAATGGCGGCGGCAAAGGTCAGCAGGAAGAAGAATTTGACCAGATAGTAGCCGTTATTGGCGATCAGCTGGTCAGCCCCGCTGAAGAAATTGACCCCGTAGGCAATCTGATAGCCGATAAAGAAATAGGCCAGGGTCGAGACGGCGAAATCGGTAATAATTTTAACCAGTGCATTGACCTGGTTTTTGTGGCGCACGGTACCTACTTCAAGAAAAGCAAAACCCGCGTGCATGGCCAGCACCATCACGGCACCGATCAGAATAAACAGGGTGTTGGCGCTCTGCATTAACGTCTCAACGGCGCTGTTAATGCTGCTCACGTCGATTGTTTCCACCTTGATCCTCACTCTTGTTCTGTTTTGTGATCGTCAGCCTCCGCCCGGCAAACGCCCCGGCAGAGTGCCCGGAATACAGAATCACACCACAAACGGGCACAAAGGCATTCCGGACACCCGATTTAGCAGGTTCCGTACCAGAATTGTCATCTTTGCGTCATGCGAGTGGGTCAAAGAAGGATGTTTCTGCACACTTCCAGTGCCGTCGGGCGCTGGAGGCGTGCAGTTTTCAGGGTCAACGGTAAGAAATATGGAAGCAGTGGTGAATATTCGGCCGCCGGGCGAAGTCAAATGGCACCGACTTGGAACTTACATTCTTAATATCGAACTCTTTTAGTGCATCTCCATCCATGTCAAAGCGGCGCAGGTTGGTGGAAAAGATCAGCTTTCCGCCCGGATTCAGACAACGCATGGCATCACGGATCAGCGTGACGTGATCACGCTGGATATCCAGCACCCCTTCCATCCGTTTTGAGTTGGAGAACGTCGGCGGGTCCATAAAGATCAGGTCGAAGCGTTCATTGCAGTCTTTCAGCCACTGCAGACAGTCGGCCTGTACAAAGTCATGCGCATCCGCTGCCAGTCCGTTCAGGACAAAGTTTTCCCGTCCCCAGTTCAGGTAGGTACGGGACATATCCACGCTGGTACAGTGCGCACCGGCCACCGCGGCATGCACACTGGCGGTGGCGGTATAACAGAACAGATTGAGAAAACGCTTACCGGCGGCCTCAGCAGCGATCTGCAGGCGCGTTGGCCGGTGGTCAAGGAACAGCCCGGTATCCAGGTAATCCTTCAGATTCACGCGCAGCTTCACCTGCCCTTCCTGTACGGTGAAGAAATGCTTCTCAGCGTTCTGCTTTTCGTACTGTTTATGGCCGCTCTGGCGTTCACGGCGCTTGAGCACGATCTGCTCCGCCGGCACGCCGGTAACTTCCGGCAGCACGGCCAGCACATCCAGCAGGCGGCGCTCGGCCTTCGCTTCATCCACGGACTTCGGCGGTACGTATTCCTGCACGTGCAGCCAGTCGTCATAGCGGTCAACCGCCACCGCGTATTCCGGGATATCGGCATCGTACAGCCGGTAGCAGTGCACCGCTTCACGCCGTGCCCACTTCTGCAGCGGTTTCAGGTTCTTTTTCAGACGGTTGGCGAACGCCTCCACCGGACCACGGATCATTGATGGCTGAGGTAATGAGGAACGCTCATCAGCCGCGCCGAACAACAGCAGCTGGGTATCGATCTTACCGTTCATCAGCCGGTAGCGTTTTTCCAGCGGCCGGCGGATGCTTTTTGCCAGATCGACGTTGGCGGTGAACACCGCCAGCCGCCACTCCGGCATGCCCATGGCCGCATCGTGCAGCTGCTGATACAGAGGCGCCAGCTGTGGCAGTTCGCTGAGCCGTTCGCCGTACGGCGGGTTACAGACCAGCAGACCGCCTTGTTCAATGGTTTCTTTCTGAATACGCAGCTGATCGACCGGCCGGCGTTCAAAATGGATACGTCCGGCCAGCGCGGAACGCGCCAGGTTACCATTGGCGGCATTGAGCTGCTCGGCATCAATATCGAAGCCATACAGACGGTTGCTCATCGCCTTCAGGCCGGCAGTCCGGCGCTGACGGGCTTCTTCCACCGCCGCCAGCCAGGTTTCGTGCTGGTGTTGTTTCCAGCTCTCAAAGCCCCACTTACGCCGGTTCAGGCCCGGCGCAATATCGGCCGCCATCATCCCGGCTTCCATCAGCAGAGTCCCGGAACCACACATAGGATCCACCAGATGCCCGCCCTGCGTGGCCAGTTGCGGCCAGCCGGCACGGATCAGGATGGCAGCGGCGAGGTTTTCTTTCAGCGGCGCCTTACCCGGCTGCAGGCGGTAACCACGGCGGTGCAGACTCTCGCCACTGACATTCAGATAGAGGAAGAGCTTGCCCTTGCGCAGCTGGGCTTCGATGCGGATATCGCCGTCTTTGTCCACCGACGGCCGGTTACCGGTATCGTCACGGAAACGGTCGACGATGGCGTCTTTGATCTTCTGGGCACCAAACTGGGTGTTGTTGATAAAGGGTGTGCGCCCATGGAAATCAATGCGGAAGGTAGCCTTCAGCGGAAACACCGCCGGCCAGTCGACATTCCGCGCCGTTTCGTAGAGTTCCTCAACATTGTCTACCTGACTTTCCTGTAACGGCAGCAGCAAGCGGGAAGCCAGCCGGCTCCACAGACAGAAACGGTAGGCCAGCGCCAGATCGCCGCGCCAGATCACGCCGAGGTGCGTTTCCCGTTCAACTTCGCCGCCTAAGTGCCTGATTTCATCAGCCAGCAACGACTCCAGCCCCTTGGCACAACTGGCCAGCCAGGTCATCGGCGTATTCTGGGTGTCATTTTGCATGTCCACAAACCCTGTTCCGTCAAATAGCGTATAGCTGTAACAAAAGCGACGCTTATAAGTAATAAATAATTAACAATCGCCGTCCGGCTTTGTTAGAACTGTTGTTGGTCAGCGCAACTTTGCCGCTGAAGTGACCTCACAGTAAGTACAAGAAGCCAAAAACCAAGCGAGGATGCTTTCTATGAAAAAACAGAAACGCGACATGCAGGAAAGAGCTTTTGCACGTGGTTATCGCGCGGGGGTACAGCGCCGTTCAAAAGATCTGGCTCCACCGGGGCCGAACCGGGATGCCTGGCTCGCAGGCTGGCGTTCCGGCCGGGCTGACAACTGGGATGGTTATACCGGCGTTTCTGGTATTCATAAAATCGCTGTCTGATCCAAACGGGCCTGCGCCCGCTCTCCGAAGCTTCCCCCTCAGGGAAGCAAAGCCCTGCTCTGCAGGGCTTTTTTATGCCTGTCAGCTTTCTGAGCGTAACGCCGCAATGGCATCCACCGCTTCCGCAATCAGCTGCGGGCCACGATAGATAAAGCCGCTGTATATCTGCACCAGCTGCGCACCGGCACGGATTTTCTCTGCCGCCCCGGCACCATCCAGAATACCGCCAACGCCGATCACCGGCAGTTTGCCCGCCAGAGCCTCGCACAGATGGCTGACAGTTTCGGTGGCCAGGTCTTCCAGCGGCGCGCCACTGAGGCCGCCCTGTTCGTCCGCATAACGCAGCCCTTCAACCCCTTCGCGTGACAGCGTGGTGTTGGTGGCAATCACACCATCAATACCGCTGTTGACCAGGGTATCGGCCACCAGATGGATATCGTCTTCTTCCATATCCGGGGCAATTTTGACAAACACCGGCTTGTAACCGAATTCCGCCGCCAGCTGCTGCTGACGCTCTTTGATCGGGTCAAGCAGCTCTCGCAGCGAATCACCGAACTGCAGCGTGCGCAGTCCCGGCGTGTTGGGCGAGGAAATATTCACCGTCACATAGGTGGCGTGTTCATACACTTTATCAAGGCAGGCCAGGTAATCAGAGGCTGCATCTTCCACCGCCGTATCGAAGTTCTTGCCGATATTGATGCCCAGCACACCGTCGTAATGGCAGGCTTTGACCCGTTCCACCAGATGGTCAACGCCTTTGTTGTTGAAACCCATACGGTTGATGATGGCCTGACGTTCCGGCAGACGGAACAGACGCGGCTTCGGATTGCCCGGCTGCGGACGCGGGGTGACGGTACCGATTTCGATAAAGCCGAAGCCCAGACGGGCAAAGGCGTCGATATAGTCACCGTTTTTATCCAGACCTGCGGCCAGACCGACCGGATTAGGGAACTGAATACCGGCCACTTCCACCGGCAGCCCGGCCACCTGGGGGGCCAGAAACTTCAGCAGTCCGAGACGCTCACTGGCGCCCAGCATATCGAGTCCCAGTTCATGGGATGTTTCGCCATTCAGGCGGAACATAACGGCGCGACTCAGACTATACCAATCCATAACCAACCTCTGTATACGTGAAACCGGCGGCATTATATGTCAGAGCAGGGCCGCTGTAGACGACCGGGGACAAAAAAGATCCACTTGCGGGAAATATTCAGCGCAGGCGTGAGATACCGAGAAATTTACCGTCGGCTGAGAAGTCAATGGCAAAACGGCCGTGCACGCCGCTGTGATCCACCACCTGCTGCAGGATATTGGCCGGGAAGCGCACGCGGCGGCCATCGCTGGTATGGGCCAGCACCTGACGCACACTGCCGCTGTAATAACGCTGATACTCGGCCGCGGTAATGGCCAGATCAACCACAATGCGCTGTTTCACTGAGCGGCCCCCACGGGCAGACGCGGCCAATCAGCAGAGACGCCGCCGCGGTTCAGCGGAGGCAACAGATCACAGGAAAGGAATGGATTCATGGGGTGCATTAACGTCAGACCGGCACAGATGAAGCTGCCTATCATAACGCAAGGCAACGGCCGGCAGATAATGCCGGCTGAACTCTTGATGGCCGCCGCGGGTTAATTCCGGCGTCTGACTACAGCGACTCAGCACTCTGCAGATGACGGCTCGACTGCGCCAGATCCAGCAGCTCCCGCAGCGCCACTGACACCATGGGGAATTCAATCGCCTCTGTGGCTTTCAGCTCGCTGAGCATGGCCTGCCAGCGTTCCACCAGCGGTGCCTGCTCTTCCTCCCAGCAGGCGATGGCATCCGCCAGCGTAGCGCCCGGTTGCTGCGCACTGAGAATGCCGACGGTCAGTGCCCGCTGCTGCCAGTCGAGATCGTCGCGCATGGTCTCACGCGCCAGCGCTTCCCAGTGCGTGACCGACGGCAGAGCATTCACCTGCTGCATAAACCAGTTCAGTGACAGATGTTCGCCCATTTCAAAATAGGCTTCCGCCACCTCTTCCACCGGATGTGCCGTCACATCAGCGGCTTCAATAATGCCCAGCACTGAATACAGATTGGATGCCCCGGCCGTGATCGCCGCCAGCGCTTCCGGCACCCCGGCGGCCACCCGCTGATCATAGGCCTGCTGCCAGCGTTCCAGCGCCGAGCCTTTCAGCATCTGGCCGAGGTTGCCGGCAATGTTCTGCACCGCCGGGCGGAAGCGTTCCACTTCCGCACCAATATCCATGGTCGCGCGGCGGTTACGCAGGAACCAGCGGGACGCGCGCCGCACCAGCCGCATCAGATCGACCATCATGTCTTCCTGAACCGCGGTATCGACCTGATAATCGAGCGCGGTAATGGCCTGCCAGTGATCTTCCATGGAGAAAATATCGCGCGCGGTAATATAACCACCGGCGATATCACACATGGTGGCCCCGGTGGAATCATGCAGCCGGTTCACGTACGTGATGCCCATGTAGTTGACCATGTCATTGGCCAGCTGGGTGGCAATAATTTCACCACGCAGACGGTGGCGGTACAGCGGCTCATGGAACTGACGGCTCAGCGCCTGCGGAAATGCCGTTTCCAGAATACGGTCGATATACGGGTCTTCGGTAATCTGCGGCCGGTTCAGCTGTTCTTTCAGATCGGCCTTGGTATAAGACACCAGCACCGACAGTTCCGGCCGCGTCAGCCCCAGCGACGCCGCTTTCCGCTCCAGCAGCACATCTTCGCCGGGCAGGAATTCCAGCGCCCGGTTCAGTTTGCCCTGCGCTTCGTACTCACGGATCAGGCGCGCGTATTCGTCCAGCCGCACCTGACAGTCACGGTAAGCCAGGGCAATGGCCTGGGTCTGACAGTAATTATTGTTCAGCACCAGCTGGCCGACTTCGTCAGTCAGACTCATAAAGATTTCATTACGCTGTTTACGCGTCAGGTCACCGCTGTCCATCACGTCGTTGAGCATAATTTTGATGTTAACTTCATGGTCGGAACAGTCCACGCCACCGGCATTATCAATAAAATCGGTGTAGGACGCCCCGCCATTAAGGCCGAATTCAATCCGCCCCAGCTGGGTCATGCCGAGGTTACCGCCCTCGCCCACAACCCGGGCACGCAGTTCATTACCGTTCACACGCAGGCCATCGTTGGCTTTATCCCCGACCTGCGAATGACGTTCTGACGAAGCCTTCACGTACGTGCCGATGCCACCGTTCCAGATCAGATCCACCGGGGCTTTAAGGATGGCACTGATCAGATCCGCCGGGGCCAGATAGTCGGCCGTGATGGCAAAACATTTTTTCATCTCCGGCGTGATGCTGATGCGTTTGGCGGCGCGCGAAAAGATGCCACCGCCTTTGGAAATCAGCTCGCGGTTATAGTCATCCCAGCTGGAACGCGGCAGTTCAAACAAACGCCTGCGCTCACGGAAGCTGCTGGCAGCATCCGGCGTCGGGTCAATAAAAATATGCATATGGTTAAAGGCTGCCACCAGACAGATATGCTCAGATAACAGCATGCCATTACCGAACACATCGCCGGCCATATCGCCGATTCCGACCACGGTAAAATCGGTATTCTGAACATTAATACCGATTTCACGGAAGTGACGCTGCACCGATACCCAGGCACCGCGGGCAGTAATGCCCATTTTCTTGTGGTCGTAACCGATGGAGCCACCGGAGGCAAAGGCATCGCCCATCCAGAAGCCACGGCTGACAGCAATCTCGTTGGCAATATCAGAAAACGTTGCCGTTCCTTTATCGGCCGCCACCACCAGATAAGGGTCATCTTCATCATGGCGGACCATGTTGTCCGGTGGTACCACGCTTCCTTCCACCAGATTATCGGTAACATCCAGCAAGGCGCTGATAAAGGTCTGATAACTGGCAATGCCTTCCGCCATAAAGGCGTCACGGTTGCCGTCTTTGGGCAGACATTTGGCAATAAAGCCGCCTTTTGCACCCACCGGCACAATCACCGCATTTTTCACCTGCTGTGCCTTCACCAGACCGAGAACTTCGGTACGGAAATCTTCGCTGCGGTCAGACCAGCGCAGGCCACCACGGGCAACCCGGCCGCCCCGCAGATGCACACCTTCCACCCGCGGTGAATAGACAAAAATTTCAAACATCGGCCGTGGCAGCGGCATATCGGAAATCAGCGCCGGATTCATCTTGAAGGCCAGATAGGTTTTATCGCGGCCATCCGCATCCAGCTGATAATAGTTGGTGCGCAACGTCGAGCGGATCAGCTCAATATAACGGCGGATAGTGCGGTCTTCGTTCAGCTGTTCAACGCCGTCGAGGGCTTCAATCAGTGTCTGCTCACACTGCGCGCTTTCGCTATCACGCTGCTCCAGGGAAATATCGCGCAGATCAAAACGCTGGTGAAAGAGCCGGATCAGCCCGGCGCTGATCGTGATATATCGCCCCAGGGTTTCGGCGATGTAACTTTCAGAAATACCGAAACGGATCTGCTTCATATAGCGCGCATAAGCCCGCAGCACCGCAATATCTTTCCAGCCCAGCTGTGCCCCCAGCACCAGCCGGTTAAAACCATCGTTTTCGGCGCGGCCATGCCAGATAGCGCTGAAGGCCTCCTGAAACAGGTTTTTCACCCCGGCGATATTGATACTGTCTGACAGGGTGTAACGCAGCAGGAAGTTATGAATCCAGATTTTCTGCCCATCGGCGCAGACAATTTCATACGGATGCTCGCCCATAACCCGCAGGCCGAGATTTTCCAGTACCGGAATCACATCCGACAGCGGCAGAATGGCGCCACGGTTGAACAATTTGAAACGCAGTTCATTGTCACCTTCTTCCAGCTCCCGGTAAAAACTCATCGCCAGTTCGCCCGGCGGCTGACTGCAGAGATATTCCATATGCTGAATATCAGCCACCGCCGTGCGGGCGGTGAATTTTTCGCGGTAGCCGGCCGGAAACGCATCGCGGTAACGGTGGAACTGATGATTGCCCAATTCTTCACCCACCTGCTCAGCCAGCGCTGCGTGCAGGTCATCGGGCCAGGAACGCACCACCTGCTGGATACGGCGGACAATTTTATCTTCGTCAAAATTGACCTGGGTATCCGGATTCAGGCGCAGCAGAAAATAGGTACGCGCCAGAATGGATTCCGAGAAATAGGTATTGAATTCAATATCCAGCGTATCGAATTCTTCGCGCAGTACCGACTCGATTTTATAACGCAGTTCGGTGTTATAAATATCCCGTGGCGTATACACCAGACAGGAAACAAACTTGCTGTAGGTATCCTTACGCACAAATACGCGGGTCTGACGCCGCTCCTGAATATGCAGGATACTGACGGCGGTGTGATACAGCTGTTCCGCCGATGACTGAAACAGCTCATCACGCGGGTACACTTCGAGAATGCGGTTCAGTTCTTTGCTGCTGTGGCTGCCGGGGGTGAAATTGGCCAGCGCGCGCACAGCATTCAGTTTCTCACGCACAAAGGGAATATTATCCGGCGTTTCAATATAAACGATGGAGGTATACAGCCCCATAAAGCGGATGCCCCGGGTGACGCGCCCTTCTTCATCAAAGAATTTGACCACCACATAATCCGGGTACGCCGGCCGGTGCACGCGTGAGCGGGTGCCGGATTTCATAAAGCTGACGACGTGGGAATTGGTGATAAAATCCCGCACCTCATCTTCCAGATCGGTCAGTTTCAGGCGGTTGCGGTTGGCATTATTGTGGCGGAACAGGCCCAGGTCGTGTTCAACATCCCGCACCACGTATTCTTCGTCGCCATCGCTTTCCAGATGAAACTCATCACAGGCAAGAAAGGTAAAGTGCTCATTGACCAGCCACATAATAAATTCACAGGCTTCGCGGTAATCGTCCGCGCGTTCCTGCTGCGGCACCGCTTTCAGCATCTCAGCGCAATCGCGGGCACGCTGTTTAATCGGCTGAAAATCGGTCACACAGGCTTTGACTTCCTGCAGCACTGACAACAGTTCCTGTTCCAGCCCGCTGAGCATCTCTGCCGACGAGTGGCGGTCAAATTCGACGTAGATGATGGCTTCCGGCGTGCTTTTGTCCGATGCTTTGTTCCAGTCACCGGAATGCAGCAGCTGCCGCTTCTTACCGCGGCGGGCGTACATCACGCAATAATGGATCGAATGCAGCGACAACTGGCGGCTGGTCAGCAGCATACGCACCGAGTCGACCACGAACGGCATATCCTCACAGACAATTTCCACCACCGTGTGCATGGACTGCCAGCCGTGGTTTTCATAATCCGGATTAAAGACGCGGACTTTGGCCTCGCCTTCGCGTCGCTGCTGAATAAACTGCCAGCAGGATAAGGTGGCGCCATAGACATCCTCGACCGCGCGGCTCATCAGCTCTTCTTCCTGCACGCCGGAAAAATAGATGGCGGCGAATTTCTGCAGAAGCCCGGCCTGGGTGGGATCGTTCCTTTCGTCAATCAGAGTATTCAGTGCTGTGAGCATATTTTCCGGTCCGTCTTTTTTCCTGATGATCTCAGCTTAGAACATTTATGACAAAGTGATTCTGTCAGAATCCCAGCACTTTGTGACAGCCAGTGATCGCCGGCAGAGAAAATTCGTTTACAACAGAAGTGAACTTTCTGTCAGCAGCTTCATCAGAGCCATTGACCTGCGCAGGTCAGGCACTAAAATCCCTGCTGAATCAACGCTCTGGAATCACAGATTATGACTGTACAAGAGGGTTTCGCACGCCTTAACGCTTCACTGCAGGAGCAGATTATTGGCCAGCCGCATCTGGTTGAACGGCTGTTAATCTGTCTGCTCAGTGATGGCCATCTGCTGGTTGAAGGGGCACCCGGACTGGCAAAAACCAAAGCCATCAACGCCCTGGCCAAACGGATTGAAGGCGATTTCAAACGCGTTCAGTTCACCCCCGACCTGTTACCCGGCGATATTACCGGCACCGAAATTTACCGGCCGCAGCAGCAATCCTTTGATTTCCAGCCCGGTCCGATTTTTCACAATCTGATTCTGGCCGACGAAATAAACCGGGCACCGGCCAAGGTGCAGAGTGCGCTGCTGGAAGCCATGGCCGAACGGCAGGTGACGGTCGGCGGTGTTACCCGCACCCTGCCGTCGTTATTTATGGTGATGGCCACCCAGAACCCGATTGAACAGGAAGGCACCTATCCGCTGCCGGAAGCCCAGCTCGACCGTTTTCTGATGCACGTGGTTATTGATTACCCGGATGCGGAAGCAGAACAGAAAATCCTCCGCCTCGCCCGCGGCGAAGCCCTCAACCTGAGCCAGGATGTGGATATCCGCCTGACCCAGGAACAGGTCGCGGAAGCCCGTCAGCAGGTTCTTAACCTGCACATGAGTGACGCCGTCGAGCAGTATCTGGTGCAGCTGGTCATGGCCAGCCGGCGTCCGGAAAATTACGGCAAGGACCTGCACAACTGGATCGAATACGGCGCCAGCCCACGCGGCACCATTGCCCTCGACCGCTGTGCACGTGCCCACGCCTGGCTGCAGGGACGTGACTACGTCAGCCCGGAAGATGTACAGGCCATCGCCCACGATGTGCTGCGTCACCGTCTGCTGCTGAGCTTTGAAGCCGAAGCCTCCGGTATGACCGTAAACCGCGTTATCAATGAACTGCTGCAGCGGGTACCGGTGCTCTGAGCATGAACCAGCCGCTGCAGACACCCGTCACCGGTTTTACCGACGGCGCCGAAATCCGGCCTGCCGCCCTGGTCGGCCTGCGCGCGCTGGCGCGTTTTCTGCCCCTGCACCGGCAACGCAAAATCCTTAACGACCTGTCCGGCAGTCACGCCTCGGCCATCCGTGGCCGTGGCCTGGATTACGCCGAAGTGCGGGCCTATCAGCCCGGTGATGACATCCGCAGCATGGACTGGCGCGTCACCGCGCGTACCGGCGATGCGCATATCAAGGTCTTCCGGGAAGAAAAAGAACGGCCGGTGATGCTGGTCTGTGATCTGCGCGGCAGCATGTATTTCGCCACCCGCCGGGCATTCAAGAGCGTACTCGCTGCCGACCTCACCGCCCTGCTGGGCTGGGCCGCACTGGAACACGGCGACCGCATCGGTGCCCTGCTGTTCAGTGACGACCATGAAACCGATCTGCGTCCGAAAACCGGCCGCCGCCAGCTGCTGCATCTGCTCAGCACGCTGGCAGAAAACCGCCCGGCAGAGCCGGTTGCCGGTCGCATGCAGCAGATCTGCCGTCATCTGCGCCGCGTCGTACGTCCGGGCAGCGCGGTGTACTTTATCAGTGATTTCAGCGGCTACGATGAAGACTGCGAACGGCAGCTGTTCAGCCTGACGCAGCACAGCGATCTGATCGCCATCCAGGTCAGTGATCCACTGGAAGCCGAACTGCCACCACCCGGTGTTTACGGTATCAGCCACGGTGATCAGAAACGCCTGCTGGATACCTCCGACCGCAACCTGCGCAGCCGTTATCACGACGATTACAGGCAACGTCAGCAGACCCTGCAACGCAGCATGAACCGTCTGCGCGCGCCCCTGATCCCGGTCAGCACCGCTGATCAGGATCCGCTGGCGCTGCTGCGTGCCGGCCTCGGTTTAACCAGCGGGGGACAGCCATGAATCCGGCGCAGTCGCTGCAGCTGAACGATATCATTGCGCCACCGGCAATCGGCTTCTGGCCGCCGGCACCGGGCTGGTGGCTGCTGGCGCTGCTGATCCTGCTGCTGCCAGTGCTGATCTGGCTGCTGCTGCGCTGGCGCCGCCACTGCAGGCAGCAACGTGAACCGTTCAGCCAGGGCCTGTCCCGTCTGCAGGCACTGCAGGCGCAACAGCCGGCGCTGTCGTCCGCGCTCTGTGCCAGCATTAATGAAGCCCTGAAAATCTACTGCCGCCAGCGTTATCCGCAGGCGCTGGCGTTGTCCGGTGATGACTGGCGCCGTTTTCTGCGCCAGCACAGCGCAGTCTTCAGCCAGGAGCAGGAACAGCTGCTGGCCCACGGCCCTTACCGCCCGGATGATCAGCTGCAGGGAAACAGCGCACAGCTGCTGCAGGCGGCCCGGCAATGGCTGCAGCAATGTGAACGTCAGTACCGTCCGGGAGCTGCTCATGATGCCTGATTTTCACTGGCCCTGGATATTCCTGCTGCTGCCCCTGCCCTGGGTGGTGCGCGGCCTGCTGACGGCCATCAACCAGCAGACTGCCGCCCTGCGGGTGCCGTCGCTGAACAGTTTTCCCGGCCAGCAGACGGGTATCCACCGTTCCCACGCCATGCACTGGCTGAGTTGGGTGCTGCTGTTGTTATGCTGGCTCAGTCTGCTGACCGCCGCCGCCCGCCCCTACCGTATGGGCGAAGTGGTGGAAATGCCGGTAACCGGCCGTGATCTGATGCTGGCAGTCGACCTGTCAGACAGTATGAAAATCTCCGATATGAACCTGAATGGCGATCAGGTGACCCGTCTGAGCGCGGTGAAACAGGTGCTGAATGATTTTATTCCGCGCCGTCAGGGCGACCGCCTGGGTCTGGTGCTGTTTGGCGATGAAGCCTACCTGCAGGCGCCGCTGACCTTCGATACCCACACCGTGCAGATGCTGATGAACGAAGCCCAGATCGGACTGGCCGGCCAGAAAACCGCCATCGGGGACGCCATTGGCCTGACCATCAAGCGCCTGCAGAACAACCCGGAAGAAAGCCGGGTGGTGATCCTGCTCACCGACGGTGCCAATACCGCCGGTGAAATCGACCCGCTCAAGGCCGCCGAGCTGGCGGCGTCATACCGGGTAAAAATTTACACCATCGGCCTGGGTGCCGAACGTATGGAAGTACCGGGCTTCTTCGGCTCCCGCACCGTCAATCCGAGCCGCGATCTGGATGAAAATGCCCTGCGTACCATTGCCAGTGCCACCGGCGGCCAGTTTTTCCGTGCCCGCAATCCACAGCAGCTGCAACAGGTTTACGCCATCATTGATCAGCTCGAACCGACGGAAAAGGACCCGGAAATCTACCGCCCGCAGCAGAACCTGTTTTACTGGCCGCTGGCGCTGGCACTGCTGAGCGCCCTGCTGCTCGCCCTGTGGCAGAGCCTGCCGGCCAGCCGCCTGCGTAACCCGCAAGCTGAGGAGGCCGGCGGATGGAATGGCTGAGTAATTTCCACTTTATCCGCCCGCTGTGGCTGCTGGCCCTGATACCGGCCCTGCTGACACTGTTTATCGTGCATCGCCGGCGTGCGGCGGCCGGTCAGTGGCAGCAGGTGGTCGATCCGCAGCTGCTGCCCTATCTGCTCGAGCAACCGGGTTCCGGCGCCGCGCGCGGGCAGGCCGCGCCCCGGCTGCTGATGATTGCTGCGGCCGTGATCGTCAGTCTGGCGCTGGCGGGGCCGGCGTGGGAAAGACTGCCGCAACCGGTCCAGAAAAATAAGGATGCGCTGATTATCATGCTTGATATGTCAGCCTCAATGGGCGCCCAGGACGTAAAACCCAGCCGCGCAGTCCGCGCCATTCAGAAGGTCACGGATATTGTCCGCGCCCGCCGCGACGGTCAGACCGCCCTGCTGGTGTATGCCGGAGATGCGCACACCGTCACCCCACTGACCGACGACACCGATACCATTGAGAACCTGTTGCCGGCCATCTCGCCCTTTATTATGCCCAGTGCCGGCAGCCGCCCGGACAAGGCCATAGCCCTCGCCCAGCAGCTGGCAGCCGATGCCGGTGTCGCCCGCGCCCGTCTGCTGCTGATCACAGATGGGATTCAGGCCAAAGATGTTGACCGCATCCGCGATGTGCTGGAGCCGTCGCGCAGTCAGCTGGCGGTGATCGCCCTGGGAACACAGGAAGGCGCCCCGGTGCCGATGCCGGGTTCCGGCTTCCTGCGCGATGGTCAAGGCAATATTGTTCTGCCCCGCCTCGATACCACACCGCTGCAGGCACTGAGCAGTGAAACCGCTGTGCCCTGGCTGCGCATGAGTCTGGATGACAGCGACTGGCAACAGCTGCTGCCCAACGACCCTCAGGCGCGGCAACGGCCACAGGATGATCAGGGACGCACCTTTGATCTGTGGGCCGATCAGGGTTACTGGCTGGTACTGCTGTTGCTGCCGCTGGCGTTGCTGCTGTTCCGCCGCGGCGTACTGCTGTCACTGCTGCTGCTTCCGGCCCTGTGGCCTGATCAGAGTTATGCCCTGAGCTGGGATGAACTGTGGCAGACCCCCGATCAGCGCGCCCAGGCCATGCTCGACAACCAGGATGCTGCCGGCGCCGCCGCGACCTTTGAAGACCCGCAGTGGCGCGGTACCGCAGCCTACCGTGCCGGCGATTACCAAAGCGCCGCCCAGGCCTTTGCCAGCGCCCCGGATAACGCCCACGCGCAGTACAATCTGGGTAATGCCCTCGCCATGCAGGGACAGCTGGAAGCTGCCGCTCAGGCGTATGAGAAAGCCCTGCAGCTGCAGCCGGACTTCCCGGCAGCGGAAGAAAATCTCGCCAGAATCCGCCAGCAACAGCAGCAACAGAACCCGCAGTCCGGCGACAGCCAGCAACAGGACAATCAGCAACAGGACAATCAGCAACAGGACAATCAGCAACAGGACGGCCAGCAGCAATCGTCACAGCAGGATCAGAGCGGGCAGCAGAATGGCCAGCAGGGTCAGAACGGCCAGCCGCAGAATCCGTCCGAGCCGTCTGATGCCGGTGAACAGAACCAGAACGGAACTGCACAACAGAACGACCAGCAGGCGCAGCAGAACGGTGAAGTGCAGCAACAGCAGGATGGCCAGTCAGAGCAGCAGACCGGGCAACAGGACAGCGCCGCGGACTCTGAGGACGATAGCGGTCAGGACGGCCAGTCAGCCCAATTGCTGGGCAAAGACGGACAACCACTGAGCCGTGAAGAACGCGAAGCCATGCAGCAATGGCTGAACCGGGTGCCGGATCAGCCGGGCAACTTATTACAACGCAAATTCCTGTACCAGTACCGTCAGCAGGAAGATCATGAATCCGGGGATGTTCTATGGTAAGGCGCCTGACCGTATTTCTGTTATTCAGCCTCATACTGCTGGCCCGGCCGGCACTGGCCACCGGGTTTTCCGCCAGTGTCGACCGCAAACAGATCAGTGAACAGGATACGTTTACCCTGATTCTGCGTTACGAAGCCCAGGCCGGCTTCAGCAGCCCGGATCTGGATCCGCTGCAGCAGGACTTTCAGGTACTCAATCAGCAGCGTTCCAACCAGTTCCGTTCCATTAATGGCAAAACCGAATCCTTTACCGAATGGACGCTGACCCTGACGCCGAAGCGCACCGGCCAGCTGACCATCCCGGCGCTGGCATACGATGGCGAACACAGTGACCCGATCAGTATTCAGGTCAGTCAGGTTACCGATGATGTCAAAGCACAGCAGGAGAAGGAGTTCTTCTTCGATATCAGCATCAGCCAGCAGCCGCACTACTATGTGCAGGGCCAGATTCTGTACACCGAAAAGCTGTATTTCAGTGTGAATCACGACAACGCCAGCCTGTCTGAATTTCAGGTTACCGATGCGAGGGTACAGCCTCTGGGCGACGTACGCCAGTACACCACGGTGATCAATGGTCAGCGTTTTGGCGTGTATGAGCGCCGCTATGCCATCTTCCCGGAAGTCAGTGGCGAGCTGGTGATTCCCGGCCAGCGCTTTAATGCCATCGTTAACAATCCCTATGACCGCTGGGACCGTGGTCGTCAGGCCGCGGTGGTGAGCAAGCCCATCCGGCTGCAGATTCTGCCGATCCCGGATAATTATCCGCAGGCCCCCTGGTTGCCGGCCGCCGGCCTGCAGCTGACGGAATCCTTCAGCGCGGATCTGGATAACTGGCGTGCCGGTGAACCGGTGACCCGCACCATTACCGTCACCGCCCGTGGTCTGCCCGGCAGCCAGCTGCCGGCCGTGCCACTGCCGGCCATTGATCAGCTGCGCTATTACCCGGATCAGACTCAGCAGAATGAAGAGGCAACGGAAGACGGGCTGAACGGCACCTCGGTGCAGACAATGGCGCTGGTGCCGACCAGAGCAGGTCAGCTGGTGCTGCCGGAAATACGCATTCCGTGGTGGAACAGCCGCGAAGGAAAAGTCGAATACGCGGTCCTGCCCGCCCACAGCGCCGAGATTCAGCCGGCGCGTAACAGTCGCGCAGCAGCGGATAATCCATCGGTGGCAGGCGCTGACCGCTCACAGCAGACGACTCCGCTATCCGCAGCTCTGCCCGGCCCGCGGGAGCCTGGCCACATTGCTCTGTGGTGGTGGTTACTGTTGGGCCTGTCGCTGCTGCTGAATCTGCTGCTGGCACTGCTGCTGATTCGCCGCCGCCGGCAGCAACCAGCCTCTGAGGCAGAAGACACTGCTCCTCAGCTGAGCAGTCCGGCCGCCTGGAAAGCCCTGACTCAGGCCTGCCGTGGTCAGGATGCCGCGGCGATTCATCAGGCGCTGCTGCAGTGGGCCAATGCCAGTGCGTTATCGGCACAGCCGCTTGTTAACCTGCATCAGCTGGCGGCCTGTTACTCTGAACCGGCGGTCAAAGCCGCGCTGGCAGAACTGGATGCGGAGCTGTTCTCAGGGCTCCGTAATTCCGCCTGTAACGGCCAGAATCTGCTGGCGCTGCTGAAGCAGCATAAGCCGCTTGCGGCGGCCGCCAGCACGGCGGAGCCTGCGCTCTACCCTGCCAGCTGATCAGTGATCGGATTTCTTTGACGGGCGGTTGCCGGCGGCCTTGTCCAGATACATGGCCTGATCGGCAATCTCAATCCAGTTGGCGGCACTGGTGACATCCGGGTAACCGACATAGGCCAGACCAATGCTGAAATGCACGGTGAAGTCGCGTCCCTGAGAATTATGACTGAGAACATTGGCGCGCAGATTACGGGCCGCCACCGCCGCCTCGCGCACATTGGTGTGCGGCAGAACCACAACAAATTCATCCCCGGCATACCGTGCCAGCACATCCGTGGTACGGATATTGGCGAGGATATGTTCAGACAGGGCCCGCAGCGCTTCATCACCGGCAATATGGCCGTAGGTATCATTAATCTGCTTAAAGTCATTCAGGTCGATAAACAGAATCGAGCTGGGGGTTTTATAGCGGTTATACAACTGCAGCTGGCTTTCCAGTTCTTCATACAGCGCCTGACGGTTGAGGCAGCCGGTCAGAGGATCGGTACGCACCAGCTGATGGAGGCGCTCGGTGGCTTCCTGTTCTTTTTTCAGCGCCGCTTCCAGTTCAATGCGGGTTTCCACCTGATCGGTAATGTCTTTCGCCAGTCCGATCAGATAATCCAGTCCGCCGCGCGGATTGCTCACCCCTTTGCCCGAATCTGAGATATAGCGGATGCCGTCCTGCGGATGAATCACACGGTACTGGATACTCCAGCTGCCATAGCGGTGATCGTGGATTGCCTCCGCCATCAGCTCACGGTCATCCGGGTGAATGGCATCGAAAAAACTCTGCGGGCGGCCGTACAGGCTGGCGCAGCTGCGCCCCCAGACGGTTTCATAAGCCGGATTCACAAACAGGATTTCACTCAGATCCGGGCGCGCCATCCACACCACCGCCTGAATCGTTTCAGCAATGGTGCGGAACTTGGTTTCCGACAGCTGCAGCATCAGTTCCGATTCCTTACGGTCACCGATGTCCTGAATCACGGAAATAAAGTAATCCGGCAGCCCCTGCTCATCACGGATCAGCGTCACCGTCAGCGCCGCCCAGAAAATCTCACCACCGGAACGGAAATAACGCTTCTCCATGGTGTAAGACGTACCCTCACCTTTCAGCAGCTGATTGACTTTGACAACGTCCGAATCCAGATCATCAGGGTGGGTAATATCCTGAAAACAGAGGTCCAGCAGTTCTTCGCTGGAATAGCCCAGTAATTCACACAGGTGATTATTCACGCGGACAAAACGCCCGCCCAGACTGACGGTACAGATTCCCACAGAGGAAAGTTCGAACAGTTCGCCATAGGCTTTGCGCTGTTCACGCAGCTTACGCTCTTCCTTCCATAACTCGGTGGTATCACGGATGGTGGCAAACGCCATCGGCTGTTCGTTCACACACACCAGCGCCAGGTGAATTTCGCCGTTGATTTTGCGGCCGGTGGCATCCTGAATCCAGATGCGGTTATTCATCCGCCGTTCACCGGTGGTGGAAAAAAACAGCGACACCAGATGCTGATGCTGAATACGGATACTTTCAGGAATGAGGATGTCGATGGACTGGCCGTTCATACTGCTATTGCTGTAGCCCAGCAGCTGATGCGCCGCGGCGTTAGCTTTGCTGATCATGCCATCCTGATTCACCAGCAGCATAGGGTCCGGGCACAGATCAAACAGGGTATCCTGACTGACGGGTGCAGTGCCCGGCCGGCATTTCCCATATCCGTACCATAACCATCCTGCCACCACTGCCAATAACAGCAGTGCCGGCACTAACAAGGTCCAGCCTTCCATGAATTCCCCCGTATGCGACCCGCTGCACAGATGATAAATCTGTCAGATCCAACGTGTGTACAGCCCTGCCCACACCTGCTTTGATTCTAGCAGTCTCTGCCAGCCGCGCCTGAGAGAATGATGTTTTGCGGCCCTCAGCCAGCCACAGGACAGGATAATTCTGCCCGTGAGAGTTTTTCTGTCGCCTCAGGCCACTGTTGCTGACCAAACAGACTGCGCCAGAACCAGTGACTGTCCAGATTATCCTGACAGCCAACCAGCTGACGCTGATACACTTTGGCCTGACGTTCCACCTTGCGGGCCACCTGAATCAGCCATGACTTGTTTTTGTAGGTACCGCGCAGATAACCACCGGCACCTTCGTGGTAGGCCAGGTACAGACGGTAGGCATCGTGCGCTCTGATGCCGGTGCGTTTAATGGTCTGCTGGTTGTACCAGCCGATAAAGTCCACCGCATCATCAAAATCATCGCGGTCGGCGCCCCAGTTACCGGTGGCGGCCATATAGGATTCCCAGGTGGTATCCAGCGCCTGCGCATAGCCATAAGCCGTTGACGGCCGCGGGCCCGGAATAATCCACAGATACCATTTCCGCGGTGGCCGGTTATCGCCGATAAACTTAGATTCCTGATGAATAAAAGCCATGGTCACGGCTTCCGGAATACCGTACTTCTTCCGCACGTCCTTCGACGCGTTATACCAGTCGTAATATTCATCATAAATATCACAGACATCCGCGATATTTTTCGGTTGCGGTGTGGAACAGCCCGCCAGCAGCAGTAACAGCAACACGCACACAGGTTGCAACGACCGGTTGATCAGGCCACGGATCATCATGCCACACCCAAGGTTATTCACCGCTTGCCGGTGTTATGCCATGTTCTGCCAGCAGAGCCAGAAACGCGGCTTCATCGAGGACATCCACCCCAAGCCCCTGCGCTTTGGTGAGCTTGGAGCCCGCCTTCTCACCGGCCACCAGAAAATCGGTTTTGGCCGATACACTGCCGGTCACTTTAGCCCCCAGCTGCTGCAGCAGGTCTTTGGCATCATCACGGCTGAGCCCACTGTCCACCAGGGTACCGGTAATCACCGCCGTTTTTCCTGACAACGGCAGATCACCGGTATCCTGTTGCGGTTCTTTTTCTTCCCACACCACACCGGCTTTGCGCAGCTGATCAATCACGGTCAGGTTATGCGGTTCGGTAAAGAAATTACGGATATGCGCCGCGACAATCGCACCGACATCCGGCACCTGAATCAGCTCTTCTTCAGTCGCCTGCATAATGCGGTTGAGGAAACCGAAATATGCAGCAAGATTATTGGCGGTGACAACCCCGACTTCCCGGATTCCCAGAGCGTAAAGAAAACGCGCTAAGGTCGTATTTCTGGCAGCATCCAGCGCATCCAGAATATTCTGCGCCGATTTTTCCGCCATCCGTTCCAGTCCGGACAACTGCTCCAGCGTCAGGTGAAATAAATCATCCACCGAATCAATCAGTTCAGCATCCACCAGCTGGTCAATCAGTTTGTCACCAAGGCCTTCGATATCCAGCGCTTTACGGGAAGCAAAATGTTTAATGGCTTCCTTGCGCTGTGCCGAACAGACCAGACCACCGGTACAGCGGGCAACCGCTTCACCGTCCACTTTTTCGACCTGAGAATCACACACCGGACAGTGATCCGGCATCACAATATCCTGTGCATCCGCCGGACGTTTTTCCACCACCACAGATACCACCTGTGGAATCACATCACCGGCGCGGCGGATAATCACGGTGTCACCGATTTTTACCCCCAGCCGGGCAATTTCATCCATGTTGTGCAGCGTGGCATTGGATACCGTCACCCCGGCCACATGCACAGGTTTCAGCCGCGCGACCGGTGTAATCGCTCCGGTCCGCCCGACCTGAAAATCGACGCCCAGCAGTTCGGTCATTTCTTCCACCGCCGGGAATTTATAGGCAATCGCCCAGCGTGGCGCGCGGGCAACAAAGCCCAGTTCCTGCTGTAAAGCCAGACGGTTGACCTTAAACACGGTGCCGTCAATTTCGTACGCCAGTGAATGGCGTTTTTCACCCAGCTGGTCAAAAAAGTCCTGAGCGGCCTGCAGCCCCGTAACCACCGCCATTTCCGGGTTAATTTTAATGCCCCAGGTTTTTACCTGTTCCAGAATACCGCTGTGCGTTTCAGCAAGACTGGCATCGTCACTGACCACACCAATACTGTAGGCGCAGAATTCCAGCGGACGTCTGGCCGTTACTTTCGGGTCCAGCTGACGCAGCGAACCGGCAGCGGCATTGCGTGGGTTGGCAAACACTTTTTCGTCGTTTGCCCGGGCTTTTTCGTTGTAGGCGTCAAAACCCGCTTTCGGCATATACACTTCACCACGGATTTCTATGCGGGCAGGAATATCATCGCCATAAAGCTTGAGCGGAACATTGTTAATAGTGCGCACGTTCTGGGTAATGTCTTCACCGGTCTGGCCATCACCACGGGTCGCAGCACGCGTCAGAATACCGTTTTCATACAGCAGGCTGACGGCCAGACCATCCAGCTTGGGCTCACAGGCTATTTCGATGTCGTCTGTGGTTTTCAGACGGTCCTGCAGACGCTGATAAAAGGCCGCAAACTCTTCCGCATTCATCGCGTTATCCAGCGACAGCATGGGAATTTCATGCACGACTTCGGCAAACTCTTTCAGCGGCTGCGCCCCTACCCGCTGGGTCGGGGATTCCGGCGTAATCAGCTGCGGATTTTCGTTTTCCAGCGCCTGTAATTCACGCATTAAACGGTCGTATTCAGCGTCCGGAATACTGGGCTCATCCAGCGTGTAGTAGCGGTAATTGTGCTGGTTGATTTCATCGCGCAGTGCCTGAATACGGCGTTCTGCATCAGCGGAAGGAAAAGAGGAGCCCTGAGGCTCCTCTGCAAATAAATCTTTCTGATCCGACATGGTTATTTTCTGGCTTGTTTTTTCGACGCCAGTTTCTGACGCCGTTCATAATCCATAATCTGCTGACGGTCATGTTCCATCGTCTGCAGTGTCAGCGCACTGCGCGCACCGTCGAACAGATCAGCGTTTAAATTACGGGCAACCACCTGCGCCATTTCAGACATGGCTTCATAGGCGTCCATGGGTTTTTTCGCCCCGGGCAGGCTCATAAAAAAGCTCAGCCCACGGAAATGCTGCTGGGCCATCGCCGCCGGGACAAAAACACCGGGTTCAAAACTCTGTGCCACGGAAAACTGAATGCAGCCGTGGCCATCGGCTTCTTCAAAACGATGGAAAATATCTTTCTCGCCAAAACGCAGATCACAGCTGTTGAACAGGAACAGAATATCTTTACCGGCAAACCCCGCCGGATCACGCGCAATACAGTGAATTTCCAGTACCAGTTCCGGCACCGGGCGGGCCGATAAGGATTCGGCACCGGGGCCGGCATAATTCACCGGCTGCAGTGGCAGTTTCTCCGGCACCGCTTCCACTTCCTGCTCCAGATGCGGGTCGCTGTCGTCGTCACCCTCTTCCTGCTCAGGCATGTCCGCTACCGGTTCATCGGCACCGTTCAGTGGCTCATCACCGCCGGCCGGGGTCAACCTGTCGCCGTCAGCGGCACTGATATCGTCCTGATAATCCAGCTCAGGTTCAGCGTCCTCTGCCCCCAGCTCTTCCACATCCAGCAGCACAGGAACCGGTTCATCCAGATTCACCGGACGTGCTTTGGGAATTAAATGCGAACGCGGAATTTCCAGATCGTGGGTTTTCTCCGCCGCGGCTTCGTGCAGCACCTGATCGGCTTTCTCGGCACTGACCACCCGCGCCGGGCTGATATCGTCTTCCCAGGCAATCACCGGTTCGGCCGCACTGCTTTCTTCATCCACCGACAGCGGCGGCAGATCCAGTTCCGGTTCCACGCGTTGTTTTTCTGCCACCGGCTCAGACAGCACAGTATCCTGCTCATCCGCTTCCTGCGGCTGCTCAGTATAATGCTCTTCATCCGCCTCCGCGTTGCGGCGGCTGCCGATTACACGGAAACCGCCACCGGGCAGTTCCGGGTTATGACCGTCTTCCGGAAATTTAAAATCGTTGCTTACGTCCAGCCGTAAAGCCTCAGCCCGGGCGCGGCGCATACGGCGGAAGCCGTCGACCAGAATTGCCGCCATAACCACCAGACCGATCAGAATGAGGACAGTTCGCCAGCTCCATTCCATGTTTGTACAAAACCTCGTCAGTTACCTGTTTGCGATACCGGAAAAACGCTCGATATGACATCAGTATCGCGGGAAAACTCCGTGCGGAAGTGTTACACAATGCCTGTTGTGAGAACAGCCCCCGCGCCTTAAAAGCAGCTTACTGGTCGATCATCTGCGCTGCTTCTTCCACATCCACCGATACCAGACGTGAAACGCCGGGTTCGTGCATGGTAACCCCCATCAGCTGTGAGGCCATTTCCATCGCAATTTTATTGTGGGTGATATAAATAAACTGCACCTTGTCGGACATGGCTTTCACCAGCCGCGCATAACGGCCGACGTTGGCATCATCCAGCGGTGCATCCACTTCATCCAGCATACAGAAAGGTGCCGGGTTGAGCTGGAAAATGGAGAACACCAGCGCGATGGCAGTCAGGGCTTTTTCACCGCCCGACAGCAGATGAATGGTGCTGTTTTTCTTGCCCGGTGGCCGCGCCATAATGGCCACACCGGTGGTCAGCATATCTTCATCGGTGAGTTCCAGAAAGGCGTGACCACCGCCGAAGACTTTCGGGAACAGGTCGGCCAGACCGGCATTGATCTTATCGAAGGTTTCGCGGAAACGGGTGCGGGTTTCACGGTCGATTTTCTGGATCGCCCCTTCCAGGGTTTCCAGTGCTTTCTGCAGATCATCATTCTGCGCGTCGAGATACACCTTGCGCTCTGACTGCACTTTATATTCTTCAATGGCCGCGAGGTTGATGGCGCCGAGGCGCTGAATGCGTTCACCGATACGTTCCAGCTCCTGCTGCCAGGCCTCAGTACTGGCTTCTTCGGGCAGGTTATCCATCACCTCTTTCAGGGTCAGTTTCTCTTCTTTTAGCGCCTCGACCAGTGCCTGGCGGCGGATATCCAGTGCCTGACATTCCATGCGTACTTTTTCCAGCTCGTTACGCACGTCAAGGGCGCGTTTTTCGGCGTCCGCACGGGCCTGTTCCAGTTCACGCAGACGACTGTCCACCGCTTCCAGCGCATGACGGGCAGCCTGCATCGCCTGTTCGGCTTCCAGCCGCCGGCCAAGCATTTCTTCCAGCTGCGCTTTCAGCTCATCCAGATCGGCACTATGGTCACGGTTCTGATTGGCAAGAATCTGTTCGCGCCGTTCACGCAGCCGCTGCATCTGCGCCGCCAGACGTTCGATCGCCTGCTGCAGCGCCTGTTCGCGGCTGCTCAGGGTCTGGTTTTTCAGCTGAATCTGATGTGCCCGGTCTTTGTGCTGACCGGATTCCATGCGTGCCTGTTCGAGCTGCTGCTGCACCTCAGTGCGCCGCGCCTGCAACCGTTCGCGCTCATCGGTATCTTCATCAATGGCGCTCATGGCTTCCTGCCACTGCATGCGCAGTTCTTCCAGCTGTTCGCGTTCCAGCGTCTGCAGCTGGCGGGTTTCTTCAATGTCTTTGTTCAGCTTGTCACTGCGCAGGGCAAACTGTTCTGCCCGCGCCTGCTTGCCGGACAACTGGGATTTCAGCGTAATCAGCCGCTGGCTGACCTGCTGCTGTTCCCGCTGTGCCGTTTCACGCTGCTGCTCCAGCGAGCGCAGTTTGAGCTGGTTGGCTTCCAGGTCGGCGTCCCATTCCTCCACCTGAATATCCAGTTCTTCGATCTGGTCGTCGAGGACTTCCAGTTCCTGCTGGCGCGCCAGCAGGCCACCTTCGCCATCGGCTTCACGCGCCACCCGCAGCCAGCTGGCACCGAGCCAGATACCGTCCGGGGTAATCACAGATTCCTGCGCCGCCAGCGAGCCGCGCATGGCCAGCGCGCTGCTGACATCCGGCGCGGTTTTCACGCCCGCCAGCAGGCCGCTGAGATCCTGCGCACTGCTGACTTTGCTCAGCAGGCTGTCCGCAGCAGCGGTAGTGCTGTTGCCCTGCCCCTGTTGCCACAGGGTGAGCTGACCTTCTTTAAAACTGTCGAGCCAGTGCTGTGCCGGATCAAGCTGATCAATCATGACCGCCTGCAGATAATCACCGAGCACGGTTTCCACCGCCCGCTCCCAGCCGGCCGTTACCTGCAGTTGTTCGGCCAGCCGCGGCTTGCGCGCCAGCTGATGGCTTTCCAGCCAGTGACTGACGGCTTCGCTGCCCTGCCCGAGCGCGGCTTTCTGCAGCGCATCCAGCGTGGCTTTACGGTTCAGCATCTGCTGCAGTTCTGACTTACCGTCATCCAGCTGGCGGCGCTGCTGTTCCAGCGCCTCACGCGATTCCGACACCTGTTCCTGCAGTTCATCCAGCCGCAGCTGCTGGCTTTCGGCCTGCAGTTCCTGCTCGCCAACTTCTTCGTTAAGCAGCTGAATTTCTTCCAGCTCCGGGTTATCAGCCAGTTGCTGCAGTTCTTCCTGCAGACGGCGGATCTGCTGGTCCAGACGTCCCAGCTGCTGTTCGGTGTTCTGAATCCGGGTGCGGGCCACTTCAGCCTGACGGGCCGGTTCGCTGGCACGCTGGGTAAAAGCATCCCAGCTGTCCTGCCAACGGCGCTGGGCGTCTTCGGCTTCTTCCAGCTTCAGCGCCGCTTCTTCTTCGCCGGCCAGCAGCATTTCCAGCTCCGGCTCAACCATCATGCGTTCTTCACTGACGGCTTCCAGATTGAGCTGGTCTTCTTCCAGCGATTTTTCGGTTTCGAGGATGGCTTTCTCAACTTCTGCCATATCCTGATCCAGCTGCAGCGCCATCTGTGACTGATGCTCCAGCTTCTGTTCCTGACGGGCGATCTGCGCGCCGACTTCGTAGTATTTACTCTGGGCGGCGTTGAACAGATCACTCTTGTCCTGATGCTCAAGGCGCAGGCCTTCAATTTCCGCATCGGCCGAACGCTGGTCGGCCATACAGGATTCAAACTGCGTCTGATGTTCGGCAATTTTCAGTTCCCGCTGGCGGTAATCCGCATCCAGCGCCTGCCATTTCAGGGCCTGTAACTGCGCTTTTTTCTCGCGCTCCTGCGCTTTCAATTCTTTGTATCTTTCCGCCGCCTGCGCCTGACGGTGCAGGTGTGACAACTGCCGCTCCAGTTCTTCGCGGATATCCTGCAGACGCTCCAGGTTCTCATGCGTGCGGCGCATGCGGTTTTCCGTTTCCCGCCGGCGTTCCTTGTATTTGGAAATACCTGCCGCCTCTTCCACATACACCCGCAACTCTTCCGGCTTGGCTTCGATCAGACGTGAGATCATGCCCTGCTCGATAATGGCGTAGGAACGCGGCCCCAGACCGGTACCGAGGAAGATATCGGTAATATCCTTACGCCGGCATTTGGTGCCGTTGAGGTAATAGCTGGACTGGCCGTCACGGGTCACCTGACGGCGCACGCTGATTTCACTGTAGCCGGCGTATTCGCCGCGCAGGGTACCGTCACTGTTATCGAACACCAGATCGACACTGGCTTTACCGACCGGCTTACGTTCTGACGAGCCGTTGAAAATAACGTCGGTCATGGCGTCGCCACGCAGGTATTTGGCCGAGCTTTCGCCCATCACCCAGCGCACCGCATCAATGGTGTTGGATTTACCACAGCCGTTCGGGCCGACAATCCCGGTCATATTGGTGGAAAAGGGAACCGTGGTCGGATCGACAAAGGATTTGAAGCCGGACAGTTTGATCGCTTTTAAGCGCATTCCGCGGTCTCCTCAGCCAGAGCCGCCAGCACAATGCCGGTCTGGTGGTGACCGTAAGTCTGTACCACCGACGGAATCACGGCGGTGTTGCGCTGCTGCACGGCCAGCAGCAGATCGGCAAAAAACTGCAGGGCGTGCTGTATTTCAGCAGGATAACGACGCACGGCCAGCGCGTAGGTACGCTGCACTGCTGGCTGCAGATCTTCCAGCACCTGGCGCAGGTAATCATTGCCGCTGATGCGCAGACCTTCATGCATCACGGTAAAGCCGCTGTCGATAAACAGCGCCTGATCCCCTTCCGCCGCATAGCGCTGCATCTGTTTCCACAGGCGGTACAGAGGTTCCAGGTCTTCATCGCGCCAGCGCTGAGCAACTTCAGCGCCGACCATGGTGAGCAGATTCACGTACAGGGCATACAGATCGGTGACGTGCTTTTCCGTCAGGTGTGCCACCACCGCCCCACGGCGCGGCAGTATGTTGATCAGGTACCGCTGCTCAAGGATCAACAATGCTTCGCGCACAGAGCCGCGGCTGACGTCCAGTTCATTGACCACTCTGGCTTCCTGTATCCGCTCACCGGACTGCAGTTCCCCTGCGATAATCCGTTGCGCCAGGTGTTTCGCGATTTGTTCGGCCAGACTTTCAGGCGCCGCAAAGCTCATGCTGACTTCTTCCGTTTCCTGTGATTTCAGGGGAGCGATATTAACACAGAAACGCCACCTGCCGAGGGCTATCAGCACCTCCGCCCCGCATTCCTGACCAGTCTGTCAGGAGGCATCAGCGGCAACCGCTTTCAGTCGCTTTCACCCCACAGGAATTCGTCGATTTCCCGCATCAGAAAAGGGTTATCGCCGATATTCGCAGCCACCGCCTCAGCTTCATCACGGCGGTAATCATGCAGGTTGAAACTGACGCTACCGGCCGGACTGCCGTCATACATCAGATGCACCAGCAACAGCCAGTTATCCGCCCCGGCGGCCGGCCGCAGTTCCACCGCCGCTTTCAGCCGTCCTTCCAGCAGCGTGATGTAATGCGAACTGTCAGCACTCATGGTACGGCCTGCCATTCAATGCCCGGCCGCGCCGGCCCGGCCATGGTCTGCGTCATCCTGCTCTCCCCTGAGACGAAAAGCAGGTATTCAGCAAAGCCTGTACCAGTCAGCTGAAATAAGAAATCCGATTTAAATCAATACGATAAGAACCCCGGAGAGCGGACAACTGTGGGCCGGATGGCACACAGCTGGCGACAGGAACCCGGCCATGCAGCAAATACGACAAAAGCGCGGCGGCTGTCATCTTTGTTACTGCGATATTCCGGTACCACACCGTCATTACGCCGTCAGCACGGCATTTGTCAGCAGCGCCAGACTGGTTCAGAGGTTGCAGAGACCCCGGTCTGTTACTCAATCAGGAGAATTCCCATGACTGCACTGACCCGTGTTGCCGATGCGGCGGCCGAGCCTTCCGCCCTGCTGGTCGCCTTTGCCTCCATGGACGGCGATATGGTGGACCAGCACTTTGGTTCCGCCCAGGCCTTCTATCTGTACGCCGTCGACGCCGACAGCGCAGAACTGATTGCCGCGCAGCGTTTTGCGCAGGAAAAGATGGATGGCAACGAAGATAAACTGAAGCCGAAGCTGGCCTGGCTGGTCGGTGCTGACGTGGTTTACTGCGCTTCCATTGGCGGCTCGGCCTCACGCCAGCTGCTGGCGCTGGGCGTCAACCCGGTGAAAGTCAGCGGCGGTCCCGATGTGGATGAACTGATTGCCGCGCTGCAGGCCCAGCTGAATGGCACCCCCGAGTTCTGGCTGGCAAACATCCTGAAAAGCAAACGCATGGATACGTCTGCCAGTCGCTTTGCGGCCATGGACGAAGAAGGCTGGGACGGGTAAAACCGCGTTTCTCTCTGTCGTCTGTGCGTATAAAACCGACAAAAGCCCACAGCCAATATCCCCTTTCCCTCACAACGCCGGCAGAAGCCATTTCTGCTGGCAGCTTAACCCACTGATTTTATTATTTTTTAACCCTTCTTCCGCGGTCACCCCGGCATGGCACAGGGATTGATAGATACCCGGTGAATGCCGGCGATAACCGTCATTCCTGCGGCACGCAGACCGCAGTTCATAAAAAGGGAACCATCCCGGAGCAAGTGTACTCAACCGCAAACAGGAGATGAGAATATGGCTTTATTCTTTATCGATACCGAAAAAAAAGCAGACGCCGGCCATCAGATTCACCGTGAGGGCTGCCCTCACCTGCCCGACAAAGACCAGCTGTATTTTGTCGGCTCATTTGCCACAGCCAAAGCAGCGTATGAGGTGTCACCGCTGATTTATTCGCCGGCATCCTGCTGTCCGGCCTGTGCCACGCCGGCCTGAGCACAGCATTCAACAGGCACAACAGGGCGGCAGCGCCGCCCTGTGATATTCCCTGAACGGGTCAGTCCTGAAGAGACGCCTGAATTAATCCGGCCAGCCAGTCAATAAAAACCCTCACCCGCTGAGGCTGAAAATGCCGCTCCGGATAAAGAATGGAAACCGGCATCGCCGGGCAACGCCACTGTGGCAGAACCTCAACCAGCTGCCCCCGCTGCAGATAGTCTTTTACGCCCCGCCGCGGTGACTGAATAATTCCCAGTCCGGCCAGACAGGCTGCGGTGTAGGCGCCGGTATTATTGACGGTGACCTGCACCGGCATCGTCACCGTCTGTACCAGCCCCTGCGCATCGGTGTACTCAAAGCACTGTGCAGCGCGCCCCAGTGTCTGCGAATAACCGATCAGCCAATGCTGCTGCAGTTCGTCCGGCGTCTGTGGCAGGCCGTACTGGCTGATGTAAGCAGGACTGACACAATTGACCATCACCTGCTGTCCCAGCGGACGGGCAATCAGTGTCGAATCGCTGAGCTCCCCGACCCGGACCACCAGATCAAACCCTTCATGCAGAGGATCAACCCGGCGGTCGGTACTGCTCAGTTCCACGCGCAGCCCGGGATAACGCTGCACAAAGCCGGGCAATGCCGGCAGCACCAGACCGCAGGCCAGCGGAACCGGCATATCGGCCCGGATCACACCACGCAGATCGGCCTGCCGCTCACGGAACAGGTGCCGCAGTTCCTCCACTTCATTGAGCACGTGCCGGGCCCGCTGCATAAACAGCTCGCCCTCTGCCGTTACCTGCACGCGCCGCGTGGTGCGCTGCAACAGGCGTACGCCCAGTTCAGCCTCCAGCTGCTGCACCGCAGCCGACACCGTAGAGCGGGGAATATTCAGGGCATCAGCGGCGGCGGAGAAACTCTTCTGTTCTGCCACCTGCAACAGAATCTGCATGGCCTCCAGCTCTTTCATAGCGCCTCGCAATTATCCAGAAATCACAAACAGTAATGCCAGATAACTCATCTTTATACAAAAATTCCGCCAAATTAAGCTGAACGGACTGACAACCACTTCACCAGCAACAGGAGTTTCCCATGTCCGACCAGAAGATCGCCTTAATCACCGGCGGCAGCCGTGGTCTTGGTGCCAGTACAGTACTGGCCCTTGCCGCCCGTGGCATCAGCAGTGTTTTCACCTATCACAGCAATCAGGCCGCTGCGCAGACCGTCTGCCGTCAGGCTGAGGCGCTGGGCGTTCAGGCCAGAGCACTGCCACTGGATACCGGCAGCAGTGCAAACTTTATGACATTCCGCCAGCAGCTGAGCCGGCTACTGCAGGAATGCTGGCAACGCGACACCCTGGATTACCTGATCAACAACGCCGGCCACGGCCACCAGAAGCCTTTCAGTGAGGTCACTGAAGAGGATTTCGATCACCTTTATCAGGTGCATGTGAAAGGCCCCTATTTCCTCACTCAGACCCTGCTGCCGCTGCTGGCCGAAGGCGCTGCTGTGATCAATATTTCCAGCGGGCTGACACGCTTCAGCCTGCCGGGGTCATCCGCCTACGCCTGCATGAAAGGCGCTGTGGAAGTGTTCAGCCGGTATCTGGCGAAAGAACTGGCCGGCCGGGGTATCCGCGCCAACACCATCGCGCCCGGCGCAGTCGCGACGGACTTCAACGGTGGCGCGGTACGGGATAATCCGCACTACCGGCAGATGGTATCCGCGGTCACCGCTCTGGGCCGTCCGGCTGCCGCGGAGGATATCGGCCCGGCCATTGCGGCCTTGCTGAGTGACGACAATCACTGGATCACCGGTCAGCGCGTTGAGGTATCCGGCGGCATGTTTCTGTAACGGCTGCGCAGGCACGGAACCTTCATCCGCCCGGCTAACCGCCCGGCTAACCGCCCAGCGTCAGCCGGGCGGTAGCGGCAATAATCACCAGCATCAGCGCCAGCTGCCAGCGCCGGACCTGTTCGGCGAAAAACCACACGCCCCACAGTGCTGCGCCCAGAATACCGATGCCACGTTTCACCGTTTCGACAATGCCGGGATGCACCGTCATCAGCGCCGCCCACTGCGACAGCACCGCCAGCGCAAACACCGCCAGAGCCAGCAGCAACACCCCATAAGAACCGCGGAAACGGGGAACCAGCGGCTGCCCCTTTCTTACCTCAGTGAGCAGATAAAACAGCCACAGCAGCAATGCCATGCCCAGACTCTGCACCAGACCGTGGAAATACACCCCCGCCGACTGCAGCGCCCACTTGTCAAACACAATGCCGGCTCCCCAGCAGACCGACACCAGCAGCATCAGACCGAAGCCGGGGCCGGCATGAGCCGGATCACGCAGCAGCTTCCAGCCGCCATTAAGAACAAAAATTGCCACCACAATCACCGCAATGGCGATTCCCTGTGCCGCACTGAGTGCTTCGCCCAGCAACGGCCAGCTGAGCAGTGCTGCCACCACCGGGGTAAACGACAGCACCGGAATCAGCATGGCAATGCGGCCGCGGCTGATGGCGCGGATAAAACTGACACTGGCCACCGCAGCCAGCGTCATTGAAGCCAGTCCCGGCAGCCAGTAATCGCGGCCGGCACTCATATTGCCGTTGACCACACCCAGCAGCAGATAGAGCGGCACCACTCCCAGCGCCAGCCAGATCGACAGTGGCAGTGGCCGGCAGCTGGCGGACAGGTGTTTACGGGCCAGATCAAACAGTGACCAGGCAACAGCCGACACAAGCGCAAAAATCATAAAACCCCCATTAAACTGAGCGCCGCATTATGCCAGCCGGGCTGGACTTTTTCTTAACAAAGCCGGCAGAGTGCGCAAAAACGCTGCCGCCGGACAGCCCGGATTGTTATTCTTGGCGCCATAACATTCATTAGCCGTGATACCGCTCAGATGACCAACACCCTCACCACCGAAGATTTTCTGCTGGCAGCCAAACGTTCTGAGATCGCCGCCCTGCAACAACTGCTGATCAGCTGCGATCTGGTCACCAAAGTCACTGAACTCATCCACCAGCTGCAACGCGAACGCGGCCTGTCGAACGTCTGCCTGGTATCGGCCGGGCAGCGCTCCGGCGCTCAGCGTCAGCAACAGATCAGCGCCTCGGATGCTGCCGATCAGGTTCTGCGCAACACGCTGTCACAGCTGGATCTGGAACGCAGCGACCCCACCTCCGCCCGCCTGTTCAGTGCCATTGCCTATGTACTGCATGAGCTGGATGAACTGGCAGAGCTGCGCCGCCAGGTCGACAGCCTCGGCATTGAACCCGGCGCCTATACCCAGAGCATGAGCCGGCTGATCGCCGGCCTGCTGAGCGTGGTGTTTGAAGCCGCAGATATTTCCGGCGATCCGGATATCACCCGCGCGCTGGTGGCCATGTTCAACTTTATGCAGGGTAAGGAATACGCAGGCCAGGAGCGGGCCTGGGCCATCATCGGTTTTACCGCCGGCGAATTCACCAACGCGGTACAGGAACGGCTGAAAACCCTGCAGGATGCACAGAACCGCTGCTTTGATATTTTCTCCGATTTCACCCACACCATTCCTGCCGCACAGTGGCGGCAGCTGGAAAGCAGCGAAGCCACCGGTGAATTCAACCGCCTGCGCCAGCTGATTACCCGCTACCGCAGTGGCGACTCCCTGCCCACCTCCATGAGTGAAGTCTGGTACGAGCTGGCAACCCGGCGCATCGACGGTATGCAGGAACTGGAGCGGGAACTGGCCGCCGAGCTGCTGCAGCAGGGCGAAGAAAAAATCCGTCAGGCGCAGGAAGATCTGCGCCTGCACCGTGAACACCTGCAGGACCTGGCGGATATTCAGCAGCCGCCGATGTCCCCGCTGTCGGTCCTGCCGGACGAAGAGATCAGCACCGGCGGCGTCAATGTCACGCCCGGCGTCAACGTCAAACTGGCACGCTCCATCTATGAACTGGTGCAGGGCCAGGCCGAACGCCTGCAGCGTATCAGTGATGAACTGAGCGAAGCCCGTCAGGCACTGAATGAACGCAAACTGATTGAAAAAGCCAAAGGCATGCTGATGCAGTCACAGGGCATTAATGAAGAGCAGGCATACAAACAGCTGCGTCAGGCCGCCATGGATGGTAATAAACGGATTGTCGATGTGGCCGAGAATGTCATCAGCGTGGCAGAAATGCTGCAGCTGAAACAGGGGCGCTGATCCCTGCCCGCTGCCAGCAACCGGAATGTTATCTGCCGGAGCACAGACAGCAGGCGATGCACAGCTCAGGTGCAGAACAGGCCGGCAGCCGGCAGAAAACAGCATAAAAACCGGCCTTACAGGCTGGCACAGCACTTGCAAAAAGCTAAACGTAATTCAACTGATCGTTCTGACGACGGAACATTCAGTCAAAGAAGTTAAGGACAAAGGCGTCCACTCCCTGCAGCTTTGCGGCTGTCAGGCAGTGGGCGCTTTTTTTTGGCCTGCCGGAATCTGCACTCCGGGGCCGGATAACCAACGACATATGGGGAGCAGCCATGTCTTATTTAATGCCATCCGAATTTGTGACCAAAATGGTCGATTCCGGTGAAGAAAAAATCTACATGTCGACCAAGGACACCCTGATCCGTGCCTTTATGGCCGGGGCGATTCTTGGCCTTGCCGCGGTATTCGCCATTACCGTAGCCATGAAAAGTGGTTCACCGATTCTCGGTGCCGTACTTTTCCCGGTCGGCTTTATTATGCTTTACCTGATGAAATTCGACCTGCTGACCGGCGTATTCACCCTGGTACCACTGGCACTGATCGACAAGCGCCCCGGCGTGACCCTGGGCGGATTACTGCGCAACTGGGGGCTGGTCTTTATCGGTAATTTTGCCGGCGCGGTAACCGTGGCCTTTATGATTTCTTTTATTCTGACCTACGGTTACAACACCGATGGTGGTCCGATTGCGGAAAAAGTGTCGCATATCGGTGAAGCGCGGACGCTGGGTTATGCGGCCCACGGCGCTGACGGCTGGCTGACCATTTTTATCCGCGGCATGCTGTGCAACTGGATGGTCTCCATGGGTGTGGTCGGCGCCATGATTTCCACCTCAGCCACCGGTAAAATGGCGGCCATGTGGATGCCGGTGATGCTGTTCTTCTTTATGGGTTTCGAGCACTCCATCGTCAACATGTTCCTGTTCCCGTTCTCCATGATCATGGGCGGTGATTTCACCTTTATGCAGTACCTGATCTGGAACGAACTGCCAACCGCACTGGGCAATCTGGCCGGTGGCTTCCTGCTGGTTGGTCTGCCACTGTACTTCACCCATGTCCGTACCGGTAAAAAGCGCGAACTCAGCGCCGATCAGACACCGGCCATGACGCCTCAGCGTTCCGCCTGATCCCGATTAATATCCGCCAGAACCCCGGCTGCAGGCCGGGGTTTTATCGCGGCGTTGGCAAACCTGAAAAGGACCCGCCATGCTCTTCATTCGCCGCCCTGCTCTGAGCCCGGAAAGATTCGCGCAGAGCGATGCAGAATTACTCTGAGGTTCCTGCACAGATGAGTAATGAATTACAACTGTCGGTCGGGCAATATTCTGACGCCGGGGTAAAGCCGGTTAATCAGGATTTTTACGCCACCAGCATACCGGATAATTATCTGCTGCAGAGTAAAGGTGCGGTGATTGCACTGGCCGATGGTATCAGCAGCAGTGCAGTCAGCCAGATTGCCAGTGCCGCCGCGGTGGAAGGTTTTATCAGCGACTATTACAGCACCCCGGAAGCCTGGTCGGTCAAACGTTCGGCCCAGCGGGTACTGAGTGCGGTTAATTCCTGGCTCTATGCCCAGACCCGCCAGAGCCAGTACCGTTCCGACCCGGACCGCGGCTATGTCTGCACCTTCAGTGCCCTGATTATAAAATCCACCACCGCTTATCTGTTCAGTGCCGGCGACACCCGCATTTACCGTGTTCAGGGTGAGTCACTGGAACAACTCACCAGCGACCACCGTTTTTATGTATCACAGCAGCAGAGTTACCTGACCCGGGCACTGGGTATGGACCAGCATCTGGAAGTGGATTACCGCGCCCTCAGTGTCAGTGCCGGTGATGTATTTATTCTTGCCACCGATGGCATTTACGAATTCATCAGCCCGCAACAGGTGACGGAGCAGATCCGCCGCGGTGCAGATCTCAATGCCGCCGCAGAAGCCATTACCCGCCAGGCACGTGACCATCAGAGTGATGATAATCTGAGCATCCAGATTGTCCGTATCGACCAGCTGCCCGGGCTCAGTGCCGATGAAGTCCGCCAGCAGCTGACCGAACTGCCTTTTCCACCGGAGCTGGATGCCCGTGACGACTTCGATGGTTATACCATTCTGCGTAAAATCCACAGCAGTCCGCGCAGCCATGTGTATGTCGCCCGCGATCATGACAGCGGCGAAACGGTGGTATTAAAAACACCATCAATGGAACTGCGCGAAGACCCCGCGTATCTCGAACGTTTTTTAATGGAAGACTGGGTCGCACGACGGATAAACAGCGCCCATGTCCTGAAACCTGTTACCCATCACCGCCGCCGGCAGTTTATGTATGTCGCCAGCGAATACATTGACGGCATCACCCTGGCGCAGTGGATGCGCGACCATCCCCGGCCGGCACTGAGTGAAGTACGCAACATTGCCACTCAGATTGCCAAAGGCCTGCGCGCCTTTCACCGGCTGGAAATGATTCATCAGGATTTAAAGCCGGATAACATCATGATTGATCCGTCCGGCACCGTGAAAATCATTGATTTCGGCACCACCCGGGTGGCCGGCATTATGGAAATGGATACGCCGCTGGCACGGCTGGAAATACCCGGCACCGCCCAGTATTCAGCACCGGAATATTTTCTTGGCAACCCCGGCACCGCGGCGGCGGATGTGTTTTCCCTTGGCGTGATTGTCTATCAGATGCTCAGCGGACAACTGCCCTACGGCGTTGAGGTGGTAAAAGCCCGCAGCCTGAAAGCCCAGCAGCGCCTGCGCTATATCCCCATTCACCATCGCGATGAGCACACCCCGGTGCCGCTGTGGGTGGATGAAGCCATCCGCAAAGCGCTGCAGCCGGAAGCACATAAACGCTATCAGGAAGCGGATGAATTTATTTATGACCTGAGCCAGCCCAACAAACAATTCCTGCGTCTGCGCAAAGAACCATTAATACAGCGCAACCCGGTGCAGTTCTGGCAGGGCATCTCCGCACTGCTGCTTTTGTTGCTGATGATTCTGCTCTACCGCCAGTAACTGCTGAGCGGCGCCGGCATGGACATTAACACGTCAGCGCATTCTTCCCCGCGTTACCCCTTTCACCCCCACCTGAGCGACCAGACTGGCACTGGTATGGGCATGACAAATGGCAATGGCCAGCGCATCGGCCGCATCGGCCTGCGGCTTACCGGGCAATTTGAGTAAATGCTGCACCATATGCTGCACCTGCTCCTTATCTGCCCCCCCCTTGCCGACCACCGCCTGTTTGATGGTCCGCGGTGCGTATTCAGCAACGGGTAAATCGTGCAGCGTGGCGGCCACAATGGCCACACCACGGGCCTGCCCCAGTTTCAGTGCCGAGTCGGCATTTTTGCCCATAAACACCTGTTCAATGGCAAATTCCTGTGGCTGGTAGGTTTCAATGATTTCACTGACCCCGGCAAATATCTTTTTCAGCCGTTCCGCCAGCGGACCATCACCGGTACGGATACAGCCACTGACAATATATTCTGTCTTCTGACCAACGCGGCGGATCACCCCAAACCCGGTCAGCCGTGAGCCCGGGTCAATGCCGAGAATAATCATTGCGCCGGCGTCACACCCGACGACGTTTTACGGCCGGCATCCTGCTGGCGGTCATCGGCCGGGGTCAGCTGCCAGCGCTGGCCACTGTCCTGATTAATCACCACCACCTGCTGCCAGTGCGGTGGCAGAATTACCTGCATACAGGGTTCGGTGATAACCTGAGCCTGCATCATGCCCGGAGCCGGACGGCGTTCCTGATAAATAAATTCGTACTGATCGTCGCCCTGCTGCTGACCAACCACATCAATGCCATAGCCTGCCGTCGGCCGCTCCCCCAGAGCGATGGTCAGCGTGCCGAAATTGACCGTCACCCCGGCCGGTGCCGCACAGTGATTCATAAAGCTCATCGGCAGTTCATTCTTTGCCACGGTAACCGTGGTACAGCCGGCGCTGAAAACCGGTACTGTGATGGCGGCTGCCAGGCACAGCCTGGTGAGGTATTTCATCCCATAAACTCCCTGATCGGTTGCTGCCGATTATACACACTGACATAAAAAAACCCCGCAACGGATCACCGTTGCGGGGTCTGTTTATCGCTGCCTGTGTGTTCAGCTGCGGGCGCTGAACACCAGATGGTCGTTGTCGACATCCGCCACAATGGTGGTGCCGGGACCAAACTTACCGGACAGAATATCCTGTGCCAGCGGGTTTTCGATCCATTGCTGGATGGCCCGTTTCAGCGGCCGGGCACCGAACACCGGATCGTAGCCCACATCCACCAGCTTGCTGATGGCCGCATCAGACAGTTCCAGTACCAGTTCGCGGTCCTGCAGACGCTTACGCAGCATATCCAGCTGGATATCCGCGATACCACGGATCTGATCTTTCTCCAGCGGATGGAAGACCACGGCTTCGTCGATCCGGTTGATAAATTCCGGACGGAAATGCGAGCCGACAATTTCCATCACCGCTTCGCGCATCATTTCATAGCTGGACTCATCGTCATTGGCCAGTGTCTGAATCACATCGGAACCCAGGTTCGAGGTCATCACCAGCACGCAGTTTTTGAAGTCCACCTTGCGCCCCTGACCGTCAGTCAGCTGACCGTCATCCAGCACCTGCAGCAGGATGTTGAACACATCCGGATGCGCTTTTTCCACCTCATCCAGCAGAATCACGGAATAAGGCTTGCGGCGTACCGCTTCGGTCAGCAGACCGCCCTCTTCGTAACCGACGTAACCCGGAGGCGCACCGATCAGACGGGCCACGGAGTGTTTCTCCATGTACTCCGACATATCGATACGTACCATGGCGTCTTTGCTGTCGAACAGGAAGGTCGCCAGCGCTTTACACAGCTCGGTTTTACCCACACCGGTCGGCCCCAGGAACAGGAACGAACCATTCGGCCGGTTAGGATCGGACAGGCCGGCCCGTGAGCGGCGTACGGCGTTGGATACGGCTTTGATGGCCTGATCCTGACCGACAACCTGCTGATGCAGCACGTCTTCCATGCGCAGCAGTTTGTCGCGTTCGCCTTCGAGCATCTTGCTCACCGGCACACCGGTCCATTTGGACACCACTTCGGCAATTTCGTCTTCGGTCACCTTGTTACGCAGCAGGGTAAATTCCTGCGTGCCGGAGGTTTCCGCTTCATTGGCTGAGGCCAGCTGTTTTTCCAGCTCCGGAATACGACCGTACTGCAGCTCAGACATTTTCTGCAGGTCGCCGGCACGGCGCGCGGCTTCCAGCTCAAGTTTGGCCTGCTCCAGTTCTTCTTTCGATTTACTGGCGCCTTCCAGCAGCGCTTTTTCTTTCTTCCACACGTCTTCCAGTTCAACGTAAGCGCGGCCGGCTTTGTTGATTTCTTCATTCAGACCGCTGAGACGCTGCTTGGCAGCCTCGTCTTTTTCTTTCTTCAGTGCTTCACGTTCAATCTTCAGCTGAATCAGACGACGTTCCAGCTTGTCCATTTCCTGTGGCTTGGAGTCGATCTCCATACGGATCACGGACGCGGCTTCATCCACCAGGTCAATGGCTTTGTCCGGCAGGCGGCGGTCAGTAATGTAGCGGCTGGACAGCTTCGCCGCGGCAATAATGGCGCTGTCGGTAATCTGCACACCGTGGTGCACTTCGTAGCGCTCTTTCAGTCCGCGCAGAATGGCGATGGTGTCTTCTTCGCCCGGTTCGTCCACCAGCACTTTCTGGAAACGGCGTTCCAGTGCCGCGTCTTTCTCAATGAATTCGCGGTATTCATCCAGCGTGGTGGCCCCCACACAGTGCAGCTCACCGCGGGCCAGAGCCGGTTTCAGCATGTTACCGGCGTCCATCGCGCCTTCGCTCTTACCGGCACCCACCATGGTGTGCAGCTCGTCGATGAACAGGATGATAGAGCCTTCCGCCTTGGAGACGTCTTTCAGTACGGCTTTCAGGCGCTCTTCAAACTCACCGCGGTATTTGGCACCGGCCAGCAGTGAGCCCATATCCAGCGACAGGATGCGTTTGTTTTTCAGGTTCTCAGGTACTTCACCATTGACGATACGCTGTGCCAGACCTTCCACCACGGCGGTTTTACCCACCCCCGGCGGCCCGATCAGTACCGGGTTATTTTTGGTACGGCGCTGCAGTACCTGAATGGTACGGCGGATTTCATCATCACGGCCGATCACCGGGTCCAGCTTGCCGGACTCCGCACGCTCAGTCAGGTCGATACAGTATTTGTCCAGCGACTGACGGTTGTCTTCCGCACTGGCATCGTTCACAGCTTCACCACCCCGGATATCCTGAATTGCCTTATCAACATTGTCTTTCGTCAGTCCGGCCGCCGCCAGCGCCTTACCGGCCGGGCCTTTGTCGTCCAGTGCCACCAGCAGGAAGACCTCACTGGCAACAAACTGATCGCCGCGCTTCTGCGCTTCTTTATCGGCCAGATTCAGCAGCCGGCCCAGTTCCGGCGCAATCTGGATATTGCCGTCCGGGGAGCTGACGCGGGGCTGATCCTGCAGTACCTGACGCAGGGATTTTTCCAGCTCGCTGACGTTGGCGGAACAACGGCGCACGACGTCCTTCACGCTACTGCTGGTCTGTTCCAGCAGCGCCAGCAGAACATGTACGGTATCAATCTGGTTGTGATCCTGTCCCAGTGCCAGACTCTGGCTCTCGGCCAGGGCATTCTGCAGACTGGTGGTCAGACGATCCATTCTCATATGACGATTCTCCTCACAGAGCCTGCCGCATCGCTGGTCAGGCGTTAAATTCAGTTGAAGGCTTTAATGCGTCCTCATTAATTTTTTTCAAGCATTCTTTACTAAACTTTAGTTAATTTAATAAATAAGCTCATTGATATACCTCAAACCAATGTGACCCGTTGCTGCCATTGCCGATTAGGCAAATCCCCGCCAACGCGTATAATGCGCCCTCTGCGCCATCCCGGCCCGAACTCCAAGGCTATATAGTGCCTGTTACCGCAATTTAAAGAAGATGACCGACGAAATCCGCCTTGGCGCCCTCTATCTCCTGCTGGGAGAAGCCCTGCTCGCCATTATGGGCGCCATTATCAAGCACCTGTCTGATGATCTGAGCACGGAACAGATCGTCTTCTTCCGTAATATTGCCGGTCTGCTGTTCCTGCTGCCACTGTTGTTGCGCACCGGCCTGTCAGAACTCAGAACCCAGGTCTGGTACTGGCACCTGATGCGTGGTCTGGTCGGTGTCAGCGCCATGTTCTGCTATTTCTGGGCCCTCGGCCACCTGCCCCTGACCGAAGCGTTTCTGGTCAAGCTGTCGGCGCCCCTGTTTATGCCCGTACTCGCCTGGTGGTGGCTGAAGGAACCCGCCGGCCGTTACAGCTGGCTGGCGCTGTTTACCGGCTTTGCCGGGGTAGCAGTCATCCTGCGTCCGGGGGGCGAGCAGGCCTTTACCTATGCCGCCCTCATCGGTCTGGCCGGCGCCATTCTGGCAGCCCTGGCCAAAGTCACCATCCGGCGGATGTCGCAGACTGAGTCCAGTCAGCGCATTGTGTTCTATTTCGGCCTGACCGGTGCGCTGGTCGCTGCACCCGGCGCCATGCTCAACTGGCAGCCGGTACCGGCGGAAGGCTGGTTGTGGATTGCGCTGATGGGCGTGGTCGCCACCACAGGTCAGCTGGCGCTGACCAAAGCCTACCGGATTGCCCCCACCGGCAAAGTCGGTGTCTATGTCTACAGCGCCGTCATTTATGGCGCCCTGATGGGCTGGTTCTTCTGGGATGAGGTGCCGGTGTGGACGACCTTTGCTGGTGCCGCGCTGATTATCAGTGCCGGCCTGATCAACCTGCGCGGCGCGCCAAAGAAGGCCTGATGGCGCGCTATGGCAGCTCCGCTCCACTGATTTCCTGACAGAATTCAGGGTTTTGTGCCGCTCCTATTAGCGATAAGTCTAATTTATGATCAATTCGGGCTTATTATTTCCAAAAAATTAAATATAATGCTCACATTCCAAGATTAATCATCGTGAGTCATTAATTATGTCCCGTATCGACTCCCTTCAGACCTTCGTTGCCGTGGTCCGCTCCCGCAATTTCACCTCGGCTGCCGATTCACTGGGCGTGACACCATCCGCAGTCAGCAAACAGATCAGCGGCCTGGAAGAACGCCTTGGGGTGCGCCTGCTCAACCGCACCACCCGCTCGGTGAGCCCGACCGAGGCCGGGCAGATGTTCTATCAGCACTGCGAGAACATACTGGAATCCATCACTGAAGCCGAAAAGCTGGTCACCGACTTTGATGTGACTCCCCGTGGCCGGCTGCGCATCACCGCGATGTCGAACTTCGGCCGCCGCGAGCTGGCAAGGATTTTTACCGATTTTGCGCAGAAGTATCCGGACATCAGCTTCGATCTGCACATTTCCGACCGGCCGCTGGATATCGTCAAGGAAGGGTATGATTTCGCCCTGCGACTGGGCACGCTGGAGGATTCACGTCTGATCGCCAAACCCGTGGCAGAACAGAAAATTGTGATTGTGGCGTCGCGCGAATACACCGAACGCTGGGGTATTCCGACCAATCTGGAAGAACTGCACGACCACCGTATTCTGATTGTGGCCAATGCTGAATTTGCCCGCTCAGGCTGGCTGCGTCAGTTCGAAAAAGATCATGGTTTCACCATTTCCAGCATCGAGCGCAAACTGACGGTTAACGATATTGATCTGGTGTATGAGGCCTGTCTGGCCGGGATGGGGATCACCGCCCTGCCCACCTATATTGCCGACCGTCATCTGGCTTCCGGTGAGCTGGTACAGCTGTTCACTGAGGTTGAGATTCCGGTACGTACCATCAAGGTGGTATTCCCGCAGAACCGCTATCTGGCCAATAAGAGCCGCGCCTTCCTCGACTTTATCACCGCCTACTTTGACGGCGAAACTCAGGACTGAGACCCGCGCTGTGGCATCCCGCTGACGGGATGCCGCAAGTTGCCGGCGTGGGGTTATTCGCCGTCGTCGAGCAGCTGTGGCGCACAGCGCTCGTAGAACACTTTCGGTACCCGGGCGATTTTGCGCTCATCATAATCAAAGAACACAATGCCGGTCTTGGCTTTCACCACCTGCTTATCCTGAGCTTCATTTTCAACCCGGTAGATCACATCACAACCGTATTTGCTGAAATCGGTCACCCCGACATGGAAGGTCAGCATATCGCCGACAAAGGATTCCGCGGTAAAACACACCACCAGGTCGGACACCATGATACCGATGCCGCCAATGTTGAACTCGCCGAAGCCATGTTCACGCAGAAAACGCAGGCGTGCTTCATGCAGCAGGGACACCATGCGGTCATTACCGACATGGTTGCCGTAGTTGATTTCGGTCACCCTGACATCCATTTGGGTGGTGAAGGTAAATTCGTCGGGTAGATCCAGCTTAACTCTGGCCAAAACTCGCTCCTGATACTCTGATATCGCGCAAACCGGCGTGCATCACAGAAAAAATCGCCCCGAGTCCGCTACAATTCAGGGAATTATTGTGGCATCCGGTGTTCTAATAAGGTGTACTATAGGTTGCTGCCAGCCTGTAATCACCGCCTAAAACCGCTGCCTCCGTGCAGCCGGCAGGCATGATAACGGTGCCCGGCATAAATATGAAGAGAATAAGGAAACTGGCGAAGACTATGCATTCCCTCCATATGCGAACTGCTCGCTTTATTCTGACCGCAGCATTCCTGCTGGTCTCGCGGCTCACTCTGGCCAGCATTCCTGATGTTGCCCCGGGCACAGCATTCACGCCGCTGGAACCCACCCGGGAATTCGCCATGAACACCCAGCAAATCATGAATAACCTGCTGCGTGGCCATTACGAACATCAACGTCTGAACGACGATCTGTCTTCCAGAATTCTGGATATTTTTTATGACGACGTCGACAGTACCCGCAGTTACCTGCTGCAGAGCGATATTAACGATTTCGAAAAATACCGTTTGCAGCTGGATGAAGCCCTCAGCCGTGGCGATATGCGCCCCGCGTTCACCATGTACAACCGCTTTCAGGAGCGGGTTTCCGAGCGCCTGTCTTTTCTCCTCAACGAACTGAAAAATAACGCCGCCGGGTACACTTTTGATGGCGATGAGCGTCTTGACCTCGACCGCGAAAATGCGCCCTGGGCCACCAGCAAAGCTGAACTGGATACGCTGTGGCGCAAGCGCCTGAAAAATTCCATTCTCAATCTGAAAATGGCCGGCAAAGAGAAAGACGCCATTCTGGAGCTGCTGCAGAAGCGTTATCAGAATCAGCTCAACCGCGTGCATCAGTCGCAGCCGGAAGATGCTTACCAGACCTTTATGAACTCGGTAACCCGCGCCTTTGATCCGCACACTCAGTATTTCTCGCCGCGCAATACCGAAAACTTCAATATCAATATGAGCCTGTCACTGCAGGGCATCGGTGCCGTGCTGCAGACCGAAGATGAATACACCAAAGTAGTCCGTCTGGTACCCGGCGGCCCGGCAGCCAAAGCCGGTAACCTGGAGCCGGCGGATAAAATCATCGGCGTCGGCCAGGCCGATGAAGACATCGTTGATGTTATCGGCTGGCGTCTGGATGAAGTGGTTGACCTGATCCGTGGCCCGAAAAACACCACCGTACGGCTGGAAATCCAGCCTGCTAACAGCTCCGGCAGCGACAGCAAAGTCATTGCCATTGTCCGCGATGAAGTGAAGCTGGAAGAACAGTCGGCACAGAAAGAAGTCATTGAGGTTAAGGACGGCGAGCAGACGCGTAAAATCGGCGTTATTGATATCCCGACCTTCTACATCGATTTTCAGGGGCGCATGGAAAACAAGCCGGACTACCGCAGCACCACCCGCGACGTCAGCCGCCTGATCAATGAACTGAAAGCGGAAAAAATCGACGGTCTGATCATCGACCTGCGTAACAACGGCGGCGGCTCGCTGGAAGAAGCCATCAGCCTCACCGGCCTGTTTATTCCCCAGGGTCCGGTCGTACAGGTGCGCAGCACCCACGGCCGGGTGGAAGTGCTGCCTGACCAGGATCCATCGGTACTGTATGACGGACCACTGACCGTGCTGGTCAACCGTCTGAGTGCCTCAGCGTCAGAGATTTTTGCTGGCGCGATCCAGGATTATGGCCGCGGCCTGATTGTTGGTGGCCAGACCTTTGGCAAAGGCACGGTGCAGTCACTGCGTCCACTGCGTCATGGTCAGCTGAAAATCACCCAGGCTAAATTTTACCGCGTATCCGGCGACAGCACACAGAATCAGGGCGTGATCCCGGACCTGCTGTTCCCGTCGCTGTTTGATAAAGAAAAGATCGGTGAAAGCGCACTGGAAGAAGCCCTGCCATGGGATACCATCCGCCCGGCGGAATACCAGCACGATAAAGAAATCGGCTCGGTTTTACCGGTACTGCGCGAGCGCCATATTGACCGCATCAAGGACAACCCGGACTTCCGTTTCCTGCAGGAACAGAAAAACCTGATTGAAGAACTGCGTGAACAGACCAGAGTGTCGCTGAACGAAAAGGTCCGCGAGCAGGAACGTAAAGCCAATGACGATAAACGTCTGGCACTGGAAAATGAGCGCCGCAAAGCCAAAGGCATGCCGCTGCTGACCAGTCTCGATGATGAAGAGACGGCAGAAGAGGATGTCGCCACAGCAGAAAAAGAGGAAAAAGCCAATCCGCAGGATGATGCCCTGCTGATGGAGGCCGGTCATATTCTGGTGGACTATATTGAAGTCGAAGCTGCGCAGATGACCGCACAGCGCAATGCCAACCCCTGATACCCGGTCAAACCAATAAAAAGCCCCGCCGATGCGGGGCTTTTTTATTGGCCTTTTCCCCTGCCCTGCCAGCCGGCCAGTAATGCGCCCGCCAGCGCACCCAGCAGATCGGCAAGCATATCTTTCTGTGCGTCCCAGATATCGCCCTGAGCACCGAGAAAACTGATACCACTTTCACCGCCTTCCAGCACCGCATACACCCACTCAATAATTTCATAAATGGCAGCCACGGTGCCCACCGCAAACACGCCGAACAGAATCGCCGTCATACGCGTTGCCAGCTGTCTGGCCTGTAAAAATTCCGCCACCGGCACCACAAACAGACCAACCATAAAATGTCCGATACGGTCGTAAGGATTACGTTCCAGACCAAACCACTGCATGACCCAGTCAAACGGTACCAGCGAAAACGTGTAATGTGCACCGACGGTATGCCAGAGCAGAGGAATAAACATACAGAGATAAGACAGCACACTGAAACGGAAACGGTGCATGGTCAGCAGCAGAGCCAGATAAACCACAATCAGAGGCGTTACCTCCGCGTACCAGACCGTACGGTCAGCAACCTGCCAGCCAAGCAGGGTAAAAAGAACGGCGTAAACAACAAAAATTACTGTGACGGCCATAAACTGGCGACTCTCCGCTGCCGGCACGCACTGCGCAGTGCGCGGTAAAATAAAGGAAGTAAGCAGCGGCTATGGTAAGCAAAACCCTGTCCGGGAGACAGGGTTTACAGAGACAGGAAACAGGGACAGTCAGTTGCTGACACGAACCTGCAGTGCTTCAAACAGCTCCTGATCGTTAAAAATATGCGACCACAGGCGGTCCAGAACTTCATTCACCCATTGCTGGTTGTATTCAGCCACCGGTGAAGCTGCCAGGGAACGCGTTTCGTATACGCTGTAGGGTTTGGTAAAGGTCTTGCCTTCATTAACCACCGTCAGCATAAAACCCATACGCACGGAACATTCATTAACCACCACGCCTTCGTTACACTGATAGCTGAACTCATCAATATCCAGCTGCACCTTAACCGGCTCCACCGGGCTGGAAGAACCGAAGCCCAGCTGTTTCAGTGACGCCTGCAGGCGCGCCGACAGCACATCCGTCAGTGGCCGGTCAGACAATAAAGGGGAGTTTTCCGGCAGCCGGCCGCCACGGTTACCCAGCACATCCGGCGCCAGTGAACGCTCGTCGCGTACCCGCACCAGCGCGTCACGGGACACCGCCGGCTGCCCGGCCGGAACCGTGCTCACGTCATCACTCAGGGCAATGGTCTGGGGAGCCAGCACACAGCCGCTCAGCCCGGTTGTTATGGCAAGCCCCATCAGGCCTGCCAGCAGAACTTTATGCATTCGCAATATCCTTCTCGGCGCGTTTGAATACCAGAGTGTCTTTACCGGATTCTTCTTCACAGAAGCGGTAGCCGGCAACATCAAACCTGTGCAGCTGTGCCGGATTATCCAGCCCCTGCTCAATAATCCAGCGGGTCATCAGACCACGGGCTTTTTTGGCGTAGAAACTGATGATCTTGTACTTGCCGTTTTTTTCGTCCTTAAACACAGGCGTGATCAGTTCCGCCTGCAGGTTTTTCGGCTTAACAGCACTGAAGTATTCGTTTGATGCCAGATTAACGACCACTTTATTGCTGTGTTGTTCCAGTTCTTTGTTCAGGGCGTCGGTAATATCGTTCCCCCAGTAAGTGTACAGATCCTTGCCTTTCGGATTGGCCAGTTTCGTCCCCATTTCCAGACGGTAAGGCTGAATCAGGTCCAGCGGCCGCAGTACACCATACAGACCACTGAGAATCCGTACATGCTGCTGGGCAAATTCCAGATCCGGCAGCGACAGTTTTTCCGCTTCCAGACCGGTGTAAACATCACCCTTGAAAGCCAGCACCGCGGCTTTGGCATTATCCGCATTAAACGGCAGCTGCCAGTCGTGAAAACGCTGCACGTTCAGCTCTGCCAGTTTCGGGCTGAGCTTCATCAGTGCCCCCAGCTCATCCGGCGAATATTTGCGCAATACATCCACCAGCTCGGCCGAGCGGTCAAGAAAAATGCCCTGGGTTGCTTTTTTGGTAACCGGTGGCGTGTCAAAATCCAGCGTTTTGGCCGGCGACAATAAAGTCAGCATGGGTTCATCCTGTGTCAGAATTCGTTGCCCTTATCATACCGGGTGCGGGCACATGTCCCAAATTGAAGCGATTTATCACCGTCATTACACCGCCGTTATCCTGCCCGTGGAATGCCGTATTCTCAGTTCTGCCGTTCTTAATGGCGGGCTGACCCAGTGCCGCAGCCTGCTCAACCTGCGGGTCGATAAATCTGCGCCGCCGCCGTGGCCGGAACCCGCCGACACCCTGACTCAGGCTGCCGCTGAACTGGCCTTACCGGGGCCGGTCTGCGGCATGATGACCGCCGCATCCATGAAGTCACTGGGCGAAATCTGTCTGCAGCAGGCAGGGCTCGAAGTCCGCTGCTGGGTCACCTGCGGCCTGAGTAATCTGCTGCGCTGTGGCGACCCCGCCGGCCCCGCGCCACGGGCAGGCACCATTAATATCCAGCTCTACGTCAGTCAGCCGCTGACCCCGGCAGCCATGGCGGAAGCGCTGATTCTGCTGACCGAAGCCAAAGTGACGGCCATCCGCGATGCCGGTCTGATCAGCCCGCTGTCCGCTCAGCCGGCCAGCGGTACCGGCACCGACAGCCATGCCGTACTCTGCCCGGCAACAGGCTCACTCCCGCCACTGTCGTACTGTGGCAAACACACCGCCGCCGGTGAACTGATCGGCCGCGCGGTGCTGGACGCCTGCCGCTACAGCATTGACCGCTGCCTGACCGCAGAACGCGAAGGCCTGCCCGGCTGACTCTGGCGCCCGCCGCCGCCAGCCACCTGTGCCAATGCAGCCACACCGGCATCATGTAATGCTGAGCGATCAGATAATAAGAATGGCTGATCCCATATGGCGAAAGATATTCAGGGGCTGGGACTGGCGCTGGCGAGCCGCTTTGCCGGCAGCCGCTGGGCAGAAAAATACGGCCTGCGCAAACCCGCGCAGCGCCTGGCTTACCTGTCCACCCGCAGCGGTTTCCGCCTGGCCGGCCAGCTGAGTGCACGGCGGCGTCAACCCTCCACCTCAGCAGCAAACGATGCCCGGCCAGCCGCAGCGCAGAACGCAGACAGCCGCAGCGCCAGTCTGTTCGATCTCAGTCTCAGTGAAGAGCAGAACCTGATCCGGAGCAGCGTGCGCGCTTACGCCGGCGACATTCTGCGCCCGGCAGCGGCGGCTGCCAATGAGCAGGGCCAGCCGCCGCAGGCCTTTCACCAGCGCCTGATGAGCGAACTGGGGCTGGGCCTGTTCAGCGTGCCGGAACATCTGGGCGGCAGCGCCCCCCACTACAGCCCGGTGACCAGTGCCCTGATTGCCGAAGATCTGGCCTGGGGCGACTTTTCCCTGGCCGTGACGGCCCTCGCCCCCCTCGCCGTCGCCAATGCCATTGTGCGCTGGGGCAACCCCGCCCAGCAGCAACGCTGGCTGCCGCAGTGGCTGCAGGAAACACCACCACTGGCGGCCATCGCGGTACAGGAACCCGGCCCGCTGTTCACCCCCGGCAAACTGACCACCCATGCCCGGGCCAGCCGTAAAGGCTTTCAGCTTGATGGCGAAAAAACGCTGGTACCGCTGGCATCCAGCGCCGCTCTGTTTCTCACCGCCGCCGTGTCCGAAGGCCGGCCGGCACTGTTTCTGGTGCCGGCAGACAGCCGTGGCGTGCAGGTATCACCACGTCCGGCCATGGGCCTGAAAGCCGCAGGCTGCGGCACCGTCACCTTCAGCAAAGTAACGCTGGATGCGGATGCCCGTCTGGACGATGGCCATTTCTGTTACGCCGATTTTATCAGCCTGGGACAACTGCACTGGTGTGCACTGGCAGTCGGTACCTGTCAGGCGGCGCTGGATTATCTGCTGCCCTACTGCAATGAGCGCCGGGCCTTCGGTGAGCCCATCAGCCAGCGCCAGTCCGTGGCCTTTATGCTGGCCGATATGGCCATTGAGGTGGACGCCATGCGCCTGCTTACCTGGCGCGCTGCCGCACGGGCGGAACAGCAGCTGCCGTTCCGCCGCGAGGCCTTTCTCGCGCACACCCTGTGCAGTGAAAAAGCCATGCAGATTGCCACCAATGCGGTGCAGCTGCTCGGTGGCCATGGTTTTACCAAAGAACACCCGGCAGAGCGCTGGTACCGCGATCTGCGCAGCCTTACCTGCATCAGCAGTGGCCTGCATCTCTGAGGAAAAACATGATGCTGAATCTGGAAACCCCGAAAAAATTCCGCGCCCTGGTGCATCAGGCCCGGCAGGTGGCCGAAAATGTTTTCCGCCCGGTATCGCGCAAATATGACCGTGACGAACACGCCTACCCGGCCGAACTGGATATGCTGGCTGCCATTATGGACGGCATGAATGACGGCACCATGGGCGAAGGTGCCGGAGCCGGTAAACTGAAAGCAGAGCGCCGCCACGGTGACGGCATCGTCAACAGTACCAATATGTCGACCGTACTGGGGCTGCAGGAACTGTGCTGGGGCGACGTCGGCCTGTCACTCACCCTGCCGCGTCAGGGGCTGGGTAATGCCGCCATCGCGGCGGTTGCCAGTGCAGAACAGCGGCAGCGTTTCAGCAAAACCTGGGCTGCCATGGCCATTACCGAACCGGACTGTGGTTCGGACTCTGCCGCGATCCGTACCACCGCCGTGAAAGACGGCGACGATTACATTATCAATGGCGAGAAAATATTCGTTACCAGTGGCGAACGTGCCGATGCCGTGGTCGTCTGGGCATCACTGGACCGCTCACTGGGGCGGGCAGCCATCAAATCCTTTGTGGTGGAAAAAGGAGCCGCCGGAATGGAGGTGGTACGGCTGGAAAAGAAGCTCGGCATCAAAGCCTCAGACACCGCCGCCATTACCTTTACCGACTGCCGCGTACCGGCGGCCAATCTGCTCGGCTCAGCAGACATCAGCGGCGCGCAGGGCTTTGCCGGTGCGATGCAGACCTTCGACAACACCCGGCCGGTGGTCGCGGCGATGGCGGTCGGGGTGGCCAAAGCCGCCCTCGACCGTACCCGCGAACTGCTGCGTGAGCAGGGTATCCGTCTGAATTACCGCCACGACCTGAAGCGCTGCAGCCATATGGAAGCCACTCTGTACCGCTACGAAGCCGAATGGGAAGCCGCCCGTCTGCTGACCCTGAAAGCCGCCTGGATGGCTGACAACGGCCAGCCGAATTCCACCGCCGCCTCCGTTGCCAAAGCCAAAGCCGGCCGGGTGGCCAATGACATTACGCTGGGCTGCGCCGGGCTGCTCGGCGATGTCGGTTACTGTGAAGATGAACTGCTGGAAAAATGGGCCCGCGACTCAAAAATTCTCGATATTTTTGAAGGCACCCAGCAGATACAGCAGCTGATTATTGCCCGCCGCCTGCTGGGCAAAACCTCGGCTGAGCTGCGCTGAAGACAGGGCTTCTTTCCATCAATGATTTATGCCATTCTGAAAATATAAGAATAAATACAAAGGTCATTCTCTATGAACCGTTCTGCCGTCTCCTCAGAACGCTTTTCCGCTGTGGAAAGCCGCGAAAAAAGTATGCAACCCCGCCCGGTTAATCTGGCCAATATTCTCCGTTCCGCCGTCTCATTGCTGCCACACACTGGTGTTATTGTGAAAGGCGTCGTGGCTCTGGCCTCTGCCCGTCCGGATAAGAAAAAATCCATCGGCATGCTGCTGGAAAAACACGCACAGCTGCAGCCGGATCATATTGCCATCCGCTATCAGGATCAGAGCTGGAGTTACCGCCGGCTGAACGAAAAAGTGAACCGCATTGCTCACTACCTGATGACACAGGGAATCCGCAGCGGCGATACCGTGGCCATTATGCTGGAGAACCGGCCGGAGACCCTGATGGCGGTGCTGGCCACCGTCAAACTCGGTGCCATTGCCAGCATGATCAATACGTCACAGCGCGGCGAAGTACTGGAACACAGCATCCGCCTGGTCAACCCCGGCGTGATGATTGTCGGCGAGGAAATGCTCGACAATATGGCCAGCGTTGAACACACCCTGCCGGTTTTTCTCAAGGCCCAGCTGTATTACGTAAAAGACAGTGGTGAACGCGGGTGTCCGGTGCAGTATCTGGATCTGGATACCGTGTCCGGCCCGATGCCGGAAACCAATCCCACCACCACCTCGCAGGTGCGGATGCATCAGCCCTGTTATTACATTTTCACTTCCGGTACCACCGGCATGCCGAAAGCGTCAGTTATGAGTCATTACCGCTGGTTCAAATCCATGGCCGGTATGGGACTGGCGTCCATGCGTCTGCGCAAAGACGATGTGCTCTACGTCAGCCTGCCGCTGTATCACAATAATGCCCTGACGGTTTCCCTCGCCGCGGTACTCGGCGCCGGCGCCTGCCTGGCTATTTCGCGTAAATTCAGTGTGTCGCGTTTCTGGGAGGAAGTGCGTTTTCACGGCGCCACCGGTTTCTGCTATATCGGCGAACTGTGCCGCTATCTGCTCAATAATCCGGCCAGCGATAAAGACCGCCAGCATAATATCCGCGTCATTATCGGCAATGGTCTGCGCTCTGATATCTGGATGGCTTTCAAGCAGCGTTTCGGTATCCGCCACATCAATGAATTTTATGGCGCCAGTGAATGCAATCTGGTGTTTACCAATGCCCTCAATCTGGATCAGACCGCCGGCATCTGCCCGCTGTCATACAGGATTATTCATTACGATATTGAAAATGATGCGCCACAGCGCAACAGCAAAGGTTTTATGCTGCCAGTGGCCAGAGGTGATACCGGCCTGCTGATTACGGAGGTCAACGACAAGCAGCCGTTTGAAGGTTATACCGATAAAGACGCCACGCAGAAAAAGCTGTTCCGTAATGTTTTCCGTCAGGGCGACTGCTGGTTCAATACCGGCGATCTGGTGATCAATCAGGGCTTCAAACACGTGGCGTTCGCCGACCGGCTGGGCGATACCTTCCGCTGGAAAGGTGAAAATGTTGCCACCACCGAAGTGGAATCAATTCTGATGGAATATCCCGGCATTGAACACGCCGTGGTTTATGGCATTGAAATTCCGCACACCGACGGCCGCGCCGGCATGGCATCCCTCACCCTGCGTCATGACCAAATGCTGGATTATCCGGCCCTTACCCGCCATCTGCAGGAAAAATTACCGGCTTATGCCATTCCGCTGTTCCTGCGTATCCGCCAGCAGGAACAGATCACCGGAACATTTAAATACCGCAAAGTGGAATTAAAGGATGAAGCCTATCACCTGCCCAGAATCAGCGGCCCGGTCATGGTGCTGACCGCGGGCAGCCAGGCGTACCGTCCGCTGACGGACGAACTGTACCGTGATATTCAGGACGGCCGGCTGGCGTTCTGATCAGCGCCGGGGTTATTTTTCCGCGCAGTGCTCACGTTGGCCGGCCGGTGTTGTTTCCACCGGTACCGCGCTGAGCACAACCATTTTTTTATCCTGCCAGTGATGGACCTGCAACTGATAGGTCAGCTGCTCTTCTGCAAACGTCAGGCTCACCGACGGATCTCCGGACAGCAGACGTTCAAAACGGCTGATCATGGCATCCGGCTCCAGCAGCCGGATCTGACAGCCCACCACCGATGCGGCACTCATACCAAAACGCCGGGCATAGGCTGCATTGGCCTGCAGCACCTCACCATCGGTGGAAATCAGCGCCAGCGGCGTCGGCAGCGCATTGAGCAGCACCGCGGCGCTGGTATCCGCCGGGCGGTGAATAACCGGCAGTGATGAAATATCGAGCAGCACAGAAACAATTCCCATCGCCTGACCGGCCGCATCGCAGAGCTGATTCTTACTGGTCAGAAAGGTGGTAGCCGCCGGCTGCTCTGAATCGCCGCCCCAGGGTTCGATAAAGGTCCGCGGCAGCTCTGCCTGACGGGTTTCTTCATCCGTGCGCTGTTGCAGCAATGCCCATTGTTCAGTGAAGAGTTCGGCATCGGTATAGCCCGCCGCCTGCGCAGACGTCACGCCGAAAACCTGTTCCGCCCGGCTGTTAAGCAGCAGATAACGGCCACGGATATCCTTTACCGTCACCGCAGCCGGTGTCTGATCCAGTACGGTGCCCAGCCAGGCCCGGTCCAGTTGCTGTGGCTGGCTGCCGGCACGGCTGCCAAGGGTATCGCTCAGATCGTGCACAATGGCGGTGAAGCTGCGGTCACCAGCAAGATTCATTTCACTCACGGTCAGGTGAATCAGGAAGGTTTCGCCCTGTTTCCGCATCGCCACCAGTTCCCTCCCGCGGCCCATCACGCTGGCCTCACCGGTGGTCAGATAGCGTTCGATATACGACTGGTGTCTTTCCGAATGCGTTACCGGCATCAGAATGCTGATATTACGCCCCAGCAGCTCCTGCAGCTGATAGCCGAACATGCGACATAACGCCGGGTTACAGGCCTGAATCAGTCCTTTGCTGTTGATGGTCACCATGCCTGCTGCAGCGGTATCAAATACCACCTGATACAGCTCATCACCAGACTTCAGTCCGGTCACCATCTGGCGGACACGTCCATAAATACCGCTCATCTGACAGACGACTCCTTTGCCATCGGTACGGTTCCGTGTCACTGCCGCTTACAGACCGGCAATGACCGTTGTTTATAATTCGCTCAATGGTAGGGGAAATAACCATACCCAGCAAATGGTTTTTGTCATAACTGCGACAAATCCGCCAGCCACTGCCGGCGCACAAAGCCACGCATCGGGACTCCGTCTGCCGGGCGGCTTATGCTAGAATGCGCCGCTTTCTGAAACCGGTGGCCGGACCCCGGTCGGTTTACAACGCGAGGAAAAGCGGATGACAGCAAAAGTCGGAATCATCATGGGCTCGAAAAGCGACTGGCCCACCATGCAGCATGCGGCAGATATGCTGGATAAACTGGGCGTAGCCTATGAAGTGAAAGTGGTTTCCGCACACCGCACCCCGGACCTGTTATTCGACTATGCCAAAACGGCACAATCACGCGGTATCAGGGTGATTATTGCCGGCGCCGGCGGGGCCGCTCACCTGCCCGGTATGTGTGCGTCGCAGACCTCGCTGCCGGTGCTTGGCGTGCCAGTCAAATCCCGTGCCCTGAGTGGCCTGGATTCACTGCTGTCGATCGTGCAGATGCCCGGTGGCGTTGCTGTCGGCACTCTGGCCATCGGCGATGCCGGGGCAAAAAATGCCGGCCTGCTGGCGGCCCAGATCCTCGCCACCAGCGACGCTGAACTGCTGCAGAAAGTTGACGAATTCCGCCAGACTCAGACCGACACCGTTCTGTCTGAACCTGATCCACGTAGCGCACTGTAAGAGAGAACTGAGCACATGAAAATCGGTATTCTGGGAAACGGCCAGCTGGGTCAGATGGCGATGGACAGCATCCGTGACCTGACAGACCTGGAAGTGTCACTGTATGACCTGCGCGCCCACAGTGACGAAGCGCTGGATACCTTCCTCGCCTCGGTTGACCGCGTGACTTACGAAACCGAAAACATTCCGGCCCACATTGTGGCGCGTCTGGAAGCGGTAGCCGATAAGCTTTATCCGAGCCTGACGGCGTTAAAAACCTTCCAGAACCGTCTGCTGGAAAAAAATGCCCTGCGCGCTGCCGGTATTGATACCGCCGATTTCTGTGCCGTGAATTCCCTCGACGACGTTAAGGCCGCCGTTGCACAGCTCGGTCTGCCCATCGTGCTGAAAACCACTACCGAGGGTTACGACGGCAAAGGCCAGTTCGTGCTGCGCAGCCCGGACGACGCCGACGCGGCGTGGAATGCCATCGGTAACCGCGAGCTGATTGCCGAAGCCTTTGTGACCTTCACCCGCGAAACCTCGGTGATTGCCAGCCGTGACGTCAACGGCAATATGGTGATCTGGCCGATGACCGAAAACGTGCACCACGAAGGCATTCTGCGTTACTCGCTCTACCCCTGCGCCGGTCTCAGCGCGGCCAAGGCACAGCAGGCTGAGCGCTATATCCGCCAGCTGGCCGACAGCCTGGATTACGTCGGCACCATTACGCTGGAGCTGTTCGAAACCGACACCGGTCTGGTAGCGAATGAAGTTGCACCACGGGTACACAACTCCGGCCACTGGTCGATTGAAGGTGCCGAAACCAGCCAGTTCCGCAACCATATGCTGGCCATTGCCGGCCGTGAGCTGGGCGCGACCACCGCGAAATATAATGCCGTCGCCATGATCAATGTCATCGGTGATGAAGGCCCGGCGGAAAAAGCACAAAGCATCAGCAATGCCTACCGCCACTCCTACGGCAAAGAAGCCCGCCCGGCGCGTAAACTCGGCCACGTCACCGTCGTCGCCGACAGCGTTGCACAACGCGATGCCACCGTTACTGAACTGTCAGGTCTGATTCCTGACGGCGTCTGGAAAGCCTGAGGAATCTGCTATGGCCAAGTCATTACAGGAACAACTGCTGGCGGCCGGTCTGGTCGATAAAAAGAAGGCCAAAAAAGCCGCCAGAGATATGAAGCATCAGGATCACCTGCAGCGCACCGGGCAGGATAATGAGCTCGACAGCGCCAAACAAAAAGCCGACGCCGCGCGCAGGGAAAAAGCCGCCCGCGACCGCGAGCTGAACCGGCAGAAAGAAACCGAAGCGCAGAAAAAAGCCATTAAGGCGCAGATCCGTCAGCTGATTCTGACCAACGCCATCAGCAGCGAACAGGCGGATGTGAAATATCAGTTTGTCGATGGCAAAAAAGTGAAGCAGCTGTACGTCGATCAGGCGGTCTGGGACCGCCTGAGCCGTGGACAGCTGGCAATTATTGCCGTGGAAAAAACACCGGGGCAGAAAGAATACGCGGTGATTCCGCTGCAGGTAGCGGAAAAAATCCGCCAGCGCGATGAGCAGTATTTCATGGTGATTGCAGAAAATACTCACGGTGAAATGGATGAGGATGATCCATACGCGGCCTATCAGATTCCTGATGACCTGATGTGGTAATCTGGCGCCGCAACTGACCAGGCCCGCGGTTCCTGCGGGCCTTATTTTCCTGCTCCCGCCGCCCGCTCCGACTGCCCGCACAATATAACCAATCAGTGATTAATATCACTGGGCAGCTGCCGGTAAAACCTCTAAGGTAAGCGCTGAAATTGACCCGCAGGGATCGTCAGCGTGAAAAAAATAATCATTTCTGTTGTCATCATTGCCGCCATTGCCGGCTTCTTCATTGTTAAACCGGAAAAACCGGTTGAGGTGCGCATGGCTGCCGCCAGCGCCGGTAAAGTCGAGGCTCTGGTGTCCAACACCCGCTCCGGAACCGTCAAAGCCTGCAACCGTTCGCGTCTGTCACTGGCCCAGGGCGGTCAGGTCAGCCAGTTGTACGTTGATCAGGGCGATAAGGTGAACGCCGGTGATCTGCTGCTGGAACTGTGGAACGACGATATGAAAGCAGCCCTGGCTCAGGCCAGAGCGCAGGTGCGGATGGCTGAGCTGAACAAGGCTTCAGCCTGCCGCCAGGCCGAAGCCGACCAGCGTGAAGTCGTACGTCAGCGGGAACTGCATAAAAAGAATCTGGCGTCGGCTGAACAGCTCGACCGCACCGAAACCAGCGCCGAAATCAGGCGTCTTGCCTGCCAGCAGAATGCCGCGCAGGTGATTCAGGCCGAAGCCAATGTTGCCGTGCAGCAGGCGCGCTTGGCACAGACGCAACTGATCGCGCCGTTCGCCGGTATCGTCGCTGAGGTGAACGGCGAAATCGGCGAATACGCCACGCCCTCGCCACCGGGCGTGGCAACCCCGCCGGCCATCGATCTGATTGATGACAGCTGCCTGTATGTGCGCGCACCGATTGATGAAGTGGATGCCGCCGTTATCCGCAGTGGCATGCCGGCCCGGGTCACTCTCGATGCCTTCCGCAATCAGGCCTTTACCGGTCATGTCAGCCGTATCGCGCCGTATGTCGAAGACAGCGAGAAACAGGCCCGCACCGTGGATGTCGATGTCACGCTGGATACCCTGCCCGACGACGTTCACCTGCTGGTCGGCTACAGCGCCGATATCGAAGTCATCACCGCCGTCGCGGACAACACCCTGCGCATTCCCAGTGAAGCCCTGCTGGAAGGCAATCATGTCCTGACGCTGGCCGACGATCAGCAGACACTGAAAAAACAGGCGCTGACGCTGGGGCTGAGCAACTGGACCTGGAGTGAAGTCAAAGCCGGTCTCAGCGCCGGCCAGCCGGTGCTGATCTCGCTCGACAACCCGGCCGCCGTCGAAGGCGCAAAAGTCAGGGTCATCGCCAGCGGGAATGCCGACTGATGGCCGCTGCTGAGCCACTGATCCGCGTCGCCGGGGTCAACAAAACCTTTATGCTCGGCGACGAGCCGGTTCATGCGCTGAATAATATCGGCCTGACAATCCGCGGCGGCGAATATCTGTCGGTGATGGGGCCGTCCGGTTCGGGCAAATCCACCCTGCTTAATATGCTCGGCCTGCTGGATGTACCGGATAACGGCCAGTACTGGCTGGCCGGTGCCGATACCGTCCCCATGACGGAAGAACAGCGCGCCGTTTACCGCCGCGAACAGATCGGTTTTGTGTTTCAGTCCTATCACCTGATTCCGCGCCTGACCGCAGCGGAAAATATGGAACTGCCGCTGACCCTGGCCGGCATTCCGCCGGCAGAACGCAAACGCCGGCTGGCCCCCGTGATCAGCCGCCTGGGGCTGGAAAGCCGCGCCGGTCATCTGCCCAATCAGCTGTCCGGTGGCCAGCGCCAGCGCGTTGCCATCGGCCGCGCCATTATCATGAAACCCAACCTGCTGCTGGCCGATGAACCGACCGGCAACCTCGACAGCCAGTCCGGACAGGAAGTGGTGACACTGCTGGAAGAACTGAACGCCGAAGGCATTACCCTGATTGTCGTTACCCACGACAGTGACATGGGCGGGCGCGCCCGCCGGCGCATCCGCATGGTGGACGGCGTGATTGTGTCCGACAGCGACAGCCCGGATTCAGGCAGCAGCGCAGCATGATCCGCAGCGATGATCAGCTCAGGTTTACCGGGCGGGCGCTGCTGCGCCAGCGCTTCCGTACCCTGATGCAGCTGATCGCCATGTCCATTGGCGTACTGGCGGTGGTGTTACTGACGGGTCTGGGCGAAGGCGCGCGTCAGTACGTACTGGGTGAATTTTCCATACTCGGCAAAGATATTCTGCTGATGCTGCCCGGCCGTAAGGAAACCTCCGGAGGCATGCCGCCCATTACCGGAGAAGGCACCCGCGATATCACCCTGCAGGATGCCGAAGCGGTGCTGCGCTTGCCCGACGTCGAAGCCGTGGCGCCACTGGTGGTCGGCAAAGCGGAAATTTCACGCGGTGCGCGCAACCGCGAGTCACTGGTGATCGGCGCCAATCAGGCCTTTTTCCGCATCCGTCATGTTGAGCTGGCACGCGGGCAGATTCTGCCCGAACTGCCGCTGGAACAGACCAGCCCGGTGTGTGTGATCGGCGAAACCCTGCGTCAGGAATTATTTGCCCCGCAGCCGGCGCTGGGCCAGTGGGTAGGCGTGGACGCCTACCGTTGCCGGGTGATCGGCATTCTCGCCGACACCGGCACCGGCCTCGGCATGAATATGAACGAAGCCCTGATTATGCCAGTCGCCAGCAGTATGCAGGTGTTCAACACCGAAGGCGTGTTCCGCGTGATGATTGACGTGCGCTCGGTACTGGCGATGAAATCCCTCACCGCCAGCATCGAAAACCTGATGCGCGAACGGCACGACGGCCAGCTGGACGTTACCCTGATCACGCCCGATTCACTGCTGCAGGCGTTCGATAATATTCTTGCCATTCTCACCTTTGCCATTGCCGGCATCGGCGCTGTCAGCCTGGTTGTCGCCGGCGTGCTGATTATGAATATGACGCTGATCACCGTCTCCCAGCGCACCGCCGAAATCGGTCTGCTGAAAGCGCTGGGCGCCTCAAGCCATGAAGTGCGCACCCTGTTTGTCATGGAAGCCGTTATTCTGTCGCTGATCGGCGCTGTCACCGGCACGGCCCTGGCGTATGTTTTTCTCTGGCTGGCGCGGATTAAATTTCCCGATATTCCGTTCAGCGCACCGCTGTGGGCCAGCCTGTCAGCCGTGCTGCTGGCGGTGCTGTGCGGCTTTCTGTTTTCCTGGCTGCCGGCCAGCCGGGCGGCGTCACAGCCACCGGTGATGGCGCTGCAGAATCAGAGCGGAAAATAGGAGACCGGTATGCGACTTTATGACTGGCTGCATCTGATTTATTCCTCGGTGCGTTTTAATCCGCTGAAAAGTCTGCTGACCGCGCTGGGCATTGCCATCGGTATTGCCGCGGTGACTCTGCTGACGTCCCTGGGGGAAGGTGTACGCGCCTACGTACTGGACAATTTCTCTCAGTTCGGTACCCGCATTATTGCCATTACGCCGGGTAAAAATGACACCTCCGGCATGGGGGGCGTGCTGAATTCCGTGCGCCTGCTGACCATGGACGATTACCACAGCCTGATTTCCCTGCCCTACGCCGAGCATGTGGTGGCCAATGTGCAGGGCACCGGCCCGATCGAATACGGTGAACGGGTACGCAATACCGATATTTATGGCACCACCCCCAGCTTTGTTGAAGCCTGGGACTTTCCGCTGGCCAGTGGCCGTTTCCTGCCCCGCACCCAGGGCGGCAGTTCACGCGCATTTGCCGTTCTCGGCCATAAAGTGTGGCGCGAATTATTTCAGGGCCGCAGGGCACTGGGGGAATTTATCCGCGTCGGCGGACAGCGTTTCCGCGTCATCGGTATTATGAAACCGAAAGGTTCCATGCTGGGTTTTGATCTGGATGATATGGTCTATATTCCCGCCGACCGGGCACTGACATTATTCAACCGCGAAGGCCTGATGGAAGTGGATGTGGTCTTTTCGCCGGCCACAGATTCAGAGCAGATGAGCGACCGCATCCGCCAGCGGCTGATTGAGCGTCACGGTCAGGAAGACTTTACCATCATTACCCAGGATGAAATGCTCTCCAGTCTGAACAGTATCCTGTCGGTACTGACCATGGGCGTGGCGGCATTGGGGTCGGTATCCCTGCTGGTCGGCGGCGTCGGTATTTTCACCATTATGACCACCAATGTGCGCGAACGGACACCGGAAATCGGCCTGTTGCGGGCCATCGGTACGTCACGCCGTCAGCTGCTGAGTTTATTTCTCGGCGAGGCGATTCTGTTGTCCGTCATCGGTGCCATCGGCGGCATGCTCACCGCCCTGCTGCTGTTGTCCGGACTCGCGTTTTTTATGCCGGATTTCCCGGTACGGCCAAGCCCTGTGTATCTGCTTGCCGCGCTGATTTTCTCCGCCATTATCGGATTGCTGGCCGGCATCGGCCCGGCATGGAAAGCCTCGCATTTAAGTCCGATTGAAGCGCTGCGCGATGAATAAGCGGCTGCTCAGCCGCCGGCACGGACCTTCAGGCGGTTATTATTATCACGGCTGGCGCGGATCAGTTCATCATCCTGATGAGCGGTTGTCAGCCCGGTTTTCGACATCCGGTCATACAACAGTACATTAACACTGGCCGCCAGATTCATGCAGCCCACGGTGGGGACATACACCACATCATCGGCCGCATCGACAATATCCTGCGGCAGGTTGCCGTCTTCCGGACCAAACACATACAACGCATCCTGCGGATGCTCGTATTCCGGCAGCGGCTGTGCACCGACCACCAGTTCCACCGCCACCAGCCGGGTTGACGCCGGCAGCTGCTGCTTCGCCGCCAGCAGGTCCGTGGTGTGCTGAATATCCGCGTTTTCACGCACATTATTGGTGTCTGTCCGGTAACGGATTGCCTTGTTATAGCGGCTGCCGGTGTACAGCAGTCCATCCGCCTGGTAACAGCCGATGGCGCGCAGGACCGAGCCGACGTTGGTGACATCTTTGGGGTTAACCAGGCCGATATGAATCATGGTATGACGCTGTTCAGTGCTTAAAACGGCGATATTCTAACACATTCAGTCACCGCCGGGGCCGGGACTGCCGGGTCAGTCAGCTGGGGAATAAAACGGGCAATAAAAAGCCCTTTACCAGACAACTGCCAAAGCAGCGACCGTGCACGGTAAAGGGCGAAGAAAGGTACGGAGCCGGACTCCGTTAAATTCTCAGCGGGCGACCGCCTGTGGTTCAGACAGTTCGTTCTTACGCTTGATGGCGTCGTAGTAACTGGCATAAGCCGGCCGGTTAAAATAAACACCGTCACCGGGCTGACCGATCACCTTGCCATCCCGGAACACGACTTTACCGTTAACCAGGGTACAGGCCGGACTGCCTTTGACCGTCATACCCTCAAAAATATTGAAATCAATTTTTGAATGGTGAGTACTGGCCGACAGAGTTTTGCTCTTGTCCGGGTCCCACAGCACCAGATCGGCATCAGAACCAACGGCCACGGCCCCTTTACGCGGATAGACATTAAAAATCTGCGCCGCATTGGTGGAGGTAATGGCAACGAACTCATTCGGTGTCATACGGCCACTGTTGACCCCTTTCTCCCACAGCACGGCCATACGCTCTTCCACGCCGGCGGTACCATTAGGAATTTTGGTAAAATCGTCTTTACCGGCCGCCTTCTGTTCGGCACAGAATGCACAGTGGTCAGTGGCGGTGGTGTGCAGGGTTCCCGACTGCAGACCATTCCACAGCGCTTCCTGATGGCCTTTCGGGCGGAACGGCGGGCTCATCACGTGCGCCGCGGCTGCCCCCCAGTCTTTATCGCGGTAAACACTGTCATCCAGCACCAGGTGACCGGCCAGACATTCACCATAAACACGCTGACCATTGTTCTGCGCATAACGGATGGCATCCACCGTCTGCTCCGCGGAGACGTGCACAATATAAATCGGTGCCCCCAGTGTATTGGCCACCGTAATCGCCCGGTTGGCGGCTTCACTTTCCACCACCGGCGGACGTGACAGCGGATGTGCTTCCGGCCCGGTCATGCCTTTTTCCAGCATCTGATTCTGCAGGTGATACACCAGCTCACCATTTTCCGCATGCACTGTCGGCATAGCGCCCAGTTCCAGACAGCGGCTGAAACTGGCCACCAGAATATCATCGGTACACATGATGGCATTTTTATACGCCATAAAGTGTTTGAAACTGTTGACCCCGTAATTTTCAACCAGATCGCCCATGTCTTTATGCACGCTGTCATCCCACCAGGTAATGGCTACGTGGAAGCTGTAGTTGGCAATTGAGGTTTCCGCCCAGCCACGCCATTTTTTATAGGCGTCCATCAGCGGTTCCTGTGGCGACGGAATCACAAAGTCAATAATCGAGGTGGTACCACCCGCCACGGCGGCGGCGGTTCCGGATTCAAAATCGTCAATGGTGACGGTTCCCATAAACGGGAAATTCATATGCGTGTGAGGATCGATACCACCAGGCATCACATACTGCCCTTCTGCATCGACGACTTCTGTGCCGGCCGGCACGTCGAGATTATCGCCGATCGCAACAATCTTACCGCCGTCACAATAAACATCCGCACGATAGGTCAGTTCATGGGTAACAACGGTGCCGCCCTTGATTAATACGGACATACAATATCTCCTCGTTGTTGAAACAGAGCATGGTGCGGGAACCCTCCCGCACCACTTTTATTATTGAGCTGCTGCAGCAACCGCCTGTGGCTGCATCGCTTTGGCAGCAAAGTAGTAAATCACTGCACCGGCTGCCGCACCGGTAAACCAGCCATAGCTGTAGAACCAGCTCATAAAACCGGTGGTAATAGCGATGACTGTCAGAATGACCGGCACCAGGAAGGCAATAAAGCCGGCGTAGTTAACCATCGGATAAGCGCCTTTTTCGCTGTACAGGGAGACCAGATCCAGGTCCTGTCCCTTAATCAGGAAGTAATCGACAATCATGATGCCGGCAATCGGGCCCAGCAGACTGGAATAGCCCAGCAGCCAGTTGGAATACATGCTTTCGACACTGACATCCGATTCCAGCAGACCGGCTTTTTTCAGCAGTTCCCAGCCCATCAGCAGGACACCGATCAGACCGGTCAGCAGCACACCACGGGTGTTGTTGATGTATTTCGGTGCAATGTTCTGGAAGTCATTGGTCGGCGATACCACGTTGGCAGCCGTATTAGTGGAAATGGTGGCGATAATAATCAGCACCATGGCAATCACCACCCAGAACGGGCTGTCGATTTTACCGATCAGGCTGACCGGATCGGATACGGTTTCACCCACCAGCGCCGGTGAAGCGGCGGTCATAATCACACCCAGTGCAGCAAACAGGAACATGGTCAGCGGCAGACCAACGATCTGACCGATCACCTGATCTTTCTGTGACTTGGCATAACGGCTGAAGTCAGGAATATTCAGTGACAGGGTTGCCCAGAAGCCCACCATGGCAGTCAGACCACCGAAGAAATAGCCCATAAAACCAGCGTCTTCCGGACGGTTGGCCGGCACGCTCAGAACTTCACCCAGTGACACTTTACCGGTCGCCCAGAACAGCAGACCCAGACCCACAACCAGCAACAGCGGAGCAGCCATGGTTTCCATCCATTTAATGGATTCAGAACCCTTGATCACCACCGCAATATTCATTGCCCAGAAAATAAAGAAGCCAATCACTTCACCCACGCCGCCCAGGCTGGCCCAGCCGTCCGACAGTGCCGACAGCATCAGGTGAATGGCCAGACCACCGAACATGGTCTGAATACCGAACCAGCCGCAGGCGACAATACCGCGGATCAGGCAGGGCACGTTGGAACCAACAATACCAAAAGACGAACGCAGCAATACCGGAAAAGGAATACCGTATTTGGTGCCCGGAAAGGCGTTCAGGGTCAGAGGCAGCAGCAGTACCACGTTAGCCAGCAGGATGGTAATCAGCGCTTCCGTTACCGACAGTCCAAAATAAGCCGTCAGTACCCCACCCAGGGTATAAGTCGGAACACAGATGGCCATACCCACCCAGAGGGCCGCAATATTCAGCTTATTCCAGGTACGTTCCTTTACCTGCGTCGGTGCCAGATCGTCATTATAAAAGGTTCCGTCCTTAAGATCGGAACCCACCTCCAGCTCGTAAAACTCCCCTACTTTGACGGGTTTACTGTTCGTCATAGCATGCCTCTCTTTTCAGTTTGTAATTATGCTGCTCCTGCAGCGGATACTGCTTTCCGCAGGCCCGTTTCCGGGCCTCCTCTCTCCTCCGCCAATGGCTTACTGAGCGGCAATGCGCTCAGCAGCCGACATCATGGCGTGTAATAAAACGTTGGCACCGGCTTCACACTGCTCCGGCGTGGTACGCTCCGCCGGGTTATGGCTGATGCCTTTTTCACAGGGTGTAAAAATCATGCCGGTCGGCATAATGTCAGACATATAGCAGGCGTCATGACCGGCGCCGGCATAAATATCCATATGCGAATAACCGAGCTCTGTGGCGGCTTTTTCCACATCACCGGATAATTTGAATTCCACCGGTGCAAAGTACCAGTAGTTATCCACGTCAATTTCCAGATCGCGTTCTGCCGCAACGTTTTCGCAGAAAGCGACCAGTTCATCATTCATGGTTTTCAGCACATCCGCATCCGGGTTACGCAGATCCACGCTGAAGTTCATGCGTCCCGGAATCACATTACGGGAATTCGGGAATACCTGCATAAAACCGACCGTACCGAGGCCGTTTGCATGGCGGTGGGCAATCTTTTCCACTTCTGCGGTGATCAGCGCCGTGGCTACCATGGTATCTTTGCGCAGATGCATGGGTGTGGTACCGGAATGCTGGGAGCGGCCCTTAATCACCACGTTATACCAGCGGATACCCTGACCGAGACGAACCACCCCAATGGTTTTGTCTTCATCTTCCAGAATCGGGCCCTGCTCGATATGTGCTTCAAAAAACGCACCCATGTTACGGCTGCCGGGTTCGGCCTCACCGATATAGCCGATACGCTGCAGTTCATCGCCCAGACGGATGCCATCCACATCGGTTTTGTTCAGTTCTTCTTCCAGATCGAAACGGCCGACATACACACCGGACCCCTGCATCGCCGGCTGGAAGCGTGAGCCTTCTTCATTGGTCCAGACCGATACTTCCACCGGTGTTTCGGTCTCGATATTGTTTTCATGCAGGGTGCGCAGAACTTCCACCCCGGCCAGTACACCGAACACCCCATCAAACTTACCACCGGTTGGCTGGGTATCCAGGTGGCTGCCGGTACACACCGCCGGCAGATCATTGTTCTTACCGGGACGGCGGGCAAACATGTTGCCGAATTTATCGAATGTCACTGTACACCCCGCGGCCTCACACCAGCGGGTAAAAAGATCCCGGGCCTGGCGGTCAAGGTCGGTTCCGACCAGACGGGCACAGCCGCCTTCTTCCGTGCCACCGATATCCCCCATTTCCATCAGGCTGTCCCAAAGACGTTGCTTGTTAACACGCAAATCTTTCATAACGTCCCCTATCATCAATACATCATCGTTGTCTTAATCCGGCGCTTACCGGTCCACAAATATTTACCAGTTGGTAAAACTTTAAGGCAAAAAATTTTGCGGACTGCGCAAAACATAATTTAGTAATCAAGCTCCGTGCCAGATGCACAGAAAAGCGCCCATAAAACGCTACAATCCGCCCACAGGGTGCGTATTACCTGAGGCGGCAGGCAGAGCAATGGAGGAAAGGCCACTTTGTCCACCATCATTCCCTGCACACCAGAGAACATGAGGGGCCAGGCCAGGCCATACAGCACAGTATCAGTGCAGACCGGTATTACCCGTGGAGTAAAACTGTGCGTCAGATACGGTTCAGATCAGAAGAGAAAAGCCGTGTCGCCGGCAAAGGGAATATTGCGATGAATTAAATTCCTCGCCATTAAAAATCAATACGGAATCAGCAGGATAAAACGGCAGGAAATGACATTAAAGATGGCATAAGGCGACATAAATTCCCGCAGAATATTTACGCCCGGAAACGAAAAAAGCCGGTGCACAGGCACCGGCTTTTTATACGCAGATCTCTTCCCGCATTCAGCTCGGGAAAGAGTATGCCACACCTTCACGCACACCACTGGCTGGCCAGCGCTGGGTGATGGTTTTCCGCTTGGTGTAAAAACGGATGGAATCCGGACCGTAAGCATGCAGATCACCAAACAGTGAACGCTTCCAGCCACCAAAGCTGTGGTAAGAAACCGGTACCGGCAGTGGTACGTTTACGCCCACCATGCCTACCAGAACATTGTCGGTGAAATAACGCGCGGCTTCGCCATCACGGGTAAACAGACAGGTTCCATTTCCGTATTCGTGCGCGTTAATCAGGTCGATACCTTCCTGCATGGTTTTAACCCGGACGATAACCAGCACCGGGCCAAAGATTTCTTCCTGATAAATGGTCATTTCCGGGGTGACTTTATCGAACAGAGTACCACCAACAAAGTAACCGTTTTCAAAACCAGGCACGACCAGATCACGGCCATCGACAACCAGTTCCGCACCCTGCTCCACACCAGAGTTGATGTAGCCAACGACCTTGTCGCGCGCTGCTGCCGTAATTAACGGACCCATCTCGTTGCTGTTATCCAGACCGGAACCCACTTTCAGGGTTTTCAGTTTTTCCGTCAGACGTTTGGACAGTTCATCCGCCACTTCATCGCCGACAGCAACCGCAACCGAGATCGCCATACAACGCTCACCACAGGAACCGTAAGCGGCACCCATCAATGCGTTTACGGCGTTATCCAGATCAGCATCCGGCATTACGATGGCGTGGTTTTTCGCGCCACCAAGCGCCTGGCAACGCTTACCGTTGGCATTGGCTGTGGTGTAAATGTATTCCGCAATCGGCGTGGAACCCACGAAGCTTACCGCCTGTACATCCGGAGAATGCAGCAGCGTATCAACGGCTTCTTTATCACCGTTAACCACGTTCAGAATACCGGCAGGCAGACCGGCTTCGATAGCCAGTTTAGCGATGTACAGTACACTGGACGGATCACGCTCAGACGGCTTCAGCACAAACGCGTTGCCGCACATAACAGCGGAGGGCCACATCCACAGCGGCACCATGGCCGGGAAGTTGAACGGGGTAATACCGGCAACAACACCCAGAGGCTGAAATTCGCTCCAGCTGTCGATCGCCGGGCCAGCGTTTTTGCTGTGCTCGCCTTTCAGCAGCTCAGGAATACCACAGGCGTATTCAACGTTTTCGATACCGCGCTGCAGTTCACCACGGGCATCGTGCAGCACTTTACCGTGTTCACGGCTGATCAGTTCGCAAATTTCGTCGGCTTTTTCTTCCAGCAGCATTTTAAAACGGAACATGACCTGCGCGCGTTTAGCAGGAGGTGTATCGCGCCATTTAGGGTAAGCCGCTTTACCATTGGCAATGGCTTCTTCCACGGTTTTAGCCGCGGCCAGTTCCACTTCACCACACTGTTCACCAGTGGATGGATTAAAAACGGCCTGGGTACGGGCACCGGTGAGAATATCTTCACCACCGATAAAATGTCCGACTGTGGTCACAGGAAAACCTCCAAAAAATCGTTTCTGTGCAAATTTAATTGTTAAAAATTAATCCAGCTCACTGATGGATTCGCCTAACACGTTCACCAGCGTATCAATGTGTTCTTTCTCGAAAATAAACGGAATACCCAACTGAATGGTATCGCCGCCGTACCGGACGTAAACGCCTTTTTCCAGACACTTCATGGCAATCTGATACGGACGCAGGCTTGGGTCACCGGCACTCTCAATGCTGAAGCCCGCCGCGAACCCACAGTTACGGATATCGCTGATGTATTTCAGGCCTTTCAGGCTGTGCACGGCTTCTTCAAAGTACGGAGACAACTCAGCAACGCGTGGAATCAGCTGGTCTTTTTCCAGCAGATCCAGTGTCGCCAGCGCAGCCGCACAGGCCACCGGGTGACCGGAATAAGTGTAACCGTGTGGCAGCTCCACCGCGTGCTCAGCGCCGCCGGCATTCATATAGGTGTCGTAAATTTCGTCTTTGGCAATCACACCACCCATCGGGATCGCACCGTTGGTGATCTGTTTGGCGAAGTTGATCATGTCCGGAACCACATCAAAGGCTTCGGCACCGAAGGTGGCTCCCGCACGCCCGAAACCTGTGATCACTTCATCGAAAATCAGCAGGATATTGTGCTTGTCACAGATCTCACGCAGACGCTTCAGATACCCTTTCGGCGGCACAATCACACCGGCTGAACCGGAGAACGGCTCAACAATCACAGCAGCAATGTTTGACGCATCATGCAGTGCCACCAGATCTTCCAGCTCATCCGCCAGGTGAGCACCATGATCCGGCAGACCTTTGGTGAATTTGTTTTCCGGCAGCAGAGTGTGGCTGAGGTGATCAGATTCCATCGCCTGCCCCCAGATTTTACGGTTGCCACCGATACCACCGAAGCTGATACCACCCCAGCTGGCACCGTGATAACCCTTGGCACGGCCGATAATACGGGTCTTGGTGGCCATGCCTTTCTGACGCCAGTAACCACGGGCAATCTTGGTCGCCGTATCGGCGGCTTCAGAACCTGAGTTGGCAAAGAACACCTTATTCAGATCCGCCGGCGCCATATTGGCGATACGTTCAGCCAGTTCAAATACCAGTGGATGGCCGTACTGGAACGCCGGAGCGTAATCCAGTGTTTTCAGCTGTTTAGCCACGGCTTCAGCGATCTCAGGGCGGTTATGGCCGGCACCACAGGTCCACAGACCGGACAGACCATCCAGGATACGGCGACCTTTATCGTCGATCAGATAGGCACCGTCAGCGCCCGTGATCATGCGGGGATTCTTTTTGAATTCGCGGTTAGAGGTATACGGCATCCAGTGTGCGTCTAACTGGCTCTGGGTAACGCCGGCACATTTTGATTCGCTCATGATGGTACTCATTCCAAAACAGTGACGATCCGCCCATGGCGGGATTAACAACACTGTATGCAGAGTCTATAGTTTGATAAATTACAATCTATCAAAACAAACTTTCATATTTATGAAACTATAGGTAAGCAGCCATGAAAGCCCTGCTGGGAAACCTGTCTGACGCCGATATCCGCCTGCTGCGCATTTTTATGTCGGTTGCCCGCTGTGGCGGCCTGACCGCCGCCGAGCTGGAGCTGAATATCGGCCGCTCCACCATCAGCCGTCACCTGAAGGATCTGGAGCTGCGGCTGGGCATGACCCTGTGTCACCGCGGCCGCGCCGGCTTTGCCCTGACCCAGGAAGGCAGCCAGATCTATGAAGCCGCCCAGCGCCTGATCAGCAGCATTGAAGACTTCCGCAATCAGGTCAATGACATGCACCGCTCCCTGCAGGGCAACCTGTCGCTGGCGATCTTCGATAAAACCGTGACCAACCAGGCCTGCCATATTGATGAGGCACTGGCGGCGTTTCTTGAAGCCGCACCGGATGTGTTTATCGACATTCACGTGGTACCGGTCAACAAGATCGAAAAAGGCGTGCTGGACGGCCGTTACCACGTCGGCATTATTCCCTCCCACCGCCCATCCAGCAGCCTGGAATACATCCCGCTGTTCGGCGAGCAGATGTATCTGTACTGCGGTCGTCAGCATCCGCTGTTCACGCAGACGGAGAGCATCACGCCGGAAATCATCGGCCGCCAGCAGTATGCCGGCCTCGATTTCCACAGCCCGAATATGGAAGTCACCCATCAGCTGGGACTGAACAAAGTGGCCACCGCCAACGATCAGGAAGGCATCGCCACGCTGATCAAAAGCGGCTGCTTTATCGGCTTCCTGCCGGAGCACTATGCGCGTACCTTTGTCCATAACGGCGATATGCAGCGCATCCCCAGTCCGGACTATGAATACCACTGTGATTTTGTCGGTCTGTACCGCAAATCCCCACGCCCTACCCGGCTGGTGGAACATTTTTTACAGGCATTACGCGATTCTCACGATAAAATAAACTGATACACCGGATGCATGACACCTGCCCGGAAGCGATCTGAGGAACAGCAGTGAGTACCAGAAAAACAGGCGCCAGCCAGCGCAAACCCAATGCTAGCCGCGTGCAGCTGGAAGCCCGCATTATCAGCGCCGCCGAAAAAGCCTTTGCCCTCACCGGCTACAGCGGTACGGCGATGGAAACCATTGCCGAAGCGGTTGGCATTTCCAAACAGAACCTGATTTATTATTTCCCCAACAAAGAAACCCTGTACCGCCGGGTACTGCGGAAAACACTGGATATGTGGCTGGAAAAAATGGCCTTTACCGAAGATCCGGACGCCTCCGCCACCGACATCATCACCCACTATATCCGTGGCAAACTCGAGCTGTCGTACGAAAACCCCGATGGTTCACGGGTATTTGCGCATGAGCTGATCAATGGCGCACCAGTCCTGAAAGACTACCTGATCAGCCATCTGAAACCACAGTTTGAAAAAGACGTCGCGCTGGTACGCCAGTGGACCAGTGCCGGGGTATTGCGTGATGTATCACCCGAGCACCTGTTCTTTACCATCTGGGCCGCGACCCAGACCTACGCCGACTTTGCCACCCAGATTCAGTTACTGTTAGGGAAAAAGAAACTGCAGAAAAAAGACTTTGAAGACGCAGCGCTGTTTCTGACCGACATGGTATTGCATGGCATTGTTGCCAATTCACCATAAAACACCTGCCCGCTAACAGTGCAAAAACCGGCTGCTGACAGCCGGTTATCAGCCACCACAGACGGCTGCCAGCGCAATCACCCCCTTCCTCCGCCCTTCCCTACCAGCCTCTTCAGATTTCTGAAAAAGCCTTTTGCAGCAAGGCATAAGGCTGTTTATGCCATTGTTTTCACGCCCATCAGAGCGCGCATTTTCCGCACATTTCTGTGCATCCGTGCACCAAAAAAGCCTCAGCAAAAACTCTTTACCGGATGGTAAAAGCAATGCTATTTGTGTTTTTACCAAATGGTAAAACTTTTCACATATTTCCGGGAGGGGTCATGATCAGCCGTCAGGAAGCCATACAACTTGCCCGCGTCAGCGGACCCGACCTGCATGCATTATGTCAGCAGGCGGCTTACGTCCGTGACCATCAGTACGGCAAGGTCATGACCTACTCACCAAAAGTGTTTATCCCGCTGACCAATATGTGCCGCGATACCTGCGGTTACTGCACCTTTGTGCAGACGCCACAATCCGGCAATGCCAACATTATGTCACCAGCGGAAGTGATGGATACCGTACGCGCCGGCGAACAGCTTAACTGCAAAGAAGCTCTGTTCAGCCTGGGCGAAAAACCGGAACTGAAATACAGCTATGCCCGTGAAAGGCTGCAGCAGCTCGGTTATGACAGCACCCTGCACTATCTGCATGACATGGCAGAACAGGTACTGGAAAACAGTTATCTGCTGCCGCACATCAACCCGGGTACGTTAAAGCGTGAAGAACTGGCGTGGCTGAAGCCGGTCGCCGCCAGTATGGGAATGATGCTGGAAAGCACCAGCTACCGGCTGCTGAAAAAAGGCGCTGCCCATCATGCCTGCCCGGATAAAGTACCCAAAGCGCGGCTGCACACGCTGGCTATGGCCGGTGAACTGGATATTCCCTTTACCACCGGCATTCTGATCGGCATCGGTGAAAGCTGGGAAGAACGCATCGACAGCCTGCTGGCCATCAATGAACTGCACCTGCAGTACGGTCATATCCAGGAAGTGATTGTGCAGAACTTCCGTGCCAAAGCCGGTACCGCCATGGCCGGCTGCAGTGAACCCGATCTCGATGATATGCGCCGCACGCTGGCGGTTGCCCGCCTGCTGCTGCATCCGTCCATCAGCCTGCAGGCGCCCCCGAATCTGGAAGAACATTACGGCAGTTACATTTCTGCCGGCATCAACGACTGGGGTGGTATTTCGCCGCTCACCATTGATTACATCAACCCGGAACGCGCCTGGCCACAGATCAACAGCCTGACTGCTGCCTGCCATGGCCTGGGTTATCAGCTGCAGGAACGGCTGACCGTTTACCCTCAGTTCCTGAAAAATCCCGGCCGTTATCTGGCCGGTAATCTCAGTCACTTTATTCCTGGTCTGGCCGGCAACGATGGCCTCGCCGCTCAGCAAAGCCTTTAATTGCGGAGGATTTATGAATTCCATTACTCACCTGACCAGTCATCCTGAACCGGCCGCCCGTCTGGAAACCCTGCTCAGCCAGATCGACCCGCAAGTCCGCCGTATTCTGAAAAAATCACTGGCCGGCAGTGAACTGAGCCAGGAAGAAGCCGTTGTTCTGTTCAACACCTCCGGGGTGGAATACAACGCCCTGCTGCAGACCGCGGACCGCGTACGTCAGTTACGCTGCGGCGATACCGGCAGTTTTGTTATCACCCGCAACATTAACTTTACCAATGTCTGCTACATGGGCTGCAGTTTCTGCAATTTCTCCAAAACAAAAGAGGATGCGGAAGCTGAATTTATTTCCTTTACCGAAATTGCCGACCGTGCTGAAGAAGCCTGGGCACGCGGTGCTACCGAAGTCTGCGTTCAGGGTGGCCTGCACCCGGATATTGATAAGGATTTTTACCGCAACGTATTAATTGCCATTAAAGAGCGCGTGCCGCAGATGCACATTCACGCCTTTTCGCCGTTCGAAATATGGTATGGCGCGAAGAAAGCGCGTATGACCCCGGAAGCGTTTCTGCAGGATTTAAAAGATCATGGTCTGGGCTCAATGCCAGGCACCGCCGCTGAAATTCTGGCACCGGAAGTGCGTAAAAAACTGACCAAAGACAAACTCAAAACCGACGAGTGGGTACGCATTATCAAAGCCGCCCACAATGCCGGTGTACCGACAACATCAACCATTATGTACGGCCATGTTGACGGCCCGGCGGACTGGGCTTTCCACCTTGACCTGCTGCGCAGTATTCAGAAAGAAACCGGTGGTTTTACCGAATTTGTACCCCTCGGCTTTATCCATTACGAAACACCGCTGTACAAAGAAAACCCCGGTCAGGTCAGAACCGGTCCGACCCGCTCCGAACATTTTAAAATGCATGCCATCGCCCGCCTGATGCTGCAGGGATATATCGATAACATTCAGGCCTCGTGGGTAAAAATGGGGCCGGAAACGGCTGCGCAGATGCTGCGCTCCGGTGCCAACGATCTTGGTGGCACCCTGATGAATGAAAGCATTTCCCGCGCCGCTGGCGGGCAGCATGGCCAGGAAGTTATGCCAGAAGATATGGTGAACAATATTCACCGCGCCGGCCTGCACGCGGTGCAGCGCAATACCCTGTATCAGACAGTGCAGGATTACGGTCCGGCGGCAGACAGCGGACTGAACTTCACCGCCCCTTCCGACCTGATTGTGGTGGCAGGAGCGGCAGGCTGATGGCGGACTTTCCGAAAATTACCCTGCTCGCCGGTGGCGTCGGCGGTGCCAAGGCAGCGCTGGGGCTGGCACTCAGTCAGTGGCGCGATCACCTGTCAGTGATCGGTAATATTGCCGACGATGAAGAATTTCACGGTCTGTGGGTATCACCGGATATCGACACCCTGACCTACACCCTGAGCGGCCGGATTAACCGTCAGCAGGGCTGGGGCCTGAACGGCGATACCAGTCAGGTACTCAATGGCCTGAAAACGTTGGGCTGTGACAGCTGGATGTTCCTCGGCGATCAGGATTTTGCCACCCATATTTACCGTACGGAACAGCGCCGTAAAGGCATCCGTCCGTCGGCTATTGCGCAGGATATCGCGTGGAAAAATCAGGTTGATATTCCGATCCTGCTGCCCACCGATGATGTGGTGCAGACCCGCGTCAGCACCGCACAGGGCACACTCAGTTTTCAGGAATATTTTGTCCGTGAACAATGCCGGCCGGATGTTACCGCCATTGAATTTCACGGTGCCGAAAGTGCCGCCGCCACACCGGAAGCGCTGGCCGCCATCGCCGGCAGCGATCTGATTATTATTGCCCCCAGCAACCCGCTGGTGAGCATCGGCGCCATTATGTCGGTTACGGGTATCCGCGAAGCACTGGCGGCATCACCGGCCTACTGCATGGCCATTTCCCCCTTTATCGGCGGTAAAACCGTCAAGGGACCAGCAGACCGTATGCTGGCCGGCCTCGGCATGCAGCCATCCGCCGCCACCATCGCTGACCTGTATCAGGATTTTCTCGACGCTCTGGTGATCGATCAGCAGGACGCTCACGCCGCTGCTGATCTGCGTCAGCGCGGACTGGATGTACTGGCCACCAACACCCTGATGACCAGCGACGAAGAAAAACGCCACCTGATGGATACCTGCGTCAGTTTTGCCTTCAGTCATATCGCGGAGGCCAGCGCATGATCCGTTATGACACAACCTGCGTGGTCATTCCGATGAAAAATCCGGCGGAATCCAAACAACGTCTCAGCCCGGCACTCAATGACCGCCAGCGTTCAGAACTGGCAGTCAGTATGCTGATCAATACGCTGGCCTTCTTCCGCCGTGAATTTCCGGCACTGACCGTTCTGGTGGTGACGCCATCCGCACATATTGCCGCCCTCACCCGCGGCCATGGCCACCAGGTATTACTGGAGTCCCGCTCCCGCGGTCTGAATAAAGCCATTGAGCATGCCACCTGCTGGAGCCTGCAACACGGGTTCCGCCGCCAGCTGGTTATTCCTGCCGATATTGCTGAACTGAGCCGGCAGGAAATCCGCTGCGTACTCGACAGTCTGCCACACACAAATGGCGTTACCCTGGTGCCTTCCAAAGATGGCGGTACCAATGCCCTGCTGTCGTCGCCGCCGGATGCCATTGCCTTCCGCTTTGGTCACAACTCGGCCCGGGCACATGAATTACAGGCGCAGAAAAATGGTCTGCCGTGCCAGCAGCTGGCACTGGAAAAACTCAGCAATGATATTGATCAGCCTCAGGACCTGCTGCCCGCCGTGACCGCCATACTGCCGTTTTCTTACCCACAGGAGGCACTCAGTTATGTCTGACAGCATGCAGATTATTGCGCCTTCCGGTCTGCCGGATTTTGTTCCCGGTGACGATCTTGCCACGGCCATTACCAGCACCCTGGAAGCACAGCAACAGCCATTACAGGACGGCGATATTCTGGTACTCGCCCATAAAGTGGTTTCCAAATGTGAAGGGGCGGTTTACAGCATCAATGATATTGAACCGTCCCGCGAAGCACAGGCGCTGGCGCGGGAAGTCAATAAAGACCCGCGTAAAGTCGAACTGATTCTGCGCCAGTCCCGGCGTGTAATCCGCGCAGTCAAACGCCCCGGCCAGCAGGAAGGTATTCTGATTGCTGAACACAAGCTGGGTTTTATCTGTGCCAATGCCGCCGTGGATGAATCCAATGCCGATCATGAAGGCCAGTTGATTACCCTGCCGGAAAACCCCGATGCCAGCGCCCGGGCCTTGTGTCAGACACTGGAAGAATATTTCTCCTGCCGCCTGGGGGTGGTGATCAGTGATACCTTCGGCCGCCCCTGGCGCCTCGGTCAGGTGAACGTTGCCGTTGGTCTGGCCAACGTACCCGGTATTGTCACCCTGTACGGTGACCGTGATGCCTGGGGACGTGAATTAAAAGTTACCGCGCCGGCATTTGCCGACGAACTGGCAGCGGCCTCCGGCCTGCTGATGGCCAAGGATGGCAAATGCCCGCTTATTATTTTCCGCGGCCTCGACTGGCAACCTGACTCCGGTGCCAAAGCCGCTCACCTGCTACGACCATCCCAGGAGGATTTATTCAAATGACCATTGCCATTATTGGTGGAACCGGCCCACAGGGCAAAGGCCTGGCACTGCGCTTCGCCAAAGCAGGCGAAAACGTCGTGATCGGTTCCCGTGACGGAGCCCGTGCCGCCGAAACTGCTCAGGAACTGCAACAGACATTACCCACCGGCAGCGGCGAGATTACCGGCATGGACAATATTACAGCCACCGGAAAAGCCACCCGGCTGGTTATTCTGGCAGTGCCATTCAGTGCCCATAACGCCACGCTGGAAAGTCTGAAGCCTGTACTCGGTGGAAAAATTCTGGTGGACATTGTCGTCCCCCTCGCAGAAGGCAACCCGAAAGCGGTCGCCATGCCAGCGGAAGGTTCCGCCACCGAAGCCGCCCAGGCGCTGCTGGGCGATGAGATTCCGGTAGTCGGTGCCCTGCACAATGTCTCGGCCGTCACGCTGAATAAACTGGATCAGCGTATTAACTGCGACATTCTTGTCTGCGGTAACGACCTTGACGCCAAAAATACCGTGATGGAAAGCCTGAAGCTGCTGGACGTTACCTCTTACAACGCCGGTCTGGCCGAAAGCGCCCGCTGTATTGAAGCCATTACCCCGATTCTGATCCGCCTGAATATTTCCAAAGCCGTGCCTTTCAGTCATGCCGGCATCTGTATTCAGGCCCCGGATCACTGATTTTTTCATAACCATAAAACACGTTAAATACTGGAGAGAACTATGGAATTTGGTATTACCTTTAAAGGTTTTGTCAGCCCGAACCGCGCCCGTAATCTGGTACGCCAGGCCGAAGAAGCCGGTTTTACCCAATGCTGGTTTTATGACTCCCACATCCTGTGGCGTGAATCCATGGTCGCGATGGCCATGTGTATGGAACACACGACAAAAATGAAATTTGCCCCCTGTGTCACCAGCCCGGATGTCCGTGACTGGTCACATGCCGCCAGCACATTCGGCAGTCTGGCACTGCAGAGTGAAGGCCGTTTTGAAATTGGTCTCGGCCGTGGTGACTCAGCCAACCGTGTTATGGGTAAAAAACCGGCGACCCTCGCCCGTCTGGCAGAATTTTCACAGAAAGTAAAAGCCATGGTACGGGGCGAAGAAGTGACCTATGACGGTTGTGCAGTACCGGTCAAATTTCCCTGGGCAGTAGGCTATGAACTGCCGGTACATATTGCAGCTTATGGCCCGAAAGCTCTGCAAACCGCCGGTAAATACGGTGATGGTCTGATCCTGCAGATCGGTGAGCCGGATCTGGTGAAATGGTTTACCGATCAGGCACTGGCTGCCGGTAAGGAAGCGGGCCGGGATATGTCTGATTTTAAAGTGGTTGCGGCAGCACCAGCCTACTTCGGCAGCAAAGAATACATGATCGAGAAAACCAAATGGTTCCCGGCCATGGTCGGCAACCACGTGGCCGATATTGTGGAAAAATACGGCACAGATTCCGGTCTGGTACCGAAAAGCCTGACCGACTATATCGAAAAACGCCGTGGCTACGACTATTCAAAACACGGCCAGAGTGATAACCCGTATCTGGACTTTATCACTGATGATATCGTCGAAAGCTTCTGTGTTCTGGGTGATGATGAGGCACATGTTGAGAAAGTGAAAAAACTGCAGGAGGCTGGTGCCACTCAGTTCAATATTTATCTCGACAGCGGTGATGAGGAAGAAATCATTGCCCATTACGGCAATAACGTTATTCCGAAATTCCGTTAAGCAATCGTCTGACGCACACACGATAATAAAAAACCGGAGCCTGGCTCCGGTTTTCTTTTTACGGCTTTTTCAGTGCGCAGCGTTACAGCTGCTGCTGCATAAATACCGCATCGTCACCGTAACTGCGGCTGACAGCTACCCGCGTATCCTCAGCAAAGCCCTGCCGCTGCCAGAAGCCGGTTGAGCCCTGTACCGCAACCAGCGTAATACGTCTGAAACCCAGGATTTTTGCCCGCCTGAGCAGTTCTCCGGCCAGCAGGTCGCCCAGCCCCTTCCCCCGGGCAGCGGCATGCACCGCCAGATCATGCAGATATAAGGTGTCAGCATTAGCGGCCACCGGCGGCAGAGGTTGAAACAGCGCCGGGGGTTTCTCCTCATGCCAGGCGTGGGCCAGCACATACGCTTCCACCCTGCCGGCCTTATCCACATTGACCAGACACGTATCCGGGGTTGCCCGCCACTTACTTTTCAGCACCTCTTCCGTTTCCGGTGCAACGTCAAGATAAGCGGTATGTTCTGCCGCCAGAATACCCGGCCAATGCTCTTCTCTGACAACCGTAACCGTCATATCCCCTGCGACTCCGTATACTGCATCCGTAAACCGGGCAGAATAGCACAGGGATTGTCCCTGATTAGCAGCATCAGACCAGAGCAGCTTCAGCGGCACCCAGAGTATCGGTCAGCGGCCTGGTTTTCAGTGCTTCACGGATCAGCATGCGGCTGGACTGAGCCGTCTGCGGATAACCGCTGATACCCGCCTTCCAGCGCACCTCCCAACCGGAAACCTGAATATCCGCCAGCAGCGTCATCAGCTGCTGCACCTGTGCCTCATCACGCTCACCGTGCAGAACCAGACCGAAGGTACTGTTTGAATAGCGAGCCAGGAAACTGCCAGCCGGTACCAGCGCCGACAATTTTTCAGCCAGCGCCTGCATTTTCAGATCAACTGCAGCATGCGCGTCCACGGCCGCCAGGTCACGGTAATTGCTGACTTCCAGCATCAGCACAGAAAAGGGTGGCACGCTGCTCTGCTCGCCCACCAGACTGTTCAGCAGATAACGCTCAAAACGCGTCCGGTTTGGCAGGCCGGTGGCTTCATCCGTAAAGGTTTTACTTTGCACCCATTCTTCTTCCTGACGCTGGCGCTCCTCTTCTGCGAGACGGCCTTTCAGGTCGGCGTATACCGTGATCAGGGAAACAACAATAAAGGCAACGGCCGCCGACACCGAAGGAATGCCCAGTGCGGTTTCTGTCAGCTGATTAGTAACCGCCGGGATCGAGCCCTGCGGTAAAATCACTGCCGCCATACCGGTATAGTGCATACCGCAGATCGCCGCCCCCATCACCAGCGCTGCCACGCCCTGAAAGACCACCGCCCGGCGTCCGGACAATGTCTGCGTATAACGGCAGATGGCCATGGCCGCCCCGGATGCGCCCACCGCAATCACCAGGGAAATACTGAACCACAGCGGATCGTAAGTTGGTGCCGGCGTCATGCGCATCGCCGCCATGCCCAGATAATGCATCAGGGCAATACCGGCTCCCATCACCAGACTGCCCGGCAACAGCAGCAACCAGCCAGTACCCGGACGGCTGATCAGATACAGGGCGAGACCGGAGGAGAGAATCGCCGCCACACAGGAAACAAGAGTCATCGTCAGGTCGTAACTCATCGGCATGTGCATACGGTAAGCGCCCATGCCGATAAAGTGCATACTCCAGATGCCCAGGCCCATGGAAACCGCGCCGGTAAACAGCCACAGGTTACGCTTCCGGCCCGAAATCTGAGTCAGTTGGGTACTGAAATAAAGCGCGCAGTAAGAGGCCAGAATGGCCACCAGATAAGAGAGAGCAACCAGCGATAAATCGTAACTTCCTTCCACATTTTCCTCGCAGATAATAACCAAGTCATAAGGTCAGGTATTATCATACGCCCACAGGACAATTTGAGTCACAAACATTACATTAAAAAACACCTCTGTAACGTTTCTTAATAGTGATAAATATATTTTCTGCTATCCGTATTTCCTTTACCTGACGCGCTTATTGCCGGCGCTGTTTTTCTGCAATCCAGTCTCTGCCCGCCTCACTGAAACCGCAAAACCTTATGCTGCAGATACTATTTCGGCAGAATTTCTGAACATAAGACGCTCCGTTATCCAGACAAAGTCAGGTGCTGCAACTCCGGAGATGACCTTAATTCTGTATGGGGACAGGTGTGGGCTGTTGCAATACATGGAAGACCGGAAACAGATGGCCAGATCATAAAGCTCCGGGACTGTTTTAATTTTCACAGCCTAAGGCCTGAGACGCCACTGATCATAAGCTGAAAGCCAGTGGTCAGCGGGATAAGAAAATGCCCGCGTGTATGACCAGAAACCAGAAATAGTCAAAGCCACGCGGTAGCTTTAATACCATCCCGGAATACACTCTCCTGATGACACATAACAAAGTTATCAGGACGATACCTGTGATTGTAATACTGGATATCAGGCGAGAGGTCAGGCAAATATTAGGCGGGCAATGCTTTGAACGGCAGGTCAATCATAAGTGATTGTTTTACATGGGGAAAATTGGTCGGGATGAGAGGATTTGAACCTCCGACCACCTGCACCCCATACAGGTGCGCTACCAGGCTGCGCTACATCCCGACACAAGGCTCAGATGAACATCTGAGCGGTGTGAAGTATACCTAAGCCACTGAAAAGTTAAAGTTTTTTCAGTCAGATGATATTCCCGGGATCAAGCAGTTCATCGAGTTGCTTGAGCTCCGTGATCATACTCTTGATCAGCGCCTGGTCCATTGCCACAGCACTGGCATCCCCTTCTTCCGACAGCCGCTGACGGGCACCACCAATGGTGTAGCCTTCGTGATACAGCAGCGCCCGGATTTCACGCACCAGAATCACGTCCTGACGCTGATAATAACGACGGTTACCACGGCGTTTGACCGGACTGAGCTGTGGGAATTCCTGCTCCCAGTAGCGGAGCACATGCGGTTTTACATCGCAAAGATCGCTGACTTCACCGATGGTGAAATAGCGCTTGGCGGGAATCGGAGGGAGTTCGTTATTGTGGCTGGGTTCCAGCATAGGCTTCCACGCGCACTTTGAGTTTCTGTCCAGGTTTGAATGTCACAACACGACGGGCCGAGATCGGAATTTCTTCCCCGGTTTTCGGGTTCCGTCCCGGTCTCTGGCGTTTGTCGCGCAGGTCGAAGTTGCCGAAGCCGGACAACTTCACCTGCTCATTGCGGCTCAGACTTTCGCGGATCTCATCAAAGAAGAGATCCACCATATCTTTCGCTTCGCGCTTGTTAAGACCAAGGTCTTCGAACAGTTTTTCTGCCAGTTCAGCTTTGGTCAAAGCGGACATGCTAACCCCTCAGCGTTGCTCCCAGGCTCTCTTCAAGATGAGCCAGTACCGATGAAACAGAATCGTTCACTTCTTCATCAGTTAATGTGCGGGAAGGATGCTGCCAGGTCAAGCCTAAAGCCAGACTTTTTCTATCCGGATCAATACCTTTGCCGACATACACATCAAACAGGTTGAGCTTCGTGAGGTAATCCCCTGCTTTTGCTCGGATTGCTGTGAGTACGTCGTCCACTGCGATGTCCTGAGCAACCACCAGAGCCAGGTCGCGGCGCATTTCCGGGAATTTCGACAGTTCACGGAAGTCTGGTACGCGGTTTTCACGCACCGCAGCAAGATCCAGCTGTACCAGATACAGTGCCTGCTTCACCCCCAGCGGCTTCTGCAGACTCGGATGCAGGGCACCCATCACACCCACCGGCTGCCACTGACCATCTGCGCCAGCTTTTTCAATCTGTGCTGTCTGACCCGGGTGCAGCGCCGGATGCTCACCGGCAACAAAGCGGTAAGAAGCCAGCTGACCGGTACGGGCCAGTAAGGATTCAACATCACCTTTCACATCAAAGAAGTCGGTTTCCGCGTCGGCATCTGCCCATGACTGCGGCAGACGACTGCCGGTAGCCGCGAAGGCCAGTGTCGGAATCTGATGCAGCTCATCACCGTCAGGAATAAAACGCAGACCGGTTTCAAACAGGCGCACACGGGACTGCTGGCGCTTGAGGTTATAACTCACAGCCTGCACCAGCCCCGCCAGCAGATTGGTCCGCATCACGGACATCTCGGTGGAAATCGGATTCAGCAGCGCAATCGGTGCGTGTTGCGGATCCATGGCCTGCTGCAGCTGTGGATCAACGAAGCTGTAGGTGATGGCTTCCTGATAACCGCGACTGACCAGATGGCGACGCAGATCACCCATTGGCAGACGGTTCTCCGGCACCCGCGCCAGAGGCGATGCAGCCGCCGGCAGACGTACCGGCAGATTTTCATAGCCATAAATACGCGCCAGTTCTTCGATCAGATCGGATTCGATGGCGATATCAAAACGGTAGCTTGGTGCCACAACCTGCCAGCCATCAGCAACGGCGGTCAGTTTCATGCCCAGGCGCTGCAGAATATCTTCAATTTCTTCATCCGCCAGGGTCATGCCCAGCACCAGAGCGGCGCGCTCACGACGCAGATGGATGTGCGCCAGTTGCGGCAGATCTGCTTCACTGACAGCTTCCGCCACCGGGCCCGGCTGACCACCACAGATCTGCAGTACCAGCGCGGTTGCACGTTCCATGGCGCTGGCCGCCAGATTGTAGTCAACACCGCGCTCAAAACGGTGCGATGAATCAGTATGCAGGCCGTAATTACGCGCCCGTCCGGCAATCGCCAGCGGGCTGAAGAAAGCCGCTTCCAGCAGCAGGTCCTGTGTGGTTTCAGCGACACCGGAATGCTCACCACCCATAATGCCACCGATCGCCAGTGGTTTGTTATGGTCAGCGATCACCAGTGTATCGCTGTTCAGTTCCACTTCCTGGCCGTCCAGCAGGGTCAGTTTTTCGCCCTGCTCTGCCATGCGCACCCGGATACCGCCTTCGATCTGTGCCAGGTCGAATGCATGCATCGGCTGGCCCAGCTCCAGCATGACGTAGTTGGTGATGTCCACGACCGGATCAATGGAGCGGATGCCGCCACGGCGCAGTTTTTCCACCATCCACAGAGGCGTGGCCGCTTTCACATTCACGCCTTTAACGATACGGCTGAGGTAGCGCGGACACTGAGCCCTGGCTGTCACGTCAACGCTGGCCTGATCACCGATCACGGCAGCAACCGGCTCAATGGCAACTCCGGTGACGTCGGCTTTATTCAGTACGCCGACTTCACGGGCCAGACCGGCCATGCTCAGACAGTCGGCACGGTTCGGGGTCAGATCCACTTCAATAATGGTGTCATCCAGCCCCATATACTCACGGAAATCCTGTCCGACGGTGGCATCGGCCGGCAATTCCATCAGCCCGTCAGAGCTTTCAGCCATGCCCAGTTCAGCTTCGGCACACAGCATGCCGAAAGACTCCACACCACGCAGCTTGGCTTTTTTGATTTTAAAATTGCCCGGCAGGACGGCGCCGATTTTGGCGAAAGGAATCTTCAGCCCTTCGCGCACGTTCGCTGCGCCGCACACCACCTGAAACGTTTCACTGCCATCTGATACCTGACACAGGCTCAGTTTATCGGCATCCGGGTGCTGTTCACGCTTAACAACCTCACCGACCACCACGCCGGAGAATTCACCGGCGACCGGCTCAGTACCATCCACTTCAAGACCGGCCATTGTTACCTGATGGGCCAGTTCTGCGGTGCTCACCTCAGGCTGCACCCATTCGCGTAACCATTGTTCGCTGAATTTCATGTTTAGCTAAATCCTGTTGTGAGCGATTAACGGAACTGCTGCAGGAAGCGCAGATCATTTTCGAAGAACAGACGCAGGTCATTAACGCCGTAACGCAGCATTGCCATGCGTTCCATCCCCATGCCGAAAGCAAAGCCGGTGTATTCTTCCGGATCAATGCCCACATGACGGAAAACTTCCGGATGTACCATGCCGCAACCACCGATTTCCAGCCAGCCATGTTTGGTGCCATTCGGCGTTTCTACCACCCACTCAATGTCGATTTCGGCAGACGGTTCAGTAAACGGGAAATACGACGGACGCAGACGCACCTTGATGTCTTTTTCAAAGAAGGCGCTCATAAATTCCTGCAGGATACCTTTCAGATCAGCAAAGCTGACGCCTTTATCAACCAGCAGGCCTTCCATCTGATGGAACATCGGCGAATGCGTCTGATCGTAGTCACAGCGGTATACCCGGCCCGGACAGATAATACGCAGAGGAGGCTGCTGAGCCTCCATGGTACGCACCTGCACCGGTGACGTGTGAGTACGCAGCAGACGGCCGGCATCAAAATAGAAAGTATCGTGCATGGCACGCGCCGGGTGATGCGATGGAATATTCAGTGCCTCGAAGTTATGGAATTCATCTTCGATTTCCGGGCCTTCCATGACCTGAAAGCCGGCACCGGCAAAGAAGGATTCGATGCGCTCGATGGTACGGGTCACAGGGTGCAGACTGCCCTCCTGTAAACCACGGCCCGGCAGCGTCACATCAATGGTTTCTGCTGCCAGTTTTGCGTTCAGGGCTGCACTTTCCAGCGCCTGCTTCCGCTCATTGATTGCCGTCTGTACCTGGTCTTTCGCTTCATTAATCACAGCACCCATCTGCGGGCGCTCTTCCGGCGCAACGGAACCCAGGTTTTTCATCAGGGAGGTAATTTCCCCTTTTTTACCCAGAAACTGAACCCGTACCTGATCCAGTGCCGCAACGTCTTGTGCTTCACTTACCGCGGCCAGGGCCTGCTGAGTCAGGGCCTCGAGGTTTTCCATCGTTGGTATCCATCGTTAACTGCTGACAGCCGCCCAGTGCCGCTGTCGGAATTTGGTCAAAAAAATAGGGGAATCGCCCAGCATTACCTAAGCTCATCCCCTATTTCGCAGGCTTGGCGCCGTGGGCGCCGCACCCTTTACCGGCTATGCGGTGAAATTACAGGCTGGACTTGGCTTTTTCAACCAGAGCCGCAAACGCTGCTTTTTCGTTCACTGCCAGATCAGCCAGAACCTTACGGTCAATTTCAACAGCGGCTTTTTTCAGGCCGTTGATGAATTTGCTGTAAGACAGACCGTTCAGACGTGCACCAGCGTTGATACGCGCAATCCACAGCTGACGGAACTGACGCTTACGCTGACGACGGTCACGGTAAGCATACTGACCGGCTTTGATCACAGCCTGTTTAGCTACACGGAACACACGGCTGCGAGCACCGTAGTAACCTTTAGCCTGCTTCAGAATTTTTTTGTGACGACGACGAGCGATCACACCACGTTTTACACGAGCCATAATTTATCTCCTGAACAGTACCGATTAAAGGTTAGGCAGCATACGCATAACAAGCTTCTTGTCTGACGCGTTCAGCATAGACATGCCGCGCAGATGACGCTTACGTTTGGTGCTTTTCTTGGTCAGGATATGGCTGCGGAAAGCATTACGGTGTTTGAAGCCGTTCGCAGTCTTCTTGAAGCGCTTGGCCGCGCCGCTCTTAGTTTTGATTTTAGGCATTTTATTACTCCAAAAGTGATTGGTGCGCACAGAAACTAAGACCCTGTACTACACCTGCCGCATTAACAGAGGCAGATGCCTCTGCAGCGTCTGGCAGAACGTATAAACCCCGGCTGATACAACCCTGATTCAGCCGGGGTTTAGTGTCCGTTTGAAAACCAGACTACTTCTTTTTGCTCGGGGCGATAACCATCACCATCTGACGTCCTTCCAGCTTCGGACGCTGTTCCACCGTACCCAGATCTTCAAGATCTTTTTCGACACGGTTCATCACTTCCATACCAATATTCTGGTGGGCCATTTCACGCCCCCGGAAGCGGATGGAAATCTTGGCTTTGTCACCACCCTCAAGGAAACGACGCAGATTACGTAATTTAATCTGGTAGTCGCCTTCTTCAGTGCCCGGACGGAATTTGACTTCCTTAATCTGGACCTGATGCTGTTTCTTCTTGGCTTCGGCTTTCTGCTTCTTCTCTTCGTAAAGCTTTTTACCGAAATCCATGATCTTGCAGACAATCGGATCGCCGTCTGAGATCTGTACCAGATCAAGTTCAGCTTCGGCTGCCGCCTCCAGCGCTTCGGCCAGAGGGACAACGCCCACCTGGCTACCATCTGCCCCAATCAATCGAACTTCGTTTGCACGAATATTATCGTTGATAGCGGCTCGGTTATCCTGGCGGCCGCCTCTTCTGTTATCACGTCTGATGATCAGTTCTCCATTCCAAACCGACCGAGCTGCGCGATTGAGCCTTCCAGTATCTCAATGAAGGCATCTGTGCTCATAACCCCGAGGTCTTCACCTGTGCGGGTCCGTACAGCTACGGTGTTTGTTTCAACTTCTTTATCCCCTACCACAAGCAGATAAGGGACCTTGTGTAATGTGTGCTCGCGGATTTTAAAGCCGATCTTCTCGTTTCTCAAGTCCGCCTGTGCCCGGAATCCTTTAGATTTCAGGGTTTTGGCCAGATTTTCACAGTATTCAGCCTGATTATCCGTGATATTGAGCACGGAAACCTGCTGCGGAGCCAGCCATGGCGGCATCGCACCGGCATAGTGCTCAATCAGAATACCGACAAAACGCTCGAAGGAACCCAGAATAGCACGGTGCAGCATGACCGGCGTCTTACGCTCGCCATCCTCATCCACAAACTGGGCACCCAGACGACCCGGCAGCATGAAATCCAGCTGCAGCGTACCGCACTGCCAGACCCGGTTCAGACAGTCACGCAGCGAGAATTCGATTTTAGGGCCATAGAAAGCCCCCTCGCCCGGCTGCAGCTCCCACTCCAGACCAGCGGCATTCAACGCGTCTTCCAGCGCCGCTTCCGCCAGATCCCACTGGGCATCATCACCGATACGGCCTTCCGGACGGGTGGACAGCTTCATTTCCACGGCATCAAAGCCAAAGTCCTTGTACACATCCAGTGTCAGCTTAATGAAGTCGGAGGCTTCCTGACGGATCTGCTTCTCAGTGACGAAGATGTGCGCGTCATCCTGGGTAAAACCACGCACCCGCATAATGCCGTGCAGGGCACCGGATGGTTCATTACGGTGACAGGAGCCGAATTCGGCCAGACGCAGCGGCAGGTCGCGGTAACTCTTCAGGCCCTGATTGAACACCTGAATGTGACACGGACAGTTCATCGGTTTCACCGCGTAGTGGCGCTTTTCCGATTCCGTGGTGAACATGGCGTCCTGATAGTGCTCCCAGTGACCGGACTTTTCCCACAGCGTACGGTCGACCACCTGAGGGGTCTTGATCTCCTGATAGCCGGCATCGAGCTGAACCTTACGCATGTACTGTTCCAGTACCTGATACATGGTCCAGCCATTCGGATGCCAGAACACCATACCCGGCGCTTCTTCCTGCAGATGGAACAGATCCAGCTGCTTGGCCAGTTTACGGTGGTCGCGTTTTTCCGCTTCTTCGATACGGGTGATGTACGCCTTCAGATCTTTTTTGTCATTCCAGGCAGTACCATAGATACGCTGCAGCTGTTTATTCTGCGAATCACCGCGCCAGTAGGCACCGGATACACGCTGCAGTTTGAAGACGCGCATCACACGGGTATTCGGTACGTGAGGACCGATACACATGTCGATGTATTCTTCGTGATGATAGAGACCGACTTCGGTTTCACCCTTCTCAATCAGACCGTCAATCAGTTCAACTTTGTAGTCTTCCTGACGATCAACGAAAACGCGGCGCGCTTCTTTAATCGGCGTCATTTTCTTGATGACGTCGTAATCTTTTTTGATCAGCTCTTTGATGCGCTTTTCAATCGCCGCTACGTCCTCTGGTGTAAAGGGACGTTCGTAATCGATGTCGTAATAAAAACCGTCTTCAATCACCGGACCAATCGCCATCTTGGCGGTCGGATACAGCTGTTTGATGGCATGCCCTACCAGGTGGGCAAACGAGTGGCGGATAACTTCCAGACCATCCTGATCACGACCGGTAATCAGGGTCACTTCAGCGTCTTCCGTGATCAGTTCACAGGCATCAACCAGCTTGCCATTGATACGGCCACAAACCGTTGCCTTTGCCAGACCAGGGCCGATGTCTTCGGCAACCTGCATCAGGGTAACGGGTTGGTCAAATTCGCGTTTGGAACCATCAGGAAGGGTAATAACAGGCATATCGTATCCTTGTCAGTGGTGGCCCCCACGACAGGCCACATGAATGAAAAAGAGGCACGTACTGTACAGACCGGCCGCAGCCCTGTAAACCGCATAACCGGGCGAACATACAAATCCGTCAATAAACACCGGAGCCAGCGTCCGGCGCCTGCGCTTCAGCCCCGGAGGCGCGCGGATTTGCGCCAGCTGTGCGGCGCTTTGCCACAGGCTTTGCGGAAAGCCCGGTTAAAGGCACTCTGCTCGGAATAGCCCAGCAACAGAGCAATTTCACTCTGCGTCAGCCGCCCCTCAAGCAGGTAATCCCTGGCCAGTTGCATACGCATCTGGGTCAGTACCTCCCGGAAGGTACTGTTCATCGCCCGCAGACGCCGGAACAGCGTCCGCTCCGACATATGCAACCGTTCAGCCACCCAGGCCGACGATGGCTGACCAGCCTGAATGGCGGCCAGCAGGGCATCCCGCAGGCACACCGTAAAACTGTCCTGCTGCGGCAGTACCGCAACCGCCGCCTGCGCCTGCTGTTCCAGCAGCTGACGCAGGCCGGCATCGTGCGTATTTACCGGCAGCAACAGCTGCGTGGGGTGAAAATAAATCGCGGTAGTCCGCTGCGCAAAACGCACTTCCCCGCCACAGGCCTGCTGCAGCGTCGCTGTTTCCTCCGGCTGTGCAAAAGAAAAGTCCACCGCCGCCGCGGTAAGACTGTCGTCCTGCACCATGCGCCGCACAAACGTCAGCATGCCGACCACCAGCACTTCATCCGACAAGCGCGAAGACGGGCCGTAATCCGTGGTCCAGCGGATACAGAACAGACCATCCTGCACACTGGCGACGGCGCGGTCACCATCATGCAGCAGGCGCTGATAGCGCTGAAATCCCTGCAACGCTTCCGCCAGCGTGCCGGCAGACAGCAGCAGATGCCCCAGCACCCCAAGAAACTCCGGCCCTACGCGCTGCCCCAGGGTCACCCCGACCGGCTGTTGCGGATAACGCTGCTGCAGCTGTTCCAGCATCTGCCACCACTGACTGAAAGTAATACGGCTGCTGGCGGCAAACCCGGAAAGATAACGGTATAATTCGCAGTCCGTATCCTGCTGATCCTGCAGAAAACTGCGCACCAGCCCGGCCAGATCGCCACTGACCTGCAGATTCGCCAGCAAGCCCATAACGCTTCCCCCCTGATATCTGGCATGAATTGTCAAAACTGAGGCAGAAAATGTCAATCAGAGAACCGGAGGCCGCGCTACTGTAGTACTCAGATTCCTCTCCGGCCCGGCACAGAGGCCGGCTGGCACATAACAATAACAAAGGAGACCATCATGCAAGATGTCCTGCATGCCCTGTTTTTCATTGCCGCTTTCGGGCTGGTGTTTGCGTCTGTCATGCTGGCGGAATACGGCTATGCGCGGCTGCAGGGCCGGCGCAATGTGTATTTTTTCCGTGAAACCCTGGCCAATCTGGTGATCGGAGCGTCATATAAAATCGTCGACGGCATCGCCATCGCCCTGTTTATTCAGGCTTTCTATCTGTGGGTCTACGACTATGGCCTGCAGTGGCAGCCTGAGCTATCGGTGTGGAGCGTGCTGGCTCTGGTGGTTTTTATCGACTTCTGTTTTTACGTCAATCATGTGCTGATGCATAAGGTGCGCTGGTTCTGGAACGTACACGTCACGCACCATTCTTCCGAACACATGAATTTCTCCACCGCCCTGCGTCAGAATTTCACGTTTGCCCTGTCCGGGGCGTGGTTTTTCTGGTGGATACCGGCCGCCCTGATCGGCTTCGATAAAGACTGGGTGTTGCTGGCGATAGAAGGCAACCTGGTGTATCAGTTTTTCCTGCATACCGAACAGGTCGGCCGTCTGGGCTGGCTGGAAAAAGTCTTCAATACACCGTCGCACCACCGTGTCCATCACGGCAGCAATCCGGATCAGATTGACCGTAATTTCGGCGGCATCTTTATTTTCTGGGATTACCTTTTCGGCACCTTCCGCGATGAAAAAGATGCCGGCGAGATAAAATACGGCGTCACCCGCATGCCGGAAAGAATGTACGACCCTTTCTACCTGCAGGTGCACGACTGGGTCGCCATGTTCCGCGACGTGTGGCGTTACCGGGATGTGAGAATTCTGTACAAACATCCGGACTGGGTGAACGAGAAATACGGTCAGCCCGGCCCGGCAGTGCATGACGCCGGCAACCACCACTGACCAGCTGACCGGCAGCGGATAGCCCGCTGCTCAGATATTCGCCAGCATACCGCGGCCCACTTCGCGCGATTTTTCCGGGCCGCACAGCTTGCCGACCAGCACCAGCGCAAACTTCAGTGCCGTCGCCGGGCCCCGGCTGGTGATCACCTCACCGTCCACCACCACCTCCTGAGTCATGCACATGCCGGCCGACTCCAGCAGTGGTTCCTCAAAGCCGGGATAACAGGTGGCCTGTTTACCCTTAAGAATGCCATGACGGGCCAGCACCACCGCTGGCGCCGCACAGATGGCCCCGATGACGGCATCTTTTTCCTGCTGTTTGCGCAACAGAGCCGTAAAGGTTGCGCAGGCCGCCAGATGCTCCGCTCCCGGCATACCGCCCGGCGCAACAACAGCATCCCAGTCCTGATCCGCGCAATCCTGAATCAGGGCATCGGCCGTAATCCGGGTGCCGTTGGCACAGGTTACTTCACGCCCCGCCATCACCGACGCCAGCGTCACCTCAACACCAGCACGGCGCAGGGTATCAACGATGGTGACGGTTTCAATATCTTCACTGCCATCCGCAATGCCTACCAGAGCCTTAACCATAACTATGTCCTCATAAATCCCATGACTGCAATTGCGCCAGTTTGCCACCGCCGGTGCGATTGCGGAAGATCAGGCCAGCGCCACAGTCGCTGCCGCCTGCCGAAATCCCGGTTGCTGGCGAAAAAAAACCGGGTACACTGTGAAGTCACTGATTTGACAGGACTTTCTGAACATGCCCCGCCTGGAAGTATTCCCCCAGAATCACATGAAGACGGCCTACGGCATCTGGCTGTTCACCGCTCAGCACCCGCTGGTGCGCAAGCTGAAACGCTTTGCCCAACCCAATGTGCACGGTCACAAAACCTGGTCTTCCAGTTATCTGATCATGGATTACCTGCAGGAAAACCGGCTGAAGAAGAACAGCCGCGTGCTGGAGCTGGGCTGTGGCTGGGGGCCTGCGTCGGTGTACTGCGCCAGTCAGCAGAAAGCACGTGTGACCGGGCTGGATGTGGACGAGAATGTCTTTCCTTATCTGGAAATGATGGCCGCAGCCAATGACTGTAAAGTCAGAACCCTGCAGGCGTCTTTTAACGATATGAAGGGGAAGAAGCTGGCCGGCTTCGACGTCATCGTCGGTGCCGATATCTGCTTCTGGGAATCACTCACCGACGACCTGTTCAAGCTGTTCCGCCGCGCACGCCGTGCCGGTGTTAAGAAAATCATCCTTGCCGACCCCGGCCGCTCCACCTTCGATGACCTGTGCGAACGCTGTGAAAAAGCCTGGCCCGGATCGTTCAGCCATGAATACTGGTATGCGCTGGAACCCAAGCGCTTTGAAGGTCAGCTGCTGATCCTGGACTTTTCCTGATCAGTCAGACGGCTCGCCACGCCAGTGCCTGGGCAGGGAATCGGTCGTCTCAAACCACGGCAGCCGGTTCTCCACCCAGATATGAAACTCAGGCCGGATACTTTCCGGCTGATCCAGTGAGGCAATGGTCACATCCACACTGTCCTCATCCGTGACACGGAAAACCAGTGCCGAACCACAGCGGGGACAATGCTCCCGCCCTGCCTTCTCACTGGACTGCCAGACCGCCGGCGTCCCCCTGAGATAGCGGAAAGCCGCCAACGGAAACGTCACCCAGGCCACCACCGGAGCACCGGCTACCCGGCGGCAGACGGAACAGTGGCAATAGCTGGCATCGATCACCTCACCCTGCACCTCGTAGCGGATATCACCACAGGCGCAACCACCCTTGTACACCATATTCCTGCCTCCTTCAGACACCGGCCGTATTCATCAGCCAGCCGATCAGCAGCACCTGAGGCACCGTTACCAGTGGCAGAAAAAGCGCAATTTTCCAGCTGCCGGTGGTATCCCGCAGCGACATGATTTCGGTGTAGTCCGTTGCCGCCCCCGCCATCAGAAAGGTAAAGGCATTACCCGGCGCCGCGGCGCGGTTAAACAGATCGGCAGCAATCGGACTGGAGCCTTCCGAACAGACTTCGATAATGGTGGTGGCCAGCAGGGTCATCAGCAGACCGGCAAAACTGGCACCGAACCAGGTACCGAAGTCATCGGCCGGTACAAAAGCCCGGATCAGGGCCACCAGTACCACACCGAATACCACCCAGCGCAGCACCATGCGCGATTCTTTCAGACCCTGCCAGAACATGCGCAGCAGCGCCGCGGCGGACCAGTCGTGATCCCCCCAGGTCTGCTTCAGGGCCGGCCAGACTGCCACGTCAGTTACCGCCGTCTGATGCGGATTTGGCGGCAGTGTGCCGCGGGCGACCAGGCGGTCAAAGATCCAGCCACTGAGCCAGGCAATAAGCAGTGAAAAGACGATGAATAACAGCGTCCATTTAAGACCAATCAGTCCAATCAGAATCAGCGTCAGGGTCAGCGAATTCCACGGACTGGCAATCAGGAAAGCCATCACCTGACCGATGCTGGCACCACGTTCATACAGTTTCATGCCCACCATCAGGATGCCGTGATTACACAGATCCAGCATCAGACCGGCCAGAGTCGCGCGGAAAATACCGCGTTTACTGCCGCCCCGGCCCAGCACCGACATTACCAGCTCACGCGGAATGCGACCGAGAATACCGACGAAAAAGGCGGCACTGAGAATCCCCCACCACATGGCATTAACCATCTCAAAAGAGGTATGCAGCATAATGCCGAGCCAGGGCAGACTCTGGTCAGCCTGATGACCGGCGAACAGGAAGCCCAGATAACCGGCCAGCACTGCCGGTGCACAGATCCACAGAATCCAGTCAATACGTTGCCTGCCGTCTGCCGGACTGCAGCATCCGCCCACGTCTTCAGCACCACCACAACAGGACGCTGTGGCAGGTGCAGCACTGCCACAGCAGGAAGCAGGCTCCGCTGCAGCGCTGGAAGAACAGCAGCCACCGGCTTCTTCACCGGAACTGCCACAACCGCCCTGCTGTTGTCTGATCTCCGCACTGCCACCACAGCAGCCGCCTTCTGTTTTTTCACTCATATTGTCTGCCCTATCCGCGGCCATACGATGGATGGCAAACGGCAGCGGATTGTTTCTGTATTAATTAACTATTAGATCAATAAATGACCTGCAATCAGTGCCTGCAGGATAAACCCGGACATCCTGTTCAGGCCAATATTTTACGTAATTATTCTCATTTTCTTCTGCTGCTCACTGCTGAAAAAAATTCTGATAAAAAACAGGCATCTGTCACATATCCGCTATGCTTAAAGGAGCGAAAATAAACGCCTCGCTTCCCCGCCAAACCCCTATATATCAAGAGGAATTATGTTATCCGTCCGCCAGCTGTACATCGCTGTTTCAACCGGCTATGTCATCCTGCTGTTTCTCGGCATGATACTGGTGCGTGGTCTTTGGTTTTATCCGAAGGAATACGATCAGGCACTGCAACTGCAGCAGAGTGAAGTCAGCGGACTACTGTCAGCCATGGAACTGAGGCGCGAACAACTGGTGGCCACCACCCATGACTATGCTTCCTGGGATGATACCTTCCGTTTTACCCATGACCGCAATCAGGAATATCTGGACAGCAACTTCCTTGACTCCACCTTTGAGTCACTGTCCCTGGCCGGAACCATCATCACCAACACAGAACGCCGGATTCTGTACAGCGCTGTCTACTCAGAAGAAGATGGCGTGCAGGAAAATCCGGCGGCGCTGACAGCATGGCTTACCCGCACCGCCGCGCCGGAGTTTTTCTCCGGCCGGGTGTTCAGTGAAATTCAGCTGCTTGACGGCTCTCCTTACCTGATCGCCTCCAGCCCGGTATCACCATCCGGCGCCAGCGATCCGATCAGTGGCTGGCTGATCTTCATGCAGAAAATCGATGCCGACTATATTTCCGTGCTGGCGCAGGTTTCCCGCCTCAATCTGGCCATGATTGCCCCCCCCTACAGCGAAGACCTGCCGGACATCATCACTCCGGTTACTCAGCTGAACGCAGTACGCAGCGGTTGCTTTTATGACGATGCCGGCCAGCGCTCACTGTGCCTGAACATCCGTCACGCCAACGGCGCAGGACCAGCCATGCTCAACAGTTCACTGATCCCGGCCTTTATTCTGCTGTGCCTGATTCCTTCTGCGCTGTTTATGCTGGTGCTGAAACTGGTGATCGATCCGCTGCGTAAAGCCACCGTACTGCTGGAGCGCAATAACTCCGACGGCCGCCTGCGTCCTGTTCTGCACAGCACCTCCATCCGTATCACCGAGCTGCAGAAACTGCGCGATGCCTACAATGAGCTGGTCTATACCGCACGTCAGCAACAGGCACGACTGGAACAGCTGTCCAATACCGACCGCCTGACCGGCCTGCCGAACCGCCGCGCTTTCGATGAACTGCTGGAAAAAACCTGGCGCCGGCTGCTGCGCCATCAGCAGGCTGCCGCCCTGGTTCTGGTCGATATTGATTATTTCAAACGCTACAACGATCACTACGGCCACCAGGCAGGCGACAGCGCCCTGCGCCAGGTAGCTCAGGCACTGAAAAGCTGCGCCAAGCGCACCGATGAACTGGCGTCACGTTTCGGTGGCGAGGAATTCGCCCTCATCCTTCAGGTTGAGGATGCCAGCGATCTGGACAGCCTGCGCAAACGCGTCAGCGAGAGTGTCCGCGCGCTGGACATTCACCACGACCATTCGCCGATCAGTAAACAGCTGACCATCAGTTTTGGTATTGCCTGGATCCGCGATTCCGGCCACTGGCTGGAAAAAATGGGCAAGGAGGAATGGCTGCGCGCCGCGGACTCCGCTCTGTATGAGGCCAAAGCGTCGGGGAGAAACTGCAATATGCTGCAGGTGATCTCCCCGGATATGCCGTTTACAGAGTCACCTGTATTGACTCAATCACCCGATTAGCCTTGTCGCGGGCGGTACGGATACTGGTGTCCCGCGCCAGCGCCACGCCGAGACGGCGCTTACCGGACACTTCCGGCTTACCGAACAGACGCAGCTGGGTATTGTCTTCTGCCAGCGCTTTATCCAGCCCGCTGAACTGCATCTGCGACGACTCACCACTGACCAGCAGTACGGCGGAAGCCGATGGGCCATGCTGCACGATATTCGGCACCGGCAACCCCAGAATCGCCCGGGCGTGCAGGGCAAACTCCGACAGATCCTGAGAAATCAATGTCACCAGACCGGTATCATGCGGGCGCGGTGAGACTTCACTGAAAATCACCTCATCGCCCTTAACGAACAACTCGACGCCGAACAGCCCCAGACCACCAAGTTCTGAAGTGACCGCCTCGGCAATTTCCTGCGCCCGCGCCAGAGCCATATCGCTCATGGCCTGTGGCTGCCAGGACTCCTGATAATCACCGTCCTGCTGGCGGTGACCGATCGGAGCACAGAAACTGGTCACGGTGGCGCCGCTCAGGTCTTTGTGACGGATGGTGAGCAGCGTGATTTCAAAATCGAAATCCACAAAACCTTCGACGATGACTTTACCCTTGCCGGCACGGCCACCTTCCTGCGCATAAGCCCAGGCAGCGGCCAGCTCATCGCGGCTGCGGACAAAGCTCTGCCCCTTACCGGATGAACTCATGATCGGTTTCACCAGACACGGCAGACCAATGGTTTCTGCGGCCGCGTAAAATGCGTCTTCATCCGCTGCAAACTGATAGGTGGACGTCGGCAGCTGCAGGGTTTCGGCCGCCAGACGACGGATGCCTTCGCGGTTCATGGTCAGCTGCGTGGCGCGGGCGGTAGGAATGATGTTCACACCTTCCTGCTCCAGCTGCGCCAGCGTATCCGTGGCAATGGCTTCAATTTCCGGCACCACCAGCGCCGGTTTTTCTTCCTCGATCACCCGCCGCAGCGCCGCTCCGTCCAGCATACTGATCACGTGACTGCGGTCCGCCACCTGCATTGCCGGGGCATTGGCATAACGGTCAACGGCAATCACTTCGCAACCGAGACGCTGCAGTTCAATCACGACTTCCTTACCCAGCTCGCCGGAGCCACACAGCAGGACACGGGTTGCGGTCGGAGAAAAGGGAGTTCCCAGTGTTGTCATATAAAATCCACTATCAGAATCATCAAAGCCTGCCTGCCCACAGCAGAATCAGGCGGTTAGTTATTTCAGCCGATCTGAATAAAGTTGCCGCTGTTCTGCTCGCGTTCAGCAACCCGGCGCAGCACCGCCCGCTTCTCCTCTTCGGAGTAACTTCCCCAGCGGCTGATTTCTTCGCCGCTGCGGTAACAGCCGCTGCAGATGTCATTTTCATCCAGCGCACAGACAGAAACACAGGGGGAACGGACGGCCTGACTCACAGTTCAATTTCCTCAGCTTGTTCACGGTAACGGCGGGCATTGTGTACATAATGAGCAGCGCTGGCCTCCAGCATTGTCTGCTGCTGCTCACTGAGCTGGCGTTTGATCACCGCCGGCGAGCCCACGACCAGCGAACCATCAGGAATTTCCATGCCCTCGGGTACCAGCGCATTGGCGCCGATAATACAGTGGCGACCGATTCTGGCACCATTGAGCACCACGGCATTAATACCAATCAGCGAATAATCACCGACCGTACAGCCGTGCAGCATCGCCTGATGTCCGACGGTCACCCCTTTGCCCAGTGTCAAAGGCATGCCGCTGTCCGTATGCAGCACTGCATTATCCTGAACATTACTGGCCTCACCGACAGTAATAAGATCGTTATCACCGCGGATCACCACCCCGAACCAGACACTGCTGTTGTCCTGCAGATCCACACTGCCGATAATCCGGGCACCATCGGCGACAAACACATTGTCGCCTTTCTGCGGGCGCCGTTCGCCCAGGCGGTAAAACGTCACAGTCTGCACTCCTGTCAGGTCCGGAAAGCGATATCCGCATCCCAGAAATTGTTCATCATTTCCGCGATCATCATTGCCGTCAGCCCCCAGATATGGAACTCACCAAAGTCGTAACTCGGTATACGGACTTTCCCGCGCTCAAAATAGCCCGACGGCGGTGCCCGGAAATGGCTCAGCGGCACGGAAAATACGGCGTCCAGCTCAGATGGGTTCGCGACATATTCCAGCCCCGGCGGAATCAGCGCCAGCACCGGTGTCACCAGATACCCAAAGCGTGACACCACCTGATCCATCTCACCGACGATACAGACACTGTCACGCGGCAGCGCCACCTCCTCTTCCGCTTCACGCAGCGCCGTGACCACAATCGAATCATCTTCCGGGTCACGCTTGCCACCGGGAAATGCCACTTCGCCCTGATGCGAAGACAGATTGGCTGAGCGCCGGGTCAGCAGCAGATGCGGGGATTCTTCGTCGGTCAGGGCCACCAGAACGCCGGCCTCAGCCAGATCCGGCTGGTGCACCTGACGCGGGTTGTGAAGCTCAAGCCGCTGGCGGAGATATGTGTATAAAGGAGAGGATGTCATACCGGCATTGTACTGCCGCAGCGCACACCGGGCCAGCGCCTTACTGCCCGTGGTCATGAGCCCCGGCCATTTAGATTTTTTTGTTATAAAACTGATTTCCGACCGGCCTTCTGCCGCAAACACTCCCAGAGACGGACTAAAGAGGTTTACTTAACAGATTGTTTTTAAACCCATTTTACGTTTTACATACTCAAACAACGATTTAAATATCCTTTAATTTCAGTCATTTATGAAACCTGACATTGCTGACCGTCAGTATTCTGTCGGCTCCGCGCTGCCGGTAGACTAATTCCCGTATTTTGCAAATTCAGACAACGCATCCGGGGGAATACTGATGGAACTGCCACCTTATGAAGAACTGAAGTACCTGGCTGACGAACATCCGGAAAAACTTGAATCCCTGCGCCGGCGACTGGTTGAGGAAACCATCGGCAGCGCCCCGGAAGAACTGCGCCAACGCCTGCGAGGCCTGCAGTTCCGCATTGATGCCGAACGCCGCCGGGCCAGTAATCCGCTGTCTGCCTGTCTGCGCCTGTCTGCCATGATGAACGATTCCCTGCATGCCATGCTGGATGCCCTGACCGGAGAGCCTGCGGTGCGCCCGCAACCGGTATCGGCAACGATTATTCCATTCCCCTTACTGACCGGATCCTGACTCCGTTATACTCCGGGCACAGAGAACTGCGGATCCGTGCCCATGAAATACTGCAGCCATTGCGCCGGGGAACTCGTGTACGAAATCCCCGCCGGTGACAACCGCCACCGCTTCGTATGCCCGTCCTGCAACAGTATCTTTTACCAGAACCCGCGCATCGTGGCCGGCACTCTGGCCCTGTGGCAGAACCAGGTTCTGCTCTGCCGGCGCGCCATTGAACCGCGCCGCGGCTACTGGACGCTGCCGGGCGGCTTTATGGAAAACGGGGAAAGTACGGAACAGGCTGCGCTGCGGGAAACCCGCGAAGAAGCACTGGCTGAGGTAACGCTGCGTTCACTGCTGAGCATGATTACCGTGCCCCACATCGATCAGGTGCATATCTTTTTTGTTGCCGATCTGGAGCAGCCGGAATTCGGGGCCGGGGAAGAAAGTCTGGAGGTGGCCCTGTTTGCTGAAGCCGATATTCCCTGGGATGAACTGGCCTTCCCCACCGTCAGCCAGACCCTGAAACGCTGGTTTGCCCGGCCCGACAGCAGCCAGCCGGCGCATGTCTTCGACATCACCATGCCACTGGACAAAACCGGCGTCTGAACCGGCGGCTACAGATCCGCCAGCTGCCAGACGTCGTAAGCCGGCTCTTCATACGGATGAGCCTTTTTCAGCGCCGCGACGGCCGCGCGGATCAGATCGTCCTCACACACCAGCTCAACCCGGTATTCCGTTACCCTCTCGATTTCGCCCTGACGGCCGATAAAAGGATCTGAGCCTGCCAGCGGGCGGAACTGACCGCTTCCCTCCACCTGCCAGCAGCAGTCGGCGTAATCCCCGATCTGACCGGCCCCGGCAGCAAACACAGCCTGCTTGACGGGTTCAAGGTGATCAGCCGGGACATAGAACACGAGCTTGTACATAAAAATAAGTATCTCAACAGGTTAGCGACTTGTGGCGTTTGGTCTAGGCTTAAATTTATGGTGCTTCAGCAGTAGGGATAATAAGGGTACTTCATGAAGGTGAACAGCCTGTCAGTTCAGCACAAAGTTTACTTGGCACTCGGCAGCATTTTTCTGCTGGTTCTGATTATTGTGATCAGCGTGGCCGTTTCTGCCGAAAAGAAAATGAGCGCCGATATGGCACACAGCCAGTTACGGGATAAGGCATCCGGGTATCTCGATACCATGAACATGCTGATGATCTCCGGCGCCATCAGTAACCGCGAAATGGTGCGCACCAAGCTGCTGTCGGACAACAATATCGTTGAAGCCCGGATGATGCGCTCCGGTAAAATCGATGCCCTGTATGGCAAAGGCCTGGAGCACGAATACGCGCAGGACGAACTGGACCGCCGCGCCCTCGCCGGGGAAGAAATCCTTATCACCAACGACGGACCGGATGGTCATATCATGACCTATCTGACCCCCGTGTACGCCCACGAAAACTACCGCGGCACCAATTGCCTGCTCTGCCATCAGGCCCAGGAAGGCGACATTCTCGGCGCCATCCGCATCAGTTATTCACTGGATGAGCTGGATGGTCATATTTTCAACAACATGCTGCGCATGGGCATCATTCAGGCATCACTGTTTGTGGTGGCCCTGGTGGTCCTGTCACTGCTGCTGCGCCGGGTTATTATTTCTCCGGTACGGCGCATGCACCACACGCTGGAAACCATGGAGCAGGAATCCGACCTCACCCAGCTAGTGCGTATCGACAGCAATGACGAGATCGGCCGTACCGGTAAGGCACTGAACAAAATGATTGAGCGCTTTGCCGACTCACTCAAGCACGTGGTCGATTCTTCCGAAGAGCTGGAAAAAGCCGCGCGCAATATTGACTCCTCATCGCGCCGCTCGCTGCAGGCTGCACAGGCACAGAAGTCAGAAACCAGGAATATCCAGAACGCCATTGAAGACCTGCACGAGAGTATTCAGCTGGTTATGAACAATGCTGAACAGAGCAGCGAAGCCTCGGAAGAAGCCAAAGTGGTGGCACACAACGGTGTCAGTAAAACCGATCAGGCGTCGGCCAGCATCCGTACCATGAACGATGCCATCCAGTCCACCGCCCAGGTGATTCAGTCGCTGGATGAACGCAGCAACAACGTCGGCAGCGTACTGGAAGTGATCAAAGGCATTGCCGAACAGACTAACCTGCTGGCGCTTAACGCGGCCATTGAAGCCGCCCGCGCCGGTGAATCCGGGCGTGGTTTTGCCGTGGTTGCCGATGAAGTGCGCACCCTGTCCCAGCGGACGCATGAGTCGACGCAGGAAATTGAAAAGATGATTGAGCAGCTGCAGGCGGAAGCGCGTCATGCCGTGGAGTCCATGGAGCACGCACAGAATGTTGCCGGCGAAGGCATGGACCGGGTCACCGAAGCCGCTGAAGCCCTGCACCGCATGACGGAACACGTTGACCGCATGAGTGAGATGAACGAAGAAACCCTCAAGCGCATGCAGATGCAGGTGGAAGTCGGCCGCAACGTTTCTCAGGGCGTCGACAGCATCAGTGAGCATTCCTACAACACGTCACAAAGTGCTGAGGAAACCACCAACATCTCAGACAAGCTGGTCAACCTGGCCAACCATCTGAATACCCTGGTGCGTAAATTTAAGGTCTGACCTCAGTCAGGCATAAAAAAGCAGCCATCCGGCCATTGCTGCCCCACAAATGTTTATTGAAACGTTTGTGAGAAATCCCAGTCCCCTTGTCCTCATAGAGGGGACTTACCCCTCTCGCCGGACGAGCGCAATCCTGACCGCCATGGATGGCGGAAATGCCTGTTTTGCAGGAGCAAAAACAGGCCCGCTTCGCGCTGTCTGGCTCGTTTATCCGATTCACAACCAGATTAAATGTCATGTCGTTGATCAGCATTCAGCGGCAAAGCGGTATTGAAAAGCGGCATCAAGACTGCCACTCCTTCGCCTCTGGGAGCGCCGGAATGAATGATGATTTTTCCGGCCCGCCGGGCATGGATGCCCGTCGAGCGCGCAGCGACAGGGATGTCGCAGGGGCGCGTGGCCAGGAAAAATCGAGAGAATGAGGGTCACGCTCCAGAAAGCGAAAAGCTGGGGTCCGCCCGCCGGCAAGGGGATAAGTTCCCCTGCGAGGCATTGGGCGTTGCGGATGTGAACGCCGTCTACAGAAAACAGATTTCGTTAAAGCTGTGGGACTATAGTGAGCCATCCAGCTGCTTTTTTATGCCTTATCCGTGGTGATCACCCGGGTCGCCTCTTCCAGCTGCTGCAGCGTTGCCAACGCCTCGTCCCGGCTGCCGCCACAGACGTCGTCTTCTGCCTGAAACTGAGCGCAGACCGCCGGGCGGCGGGCATCACCAAACAGCCGGCACAGATTATTCTCATCCAGCTGAATACAGCGCACACCGGCCGGCTTGCCCTGCGGCATACCCGGTATCGGTGAGGTGATTGAAGGAGCAATACAGCAGGCGCCACAGCCGAGACGGCATTCCATCAGCGGCACCTGTGCAGGGATTCAGTAACGGTAACGGGTGGCATCCTGACGCTTTTTCTCTTTCAGCAGTTTGACCATCATCAGATTGTACCGCGTGCAGTAGCGTCTGACTGCAAACAGCTTCTCCGGTTTGTCTTCGATGTTGTCGTAGGTCTGCCAGCGGTAATTCAGTTCCCGCACGGAATAGTCACTGTGCACTGTCGCCAGCTGCTCCGCATTCAGACCAGGAATTTCCACCTTATCCCCCAGATGAACAGCCACGAATTCATAGTTACCCTGACGGAACGATTCACGTGCATCTTCCACCGGGTAATCCAGATCACCGGGACGGATCAGACTCATCTCTGCACTGCTGTACAAGGGGCTGAGCAGTAATATCAGGCCTGCCAGACGGAACAGGGCTGCACTCCGCCTGAACACCGACAAATTTTTCACACACGTCTCCTGCTTCGGGCAATAAAACAGACAGTATAGTTCACGCCGGCCAGCAGCCCCTGCGTCGCGCTCCGGCTTGCCTTGCCGCAGGGGCTGGGATAGCCTTGCGCCAGCCGTTATTCCACAGGATCTGATTATGCTGAAAGGGCTGCGTTCCCTGCTTCTGCCCGCCATGACCCTGATGCTGTTCACAACCGCATCCGGCCATGCCGAACCCACCAATTTCCGCGTTGGTGGCGGACAATTCACGGCCCATATCGGCAGTGCCAGCACCCCGGACTGGTTGCCGGACAGTGGTGATGCCGGGATCAGTCTGTTTGCCGAATTCCCGCAAAGCGAAAACGCGGCCTCGCGCTTCCTGCTGTACCGCGTCAATGGCGAAGACGGCGCCCGCCTGCAGGGTGGCGAAACCCAGCTGATGTTCGGCTGGGGGCTGTCCGGCCCGGGTCCACGCGCCTACACAGGTCCTGCCTGGCACTATGAAAAAATGCAGGTTGCCCGGGACAGCGGTGACCGCTACCGCGTGTTCAATGGCTGGGGCTGGCAGTTCGGTCTGGGCTTTCAGTTCCGGGCACTGACCTTCGACATTGCCGCCACCTGGCGTAACCCGGATGATTACAATCACGAACTGAACCGCGCAGGCATCCGGGACGGCGACGTCTGGGTCCGCAACCTGCTGCTGAGTTACCGTTTCTGAGGAGCCGAAGATGACCACCCCGGTAGCCGTACGTTATATGTCACGCGCTGAAATTGAACGACTGATGTACAGTCTGAATGCCTCCGCCGGCAACGACGAGGCACAACTGTTTGAAGCACTGGTGCGCCGCCTGCTCGAACTGATGGAGCAGGAACTGCGCTGAGTGTCCCCTGCCCCGACCCCACCCCGGCTGACCATTATTGAAGACCACCCCGACTGGCTTGTTCTGTACAAACCGGAAGGCATCGGTATGCATACAGAAAACGATGTTCCCGGTCTGGTTGTGCTCGCCTCAGCACAACTGAACATCCCGCTGTATCCGGTTCACCGGCTTGATAAGGTGACCTCCGGCCTGCTGTTACTGGCCAAAAATGCCGCCACCGCCGCCCGCCTGAGCCGGCTGTTCGCAGAACACAGTATCCGCAAATACTACCTCGCCCGCAGCAGCGGCAAACCGGTGAAGAAACAGGGCTGGGTCAAAGGCGATATGGAAAAAGGCCGCCGCGGCTCCCATCTGCTCAAACGCAGTATGACCAACCCCGCGGTCACCCGCTTTATCAGCAGTTACGATGAAGCCAGCGGCAAACGCCTGTTCCTGCTGCTGCCGCTGACCGGTAAAACCCATCAGCTGCGGGTGGCCATGAAAAGCCTGAGTGTGCCGATTGACGGCGATGACCGCTATGGCGGTCAGCCGGCTGACCGCACCTATCTGCACGCCGGTGGTTTATGCTGGCAGGATGAAGACGGCGCGCACCACATTTTCACCCCACCACACACCGGTCAGTGGCCGGACCTGCCCGCCGGATGGCAGCAACCCTGGACACAGATCAGCGTCTGAAGTGCAGACGCAGGTAATATTTACCGCATTCGTTTAGTATCCTGATAGTGTTTTTCCGCTGCCTGATTTCCCGCTGTGGAAGCAGAGCAAGGGAGTGCTTGCAATTACAATATTAGTATATTCTAATACAGGAATATGTAACTGTGTCCTATGGTCTGCGTAAGACAGACTCAATCAGAGAGGAAAACTTCAATGTCCAGTCAGCTGCCCAAACAACGTCTGCGGACTCTGCGTCAGTCACTGCAAATAGCCATGCTGGCCGGTCTGTTACCGGCCGCCGCGATGGCCGCAGAGGTGCGCAAGCTCGAGCCGGTCAGTGTGCCTGTTTACTTCGATCTTGAAGCGACCCTGGAAGCGGTCAACCAGAGTACCATTTCAGCCCAGACCAGTGGCGCCATCAAAGCCGTACACTACGATGTGAACGATAAAGTGGAAGCCGGTTCCCTGCTGCTGGAAATTGACGACACTCAGCAACAGGCTGAACTGCAGCAGGCAATAGCCAATCTGGCGCGTGCCAAAGCACAGAATGAAGATGCACAGGTCATTCTGCAGCGTAATACCCGCCTGTATAAACAGGGCACTCTGTCCAAAGGCGAAATCGACAGCACCACCGCGCAGGCCAAAAGTGCTGCCGCCGCGGTAAAAGCAGCGGAAGCCGCCCTGACCCAGGCCAAAGAACAGTTAACCTACACCAAAGTCCGCGCCCCCTATGCCGGTCTGGTTAAAACCCGTCACGTTGAACTGGGCGAACTGGTCAGCCCGGGACAGCCGCTGATGACCGGACTGTCACTGGAAAAACTGCGTGCGGTCGCCGATGCGCCACAGCGCATTGCCGGTCAGTATCACAGCGCCGGACAGGTTCAGGTGCAGCTGGATGACAAGACCATCACCCCGGAAAGCGTTGTGCTCTTCCCTTATGCCGATGAAACCCACCACAGCGTGCGTCTGCGGGCTAACCTGCCGGCCGGTGCAACCGGCGTGAACGACGCCCCGCTGTATCCCGGCCAGTGGACCAAAATCCGCGTCCAGACCGGTGAGCGTCAGGTACTGCTGGTACCGGAAGCCGCCATTCTGCGCCGCTCTGAGCTGACCTCCGTGTACGTGCTGGATGAAGGCAATGCCGAACTGCGTCAGGTACGTACCGGCCGCAGTTACAACGGTCAGGTCGAAATCCTCTCCGGCCTGGTGAGCGGTGATGAAGTCGTAACCGATGCGCTGGCTCAGCTGGCTGAAATCAGTAAGGGGGAATAACAGATGTCTCTCGGTTTTTCCGGCAACATTGCCAGGTCCTTTCAGAACTCAGCGATTACCCCGCTGCTGGCACTGATCGGTCTGCTGCTGGGCTTTTTCGCCATTATGATTACGCCGAAAGAGGAAGAGCCTCAGATCGACGTAACCTTTGCTAACGTCTACATCGGCTTTCCCGGCGCCAGCGCGCGTGAAGTGGAACAGCTGGTGTCTATTCCCGCCGAACAGGTACTGTCTGAAATCAAAGGCGTGGATGATATTTTCTCCATCAGCCAGCCCAGCCAGTCTGTGCTGACGGTCGCTTTTGAGGTTGGTATCCCACGCGAGGAAGCCATCCTCAACCTGTACAACCAGATTCACAGCAACCGCGACTGGTTCCCGGAAAATCTGGGCGTCTCCGAGCCGGTGATCAAGCCGATGGGCATTGATGATGTGCCCATCATGGCCATCACCCTGTCGGCTGAAAACCCGGACATCACTGCCGAACAGCTCACTCAGGTGGCCCATGCGCTGGAAGTCGAACTGAAGCGCATCCCGGGTACCCGTGATATTTACACCGTCGGTGGCCATAACGATGTCGTACAGGTGGACCTGGACCCGGCACGCATGAACGGCTACGGCCTCGCCTTTGAGGATGTACGCAATGCCCTGCTGAGTGCCAATGCCGGTGGTTACCGTCAGCCACTGGTGCAGGACAATAAAATCATTCAGATTCAGGCCGGCAACTTCCTTAAAACCACTGAGGAAGTGGGTCAGCTGATCGTTGGCAAAAGCGCTCAGGGCGTGGTCTACCTCGCCGATGTGGCTGATCTCAAACGTCTGCCGGACACCCCGGATCAGGCCGTATTCAGCCGCCGTGTCGGTCAGGATACCTCTCACCCGGCCGTTACGCTGGCAATTGCCAAACAGCCGGGCATGAACGCCATTGATATCACCAAAGCCATTGATGAGCGCCTGACCAAACTGCATAACCGCCTGATTCCGCAAGGCGTCAGTGCTGACGTCACCCGTGACTACGGCTACACCGCCAAATCCAAATCCGACAAGCTGATCGGTAAACTGCTGTTTGCCACCGCGGCGGTTGTGGTACTGGTACTGGCCACCATGAGCTGGCGTGAAGCCCTGATCGTCGGTGGTGCCATCATCATCACCCTGGCCATCACCCTGTTTGCCAGCTGGGCGTGGGGCTTTACCCTCAACCGGATTTCCCTGTTCGCGCTGATTTTCTCCATCGGTATTCTGGTGGACGACGCCATCGTGGTGGTGGAAAACATACACCGGCACATGCACATGGGTGACAAAGACATGCTGCAGGTGATTCCGGAAGCCGTGAATGAAGTCGGTGGTCCGACCATTCTGGCCACCTTTACCGTGATTGCGGCGCTGATGCCGATGGCCTTTGTGTCCGGCCTGATGGGCCCGTATATGAGCCCGATTCCGATCAACGCGTCCACCGGTATGCTGATCTCGCTGGCGGTGGCCTTCGCCGTCACCCCATGGCTGTCGTACAAACTGCTGAACCGCAAAGCCACAGCCTCCGGCCATGCGGCCGATGAGAGCGATCCGCGTCAGGGCAAACTGTACGACATCTTTAACCGGGTCATGCGTCCGTTCATTGAAGGTGCTCACGCCGGTAAGAAACGGGTTCTGCTGTTTGCCGGGGTAACCGGTCTGGTCTTCCTGTCCGTAGCCCTGCCGGCACTGGAACTGGTGGTCCTGAAAATGCTGCCGTTCGATAACAAGTCTGAATTTCAGGTGATTGTCGATATGCCGGAAGGTACGCCGGTGGAACAGACGCTGTCGGTTCTCGAAGAACTGTCGGATGAGCTGATGACAGTGCCGGAAATCAAAGACGTACAGCTGTACGCCGGTACCGCCGCGCCAATCAACTTCAACGGTCTGGTGCGCCAGTACTACATGCGTGGTCTGCCGAATCAGGGCGATATTCAGGTGAATCTGGTCGACAAACACGAACGTGACCGCCAGAGCCATGAAATTGCCAGCTCAGTGCGTGAACCGCTGCAGGCCATCGGCCGCGCCATGAACGCCAACGTGAAACTGGTGGAAGTACCGCCGGGTCCACCGGTGATGGCACCGATTGTGGCCGAAGTTTACGGCCCGGATTACGACCGCCAGATTGCGGCCGCCAAAGAACTGCGGGCACTGTTTGAGAACACCCCGGATATCGTCGACGTCGATGATTACATCGAAGCCGATCAGGAAAAATGGCTGCTGGATATCGACCGTCAGCGCGCTTCCATGCTGGGGGTTGCGCAGAGCAGTATCGTGCAGGCCATTAACACGGCACTGGGCGGCGAAGACGTCAGCTATCTGCACACCGAGCACAACAAATACCCGCTGCCGATCCGTCTGGAACTGGCAGAAGGCGATAAAGTGAACCTCAACCAGCTGCTGGTGATGAAAGTACGTGCCGCCGATGGCCGCTTTATCGCCCTCTCCGATCTGGTGCACGTGCGTAAGAGTGTGATTGAGAAAAACATCTATCACAAAAACCTGCAGCCGGTAGTGTTTGTGACCGCCGATATGGGCGGAGAGCTCGACAGCCCGCTGTATGGTCTGTTCAGTGTGGCCTTCGGTATGGAAGATGCCGGTCTCGACTGGGAACAGTGGTATATCCAGCAACCGGCACTGGCCGATGACATCAGCATGAAATGGGATGGTGAATGGCAGATTACCTATGAAACCTTCCGTGACATGGGGATCGCCTACGGTGTCGGTATGATCCTGATTTACCTGCTGGTCGTAGGTCAGTTCCGCTCCTACCTGGTACCGCTGATCATTATGGCGCCGATTCCGCTGACCGTGATTGGTGTGATGCCTGGTCATGCCCTGTTCGGCGCTCAGTTTACCGCCACCTCCATGATCGGCATGATCGCGCTGGCCGGTATTATCGTGCGTAACTCGATCCTGCTGGTCGACTTTATCAATCAGCAACTGGCAGAAGGCATGCACTTTGCGGATGCGGTTATTGTTGCTGCTGCGGTGCGGGCCCGTCCGATTGCCCTGACCGCGGTCGCGGCCATGATCGGTGCCTTCTTTATTCTGGATGATCCGATTTTCAACGGTCTCGCGATCTCACTGATTTTCGGTATTCTGGTGTCAACACTGCTGACATTGGTGATTATTCCGCTGCTGTATTTTGCCGCTTTCCGCAAGCAGCACGCTGAATAATAACCACTTTTAAATAACGGCCCGCCTTTGTGCGGGCTTTTTTATGAGTTCTGTCAGTAAGCCGCAGCTCTGCTAAACTCAGAACAAAGCCCTGTATACGGGCACACAGGATGAATCAGCGGAAGCCCTATGGAAACCAGCCGTACCCAACCGGTAGCAGCCGACTCCCGTAACACCCGTCATTCCGTCCTCTGGCGGGTCATTCTGTATTTTGCCGTGGCCTCCCTGGCCCTGTCTGTCGTCGTAGCCGCCGCCATCGTGGTGTGGAATTACGAACAGCAGACCGACGCTTTCCGCCACCGCCTGCAGGATATCCGTGCCGGTTATTCTGAATCCCTCGGTTCCAGCCTGTGGTTTTACGATGAAATCCAGATCCGCAGTCAGGTCAAAGGCATTATGAACCTCGAGGCGATCAGTTATGTGCGCGTCACTGATCACCTCAATATGAACGTGGAAGAAGGTAAACGCCCACACCACGCCGATATTGAAACCATCCCGATTTCCTTTAATGATAAAGAAATCGGTATTCTGGAAATCGCTTTTGACCGCGATACCGTCATCGCCAAAGCCTCCCAGGCAGCGTTTTCCAACATGATTGCCCAGCTGGTCAGCCTTGCCCTGCTGGCCACCCTGCTGGGTTTTATTGTTCACACCCTGATCAACCGCCGTATCAGTATGATGGCCGAACAGGTTAATGAACGCCTGACCAACAACACCTATGCCCCGCTGTCCGTTATTTCCGGTAAAACCAAGGATGAAATTGATCTGCTGGTCGAAGCTTTCAATGCCCTCAGCGAGCAGATGAATGACCAGCTGCAGCAGAAAACCCAGGCCCAGCAGCAGCTGCGCACGGTGAACCTGGAACTGGAAGACCGGGTAAAGGAACGTACCCGCAACCTGCAGGCGACCGTTGATGAACTGAACCAGACACTGGAAGAACTGCACGCCACCCAGAGCAAACTGATCGAAGCGGAAAAACTGTCGTCCCTCGGTGGCATGGTGGCCGGTATATCCCATGAAATTAATACCCCGCTGGGACTGTGTATTACCATCCACTCCTATATTCTCGACCACTACCGCCAGGTCAGAGCCGTGTTTGAAGCCGGAGAAATGCGTAAACAGGATTTCGTTGATTTCATGGCGATGATGGATGAAAGCCTGGCGATTATGGACAAAAACCTGCAACGCTCTGCCCACCTGATCAAGAGTTTCAAACAGGTTTCCGAAGACCAGACCGGTGAGCATATCCGCCGCTTTTCATTGCACGATTATCTGCACGAAATCCTCGAAACCCTGTCGCCGAAATTCAAGAAAAACCAGCACCGGGTGGAAATCGACTGCTCAGAAAACCTGTGGATGGAAACCTACGCCGGTGCCATCAGTCAGGTAATCACCAACCTGGTGATGAACTCCCTGCTGCACGGCTTTGAGCATAAGAATGACGGCCTGATCCGCATCCAGGCGGCCGAGGAACGCGGCAATATTGTTATCCGCTACACGGATAACGGCAGCGGTCTCAGTGACGAAGCCCGGCACAAGATTTTTGAGCCCTTCTACACCACCAAGCGGGGTCAGGGCGGAACCGGCCTCGGCATGCATCTGGTGTACAACATTATTCACCAGCGCCTGAACGGTGATATTCAGATTGAAAACAGCGAACAGGGCGCCGCCTTCAGGCTGACCATTCCCCGTGTCACGGAAGAACAAAACGCTGGCTGAAGCAGACATAAAAAAGCCCGCAGTTGCGGGCTTTTTTATGTCGCCGGCTCAGAGTCAGGCCAGCTCATCCAGGGCAACACGGTAATTCGGATCTTCAATCACATTCACCTCGCACAGGTTGCCGGCTTTTTTCAGCATCTGCCGGCTCTCTTCACTGAGGTGACGCAGATGCAGGGTCTTACCCAGCGCCAGATAGCGCTCAGCGATGGAATCAATCGCCTCCAGCGCGGAATGGTCAGCCACCCGGGAATGGCGGAAGTCGATAATCACATCTTCCGGATCATTTTCCGGATCGAACAGCTCTTTGAAATTCGCCACCGAGCCAAAGAACAGCGGACCATAAATATCATACAGCTTGGTGGTTTCATCCTGACGGGTACGGGCGGTGATGTGCTTGGCGTGCTCCCAGGCAAACACCAGCGCCGCCACAATCACACCGATCACCACAGCAATTGCCAGGTCGGTGACCACCGTCACAGCAGAGACCAGAATCAGCACAAAAGCATCGTGTTTCGGCACCTTGCGCAGGATACGGAAACTCGACCATTCAAAGGTACCGATCACCACCATAAACATCACCCCGACCAGTGCCGCAATCGGAATCTGCTCAATCAGTGGTGAGGCAAACAGAATAAAACTGAGCAGGAACAGTGCCGCCGCGATACCTGACAGACGACCGCGGCCGCCGGAGCTGACGTTGATCATGCTCTGGCCGATCATGGCACAGCCGCCCATACCACCGAAGAAACCGGTGACCACGTTGGCTGTCCCCTGTGCCACACACTCTTTGTTACCACGGCCACGGGTATTGGTCATTTCATCGATAACACTGACGGTCAGCAGGGATTCAATCAGACCAATGGCGGCGAAAATCACGGCATATGGCAGGATGAACCAGAACGTCTCCATGGTGAAAGGCACAGCCGGTACGGCGAAATCCGGCAGCCCGCCGGCGATATTCGACAGATCCCCTACGGTTTTGGTATCCAGCTGCAGGCCCCAGGCGGCCAGACTGACCACCAGAATTGCCGCCAGTGCCGACGGAATGGCTTTGGTCATCTTCGGCAGATAAAACGTAATAAACATGGTGGTGGCGATCAGCCCCAGCATGATCCACAGAGGTGCGCCCTGCAGCCAGTCACCTTCGGCCCAGCCCCACTTGCCCACCGGCGTATGCGACTGCAGCTGCGGCAGCTGAGCCAGAAAGATCACAATCGCCAGACCATTCACAAAGCCCAGCATGACCGGATACGGCACGATGCGGATAAATTTACCCAGCTTCAGCGCCCCGGCTGACACCTGAATAATCCCCATCAGGATAACCGCCGCAAACAGGTACTGCGGCCCGGAACCACTGCCGAAATCGCGTTCGGCCTCGGCCACCAGCGACACCATCACCACCGCCAGCGCACCGGCAGCGCCGGAAATCATACCCGGACGGCCACCGATCACCGCGGTAATCAGCCCCACCATAAAGGCCGCATACAGACCCACCAGCGGGTGCACACCGGCAACAAAGGCAAAGGCCACCGCTTCCGGTACCAGCGCCAGCGCCACCGTCAGGCCGGACAGCACATCGTTTTTGATGTTGGGGGAAAACGTCTGCATAAATTCGCGCAGCAGCAACATGAGGGGATTTCTCCGGGGGCTTGTCGACAAAGCCGCGCACTATACCAGTGTGGGAGGAGAATTTCAGGTACTGCGCCCTGCTCCGGCTGACAAACTGACGCACTGAGATGGCACTGCCGCGGTACCTTGGGGTAGCGCGGCAGCTGCCCGGGTCAGGAGTGGGCGGACGGCGCGTCAGCGACCATGTCAGCGCTGTCGTGGTGCTGACTGCTCAGCCCCAGACGGCTCAGCAGATGATCAAGCCCCACATACAGGGCCGGCAACACCAGCAGGCAGATAAAGGTGGTGAACAGGATGCCAAAGCCCAGCGACACCGCCATCGGCGTAATAAACTGCGCCTGACGTGAGGTTTCAAATACCATCGGTGACAGCCCGCCAAAGGTGGTCAGTGTGGTCAGCAGGATCGGCCGGAAACGGCGGATACCGGCTTCACGCACGGCTTCCAGCGCCGACAGTCCGCTTTCAATACGGCGGCGGTTGGCGTAATCAATCAGAATCAGGCTGTCATTGACCACCACCCCGGCCAGCGCAACGATGCCCATTACCGACATGATCGACATGCTGTAGCCCAGAATCAGATGACCGAGCACTGCCCCGACCGCACCGAACGGAATGACGGCCATAATCAGCAGCGGCTGGGCGTAACTGCGGAACGGAATCGCCAGCAGCACGTAGATCAGCAGCATGGCGAAGAAACCATACAGCTGCAGATTGCTCATGCTCTCCTGGGTATCCGCCTGACGGCCCCGGAAACCGGAATCAATACTGGGGTAGCGCCCCTTAAGCTCCGGGAACACGTCTTCGCGCAGCACCGCCATCACCGCCGGAATCTGTTCCCGCGGCTCCACTTCGGCAGTGACCTGCACCACCTGACGGCTGTCGCGGCGATTAATCACCGACGGCGAAATGCCGCGGTGCAGGGTCGCGATTTCGGCCAGCGGCACATAGCTGCCGGCCGCTGTCAGAATCCGCAGGCGTTCGATGTCGGCACTGTAGGAACGCTCACTTTCCGGCAGCCGCACCAGCACCGTCACTTCATTCCGCTGACGCTGCTGACGCAGCGCCCGGGCGCCGTACAGCGCCGCACGGATCTGACCGGCCACGTCCTCAGCACTCAGCCCCAGACTGCGGCCGAGATCATTCAGTTCCACGTCCCACTCCGGCTTGCCGTTGGTGAAGCTGGAAGCCACATCCTTCACCCCCGACAGCTGCGCCAGGGTCGCCGCCAGTTCATCACTGGCCTGCTGCAGCAGCACGGTATCACTGCCCTGCAGCTCCACCGTCAGCCCGGCACCGCCGGACGGGCCACCCCCGCGTTCGGCATCAAATGTCAGGCTGCGGATACCGGCAATTTCGCCGATCGCTTCGCGCCAGCGGCGGACGATTTCATTGGCATTGACCGGGCGCACATCGGTATCCACCAGTTTGGCTTCCACCTCCACCGTCGAGCCTTCAATATCACCTTCCACGCTGATCACCAGCGGACGCCCCTGAGCCTCAATCGGGTCGGTCACATCGCGCAGCCGGCTTTCCACCAGATCACGGACTTCCCGTGCCTGCGACAGCGGCGCATTGGCCGCCAGCTCCACCGTTGCCACTACATATTCACCTTCCAGACGCGGGAACATGCTGAACCCCATGCGCCCGCTCAGCGGCCACGCCAGCACCATCATGCCCAGCGCCAGCGCCACCGCCAGCGTAATACCGGGCGCTTTCAGACTGGCATTCAGCACCGGCACATAACGGTTATGAATAAAACGGTTCAGCACGCCATCGACTTTCTGCTGCACCCGGTCGAGGGCATTGGTCTGAGTGCGCTTTTTCAGTCTGCCGAGGTGAGTCGGCAGGATAAACAGTGCATCAATCCAGGAAATCAGGAAGCAGCTGACTACCACAATCGGAATGGCAATAAAGAGTTTGCCCATCATCCCCGGCAGCGCCAGTAACGGCAGAAAGGCCACCACGTTGGTGAGAATGGCAAATGCCAGCGGCATCGCCACTTCCTTCGCGCCATAAATGGCGGCATCCATAAACGGCATGCCTTTCTGCATATGCTCGTAAATATTTTCGCCGGCAATAATGGCGTCATCGACCACGATGCCGAGGGCAACAATAAAGGCGAACATGGAAATCATATTGATCGACACATCCAGCGCCGGCAGCAGCAGCAGGGCCCCCATAAAGGAGGTCGGGATACCCATGGTGACCCAGAACGCCAGCCGGTATTCGAGGAACAGACTGAGCAGCACCATCACCAGCAACAGACCAATAATGGCGTTTTTCAGCAGCAGGCCAACCCGCTGGCGGTAGGTATCACCGTCGTTATCGGTGACGATGATTTCCACGCCATTGGGCAGCTGCGGACGGATATCGTCGAGCCTGGCCAGCACGGCTTCGACCACCGTCAGCGGCGTCTGATTTTCGGCGCGGTAAATTTTCAGCCGCATGGAGGTCTGGCCGTTGTAGGTGACCTCATCATAGCTGTCGCTGAACCCTTCACTCACATAGGCAATATCCCCCAGCTTCAGCTGCACCCCGGAGGCATCGCTGATCAGCGGGATATGGCGGAATTCTTCCGCCCAGTAGAGGCGGTCATCCAAGGTTACCAGAATATCGCCCCCGGCGGTTTTGACACTGCCGGCACTCTGTTCCAGCGCATTACTGCTGATCACCGCCGCCACCTGTGACAGCGACAGGCCGTAACGCTCCAGATCCTGCTGACGCACTTCGACGTGAATTTCTTCATCCGGCGAACCACGCAGGGTAATTTTGCTGACCTGCGGCGATTCCAGCAGCTGGTCCTTGATGTCTTCTGCCAGCCGTTTGAGACCGAATTTATCCAGCGGTCCGAACAGCGCCAGTTCAATCACATCAATGGAGCGGCTGACGACACTGACGATGGGCGTTTCCATCTGTGCCGGGAAGGTTGAAATACGGTTAACCGCCTGCTGAATATCCTGATAGGCCTGCTGTTTATCGGTACCGTTTTCCAGCTCCGCGACGATGGCCGCAGACCCCTGGGTGATGCGTACCGTCACTTCTTTCAGGCCGTCGATATCCGCCAGTTCGTTTTCAATCGGCAGTACCACGCCCTGCTCCATTTCCGCCGGCGTGGCGCCCGGATAACTGACCGTGACTTCCACCGCCTCGGCTTCATAAGGCGGAATAAATTCCTTACGGATGGACAGCGACATCAGGAAACCACCGATGATCAGAAATGCCATCAGCAGGTTCGGTGCCACACCGTGACGCGCCATCCACGCCAGCGGGCCGGTATAACGCAGGCTCATTGTGCGGCTCCATCGCTCTGACGGGTACGGACCGCCATACCCGGCGTGGCACTGTCGATGCGGTTTTTCAGCAGTTGGTCACCGCTTTCCAGCCCGCTTCCCAGCCAGATCTTTTCGCGGCCACGGAAAATCACCTGCGGCTGGCGTCTGGCCAGCTGGTTATTGTTCACCACCCACAGCGAACCATCGTCATTCAGCAGCCGGCTGGCCACCACCACGGCCTGCACCGCCCGGCCGGGCAGCCGTACATCAAGATAATCGTTCACCAGCACCGGCGGCTGAGCGGCTGCCAGCGGCTGTTCCAGCTCCAGCAGCACCCGGGCCATACGGTCGGCGTCGTCCACATCCGGCAGCGTATTCAGAATCCGGGCGTCACGGGTTTTCCCGTTCCAGGATGGCAGACTCAGCTCTGCCGGCGCGTCCGCATTCAACCAGCCAAGAAAGTGGCGCGGCACTTTGACCTCGATCCACACCCGGCCGGTACCGACCACATCAAACAGTGCACTGCCGCTGCTGGCATAGGTACCGACACTGACCGCGCGGCTGCTGATGCGGCCGTCAAACGGCATGCGGATTTCCGTCCGCGCCAGACTCAGTTGCGCCTGTTCCAGACTGGCTGCGGCGGACTGTACGGCGGCCTGTGCGGCTTCCTGCTGCGGCACCCGCAGCACCAGTTCGCGGTCGGTACGGCTCAGTTCACTGGCGGCCAGGGAATATTCTTCTCTGGCCAGATCGCCCTGACCTTTTTCAATCGCCAGTTCCGATTCAGCCTGCACCAGCGCCGCGTTGGCCTGCTGCACCTGCAGGCGGTAATCCGCCTGTTCAATGCGGGCCAGCACCGTGCCTTTTTTCAGCACACTGCCGGGGCTGGCATCCGGGTTAACCCAGTCGATACGGCCACTGACCTGGGCGGTCAGGGATACGCTGTCCACGGCACTGACCAGACCACCGGTCTGCCAGTAAGGACCGGACATTTCCTGCTGCAGCGGCTGCACATCCACCAGCCGTGCTTTTACTTCCGGAGGCACGCGTGCCGGGCGCGGCGCCGAGCTGACAATAAAATACGCGCCGGCCATGCCCAGCAGCAGAATGATCAGACCCCACAGCGATTTACGTTTCATCAGGGGAGCTGACGATGCCTGAGTATTCATGCCTGTGGTTCCTTATCGTTGTCGGTGGCGCTGAAGTCGCCATGGCTGACGGCCCGGTACAGCTGAATCCGGCTCTGAACCCGGTTCCAGCGCGCCGTCAGCACCTGCTGTTCAAGAGAAAGAGTGCTGCGCTGGGCATCCAGCAGGGACAGAAAATCCCCCACCCCTTTACGGTAGCGGTTGTGAATAAAGGCTTCGGTTTTACGCGCCAGTGCCAGCTGGTTCTGCAGACTCTGCAGACTGTCGGCGCTCTGGCGTTCATCAATCAGCGCCTGCTGCACATCGTCGGCAGCTTCCAGCAGTGTCTGCTGATAGTCCGCCAGTGCCTGCTGCACAGCAGCCTCGTTTTCTGCCACCACCGCCCGGCGGTTGCCACCATCAATCAGCGGCAGTACCAGCCCGCCGGCCAGATTGGCCAGCCAGTTATCGAGTACATTGGCCAGTTCCGCATCGGAGCCTGAGTAAGACGCACTGAGGGTAAACCGGGGATAACGGTTGGCGACTGCGGCTGCCAGCGCGGCATCGGCGCTGCGCACCTGATACCAGGCCTGTTCAACATCCGGCCGGCGACTGAGTGGTGCCAGACTGACCGCACCGATCACGGCGGCAGGAACCGGCAGACCATCCTGCTGCGGCGGCAGCTCAGCCTGGCTGAGATGGAACCAGTCACTGTTGCCGGTCCACAACGCCAGCTGCTGCTGATAAGCGGCTCTGCTGGCTTCGGCAGTGATAATCTCGGCGGCGATGGATTCCAGCAGCTGTTCCTGCTGCCAGACATCGCTCATTTCAGCCTGCCCCCGACGGAAGCGGCCGCGGACGACCTGCAGGGATTCCTGCAGACGCTGTTGCTGCGCCTGCAGCAGGGCAAGGTTTTCTTTTTCCATCAGCAGTCCGTACCAGCTGATAGCTACCTGTGCGGCCACGGTATTGGCCTGGGTACGCAGCGCCGCTTCCGTGGCCAGCACCGACAGCCGCGCCTGATCATCCAGCGCCGACACACGGCCCCAGAAATCGACCTCGTATTCAGTGGTCAGCCCGGCAGTCCAGCTGTCAGTGGTGGTGCTTTCCGTCCAGGAGCGGGAACGTTCCAGTGACAGATTAAGATCCGGGTACTGACCGGCTCCGGCCTGACGCCAGAGTGCCCGGCTCTGCGCCAGACTGGCCCAGGCGGCCTGCAGACTGAAGTTATTGGCCAGTCCCTGTGCCACCAGCTGATCCAGCGACGGATCAGCAAAATCTGTCCACCAGTGGACCGGGGCTGTTACTTCCTGAGTGCCGTCGCCGTAGCTGAGGCGCTGTGGCAGTTCCGGCTGCGGCCGCTCTGATGCCGGCACACCGGCACAGGCCGCCAGCAACAGCGTGCTGCACAACGCGGATAGTCCGGCCACCCTTGTGAAGTTCCGCAACGGGAATCTCCTTACCCAATACTGACAGTGATGGCGAGCATGATAGGCGGCGCCCCGGCGGAAGAAAACAGGCTTTTACCCATCTTTACCGCTCCCTGCATTCACTGAAGAACCGCAGGCAGACGGTTATTGATGCAGACGTGCGCGTTCGAGTTTCTCTGACAGTGCCACTTCGATAAAAAAGGGGCCGGCTTTGGTTGCAAAAGGAATCACGATCACCGGGCCGGGAGCATCGTGATGGATGGTATCTTCGCTGCAAAGAACGCCGGGGCTGGCCATCTCAAAATCATAACCTTGTTCCCACAGCAGTTTACGCGCCCCTCCGGATAACATGTTGGTCAGCTCACCGGTCAGATCGCGGCAGGTTTCATCCACTTCGGCGATGTCTTCGCCCAGCATACTGCTGCTGATTTTTATGATGGCTCCGGCGGAAAAGCTGATGGCCAGCGAACCTTTTACGCTTTCACCCGACATCGGAATAATACCGGTCAGCACGCCCAGCGGCTGTTCATTATCTTTCAGATACGGCTTGCCGTACTCACAGCTGAGTGACGCCATGGTGGCAAGGATATTGTTGATGGTTTCCACAAAGGGATTAATGAAATCGACTTTCATAAGGGCCCGGGAATCAGCGTTATCATCCCAGTTTAGTCAGGAATAAAGGCCCACAATAGACAAAAAAGGCGCCCGCAGGCGCCCTGTTATAACTGTAAATCCGGTATTTTACGCACCGTTGCAGAAAACGGTTACAGGCCTTTAACCGCGTAGATTCCGGCGGCGTTACGCCAGTAGCCACGGTAGTCCATACCGCAACCGAACACATAGCGGTCTTCCACATCCATGCCGACAAAATCGATTTTAAGATCGGTGTTTTTACGGTCATGGACTTTGTTCACCAGTACCGCGGTCAGCACTTCTTCTGCGCCCTGCTGCACACAGGATTTCACCACCTCAGCCAGGGTGTTTCCTTCGTCAAAAATATCATCCAGGATCAGCACGGTACGGCCGGCCATCGGTACCGACGGCGGCGCCTGCCACTGCAGGTCGGTATGACCACTGGTTTCACCACGGTAACGGGTGGCGTGCATATAGCCCTGCTCCAGCGGAAAGTTCAGTCGCGTCAGCAGACGGCCGGCCATCACCAGACCACCGTTCATAATGCTGTACACTACCGGCATGCTGTCATGCAGACGTTCACTGATTTCCCTGGCCATCTGATCCAGCGCCGCTTCCACTTCGGCATCGGTTTTCAGCAGATCGGCCTCTGCCATTACCTGATTCAGTTCTTCCAGAGTCAGCGGCTGGGTCATTTGGGTACCTTATTATCACTATCAGCTGTAAAAAGCCGGCTATGGTAGCCAGCCGCCCGGTGCTTAGCAATGACCGCAGGCTACGGAATCCTGATTCAGATCCTGTGACGCAACCAAAAAAACGTAATATGGTCATATCATAATGATCAGACACCCGTGCGGAGAGCACCATGAAACTGAAACCAACCATCCTCCTGATCCCTGCCCTGCTGCTGAGCGCCCTGCTCGGCGGATGCGCCTCCCTGCCCGATGAGGTGGCCGTTGATGATCCCGGTCAGCTGCCGGCTTTCGCCGACCTGCAGGCCAACCCGGACCAATACAAGGGCCAGCCGGTGGTGCTGGGCGGTATGGTCGTATCGGTCACCAACAGCAGCGACAGCTCGACGCTGGAAGTACTGCAGCTGCCGCTGTACAGCTCCGGCCGGCCAAAAACCGGTTCCGATCAGACCGGTGGCCGCTTCCGCGCGGTCTTTAGCGGATTTCTTGATCCTGAGATTTATGCCAACGGCCGCATGGTCACCGTGCGCGGCCAGGTAAGTGGCAGCGAAGAAGACAAAATCGGTGACCACCCCTATACCTACCTGATGCTGCAGGGCGACGGCCACTATCTGTGGCGCGAACAGCCGGATGAAGTTCAGGTGCGTTACTACATGGGCATCCAGAGCTACTACCCCTATCCGGTCTATGTCCGCCCGGCAGCGCCGGCCCGACCAAAAAATCCCTGAGCAGGTGCGCAGAAAAGCCGCCAGTTTGATATGATACGCGGCTTTTCTGACCGACCCGGATACCAACCTTTATGACGCCGACTCTGCAACTGGCTTTTGACCTGATTTCCAGCCGTTCCGTAACACCGGAAGATGCCGGCTGCCAGCAACTGATGATGGACCGTCTGGCGGCGGTGGGTTTTAACAACGAACCACTGCGTTTTGCTGACGTCGACAACTTCTGGTCGCGCCGCGGCAACGAAGGCCCGCTGGTGTGCTTTGCCGGCCATACCGATGTCGTGCCCACCGGCCCGGAAGGCAACTGGACCTATCCGCCGTTCGAACCGCAGATTGTCGACGGCATGCTCTACGGCCGCGGCGCGGCCGATATGAAAGGCTCCCTCGCCGCCATGGTCGTGGCGGTTGAAAACTTCGTCCGCAAGCATCCGCATCACAAAGGCTCCATTGCCTTTCTGATCACCTCCGACGAAGAAGGTCCGGCGAAAAACGGCACCGTCAAAGTTGTCGAAACGCTGCAGGCGCGCAACGAAAAAATCGACATGTGTATCGTTGGCGAACCATCCTCCACCAGCGCGCTGGGCGATGTGGTGAAAAACGGCCGCCGCGGTTCACTCGGCTGCGTGCTGACCGTCAAAGGCATTCAGGGTCATGTGGCTTACCCGCATCTGGCCCGTAACCCGGTGCATCAGGCAGCGCCGGCGCTGGCCGAACTGGCGGCGGAAGAATGGGATCAGGGAAATGAATTTTTCCCCGCCACCAGCTTCCAGATTTCCAATATCAACGCCGGTACCGGCGCCACCAACGTGATTCCGGGCAGTTGTGAAGTGGTGTTCAATTTCCGTTTCTCGACCGAGCTGACCGCCGATATCCTGCAGCAGCGTACCGAAGCCATCCTCAACAAGCATGGCTTGGAATACGATATCGAATGGAACCTGAGTGGCGAGCCCTTCCTGACGCCGCGCGGTGATCTGGTCGACGCCAGCGTGCAGGCAATCCGCGATATCACCGGCCGGGAAACCGAGCTGTCCACCGCCGGCGGAACCTCCGATGGCCGCTTTATTGCCCCGACCGGTGCTCAGGTACTGGAACTCGGTCCCTGCAACGCCACCATTCACAAGGTGGACGAGCACGTCAGCGCCGATGACCTGAACACGCTGACCGCCGTTTACGAACGTACCCTTGAGCTGTTGCTGGCCTGAGCCTCATGTTGAATAAAGTCATAGCCTGCCCGGTCTGCGGGCAGCCTCTGCACGCCTCCGGCAAACGCTGGAGCTGTGAAAACAACCATTCCTTTGATGAAGCACGGCAGGGGTATCTGAACCTGCTGCTGGCGCAGCACAAGAAATCAAAAGCCCCCGGCGACACGCTGGAAATGGTCGATGCCCGCCAGCGCCTGCTCGACAGCCAGCTTTACCGGCCGGTCTCCGACATGCTCAATCAGTGGGTACTGGAATGGGCGCTGCAACAGGAGCAGAACGGGCAGCAGCCGCTGCAGATTGCCGACGTCGGCTGTGGCGAAGGCTATTACACCCAGCGCCTGCACGAAGTCCTGCAGGATCACCAGCGCGAACACTGCCTGTACGGTGTCGACATTTCCAAAGATGCCGTACGCCGTGCCGCCCGCCGCAGCCACAGCATCGACTGGCTGGTTGCCACCGGCGGCAGACTGCCCTTTGTCGACCACAGTCTGGACCTGATTACCTGTCTGTTCACCAACCTGATGCCGGAAGGCTTCAGTCAGGTGCTGAAACCCGGTGCCCAGGTGGTGCTGCTCAATACCGGTGGCCATCACCTGTATGAGCTGCGTGAACAGATTTACGACGAGGTCAAAGTCAACCCGCTCAATCCGGCGCCGGCGATGGAAAAACACGGGTTTACCCTGAGTGGGGAGCAGAACCTGAAATACCAGATCACGCTGAACTCCAACCAGCAGATCATGGATCTGCTGCTGATGACCCCGCACCGCTGGAAAGTACGCAATGAGGCATTACAACGCCTGCAGCAGCTGCAGCAACTGACGGTAACGCTGGACGTCGCCCTGCATCAGTTCAGCGCGCCATAAGACCATTGCCAGCCTGACAACGGCTGGCTAGCATAAACGCCTCAGTGCAGATAGCCGGACACCATGACTCAGGTTGATTTTTATATCCTCGCCGCCCAGACCCACGATGAACGGGCACTGTTTGCCTGCCGGCTGGCCGAAAAAGCCTTCAGCCGCGGTAACCGCGTGCTGATCCAGACCGACAGCGAACAGGCAGCACGTCAGCTGGATGAACTGCTGTGGACCTTCCGCGAAGAATCCTTTATTCCTCACGCCCTGCTGAGTGGTGACGACGCGGCGGACGACTGCCCGGTGAACATCGGCTGGCAGCAGGACCCCGGCCACCACCATGACGTGATTCTCAATCTGAGTGCTGAAATGCCCTCATTTTTTGGTCGTTTTCAGCGATTTATTAATATTGTGATCCAACAGGACGACGTACTGGACTACACTCGTAATCATTACCGTTTTCTGAAAGACCGGGGTTACCCGATCAACAACATTGATATGAGATTACGTTGATGAATCCCAACGACCAGAATGAGCAGCCAGCCGACCTGTTGCGCGAACTGGAAACCCTGCAGCGGGTACTGGATGATGCCGCCGGTGATCACGTTACCGGTGATGGCCGGATTCCGGTACTTGAACCCATGGATGACATCCCGGTCCTGAACGATCTGTTCAATGCCGGTGACACCCCGGTGCTGAAACCGGTACAGCGCAGCAGGCCGAAGGATGCGGTTGTGGTCGCCCTGCCGGGTATGGAAAACGCCCTGTCTGACAGTGCAGAACCCGAACCGCCGCTGATCACCGAAACCGCGGCCGTGGCAGACGAGCTACCGGCAGCAGCAGAAGCCGCAGCGCCACAAGCTGAGGCAAACGAACTCCCTGTTATTGGCGACACAGAGCCCGCCCCCGCGGTTATTGCTGAGCCGCCGCCTGCTCCCCCGGCAGCACCACGGCGCACTTCAGGCAACCCCTTCCTGCCGCAGTCGGTGCTCGACCGTCTGACCCAGGAACGCGAAGCAGCGCAGCACAGCGCCGAGGAAGCGCACCGGACCATGCAGAAGGTCATGGAGCAGAAACAGGAACGGGCACGTAAGACCCTGAATGATATCGGCCGTCAGTTGTCGATGGCCGAGAAAGAAGCGCTGATCAGTCAGCTGGTGGATGAAATGCTGCCGCAACTGGCGGAACGCCTGCGGGAAAAACTGCGTAAGAATCTCAACTGATCCGCCGCGGGTGGCCCGGCCACCCGCCCGGCTGTCTTCACCGCTCCAGCGGTGACGCCCACAGATCGTATTCGTCGGCGTGCTCGATTTCCACCTCGATAAAATCGCCGGGCTGGCAATCAAAGAAATCGTTCAGGTACACCATACCATCAATGTTTGGTGCATCGCCGACACTGCGCGCCACGGCGCCTTCTTCGTCCACCTCATCCACCAGCACCGTCATGCGGCTGCCAATCTTACGCTGCAGTTTGCGCGCACTGATGGCCTGCTGCGCCTGCATAAAGCGGTCGAAGCGTTCCTGCTGAATCTCTTCCGGCACATGATCCGGCAGATCGTTGGCTTTGGCCCCTTCCACCGGGCTGTATTTAAAGCAGCCGACACGGTCGAGTTCAGCCTCTTCCAGCCAGTCGAGCAGCAGCTGGAAATCTTCTTCGGTTTCACCCGGGAAGCCGACCACGAAGGTCGAACGGATTACCAGCTCAGGCACCACCTCACGCCATTTTTTAATGCGTTCCAGCGTGTTTTCCGCGTGCGCCGGACGCTTCATCAGCTTAAGAATACGCGGGCTGGCATGCTGGAACGGAATATCCAGATACGGCAGGATTTTGCCTTCTGCCATTAACGGCAGAATATCATCCACACTCGGATAGGGGTAAACGTAGTGCAGACGCACCCACACGCCCATATCACCCAGCTCTTTGCACAGATCGTAGAGTTTGGTTTTGACCGGCTTACCATCCCAGAAACCGGTGCGGTATTTCATATCCACGCCGTAAGCCGAGGTATCCTGCGAGATCACCAGCAGCTCTTTGGTGCCGGCGGCCACCAGGCGCTTCGCCTCGTCCAGCACATCACCGATGGGACGGCTGACGTGCTTGCCGCGCATATCCGGAATGATGCAGAAGGTACAGCTGTGGTTGCAGCCTTCAGAAATTTTCAGATAGGAATAATGGCGCGGGGTCAGCTTCACCCCCTGCGGCGGTACCAGCTCGAAAAACGGGTTGTGTTCTTTCTCCACCGGTGGCACCCATTCGTGTACCACGCCCATCACTTCTTCATACGCCTGCGGACCGGTGACGGCGAGAATGCCCGGGTTCAGCTCTTTGATCGTTTCCGCGTCTTTGCCCTTGCCCATACAGCCAGTGACAATCACCTTACCGTTTTCGGTCATGGCTTCTTTGATGGCATCCAGCGATTCCTGCTTGGCGGCATCAATAAAACCACAGGTGTTCACCACCACCACATCGGCGTTGTCGTAGGTATTAACGACTTCATAGCCATCCATTTTCAGCTGGGTCAGGATCTTTTCAGAATCCACTAACGCTTTCGGGCAGCCAAGTGAAACCAGGCCAACGCGGCCGCTAGATTTTGCTTCTTTCATCACCAAAATTCCGGAGAAACACAGGATAGTTTGAATATCCTATGGCTAATACGATGTGCTCTTCTGGCCCCCTAGAGATACTAGATGTGTACATCTGATGAGGAGATCGAGCTTTCAATTCTGCTTTGGTGCAGGATTATACAGCTGTGCAGAATATTCACCACAGCCCTACTGAATCGTATCCGTGACTTTTAACACTAAAAAAACAAAATAACCTTAGAAAGTGAAAGGAAACAATCGAGCAACACACAAGTCAGATTCAACATCACGCAATGACTCAAGTTTTCCTGACCAAATCACGCATTGATAGCCGTATGTACAAAAACCCACCCACCACCATGAGATTAACCTAGACGAATCAGGTTGGGAGAATGACATTAAGATAAATCAACGAGATAGCTGAAACCTTTGTAACAAAGACTCAATACCATAATACTCCAACAAAAATAAAGGAAAGGCACTTAATACAGAAACTTTCCCATTAGGCTGAATATGTTTTTCAATTTGCTTATCGAGGATCTGCTGCTGAGATATGACACCTTCAGGAAGAATATAATCTCCATACACCAAACTATTCGCCTTCATAAGGTGACGCTCAACGAGTAGCTTCCAATGATCACTTCGGAGTCCGATCAAGTTGTTATAGAACGAATTATCCCTCTTACATATCTCTTTAACATCATTTTTGTACCTACGTTGACTAGCTGCAAATTCTTTCGAGAAACAAGTTCTAATCGCTGCATGTTTCAAAGCTTCAACCATTGGGTAACTAAAATAAAGCCTCCCCTTATCAGTTTCATCACAAAACACCTCCAATAAGCCCTGCAATGTTTCATCCGATGCACCATCGACGTGCCCATCATAATCAAAAAAAAGATATATCTCAGACACCTGAGACCTACGTATACCTTTAAGGTGCTTATTTTTAGGCATACTACTCAGCAACACAAACGCATCTAAGTCTTCATCTTCCCTTAGCTTCTTACTAAAAGTATATATATGCGTACAGTATGCACATAACTCCACAGTATTGGGAACATCATTTAACACCGCACTAACCATGCTCTCATGGATATGCCTCTCCGTCTTTTCCCCTTCATATATAAATAGTGTATAGCTAGCCACCAAACGTCCCTGCCTTATACATTTTCTCGATATTATGAGCTTCCCTAAGTTCTTTAACTGAAATATTAGCTAGAGAATTTAAACCCTTTGCGCTCAACAAAAAGTAGCAATCCGGCCTTAATAAATCATTACTCATTATAGATGTATTATGAGTAGTTATTACAACTTGTGAAGACACTCCCCTTAACTTCCTTATTATTAACTCAGAGAGAGTGTGATGATAAAATGCATCAAATTCATCAATAAACAGGAAAGAAACCTTGTAGGTTTCCTTCAATCTTTGTAGCCAAAAGTAAAAAAGCGCCAACGACTTGGTTCCCTGCGAAGCTATATCATAAAATGGAATCACCTTCTTTCCAAAAACAAATCCAATACCCGCTTCATCCTCACCAGTATTTATTTTATCCAACTTACATTCAATGCCAGCCTCATTTAAGAAGTTTTCAAAATCTATTAAATTGCCTCTCTCAACAATATCTTTAGTTATCGACCTGCGTCCCTGATCAAGCCCTAAATAACTATTACCTTCCAAAGATCTAAAAAAGAGCATCCCATTAACAAAGACCAAGAACTCAGCAAAACAACTATTATTTCTATTCCTTTGCAAGACTGTATTTTTATCAATATAGGAAATTATTGAAATTTGAGAGTCTCCAATATCACGAGCCAAACTCTCTGCACCTGCGGCAGATATTTCTATAGCTGTACCTAACCGGCGATCAATCTCGGCAAACAATTCACCATTTACTACTAACTTCTCATATACAAGCGTGTCCAAACTCCTTTTACCGTAAGAGTATTCAATGAGACCATGAGGCAACTTAAATTCATATTTAAATTCCGCTATTTCCGAAGTTCCAAGCGCATTCAAATAATGCCTATATTCTTGAGATACTGAATTCTTATCCGTCAGATGGGACACAATATCCATAATAGCAAACCCTAAATTTGATTTGCCCACACCGTTATGACCGTAGATCAGTGCTTTATTAACTACACCATCTTTAAGGCATTCCGAATTAAATGAGTAGTTACTTGTGTCACCAAGGTTAAATGAAATTTTTGTGCTAAAACTTTTAAAGTTCACAACCTCAAATTTAGTAAGCATGATTTCTCATACCCCCCGAAGTGCATACGCTAGATTTGGCGATTACCATAACACACACCACGACTGCCGTAAAAAAATTACGGCACAAAGAGGGTGAAACAGCTTACCAGACGTCACAAACAGGGAAACTGATACTAATATCAGTATATATAAGACATCATTGACTCAGCCAAGGGATACAAAACCGACTTTGCCGCTGGACGTTTTGCCTTCGGACATATTCAAACCTCACGGGAAGTGCCGCCGTTCTTCATTTGCGGAACGGCTGACAGGGAAACAGAACCGGCGGCGGATTGTACAGAAATCAGGGACCGGCGTCATGGTACGGCAGCGCCGCAGAACGGAACCCGGCCAGCCACACGGGGAGTGGAATCAGCGCTCAGCCAGTGCTCTGTCGACCACCACACTGGCCACCAGATCCCCTTCCACATTCACGGCGGTGCGGATGGTGTCGAGTATGCGGTCAATGGGCAGCAGAATGGCAATGGCTTCCGCCGGCAAACCCACCGACTGCAGCACCATAACCATGGTCACCATGCCGGCACTGGGAATCCCCGGAGCACCCATGGAAGCAATCATGGCCGTCAGCATGACAATAATCTGTTGCCCCAGAGACAGATCAATACCCGCCAGATAGGCAATAAATAACGCCGCTGACGCTTCGTACAGCGCGGTACCATCCATATTCATGGTGGCCCCGACCGGCAGCACAAAGCCGGCGACATCCTTGTTCACGTTTAATTCTTCGTCGGCGCAACGCAGACTCAGCGGCAGGGTTGCGGCACTGGAACTGGTGGCAAACGCCGTCACCAGCGCCTGACGGGTGCCGCGCCACAGCCACAGTGGTGAACGACGGGTGAACAGATACATTAACCCCGGCAGGATAATAATCCCGTGGATCAGCGTGATGGCAAAAACCAGCACAATAAATTCGGCCATGGTTGCCAGCAGCGACATATCCTGTGTCGCCATCAGTTTCGTCAGCAGGGCCAGTACCCCCAGCGGCGCCAGCAGCATAATCCAGTGAATAATGCGCATCAGCAGATCCAGCAGTTCCTGCAGCACCGCCAGCAGGTGCCCTCGACGGCTATTGCCCGGCTCAGTATTTCCGGCTTTAACCAGTGCAATACCGAGAATCAGCGCAAAGGTCACCACCGGCAGAATTTTCCCCTCCGCCAGAGCCGCCACCGGATTCATAAACAGGCTGTGCAGAAACTGCGCAAAGAATTCACCACCACTGAGCTGGCGGGCCTGAAAGTTTTCCATACTGCCGGCAAACATCGACAACTGCAGACCACTGCCCGGCTGCACCCAGCCGGTAACCAGCAGGGACATCGTCATGGCGCAGAGCATGGATAACACAAAAAATCCCAGCGTATAGCGCCACACTTTACCGGCCTGATGATGCGCCTGCAGGTGAGCAATGCCAGTGACAATGGAGGTAAAAATCAGCGGAATAAGCACCATTTTCAGCAGATCAATAAAGAAGCGCCCTGCCACATCCGCCACATAAAGCGTCTGCTGTTTCACCGCGCTGTCCGCCCCCTGGCCGTTCAGCCACCAGCCCAGAAGCAGGCCGGCCAATGCTGCGACGACAATCTGTACATTCAGCCCCGGCCAGCCTGTAAAACCCGTTTTTTTTCCGCTGCCGTCCGGCCTGTTCATACTGTTTCCCCGCTGCAAAGCGTCATCATTCCCCGTGCCTGCTATTAAACCATGTTTACCCGCCGGGAAAAGCCGCTGCCTGTGGTTACTGCCGATAAGCAGGATGTGCCCTGCGCAGACACCCGCGCCCCCTGCATCAACGACTAACGACGGTGGCTTTTCTCAGGCAGAAGGGATTATCCGCTTGGCTCAGTGCGGTTCAGCAACGGCTCCCTGCAGTTCTTCCAGCGCGGCCGCGACCTGATGACTGAGCTGTTCAACCTGTTCCAGCAGGGCTTCGGCGCCGGCGATATCACCGCGCTCTTTCGCCGCCATCAGTGCACCGATGGTTTCGTGCAGCCGCTGGTGAGGTCCTTCCAGCTGCTGCATCACCGGCAGCGCCATCAGATGCCGGCCGGCTTCGCCGTAGTACCACTGGCCCAGTTTGCAGTTATGGTGACTGGTGGCTTCGTCACGGCTCATGATGTCTTCACCGTGATCGGAATTCAGATAAGCCCGCAGGCGCGCCTTCCACGCCAGGTGGGCGGAACGGGCCTGAGCCAGAACCAGTTCATCGCTGCGGCTGTTGAAGCCTTTCAGCACGGACATCAGGGTTTCGGTATCGCGCGCCAGCTGGGCAGCAATATCAGCACTGTGCTCCGCCACCAGCGCGGTGCCGTTGCTGATATCGCGGATATTGAGGACATTGCGGTTAATCTCTTCACTGACACTGCTCTGCTCTTCCGACGCCGTGGCAATCTGGGTATTCATATCGGTAATCCGGTCAACCGCCTGTTTGATACGCTGCAGCGCTACCCCGGTTTCCTGTGACTGGCTGACGCTGCTTGCGGCCTGTTCCAGACTGCGTTCCATCTGCGTCACCGTCTGACCGACACTGCTTTCCAGTTCACTGATCATGCCTTCAATTTCATCCGTGGATGAGCGGGTGCGCTGGGCCAGCGTGCGAACTTCATCGGCCACCACGGCAAAACCGCGTCCATGTTCACCGGCTCTGGCCGCTTCAATGGCGGCATTCAGCGCCAGCAGGTTGGTCTGTTCGGCAATGGTACGGATCACACTCAGGATCTGGCCGATCTGTTCCGTCGCCCGTACGACCCCCTGCACCACTTCCGAGGTATTGCCGACGGTCTCAGACAGAGAGCTGATATCGCGGATATTCTCCTCCACCAGTGTCACGCCCTGTTCTGACTGCTCGTCAGCATGCTGGGCACTGTCGGCCGCCTGGCTGGTATTCTCCGCCACGCTGTGCACCGTGCTCACCATTTCGGTCATCGCCGTGGCGATCTGATCAATTTCATCCTGCTGACGGCGCATGCCCTGGTGCGCCCGGCCCGACTCTTCCGCCATCAGCGCCACCTGCGTGGTCATATCACTGACCGAACGGATCAGAGCGGATACCTTACTGCCCAGCCCGGCGGTAAAACCGTTAAAGGCCGCGGTCACCTGCTCCACTTCCGTGACGCCCCGCACGCGTAATTTCTGGCTGACACTGCCATTGCCTGAGGTCAGTGCTTCCATAGCGGCCACCAGACGCTTCAGCGGGCTCATGCTGCGTCTTACCAGCCAGATAAATACCAGTGCCGCTGCAATTATGGTCAGCACGGCCACCAGCAACATCCGCTGATCAATGCTGCTCATCAGGGCGGCAATATTGCCGCGGTCGTAGCTGACTTCCATCACCCCGATGGTGGTGCCACTGTAATCCTGCAACGGGGTCAGGATCACATGATGCGGATGCCCGTCGATACTGGTTTCTGCTTCATACCGGCCCTGTAAGGCCTGCTGATAAGCGGCATCCGCCAGCGGCCGGGAGGAATAAGCCGGTGCCATGGCGGTGGACCAGCGGCCGCCGTCGTGCAGGTAAACCGCCAGATCAATGCGCGGATCATCCAGCAACGAAGCAAAGGAAAGGCGGCTCAGTGCCACACCGAATTCGACGCTGCCCACATGACGGCCCTGATAACTCACCGGCAACACCGCCCGCACGCCCAGACCGGCCACCCCTTTTTCCACCCCCACTACCGGGGTGCGGGTGTTGTTCACCTGCACCACAGACTGGCGGAACGGGGACAGATCATCGCCGTATTTTTCCGGCTTATGCACACGCAGGAAAGAGGAGGCATCCGGCAGGTGAAACTGAAACTGACCGATGCCCTGCTGTTGCAGCTGCGGCCACTGCGGCAGGAACATGGCCCGCAGGGTGTCGCGCTCACGCGCCGCCAGCGCCTGTTGTACCTGTGGCAGCGACGCTACCATCAACGCACCGGTATAGGCTTTCTCACTCAGTTCGGTCACGGTTGCTTCCATGCGGTTAAGCAGGGCGTTGGCGGTCTCGCGCTCGTAGCCTTCACTGATTTCAGCGATAAACTGACGCGCAGTCATCATCATCAGCAGACTGACTAACAGCATCGCCAGCACGCCGGTAACGACCACCCGGAATGAAAGGCGGTGAGGGCTGTACCAGGGGGCTGAGGGTGAAGCGGTAGGTCCTGTCATTGTTATTGATCTCTGTTTATCCACATCCACTTTAAGTGTAGTCGCTATCAGTAAAACTACTGACAAATGGATTAACGGAGCAGCGGCGTTGCAGACAGGCAAAACGGAATAAAAGCAGGCAAAACGGAATAAAGAGAGGAAAGCCCGTCACAGCTGCCCGGCAGAGCAGCCGTGACGGCAGCGGCATTATCTGCCGGTGCAGTTGGCGTAATAGGTGGTGGTCGCCGGCCAGTCAGAGAATACACCGATAACCCCGACATCGTTGGCCAGCGTATCCAGCAGGCGATAGACATCACCATCATTGTCGATGACGTCATAACCACCGTCGCTGCCGTTCATCGACTGATAATACCAGCCGCCATTTTCCTGCAGCGGTCCGGAGCGCTCCAGTGTCCAGGCGATCAGTTTAAAGCCCTGCGCCTGCGCCTGTCGGGCAAATGCTGACGGCACCATACGGCCATCTTCAGCCCCATCCACCAGCATCCAGGTAGCCGGGGCCAGCACGCGGATACCTTCCTCATACCAGGCCTGCATAACCGCGGCACTGGTGTCCTTGCCGCTTTCCAGCAGATAGGCCGCCTGACGGCCATACGCCGGTTCGTGCTGAATCCAGTACAGGATATCGTCGTGACTGAATGACTGTGGCCATACCCGCTGCGGACTGATACCGGCGGCCTTATAGTCATCAATCATCTGCTGGGCATACGCCGCCTGGGTGTAATCGCCCTCATACGGCATGCTGACCGACGGGGTTTTCAGCTCCGGGGTAAAATCCACCCCCAGCTGGCGGAACAGCTCAATGCTTTCCTGATGGGTCATCAGCGTGCCACGGCTGGCATACAGGTCGGTACGCCAGCCGGCGGTAGCGTTCATATAGCCGTCAATACTGGTGGCCGTGGTGTCGGCAGCATCCATTTTTCCCTGCAGGGTGCGGAATTCCGCCAGCGTGATATCCGAGGTGCAGCACTGGATATCAGCAGCATTGGTGAGCCGGCCCTGCGCATCAAATTCCGGCGCGACACTGCATTTCTGTGCCAGATCCGTGGCCAGGATATTGGTGGTGGTATGCAGATCACACTGGGAATGGCGGCACACCAGCTCACGGTCTTTGGTGAAGGTGACATCGCATTCGATAATGCCGGCCCCCATGCGCGCCGCGGCGATATAACCTTCCCGGGTATGCTCCGGAAACATCAGCGGCGCGCCGCGGTGGGCGATGGAAAACTGACTCGCGGTGACCGGCTTTTCCTGACACTGGCTGAGCTGCTCCTTCAGCGCCCCTTCATCCATATCATTCACCAGAAAATATGGCCGCGGACCAAGCTGAATATTGTCATCATGCACTGGTCGTGACATGGCACAGGCGGTGGTGGCAGTGATCAGCGCCGACAGCGCCAGCAATGTTCTGATAAGTCCTGGTTTCATGATTTTCCTCCCGGTCTGGTAACGGCTGCGGCCGATGCTGCCGGTACAATATGTCAGTACGCAGACAATGCTGTGACAATCAGCGCACAGAATTAAGACACAGGTTAAATTCACAAAATAGTATCAGACCGGATTCAGAGCAGACGCGGCGTGGTAAGATCGCCGCGCTTCCCTTACAGCCACTGCCCGGTTTTTTATGCGCCTCGACAAATTTATTGCTGATACCACTGATCTCACCCGTTCCCTGGCCGTCAAGGCCATCAAATCCGGGCGCGTACTGGTCAATGGTGAAAAACCCAGAACGGCAGCCCTGCAGGTCTCAGCCGCGGACCGGATCACGCTGGATGATGAGTCACTGACCCTGCACGAAGGCTGCCGTTATTTTCTGCTGCATAAACCCGCCGGGCATGTGTGCGCCAACCGCGACAGTCTGCATCCGCTGGTGTTTGACCTGCTGACCGGCGTGATCAACCGCCAGAACCTGCATACCGTCGGCCGGCTGGATATCGACACCACCGGCCTGCTGCTGATCACCGACGATGGCCAGTGGTCACATCACCTGACCTCGCCACGCCGGCATCAGCCCAAAACCTACCGCGTATGGCTGGCAGAGCCGCTGCGTGCGGATGCAGAACAGAAACTGGCGGACGGCATTCTGCTGGAAGATGACCCGAAACCGACCCTGCCGGCAGAACTGCAGCGCATCAGCGATCAGGAAGTGCTGCTGACCATTCACGAGGGCCGCTATCATCAGGTAAAACGCATGTTTGCCGCCCTCGGCAATCTGGTGGAAAAGCTGCACCGTGAACGCATGGGTTGCCTGACGCTGGACGCCGGTCTGGCACCGGGGCAGTTCCGCCCGCTGACCGACAGCGAAGTGGCCGCACTGGCCGCCGGATAAAACGCGTCACACAGCAGTTGTAATTAACAGGCCAAACTTTATGCTTAGGGCTGTCTTATGGCTGGTTAAAACATGGACTGTTTATGTCTCGTGCGCTCCGGATTACGCTGATCGTTCTGCTGTTACTGGCCGTCCTGCTGACGGCCGGCTGGTACTGGTTACTGGGTTATCTGGCTGAGGAGCTGGATCTCAATCCCACCCAGCCACCGGTACTGACCAGCCCGCCGGGCGCAAAAATAGCCAACATCCCGGCTTACTCAGGCCCGCATCCGCACAACATTGCCCGCCCGTCAGAAACCTTTGCTTTTCCGGTTAACTGGGGCGCAACCGGGCCGGCTGAACCTCTGTTTGCCGGTCCGCGTCAGTACCCTTTTATGTGCCAGACACTGGATTCAGAACTGGGGCAGCCGCTGGTGGATAATCAGCAGGGTTACGGTACAGCGGTGTATGACGACGACGGCAATATCACAGGCTACAGTCAGGACTGCGGCCTGCCCACACGGCTGCACTACCTCGGTTATGAAGCCGACGGCGAAACCTTTTTCCGCAGCGATGATCAGCTGCCGCAGAACACAGACAACGAATTACTGGTGCGTGCCGAAAGCGGCACCATTAACCGCTTTATTTATGTGCTGTTAATGCCAACCACGATGCAGGATAAACAAGACCAGCCGGATTTATCCCAGTGGAACGGCAAAGCGGTTTATCACTTCAAAGGTGCCATCGGCATCGGTTTCCAGCAGGGACAGGCGCGTTTCAAACGCCTGCTGAAAGATATGCGTCCGGCGCTGGAAGCCGGCTATGCGGTGCTGTATTCCACCGGCAATGAAACCGACAACCATTACAATATCTGGCTGCAGGAAGACACTGCCCTGCGGGTGAAGCAACAGTTTGTCAGCCGTTATGGCGAACCACAATACACCATTGGCTTCGGCGATTCCGGCGGTGGCCTGCAACAATATCTGCTCAGTCAGAACCATCCGTTTATCCGCGGGGAACAGCACGGCATTATCGACGGCGGCGTCGCGGTAATCCCCTACCCGGATATGATCACGCAGATCACCTATGGCCTCGACTGCGAACTGCTGGAATATTATTTCGATTACCTGGCCGACGATAAAAGCTTCTGGGAAAAAGCCTCGCGCCGCAGTCTGGTGGAAGGCCTGTCATCCAATCCGGACTATCAGCCGCGGCTGAATTTTCTTGCCGCGGTGGCCAGCCTGCTGCGTTTTGACATTCCGCCGGCCCACGAGGGGGCAACCGAATGCAGCCACAGCTGGCGGGGCTCCGCCCAGCTGGTGAATAACCCCAGATTCAATACCCATTACCCGCGCTACAGCGCACAGGTTAATGACGAAAATTACTGGACCCACTGGCAGGATAACCGCGATTACTACGGCACCGACCGCTATGGCCGTGCCGGCGTTCCCGCCAGTAATGTCGGCGTGCAGTATGGTCTGCAGGCCTGGAAAGACGGTGACATCACTGCCGCGCAGTTCCTCGACCTCAACCGCAAAGTGGGCAGCTGGAAGCCGCAGGCGGAGATGCAGCAGGCCCGTTACTGGCTGATCAGCGGCGACGATTCCCTGCGCCGTTACACCCCCTACGGCGAACATAACATGACCCATAACGGCCACGCGGAAGCACCGGCGCCGCGCATCGCCGGCAGTCTGGAAGCCGCTCAGGGTGCCTATCAGTCCGGTAATGTCTTTATCGGCCGGCTGGATATTCCCCTGATTGATGTGCGCCCCTACAAAGATCCGCTACTGGATATTCACCACAGCTGGTCAGCCATTTCCAGCCGCGCCCGCATCCTTAAGGCTAATCAGGGCGATAACCCCTATCAGAGCATCTGGATCAGCGACGCCGGCTACGATGCCCGCTGGGATGCTTTCTTTACCATGGAGCACTGGCTTGACCAGCGCAACAGCGGCGATATTGCCAGCCGCGGTGTACCCGACTTTGCCTCCGACCGCTGCCTCAACAGCGAAGGCGATGTCATCGCCGCCGGTGACGGTGTCTGGGACGGGCGCTGGAACCAGCAGGCTGATGGCCACTGTACGCAACAGTTTCCGTTTTATCAGAGCAGCCGTCAGGTGGCCGGTGACAACGCCATGGCATCCACCCTGTTCTGTGAATTGGTCCCGGTACAGCAGGCGCTGGCAAGCGGTGTGTACGCGCCACTGGATGCCACGCCTTACCGCGCTCAGCTGGAAGCCATTTTCCCGCAGGGCGTGTGTGATTTCCGCCTGGGTGATCAGGCCCGGCTCTGGTAACCGCTGCCCGCCGGATCGCCGGCATAAAAAAAGCCGCTGCCGGATTACGGCAGCGGCTTTTTTTATATGACCGGCAGATCAGTCTTTGACTTTCGGCAGACGTTCCAGCGCCGCATCAATTTCTGATTGCGGGTATTCATAGTCTTCCAGTTTATGGCTGAAGTACTTGTCGTACGACACCATATCGAAATGACCGTGACCGGACAGGTTGAAGAACAGGGTCTTCTCTTCACCGGATTCCTTACAGCGCAGGGCTTCGTCGATACAGGCGCGGATGGCGTGGTTGGATTCCGGTGCCGGAATAATGCCTTCGGCACGGGCAAACTGCACACCGGCTTCAAACGTGGCAACCTGCGGAACCGACACGGCTTCGATCAGTTTTTCATGATACATCTGCGACACCAGTGATGACGCGCCGTGGTAACGCAGACCACCGGCGTGAATACCCGGCGGCATAAAATCATGGCCCAGGGTGTATTGCAGCATCATCGGCGTGAAGCCTTCGGTATCACCGAAGTCATACGCGTAATGGCCTTTGGTCAGGCTCGGGCAGGAGGTCGGCTCAACCGCCACCAGACGGACTTTTTTACCGCCGGCGGCTTCATCGGCATAAAACGGGAACGCCGCACCACCGAAGTTGGAACCACCGCCACAGGGCGCGAAAATCATATCCGGATAATCGCCGACCATCTCGAACTGTTTCTTCGCTTCCAGACCAATCACGGTCTGATGCAGCAGCACATGATTCAGCACGGAGCCAAGGGAATATTTGGTGTCGTCACGGCTGACGGCTTCTTCCACCGCCTCAGAAATCGCAATGCCCAACGAGCCCTGGTTATCCGGATCAGCGGCCAGAATTTTACGGCCGGATTCGGTCATATTGCTCGGGCTGGCAATCACTTCCCCGCCCCAGGTCTGCATCATGGAGCGGCGGAACGGCTTCTGTTCGTAGCTCACTTTCACCATATAAATGCGCACGTCGATGCCGAACATCTGCCCTGCCAGCGACAGCGAGGAGCCCCATTGACCGGCGCCGGTCTCGGTGGTCAGGCGTTTGATACCGGCCACTTTGTTGTAGTACGCCTGCGCAATCGCTGAGTTCAGCTTATGGGAACCGGCGGCGCTGACGCCTTCGTATTTGTAATAAATTTTACACGGGGTACCCAATGCTTCTTCCAGGCGGTGGGCACGGAACATCGGGCTCGGGCGCCATTGCTGGTAGATGTCACGCACTGGCTCCGGAATATCAATCCAGCGCTGGGCAGACACTTCCTGCTCAATGATATTGTCAGCAAAAATCGGTGACATGGCTGACGGGTCCATGGGTGTGCCGTCCGGCCCCATCGGGGGTGCCGGTGGATTCGGCAGATCCGCCACCACGTTGTACCACTGTTTCGGAATTTCGCTTTCTGGCAGCAGGATTTTTGTTTGTTTCATAGGTGAGTCCGTTAATAACAGGATGTTCGTTCCCCGGCAGTTTAACGAAAATCCTGTTACGGCTCCACGCTGTGGCCCTTGCTTCAGATCAGCGTCAGCGTCTGCATCAGGCTGAAGAACAGCCCGCCGCCAAGCAGCAGCACCAGCCACAGCACAGCGCCCAGCAGCACAGGTTTCCAGCCGGCATCACTCAGATGTGCCCAGCGGATATTCAGCCCCAGCGCGGCCATCGCCAGTGCCAGCAGCAAGGCAGAGGCCAGCGTCGCCAGATGCCGCAGGGTCTGCAACCATTCAGCACTGAGCAGCTGTGGTAACAGGGTATTGATCACCACCACCGCCAGAAACAGCAGCACAAACCCCGGTACGCTGACTTTATGCCGTGCCGTTGCCCTGCCCGCCTGCGCCTGTCCGCTTTCCTGCAGCCATAACGCCAGCAGAATCAGCACCGGCGCCAGCATCACCACCCGCATCAGTTTGACGATGACGGCATTGTGCTGAGTAGCGGTGCTCAGTGCATCCGTGGCGGCCACCGCCTGTGCCACTTCATGAATAGTGCTGCCGATATAAATACCGGTCACCCCGGCATTCAGCCCCAGCCAGCTCTGTACCTGCGGATACAGCAGCACGCTCAGGGTGCCGAACAGCGCCACCGCCGCCACCGCCAGCCCCACAGACTGGTTCTGCTGCTCCGCGCTTTCGCCATCACGCAGATAACGTCCCAGCACCGGTGCCGTCGCCAGAATCGCTGCCGCCCCACAGACCGCGCTGCCGGTGGCCAGCAATACTGCCAGTGACAGCGGCAGCTTCAGTACCTTACGCCCCAGCCAGATACCCAGTGGCAGAATCACGGCGATGGTCAGGACATCCGCCACCAGCGCCTGCCAGCCAACCGCGGCCAGATCGGTCAGACTGAGCTGAAAGCCGAACAGCACAATCCCCGCCTGCAACAGTGTTTTCTGCGCCGTCTGCTGTACTCTGGCTGCGCCTTCGCGGGCACGCAGACGTTCGGTCAGCGGCAGTGCCGCCAGCACCATACCCAACAGAATACTCAGTGGTAATGCCCCGATGCCCAGCCCGTGAATGGCGCGGATACCGGCCATTTCACTGGCGGCCAGGGCAATCAGTGCAATCAGCAGCGCCATCATAACCGCCGCGCTACGCGGGTTCTGCACGGGCAGCGCGGTGGCTGCCTGCCCTGGTGTTAACTTCATCATTCCTCTCCTGCCTGTGCTTATCACCAACAGGCATAAGCATATGCCCACCAAGGAATCCGTAAAAACCGATTATTCCTCTATAGTTATTCGGTAAAACCGAACACAAGAGGCGGACGCTCATCTGCCCTGCCCCTGATCTGCGTCCTTGAAATCCACGCCGCTTCCCCCAACATCAGATGCAGACACCCATCCCGGAAAAGGCTGACTTATGACGGAAGAGAAACAGGAATTTATCAGTCGTGAAGAAAGCGGCGGCGACCTGGCACTGGCAGACGATATCCTGCCCGGTCACCTGCACGTGCTGCCGGTTAATGGCCGGCCATTTTTCCCGGCTCAGGTACAACCCATTATCATCAGTGCCGAAGTCTGGGGAGAAACCCTGAAACGGGTCGCCAAAACCGAGCACAAACTGCTGGGCGTGGCCTTTGTTCATGATAAAAACCCCGACGATGTGCCGGAGCTGGATGATATTCCCCTGATCGGCTGTGTGGTGCGCGTGCATCATGTGCAGGTCGAAGACGGCCGTGTTCAGTTTATCGCCCAGGGCGTCCGCCGCTTCCGGGTACTGGAATGGGTGAACCGTAAAAATCCGTTTCTCGCCCGCGTCCATTACCCGGCGGAAACCAGCCGCTTTACCGATGAAACCAAAGCCTATGCGATGGCCATTATTAACGCCATCAAAGAACTGGTGACCATTAACCCGCTGTATTCCGAAGAGCTGAAACACTACCTTAACCGTTTCAGCCCCAACGATCCGTCACCGCTGACCGACTTTGCTGCCGCCATTACCACGGCCGAAGGGCCGGTACTGCAGGGTGTGCTGGAAACCCTGCCACTGCAGAAGCGCATGGAAAAAGTGCTGATGCTGCTGAAAAAAGAAGTGGAAGTCGCCCGCCTGCAGGCCGAAATTAACGAAAGCGTGAATGACAGCATCAGTAAACATCAGCGCGAGTTTTTCCTGCGTGAGCAGCTGAAAACCATCCAGAAAGAACTGGGGTTGTCGAAGGATGACAAAACCGCAGAAATTGAAGAGTTTGAGCAGCGCCTGCAGGGCAAAAACGTGCCGGCCGCTGCGCGTAAGCGCATTGACGAAGAACTGCACAAACTGCAGATGCTGGAAGTTGGCTCCCCCGAATATGGTGTGACCCGCAATTATCTCGACTGGGCCACCAGTGTCCCCTGGGGCGTGTATTCCGAAGATTCATTCGATCTGCAGCACGCCCATGCAGTGCTGGATGAACATCATTCCGGTCTTGATGACGTCAAACAGCGCATCCTCGAATTTCTCGCCGTCGGTTCCTTCAAACAGGAAATTTCAGGCTCTATTATGCTGCTGGTCGGACCACCCGGCGTCGGTAAAACCTCCATTGGCCGCTCAGTCGCCGATGCCCTGGGACGTCAGTTTTACCGTTTCAGCGTCGGCGGGATGCGGGATGAAGCGGAAATCAAAGGTCACCGCCGTACATACATCGGTGCCCTGCCCGGTAAACTGATTCAGGCGCTGAAAGATGTCGAAGTATCCAACCCGGTGATTATGCTGGACGAAATCGACAAACTCGGCGCCTCGTATCAGGGCGACCCGGCGTCAGCACTGCTGGAGGTACTGGACCCGGAACAGAACCGCGAATTCCTCGATCACTATCTGGATCTGCGCGTCGATCTGTCCAAGGTGCTGTTTATCTGTACCGCCAATCAGCTGGATACCATTCCCGCACCGCTGCTGGACCGGATGGATACCATCCGCCTGTCCGGTTATATCACCGAAGAAAAACTGGCCATTGCCAGAAATCACCTGTGGCCGCGGGTACTGGAACGCCACGGGCTGAAAAAATCGCAGCTGAAAATCAGCGACGCCACATTAAAACTGCTGATAGAAGGTTATGCGCGCGAATCCGGCGTCCGCAATCTGGAAAAATTACTGCAGCAGATCGCCCGTAAGGCGGTGGTGAAACTGCTGGAAAATCCGCAGCTGAAACTGTCGGTGACACAGAAAGATCTGCACGATTATCTTGGCGCCCCGGTATTCCGTGCCGAACGTATCCTCAGTGGTACCGGCGTGGTCACCGGCCTTGCCTGGACGGCGATGGGCGGTGCCACCCTGCCCATTGAAGCGGCCGTCGTGCACGAACAGAGCCGGGGATTCAAACTCACCGGTAAACTCGGCGAAGTGATGAAAGAATCGGCCGAAATCGCCTACAGTTTCGCCGCCGGCCATGCCGCCCGTTTCGGGGGGGATGCCGCGTTTTTTGATAAACGCTTTATTCACCTGCACGTTCCCGAAGGCGCAACACCCAAAGATGGCCCCAGCGCCGGCGTCACCATGACCACCGCGCTGATGTCATTAATGCTGAACAAACGCATCCGCCGGCCGCTGGCCATGACCGGCGAGCTGACACTGACCGGGCAGGTACTGCCGGTGGGCGGTATCCGTGAAAAAGTGATTGCAGCAAGACGCTCAAAAATCATGGAAGTGATTCTGCCGGAGGCCAACCGCCACGATTACGACGAGCTGCCCGAGCATATCCGTAAAGGCATGACCGCGCATTTTGCCGAAAAATATGAGGATGTGTTCAGGGTGGTATTCGGCGGGTAAAACCGCTGTGCAGGACGGAGTCCGGCTCCGTCCTGCACTGTTTTATTTAATGATATTAATCAGCTCTTTAAACTCCGGCCCTTCCGCAACTTTCTGCAGTTCAAACAGCGCCATTTCCACCGAAGTCAGGTGCGCCCCCAGGCCCTGCATTTTACTGACAGCCAGTTCTTTATTCGCCTGACTGCGGGAACTGACCGCATCCGTTACCAGATGCACATCGTGCTTATTACGCAGCAGGTCCGTGACGGTCTGATAAACACAGACGTGGGTTTCCAGCCCGGCTACCAGCCAGTTCTGACGTTTCAGTTCTTTTACCCGCCCGGCAATGGTGTCGTTCTGCATACCACTGAAAGTATGCTTGATCAGCGGCTCTCCCGGCAGCAGGTCGCGGATTTCCGGCCGCGTCGGACCGAGTTTATGCGGCAGCTGTTCCATCCACACCAGCGGTAAATCAAACACCTGCGCCCCCTGTATCAGCTGCTGCAGTTGCCGGAACAGAGACTCCGACTCATACATCAGGGTCGACAGTCTGCCCTGCACATCAATGATCATCAGGCCGGTATTATTTTTTGTCAGCATTATTTTCTCCTTACCTGGCAGGTTACTGCCATCCTAACGAAATAAAACCACGGACAGCCAGTATTATTTGCCGCCATTCTGCGGAAAGTACCGACTGCGGAAGCTGACCTTGTGGACGAACCGCGCCGCTCTATTTCCGCCCCCGTCAGGCACCGCTAGAATAAAATGATCCCGTTGCAGACACCGCCGATGAATTATGTGCTCCTGTTATCTGCCCTGCTGCTGACAAGCGTTTCAGTACAGGCAGAACCCACGCCATCAGACCTGCCGTCAACCCTGACCCTGGGGGCAACGGAATGGTGCCCTTATACCTGCAGTAACCGGGCCGGCGCACCGGGCATTGTGGCGGAATATCTGCAGCACATACTGCAGAGTGAAGGGATTGAGCTGGACGTTATGTTCCTGCCCTGGTCCCGGGCGGTATCCGCTGCCCGCTCAGGGCAGCTTGATGGTCTGCTGACACTGGTTGCCGGTGAAGCCGGCGGGTTGCTGATGACGCAAACGCCAACCATGTTCCATCAGGACTGTTTTTTCACCACCCCGGACAGTGACTGGCAATTCGCGGATATAACATCACTGCAGGGTATTCTGCTCGGGGCCGTTAAGGATTACGGTTATGGCGGGCGGATCGACAGCTATATCGCCAGTCGCCGTCACGACGCCAGCCACGTGCTGTTACTCAATGGCCGGCAGCCGGAACTGCGCCTGCAGAAAATGCTCGCCAGTCAACGTATTCAGGTTTACCTCTCCGACCGCAATGTGGCCGGCTGGACGCAGCGCCAGAGCACAGATTCCACCCCGCTGCGCAATGCCGGCTGCGAAGCCGAAGTCCCCTTCTTTCTCGGACTGTCACCACTGCGGCGCTGGAGCAAAACACTGCTGGAAATGCTGAACAAACGGCTGGCCAGTCCGGCCAGCCATCAGCTGCTAAGAAAGATCGCCGCAGAATACCGCTGAAGGTGCGTCAGGCAGCACCAGCGAGAAGGGTTTCCAGATCCGCCCGGGAGGGCATAAACCAGTAGGCTCCGGTTTTGGCCGTGGAGTATTTCATCAGATAATCACTGAAACCGTCGTCAGTATTGCCCAGCATACGCTCAAGCTGAATAGAGATACGTTTCAGGTCACAGGCAAAGGCCAGAAAATACAGGCCATGTTCATCCGCGCCGCCATAGGGGGTACTTCTGCGGTATATTTTCTGACCAACACCGTCAATTTTGACATCCGTGCGGCTGACGTGGGAGGTTGGCGGCATGGCATCGCCCTCCAGTTCGACATTGCCGGACTTGGTACGGCCGATCACCTGTTCCTGCTCATGCAGACTGAGGTGACTGAAGGCCTGCAGATGATGCTGCCAGCGCTGTGTCAGCACATAAGAGCCACCGGCCCCCGGCTCTCCCTCCGGAATCAGGGCAGCATCCAGACGCTTATCCCCTTTCGGGTTCGCCGTGCCGTCAACAAAGCCGGTCAGATCGCGGGCTTCGCGGTTTTTAAAGCCATTCAGATCCAGCGTGCAGACGGCCACATCACGCATCGCCTCATGCACCTGCAACACCGCATCCATGATATCGCCCTGATCTTCGCCATGAATCCAGAAATACACGTCTGACTGGGTCGCCGGCATGGAATAACCGTTCTTACCATCCAGCTGACGGAACGGCTGCAGCTGTGCCGGACGCCAGGAGGGGTTCAGCCGGTCCCAGGCATCAGAACCGAAACACAACGCAATAAAGGCACCACTCACCGGCTGAACGGCGGTTTTCAGTGCCGCCAGAATCTGTTCATTGCTGACGTCCGGGTGCAGATTCATTTCCAGATAATGGGCGCTGCGGCCGGGCTCTTCCAGCAGGCCGGCCTGACAGATGGCATCAGATAACACGGATTTACCTTCCCTATTCAGGTGATATTTCTAATAGCGATAACTATATCAAGTTATGCGATCAGACAGGTACCACTTGTCACCCGGACTCTGAACTGAGCCATTCTCGGAAGCGTGCGGAGGTCAGTGGCCGGCTGAATAAATAGCCCTGTCCGCAATGGCAGCCCAGCCCGCGCAGCAGGGCCAGCTGATCCGGGGTTTCAATGCCTTCGGCGGTAACGTCCAGCTGCAGCACCTTGCACAGCGCCATCACCGCGCGGCAGATTTCCACATCACTGCTGTCATCCGGCAGATCACGGATAAAAGACCGGTCAATTTTCAGCCGGTCAAAGGGCAGTTCTTTCAGACGGCTGAGAGAAGAATAGCCGGTGCCGAAATCATCAATTGCCAGCTTGACCCCCAGTTCACGGATATCCAGCAACTGGCGGATCATCTGCTCATTTTCCTGCAGCGCGGTTTCGGTGATTTCCAGTTCAAGACGCCCCGGATCAATGGCCAGACCGTTCAGCAGGGACGACAGAAAATCCATAAAATGGCTGTCGGTCAGTTGCCGGACCGACACATTGACCGACACAAACAGGTCCGGATAACCGGCTTCGGTCCAGCGTTGCAGTTCATGCAGACTTTCCGTCAGCACCCACTGGCCGATTTCAATAATCACATCACTCTGCTCGGCGATGGGAATAAACCGGTCCGGCGGCACGGCCCCCAGATCCGGGCTGTACCAGCGGCACAGGGCCTCGCCACCAATAACCCGGCCGGTATCCAGATCCACCAGCGGCTGATACGCCAGCGCCAGCTCATTTTCCCGTACCGCCTGCTTCAGATGACGCTCAATGCGCAGTCGTTCATTGAATTCCATCGCCAGGTTGAAGTCATAAATACAGTAGCGGTTTTTGCCCTGTCGTTTGGCTTCAAACAAGGCGGTATCCGCTGCTTTGAGCAGGGCTTCATAATGCTTAATCGAGGGTTTGGAAATCACAATGCCGATACTGGCGGAAACTTCCACGGCTTCACGGCTGAGCCTGACCGGCTTTTTCACTGCATCGAGCAGTTTTTCCGCAATCACTTCCAGACCGGATTCCTGTTCAACCTCAGGAATCAGAATCACAAATTCATCACCGCCGATACGGGCAACGGTATCCTCTTCCCGCACTGACTGGCGGAAGCGTTCCGCCATCACCTTCAGCAGCTCGTCGCCTTCCGAATGCCCCAGGGTATCGTTGACCAGTTTAAAACCGTCAAGATCCAGATACAGAATGCCCAGCTGACGGTTATGCTGACTGTTTTCTTCCAGTGTTTTCTGCATCACCCGCTCAAGGTGCACCCGGTTACCAACACCGGTCAGGGAATCAGAAAAGGCCAGCTTTTCGAGGCTGCTTTCCACCCGGCGCAGATCACTGATATCGGAAAAGGTAATCACATAATTGGTGATTTCACCGTTGTCATCCTGAATGGAGCAGACATGCTCCCAGGCCGGGAACATATCACCGTTCTTACGCCGGCAGGATATTTCCCCGCTCCAGTGTTTATCCGGTTCACTGATCAGACGCGGATAAAAATGATCGCGGTAACGCCGGGCATGCAGGAAGTCGTCCGGCATCAGCCCCATCACTTCGTCAGCCGCATAGCCGGTAATATCAGAAAAAGCCGGGTTAACACTGAGCACCCGCCGCTCAGAATCCGTAATCAGAATCCCCTCGGAGGTAGCATCAAATACCGCGCTCGCCTGACGCAGTTTTTCCTGCTCCATAAAGCGTTCGTGAATATCATGCACCACCCCGATAACCCGCCGTTCACCGTCTGACCAGCGGAACAGACTGGCAAAAATCTCGACCTTGCGGTATTCCCCGTCATCGTCTTCGCGGTAGCGGACCACCTGCTGAAAATCGCTGTCGGTGCCGATTTTTTCGCGGATTTTATCCTGATCATCCGGATGTACCCGGCTCAGCAGTTCATCCAGTGAATGCGCAATCAGACGTGGTGCGCGCACATTCAGCGCCGGCGGTTCCGGCATATCACTGCTGCCCGGCTCCCATTCCCAGATACGCATCCGCGCCGCATTCAGAGCCAGCCGTAAGCGCTCTTCGGATTTGCGGATTTCCAGATCAGCGTGATGACGGGTAATCGCCATGCGGATAGCGGCTTCAATTTCACGCTTTTCAAACGGCTTGACCATATAACCGTAAGGCAGACTGGCCGTGGCTTCATCCAGGGTTTTATCGTCACTGTATGCAGACAGAAAAATAATCGGGATGGCATATTTTCCGGCAATAATGCGTGCGGCTTCGGTCCCCAGCATCTCGGTATCCAGGTGAATGTCCATCATGATCAGATCGGGAGTCAGCGCTTCAGCCTGTTCGACCGCCGCCTCGCCACTGGACACACTGGCCACCACGTCATAACCCAGATCTTCGAGAGTCAGCTTCAGATCCAGCGCAGTAATCTTTTCGTCTTCGACAATCAGTATCCGTTTCGGGAAACGTTTATTACTGCTGTTCATCGTCTGCATCCTGGCAATTAAAAATAAGATGAAAAACCGTGCCCGGGCCGTCCAGCAGCTGCAGTTCTGCGTGCATCTGATCGGCCAGTCCCGGTACCAGCTGAAACCCCAGTGATGACGATTTTCCCGGCCCCATACCCGCAGGCAGCCCGACACCGTTATCACCGATAAGCAGACAATGGTGCCTGCCACTGGTGGTCAGCGATAAATGAATTTCCCCGGCCCGGCCATCGGGAAAGGCGTGTTTGATGGAATTGGTCACCAGTTCGTTAATCAGCAGTCCGAACGGCAGCGCGCTGTCGAGATCCAGATAACTCTGCTCAATATCGGTATCAATCAGAATGGTGAGGTTGCGCGCCTGGGAAAAATAACTGCGTTTGAGCAGATCGGCGAGACGGCGGATATAGGATACGGTTTCAATACGGTCATAATTTTTCTGTTCGTACAGCAGCTGATGAATCAGTGCCATGGCCTTGATCCGGCCCTGACTTTCTTCAAAGTAAGCCCGCACTTCCTCCGGCACACTGCGCGACTGCAGACTGAGCAGACTGGAAACGACCTGCAGATTATTTTTCACCCGGTGGTGGACTTCATTCAGCAGCGCGGTTTTTTCATTCAGGCTGCGGATCAGGTTCTGCTGAATATCCTTCTGTACCGAAATATCGATAATGGTCGCCAGAATCCGGGTGCCTTCGGGAAACTCCAGTGGTGTCAGACCGATTTCCACCGGGAAGAGTTTGCCGTTTTTGCGTTTGGCATACAGTTCACGCATTGCCGCCATGGCTCTGGCCTGAGGATTATGCTGATAACCGGAACGCAGACTGACATGGTGCGGGCGGATATCATCCGGCACCAGGTCTTCCACCGTCAGTGAATACATTTCCTGATTGGCATAGCCGAACATTTCACTGGCGCGGTGATTAACCAACAGTATGCGGCCGCTGTTATCGGTCAGAATCAGACCATCCTGCGTGTGTTCCACAACCTGCCGGAAACGTTCTTCACTGAACCGGAGCATGGATTCGCCGGCCACCCGGTCAGAAATATCAATGGCCGAGGGAATCAGATGCGTCACCCTGCCTTCTTCGTCCTGCAGCGGCGCGAGCATAAAGTCGACCATCATGCGCTTGTCGCCGGCCGTGCGGATCGGCGCATCAAAACGCGAGGTGTCTCCGGCCGCCGCCCGTTCCACCGCCTGCTTCAGCTTCTGCTGTGCCTGCGGGTCATAACTCCACCAGAAGCAATCCCAGAATTTTTTGCCGATCACATCCTCCGCCACAATACCGGCCGCATCCAGCGGCGCACGGTTGGTATCGAGCATGGTGCCATCCGGGCTGAGCACACCGACAAAGGTAAACAGGTTATCGAGCACCCGGCGGGCCAGCAGCGGACTTTTACCGGTCAGAGGGGTTTTCTGCAGCCTGGCTGACAGTAACACACCGGTGATGCTGTCAGGGCCACTGAACAGCGGTGAAGCGGATAACAGCCAGCTCTGCTGTTTCCCCTGTGCGTCATGCAGCAACAGACTGACGTCGGTTAACGACCGGCCATCGGTGACTACCGCCCGCAATTCCGCCAGCAGGTTATCCGCTGTTGCTGGCCAGACCTCGGCCAGCGGCAGTCCGATATGCTCTTCCGGGGAAAAGTGACTGATGCCGGCCAGTACCTGATTAATCAGACGGAAATGCAGCTGTTCATCCAGAACGGCAAATCCCTGATCGGCATGACGCAGCAGAAATTCATTCATCTGATCCGGCAGATCCTTAAACCGGTCAGTATTATTATTAATATCACCAATAAAAGGCGTATCCATACAGAGCGCTCAGCCGCTACTTTCATTTCAGCTTAAGCCAATTTCTGCACAGACAGTAGACAGGGGTTACAAAAATACGCCGGATTGAAACAAAAGGGCGCAGTCTGACTGCGCCCTTTATTCCATTTATCTGCTGACTCTGTCTAATAAGTAGAACAGAGAGTGATAAGGAATTTCTCCGTGTCGCGTCAGACCAATTTCACAGGTGCGGCTGGTTGAAATACCTTCCTCGCAGTGCTGCACCTGCGCTTTTAACGGCGCCAGTGCAGAAGCATTCAGCTCCGGCAGCATAAACCCCTTATCACCGGCAAAACCGCAGCAGGTAATATCCGCCGGCACCACCACCTCTTCGGCGCAGTGACGCGCCAGCTGAATCAGCTCTTCGCCCAGTCCCTGTTTGGCAGTTGAACAGGTAACGTGTACCGCCACCGGGCCTGTCGTCTTTGTCAGCTCAAGTTTCGGCACCAGCCAGTGATTGGCGAAACGTACCGGGTCGAGCAGCTGAATGCGCTCATCCAGTTGCTGCTGCATACGGAAGACACAGGGGCTGGTATCAATCAGCACCGGAATGCGGCCATGATCCGAGGCCTGCAGCAGCGCCTCATTCAGCCGTGCCCGCATGGCATCGGCCTGTTCAAAATGGCCTTTGCTTTCCAGAGGCATACCACAGCAGTGCTGATCCTGGCCGGGCAGCATGGCGATCTGCACACCGGCTTTCTGCGCCAGTTCCAGCGTCACCTGCATCAGGCTGCGCGGATCATTTTCCTGTGGTGATGGCCCCATGGTGCGGCTGGCACAGCTGGGAAAATAAATAATATCCGTGGTTTCACTGACGCCGTACGCACACGGGCTGACCTGAGCGGCAGCACCCGGCATGGCATCATGCCACAGCGGCGTAGTGCCGAACGACAGCGTGTTCAGCCCTTTTGACAGCGCGATCAGGGTTTTGTCGCCGACCAGATCACGGCTGAAATCCGTCAGGCGGAAGGCAGCCCGGCTGGCGCGGGTGATGCCGGCAAAATGACCGGCGACCCAGCGTGCTTTGCCGGCGTGTTTCTGATTGCGCTCACTGCGCAGTTTACGGCTCAGATCACCGGTATTGATGCCAACCGGACAGGCCATACTGCACAGACCGTCAGCGGCACAGGTATCCACGCCCTGGTACTGGTAGTCCTGCAGCAGAGCGGCATAATTTTCATTCCGGCCATCGCGTTGCTGGCGCTTCAGTTCGCGCATGATCACAATGCGCTGGCGCGGTGTCAGGGTCAGGTTGCGCGATGGACACACTGGTTCGCAGAAACCACATTCAATACAGGGATCAATCAGATCATCGGCTTCCGGAATCGGTTTCAGATTTTCAATATGGGTGCGCAGATTACGGGTCAGGATCACATCCGGATTGAGCAGTGTCTGCGGATCGAAGGCATCCTTGATCGCCCACATCAGCTCATAGGCCTGAGCGCCCCACTCCATCTCCACAAACGGTGCCATATTGCGTCCGGTACCGTGCTCTGCTTTCAGTGAACCATCGTAACGGCCGACCACCAGCACACAGACTTCATCCATAAAGTCGGCATAACGCTGCACTTCGGCCGGATCGGTGAAATTCTGGGTAAAGACAAAATGCAGGTTACCGGCCAGCGCATGACCGAAAATAATGGCTTCATCATAATGGTATTTTTTAAACAGCGCCTGTAACTCCAGCACTGCCGGCGCCAGATTTTCCACCGGAAACGCGACATCTTCGATGATGACGGTAGTACCTTTGGCACGCACGGCCCCGACCGCCGGGAACAGTCCTTTACGGATATTCCAGTACAGTGCACAGGTATCTTTATCCGTGGTAAAGGTTTTTGGCTGCAGGGTCTGAAAATCCTGCAGCGCCGCCGTGGTTGCCTGAATATTCTGTTGCAGTTCGTCATGACTGCTGCCACGCACCTCCACCAGCAGTGCCGCGACGTCGTCGTCCAGGCTGCGCAGATAATCCGGCATCCCCGCTTTATTTTCCACCGAACGCAGACCGGCACGGTCCATCAGTTCCACGGCCGCCACCGGTGCTTCACTGAGCACGGTTACCGCCCGGCTGGTCTGTTCAATATCTGCAAACAGCAGCAGCGCCGACGCTTTGTGCGCGTGTTCGGTAACCGTGTGATAAGTGACTTCGGAAATAAAGCCCAGTGTACCTTCTGAGCCGACCAGCACATGCTGCAGAATATCAATCGGGTCATCATAATCGGCCAGCGCATTGAGGCTGTAACCCGTGGTGTTTTTAATGCTGAATTTTTTTTCAATCCGGGCTTTCAGCTGCGGATTATCCAGCACCTGCTGACGCAGAGTGGTTAACGTCTGCAGCAGTGGCGCATGACTGCTGCGGAAAGCCGCCCGCGAAGCGTCATCGGCGGTATCCAGCAGCGTGCCATCCGCCAGAATAACGCGCAGTGACGCCAGTGTCTGATAAGTATTCTGCGCCGTGCCACAACACATACCGGAAGCATTATTGGCGACAATGCCACCGATTTTACAGGTGTTGATCGACGCCGGGTCCGGGCCGATTTTACGCGCATAAGGCGCCAGCAGCTGATTGGCCCGGGCACCGATCAACCCGGGTTGCGCCTGCAGTCTGGCGCCATTGTCGAGAATAACACTCTGATTCCAGCCGTTCCCCAGCCGCACCAGTACACCATCCGTCACAGCCTGACCGGACAGACTGGTGCCGGCAGCGCGGAACGTAATGTGCACGCCGAACTCCGGCGCCAGCTGCAACAGGCGCCGGACTTCCTGTTCGTTGATAACGGTTACCACCAGTTGCGGGATCAGGCGGTAAAAACTGGCATCAGTACCAAACGCCAGCGTACGCAGCGGGTCGCTGACCAGACGCTCTTCATCAATAAATTCTGCCAGTGCCGCAGCATAGCGGCGGTAATTTTCTTTCATCGGTCAGGCGTCCGTCATCAGTAACACAATCAGTTCTTTCGGGCCGTGGGCACCGTAGGCCAGCGTCTGCTGAATATCCGCCGTTTTGCTCGGCCCGGAAATCAGTAACAGGTTGGTCGGCAGTGGCTGCGGCAGGCCGCCCTGTGTCACCCAGGCCGAAAAACCCGCCTGCATGGCGGACGCCGGCAGCAGCACAATATTGAGTGGCGGTACCAGTGACAGTGTGCGTGGTTCCTGTGGCCCGGTATTCACCACCAGCGTGCCGGTCTCTGCCAGCCCCGCCAGCGCCACACTGAAACCGGCATCAATCTGTGTAAACAGATCGTCTTTGCTCAGCGTTTCCGTAACACAGTCACAATCCAGCTGCGCACCCAATGCCGCCACCAGCGCTTCACCAGCGTCTGTTCTGCCACTGCGCAGCACCCGGATATTTTTTTCCGCCAGACGTTGCGCCAGTACCGCAATCCAGTCCTGCTGACGGCATTCGATGACCTCGGCGTGATTATCGCTGAGATTCTGTTTAAACAGCGCCAGCCACTCTGCCGGCGCCGGGTCTGGCCAATGGGTGGCGACCGATAACGGCGCCACCGCTGCCGCCGGCTGCTCATTCAGGCTGGCGCGCAGACGCCCCAGAATACGTTCACGGCTGTTCATCACTGTTCCCCCTGGGGACGGCTGACATCACTGGCGACACCCGCCGCTTTTGCCAGTTCATGCAGACTTTGCGTTGCCGGCAGCGGCGTGCTGCGGGAATCGGTCCAGGGCGACAGCAGTTTCTTCGCCGCGGCGGAGGCAAACAGCCGGCGGCTGCGCGTCATGCCCCAGGTCATCAGCCGGTACAGCGCCGGCAACCTGTGCCCCAGCGCCCAGCCTTTCCAGATCAGGCTCTCGCCCAGCGTGCGTTTGCTGCCACGCCCTTGCACAGCTGCGGCAGCCGGATCCGCAGCATTCACAAATTGTGGACTGTTGGCTTCTGCGCGTAATTCACGGATTAAATCCGGCAGCGGGATACGCACCGGACAGGCTTCACCACAGGCACCGTTCAACGAGCAGGCACTGACCATATCGCCGTATTGTTCCAGCCCGCCGATCTGTGGCGTCACCACCTGACCGATCGGTCCGGGATAGGTTGAACCATAGGCATGACCGCCGATACGCGCATACACCGGACAATGATTCATACAGGCCCCGCAGCGGATACACTGCAGCGTCGGTTTCAGTACCGGATGGGCAAAAATACGCGAGCGGCCGTTGTCCACCAGCACCAGATGAACCTGCTCCGGGCCATCGTGTTCATCGTTCTTTTTCGGGCCGGAAATCATATTGAAATAGGTGCTGATTTTCTGCCCGGTGGCGGAGCGGGTCAGCAGCGTCAGTAATTCCGGCACATGGGAAAAATCCTCCACCACTTTTTCAATACCGGTCACCGCGATGTGCAGCTTTGGTACTGTCGTGGTCATCCGGCCATTGCCTTCGTTTTCCACCAGACACAGGGTACCGGTATTGGCAACCGCCATATTGACGCCGGAAATGCCGGCATCCGCGTGGCGGAATTTATCGCGCAGAATGGCACGCGCATTTCCGATCATCTGATCCACATCGTCGGTATAAGGTACGTCACTGCCATCGCTGGTCTGCGCCCGGCCGTGCATCAGGTTCGCCACCTGTTCCTTATTTTTGTGGATGGCCGGCATAATAATATGCGATGGGGTTTCCCCGGCCAGCTGCACCAGATACTCGCCCATATCGCTTTCCAGACATTCAATGCCTTTTTCCTGCAGATAATGATTGAGTTCAATTTCTTCAGTGACCATGGATTTGCCTTTCACCACGGTGCGGGCATTGTTGCTGGCGAGAATGCCATGAATAACCGCACAGGCTTCTTCGGCGGTTTCTGCCCAATGCACCTGAATGCCATTGGCAGTCAGGTTTTTCTCCAGCGTTTCCAGCAATTCCGGCAATTTACTCAGGCTGTACTGACGGATGGCTTCACCGCGGTCACGCAGACCGGATAATGCCGTTTCATCAGGAAAAACCGCCCGCCGCTTGGCCATCAGGAAATCCGATGCACCGCGGAAGCTGTGACGCAGCGCCTCATTTTCCAGCGCCATTTTTGCCCGTACTTTAAAATGCTGCTGTTGCATGGCAGCAAATTCCTGCTGTTCTTCATCCAGCGCCTGACGCAGCTCAATCATCTCAGCGGTCATTATTCAGCCCCCTTACCGTACAGGCGCTGATACAGCAGACTGGCCAGATGCTGCGCCCTGAGCGGCCGGCCCTGTTTTTCCAGTGTGCCGCTGATATTCATCAGACAGCCGCAGTCACCACTGACCAGACAATCGCTGCCGGTCGCGGCAATAGCCTCCGCCTTGTCGGCGGCCATAGCCGCCGAAATATCGCCCTGTTTCACCGCAAACGTGCCACCAAAACCACAGCACTCGGTTACCCGCTGCGGTTCCTGCAAGCGGACACCGGGCAGATTTTCCACCAGTGTTTTATGTTCAGCGGCAACGCCCATACCGCGGCGGGCGGAACAGGAAGTATGCAGGGCAACGTTAAGCGGCGACTGGTCGGCGGCCTGCGGCAGTTTTTTATCCAGCTGCAGCACGTTGACCATAAATTCACTGAATTCATACGTCCGCTCCGCCAGTGCCCGGACCTGCGCTTCTTCCGGCTGACCGGCGAAGAGTTTCGGATATTCCTTATGCACCATGCCGGCACAGGAGCCCATCATCACCACCAGCGGAATATCCGCCGCAAAGGCCTGCAGCTGACGCCGCGCCACCGCTCTGGCTTCGTCGTCGTAACCGGAATTCCACGCCGGCTGACCGCAGCAGGTCTGCGTCTGCGGGAAAATGACCTCAAGTCCTTCAGCCTGCAGCAGGCGGATGGCATCCATGCCGGCCTGAGGGTAGAAACTGTCGACCAGACAGGTACCCAACAGATACACGGCCCGGGGTCGGTGCGCCGGATAATGGCGACGGGAAGAGGGAGTCTGATTCATCATGCGGTCCACAGAGTGCCGGTTATCGGAAATTGGTAATACCAATTACCCATTTATGATTATGTGCGGCTAAGTTACTCCGGCAGACAGTACAGGTCAAACCCTTTGCCGGGCTTATAACCGATTAACCTATCGACATTGGTCTTATCTTTTCTGCCGGACCAAAGTGCACAGAATGACTGACAGCCAGACCTGAATCGGGTTAAAATTGGTTTTACCAATTACCATTAAGATATTGCAGACATGAGCGACGACCGTATCCGGGCAACCAAAATTTCCGACATGATTGCTGACCGGCTGGAATCCATGATTCTCGAAGGCAGCCTGACTCCGGGCCAGAAAATGCCGCCGGAGCGTGAGCTGGCGCAGCAGTTTGATGTCTCCCGCCCTTCCCTGCGCGAAGCCCTGCACCGGCTGGAAGCCAAAGGTCTGGTCAACCGCCGTCAGGGCGGCGGCACCTTTGTTTCCGCCGATATCGGTATGTCATTTGTCGATCCGCTGATGCAGCTGTTTAAGACACACAGCGAATTCAATTACGACCTGCTCGAATTCCGCCATGCCATGGAGGAAGTGGCCGCCCATTATGCTGCCCTGCGCGCCACGGATTCCGACAGGGAAATCATCCGCCAGCGTTATGATGAATGGCTGCAGGGTCACAACGGGCGTATCGGCTATCAGCAGGAAGCCGAACTCGACTGGCGTTTCCACCTGGCCATCGCCGAAGCGTCCCATAACGCCGTCCTGCTGCACTCCATGCGCGCCCTGTTCAATCTGTTCAAGGCCACCATCACCACCAACCTGGAATATCTGTACAGCAAGGAAGACCGGCGTGATGAAATCCTGCGCCAGCACACGGCAATCCGCGATGCGGTGCTTAACCGCGACCCGAAAGCCGCGCAGCAGGCCGTGAGCGACCACCTCGCCTTTGTTGAAGAAACCCTGCAGCAGAGCAGCCGTTTTGAAAGCCATTCCAAACGCTCGCTGCGACGCATCAGCCTGATGCGCTGACGGCGCTTGCCTGCATCCGCTGCGGCCGTTAGGCTGGCGTCTTTTACGCACGGACGCCGGCATGACTTCCCGTTCCCAACATCATCCGCTGCACTGGCTGCAGCCACGGCAGATGCTCAGTCATCTGCGCGATATCGACAGCGAAGCAGAGGCTGAACGCCGCCAGAGCGACAGTGAAACCCTGTGGTTCCGCGCCTGGGTTGTGATCGCAGTGGCCTGCCTCTGTCTGCTGATGCTGCATTACCTGAAATACTCCAGCAATCTGCGCGATCTTCTGCCAATGCTGGAGTCCCTCACCGGTGCCGAACCCAACAGCTGGAAAAACGCCTGGCTGCGCTCGCCTTACCGCGATCTTATCGGCAACCTCTGGTGGGGATTCTGGCATCTGCTGTGTTTTATTCTGATTCCGGTGGCCACCATCAAACTGGTGCTGAAACAGCCGCTGAAGGCTTATGGCTGGCAATGGGGCCGGGTACACGAACACTGGCTGGGCTATGTGTTGCTGGCCACGCCGATTGTCGGTTTTGCCATTATTGCCAGCTTTGGGGAGGATTTTTCCCGCCATTATCCATTTTATAAGCAGGCCCATCTGAGCTGGAGCGACCTGCTGATGTGGGAAACGATTTATATTATTCAGTTTATTGGCGTGGAATTCTTTTTCCGCGGCTTCCTGGTGAACGGGCTGCGGGTTCAGTTTGGCAGTCTGTCAGTGGCGGTAATGTGTCTGCCCTACCTGATGCTGCATTTTCCGAAATTGTGGCCGGAGTCGGCCGGGGCGATTCTGTTCGGCTTTTTCCTCGGTATTCTGGCCGTACGTTCGCGTTCCATCTGGGGCGGTGTCGGCGTCCACGTGACCATTGCCCTGACCATGGACATTGCTGCCCTGATTCAGACCCGTGGTCTGCCGGACACCTGGCTGCGCTGACGCCGTTCAGTGAATCTCAGAAACGCCAGGCAATAAAGCGGCTGTTTTTCTGCCCCTGGCTCATCGCCACCACGCGCACATCCCGGGCAGACAGCTGCTGTGCCAGACGCTTCAGCGGCGCAATATTCTCTTCCTTCGACACCAGACTGGTAAACCAGCCGACCTGCCCGGCAAAATTCACACTCTCACGCAGCATGCGTTTCAGGAAATTCAGTTCGCCACCCTCACACCAGAGTTCATGACTCTGGCCGCCAAAATTACGTTTTACTGATGACGACTCGCCTTTCAGGTTACGCCACTTACGCCGCGCCTGAGCCTCCGCCTCTTTCTGTGAAGCAAAAAATGGCGGATTGCACAGCGTCAGATCAAAATAATCAGCAGCCTGAATCACACCGCTGAAAATCTGCTGCGCATGGCGCTGCATACGGATTTCAACCTGTGTCAGTGTCTGCGGGTTTTCGGTAATAATTTTATGTGCATTACGCACCGCCACACTGTCTGCTTCGCTGGCGACAAAATGCCAGCCGAACGCACGGCTGCCGATGATGGGATAAATCAGATTGGCACCGGTACCGATATCCAGCACCTGCACTTCCGCCTGCCGCGGGCCTGTTTCCTGCAACAGGTCATTGAGGTAATACAGATAATCAGCCCGGCCGGGAATCGGCGGACAGAGAAAGCCCTGCGGTAAAGACCAGTGCTCCACGCCGTACTGCTGCTTCAGCAGTGCCCGGTTAAGGCAGACCACGGCACTGGCATCGCTGAAATCAATAGTCAGTTCACCGCGTGGATTGGTGGTCAGAAAATCCTGCAGCTCCGGTAAGGCAGCGCTCAGTGCCGGCATATCGTAGCGCCCCTGAAACGGGTTGGCCGGATGCAGACCGGAAGCCCGGCGTTTGTTCCACGGCGACGATTTTTCCTGGCTCACATAACCCCCGGACAGGCAAAAGGCGCATTGTAGCACGCCCGGCTGCGCTTACCGGCGGTCTTTGTTGCGCTCCGGCGGCAACGGATCAGAACCTGTAGCAGACAGAGGACTGCTATAACCACTGCGGTCACCTTCGGCTTCGGCGAGGGATAGCGGTTCATCACGGTCCTTCAGTTCGCTGGCATCGGCGAACAGATACAGGCTGCTGAGAGCCAGAAAAAGCGCGATCGGATGTTTTTTCATAATAGGTACCTGCGGTGTTTCCTTCCGGAGGTAAGACAACAGATCGGCATAAGGTTGCGCCGGCCTGCCATAAAATGGCGGCAAAGCGGTAAAGTTACGTCAACCGCGTCATCCGGCTGCGCCAGCCGCTTCGGCCGGCGGCCGCCTTCCGCTATGATAGGACCTGACCTCCCTCTCCTCTTTTGCCGCGAACAGGATTTTATGAGCGAACTTCTGGCGACCTTTATTTTCTTTTTCGCCGTTATCGACCCGATCGGTACCGTGCCGGTCTTTATCGCTGTGACCGCCCATTTTGATGAGGCCGGCAAACGCCGCATTGCTGTTCTGGCGACCTTTTTCTCGGCACTGATCCTGCTGTTTTTTGTCATTGCCGGTGAGATCATTCTCAATGCCATCAATATCCCGCTGTCGGCATTTCAGATTGCCGGCGGCATTGTGCTGTTTCTGTTTGCCCTGACCATGATTTTTGGCGAAGGCAAACCGGCGGAGGAAAAGCGCTATATCAGAGATGGCAGGGAAACGGCGATCTTCCCGCTGGCAGTGCCGTCCATCGCCAGCCCGGGGGCTATGCTGGGTGCGGTATTAATGACAGAAAATAACCGCTTCAGCCTGCTGGAACAGTCACAGACCACCATGATGATTCTGGCCGTACTGGGCATCGTACTGGTGTTGCTGCTGGCAGCCAGCTTTGTTCACCGCCTTATCGGTGACAGTGGCGCCAGCATTATCAGCCGGGTCATGGGCCTGATCCTGGCGTCGGTGGCGGTGAATAATATTCTCGCCGGTATCAAAAGCTATTTTGCCCTGTAATGTCTGACAGGCCGCCGTGGCGGCCTGCTGCAGAACCGGTTCAGCGTCTCGGCGGACGCATCTCATCTTCAGTCAGGGTTCCGCTGTCATCACGATCGAGTTCAGTGAATTTTTCACTCAGGAACCGGTCACCGGCAACCTCATCAGCACTCAGCTCACCATCGCCGTCACTGTCCAGATCAGAAAATGCCGGTGGTTTCATACCACCCCCACCACCGGCAGCCGGCTGCGGCATTTTCACTTCATCTTCGCTCAGCGTCCCGTCACTGTCGCTGTCCAGTGCAGAAAATTTATCTGACAGGAAGGGATCAGCGGCCACTTCATCCGCCGTCAGGTAACCGCTGCCATCGGCATCCAGTTCAGTAAAGGAAGGTGGCTGCGCTGGCTGAGCGCTGGCCTGGGTTACCGCCAGAGTCAGCAGTGCAGTACAGAGAAAGGAATAGTGTTTCATGGATTTGCCCTTCAGGTTAAGAGAACCTCTGAGGCAGGATAACGGGCACATAAGTTCTCTGTACCCCGGTAAATCCGGAGTAAAGAAACCAGCCGCCGTGTGATGACAGACAGCGCACCACACAGCGCAGCAATTGCCCGGCAGATCAGTTCATGCGGGTTTTCAGCACTTCAATCAACAGATTCATACGCGCCGTCTGCTGATGCCCTTCCACCACATGAACTTTGTCTTCTGTCTCCTGTTCAGTGACGCCCGGCAGGGTTTCACTTTCTTTGGCATCCGCCATCACAGCGCTGGCCATGCAGGCAATACCGGCTAACAAGGCTTTTTTAGACATAACGATCTCCATCTTCTTTCCGGCTGTTTGTCATACTGAGTTAGTCAGGTATTTCCGGCCTTCGTTCCCGGGGATTGATATCATTTCCGCAACAGAAATGTCCTGTAGCTGTGCTTTGTTCTGGCATCATTCCTGATAACGGCCAGATCTGCGCTGCCGTTCATCTTCCGTTCATACTGGCCCTATAATCTGGCCGCCTCAGACAGGGGCCCGTCCCGCTGCTGAGCTAAGGAACATCATTGAATGATTACAAGGAATAAAGCGTTATGATCAAGCAACTGATTGCCGCGATGGCCGGCGCCCCTCTCGCCATTCTGGCTGCGCAGCCTGCAGCTGCCGGTGACTTCAGCAAAGAACTGACAGCCAGCTACACCAGCAGCGAAAGCGGCAACTATGAAAATGACCTGCTGCTCGCCAACCTGGACATATTTCTGGCTCCGGTCAGCACTGACAATGTGCCACTGGCGGAGGCCGCCTTCCTGGGCAAGGCCAGCTCCGTTTCCGTGTTAGCCGGTTACAGTGCCTCGGACTATGGCAGTGGTATTGAATCTTCCGGCTACCCGATCGGCGCCGGCATCACCTACGTACTGCCGCAGCAACCACTGGCCCTGCATGCGTCGTTCAGCCGGGTTAAGGAAGATCTGGACAGCCCTTACAGTGGTGATGTCACCACCAAAGTGCTGCAGCTGGGTGCGGGTTACTACGTGCAGGATAACGCCATGGTTGCCCTGACCTACGCCAAGGCCGACAGCGAAATCAACTCCGGTTCCGGCAATGCTGACGCAACGGCAAAAACCCTGATCCTGTCCGGCAAATACATTGCTGATCTCGGTGCCGGCCAGTACCTGAATGTGGAACCGTCACTGGTCCGCCAGACAGAAGACGGGGAAGATGATGTCACGGCCATCGCTTTTGGTGCCGATTTCTATCCGGTTCCGGAAACCAGCATCGGCGCCGGTATGAGTCAGGTAATCAGTGATCAGGACGGTACCGCTCTGTACCTGACTGCCCGCACCTTTATCCAGTCCAATACCTCACTGCAGCTGACCTACACCAACAACCGCATTGATGACAGCGACATCGATTCCGACAGTTTCGAAATCGCGGCTGCCTTCCGTTTCTGACAGGCAAAAAAAAGCCCGGCCAATGGCCGGGCAAAAAGGTCTTAAAGACCCACCCATTTACCTGTCAGAGAACCAGCCGGCGAACGTCTTTCATCAGCGCCACAAAGTGGGTGAAGAAACGACCACAATCCGCGCCGTTAATTGCACGGTGATCATAAGACACCGTCAACGGCAGCATATTGCGCGGAACAAATTCCTTACCGTTCCAGACTGGTTTTATCTGTGCTTTTGACACACCCATAATGGCAACTTCCGGCGTATTCACAATTGGGGTGAAGCCGGTACCACCAATCGCACCCAGGCTGGAAATGGTGAAACACCCACCCTGCATTTCGTTTGGCTTCAGTTTGCCGTTACGGGCTTTTTCAATCAGTTCATTCACTTCCCTGGCGATCTGATAAATACCTTTTTTGTCCGCATCACGCAGAACCGGTACCATCAGGCCGTTCGGCGTATCGCAGGCAATACCGATATGAACATAGTGTTTGTGCACAATATGCTCACCATCGTGATGCAGGGATACGTTAAAGCTTGGCTCAGCCACCAGTGATGCAGCGGCCGCTTTGATCAGGAACGGCAGTGGCGTCAGTTTTACGCCCTGCTTTTCCGCTTCCGCTTTCATGGATTTACGGAATTCATCCAGATCAGATATATCCGCTTCATCAAACTGTGTCACATGCGGCACATTCAGCCAGGCACGGCTCATATTCGCTGCCGTTACCTTTTTGATTTTGCTCATTTTCTCCAGTTCGATATCGCCGAACTGAGAAAAATCGACCGCCGGGACAGCAGGAATACCGGCACCACCGGTAACACCAACCGCACCACTTTCAGCCTGTTTAACCACAGCTTTGACGTAGTCACGGATATCGTCTTTGGTGATCCGGCCACGCATACCCGTACCTTTCACCCTGGTCAGGTTCACACCCAACTGACGGGCCAGACGACGGGAAGAAGGACCGGCGTAGACATTGTGAATGTCCTTTTCATCAGTCACTTCATTCAATGTCTGAGTGTTGCTCTGCGCGGGTGCTGCAGCCGGTTTGTCTGCTGCAGGAGCCGGTGCCGCTGCTGCTTTTTCTGCGCCGGCAGGCTTCTCTTCTGCCTGTTCAGCAGGAGCTGCTGCTCCACCGCTCACCAGAATTCTGGCGTAAACGTCGCCTTCTTTCACTTTGTCGTCGACGTTAACCAGAATTTCTTTCAGCACACCGGCCTGGGGGGCCGGAATGTCCATACTGGCTTTATCACTTTCCAGCACGATCAGGGAATCGTCTTCAGCAACGTCATCACCGGCTTTGGCGGCAATTTCAATGACGGTCACTTCGTCTGCACCACCCAGGTCAGGAATGGTCAGCTCAATGATCTGCCCGGCTGCTGACGCAGAAGGTGCTGCCGGTTTTTCTTCGGCAGCAGGTTTCTCTGCTGCAGCCGGTGGTTCTGCCACGGCCGGTTCAGATTTTTCTTCTGCTGCAGGCGCGGCATCGGTTTCCAGTTCAAAAATGGCTGAACCTTCCGATACTTTGTCGCCTACCTTGACCAGAATTGCGGTAATTTTCCCGGCCTGCGGGCAGGGAACTTCCATGGTTGCTTTGTCAGTTTCCAGAACCAGCAGGTCCTGTTCCTGTTCAACGCTGTCACCCACCGCTACGTTGATTTCAATGATTTCCACATCTTCTGCGCCACCGATATCAGGCACAGTCACAGTCATATTACTCATGATGGCCTCCTTCTCAGTGGTTAACCGGATTCACTTTGTCCGCCGCAATGCCTAATTTGGCACGTGCTTTGGCCAGCTCTTCCTGCGGGAATTTGCCTTCTTTTGCCAGCTCAGTCAGCGCAGCCAGCACCACAAACTCGCGGCTCACTTCAAAGTAGTGACGCAGCTTCTTACGGGTATCACTGCGGCCGAAACCGTCAGTACCCAGCACTTTATAAGCACCCGGGATATAAGCCCGCAGCTGTTCTCCATAAGCTTTGATGTAATCGGTCGCCAGTACGAACGGGCCTTTCTGCCCCTGCAGAACCTGGGTGACATACGGCACCTGCGCTTCCGCGTCCGGGTTCAGCATGGCAACGCGTTCACATTCGTTGGCTTCACGCACCAGTTCGTTTACCGAAGTCACGCTCCAGACATCCGACTCAACGCCGTACTCTTCACGCAGAATATCCGCCGCCTCTTCCACTTCACGCAGAATGGTACCGGAACCCATCAACTGCACCCGGGCCTCGGCTGCCTTGGTTTTCTTACCGGCTTTCAGCTGATAAATCCCTTTAACAATGCCTTCCTCAACGCCCTGCGGCATATCCGGATGGACATAGTTTTCGTTCATGGTGGTGATGTAGTAGAAACAGTTTTCCTTGTCGCCATACATGCGCTTCAGACCATCCTGAATAATCACCGCCAGCTCAAAGCTGTAGGTCGGATCATAGGATTTACAGTTCGGAATGGTGTGCGCCATCAGATGGCTGTGACCGTCCTGGTGCTGCAGGCCTTCACCGTTAAGCGTGGTACGGCCGGCTGTCGCGCCGATCAGGAAACCACGTGCCTGCATATCCCCTGCCGCCCAGGCCAGGTCACCGATACGCTGGAAGCCGAACATGGAATAAAACACATAGAAAGGCACCATCGGGCAATTGCTGTTGCTGTAGGCTGTTGCTGCCGCAATCCAGGCAGACATGGCGCCGGCCTCATTGATACCTTCTTCCAGAATCTGGCCTTTTTTATCTTCCTTGTAATACATGATCTGGCCGGCATCCATCGGCGTGTATTTCTGGCCGGCGGAAGAATAAATACCCAGCTGACGGAACATGCCTTCCATACCAAAGGTACGGGCTTCGTCCGGCACAATCGGCACCACATGACTGCCGACGGATTTATCTTTCACCAGCTGTGACAGAATCCGGACAAAGGCCATGGTGGATGACAGTTCACGTTCACCACTGCCGCTCAGCTGACCTTTGAAGACATCCAGAGCCGGCACATTCAGCGCTTCAAAATCCGTACGCCGTGACGGTACAGCACCGTGCAGTTTGGCACGACGCTCGTTCATGTATTTCATTTCCGGGCTGTCCGGCGACGGGCGGTAATACGGTACACGCTCCAGTTCGTCATCGGTCAGCGGAATCGCGAAGCGGTCACGGAACTGCTTCAGTGATTCTTTATCCAGTTTTTTCACCGAGTGGGTGATGTTGGCAGCTTCACCGGCATCGCCCAGACCATACCCCTTAACGGTCTGCGCCAGAATAACCGTCGGCTGACCTTTGTGATTCACGGCCTGATCGTAGGCGGCGTACACTTTGAACGGATCGTGGCCACCACGGTTGAGCGCGAAAATATCCTCGTCGCTCATGTCTTTTACCAGTTCCAGCAGCTCCGGATATTTACCGAAGAAATGCTCACGGGTGTAAGCGCCGCCGTTGGCTTTGTAGTTCTGCAGTTCACCGTCACAGACTTCGTCCATACGCTTCTGCAGCAGACCGGTTTTGTCTTTTTCCAGCAGCACGTCCCAGTGACGGCCCCAGACCACTTTAATGACATTCCAGCCGGCACCGCGGAACACACCTTCGAGTTCCTGAATAATTTTGCCGTTACCGCGCACCGGTCCGTCCAGACGCTGCAGGTTGCAGTTAATAACGAAAATCAGGTTTTCCAGTTTTTCACGGCCCGCCAGGGAAATCGCCCCCAGGGTTTCCGGCTCATCACATTCGCCGTCACCGAGGAATGCCCAGACCTTACGGTCACCCCGTGGCACCAGATCACGCGCCGACAGATAACGCATTACGTGCGCCTGATAAATGGCCTGAATCGGGCCCAGACCCATGGATACGGTCGGGAACTGCCAGTAATCCGGCATCAGCCACGGGTGCGGATAAGAAGAAAGACCGTTGCCATCCACTTCGCGGCGGAAATTATCCAGCTGCTCTTCGTCGAAACGGCCTTCCAGATAGGAGCGGGAATAAATACCCGGTGCAGAGTGACCCTGAAAATAAATCAGGTCACCCAGATTTCCGTCTTCGTTGCCACGGAAAAAATAGTTAAAACCAACATCGTATAAAGTGGCAGCAGACGAGAAGGATGCAATGTGACCGCCCAGACCTTCATCGTTGTCGTTGGCGCGCATCACCATTGCCAGTGCATTCCAGCGGACCAGTGAGCGGATACGGCGTTCCATAAACAGGTCGCCCGGCATACGCTTTTCTTTTTCCACCGGAATGGTATTGCGGTAAGGCGTGGTAATTGCCGGTGGCAGATCAACGCCTTTGGCAATGGCATTATCAAACAGTTTTTTCAGAAGGAAAGCTGCCCGTTCCGGGCCTGCGTGCCGAATGGTTGCGTGCAGTGAATCAAGCCATTCCTGGGTTTCATAAATATCGACATCTTGTGTCATGAGAACTCCGGTCTCCTGATAATCGGTACGGCCTGTGTTTCAGGCGTACGGTTTGCTTTGTCACCGCCTTTTGAGCAGTAACCCCAGCAGCCTGGGGGGCCCTGTGTTGTCCGGGTAGGACGTCACCTGCTCATTCGGCATTCCGAATGTAAGCATAGACCCCCAGCGAATGGTCTTACCTATTATCCTTCGTAAAAATGACCATAAATAAACCCCTTCGCCGGCTGTTGGCCCGTCTGTCATACTGTGTGACCGGAATGGATGGCTCCGGCCTGACACGGATCACTGACAGCGGTCCTGAGAGGCTGCTGACGGTTCTGACTCTGCTCTGCGCGGTATTCAGTGCTGCGGAAACCTGCTTTTCAACAGGACAGATCATGCCGTACAGTGACCTCTTAGGTAGTTTTACGGAGCAGAAAAGCTAGTAAAACTACAAGAAAAACATCGATTTACTCTATTGTGATACCAGTCTGAACGGTTCGTCGCCGTAAGACAATGGCAATCTTGTAGTTTTTTTACAAGAACGTCAAATCCTCCACCAAAGTCGCATAAGCTGGCTCATATTGTTGTCTGCTGTTGAGCAAAATTTCATCACTGGCTGGTAAATAATTTCGCCCGCACTTTGCGCCGGTATTCGCCCGGGGTCTGCCCGGCCAGCCGGCGGAAGACACGGATAAAATAACCGGCGTCGTTAAAGCCCACCGCGGCGGCGATATCCGCCACCGACAGATTGGATTTCTGCAGCAGATCGCGCGCACTGTCACAACGTAAGCGGTGCAGGTAACGCGATGGCGTGGTGCCGGTTACGGCGCGGAAACGGCGGTCAAACTGGCGTTCACTGAGCCCGGCCGACGCCGCCAGCGCCGGCAGTGACAATGGCTTCTGCATATTCTGCTGCAGCCAGGTCTGCGCCAGCGCAATGGCTTCATCCGGATGCTGATGCAGCTGATCCGCGTAAAACACATTTTTCTCAAACGGATTACGCACTTCGGGTGAAAACTGTTGTTCCACCTGCAGCGCCAGCTCACGGCCGTACTGCAGACCAATAAAATGCACCATCAGATCGGCGCCGGAGTTCACACTGGCCGCGCAATAAAGGCGGTCGGCCTGCGTCAGCAGATGCTGACGCTGTAACTGCACCTTCGGATAATCACGTTCGAACTGATCCAGATAATGCCAGTGCGTGGTCGCCGGCTTGCCATCAAGAATACCGGCCTCTGCCAGCAGACAGACCCCGGTGCCGATGGCAATCACACTGGCCCCCTGACGGTACTGCCGGGCGATCCAGCGGATGGTCTCCGCCTCCTGCTTCAGCTGCGGTTTCGGGTTACGCCATAACGCCGGGACCACAATCAGATCGGTTTGTTCAATCTGACTGAGGGCTTTGGTGGGGTGCAGACGGAAGCCGCCGAGCATGGTCAGCGGTGCCATTTCCCGGGCCGCCGCATCAACCTGGAAGTCTGCTGCCGGATTGTGGCGCACACGCATCCGCGCCCGCGCAGCCTCCAGCATTTCCAGCGGAATGGCGACACTGGAGCTGAGCATCTGCTCAATGGTTAACAGGGTAATATGATGGATCATTCACGCCTCCCCGGCATCGCGGCACAGAAAAACCAGGCGTTTTACTCAGGATAAACAGAGCTGTGCCTTTGCCGCTCTAATAGCGTCTTTTTTGTTCGATATTTTGTCCAATATATCCTAATAGTGTACGGATCGTCGCCTCTACAATGGCCTTATATGAACACTGTTCCATCTTCGGCTCTGTAAAGGACACCCTATCATCATGAGAAAGCTCGCTGTCATCACTGCCTTCGGCGGTATCAACCCCGCCGGCCGCAGCTCAGGTCATCACGCCTTCCGCCGTCTGGTGCTGGATGAACTGACCTCTGCCCAGCAGCAGCAGACACTGAACTCGCTTGCCCAGCTGATGGGGCTGGAACAGACGCCGGACGATGCCGCCCTGCGCCAGCAGATTCTGAACGGCACCCTGGTACGGGGCTGGGATAACGTCAGCTGGGATGCCAACGCCGCCCCCTTCCATGAAGCCTTCAAGGACGAGCACGGTCACCAGTGCTGGCGTGAAAGCCACAAACGTCTGGCGGTACAGAGTGCCGGACAGACCCCCAAAGGCTTTGATCCGGCAGCCCTGTACCGCTCGCGCCATCATCCGCGCGGCCTGCAGATGGCGGTGTATGCCGCCTCCGACGCCCTCGGCCAGCTGGGCATGGACTGGGATACCCTGCGCAATCATCTCAAGCCGGATGAGATCGGTGTTTACGCCGGTTCGGCCATGGGTCAGCTGGATCACGAAGGCCATGGCGGCATGCTGCAATCGGCGCTGTATGGCAAACGGGTCAGCTCCAAACAGTGCGCCATGGGCCTGAGTGAAATGCCGGCGGATTTTATTAACGCCTATGTGCTCGGTAACCTGGGTTCCACCGGCACCATGGTCGGCGCCTGCGCCACCTTCCTCTACAACCTGAAAACCGCCATGAACGATATTCAGAGCGGCCGTCGCCGGCTGGTGATTGTCGGCAACGCCGAATCGCCGCTGACACCGGAAATCGTGGAAGGCTACAGCGCCATGACGGCACTGGTAACCGAGCAGAACCTGCGCGATCTGGATGGCCTGAGTTCTGACCAGACCCCGGATTTCCGCCGCGCCAGCCGCCCGTTCGGTTATAACGGTGGCTTTACCATTTCTGAATCCGCGCAGTATTTTGTCCTCACCGATGACGAACTGGCGGTGGAACTCGGCCTCAGCATTTACGGTGCCGTCGGCGATATTTTCGTGAATGCTGATGGCTATAAAAAATCCATTTCCAACCCCGGGGTCGGCAACTACCTGACCATGGGGAAAGCCATGGGCGAAGCGCGCCGCCTGATCGGTGAAGATGCGCTGCGCAACGGCTCATTTGTGCATGCACACGGCAGCAGCACCCCACAGAACCGCACCACGGAATCGCATATTTTCAGTGAGCTGGCCAAAGCCTTTACCATCCGCAACTGGCCGGTTACCGCAGTCAAGGCGCACCTCGGCCACTCCATTGCCGCGGCCTCAGCCGATCAGCTGCTGATGACCCTCGGCACCTGGGCGCACGGTATGATTCCGGGCATTACCACCACCAGTGAAATTGCCGACGACGTGTATCAGGATGGCCTCAATATTCTGCTGCAGCACACGCCGGTGAATGCCGAAAAAATGCCGCTGGCGTTTATTAATGCCAAAGGCTTCGGCGGCAATAATGCCTCCGGTTTTATGATCAGTCCTCAGCAGACCCACAAACTGCTGGCCAGCAAATACAAAGGCCAGCAGTGGAAGGATTATCTGGCGCGCAATGAATTTATTCAGCAGGCGGCGCAGGAATATGACGAGGGCGTTATCAGCGGTCAGCATCAGCCACGCTATGTGTTCGGCGAAGGAGTACTGGAAGCGGAAGACCTGCAGATCAGCGACACGGAAATCCGCATTAAAGGCTGGGATAAACCCGTCATTCTGTAAGCGGCAGAGCGTGAGTTCCTGCCCACCACAGGAACTCATTGTTCAGGCGTTAAAAATTCTGTTATCCCGCCGTAAAGCCCTGCATCCTGTGCCTGGTTAAGCCACCGCCTGACACAGGAAACAGATTATGAGCGATATCACCCTGGTGCCGATCGGCCGCATTCATACCCCCTGGCAAACACTGGCCGACTGCCCGCACAATGTGCGCCAGTCAGAACAGACCGCCACCATCGAGTTATACCCGCAATATGCCGCCGGCCTCACCGCCCTGAAGGCGCGTGAAATTGATCTTCTGTACTGGTTTGATCAGGCACCGCGCGATGTACTGGAAAGCATTAATCCGCACGATCAGCAGCTGAAAGGTGTGTTTGCCATGCGTTCACCGCACCGCCCCAACCCGATTGCGCTGGCGCGGGTTGAAGTGCTGGCCATTGAGGGAAACCGGCTGACCGTCAGCGCGCTGGACTGCCTTGACGGCACCCTGCTGCTGGACATCAAACCGGCTTACTGAGCGTCAGCCACCCAGCTGACTGATGTGATAACCACGCTGGCGCAATAACTCGATCAGGCCTTCTTTTCCGGCCAGATGCCCGGCACCGACCAGCACCAGTTCGCGCTCGTCGTTGCCAAAATAGGTCAGCAGCTGCTGCAGCCAGTTGTGGTTGCGTTCAACAAATAATGACGCGAAAGTGCGCGGATCATCCCTGCGCGTGGGCTCATTAATCAGGCGGTTAATATCGTTCAGATTGCCGCTTTTCCAGCCACGTAAGGTATCGCCGAGAATCTCGCCGGCCTGAGGGGCTTCATCCAGCATTTTGCCGACAAATTCATCCTCATAACCGCGGCCGAGACCAGCCAGTACCGCGACCTGATAATCGAAGGATTCAAGAAACCACAGCGGTTTCTGCTCTGCCCTGGCCTGCTGCTGGAAAATCATATCCACACCTTCACCGGTAATGCCCAGCTTCTGCAGCTCAATCTGAGTGGCAACAATCAGGATAAAACCGGGCGCAAAGCGGCGGAAATTATCCAGCGCCATGCCGTTGTCAGAAAAGTACTGATCCAGGCGGTGGTAAGTGCCGGCAGTCAGCAGATCCTGCAGGCTCCGGCCATTTTCCAGCTGCATCGCCTGCAGCAGAGTCTGCTGCTGTTGCTGACTGTCGGTGACTTCCGTTTCCAGCACCAGCACATCACTGTCGGCATAGGCCTGCTGAAAGCCCTGCGGTAACGGCAACTCCGACTCCGGCAGCATATGAATGGTACCGCCGAGATAAAAATAATCGCTGCCATGGCTGATTTTCCACACCGCTGCCGGCTCGGCCAGCGCCAGCAGCGGCAGCAGAGCAAGCGCCGCCAGCCAGCGGCTGCATCCTTTCATCGCCATCATCATCAGAACGGAACATCATCGTCGTAGTCCGGCATCATCTGCGCGAACGGATCGGACGTACCGGCAGCCGGCACCGCACCGCCGGAACCGGCACCATCCACTTTCCAGCACTGCAGGCTGGTAAAGCATTTTTCCGGCTTGCCCGGCGCATTCCACAGACGGCCGGACAGGTTAAAGGTGACCATCACCTCATCACCCGGCTGATAGGCATCCATCAGCGCACACTTGTCTTTGATCAGCTCCAGCGCCACGTAGTTCGGGTAATCCGGGTTCTCCCCCTCACCGCTCAGCTTGATCACGAACTCACGCTTGGTGAAACCGTTATTACCGTAGGTGCGGGTTTCGTCGATGGAATGAATGATTCCCTGGGCTTCGAAGCTTTTGGACATGGGCGAAGGGTTCCTGAGTGTTGTTGGTACAAAAAGAAGTGCCGATGGTATCACCAAACGGCACATTATTATGGGTTGAACTGAGTAGTGAAGACTGAAATTCAGGAATGCAGGCTGTTCAGTTCATCCAATGCTGCCTGAGCAAGGAAACCAGAACGGCTGCCATAGCGTGGATTCGCCGACACAATGGCATCAATGCGTTTGATCAAACGATCAGGCAAGGTGACATTGATTTTCTGTGATTTACCCAGATAAAGGGTGATATCAAAATCCACCAACGCCCATATACGATCGGCATACGCCGGTTTTTTACAGTATTCTTCAATCAGGCCAGCCTGGGGAACCGGGTCACCTTCTTCAAACAGAAACTCCATATACCCTTCCAGCGCCTCATGGGCGTTGGCTATAGCTTCGTCCAAAGTATCGCCAGCCGATACACAGCCCGGGATATCCGGAAACTCGACCCCATAAGCCTGTGTTTCATTGCCAAGTTCAATCGCAATAGGAAATCTCATAGACAACCCCTTAATTAAAGCTGTGCCTGTATGCGTATGACACGAACAGTACCGGGCGGCAGATCTTTTTTAGGATGTGGCACCGTTACTTTGCCGGGTTTGGTTGGGTGTTTGTAATAGTGATGCGAGCCTCTGACATTCACCAGATACCAGCCATCCATTTCCAGATCTTTGATCAGTGCCCGACTGTTCACAGAGCCTCCTTGTCCATAAGCACACCCCAGGCGGGGTTACTATAACCCCACCCTCTTATTTGGGTCAACGCATACCACGGGGGCAAAGCGAGCGCTTTCGCCGGCCCGCTGCCACCATCAGCCAGCTCTTTCCAGCAGCTCCAGCATGGCCCGATCCGGAAAAAACATATCTTTCTTGCCTTTTACACTGCGCGGAAAATGCGACAGCCAGGCACCAACGCTGTAACCTGCGACTTCAGCTAAATCGACCGGCTTATCCTCCAGCATATATTCCAGCTCAAACCTGGTACGGGTTATCGTGGCCTGCACCGAACGGCTGCACTGCGTATCCACCTGCAACGGCCGCAGATATTTATGGGCGGCCGTCATGTGCTGCTCATCGGCCCCGCTTTTCAGCAAAGTGTTCATAAAGGAATCAACAAAGCGATCATTCAGTTCAGCAAAATCCGGCTTGGTTAAGGCCGGCAAAAACAGCGAAAAGCGGGTTTCATCATGCACAAAAAACAGACAATTACGCCGTTGCATGGTTACCAAATGGCCGTGCCAGCCACTTAACGGGTTGTGTTCCAATGGTGGCTGCTGATAAAGCCACTGACTGTGCGGTGTCATAAACAGAAGACCGTCGTCGTTGACTGGGAGTTTGGCGAACAGGGCTTTGGAGGCGTGGAGGTGGATCATGGAGCGCTCGCGATCAATAAGGGTAAAAACACAGGCCTTTCAGCTTATGTGAATCATAAGCCGCTTTGAATGCCTCAGCAGCGTATAAATCAAACGTCAGTTCATTTTTAAACTTAAACACCGGCTCATTCCATTCAGCAGGAAAACCAATCGCCTCAACAGACTGCTTCCAGCCCCCTTTTTCTTTATAACTTACCCTTGCACCGTTCTCCGGCTTCAAATCAAGGCAGTTAAAGAGATAGGCAGCTTTCCCATGAAGTTCACAAGACAGAAACTCACCACAGCCTGCCAGCACATCGTGCAAAGCGTCGTAACCTTTCTGATTCATCAATAAGAGACCAGACTTCCAGAGGCTGACATCCGCCAGATCAACAGAGCCTTCATTCTGAAAATACGACAATTCAATCGGTTGCCAGAAGTCAGCAACCGCTATGTTCTCCATAGGCAAAAACATCGCCTTTTTTTCACCGATATGAGGATCAAGGAGATCGAGGTAGTCATCGATATCGAACACGATTGATTGGCACTCAGATATATCTGCTTCGATCCGAAAGATTTTCATGCTTTCTTAAATACCTCTTTCAACGGTGGCTCAGTGACATAGTCAGGCTGGGCACCATCCCTTAACTGATGCCGGATCGTCTTCAATTTATCTTTAAATGATTGTTCGCTCATTATGTGATGAGTTAGCGAGTGAACCCAATGCTCATAGTTGTTCGTATGGATCTCAGCATGAGCGTTTGCCTTTGGCATTGCAGGGTGACCTTTGTGCTCGATAAAGCGCGGCATCCAGGCACCATTCACAGGATCGTTGATACGAATACCATGAAAGTGGAGATCAATGCGAGACTCAGCAGCGAATTGAGTGCAGCCCTTACCCTGAACTATGTGGTGCGCAACGAAGCAATCATCAGGTTTAGCAGGCCCTTGTTCCTGCATGTATTTCGCAAGAACTTTCGTCGGATGATGTTTCTCCAAACCCATCGCACCCCGCAAAATCGCCTTCTGCTGACGAGTATCGCCATCAGCCGGTTTAAGAGCAGCCCGGTATTGATCAAGGTTCAACTGTACAGAAGCCTGCCCCATTGCGGCCAGACGTTCTACCTGAAGCTGCTTAAGCAGTTTCTGAAGTTCTCGCTGAGCCCTGCGTTCCTCTTCCTTTGAAAGTGAAACTGCGCAGTTTTTCTGAGCGTGATAGTTTTTAGCCTTTGCTTCAAAGTCTGCTAGTAATCGCTCCAGAGGCGTCATTTCGTGCAGATGCTGGGTAACTCGCACTCCGTGATCGTATTCCATACGCTAAATCCTGTTAACAAATGGCAAACTCGCTACTTTGTCCACGAATCAGATAATGTTTCAGCCTGTTTCAGAACCAGCTCTACAGCCTCTGCAGACTTGCGGACGGCTCCAAACCCTAACCGTTGCGTACACCGAGCACACACTCAGAACGCTCTGTCAGTCTCTGCTGATGCTTCCGCCCACCCCTTTAAACTTCTCCACAAACGCAGCGATTTTCTGAAATACCGTCTGTTTTTTGCTCAGGTACTGCGGGTTCAGCGGGCTCATTTTCGGCAGGATGGCATTCAGTTCGGTGCCTGCATCGCTGGCGTATTCGCGCTTGAGCGAGCTGATGATGTAGCGCCGCGCTTCCTCGCTGTTCAGGTTCTCTGAGGTAATCAGCTCGTCTGCTTCGCGCTGCTGTTCGGCCTGCGCAAAAGCAAAGAAGGCGTCAATGACGGTGGCTTTGTCGCCAATCTCATCCAGGTCAGTCTGGTTGATAAAATCCACCACCAGGCTTTCTTTGGCGCGATTGCCGAGGCTGCCGCGAATCACGCGGCGAACTTCATCCACCAGATCCGTTTTGCTCTTGTTCTTTTTGTTGTGTTCAAAGATCAGCTCAAGAATGTAATCGAGGTTAATCTCCTGCGACTTAAGCAGGTCGACTTCAAATACTACGTCGTCCCAGTCGATGGTGGATTTTTCTTTCTCTTCTGCCGATTTCTCGCGGCGTTGCCAATCGCGGATGTCGTTATAGCTTGAACGGTAATCCTGTACTTTACGCTCGGCGGGCAGGCGAATGGCCTGTAATTCCGCGAATTTTTCATCATCCAGATAATGCTCGGCTTTGAAAGCCTCAACCGCTTCCGGGTCGCTGATATCGATGTTCTGCAGGGCTTTCAGGCTGGCAAACTCATCGTAGTTCTGCAGAATGTTCTCTACCCGCAGATACTCACCAAAGAGCTTGGCAAAGGCTTTTTTGTCAGATTCTTTTTCAATGTTCGCCGGATCAGGAAAACGCTGCTCCAGCTCGCTGACCACGGCCATAAAACCGCGTTTCGCTTCGCCGGTAATAATATCGGTAAAGCCTTCCATGTACTCTTTATAGCTTTTTTCCAGCACCACGTTTTTGGTGTTTTTATCACCAAACAGAGTGATGGCATCGACCGTGGCCTGCTCTAAATCACGGAAGGTGACAATATTACCGAAGGTTTTGGTGGCGTCATAAATGCGGTTGGTGCGCGAGTACGCCTGCATCAGTCCGTGATAGCGCAGGTTTTTATCAACAAACAGAGTATTCAGCGTAGGCGCATCAAAACCAGTGAGGAACATGCCCACCACAATCAGCAGGTCGACTTCTTTGCTTTTTACCCGCTTGGCCAGATCGCGGTAGTAATTCTGAAAGCCGTTACTGTCGACGCTGTAGTTCGAACTGAACATGGCGTTATAGTCGGTGATGGCCTTACTCAGGAACTCCTTGGCGCTGCTGTTCATCGCCCCATTTGCGGCAGAGAGATCAAAACTTTCATCCTCAATATCGCCTATCGCGTCCTGCTCCTCGTTGGCCGCAAACGAGAAAATGGTAGCGATGCGTAACGGCTTGTCGCTACCCTCTTGCAGCTTATTGAGTGTCTCGTAATACAGCTTGGCGGCATCCACACTGCTGACCGCAAACATGGCGTTAAAGCCTTTGTCCGGAGCATGAGCAGCGGCCTGCGTGCGATGCGTCTTCTGGCGGAAGTTGTTGAGAATATACTGAGAAATCTCGCGGATGCGCTCCGGGTGCAGTAACGCCTGTTTGTTTTCCAGCGCGCTCAGTTTCTTCTCGTCCTGCTCGGTTTCAAGCTGTTTAAACTGCGGGCGCACGTCGTTGTAGTCGACCTTAAACTTGAGTACTTTCTCATCGCGGATGGCATCGGTAATCACATACGAATGCAGCTCGCGGCCAAACACGCTTTGGGTGTCCTGATCGCCCAGGGCATTCTTACCGGCAAAAATCGGCGTGCCGGTAAAACCAAACTGGTAGAAGCGTTTGAACTTCTTTTTCAGGTTTTTCTGCGCTTCACCAAACTGGCTGCGATGACATTCATCGAAGATAAACACCACCTGCTGGTTGTACACTGGCAGGTTGCCTTCGCTTTTCATCAGGTTGTTGAGCTTCTGGATGGTGGTAACAATAATCTTGTTATCGTCTTTGTTCAGGTTCTGTTTCAGGCCTGCGGTGCTGTCAGAGCCGTTCACGCTGTCGGGCGAGAAGCGCTGGTATTCCTTCATGGTCTGGTAATCGAGATCTTTACGATCCACCACAAAGAACACCTTATCGACAAACGCCAGCTCAGTGGCCAGCCGCGCCGCCTTAAAGCTGGTTAAGGTCTTGCCCGAACCTGTGGTGTGCCAGATATAGCCGCCGTTTTCGGGCATCATCCCGGCTTGTGCGCCACTCCAGGCTTTGGATTCATACGCGCAGCGTATCTTCCACAAAATACGTTCGGTGGCGGCAATCTGATACGGGCGCATCACCAGCAAGGTATCGCTGACATCAAATACCGAATAATGCAGCAGCACATTCACGAGCGTGTGCTTCTGAAAGAAAGTGGCGGTAAAGTCTTTTAAGTCTTTAATCAGGGTGTTATCCGCCTTCGCCCAGTTCATGGTGAAGTCGAAGCTGTTTTTATTGCGCTTGGTGGTGTTGGCAAAATAGCGGGTATCGGTACCGTTGGAGATGACAAATAACTGCAGGTACTTATACAGCGACTGTTCGCTGTTAAAGCTCTCTTTGCTGTATCGATGTACCTGATTAAACGCCTCACGAATGGCCACACCACGTTTTTTCAGCTCGATCTGCACCAGCGGCAAACCGTTCACCAGAATGGTCACATCGTAGCGGTTGGCGTGGCTACCGGTCTGCTCAAACTGCTTAATAACCTGCACCTTATTGCGGGCGATGTTCTTTTTATCCACCAGGTAGATATTTTTGATACGGCCATCGTCGAAGACAAAATCGTGAATATAGTCGTCGTGGATTTTGCGGGTTTTATCCACGATGGTATCGCTGGGTTTATCCAGGTAGGTCTCAACAAGGCGCAGCCACTCACCCTCTGCGAACTCAACATTATTCAGGCGCTGCAACTGCTCGCGCACATTGCCCAGCATGGCGACAGGGTTATTTAAGCCCGGCAGGTATTCATAGCCCTGATTAACCAAATCCTGAATCAGCTCACGCTCCAGGTCGCCTTCGCTCTGGTAGCTTTCGGCGACTTGCCAGTCTTTGTTGTATTTATCCAGAACAATAAAGTTATTGGACTCGGCGATGGTTTTGTAATCCGTCACGGCTTGATCTCCCAATGGCCGGTTTTATCAGAACCGACGCGTGTAATTTTTCCGTTTTGTTGTAATTTGGCGATGGCGCGGCCAATGGTACGCAGGTCTTTGCCTATGGCATCGGCCAGTTGTTGGCGTGTCAGTTCGGGGTTGGCTGTCAGTAAGGCAATAACGGCATCCGGAGTTTTCAGCCGGTTCAGGTCAGGTACTTGCTTGTCAGGGGCATTTACAGGGGCGTTTACAGAGGCATTTACAGGGGCGTTTTGTGCCAGCGTCTGGGCAATGACCGACAACATAAACTGAATAAACGGCGTACTGTCGGCCTGCTGGTCCGCCTGTTCAAGGGCCTGATAGTAGGCTTGCTGATGCTCTTTAATCACACTTTCCAGCGGCAACGATAAAAACAGCGGGTGCCAGCGCGATAAAATCAGCGTTTGCCATAACCGCCCCATACGGCCGTTACCATCGGCAAACGGGTGAATAAACTCAAATTCGTAATGAAACACACTGCTGGCAATCAGCGGGTGATCGTTAGTCTGTTGCAGCCAGCCCGCCAGATCGGCCATCAGGCCAGATACCTGACGCGCCGGTGGTGCCACATGGTGGACAACGCCCGCCTTATGAATGCCCACTCCTTGCGTACGGAATGCGCCTGCATTCACCAAAACATCCGCCATCATCAGGCCATGGGCAGCGCGCAGGTGGTCAAGATTGGCAGGCGCGTAATCCGGTAACGCCTCATAGGCCGCAATGGCCCCTTTTACCTCGGCCAGTTCGCGCACACTGCCCAATACCGGTTTGCCTTCGACAATGGCGGTAACCTGCGCTTCGGTTAAGGTATTGCCCTCAATCGCCAGGGTGCCGGTAATGGTTTTAATGCGGTTCTGTTTGCGTAGTTGCGGCGAAGCATTCAGCGCACTGGCATCCAACCGCCCTACCTGTTGGCTGATATCCGCCACCAGATTGAGAATCTCAGCCGTAATGGTAAAAGGCGGGGTATACGGCATATCAGGCAACCGCCTCTTGTTTTGCGCCGGGCCTGGTTGACTGGGGGAAGCTCAGCAATAAATCGCGGTAATACTCGTATTGCTTTTGACGCAGTTCGATTTCGCGCGGCAGGCCTTCGGTAAGGGATTGAGTGAGGGCGTCGAATTTGTCGAGGATGGCGACGATGCGATTCTGTTCACCAGCAGAAGGGACTGGAATTAACATATCTTTCAACTGGCCAGCGGTAAGCAGAGGTTGACCAGCGCCTTTAACAAATCGATTTAAATTCAAGTTTACTAGGTAATAAAACAAGTACTTCAAATTGAAGTTATCTTTCACTTTAAGTATCAGAGTATTATCGGAAACATCATATTCACCCTGTGCAATATTTACACGTCCAGCATTGGCACCAACCCTTGCCACCAATATTTGCTCAAGGTCGTACGCTTTAATATCCGTCCTTCCAATTATCCCCGTTGATCCATAAACCGGAAACTCACCAATTTCAGATCTACTTTTGTTCTTTCCTGAAGAAACCCGTTCGCAAACTTCCCCCAACGTCTTCCACTCCACTTCCCCTTCTTCAAAACTCAATAACTGGTCGCGGTAGTGGTTGTATTGTTGCTTGCGTAGGTTAAGCTCGGCGGTCAGCTCGGCGGTCAGCTCGGCGGTCATGGCGGTAAATGCGTCCAGAATGCGGACGATTTCAGCCTGAATTTCCAGTGATTTTTTGGGGTTGTCTGGGCAGGGGATGGGGATTGGAAACTGTTTCAGCTTTCCTAGGCTAATAATTCCCATGCCACCATTTTTATTGGCATTTTCAACACACCACTTACCGAACTTGAAGAAATAGTGAAACATAAATTTAACATCAACTTTTTCTCTATGTTCGCTATTAACTGAAAAGCTCGTTATTTGTTGATTAGTTAGAAATGGCACCTCAATAAGAGCGTGCTCGCCAAGTGTTGCAGTTGTAGACATTATTAATGAGTTGGCGGGAATCAATTTTCCCTTTACCGCTGATTTTGAAACTCTTTGTATGGCAGACTTAAGCACTCTTCCATTCGTACGAATATCCTCCATTCTGAACCAAGGAACTTCCCCATTAGCCCAATACGCAGAGTTTGCTTTAGAAGGTGTGTACCCATTTTTTAGATCAAATATTTCGCCGGCTGCCTTCCATGCCACCTCAACCCCATCCAACAGCTTTTCCATAAAACTCTGACTGACGCCTTGTGCGTCTTTACTAATTGTCATATCAAGCTGACTCTCTGATTTATTTCTTATTGAGCAGGTAAACGGCCAGGCCCACCAATCCCACCGCCAATAACGCACCGGTACCACTATCTGCCGGTTTTTCAGTCACAAAATAGCGGCTATGGGTGCGTTTCAGGTCATCGAGTGAGTCGGCTTCAAACACCACCACTTCCATCGCATGCTGATGCGTGGAGAAATGCTGCTGTTCTTTTTGCAGGCAAGCCAGTTGCGCACTGCCGTAATCGGCGTATTCCGTGCACTCGGTTTTTTTTGTGGTGCGATTATGCTCAATCAGATAATACATCGCGAATCGCCTCCTGTAGTTGTTGCTGATAGTCAGCGAAGGTCATCTTATGAGCGCTTTGGTCGATATCAGAGAAGGTATCCGCTAAACGCGTTAACTTACTCATCAAGGGTTGTTCCTGCTCGCTGCCACCGTATTTTAATGTATTTTTTTCATCTGACATGCTTTCGACCAGATTGGCCCAGATATCCTGCGCATAGGTGCGCAGTTGGATTTCGTAAAATCTTTTGTCCGCTTTTACGACGATATGAATAGCGTGATAACCCTTGGCATCTCTTTCTTTGCTTTCGACCTGCCAATCTGACGAGAGTAGTGAGTGCGATGAAGAAAGCGCATCGTTCAGCAAGGCATTGATTTGCTGAGCGGCCTGACTACCGCCCTCAACCACGATACGGCAGCCGGCGATGTCTTGCATTTGCGGCAGGCGCAAGCGGGTTTGCCGGATAAGCTTATCGACAATGGATTGCTGAGTTTTGCGTTTTCGCTTGGTCAGAGTGCAGTCGGTTCTTACCATCAGGGCGCTATGAATAACCGGGTAGACCTGCTCGTCCAACGTGCTGAAGGTTTGCCGGAATTTATCGAGCAGGTTTAAGTCTTCTTCGTCCGTTATCCCCTGGCGGAGCCGGTCTCCCAGTTTGGTAATCTGGCTATTGCTCAGCGCCATTTAGCTATCCTCAATCTCGACACCATTTAATTACCCTCGATCTCGGCGACGATAGCATCAATCTCACTGCGCAGTTCGCTGATTCTGGCAACGGTAGTTTTCAGTTCGGCATTGAGCTTGGCAATGTCCACCACTTCGCGGGTGTCTTTGGCTTCGACATAGCTGGATACCGACAGGTTGTAGTCGTTGGCGGCGACTTCTTCATAGGGCACAGAACGGGCAAAGTGATCGACGTTGGCTTTGCTGTCGAACACCTCCATGATCTGCTTGATATGATCATCGGTGAGGATGTTGTTATTGGTTTCTTTCTTAAACAGGCCACTGGCGTCGATAAATTGGGTATCGGTGCTGGTTTTGTTTTTCGCCAGCACCAGAATATTCACGGCGATGGTGGTGCCAAAGAACAGGTTGGGTGCCAGTGAAATGACGGTTTCGACGTAGTTGTTATCAACCAGATACTTGCGGATTTTTTGCTCCGCTCCGCCCCGGTAAAAAATACCTGGGAAGCAGACAATGGCCGCGCGGCCTTTACCCGACAAGTAGCTCAGCGCGTGCAGCACAAAGGCGAAGTCGGCTTTGGATTTGGGCGCGAGCACACCGGCCGGGGCAAAGCGCTCGTCGTTAATCAGGGTTGGGTCGTCGCTGCCGATCCATTTAACCGAATACGGCGGGTTAGAGACGATGGCGTCGAAGGGTTTGTCATCGCCGAAGTGCGGGTCGGTCAGGGTGTTGCCCAGCTGAATATTGAACTTGTCGTAGTTAATGTTGTGCAAAAACATGTTCATACGCGCAAGGTTGTAGGTAGTGTGGTTTAACTCCTGGCCGAAGAAACCTTCTTCAATAATATGCGCGTCGAAATGTTTTTTCGCTTGCAGCAGCAGCGAGCCGGAGCCGCAGGCCGGGTCAAAAATTTTGTTGACGCTGGTTTGCTTGTGCATGGCCAGCTGGGCGATCAACCTGGAAACATGCTGCGGGGTAAAAAACTCACCGCCGGATTTACCAGCGTTAGCCGCGTAGTTAGAAATTAAAAACTCGTAAGCATCGCCAAACAGGTCGATGTGGGCGGCGTCGCGCTCGGCAAAAAACTCATCACTGAAATCCAGCCCGGCCACGCCTTTGAGCACGGCGGCTAAGCGTTGGTTTTTGTCTCTTACCGTATTGCCGAGGCGGTTACTGGTGGTATCGAAGTCGGCGAACAGGCCTTTGATGTCCTGCTCAGACGGATAGCCGCTGGCGGAGGCTTCAACCGCGCTGAAGATGGCCGCTAAATCGGTATTCAGGCTTTCGTTGCTGTTGGCGTTTTTGGCCACGTTAACGAACAGCTGGCTGGGGTACATAAAGTAGCCCTTGGTTTTAATGGCGTCGTCTTTGATCTCTGGAGTAATGACACTGTCGGACATGGCCGCGTAGTTGACGCTGTCGTCGCCTGCTTCGATGTAGGCACTGAAGTTTTCGCTGATAAAACGGTAAAACAGGGTGCCGAGCACGTATTGTTTGAAATCCCAGCCGTCTACAGCACCGCGCACATCGTTGGCTATGGCCCAGATCTGGCGTTGCAGGGCTGCTCTTTGTTGGGCGCTTGTCATTATTGGTTCCTGCTCTCTTACGCTTATTCAGGTGTTAACACCTGACTGTTCAGTTGATTGTCAGTTTTAAGCGGAAGGAGTCGCTTTCCTGCCGCTGCTGGCTGTTAGTCTTCGGCAAAGTAATCTGAGTCTATCGCCTTTACCTGATAGGTTTCTTTTACGCTGACGCCGAGGTTGTGTTTGATCATCAGTTCGGCGAGGTGAACACCATCAATCCGCCCCCCCGTATCTCACTCACAATATCCATATTGGTTACCTTCCGGGCGGCCTACCGCAGCATCGGTGTAGCGTTTGGCCTGCAGGCAGATGGTTTCCAGCCCCAGCGGATCTTCGTTGATGATGCCGTCGCCAGTATACTGGGTTGCACTGCCTGAGTCCCCAGTCGAGCTGCCATAGCCCATGGCCTGCATCAGCTGCACGACCAGCACTTCGAAGCATTGCGGGGGTTGTTTTTTGATCAGTTCGATCAGGTCTTCAGCCAGTGCGCTGTTGAGTGCTTGCCCGGCGGACAGGTGGGTTCTGGCCCCGGAACCCGCTAAGGTATCCCCTCTCTCAACTTCAGCAACATCAAGCAAATCCGACAAAAGCACCTTCAGATCCCTTAACCCCAGGTTTGCCTGTCCTCTGTCGTTATTGAGCAGAAGTATAATTACACAAATCGGCAGAGGAAAAGAGCAGATGCTGTTAAGAAAGGTATCCTGTTGTGCTCAGTACACATCCCGCCGGTAGCGACCCTGCCCGATCAGCGCCTGCCGTTGCTGCTCTCCCAGAATCTCACTGAGCACGTCATCCACGCCGGCTGCCATGCCGTTGCGACTGCCGCATACGTACAGGCAGGCGCCCTGTGCCAGCCACTGTTGCAGTTTGCCTGCGTGGTGGCTGAGTACCTGTTGCACATAGCCCTGGTGGATAAACTGACGGCCGGCCTGATAACTGAGCTGGTCCGGTGCTTGTGGTTCTGCGGCGGTCTGATCCATGCGCGAAAAGGCCAGGTCCAGCTGCTGCAGGTGGCCGGTATTCAGCCAGTGTTCCAGTTGCTGCCGCCAGGGGCGGTCGTGCTCCGGGCTGCGTTCGCCGAAGATAAGCCAGTTTTTGCCAGCCGTGATGGAATCAGCGGCGTGTAATTCCCGCTGTTGCAGATGGGCACGCAGGCCGGCGAGGCCGGTGCCGTTACCGATGAGAATCAAAGGCACGCGTGCCGCTGGCGCGTGAAACTCCGGGTTGGAACGGATGCCCAGCGCTATGCTGTCACCCGTCTGTGCCTGCTGGCATAGCCAGCCGGAGCCGATACCGGGCCGCCCATCGGGGTAATGCTGTACGCGGATTAACAGGCGCAGTTGCTGCTCCTGCGGCAGGCTGGCGATGGTGTATTCACGCGGCACCGTGCCGCCTGTTGCGTCAGGAATACGCAGCTGCGCAATATCCCCGGCCTGCCAGTCGGGCAATGTATTCTGCGCCTGCAGGGTGATGTCATACACGGGCGCGCCGGGGCTGGCGGCATTCAGTAACTGACGTTGCTGCAGGCGCCATAAGCTTTCCGGAGTCAGAGCAGCCTGCTGCCCGCTGCCGGCCGGCGGGACGGTGGCCATTTTTAAGCCCAGTTGCTGTAACTGCTGCTGCCATTGCTGCAGCGCCTGTGGGTCCAGTTGGTCGACGCAGACCGTTGGGAATAACGGCGTGGCGCCACTGGCCTGCAGTACGGCAGCGAGGCGCAGACCAAAGGCACAGAAATGCCTGTAGTGGCGGTCGCCCAGCGCCAGCACGGCGAAAGAAAGCCCGGCGACATCCGCCTGCGCCAGACGGGGCAGCAACAGCCGGCCATTATCCGGCGCGTCGCCTTCACCGGTGGTGCTGACAATCAGCAATAACTGACGGCAATTGGCCAGCATCGCCGGCGACAACTCATTAAGCGTCAGGCATGGCGCGCCGGTCTGCTCAGCCAGCTGTCCGGCCAGCGCCCGCGCCTGCCCGCTTTCACTGGCATAGGCCACAATGTTTACCGGCACACCACTGTTCAGTACCGGCTGATGGCGCCAGATTCTGACCCTTTTGTGGTAGCACCCCAGGGTAAACAGCAGATACGCCAGTACCAGTGTGCCGGCGAGCAGCCAGGGCTGTATCGACAGCATCAGTCCGGCAGCACCTCAAACACGGCGGTGTAGGTTGCACTGCGTTCCGTGGCCGGCGCCTGTGCCTTATCGTCTTTGTATTCCATTTCCATAAAGTAACGGCCGGCACCCTGCCAGTTCACCTGGATTGCACCATTGTTATCGGTGGTTAAGGCAATTTCATCCTGGCTGTCGCGGTAGCGGGTACCTTCTTTGATCAGCACCACGTCAGCACCGGCCAGAGGCTCGCCATTGAGCATCAGGGCGAAGGTGGCTGTTTCACCGGCGTACAGATCATTCGGATGGGTAACGGGTTTTAATTCCACGCCCTGGCCGCTGATTTTTTTGACGTTATCAGACGGCGCAACGGCAGTAACAAAGGTTTCCGCACGGCGGTAACTTTCAACGATGCGCACGCCTTCAGCATCGGCCGGGATGGCATTGCTGATCTCTTCCGGCGTCGCCGATTGACCGCGTCCCGGGAACATGTGGCGTTTGCCACCGGCATCTTTCCAGAAAGCATTCATGCCCTGCATGGTCAGGTACACCCGGTAGGTGCCTTCCTGTGTCATGCTCAGATCAAACACGGTCCGGAGTTTTCCTTTGGCGGCGTTTTCCGGCTCGACCTCTGTGCCATCCGGCGCGCTAATGTGAATCGCATCGGCACGCAGGGCCACGTGATCATAATTAAAAATACTGTTGGACACGGCGGCATCAAAACTGACCGCCGGTTCATCACCGGATAAGACCGTCACATCGGGCAGAATCCATAAACGGTGCGCCTGTACCGACAGCGTGCCGGTCACTAATGAAGCAAAGAGCAGAGGTTTTACGATACGTTTTAACACGGTGTTCTCCTTAAGGTCTGATCGTCAGCGCAATTCCGCCCAGTTCGGATTCGCCCTGTGCGGTTAATGTCTGTGCCGAGGTGGCCGGCCAGCTGAACGGGATATCCAGCAGTTCGCGGCCACCCACTTCGCGTGCGGCTTCCACCCGCAGGCGGTAGTCACCACTGGCCAGCTCAGCCAGCTGGTTGTCACCAAGGGTAAAATTGAGGTCGTATTTACCCGGGCCTCTGGTCGCACCGGACACGCCATCCACCGGCATTTCCAGACTGCGGCCACTGCGGCGCCACCACTGGCGCATATCTTTCAGCCATTTTTCGCCTTTCTGGTTGCGCATTTCCGTGTCGTACCAGACAGCCAGATTGGTGACTTCTTTGCTGGCATTATTTTCAATCCAGATCGCCACATAGGGCTTGTGATATTCCGCCACGCTGAGTTTCGGAATGGCGACGGAAATATCAAGTTCAGCCGCCTGCAGCGACAGCGCAGAACACAGAACAGCAGCAGACAGAGAGCGGGTTAAAACCTTCATACAGACATCCTTAATGCAGCGTCAGAATAATGATGAGTACAGGAATCAATACGCCCAGCACGACCAGTGGCCAGGTACCTGGCCGCTGCTGTGAATAACGGAACAGCAGCCATAATCCGCTGAGCGAAAAAATGATGCACAGAACGGAAAACAGATCGATAAACCATGACCATGCCGTGCTGGTGTTGCGGCCTTTATGCAGATCGTTGAGATACGACACCAGCCCGCGGCCGGTATCTTCATACATCAGTTCACCGCTGTGGCGGTCGATGCTGAGCCAGGCGTCACCGCCGGGCCTGGGCAACGCCAGATACACTTCCACCTCATCCCATTCCGCACCACTGTCGGGTGTGCGGATGTCATATTCCTGCAGCAGCCAGCGGCGTACGGCCAGTGGCAGTGGCCCGTCATCCCGTTTATTCAGCAGTGTCAGCATCCCTTCGCTCAGCTCAGCTTCGACCGTGGTGGTTTGCGGGCTGGCCTCAATATCGGCGGCGTGATTGAGGGTGATACCGGTCAGCGCAAACAGCAGCATCCCGGCCAGACAGACGGCGGAACTGATCCAGTGCCACTGGCGCACGGTGCCGGGCAGGATACGGTGATGGAAAGGAGAAGCGTTCTTATTCATATCTTAATGATAAAAAGACAGCCTGAGCCTTTACAGCTCAGAACTGTCTGCTTTTGTCAGGGTAAGGCCGGCGCCGGGAGAGACCCGGCGGCGGCAGGCGGCAGGATCAGAAAGTGACGTTGGCTGACAGCCAGAACGTACGGCCGGGCAGCGTGGTACCGGTAATGCTGCGGCCACCCTGGAAATATTCGCTGGCCCAGGCGTCAACAGTGCCGTCACCGTCTGAGTCGTAGGTGCTGAAATCGCGGAAGTCTTTGTCCGCCAGATTGCTGATGGAAGCATTCAGCGCCACCTGCTCAGATACCTGATAGGCGCCACCCAGATGGAACAGGGTATAAGCCTGCAGATCACCGACGGCCTCATAAACAGCCTGGTTGGCCGCACTCAGGTTGTCGTAGTCACCGCTGAAGCGGTTACTTTCACCGTGGTATTCGCCGCGCAGCCAGAGGCTGAATGCGTCACTGACGGCCCAGCGCAGCTGAGCATTGGCCATGTGTTCCGGGGTATTACTGAGCTGACCATCTTTTTCGCCATCATTGGTGACTTCACTGTCGGTCCAGGTGTAGTTGGCACTCAGCATCACGCTGGCGCCCAATGGCAGCTGGCCGGTGAGCTCGGCTCCCCAGGTTTTGGCTTCATCAATATTAATGTCGTAGGTCGCCGTCGGGTTGTATGCACAGCTGGAAATAAACGCCAGCGTACAGTCCCCTTCACTGGAGATACGGTCTTTGATTTTGTTATGGAACAGGGTGATGGAACCGGTTGTGTCACGCATATTATCGAACAACAGCGCAATTTCCTTGCTGGTACTGACTTCCGGATCCAGCTCCGGATTGCCGATATTCAGCCGGGTTCCCTGCCCGCTGATGCCGTTAACACCATCAATCAGCTGGTTCAGATCCGGTGCTTTGAAACCCTGACTGACACCACCCTTCAGAGTCACCTGTTCAGACGCATTCCACACCAGATACAGCCGTGGGCTGATGTGCTCACCAAAGGCATCGTGATCGTCACGACGGGCACCAAAGGTGGCCGATACGTCTTCGCTCAGATGCCATTCATCTTCGGCAAAAACAGACCACATATTCTGGCTGTGATGACTGTCAGGCAGCAGGCCGTCAATCAGCTCCGCATTCCAGTACTGACCACCAACGGTGATTTTATGATTCAGGCCGACAGGGGCGACGAACTTGGTATCAAATACGGTATTGGTGGTTTCCAGTTGACGGCCGGTGCCGATCTCCGGATCGCCGGCCGGGCGGGTATTACTCGGAATGGTGCGACCAATGGTTTCGTTAATGGTACGCATCACACTGGAATCCAGCGTACCGGCAGAAAAGCGTCCGCTGTGACCGATGGCAATCTGGTCACGGTTCATTTCCAGCGCATCTTCATAACCACGGGCGCTGGCATCGGTATCCAGCGTGCCCAGACGGGCATCGTCATTGTTGTACCAGGTGCGGCCGCGGTCGACATCCAGCCAGATATCGTGATCGGCATGCGGGGTTAACATCAGCCGCGCCCCCAGGCTGTACTGACGGCTTTCCCCCGGCGCCGGGTTACGTCCGGATGGTGTCACGCCCGGAGCAGATACCAGCTCCGATTCTTCGCGGTGATAGATACCACCGCGCACGGTCAGACCGGCCAGGCCTTCGACCAGCGGGCCGCTGGCATACAGATCGGTTTTCTGCGACACGCCCCAATCGGTACTTTCCGGCGTACCGGTTTCCTGACGGATGGTACCACCCCACTCGCTGGCGACTTTACGGGTAATGATGTTAATCACGCCGCCCATGGCATCAGCGCCATACAGAGTCGACATCGGCCCGCGGATGACTTCGATCCGTTCAATGGCCGATAAGGGTGGCATCAGACTGTTCTGGGTATCGCCAAACCCATTAGGGGTAGAGTCGCCCCCCAGATTCTGACGCCGGCCATCAAGCAGAATCAGGGTGTAATCACTGCTCATACCGCGGATACGGATATCCAGACCACCGGCTTTACCGGTACTGCCCAGCACATCAATCCCTTCCACACCGGACAGCGCTTCCGCCAGGTCGCGGAAGTGCCTGGTTTCCAGATCTTCACGGGTCAGCACCGTAATACTGGCCGGGGCCTCCATTACGGACTGTTCAAAACCGGAGGCGGTCACCACTGTTTTGCCCAGATCAACGGAATCATCCTGCGCCAATGCCTGTCCTGCCAGAGCGATGCTGAATGGCATTGCCGCCAGCGCGAAAATCCGTGTATCAATCTGCTTCATATCCCACCTTTTATTGACTGTCTGTTGAGCTGCGGTCTCTTGACGGCCGTCAGCGTAAACCGGCAGGCATCCTAACAGTCACGAATCCAAATGATAATATTTATCATTAGTGTTATTTTGGAACAGTTATTCCCATTTAAAACCATAATGCTATGACCAGCAGTACCCATTCCGTACCGTTGCATTCACGGCAGTCGCAGACTAACTTAGAACCATTGACAGGGACCGCCCTGCCACTTAAACACATCTCTGTAACGGAATAAGGAACACCCATGATTAAGGTGATCATTGAGCGGACCATTGCCGAAGGCATGGAATCCACTTATGAGGAAATCATGAAGAATATGCTGCGTACCATGGTGGAAGCACCCGGCTATGTGTCCGGGGTAAACTACAAAGACGCCGCCAACAGCTATCACCGGGTGATTATCACCAACTGGCAGAGTGAGGCCGCCTGGGATCTGTGGAAGCATACGGATCAGCGCGCAGCTCTGCTGGCGGCCATCAAGCCCATCCTCAAGGATCAGGAAAAGATTACTGTTCTGACCGCCTGAGCAGGCACAGAACGGAAAAAAGCCGCCACTCCGGCGGCTTTTCTGTTTCAGCGGCCCAGCTGCTGGCGCACGAAAGCAGCGATGGCATCCGCCGCCGACAGCAGATGCTGATGCTGGGTAAAACCGGACGCCTTGCGCGGTTTCAGATCGTGATTCCCATCTTCCAGCCACAGCCAGCCGATGTTGTCAGCCAGCGCATAGCCCCGCACCTCGTCCTGACTGCCCAGTGCATCACGGGTACCCTGCACAATCAGCAGGGGTTTTGTCAGCGTCTGCAGATGATCCGTACGCAGGCGGTCAGGTTTACCCGGCGGATGGAAGGGATACCCCAGGCAGGTACAGCCTTTCACCTGCGGCAGATCCTCGTGCTGATAAATCATACTGGCGATGCGCCCGCCCATGGATTTACCGCCAATGACACAGGGCCGGCCGAGCTGCTGAATCAGACTGCGGAAATCGTCCATCAGCGCTGGCGCCTTTGATGGCGGCCGGCGTTTTCCGTCCATCCGGCTCTGTTCCATATAAGGGAAATCGAAACGCACCACCGCGATTCCGCGCTGCGCCAGCAGAGCCGCCATCTGCTGCATAAAATCACTGTCACTGCCGGCTCCGGCACCGTGTGCCAGAATAAAAAGTGGGGCGTCATCCGGCCCGTCAAGCTGGTAGTTTTTACTCATAACTCTGCTTTTGCTGTGAAAAGTTCCCGCTGCTGTTGAAATTGAAATTTCCGTCCCCAGCCCACCTTGCGCTATATCAAGATTCGCAGGACGCATACCCTTATGATTTGCCAGACCGTGATAAGAACAGGCCTGATCCTGTCCTCAGCACGGCGAGGTAATGACCAAAGCCGGACCGCTCTTATTGAGAGCTATTCTCAGCTGAGAATCATTACCCGAATAAAAGCAGGTTAACCTGCTGTAAAATCAGGTGTTTTTCCAGTGTTTGATTGCAAAAAAAGGCACCAAACACCATAATTGCGCCGATTTTTCTAACCCTCAATCCCGCTGTTAAATGGAATCTGATCATGAGCACAGCATTTGACCATCCCGAGTACAACTACAAGGTGGTAAGACAATTTGCCATCATGACTGTAGTCTGGGGCATTGTTGGCATGGCGGTCGGTGTCCTCATCGCTGCTCAGCTGGCATTTCCTGCCCTGAACTTTGATACGCCGTGGCTGTCATTCGGACGTCTGCGTCCGCTGCACACCAACGCTGTTATCTTCGCCTTTGGTGGTAGCGCCCTGTTCGCTACTTCTTATTACATCGTGCAGCGTACCTGTCGCACCCCCCTGTTCTCCGACACTCTGGCGAGCTTTACGTTCTGGGGCTGGCAATTAGTTATTGTCCTGGCTGCCATCACTCTGCCACTGGGTCTGACCTCAACCAAAGAATACGCCGAGCTGGAATGGCCGATTGATATTCTGGTTGCGCTGGTATGGGTGGCGTATGTTGTGAACTTCCTGGGCACCATCGCGATCCGTAAGGAAAGCCACATCTATGTTGCCAACTGGTTCTTCGCAGCCTTCATGATCATGATTGCGATTCTGTACATCGGTAACAACCTGGCGATTCCGGTTTCCCTGACCAAGTCTTATTCCATCTGGCCGGGTACCATTGATGCCATGATCCAGTGGTGGTGGGGCCACAACGCGGTAGGTTTCTTCCTGACTGCAGGTTTCCTCGGCATCATGTACTACTTCGTGCCTAAGCAGGCTGGCCGTCCGGTTTACTCTTACCGTCTGTCCATCGTGCACTTCTGGGCCCTGATTTCCATCTACGTCTGGGCCGGTGGTCACCACCTGCACTATTCTGCACTGCCTGACTGGGCTCAGACTGCAGGTATGGTTATGTCCCTGATTCTGCTGGCTCCGTCCTGGGGTGGTATGATCAACGGTATGATGACCCTGTCCGGTGCATGGCACAAACTGCGTACCGACCCGATTCTGCGTTTCCTGGTGGTATCCCTGTCTTTCTACGGTATGTCTACCTTCGAAGGCCCGATGATGTCCATCAAGACCGTTAACGCCCTGTCACACGACACTGACTGGACCATTGGTCACGTTCACTCCGGTGCTCTGGGCTGGGTTGCCATGGTTTCCATCGGTGCTCTGTACAACCTGATTCCTGCACTGTTCGGCCGTAAAGCCGGCGAAATGCACTCCATCAAACTGATCAACATTCACTTCTGGCTGGCAACTGTCGGTACCGTTCTGTACATCGCATCCATGTGGGTGAACGGCATCATGCAGGGTCTGATGTGGCGTGCAGTGAACGCTGACGGCACCCTGACCTACAGCTTTGTTGAATCAGTTGAAGCCTCTCACCCGGGTTATGTTGTTCGTGTACTGGGTGGTGCCATGTTCCTGCTGGGTATGCTGATTATGGCTTACAACGTGTACATGACTGTGCGCAAAGCCAATAAAGAAGCTGACAACGCAGTAGCAGCGCAGGCTTAAGGAGTAGCGGATATGATTAAACACGATAATATTGAACGCAGCCTGCCACTGATGGTGGTGATGATCGTGATCGCTCTGAGCTGGGGCGGCATGGTTGAGATCGTCCCACTGTTCTGGCATGCCGATACCAATAAACCTGTGGAAGGTCTGGAGCCATACACTGCCCTGCAGCTGGAAGGCCGTGATATCTACATCCGTGAAGGTTGTCACGTATGTCACACCCAGATGGTCCGTCCTTTCCGTTCTGAAACCGAACGCTACGGTCCTTACTCCGTATCCGGTGAAAGCGTTTACGAGCACCCATTCCTGTGGGGCTCCAAGCGTACCGGTCCGGACCTGGCCCGTGTTGGCGGACGCTACTCCGATGAATGGCACCGTGCTCACCTGTACAACCCACGTGACGTTGTACCTGAGTCCATCATGCCATCCTATCCATGGCTGTTCGAAGACAAGGTTGACGGTCGTCTGACCGGCAAGAAGATGGAAGCTCTGCGTGTGGTCGGTGTGCCATACACAGATGAAGACATCGAAACTGCCAAAGACGAAGTTGACGGCAAACCTGAAATCGAAGCCCTCGTTGCCTATCTGCAACACCTGGGCACTGTAGTAACAAAACGGTAATCCCATGGATATTAACGACGTGCGCGGTCTGGGCAGCGTTTTCGCCCTCATAGCTTTCAGTGGCATCATCTGGTGGGCCTATGGCTCCAGCCGCAAGAAGCGTTTTGATGACGATGCCCATATTCCGTTTATTGATGACGACGACGGTAATCCGCTGCACGGCGATAAAGATCGGAGTAAGTAATTATGTTAGGTACATTCTGGCAAGTGTGGATCACCCTGATCACTCTGGGATCCATTATTGGCTGTGCCGTGCTGATCATGTACAGCAGCCGCGGCATGCGGAAAGAAGAAACCGACCAGACCACTGGTCATGACTACGACGGTATTCAGGAATACGACAACCCGCTGCCACGCTGGTGGGTATTCATGTTCTGGGGCACCATCGTGTTCGGTTTTATTTATCTGGGCGCATACGGTTTCGGTAACTTCAACGGCCTGTTCACGGTAACCGTGGACGGCGAAGAAGTGACCTGGACCTCCACTAACCAGTGGAAAGCAGAAGTTCAGGCATTCGATCAGGAGATTGCTCCTCTGTATGCCAAATACTCTGCCACCCCGGTAGCGGATCTGATTCATGACGAAGAAGCCCTGCAGTCCGGTCAGCGTCTGTTCAAGAGCAACTGTTCTGTGTGTCACGGCTCCAACGCCAAAGGCGCTCAGGGCTTCCCGAACCTGACTGACAACGACTGGCTGTACGGCGGCGCGCCTGACACCATCAAGCAGACCATCACTCACGGCCGCCAGGGTGCAATGCCTGCATGGGGTGCGGTAATGGGTGAAGAAGGTACCGCCAATATGGTTCAGTACGTGCGCAGCCTGTCTGGTCTGAAACATGACGCTGCTGCCGCTGAAGCGGCGGCACCTCAGTTCCAGCAGATCTGTATGGCCTGTCACGGTCCTGACGGCAAAGGTAACCAGGCGGTTGGCGCCCCCAACCTGACTGACGATATCTGGCTGTATGGTGGTTCCAGCAAACAGATCGAATTTACGCTGAAAAACGGCCGTAACGGCAAGATGCCTGCACACGCAGAAATTCTTGGCACCAACGCTGATGCGAAAATTCATCTGCTGACAGCTTACGTTTACTCTCTGTCCAACAAGTAAACGGCAGCCCGGAAAGCGTGATGTTTTCCGGGCTTGAGCTGAGGCAATAAAACCCGAGAAAAGCGGCTTTAAGCCGCTTTTTTCATTAGTGCCGCGGCTCCCTGACTATATAATCAGGACGTTATATAGAGCGTGACAGAGGTAACCCTCCCTTCTGTAAAACGCCGATCTGCACATCCAACCAAGGTGATTTGCCGTTATGAGTAATATTCCGGTCAAAAACGTCACACCCAAAAACCAGAGTCTGTACGAAAAACGTAAAAAGATTTACGTGCGTGAAATTCAGGGCCTGTTCCAGAAACTGAGAACCTGGACCCTGTGGGCACTGATGCTTTCTTATTTCGGTGCTGCGTGGCTGAACTGGGACGGACGTCAGGCCATTCTGTTTGACCTCCCTGCCCGTCAGTTCCACATTTTCGGCATTACCTTCTGGCCACAGGATTTTATGCTGCTGTCCTGGCTGCTGATTATTTCCGCCTTCGGTCTGTTTACTGTGACCAATATTGCCGGCCGTATCTGGTGTGGATACACCTGTCCGCAGTCTGCCTGGTCCTTTATTTTCATGTGGATCGAAGAGCGCACCGAAGGTACCCGTAACCAGCGCATCAAGCTGGATAACGAGCCGATGTCCGCCACCAAGCTGCGCAAAAAAGCCAGCAAGCATATTCTCTGGCTGCTGGTTGCCTTCTGGACCGGTGTGACCTTTGTCGGTTATTTCAGCCCGATCCGCGAGCTGATTCCTGAATTTCTGGCACTTGATGCCAGCCACTGGGCCTATATCTGGATCGGCATTTTTACCGTGCTGACTTACCTGAACGCCGGCTGGATGCGTGAGCAGGTGTGTATTTACATGTGCCCTTACGCCCGCTTCCAGTCCGTTATGTACGACCCGGACACACTGGCCGTTTCTTACGATTACAACCGTGGTGAACCACGCGGCAAACGCAGTAAGAAAAAAGAAGACGTCGAAGACCAGAATAAACTCGGCGACTGCGTTGACTGCTCCCTGTGTGTGCAGGTTTGTCCGACCGGTATCGATATCCGCGACGGTATGCAGTATCAGTGTATCGGCTGCGCCCTGTGTATTGACGCCTGTGACTCCATTATGGAGAAACTGGAGAAACCAAAAGGCCTGATCCGTTACACCACCGAAAATGAGCTGGAAGGTCAGAAGACGCACTTCTTCCGCCCGCGTCTGGTCGGTTACTCGCTGGTCATGCTGGTGATGCTGTCCGCCTTCGGGTATGCCCTGACCACCCGTACCGGTTTCCGTCTGGATATTGAGCGTGACCGTGGCGCCCTGTATCAGTGGACCGTGAATGACACCATTACCAATTCCTACACCGTGAAGCTGATGAACATGTCGCAGAACGACCGCGAATATATTCTCAGCATTGATGCACCGGAAGGCATCGTCATGGATGCAGAGGCACGCCAGGATCTGCAAGTGAACGAGCTGAAAGAAGTGCTGGTGACCCTGGAAATGGACCCGGAAAAAGTCCACCTGAAAGAGAGCAAAGTGGATGTTGAGTTCGTCGTGACCGATGCTGCAACCGGCAATGAAATCGACCGCGAAGAAACCCGCTTTATTGCTCCGCGTCAGTAATCCCCGCGCTTACTGACAAAACCCTACTGGAGACTGGCCGCCCAAGTGGTTACACTTGGGCGGTTTTTTATTTCCGCATCAGGTTACACAGAGCGCCATGAAAACTGCCGAACAACACTCCCCCTGGTACAAAGAACCGATGGTTTATCTGGTCGCCGGAATTCCGCTGCTGGCCATTATCTGGGGTTTTGTCATGCTCAAACTGGCACTCAGCGGACAGGATTCCCTGGTCAGTGACAGCTACTACAAAGACGGTGTCAGCTACACCGAAAACATGGAAGCTGACAAAAAAGCGGGACGTCTGCAGGTCGTCGCCGACGCGGTCTTTACCGACGATGAAATCCGCCTCACGCTGGACGGCTATTTCGACGAAAAACCGGATACCCTGACCCTGCAGATGATTCACCCGACGCTTGAAACCCGCGATATGTCGGTAATGCTGCAGAAAATGAGCGACGGCAGCTATGCCGGCGTGAACGAACTGGTTCTGCCGGAACGCCGCCACCTGTGGCTGCAGAGCCCGGTGCAGGGCTGGCGGGTACGTGCCACTCATCTGATTGAAGCCGGAAAAGCCATTCACTTTCAGGCCAAATGAGCAAACCCTCCACCTCTGAACCCTGCTTCCATTGTGGTGAGCCTGATGCGGATGGCGAACGCTGGTCGGTCGTCATCGACGGCAAGGCGCGCCCCATGTGCTGCCCCGGCTGTAAAGCCATTGCCGAAACCATTATCGCCAGTGGCCTGAAAGACTATTACCGTCACCGTACCGAACTGCCGGAACTGTCACCGGCCGAATTCGACGACACCGACCTGACCGCCCGCGACTCCCTCACCCTGTACGACAGCGAAGCCATGCAACGGCGTTTTGTGGCACGCAATCAGGGTGACGACGGCCAGGCCGAAGCCACCTTTATTATTGATGGCATCAGCTGCGCAGCCTGCGCCTGGCTGATTGAGCACCGGGTGGCACAGTTACCGGGCGTGACACAGGCCACCCTGAATCTGTCCAATCACCGTCTGGTGGTACGCTGGGATTATGACCGGATTCCGGTATCCAGCATCGCCGAAGCCATTTACCGCCTGGGTTATAAAGCCTCTCCCTTCTCCGCCACCGAGCAGGAAGAACAACGTGCGCGCGAAGGCAAAACCGCCATCCGCCGTCTGGCCGTTGCCGGCATCGGCATGATGCAGGTGATGATGATTTCCGTGCCGCTGTACGTCGGCATGGCAGAGCAGTACGAATTTTTTATGCGCATGGCTGCCATGGTGCTGACCCTGCCGGTGGTGCTGTACGGCGCCAGACCCTTTTTTGATGCCGCCCTGCGCGATCTGCGCAGCCGTCATCTGACCATGGATGTGCCGGTATCTCTGGCCATTGCCCTCGCCTTCTGCGCCAGTATCTGGAGCACCTTCAATCAGGGCAAAGAAGTTTATTTCGACTCCGTCTGTATGTTCACCTTCTTCCTGCTGCTGGGCCGTTTTCTGGAAATGCGCGCCCGCCACCGCATGGGCCAGGCCGGCAATAATCTGCTGACCCTGCTGCCCAACGTGGCCCTGCGGGTGGAAGACGGCGAAGATCAGGTGATCGCCAGCGAAGAGATCCGCTGTGGCGATACCCTGCGTCTGAAACCCGGCCATGCGATTCCTGCTGACGGTGTGGTGCTGGAAGGACGCAGTTCGGTGGACGAGGCCGCCCTGACCGGTGAATACCTGCCTATCCGCAAACAACCCGGCGACAGCCTGATCGGCGGAACGTTCAACGTCGAAAGTCCGCTGCTGATGAAAGTCACCGCCACCGGTGCCGAAGCACAGCTGTCCACCATCATGCGCCTGATGGACCGCGCCCAGCAGGAAAAACCCCGCGTCGCCCTGCTGGCCGATAAAGTCGCCAGCTGGTTTGTGCTGGCCGTGCTGGTGATTTCCGTCTCGGTGTTCAGTTTCTGGTGGCTGGCCGGTAACGATCACGCCTTCTTTATTGCCCTCAGCGTGCTGGTCGTCACCTGCCCCTGTGCCCTGTCACTGGCAACGCCCACGGCCCTGACCGCCGCCACCGCCACCCTGCGTGAACGCGGTCTGCTGATCAGCAAAGGCCACGTGCTGGAGGCTCTGAACAAGGTTAACCGCGTGGTGTTCGACAAAACGGGCACCCTGACTCAGGGGCGGCTGACACTGGAAGACATTATCCCGCTGGCCAGACTCGACAGCGCGACCCTGCAGAGTCTGGCCGCCGGACTGGAAAAACATTCGACCCACCCGATTGCCCGCGCTTTCCGCCACGTGCGCGCGGCCGAAGTCAGTGGTGTGGAACAGCTGGCCGGTCAGGGCATTATGGGCGTCTGGAATCATCAGGCACTGCGCCTTGGGCGCGCCGATTTCGCCTGGCCGCAGGCCAGCGTGCCGGAACCGGACAGCAGTCTGCCGGGACAATGGCTGCTGCTCGCCAGTGACAGCCAGCCACTGGGCTGGTTCCGCCTCAATGACAGTCTGCGCCGCAATGCCGCCCAGATTGTCGACGGCCTGCACAAGCGCGGGATTCAGGTGTCCCTGCTGACCGGTGATCCCGGTGAATCCGGGCCGCGGGTTGCACAGGAACTGGGCATCCGCGATCTGAAAAGCGGGATATCTCCGGAAGAAAAACTCCGCACCGTGCGCCAGTGGCAGCAACAGGGTGATGTGGTGCTGATGGTTGGCGATGGCATCAATGATGTGCCGGTGCTGGCTGGTGCCGATATTGCGCTGGCGGTGAACGAAGCCAGTGATCTGGCGAAAACCAACGCCGACGCCATGCTCACCAACGGCCGCCTGGAAACGCTGCTGACCGCCTTCAGCGGCGCCGCCAAGACCCGCCGCATCATAATTCAGAACATCAGCTGGGCTTTGCTGTACAATCTCATCGCCCTGCCGGTTGCAGCAGCGGGTTACGTGCCTCCCTGGGCGGCTGCCATCGGTATGTCACTCAGCTCGCTGCTGGTTGTCACCAATGCTCTGCGCCTGACCCGTCTGCCGGGCGCCCGTTCTGAGGTTTGAGCCATGGACATTATTTACGCGCTGGTTCCGCTGTCGATCATCCTGATCGGTCTGGCTGTACTGGTCTTTTTCTGGGCTGTGCGCAGCGGTCAGTTTGAAGATCTGGATTCCCCGGCTCACCGCATCCTGTTTGATGACGACGACCTGCCCCGCCCGGACAAAAAAGACGCTGAAGCCGACGCCACGCAGGACGACCAGTCCGGTGCCGGTAAACCCTGACCTGCTGATCCGCCATGACTGAACCCCTCTCCCTGCTGACCGCTTTCCTGCTCGGCCTGTTCGGTTCCAGCCATTGCCTGGTAATGTGTGGCGGTATTGCTGCGGCCATCGGCAGCCGCGCCGGCGAACACCGTGTCAGTGCTGCCCTGCTGTTTAACAGTGGCCGCATTCTCAGTTATGCCATTGCCGGCACCATTGTCGGCGCACTGGGCTTATGGCTGCAGAGTCTGAATGATTCGCTGATGCTGGCCCTGCGCACGCTGGCCGCCGTCATGCTGATTCTGATGGGACTCTATGTTGCACGCTGGTCCAGTCTGCTGACGCACTTTGAACAACTGGGCAATATTCTCTGGAAACGGCTGCAACCATTAACCGGACAGATGCTGAAATCGTCCCGCGTCCGTGACCAGTTTCTGCTCGGAATGCTGTGGGGCTGGCTGCCCTGTGGTCTGATTTACAGCACCCTCAGCTGGGTTGCGGCCAACGGTCAGCCGCTGACCGGCGCACTGGCGATGATGGCATTTGGCCTGGGTACCCTGCCGGCTCTGTTTGCCGGAACCATGGCCGGCAGCCTGCTGACACCGCTGCTGGGCAACCGCCATATCCGCCGTCTGGCCGGGCTGTTACTGATAATCTACGGTTTATGGACCGGCTGGGTGGTCTGGTTTCATCCTTGACAGAATGGCCTTTACTGACTGATATTACCCGCACCCTCAGCCAGAACGATCACCCTGTTTATCCGGGTGTTTATCAGGATTACCGCTATGAAAACAACCCAAGCTGCACACGCTCCACTGCGGGGTACTCAACCACATTGCCAGACCTGTTCTCTGAATGCACTGTGTCTGCCACTGTCCCTGAATGACTCGGATATGGAGCGCCTGGATGACATCATCCGCCGTGGCCGCCCGATCCAGAAAGGTCAGCTGCTGTTTCAGCAGGGTGAACCCTTCCAGTCTGTGTTTGCAGTCCGTACCGGTGCCCTGAAGACCTACACCCTGGCCAGCAATGGCGAAGAACAGATCACCGGCTTCCATCTTGCCAGTGAGCTGATCGGTCTGGCCGGTTACGATAACGGTAACTACCCGCTGACCGCCAAGGCGCTGGAAACCACCACCGTGTGTGAAATCCCGCTGACCCAGCTGGAAAGCCTGGCGGATGATCTGCCGGATCTGCGTAAGCAGCTGATGCGCACCATGGGCACCGAAATCCGTCACGATCAGAATATGATGCTGCTGCTGAGTAAAAAGAACGCCGAAGAGCGTGTGGCCTCTTTCCTGCTGGATATTTCCCAGCGTTATCAGCGCCGCGGTTTCTCATCCACGCATTTCCGTCTGCCGATGTCCCGGGTCGACATCAGTAATTACCTCGGTCTGGCGGTGGAAACCATCAGCCGCGTATTTACCCGCTTCCAGAAAAACAGCCTGATCGAAACCCAGGGTAAGGAAGTGATCCTGCTGGATCCGGATACGCTGTACGAACTGGCTGGTCTCAATCAGGACGCCGAATGCGCGGCGGCTGAACAGGAATAATTCCTCCGCTCTGCACCACCAAAAGCCGGTCTCTGACCCATTGCTGTCCCACAAATTTTTATTGAAACGTTTGTGAGAAATCCCAGTCCCCTTGTCCTCATAAAGGGGACTTACCCCTCTCGCCGGACGGGCGCAATCCTGACTGCCATGGATGGCGGAAATGCCTGTTTTGCAGGAGCAAAAACAGGCCCGCTTCGCGCTGTCTGGCTCGTTTATCCTTGAAACCTTGATATTTTCTGACCGCGTGACCCACCGGCCATCCGTGGCCGGGGCCACTTGCCCGGGTCCCTGCGGGCAGGTCGGAAATATCGTCGCTTTCTGCGGCGAGCCCAGGGGCGCTGTTTTACCTCAGCCTCATTGCCTGTTTATCCGATTCACAACCAGGTTGAATGTCATGTCGTCAACCAGTATCCAGCGACAGAGTGGTATTGAAAAGCGGCGTCAAGGCTGCCACGCCTTCGCCTCTGGGTGCGCCGAAATGAATGATGATTTTTCCGGCCCGCCGGGCATGGATGCCCGGCGAGCGCGCAGCGACAGGGATGTCGCAGGGGCGCGTGGCCAGGAAAAATCGAGAGAATGAGGGTCACGCTCCAGAAAGCGAAAAGCTGGGCCTGTTTTTGCTCCTGCAAAACAGGCATTTCCGCCATCCATGGCGGTCAGGTATAAATGCCCGCGGGCAAGGGGATAAGTTCCCCTGCGAGGCATTGGGCGTTGCGGATGTAAACGTCGTCTACAGAAAACAGATTTCGTTAAAACTGTGGGACAGCAGTGGGTCTCTGACCGGCTTTTTGGTATGTGATATGCAACTACCCACACAGAAAGACCGGATTATGTCGTTTTCTGTCGGTTTATTGTTATCCCTTGGTATAAGCAGTCCGCAGACAAACTAATCTGATCTAAGCTTTCAGTATCAGCGCCATACCACTGCACTGGCGCACCAGGAGGTAAGCATGGGTATCTGTGCCAAAGAACTGACCCGCTGGGTTATTGAGCCAACACTGCAGCGCATTGGCGTCAGCGCGCCGGGTGCCGCCCGCCTGCTGCTGGCAACAGCCGCGCAGGAATCCGGACTGGGCTCGCATCTGAAACCCGAAGGGCAGCGGGCATCCGGCCTGTATCAGATTCAGAGCCTGACCCACCGTCATGTGTGGGATGATTACCTGGCTCACCATGCCGAACTGGCAAGTACCGTGCGCGGTCTGGCCAGCCAGCACGATTTTCTCAGCAACCCTCATGCAGAACTGACCACCAACCTGTCTTATGCCACCGCCATTGCCTGGCTGATTTATGCCCGTAATCCGGAGTTTTCCCTGACGGACAATCCGCAACCGGAAGAACTGGCACAGCTGTGGAAACGCTTCTATCACCCCAAAAGCGATATCAGCGAAGAGGAATTCGTCGCCACCTGTAACCGTCTGACGGAAGACGCTGACGCTGAAGCCGCCGCCTGACCTCTGTCCACCCGGCCTTATCTGCAGCCCGGCTGTTTGCGCTGTCATCCCGCCCGGCGGCTGACGGCAGCCTCTTTCTTGGTTAAAATGCGCGCCCTATTCTCAGGCCAACCGGTATTCAGGCCGGCATCAGGAATCTTATGACCAACGATCCAGGCGCCCGTAAGGAGCGCACAGAATTCAACAAGCTGCAGAAACGCCTGCGCCGTAACGTCGGTAAAGCCATTGAGGATTACCGTATGATCGAAGACGGTGACAAGGTGATGGTGTGTCTGTCCGGCGGCAAGGATTCCTACACCATGCTGGATATTCTGATGAGTCTGCAGAAGAGTGCGCCGGTGAACTTTGAACTGGTGGCGGTCAATATGGACCAGAAGCAGCCCGGCTTCCCGGAACATATTCTGCCGCACTACCTGAGCCAGCTGGGTATCGAATACCACATCGTCGAAAAAGACACCTACAGCGTGGTGAAAGAGATCATTCCGGAAGGCAAAACCACCTGTGGTCTATGCTCCCGTCTGCGCCGTGGCACCCTGTACGGTTTCGCCGAAAGTATCGGGGCCAATAAAATCGCTCTCGGCCACCACCGTGACGATATTATCGAAACCCTGTTCCTGAACATGTTTCATGGCGGCAAACTGAAAGCCATGCCACCGAAACTGCTGAGCGACGATCAGAAACACGTCCTGATCCGCCCGCTGGCGTACTGCAAGGAAAAAGACATTGAGCACTACGCCACCGCCAAAGAATTTCCGATCATCCCCTGCAACCTGTGCGGTTCGCAGGAAAATCTGCAGCGTCAGAACATCAAGATGATGCTGGAGGAATGGGACAGAGTGCAGCCCGGCCGTTCAGAAAATATTTTTGCCGCCATCTGCAATGTGGCGCCGTCACAACTGGGTGACCGTGAGCTGTTTGACTTCGTCACCCTGCAGGATAAACAGGACAAAGGCCACCTGTTTACCCGGCTGGACGTGGTGAATCTCGACTGATACCTCAGAGGCCGCCTTCCAGCAGGTGGGTGACCTCCAGTGTGTAATCCCCCGGTCCCTTGAGAATAAAATCCAGCTGATAACGGCGTTCGTTACTGATGGCTTCGGCCAGCGCCGTCAGATGGCAGCTGTCGGGCTGCAGCTGCGCCTGTGGCATGGTCAGGCGCACCTGATAACGCTGCTCCAGCTCTTCCACCTGTACGGTTGAGGTCGCCTGCGTCGGAGCGCCGGCAATGCCTTTGCGGACCCACTGAATATACAGGCCATGGTGACTGTTACGGTCGGTTCTGACCAGACGGATATAACCTTCACCGGCGGTGGACTTCCACGGGCAGACGCGGCTGACCTGATCAATCCACACCGGCAGCTTGTAAATATCCGCCAGCGGATCATCGCTCACCGTTTCTGCCTGTATCATTCCCGCTGTGGCCAGCAGCAGCCCTGCTATTGTCAGCCTGAGATTCCGGAATCTGCGCATAATGGTCCTCCCTGCTGATAAGCCTAGCAGAACGGTTGCCGGCTGCTCAGGGATTGTCGTCAGCGAAGACCGCCGTTCCGGAAGATGCCCGGTCCCACGCCGGCCGCTGGTAACTGACCGCCAGAATGTAATAGGTTGTTTCCCCTTTCGGCAGCAGGACGGTGACTTCATCATCCACCGGCTTGCCCATCAGGCCGCGCGCCAGTGGTGCATCAACGCTGATATAACCGCGTTTCAGGTCAATCTCGTCCTCACCGACGATGCGGTAGCGGGACACCTCGCCGTCGTCGTCTTCCAGTTCAATCCAGGCGCCGAAATACACCCGCGACGGATCCGCCGGTACACGGTCAACCACCGTCACCAGTTCCAGCCGTTTTTTCAGAAAACGCAGGCGGCTGTCAATCTGGCGCAACCGTTTCTTGCCATAGATATATTCCGCATTTTCCGAGCGGTCGCCCTGCTTGGCCGCATCAGAAACCTCCTGTGTGACCCGTGGCCGCTCCTTACGCCACAGGAAGTCGTATTCATCCTTCAGCGTCTGCTCGCCTTCCGGAGTGATCAGGTGTGCACGCCGTGGCAACGGCTTGTTGTTCTCTTCGCTCATAGTGACCTGTGTAATTGACTGCCGTCATCTGTTCGCAACAGAAGCCTGACAGTATGACGCTTAACTCAGTTGGTGCCTATGCAGATGATTCTACGGGGCCTGAATATCGTCTCCGGCAGCCTGCTGGTGCTGCTCGGAGTCATCGTGACGCCAATGCCCATTCCGCTGGGCATCATTCTTATTGTGCTGGGCCTGTCGATGCTGGTGAGCAGCCTGCCGGCCATGCGCCGCCGCCTGCGTAACCTGCGGGCACGTTTTGCCCACACTTCGATGCATCTCAACCGCATCAAACATCACCTGCCGCGTTTCGCCCGCCGCCTGATTGAAGAGACCGACCCTGACCGGCACTGAGCTGTGATTCTGCTAGAATGCAGCTCATGACTTCCGCCGATCTCTCCCACGCCGGTACTGATACCGGTTTCACGCCGCTGATTGCCCTGCTGGACTGTTATCTGAGTCCGGGCCAGGCGGTGACAGAATACGAGCTTATGCGCTGGCTGCAGGCGCCGGAACAGGGGTTCTTCCGCCCCGATGCTCTGAGTGAACCGCTGCTGCTGTTCCGCAGCCATTTTATTCTTATGCACTGCCTCTACCAGCTGCGCCGGCAATGGGCCGCAGCGGGCACTGCCGGGCTGGAGATCAGCGCCCTGAGAATCCAGCGCATTCCCTGGCAGCCGGCGCGCGCCTCTCAGCCGGCAGCGCACGACAGTCTGGCCGACTATTATCTCAACCTTGCGGAACTGGAGACAGACCGGGAAACAGTGGAAGCCCTGCTGGGCAGCTTCTGGCAACAGATGCTGCTGCCGGAAAGTCAGCCGGAAGATCTCGCCCTGCTGGAACTCTCGCCACCGGTGACAGCCGAAGAAATCAGGCTACAATACCGCCGCCTTGCCATGCGTCATCACCCTGACCGCGGCGGGGATAAACAACATTTCTGCCGCATACAGGCGGCCTTTCAACGATTAAAAACCCGGTACCCATGATTTTCCGACTGTTTCTGTCCCTGATTCTGATGTGCAGCGCCGGCCTGAGCCGGGCCCAGCTGGTCATCCTGCAATACCACCACGTCGACAGCACCACGCCGCCATCCACCAGCATCAGCCCGGAGGATTTCAGTCAGCACCTGCAGCTGCTGGAACAGGAAGGTATGCAGGTCGTTGATCTGAACGACGCCATACATAAAATCCGTGCCGGCGAAGCACTGCCGGAAAAGTCGGTAGCCATCACCTTTGACGATGCCTACGACTCGGTTTACCGCAATGCTTTTCCGCTGCTCAAAGCCCGCCAATGGCCGTTTACTGTGTTTGTGAACACGGATGCCGTCGACAGACATTATCAGGGGGTGATGAACTGGGAGCAGTTACGTGAAATGCAGGATCATGGCGGCCTGATTGCCAACCACTCCGTCCATCATCCCTATCTGATCGAACAACCGGCCGGGCAGTCATTGGCTGACTGGCTGACGCAGGAAGTGGCGGCAGCGGAACAGAGAATCCACGAAGAAACCGGCCACAGCTATAAACTGCTGGCCTACCCTTACGGTGAATTCAACCTGGAAATTGCCGCCTGGCTGCAGGAGAAAGGTTATCTGGCTTTCGGCCAGCAGTCCGGTCCGGTGGGCCCCATGTCACACCCGCAGGCGCTGCCACGCTTCCCCGCCGCCGGTATTTACGCCAGCGTGAAAACCCTGAAACCGAAACTCTATACTCTGGCGTTCGCCATCCCGCCGGATCAGTTGCAGAATCCGGTGCTGGACAACGCCGTCATGCCACCATTGCAGCTGACCTTTCCCGGCGTCGATATTTATCCGTCGCAGGTGCAGTGTTTTGCCAGTGGTGAAGGCCGTATCCGTACCGGCAGCAGCAAGGAAGGCGCCCTGGTCCGGGTAACCACCCAGGCAGAACACCCCATGCCCGGCGGCCGCAGCCGTTATAACTGCACGGCCCCCAGCAAAAGCCACCCGGGCTGGTATTACTGGTATTCGCAACTGTGGATCAACCGCAGCGTCAGTAACCGCTGAACCGCCGCACAGAGCCGGCTCAGAGCAGGCGGGAAAAGGCCAGCAACTGCTGTTCCCGCTGCCGCCAGTCGGGCAGGCAATCGGACATCAGCTGCTTAAAGCCGGCGCCGTGGTCAAAATGGCGCAGATGACAGAGCTCGTGCACGACCACCAGCTCCAGCAGGGATTCCGGCAGCTGCATCAGCGCCAGGTTGAGATTGATATAGCCGCGCTGTGACAGGCTGCCCCAGCGGGTACGCATCTTCTTCACCCGCAGCACCGGACGCTGCGCGGCGTATTGCGAAAATTTCGGCCACCAGCGCTCAATCATGCGCGGATAATCCACCCGTGCATTGCTGCGCAGCCAGTTATCCAGCGCCTTTTCCGTCTGTGCGGCATCCCAGTGCTGTGGCACCCAGACCACCTGATCGGTGATCAGGAATTCATCCAACGCACTGATTTCAATCGTCAGTTCGCGCCCGCGGATCAGTACCGACTGCTGCTTTTTCTGCTGCCGCTGCAGGAATTCACGCCGTCGCTGCAACAGCCAGTGCTCGTGCTTACGCACAAACGCCAGCACTTCGCTCCTGGCTGCCCCCAGCGGAATACGCAGATCCACATCACCGGCAGCGGTCAGCTGCAGGCGCATACTTTTCCGGCGCATGGCCGACAGATTGATGGCAACCTCTTCATCGCCCAAAGTCAGCATGAATTGTTGCCGGTAAGATTTTCGCGCGCTCATAAGCCTGTTAGGATTGGCACAAATTCTGGAGACCCCTATGTCAGACCTCAATAGTATCCCATCCCTGTCCGAAGACGAACTGGAAACCCTGGGTGTGCTGCTGGAAGACGAAGCCGAACGTCAGGACAGCTTCGATTTCTTTGCCATGCACGGCCTGTTAACTGCCCTGATTGCCGGCCCGGTGGATTTCGACATCAGTCAGATCTGGGACAGTGCGTTTGATGAAAAACTGGGATTCAGCGCCAGCGAGAAAGAACAGCTGCAACAGCTGCTGCTGAAACTGGCCAAAGAAATTCAGGCCTGGCTGGATTCCGGTCAGGACTTCCCGGTGCCGGCGGAGCTGACCCTGATTGATGAAGAAGACGAGCCGCCACTGGAAAGCTGGGCCATGGGTTTTATGACCGGTGTCCTGCTGCAGGAAGATCAGTGGTACGCGCGCGATGAAGAAACCGTCGCTCAGCACCTGTTCCCGGTGATGTATGCTTCCGGCCTGTTTATGGATGAACCGGAAATGGCAGATATTGACGAAGACGTGGATCTGTCTAATCAGGTCTGCGGTAACATCCCCGGTGCGGTGATTGAACTGTACCTGTTCCTGCACGCGGAAAAATAAGCCTTCCACGCATAAAAAATCCCGGCCTGGCCGGGATTTTTTATGCGTGTTGCCAGCGTTCAGGACGCCGACGACAGATTCTTTACCCATACTTCAACGCGACGGTTTTTCACCCTGCCATCATTACCGGTAACCGACGCGACCGGCAGATCATCACCGAAGCCAACCGACGCCTGCGGATAAATACCATACCGTACCAGCTCACGACGTACCGCCATGGCGCGCAGTTTGGATAACAGCTGCGAGCGCTTTTCTGTCTTTTTCGGGTCACCAAAACCAACCAGTACCAGTTCAGAATCTTTGTGCTCGTTAATATAGGAAACCAGACGTTCCAGGTCTTTCAGCGCCTTGTTGTCCAGTTTTGCACTGCCCTGCTGGAAGCGGAAGTTAATGGTCAGGCGCTGTGCATCCCGGGTAATGTCACGGAAATCCTGCGGCAGCTCCTCATAAAATTCCGGAATCACCGCCTTCACTTCCTGTGAAATAAAACCGGTATCGGCAACAATTTTCTGCCCCGCATCATCCACAACAAAACGGATAAACTCACTGACATACGGGTTAGCCGGCTCATCATCGGTATACATAAACAGACGGCGTGACAACGCATAATCTTCGGTTGCCACCGTCAGTTTATTCGGCGACAGGGATTTGGCATTGCCGTCAGACACTGACAGCAGCTTGGCCAGACGCACAGAAGACAGGCCGACAAAACCAATACCTGCCGGATCCGAACTGACGTTGTCCGATAATTCAGCATTGGATTCATAACGCTTTGCCGTCGCCGTCAGCGGACGTTTGCCCAGCACCATGCCTTTGAAACTGTCCCAGGTACCGGATTTGTCATCCCGTGCGTAAACGTGGATCGGTCCTGATTTACCGCCCAGCTCAGACCAGTCGGTGTATTTACCGGAAAAAATACCGGCGATGGCATCAACATTCAGCTCGTTCAGCGGATTCTGCGGGTGCACAATGATGGCCAGGCCATCAATACCAACAATATGTTCACTGGCCGGGCTGTAGAGATCCGTCATCTCCCGCAGCAGATCAGCTTCTTTCTGCTTCGCCGGACGCGATGCCGCAGCAATGTCCGCCTCACCGCTCACCAGCCCCTTAAAGCCGGTACCCGAACCGTGCGCTGCCACCAGCACACTGACCAGACTGTTGGTTGCCGGCACCAGTCCGGTAATCAGCATTTCGTTTTCATGCTCCGCCGCCTGCATGCGCACATCCTCAGCCCCCTTGGCCTGCAGCCAGGCACGGATCAGATTGGGCGCCAGTTCAGCACCGATGGTATTGGAGCCATGAATCGTCAGCAGACGCACATCCCCGGCCGGCAGGGTCGTGGCGAAAGGTTCCGGCGCAGCCGCCGCCAGAGCAGAAAACAGAAAAGCGCTTATACAGATAAACGTGCGGAAAAAAGTCATCAGAGTACTGCATCCCATCCCTATTGAAATCGGGCCGCACTTTATGACGCTTTTGTTACAGGAGAATGACAGGAATGGTACAAAAAGGTTAATAAAAACCTGATTGAGCGGTCAGGTGGTTTAATCTGCCTCGGTAATATGTGGCAGCACCGCATCGCGGTAACGTGACCGGGTCAGCATCTGCGCCATGCCACTCAGGGTTTCGTAGGGATTATCCACCACCACGCTGTTGGCCAGCCAGGAAGGGATACCGCCCCCCGGCTCGGCATGTACCTGATACACCACATCCACCAGCCCACCCGGCCGGGGTGTGAACTCCCAGAAACCGGACATGGTGCGGATGCGCAGAAAGTCATCGTTATCCGGAAACGCTGCCGGACGGGCATCCATCTCAATGCGGATACGGTGACTGTCCGGGTCCTGGCTCAGATGACTGACAAATACACTGTCTCGGTCCGAGACCGGCCAGGGAGCATCGGTCACCATGTACAGCAGCTTGTCGTAATCCGAATAGGACTCGATCACTTCCAGCGCCCGGCACTGGTAGATCCACTGCGGGCCCTGACGGGCATCCTCCACCAGCGCCACCAGTGAACTCAGCCGGCTGTGAACCTGCATTTCGCCACGGAAAGCTTTCAGCGCAGAGCCCGGGACTTCGCGGGTATAAACACGGATGCCCTGTTCCCGGTCTTCGCGGCTCAGCGTCCAGTCACCGGCCAGCACCGGCAGTGACACTGCCAGCCACAGACATACAAAGCCCAGATAACGCATAACCACCTGCCTGAATCCGTTTCCGCCAGCTTGCCCGGCTCCACCTGCCGCCTCAAGGTCCGCAGCAGACAACTGCGCTGCTCAGTGAGCACCCTGACAGTTGGGAGAGGCCGGCACACTGGCATCCTGCCACTCCGCCGGTGTAAACAGATGCAGGGCCAGTGCATGCACCGGACCGTCCAGTTCTTCGCTGAGCAGCTGATACACCTTCTGATGGCGGGCCACCGGACGCAGTCCGCTGAAGGCTTCACTGACCAGAATCAGCTTGAAATGTGAATCCGTCGCCGGACCGGCATGCATATGGCTTTCGTTGATCAGCTCCAGATGCTGGGGGTCGAGAGCGGCCAGATGGCCCCTGATACTGTCGGCAATGCTCATATAAAAACGCTCCGTAACACGCTGCAATAAGGCCGCTACTATAAAACACCCGGCCGCAGAAATCCCGGTATTGCATCTGTCCCCTGTAAGCCTATACAGTACCGGGTTTCAGTAAACCAGACGGAAAAGTTTTCATGCAGGATATCGATACTACCAGCACACAGTCCCTGATTGACCGTTACTACGAGGAAGAAAAAGCCCAGCGCGAGCGCGAGCAGACCCTCGCAGCGCTGAATATGCGTCTCGATGCCAATGATCTGGCCATGCTGAATGTGATTGCCCGCCGCTTCCGTAAAACCCGCGACGAAGTCGCCCAGGAAGTGCTCTCCACTGCCCTGATTGATCTGTTCGCCCGCGTTGAAGCCGGTGAGCGCAAGCTGATGGCCCGCGATGCCGATGATGCAGCCCGTTCCATCGCCGACGATATTGCCGAAGAAAACGGTGTCGCCACGCCGGAGATCAAAACCGGTGTGTGGGCTAACCATGACCGCCAGATCACCAAGCTGGAGCGGAAAAAGGCCAAGCAGCAGGAACAGGAAGAAGCCGAGAAGAAGCAACTGCAGGCCGCACTGGCCGCAGCCGGTGGCGGTATGACCAGCACTGACACTGCCACCAGTGCAGAAGCGCCGGCCGATGCCGGCGACAAAAACACGACTGACAATACAGCAGAAGAGCATGAACGGCCGGCAGCAGCGATGTCTGCCGGCGAATCCGGAATGACGGCCACGGCTGTCACGGAAGAAGAAAGCGATGAAAGTGAAGACGACACCGCCGCTCCGGTGTCGGTATTTGCCGGCTGAGGTGCAGCCACTGCCGTAACGGTAAGGCCCGGTTCTGCCGTAATGCTGTTCACTTAAGCATTTGATGCACGAACGGGCTTTTAAGAAAATCCGGTATCAGAACCCTGATGCCGGATTTTTTTATGCATTTTCAACAGTCCCTGCTCGATCTGAGCGATCTGT
>JAIXHJ010000005.1 GCA_030145845.1 Pseudomonadota bacterium
GAACAGATCGCTCAGATCGAGCAGGGACTGTTGAAAATGCATAAAAAAATCCGGCATCAGGGTTCTGATACCGGATTTTCTTAAAAGCCCGTTCGTGCATCAAATGCTTAAGTGAACAGCATTACGCCTCCGGGCGGCTTTTTTTTATGCGCTCTCCGGAGTAAAAGGAGCCACCCTGGCATTCACATACACATCGAAGCGGTTGGATTTTCCGCTGATGGCGTAAGACGGCTTTACCCCGGCAAGCGGCTCTGCTTTACGTGCCCGTTTGACCACCACCCGGCAGCGGGCACAGGCGCGGGCCAGAGCCAGCAGCTGATCGGCATCGGTATCCTGACCGACCACATCGCGGAACGCCTGCATATCTTTTTTGACCTGTGCCGTCTGCTTCGGATCGTGATCAAACATAGGGTCAAGATAAACAATATCCGGCTTATCCTGCTCCCTGCCGGCAGGCTGCAGCAATTCATGACTGCTGCCGAAACTGAGGGAAATACGGCCGATAATTTCCGCGATGTCCGCATCACCGGCACCCCGTTCCAGCCCATCGGCCAGCAAAGCAGCCACCAGAGGATTACGCTCCTGCGCCATCACCCGGCACCCCAGTGTTGCCAAGACAAACGAATCGCGTCCCAGCCCCGCCGTGGCATCCACCACCGACGGCTGGTACTGACCACTGACGCCAATGGCTTTGGCAATATCCTGCCCCAGCCCACCACCGAAGCGGCGGCGATGCGCTACCGCACCGGCAGAAAAATCGACCCGTACCGCCACCTTTGGTTGTTCGCCGGAGCGCAGACTCAGACCATCCTCATCCAGACAGAGATGAAATCCCGGCTCGCTGAGTGTTTCCGCCGTGGCGGATTCCAGGCCGAAACGCCGGCACCAACTGGCCGCTTTATCGGCGTATTGCGCTGACAGACAGATCAGTTCCGCCACAACCACCTCAGACAAAGAAAGCCAGCAGAACAACACCCAGAATCAGCCGGTAAATGACGAACGGCAGCATCCCGATACGGTTAATAAAGGCGAGAAAATAATAAATACACAACCAGGCACTGACCGCTGAAACAGCAATACCGATGACAATTGCACTCCAGTCGACCGGCAGTACAGAATCCATCAGTTCAAGCGTTTTCAGTCCGCCGGCCGCAAGAATCAGCGGTACTGACAGCAGAAAGGAAAAGCGGGCAGCATCCACACGCTGCAGGCCGAGAAATAATGCCGCCGTCATCGTAATGCCGGAACGGGAAGTACCCGGTATCAGCGCCAGCGCCTGCGCAATACCGATAATCAGTGCCATGGTCAGGGTCATACGCACCAGCGTCAGCTGTCCGCCTTTACGGCGGTCCGCCAGACCCAACAGAATACCAAAGCCAATGGTGGCCCAGGCAATGACATTGACCGAACGCAGATTGTCCTCAATCCAGCCATCAAGTAATAACCCGGCCAGTCCGGCAGGAATGGTGGCCAGACCAACATACCAGGCCAGCCTGGCATCAGCCGATGGCTGACGGCTGAAGCCGGTGGTTACCCAGCCACGGATTAATTTCAGGATGTCGGCGCGGAAATACAGAATAACGGCCAGCAGTGTGCCGACATGAACCGCCACATCAAAGGCCAGCCCCTGATCCTGCCAGCCCAGCAGTTCCGAGGGCAGAATAAGATGAGCGGAACTGGAAATAGGCAGAAATTCAGTCAGCCCCTGCAGCAGCGCCAGAACAATAATCTCGATCAGATCCACGGATGTATTTCCTTTTTTAAGACCGGCGGCTTATCCGCCCGGGCCTGTTATTGATAAAAGCGGTGATTGCAGCCAGAGAAAACAGGCCCTGACAGACATGTCCTGTATTTCAGCGCTTCAGCAGGCTGGGCTGTTCATCCAGTTTTTTCCAGGCAACAGAATCGCGCAGATACACCGGCTGATGGTTATCCATGTCGCCGAATTGCCCGGCCTGCCATAACGGCCACGCCAGCTGCAGCATAATATCGGCAGTCGGTTGCACTGCATTCCATGTCTGCGCAAGATCTGCAGCGAACGGCAAAGTCAGCCCGTCGCCGGCCAGAATACCGCCGTAACCGCTGATCTGCTGAAGGAAAAGTTCCGGTGTTCCCACGTGTTCCTGACCACTCAGACGGCACAGATCGCCGTCGCGTTCATACAGGCCCCAGAAAACTTCGCCCATATGCGCGTCCATGACGGCCATCACCTGCTGTTCGCTGGTGTGATTAAAAACATACTGGGCAACAGCCTGCAGAGAAGATATTCCGGCCACCGGCAGCTCCAGTGCCATGGCAATGCCCTGCATAACAGAAGCAGCAATACGGATACCGGTAAAAGAACCTGGCCCACGGCCATAAGCAATGGCAGACAGATCGTGACGTGCCACACCCGCCGAAGTCAGTAATTCATCCACCATGGGTAATAAACGCTGGGCATGTCGTCTGGGCTGATCTTCCGTGAGATGCCAGCGCTGCGTCTCATCTCCCAATGCAACCGAACAGAGGGAAGAAGAGGCATCAAGGACTAATAGAAATGACATAACAGTTACCTGTAAGAGACGGCGGTATTGTACACAGGGCAGACTTATCCCTTCCACCCGTCCTGCCGGCAAACAGGCATAAAAAAGCCCGGCATTGCCGGGCTTCTTTATCAGCCTTCCGCTTTAACTTCAGCTTTGGCCTTTGGTGGACGACCACGACGCTTAGGCGCTGCGGCAGTCGCTGCAGGCTTGGCTTTCGCCTTAGCCGGACGACCACGTTTTTTCGGTGCTGCTGCAGGTGCTGTCGCCGGAGCAGTTGCTGCTTTTGGCGGACGGCCACGCTTTTTAGGCGCTGCGGCGGCTGCCGGAGCTGCTTTTGCCGGACGGCCACGTTTTTTCGGAGCCGCTGCGGTTGCTGTTTTGGCTTTGGCCGGACGACCACGCTTTTTCGGTGCTGCAGTCGCTGCTTTTTCAGTCGCAGTTGCTTTCGCTTTCAGCTGTTTCGCTGCAGTTTTGGCTTTTGCATGCTGTTTGGTCGCATGAGCCTTAACTTTGGCTGCATCCTGCTTGGCGCGTGATGATTTCCACTTGGATTCAAACACTGCCAGTGCTTTAGCCAGATCAGCTTCAGCTTTCTCAGCCAGGGTGGAAGCAAATTCTTCAACCGCATGAGTGGCTTTCAGCATCACTTCTTCAGCTTTTGCTTCAATACGGGCTGCTTTAACAGCAATGCTCGCAGTGCGTACATCAGCTTTAAGTGCCTGCAGTTTTTCTTTTTCTGCTTTAACTTTTGCAGAAGCTGTTGCTACTGCACGCTTGGCAGCGGCTGTTGCTTTAGCAGAAACTTTCGCTTTGGCAGCTTCCAGTTTTTTAGCAGCAGCGTCTACTTTAGCCTGCTGAGAAGTGACAGCGGCAGCTGCCTTTTCTGCAGCTTTCTCTGCTTTTGCCACAACTACCGGTACTTCGTTTGCAGGTGCTGCTTTGGCAGCTGCCGGCTTACGACCGCGTTTGGCTGGAGCTTTTTTAGGTCTGGCCATAGGTATTTTCCTCTGGAGGTTTTCCTGATCAGGTATTAACACGCTAGCACAATTATATATATGCTTCAGCTAACGGAAGCAATAATAGTATTTTTATTATAAAAAACCAAAAAAATAATGGCTTATCACGGCATTTTTCCCGCTTTTTACCATTAATTCCCCTTTTCCGCATATCCGGCCATGCCAAACCGCACATTTATATGATGCAGATCAGGCTAATGCCGCTGCCGGTAATATTTCAGAACTCCCGCTCACTATATTTAACCTCCGGCTTTATTTAGCGGCTTAATATTTCCCGGACCTTATAAAAAATAAAAACGGAGCATCTCAGCAGACCTCTTTGTGCCACCTAAGTCATTGAATACTATGGAGTTGTTTAAAATCGTCCGGCCATCACACGAAAATCTTAACGGCTGCATAAAAACTGCCTGGAGGCATTGTCTGGTAAGCGGCATTAACCGCTAAGCGGGATCATGAATAACCCGGGGAAGCTCGCGTGCAGAGTTATGCAGAAGCTTTTTAAGTAAAACTACGAAGCCGGAAGCGGGCCTTACTTCAGCCATCAGCAGAGGCTGTCGTCAGTTGACGGGTAAAGCCGGCCAGCCGACAGCTTTCCGAGCACTGACCGACAGACATAAAAAAAGGGCCTGACGGCCCTTTCTTGCGGTTCTGAGAACCCTTTTACTTCTGCAGAGCTTCCAGGACACGGCCTGTAATTTCCTGTAGTGAGCCGACACCCGGAATATGGCTGTACTTAGGTGCCGCTTCGCCTTTGCCGGACTCCAGCTTTTTGTAGAAGCTGACCAGCGGCGCCGTCTGCTCATGGTAGATAGACAGACGCTTACGGATGGTATCTTCTTTATCATCATCACGCTGAACCAGATCTTCTCCGGTTTCATCGTCTTTACCGTCTGCTTTCGGCGGGTTATATACAACGTGATATACACGGCCCGAACCCGGGTGAACGCGACGGCCACTGAGGCGCTTAACGATTTCTTCGTCATCAACATCAATTTCGATAACGTGATCGATATCGACACCCGCTTCAATCAGTGCTTCAGCCTGAGGAATCGTGCGCGGGAAACCGTCAAACAGGAAACCATTAGCGCAATCATCCTGCTGAATACGTTCTTTGACCAGTCCGATAATGATTTCATCAGAAACCAGACCACCGGTTTCCATGATTTCTTTCACTTTCAGACCCAGCTCAGAGCCAGCCTTAACCGCGGCACGCAGCATATCGCCGGTGGAGATCTGAGGGATCGAGAATTTGTCGCAAATGAACTGTGCCTGAGTACCTTTACCAGCACCTGGCGCGCCCAGCAGAATTACGCGCATGCGCATACTCCTTATGATTATTAATAAATTGTCCGGCAGGTAAAATTGTACGAATTTCAACCAGCTATGGAAAAAATAGGCCTAACCTTACTCTGCCCTTAGGCTTTGCTCAAGTCATTGTGAAGAAAAAGCCGGCCGGCGTACGCCAGACTTTGGTATAGAAAAGAAGGCATGTACGCGCCAGCCCTGCCGGCGCGCGGGATTCAGCCGGTATTGCGCATACCGGCGGCAATTCCGGCCATGGTTACCTTGAGAGCGCGCTCCACATCCTCACTGATTACCTCCTGATCCTGGCGCTCGCGGAACAGCAGTTCAGCCTGCAGATAATGCAGCGGGTCGGTGTAGGGATCGCGTACGCTCATCGACTGTTGCAACGCCAGATTGTTCTGCAGCAGCGTCTGCTGATCTTTTACCTGCAGCACCAGCTCACGGATCAGGTCGAGCCGCATCCGTAACTGACTGCCCAGCGGCTGCAGTTCTGCTTCCACCAGCCGGCTTTCATAATACTGAGCGATGGCCGGGTCCGCTTTCGACAGCACCATTTCCAGCATATCAATATAGGTACGGAAGAAAGGCCAGTTGTTATACATATCCTGCAGCTGCGTCAGCCGGCCCTGTCCGACCGGGCCATCCAGTGCTTCATCCGAGCCCAGCCAGGCGGGCAGCATCAGCCGCATCTGCGTCCAGGCAAAAATCCAGGGAATGGCCCGCAGCGTTTCAATACCACCACCACTGCGGCGGCGCGCCGGCCGGCTGCCCAGTGCCAGCTTACCCAGTTCCTGCTCCGGCGTTGCGGCACGGAAATAACGCACAAACTCCGGCGTATCCCTGACCATAGCACGGTAAGACTTCACCCCTGCCGCCGCCAGCTCCTCCATGGTTTCACGCCATTGCGGACGCGGCGCTTCCGGCGGCAGCAGATTGGCCTCCAGCACCGCCGAGATGTACACCCGCAGGTTACGGATGGCCACATCCGGCAGGCCGAACTTAAAGCGGATCATCTCTCCCTGTTCGGTAACCCGCAGGCCACCGGCAACCGAGCCGGGCGGCTGTGACAGAATCGCGCGGTGCGCCGGGCCACCACCCCGGCCGACACTGCCACCGCGGCCATGAAACAGACGCAGGCGGATCCCTTTTTCGGCAGCGACCCGCGATAAAGCTTCCTGGGCACGGTACTGAGCCCAGACGGCCGCCAGCTGACCGGCATCCTTGGATGAGTCGGAATAGCCGATCATGACCTGCTGATGGCCCCGGCTGTATTCGCGGTACCAGTCCACCGACCAGAGTTTTTCCATCCGGGGAGCCGACTGCTCCAGATCACTCAGGGTCTCAAACAGAGGCACCACCGGCATATGGTCGCGCACACCACAGGCCTGTAATAACAGCACCACGGTGAGTACATCCGACGGTTCACTGGCCATGGAAATAATGTAACAGGACACCCCGTCGCCGGCTTTGGTCGCCAGCACCTGCATGGTATCCAGAACTTCCTGTACCTCCGCCGACGGCTGCCAGCGGTTGGGAATCAATGGTCTGCGCGACTGCAGCTCTGTCAGCAGAAACTGCTGTTTCTTTTCTTCCGGCCAGGCACGGTAATCGCCCATGCCATAAAATTCGCAGATTTCTGCCATGACATCAGTATGGCGGGTCGACTCCTGCCGCACATCCAGCCGTACCAGTGTCAGACCGAAGCAGGCCACACGGCGGATGGTATCCAACAGGCCGGTTTCCGCCACGCCGCCCAGCCCCTGTTCCGTCAGGCTGTGATAACACTGCAACAGTGGCTGCAGCAGTTCGTCTTCATCCACCAGCGGGCTGGCCTCACACGCCTCCCCGCGGGCCTGAGCAGCGGCCCAGAGTTTGGTCTGTTCCAGACGTTCACGCAGCCGGTGCATACAGGCACGATAGGGTTCCGCGTCGTTTTCGCCCAGTGTACGGCGGAATTCCGCCGTCGCTTCTGTCATTGACAACTGCATGCCCAGCACTTCGATATCACGCAGAAACAGATCCGCCGCCATCCAGCGTGCCAGATACAGCACTTCCCGGGTCACACCTGAGGTCACGTTCGGGTTGCCGTCGCGGTCGCCGCCCATCCAGGATGAAAAGCGCACCGGCGCCGCCGTCAGCGGCAAACGCTCAGCGCCCCGCTGCTGCAACTCCGAATCAAGGCTGCGCATCAGACGCGGTACGGCTTCCCAGAGGGAATTTTCGATAACGGCAAAGCCCCATTTGGCTTCATCCACCGCCGTCGGCCGCACCTGGCGGATTTCATCGGTGAACCATATTTCTTCAATCACGGCCGCCAGCCGCTGCTCCAGTTGCGGTAACCCCGGATGGTCTGCCCGCAGGTCATCGCGCTGCTGCAGCAGGTGTGCAATCAGATCGTATTTCTGAATCAGGGTACGGCGGGTAATTTCCGTCGGGTGGGCGGTCAGCACCAGCTCGATATTCACGTCGGCAACCTGCTGACTGAGGCCGCTGCCATCCAGTCCTTTCTGCTGCAGCCGGTCGAGTAACTGGGTAAACATCTGTTCGACTTCGTCGTCAGCGGCATTGCCGCGCCGCCAGCTGACGCCGTGCTGCTGTTCAGCAATATTGGCCAGATTAAGGAATTGATTAAAACCGCGGACCACAGGGACCAGAGCATCGTCCGGCATGGTTTTCAGCAACGCCAGCAGACGGTCGCGTTCGGCATGATCCCCGCTACGGGCTTTTTTCGCCTGTTTACGGATATCTTCAATCCGCTTCAGCATTTCTTCGCCGTACTGATTGCGGATGGTACTGCCGAGCAGGTTTCCCAGCAGCCTTACTTTATCGCGCAATAATGAATCCAGTTCGAATGCCTGCCCTGTGCTCATAACCACTCCTGCCAAACGATTCAGACTGCTTTCACCATAACCTCACTACCCGGCAATTGCATCTTTTGTCAGCATTCCGGTAACAGAATGTTGACCTTGAAACCAATCTCCGTCATTCGCATCTACACTGGAAGAATATCCCCGGGAAAGGAGTCACCATGAAAGCATCCGAACTGTTAAACCACTGGGAAAAAGAGTTTGGCGAGCCGCTGTCAGAGACGCGCTATGAGCTGCCACTCAATGAGAAAGATGCCGCCCGTGTCGAAGCGCTGGCTGAAATGTTTCCGGGCTGCAGCCGGGAGCAGTTACTGCGTGATCTGGTCAGCGCCGCCTTATCAGACCTGACCAGCAGTTTTCCTTATATTGCCGGCGATAAGGTAGTGGCGCAGGATGAGGATGGTTATCCGGTGTATGAAGATGTCGGGCCGACGCCTCAGTTTCTGAAGCTGACCCGTAAGCATCTGCACAGCCTGCAAAAGCACTGAACAAAGCGGTCAGTTTTTTTCCTGGCGTTTGGCTTCGCGCCAGGCGTGTTCCATTGCCTCCGGTGTGGCGGCTTCCCAGCCACCAGCGGCCGTTATCTGTTGCTCAACGCTGGCAAAACGAGAACTGAAACGCTGATTGGTACCCCGCAGGGCGACTTCGGGGTCCACTTTCATATGGCGCGCCAGATTGGTTACGGCAAACAGCAGATCACCGATTTCGTCTTCCACCCGCTGCCGGTCAGTACCGCCCAGCTCCGCTTTCACTTCATCCAGTTCCTCATGGATTTTATCCACAACGCCCTGAATATCGTTCCAGTCAAAACCGACGGATGCGGCTTTTTTCTGCAGTTTGACCGCCCGGGTCATGGCCGGCAGAGTCACCGGAACATCGCTGAGAAGACTCCGGGGTTCAGACGCCGGCTTCAGCGCCTTTTCCTGCTGCTTGATTGCATCCCAGTTAGCGTTGATTTCAGCTTCCTGTGGTGACACCGCCGGGTCGCGCTCACTGCGCAGCGTAGCGGCCGGAAAAACATGCGGATGCCGGCGGATCAGTTTTTCCACCAGCCGGTGAATAATTGAACCAACATTAAACAGCTGTTGTTCATCCGCCATCTGGCCGTAAAAAATTACCTGAAACAACAGATCGCCCAGCTCTTCTTCCAGATGCGGCCAGTCCTGCCGTTCAATGGCATCGGCCACTTCATAGGCCTCTTCCAGTGTATGTGGCAGCACACTGGCAAAATCCTGTTTCAGATCCCACGGGCAGCCCGTCTGCGGATCACGCAGACGACGCATCAGATACAACAGATCATCCAGCTGATACATCAGGCAGTGGCTCCGTTCCGTATGCGGCGCACAGACACCACGTTAGGCAGCTGGGTGATTTTGTTAATCAGCCGCGCCAGCCGTTCCAGACTTTCCACTTCGACGGTAATTTTCATGCTGGCGGTGTGTTCGCCCTGATTGGACAGGGTATTCACCGCAATCACATTGACCCGTTCATTGGCCAGCACCGCACTGACATCACGCAGCAGACCGGTACGGTCATAGGCCTGAATCATCATATCCACCGGATAGGTACTGCTCGGGCGGTTACCCCAGCTGACCTGCAGCACCCGCTGCGGTTCCGTGGCTTCCAGATGCAGCAGGTTTTCACAATCGCTGCGGTGTACAGTCACCCCCCGGCCGATGGTGACATAACCTTTGATATCGTCGCCCGGTACCGGCTGACAGCACTGAGCAATCTGGGTCAGCAGGTTGCCGACACCTTCAATATAAATATCGTTCGGGTGCTGTGCCGCACGTTCAGCATGTTCCGGTTTGCGCGACAGCGGCAGTTCACGCTGCGGTGCTTCGGTATCCGCCCGCTTCAGTACCGCGTGCACGATCTGACCGACACGTAAATCCCCGGCACCCACCGCCGCGTACATGTCGTCGACGGTTTTCATATTCATATCTTTGGCGATATCGGTCAGGGATTCATTCACCAGATCCAGCCGGTCGAGTTCACGCAGTACCAGCTGCCGTCCCTCTTCGATATTTTTATCGCGCGCCTGCAGTTTGAACCAGTGCGCCACTTTGGCCCGCGCACGGGAGGTATGAATATAACCGGCCTCCGGATACATCCAGTCCCGGCTCGGGTGAGCATTGGCATTGGTCAGGATTTCAACCTGCTCACCATTTTTCAGCAGATAAGTGAGTGGCACGATACGGCCATTAACCTTCGCACCACGGCATTTATTACCGACCTCAGTATGCACGCGGTAAGCAAAATCCACCGGCGTGGCTTTCGGTGGCAGATCCACCACATGACCTTCCGGGGTAAAGACATAAATGCGGTCGGGGTTAATATCGGCGCGTAATTCATCCGCCAGTTCCGGCAGATCGTCCAGTTCTTCGTGCCATTCCAGCACCTGCCGCAGCCAGGCAATTTTCTGCTCGTAGCCCTGATCCTTGGCATTAATATCCGTGCCCTTATACAGCCAGTGAGCACAGACGCCCAGCTCTGCATCTTCGTGCATGGCATGGGTACGGATCTGCACTTCGAGCACTTTCCCTTCCGGTCCGATCACCGCGGTATGCAGTGAGCGGTAGCCGTTTTCTTTCGGGTTGGCGATGTAGTCATCAAATTCGTTCGGAATATGACGCCACAGACCGTGCACTATACCGAGTGCGGCATAACAGTCCTTTAATTCCGGTACCAGAATACGCACCGCACGGATGTCATAAATCTGCGAGAAATCCAGATTTTTGCGGTTCATTTTACGCCAGATACTGTAGATGTGTTTGGCCCGGCCATACACATCACACTTGATGCCGCTGCCCATCAGTTCATCACGCAGGCGGTTAACCACCTCTTCGATGTAATCCTGACGTGCCAGACGTTTTTCATCCAGCAGGCGGGCAATTTTTTTGTACGCGTCCGGCTGCAGATAACGGAAGGCCAGATCCTCCAGTTCCCACTTGAGGTGACCAATACCCAGCCGGTGCGCCAGCGGTGCGTAAACGTTAAAGACTTCTTCCGCCACCTTCCGGCGCTTGTCTTCCGGCCCGTCTTTCACCGCCCGGATCGCGGAAGTGCGCTCAGCCAGTTTGATCAGGGCAACACGCACATCATCGATCATGGCCACCAGCATTTTACGCAGATTTTCCACCTGCGCCTGACGCTGACCAAGAACCACATCACCGGAGGAATTCTGAATGGCGCTGATGGCCGCCATACGCAGCACACCTTCCACCAGTTTGGCGACTTCTTCACCGAATTCACGTTCCACTTTCTGCAGCGACAACCGCCCTTCCCGCACTGCGCGGTACAGCATAGCCGCGACCAGTGAGGCGGTATCCAGGCGCAGATCCAGCAGGATCTGAGTCATGTCGATGCCCATCTGCACGCTGTCGATGGACCAGTAAGTACGGTTGGCGATTGCTTCGTCAGACAGCTGTTTGGCCAGTGTCAGTGCCCGCCCTAGGGTTTCCGGATCCCTGACATCGTGTTCCTGCTGAATTTTTTCCAGCCAGCTTGATACGTCGAGTGAACCATCATGCAGCAGGGGATGGTCTTCTCTGACTTTAACCATGAGCTTTAACCTTATTTTCCAGTAACACCATGGTTTCCACATGGTGAGTCTGCGGGAACATGTCCATAATTCCCGCCTGCCGGATGCCATACCCTGCCTCAGTGAGTGTATTGAGGTCACGGGCCAGGGTAGCGGCGTCACAGGATACATAAAGAATCCGCGGCACCCGGCGCTTAATCAGTTCATTCATTACTCCGGCAGCTCCCGCCCGGGGAGGGTCGAGTAATACTTTGTCCGGTTGTGGCAGTGAGGCGAGTCCGGTGTCACTGCTCAGATCGGCGTGAATTGCCTGCAAAGGAAGGGCCAGTTTTTCCGCCTGGGCCGCCAGACTGTCCACCATGCCCTGTTCACCTTCCACCGCCACCACCTGCCCACAGCGTTTGGCCAGCGGCATACTGAAGTTGCCGTGACCGGCAAACAGATCCCAGATCACGTCACCGGCGTCCGCTTCCAGCCAGTCCATCGCCTGCTGCACCATGGCCCGGTTGACTGCACCATTTACCTGCACAAAATCTTCCGGCCGGATGATCAGCGGCAGGTCATCAACCCGGTGATGCAGCGGCTCTGCCTGCTCAGGCCACAACCGCTGCGCCGCTTCATCACGCCCGGCCCGGAGCCAGATCTGCAGCGGCAACGCTGACTCTACGCCTTCGGCAATGCGGATTAACTGACTCTGATCAGTCGCTGATAAAGGTTTGAGGATACGGAAGATCAGCGCCAGGGCGTTATCCGCCGCCAGCACTTCGATCTGGGCAATCACTGCCCGGCCGGCCAGCTTATTGATCTCTTCACGCCACATGCCCCAGTTCAGTGCCGGGTGCTCAGGCAGCACCATGCACTGATCAATATTGGTCAGGTGCTGGGAAGCGGCTTCACGGAAGCCAAGGAAATTCTGTCCGCGCTCTTTACTGAAACGGACACCAAGCCGGGCTTTACGGCGGTAATGCCAGCGATCAGCAGTAATGGGCTCAGACCAGTGCGGAACGTCGGCTTTCTGACGTGCCAGCTCACGGGCGACGCGGTCCTGCTTGAAGCGCACCTGCGCCGCATAACTGAGATGCTGCAGATCACAACCGCCACAGCGCTGGTAATGCGGACAGCCGGGTTCTGTCCGTTCCGGGGAAGGCGTCAGGACTGACAGCAGGCGGGTCTGCCAGACTTTGCGCCGGCGGCCGTTGAGAACCACCTCAACCTGCTCACCGGGCAGGGCACCGGGCACAAAGTAAATATCCCGGTTACGGCGGGCAACCCCCTCACCGTCGGACGTAAGGTTGTCGACCATCAGCGTCAGACGCTGTTCTTTATTCGCTGGCTTCACCAGTGATTCCTCTGGTTTTAACTGGCGCACAGTATGGGGGCAGCCCCGGGTTTTTCAAGGCGCCCCGATGCGGTTATTCCTCTGCCTGCGGGGCAAAAACCCCGGACGACAGATAGCGGTCACCACGGTCGCAGATAATGGCAACGATGGTGGCATTCTCCACCTCGTTTGCCAGACGCAGGGCACCGGCAACCGCACCACCGGAGGATACGCCACAGAAAATACCTTCCCGCCGCGCCAGTTCCCGCATGCAGTACTCGGCCTCGGCCTGGCTGATATCCATGATGCGGTCGACCCGGTCACGCTCAAAAATGGTGGGCAGATACGCCTGCGGCCAGCGGCGGATACCCGGAATCGCCGCGCCTTCGGCCGGCTGCAGGCCGACGATTTCGACCGCGCTATTCTGTTCCTTAAGGTAACGTGAAGTTCCCATAATGGTTCCCGTTGTACCCATCGAACTGACAAAATGCGTGATCCCTCCGGCCGTCTGCTGCCAGATTTCCGGGCCCGTACTGTGATAATGCGCTTCCGGATTATCCATATTACCGAACTGATTCAGTACTTTACCGTCCCCCCGGGCTTCCATCGCCAACGCCAGATCGCGGGCGCCTTCCATGCCCTGCTCCTGGCTCACCAGAATCAGCTCCGCACCATAAGCTTCCATTGCCCAGCGCCGTTCCATGGTGGAGTTATCCGGCATAATCAGAATCATGCGGTAGCCTTTGATTGCCGCCGCCATCGCCAGCGCAATGCCGGTATTGCCACTGGTGGCTTCGATCAGGGTATCGCCGGGACAGATATCCCCTCGTGTTTCCGCCAGCTCAATCATCGACAACGCCGGCCGGTCTTTCACCGATCCCGCCGGGTTATTGCCTTCCAGCTTAAGCAGCACGGTATTGCTGCTGTCCGCTGGCAACAGCCTCTGCAGTCTGACCAGCGGGGTATTGCCTACGCAGTCGGCAATGGTCGGGTAGCGGGAATCAGTCACGGTAGCCTCACTCTGTAATCCGGGTCTTATAACCTGATGGGCGCAGTTTACCTGCCGATGGTTATAGCTGGTAATATCAAATGGCAATTTCGATATGCGCAGGCGTGACTTTGCTCACTGTCCCGCGCATTGCACCGCGCCCGGCGGACCAGTATTCTGGCCCACTGAAATCCTGTAGATCAGTACCCATGAAGAACTGGACCATCCAGAGCCGCATACTGTTTCTTGCCCTGTTACCCGGAGTCATTATTTCGCTGATTCTCGGCGGCTTTTTTATGTCCCAGCACTCCCGTAATCTGGATGATCTGCTGGAACAGCGGGCACTGGCCATGGCCAAACAGCTGGCACCGACCTGTGAATACGGGGTGATGACCGGTAACACCGGCATTCTGCAGAACATCGCCAACAATATGCTGGAAGAACGCGATGTGCGCTCAGTCAGCATTTACAATCAGGACGTACAGCCACTGGCTCATGCCGGGCCGAAAATGCTGACCGAGCGCATCGGTTCGTCCGAATTGTCGGAAAACCAGCTGCAGCTGCTGCGCACAGCGGATTCCGTCCGGGTACGGGCACCGGTGTTTGCCCAGAATCTGGTCATTCCCGATCAGCTGTCGGAGCAGTTTTACGCCGAAGAAACACAGGACATCAAACTGCTGGGCTGGGCCGAACTGGAACTGTCGAAAGCCAATACCCGTCTCGCCCGCTACCAGCATATTGTGTCATCGTCGGCGGTGATTATTTCCGTACTGCTGGTGTGTACCTTTATTGCCCTGCGCGCCAGCCGCCAGATCTCGGAACCGGTATCACACATTGTTGAAGCGGTCAAAGAGCTGGAAGACGGCAAACTGGATACGCGCATCCATGTCAGCGGCCGCGGCGAATTCCAGCAACTCGCCACCGGCATCAACGCCATGGCCAGCGCGCTGCAACGGGCGAACCGTGAACACCAGCAGAATATTGAGCAGACCACGCAGGATCTGCAGGAAACCCTCGACGAACTGGAAGTGCGCAACCGAGAACTGGCCATCGGCCGTAAACAGGCACTGGAAGCCAGCCAGATGAAATCGGAATTTCTGGCCAATGTCAGCCATGAAATCCGTACCCCGCTGAACGGCATTATCGGTTTCAGTGATCTGCTGGCCCGGACCCGGGTCAATGAACAGCAGAGCGATTACCTCAGCACCATTAAAAAATCCTCTGCCGATCTGCTCAACATTATTAACGACATCCTCGACCTGTCGAAAATTGACGCCGGTAAACTCATTATTGAGCACACTAATTTCAATCTGCGTGACGTGCTGGAAGATGTATTCACCATGCTGGCACCGGAAGCCTATGGCAAAGGGCTCGACCTGGCACACCTGATTTATTCCGATGTACCGCTGAACATCAGCAGCGACCCGCTGCGCCTTAAGCAGGTGCTCACTAACCTGATTAACAATGCCATTAAATTCACCGAACGCGGCAGCGTCAGCGTGCGGGTTTCCCTGATTAACAAAGATGATCAGCAGGCCAGCATCATGTTTGAGATTCAGGACAGCGGCATTGGCATGAACGAAAGCCAGATCAATAAGATTTTCACCGCCTTTGCCCAGGCTGACGCCAGCACCACCCGTCAGTTCGGTGGTACCGGTCTCGGACTGATTATTTCCCGCGCACTGGTGGAAGCCATGAACGGCGAAATCCGCGTCAGCAGTCACGAAGGCCGCGGCTCCACGTTTACCTTCCATATTCAGGTCGACCTGGCCGATGCCGATTCTTCTCCGCCGGCGCTGCCCGAGTACAGTGTGCTGCTGCTGGAGCCATCGCTGCTGAACCGCATGAATATCGGTGCCCTGCTGACCCAGTGGCAGACCAGCCATCAGGATTTTGAAAACCGCCATCAGCTGCTCGATTACCTCAGTGACAACAGCCCCAGACCCGATGCTGTGGTTGTTGCCGTCAACCGCCATCAGCTGAATGACGCCGGTCATATTGCCCTGATGAACCAGTTGCAGGCGCTGGACATTCCGGTACTGGCGCTGGTCGACAGCGTCAGCCATGAACACCTTGATCAGTTGCGGCTGCAGGGAGCAGCCTTCAGCCTGACCCAGCCTTTCAGTCACCGTAAATTCTACCAGCTGCTGCGCCAGCTGCTGACCCATGAAACACTGGAACAGGACAGCCGCCAGCTGCGCCAGCCACCACCAGATCAGCCGCCGCCCGGGGTACTGGCAGTGGATGACAACGACGCCAACCTGAAACTGGTGGTCACCCTGCTGCAGGAACTGGGCGTTAAGGTGTACGCCGCTCATTCCGGCCGTGAAGCCATTGAAGCCGTGCAGCAGCATGCCACCGATATGGTGCTGATGGATATTCAGATGCCGGGTATGAATGGCCTGGAGGCAACCCAGGCCATCCGCGCCCTGCCGGGCTGTGAAACCCTGCCGGTGGTAGCACTGACGGCCCACGCCATGGCCGATGAAAAAGAAGCCCTGCTGAAAGCCGGCATGAACGACTATCAGACCAAACCCATCAGTCAGGAACAGCTGGCCGACTGCATTCAGCGCTGGACCGGCTTTATCAGCCAGGTGCCGCTGCAACCCCGTACCACACACAGGGAAAGCACTTACAGCGGTGACTGTGACTGCATTTTTGATCCGCTGACGGCCCTGCGCCATGCCAACCGCAAACTGGATCTGGCCGAAGATATGTTCACTATGCTGCTGGATTCCCTGCATCATGATATGCAGCGGATTCTGCAGGCATGGGAAGAAGAAGATATGGAACTGCTGCTGGAAAAAGTGCACCGCGTCCACGGCGCCAGCCGTTATTGTGGCGTGCCCTGTCTGCGCAATACGCTGGAAAAATTTGAAACCGCACTGAAATCCTCATCCAGCGCAGAACTGCCGGAACTGATGCGCCGGCTGACGGAAGATGCGGCGGCACTGCAACACTGGGCACATGAAAATGACTGGCGCCGTATTCTGGCGGACAGCCTTCACACCAGTACTGCGAACGCCTGAATCAGGTGACCTTCATCGGACAGACTGAGCAGCGCCTGACGACTGCCCATATCAATCATAATTTCCGCCGCTCTGGCAGACAGAGTAACCACCGGTGCGCCGGCGGTATCGCGCAGAATTTCCATATGCTGAAAACTGACACCATTTGCAATCCCGGTTCCCAGCGCTTTCGCCAACGCCTCCTTGGCAGCGTACTGCTTGGCGAGGAAATTCAGTGACTCGCCTCGCGCGCTGAAAATATCCCGCTCCGCCGGGGTCAGAATCCGCCGCACCAGACGCCCACCATGACGGCGGTACGCTTCTTCAATGCGGCGGCTGTCGAGCAGATCGGTACCGATACCGATCACGCCGGCAAGCGGTAATTCCGGGATGCTGCCAGCTTCAGCACTCATGTACGGTCAGTCGCAACCGCCAGCAGCTGACGCATTTCGCGCACCGCTTCTTTCAGTCCGACAAAGACAGCGCGGGCAATAATCGCATGGCCGATATTCAGTTCGTTCATGCACGGAATCGCCGCGATGGCTTCCACATTATGGTAATTCAGACCATGACCGGCATTCACGATCAGCCCCTGATCGTAGGCATAAGCCGCCGCATCCTGAATCCGCTCCAGTTCAGCCTCCAGATCTTCTTCGGTTTCCGCATCGGCATAACGGCCGGTATGCAGCTCAATCACTGGCGCGCCGGTGCGTACCGCGGCATCAATCTGATCGAAATCCGGATCAATAAACAGTGACACTTCGGTGCCGACCGCTTTCAGGCGCTCAACCGCCAGACGGATATGAGCTTCCTGGCCGAGTACATCCAGACCGCCTTCGGTGGTCAGTTCTTCACGCTTTTCCGGCACAAAACAGGCCGCTTCCGGCTGTACTTCTTCCGCCAGTTCAATCATGGCTTCTGTCACAGCCATTTCCAGATTCATGCGCGTGGACAGAGTTTCTGCCAGCACATACACATCACGGGTCTGAATATGACGGCGGTCTTCCCGCGGATGAATGGTGATGCCATCGGCACCGGCTTCTTCGGCAATAAAGGCCGCCTGCACCGGATCAGGGTAAGTAGTTCCCCGTGCCTGACGCAGCGTCGCGACATGATCAATATTGACACCCAGTAATACCCGTTGTGCGTTTTTCACGGCAGACTCCTGATAAATTCAGCCACCGGATGGCGGCTGACGGATAAATAATTCGCGGCTGATCAGCGGACGTTCCAGCAGGTCATCCAGTGCGAGGCGCATCACCTGCTTCGCCACCTGCCAGCTGCGGGGATAATCGCGCTCGCTGCGGGCGAAGGCCTGCAGATGACTGCCACTGAAACCCCTGTCTGCCGGGACAAAACCCTGCCGCGGGATAAAACGATAGCAGGCGTGAGGCAGAATATCCTGGCCGGCCGTATCTTTGTGCCAGGAAAAACCATACCCCAGTGCCGCCAGCAGACGGACTTCGAACAGCCTCAGCCAGGGCTCAGCCTCTTCACCACGCGCCAGTGCCAGCAGCGTTTCGCGGTACAGGGCGTACACGTCAGGCAGGGATTCATAGCGTGGCAGCAGGCGCGCCAGCAATTCGGTCAGGTACAGGCCACAGTACAGAAAAGAACCGTTCAGCGGCGCCCCAGCCATAACGGACAGGCCGCGGATTCTGGGCCAGTCTTCATCCGGCCGCCAGTCACCCTGATATTCCTGCAGCAGATCCGGCGCCGGCTGACGCCGTCCGGCCACCACATGCAGGCGCCCGTCGCTGGCTGAAAAGATATCCAGCAGCCACTCGTTTTCACGCAGCGGCTGACGTTGCAGCACAAACAGCGCTGCCACGGCTTATTCCGTCCGGTCGTCGTAACCGAGACTGCGCAGCGCCCGCTCATCGTCTGACCAGCCGGCTTTGACCTTGACCCACAGATTGAGCATGACCTTGCAGTCAAACAGGGATTCCATATCCTTACGCGCTTCCTGACCGATCTGTTTGATGCGGTAACCACCGTCACCGATCACAATCCGTTTCTGCGACGGTCGCTCAACCAGAATCAGCGCGCTGATTTCGATCAGCGTACCGGTGTGGACGAATTCTTCGATTTCCACCGTCATCGCATACGGCAGTTCATCGCCCAGCTGACGCATGATTTTTTCGCGCACCAGTTCCGCCGCCAGAAAGCGTGAACTGCGGTCGGTGATCTGATCTTCCGGAAAGAAATGTATGCTTTCCGGCATATAACTTTCGATCAGACTTTCCAGACGCTCAACGTTATGCCCGGTCTTGGCACTGACCGGCACGATCTGATCAAAAGTGAATTTTTTGCTCAGTTGTTCGAGGTAAGGCAGCAACTCATCTTTTTCACGGATAAAGTCGACTTTATTCACCACCAGTACCACCGGGGCTTTCTGCTGCTTAATGGCGTCCAGAGCCATTTCATCTTCATCTGTCCAGCGCAGACGATCCACCATCAGAATAATCAGATCCACGTCTTTTACCGCCGTGGTCGCCGCTTTATTCATATAGCGGTTAATGGCTTTTTCGTGCGCCTTGTGAATGCCCGGTGTATCGACGTAAACAATCTGCACATCATTTTCGGTTTTGATGCCGAGAATCTGATGGCGGGTAGTCTGTGGTTTACGCGAAGTAATGGAAAGTTTCTGCCCCAGAATGCGGTTCAGCAGGGTCGATTTACCCACGTTCGGGCGGCCGACAATCGCGACATATCCGGTACGGGTGGTCATACTTTACCTCCGTTGCCATCCTCTGCGCCGAGCAGAGTCAGCAGTTCACTGGCCGCCGTCTGCTCCGCCGCACGGCGGCTGCTGCCACGGGCGACAATGGCCTCCGGATATTCGGGAATACGGCATTCAACGGTAAAGACCTGCTCATTGGTCGGGCCTTCCACACTCAGCACTTTGTATTTGGGCAGGCTGGAATGATTGCCCTGCTGATATTCCTGCAGCCGCGTCTTCGGATCCTTGATCGGGTCTTCCAGCGTCAGACTGTCCAGCCGTGACGCGTACCAGCTCAGTACCCGCTCACGGACAACATCCATGCCGGCATCCAGATACATGGCGCCGATAATGGCTTCAACGGTATCCGCAAGAATGGATTCGCGCCGGTGGCCGCCACTTTTCAGCTCCCCGGAGCCCAGCAGCAGAAAATCCCCCAGTTCAAATTCACGCGCAATCGCGGCCAGGGTGACGCCTTTTACCATACGCGCCCGCAGCCGGCTGAGCTTGCCTTCTTTGGCACTGCCAAAACGGCGGAACAGATCTTCGGCAATAATAAAATTGAGAATGGAATCGCCGAGAAACTCAAGACGTTCATTGTTAACCCCACCTTTACTGCGGTGGGTCAGGGCCAGTGTGATCAGGGATTCATCACGGAACGCATAGCCGATGCGCTGGGACAGTTTCACCAGGGGATTATTCACTTCGTAAATTCTTTATGCTGATTAAAGCGGACGGCCATATCGACCGGGCCAATCCAGTTGCGGCGGGCTTCATACGACCAGTCGAGTGTCAGGGTGCCATTGTGTTTGCTGATTTCCAGACCCTCCAGCGGCAAGCTCAGGTCGTTCATATTCAGATGGCGGTTGAGAACAGCTTCAAACTGCTTTTTGGTCATATCGGCATTGATATCGCGCGATTCCGCCATGCTGTTCAGGATCGTGGTCAGTATGCGGTTATCCCAGAACATGGGCACCAGAGTCATCGCCGTTTTCACCACGATCACCACGACCACCAACAGGACAGCCATTGACGTAAACGACATTCCACTCTGACGACGCATATTAATCATCCACCTTAAGTACCGCGAGGAAAGCAGACTGTGGAATTTCCACACTGCCGATCTGCTTCATCCGCTTTTTACCTTCTTTCTGCTTCTGCAGCAGTTTTTTCTTCCGGCTGACGTCACCGCCATAACACTTGGCCGTTACGTTCTTGCGCAGGGCTTTGACCGTAGTACGGGCCACCACCTGGTTGCCCATCGCTGCCTGAATCGCCACATCAAACATCTGCCGCGGAATCAGCTCTTTCATTTTTTCGGTCAGGGCAGCACCACGACGGCGGACATTGTCACGGTGCATAATCACCGCCAGCGCATCCACCCGCTCACCATTGACCAGAATATCGAGCCGCACCAGTGGTGCCGCCTGGAAACGGGTAAAGCTGTAATCCAGTGACGCAAAACCACGACTGGCCGATTTCAGACGATCGAAGAAGTCCATCACCACTTCAGCCATCGGAATTTCGTAACGCAGCGAAACCTGAGAACCCGTGTACTGCATATCCATCTGTACACCGCGCTTTTCGATGCACAGGGAAATCACATTACCGAGATAATCCTGTGGCACCAGAATATTACATTCGGCGATTGGCTCACGCATTTCCTCAATCGAACCCGCGTCCGGCAATTTGGATGGGTTATCAACACTCATCACCTCGCCTTTGCGCGTCACCACTTCATAAATTACCGTCGGTGCCGTGGTAATCAGATCGAGATCGTATTCACGCTCCAGACGCTCCTGAATGATCTCCATATGCAGCATGCCCAGAAATCCGCAGCGGAAACCAAAGCCCAGTGCATCAGAATTTTCCGGTTCATAAAACAGGGATGCATCATTCAGCGACAGCTTTTCCAGCGCATCGCGGAAGGATTCAAAATCATCCGACGAGACCGGAAACAGACCGGCATAAACCTGAGGTTTGACCTTCTGGAAACCCGGCAGCGATTTTGTGTCGTCAGCGAACTTGGAGCTGACAATGGTATCGCCCACCGGCGCGCCGTGAATATCTTTGATACCCGCCACCAGGTAGCCCACTTCGCCGGTACCCAGATAGCCTGTATCTTTGCGCTTCGGCGTAAAAATGCCGACCCCGTCCACACCATGGTCTTTGCCGGTGGACTTCAAGCGGATTTTATCGCCTTTTTTGATGGAGCCGTTTTTCACCCGGATCAGAGACACCACGCCGAGGTAGGAATCGAACCAGGAATCGATAATCAGCGCCTGCAGCGGCGCATCCGGATCACCTTCCGGCGGCGGAATGTTAGCCACCAGATCTTCCAGTACATCTTCCACGTTCAGACCACTTTTGGCCGAGCAGCGTACGGCTTCCGTGGCATCGATACCGATGATGTCTTCGATTTCCTGCGCCACCTTGTCCGGATCCGCCTGTGGCAGGTCCATCTTGTTCAGTACCGGGCGGACTTCCAGCCCCTGCTCGATCGCGGTATAGCAGTTAGCAACCGACTGCGCTTCCACACCCTGAGCGGCATCAACCACCAGCAACGCACCTTCACAGGCGGCCAGGGAACGTGATACTTCGTAGCTGAAGTCCACATGCCCCGGAGTATCAATAAAGTTAAGCTGATAGGTTTCGCCATTACGGGCGGTGTAATCCAGCGTCACACTCTGGGCCTTGATGGTAATACCACGTTCCCGTTCGATATCCATCGAATCCAGAACCTGCTCCTGCATTTCGCGGTCACTCAGACCTCCGCAGACCTGAATAAAGCGGTCAGACAGGGTGGATTTGCCGTGGTCGATATGGGCAATGATGGAAAAGTTACGGATGTGGTCCAGTTGGCTCACAGAATACAACCTGATTAGTCATTGAAATAGCGCGGATTTTACTTGAAAGCCCGGCCAAAGGCTATGTGGCGCGTAAACACAAAAGCCCGGCCAGGGCCGGGCTTTTGTAAGCTGAGCAGGGTTACTCGTTAATGCGCAACGGGATAAACATCGCCGCCCCACGGCGCACGATGCGCATCGGGAAACTGCGGTTAGCCGGCAGTGCCTTCACGACTTTGTCGAAATCTTCCATGCTGCGTACCGGCTCACCACCGATCATGGTGATGATGTCGCCGTTCACCAGCCCGGCAAAAGCCGCCGGCCCACCACCTTTCACTTCCCGCACGATCACGCCTTCGCCGACGCTTTTGCGCTGGGCATCATTCAGTGCACCAACCACCAGCCCCAGGCGGTTGCTGACTTTCTCTTTCGGATCAGCATTGTTCATCGCCAGTTCGGCACTGTCGGCATCCGGCAGCGTACCAATGGTGACTTTCAGCGACTTGCGCTTGCCGTTACGTACGATATCCAGTTTCGCAGTATCACCCGGTTTGATGCGGCCGACCTGATGCGGCAGATCGGAAGACAGATCAATCGGTTTGCCGTTGAAATGCGTGATGATATCGCCATTCTGCAGGCCTGCTTCTTCTGCCGGACTGCCCGGAACCACCTGTGCCACCAGCGCACCCGCCGCTTTACTCAGGCCAAAGGACTCCGCCAGATCTTTATTCACTTCCTGAATCACCACACCGAGCCAGCCACGCACCACTTTACCGGTGTCTTTCAGCTGTTTGACCACATCCATGGCGACGTTGATCGGGATGGAGAAAGACAGCCCCATGTAACCGCCGGAACGGGTGTAAATCTGCGAGTTTATACCCACCACTTCACCATCCAGATTGAACAGCGGACCGCCGGAGTTACCCGGGTTGATCGGCACATCGGTCTGAATGAAAGGCACGTAATTGGCGTCCGGCAGGCTGCGGCCTTTGGCGCTGATAATACCCTGGGTTACGGAGTAATCGAAGCCGAAGGGCGAACCGATGGCGACCACCCACTGACCCGGCTCCAGCTTGTCGGAATCCCCCAGCTCCACCGTCGGCAGATCATCGGCATCCACTTTCAGCAGGGCGATATCCGTGGTTTCGTCGGCCCCCACCACACGGGCGTCATACTCGCGGCGGTCATTCAGGCGCACGACAATTTCATCGGCGTTCTTGATTACATGGTTATTGGTCAGGATGTAACCGTCATCAGAAATAATAAAACCGGAACCAAGGGAATCACGTTCCTGATCCTGTCCGCCGCCCTGATTCGGCACACCGAAAAAGTGACGGAAAATCTCCGGCACGTCCTGCGGCAGGCCGTACTGCTGATAATTGGCCGCCTTAACATGCTGCACCGTACTGATATTCACCACCGCCGGTGAAGTTTCTTTCACCAACTCACGGAAATCCGGCAGTTCAGCACGGGCTACCGTACTGAGCACCACCAGCAACACAAACGCAAAGTGACGGGCTATCTGAGTCATGCTTAATACCTTATTGACGTCATTCGGCTGAAATCGTTGAAATCTTCCCGCACCCGGGCAGGATCACAGGCTGCCAGCGCTGCTGAAAACGCCGGGCCAGCGTCCTCGCCCCGGCAAAACCGGCCGCCAGCCCAGCCAGTGCGGCAACGGCGGCTGCGCTGTCACTGTATAACTGACCGGCCAGAGCACCGCCGATCAGCCCCAGTAACGGCAGGCCATACAGCATCAGGGCACTCATCGCCAGGCCGCCGGAGGGCATACTGAGAACCACCTCCTGCCCGGCCTGCAGACCTGCGCCACCGTCCACCCACAGCCGCATCGGCCGTCCGAGTTTGCTGAGACTGTGCTGACCACAGCCGGAGCGGGCATTGCAGCCGGAGCAGGCACTCTGCTGCACGGCCTCTACCCAGACGCCGCCTTCAGCGACCTCCGCAACACGGACGATTTCCTGCGACATAGGCGCTTATTCCTCTTTCTCCCGGTAAATAACGGAAGCCGCTATCCGGGTCATGGTAACCGCCGGCAGCTCGCCGACCGCCGTTACACGGTAATTGTGATCTTCATGCTGACGGTAACGGACAACCGCTGCCGTCGCCCCCCACTGACTGACCATCTCCGGTAAAGGTTCCGCCGGTACGGCATCAACAAACACCGTAAACGCAGCCAGTCCGTCGCTGTACATCAGACGCAGTGGCTTTTCCTGTTCCGCCATGGCACCGGCTTCCGCCAGCGTGTTGGCGGCGGTCATTTCGAAACCACCCGGTACCCAGGCAGGCACCCAGCCCGGCACCACATCCGCACCGGCATCCGGGCGCATGGTGGCCGGGGGCTGCGCGCGCGCATGGCCGTCAGCTTCCGGCTCAAACGCAGAGATGGGGATATTTTTGCCGATATCAACGTCGGCAAACTGAAACCGTTCGAGAACCTGCTGGCTCTGATCCAGCATGTCAGAGCGCAGCAGCAGGCCGCTTTGCTGATCCAGCCACAGGCGGTAGCCGTAGCGGTGTTCGTCGCGGGGCGAGACATCCAGTTCACGGGCGTAACGGCCGGCAACGCGGCTTACCCCGCCCAGGCGGAAATCATAGTATCCGGCGGCGTCGGTACTGGGTTTATAGCCCTGCAACGGTGCCGGCAAAGAAGTGTTCAGCGGTACCCCGTGCTCGCCGGGGTGAATAAAGGTGGTGTGGTCACCATGGCGGATGATCTCACGCGGGATACCGGTCAGGTGGTGCAGCTTTTCGTACTCCACCCCATCCCGGAAAGCATGCACCACCGCCATGGTCTCCCACTGACGGCTGTCGCCATAGATCAGCACGCCCTGATAATTTTCCTGTCTGAATGCCTGCGACATCCGTCCCAGCCAGTCCTGCGGGCTGCCATCCGCTGCGGCAGTCTGATGAAGACTGCACCAGACCAGTGGCAGCAGAAGCCAGCGCCTCATGCTTATTGCTTCTCCTCGACGGTATCGAAGTTCACAACGCGGGCATACGGCATAATACTGCCACCATTCTGCATGGCTGCCTGCTCGGTATGCTGCATGACATATTCCTGCAGCTTACGCTGCGCCTCTTCCAGCTGCTGCGGATCAACCGCCGGCTGTTCACTGTCAGCCACCAGCTGCGGCGCCGCCTGCAGGGCCGGCGAGGTCATCAGCGGAGACTCATTGGCGGCCAGCGGCAGTGCTTCGTTGCCGGTGTCCATCACCCGCACACCCACCAGTACCGCCAGCGTCACGGTGGCAGCCACCGCCCCTGAAGCCAGCCAGCGCATGCGGTGACCCGCGGCGGGTGCGGCAGCAACCACCGCCGGACGCAGCACATCATCCATCGGTTCGCCGGCAATGGCCTGCGCAATACCGCGGGAAAGATCCACATTCACCGCCGGCTCATCACGCATCAGGGCACCAATCATCTGATAGCGCTGCCAGCAGGCACGCATCTCATCGTCGCTCTCCAGCTGATTCAGCAGGCGACGGACTTCAAGTTCGTCAGTCTCACCGTCAACCAGGGCAGAAAGGGATTCTTGGATACGATCGTTCATGATTACTCCTCAGGCGATGGCACTGCTGGCATCGGTCAGCAATGGCTGCATTTTTTTGTCGATGGCTTCACGGGCACGGAAAATACGCGAACGTACCGTGCCGATGGGGCAGTCCATCACCTCTGCAATTTCTTCATAACTCAGGCCGTCCAGTTCACGCAGGGTGACCGCCATGCGTAATTCTTCCGGCAGGGCATCAATGGCGTCGAACACCACCTTCTTCAGCTGATCGCGCTGCAGCAGGCCATCCGGCGTTTCGATGTCTTTCATTTTCGCCTCGTCGGCAAAAAATTCAGCATCATCCAGATCAATGTCGCGGGTCGGCGTTTTGCGGCCGCGGCTGACCAGATAGTTTTTCGCGGTATTCACCGCAATACGGTACATCCAGGTGTAAAACTGGCTTTCACCGCGGAACGACGGCAGTGCCCGGTAGGCTTTGATAAAGGCTTCCTGAGTAACGTCCTGGGCCTCAGCAAAATCTGAGATATAACGGCTGACAAGGGCGAGAATCCGGTGCTGGTATTTGATCACCAGCAGATCAAACGCACGCTGATCCCCTTTCTGCACACGGGCGACCAATTGGCGGTCAGTATGTTGTTGATCTGTCATGCCCTGTTCCGATGTCGTCTGCTGCGCTGCCAGCGCCGTTGCTGTACTCATTCGTCCTGTCTCCTGTCGTTGACTCGACCTGATTCAGAACCATAGAGGGGATATTTCCGGATTAGTTCCGCAACAGTGTATCATGTGGCGAAAACTGGCCGGTACGGCGTCTTTCTGCATCTGCGGGCCGTACACTTCTTCTTTTAATATTCTGAACTGTTCCCGAGCATGAGCCAATCTTTCTGTTTTGACGTACTAATCATCGGCAGTGGTGCCGCAGGGCTGACCCTGGCGCTGTCCCTGCCCGATCATCTGCAGGTTGCCGTTATCAGTAAAGAATCGCTGGATGCCGGGTCGACACGCTGGGCTCAGGGCGGCGTCGCGGCGGTGCTGGATGCTGACGACAGCGTCGATGCTCATGTGCAGGATACGCTGATTGCCGGTGCCGGTCTGTGTCACGAACCCAGCGTCCGTTTTACTGTGGAAAATTCCACCGACGCAATTCAGTGGCTGATTGATATCGGTGTGCCCTTCACGCAGGACAAGCCGGATCACTTTCATCTCACCCGCGAAGGCGGACACAGCGCCCGGCGCATCATCCACGCCGCCGACGCTACCGGCCATGCAATATCGGCCACCCTGCTGGCCCGGGCGCAGGAAAAAGAGAATCTGCAGCTGATGCAGAACCACATTGCCATTGATCTGATTACCCACGAAAAACTGGGCGTCGAAGGCCATGGCTGCGTCGGCGCCTATTTCCTCAACAACACCACCGGCGATGTCGATGTGATTACCGCCCACGCGGTGGTACTGGCCACTGGCGGCGCCAGCAAGGTTTATCTCTACACCAGCAACCCCGATGGCGCGTCCGGCGACGGCATTGCCATGGCCTGGCGTGCCGGCTGCCGGGTGGCGAACATGGAATTCAACCAGTTCCACCCGACCTGCCTCTATCACCCGCAGGCGGGCTCTTTCCTGATTTCAGAGGCGGTTCGCGGGGAAGGCGGGAAATTACTGCTGCCGGACGGCAGCCGCTTTATGGACAACTTTGATCCGCGCGGCGAACTGGCGCCACGCGATATCGTCGCCCGGGCCATTGACCACGAAATGAAACGCCTCGGCGCCGATTGCCTGTTCCTGGATATCAGTCACAAGCCGGCAGCCTTTATCCGGGAACATTTCCCCACCATTTATGAGCGCTGTCTGGAACTGGGGATCGACATTACCCGCGAACCGATTCCTGTGGTGCCGGCCGCCCACTACACCTGTGGTGGCGTGGTGACCGACACCTCCGGCCGCACTGACATCGAAAATCTGTACGCCATTGGTGAAACTGCCTGCACCGGCCTGCACGGCGCCAACCGGCTGGCCAGCAACTCCCTGCTGGAGTGCCTGGTGTTTGCCCGCTCTGCCGCCCAGCACATTACCGGCAATACCGATTTCGACGCACCGTTCCCGCAGGCGCCAGCCTGGGACGCCAGTCAGGTGATTGATTCCGATGAAGACGTGGTGATCTCCCACAACTGGGATGAACTGCGGCGTTTTATGTGGGACTACGTCGGCATTGTGCGGACCAGCAAACGCCTGCTGCGAGCCCGTCACCGGGTGCAGCTGCTGCGTCAGGAAATTCAGGAGTTTTACAGCAATTACCGGGTCAGCCATGACCTGCTGGAACTGCGTAATCTGGTCGACGTGGCGGATGTTATTATCCGCTCCGCCCTGCTGCGCAAGGAAAGCCGCGGCCTGCATTTCAGCCGTGACTACCCGGAGCCACTGCCCCGGGCCTTTGATACCGTGCTGACCCCCAAATATCTGAAGGAACTAGGCGAGCTCTGAGCCGCCCTGCAGACAAAACGTATACATTTCATATATACTCCGCATAAATGGCTTATGCGGAGGTACCATCCATGGGCATCGTCAAGATTTCCGATGAACTGCACGAAGAGATTCGTGACACCAGTGCCGTGATGGCACGCTCAATCAATGCGCAGGCAGAATTCTGGATCAAAATCGGCATGCTGGCCGAATTTTACCCGGAGCTGACCTATACCCAGCTGACCCGGAAACTACTGGAAAGTCCTGATCTGCCGCTGGCACGCCTGCGTGCTGACGTTCAGGCGGAGGCTGTGTGACATGAGCGTGAATATCAAAACCGCCGCAGAAATCGATCTGATGCGCGAATCCGGACGCCTGCTGGCCAGTGTTTTTGCCATGCTCGATGACTATGTCACCGCCGGCATCAGCACCATGGATATCAACAATAAGGTCGAAGACTTTATCGTCAACGATCTGCAGTCCCGCCCGGCCAGTAAGGGTCAGTACGATTTTCCTTATGTGCTCAATACCTCGGTCAACCACGTGGTCTGCCACGGTATGCCCAAAGCCAGCCAGATCCTGCGTAACGGCGATATCATCAACTGCGATATCACACTGGAAAAAAACGGCTTCATTGCCGATTCAAGCAAAATGTACTGCGTCGGCAAAACGACCCCGGTAGCCAAACGGCTGGTGAACACCACCTATGAAGCCATGTGGGCCGGCATCCGTACTGTCCGCCCCGGCGTTACCCTTGGCGATATCGGTCATGCCATCCAGAAAGTGGCCGAAGGCGCCGGTTACAGTGTGGTGCGCGAATACTGTGGCCATGGCATCGGCCGCGAAATGCACGAAGAACCGCAGGTACTGCATTACGGCCGTCCGGGCACCGGCCTGACCCTGAAGCCAGGCATGGTGTTTACCATTGAGCCGATGATCAATCAGGGCGGCGCCAAACTGAAACATATGAAAGACGGCTGGACCGTGATTACGCGGGACAAAAAGCTGTCAGCCCAGTGGGAGCACACCATTGCCGTCACCGACGACGGTTATGAAGTACTGACACTGCGCGAGGAAGAAAAAGAGGCCATGCAACAGGCTGGCTGATCAGCCCGGATGCCAGCTTTCATACAATCTGGCTTTCAGCCGGCGGAAATCATCACCGCCGGCAAAACTGTCAGCCCGCAGCACCAGCGAATGCCAGGGCCAGACGGACCAGTTCAGAATCACCACATGACGGCGGCGGACACTGCCGCTGCGCCAGCGCACATAGTGTTTTTCACCGCCCTGCTCCAGCCACCAGCCCTGCCGGTCAATGCCCAGACGGGTCACCCGCGGACGGAACCGCAGCAGCAGCCATAACAGCCCCGCGGCACCGGGCAACAGATACCAGGGCCACAACAGCCACAGGAAAACAGCCAACGCCACCAGCAGCCACAGCGTCAGCTGCTGCTGCCGGCGTGACGGCCGCAGCTGCCACTCAGCGGCTGCGTGCATGCTCCTGCACCAGTTTTACAATCCGGGCGATGTCCGGATCGTCGGGAATGATGTGCTCCATAAACCAGGTAAACAGATCCGGGTCTTCACAATCCAGCAACTGACGGTAACGTACCTTATCCTCAGCACTCAGGCTGGTATAGGCTTCTTCGGCAAACGGCACCAGCAGTACATCCAGCTCCAGCATGCCACGGCGGCTGTGCCAGCGGACGCGTTTCGCTTCAATATCATCGGCCACAAATCGTCTCCTGTGTCCAATCCGGTTGATAAGGGCGGGGAGTATAACAGAACTGTGCAACAGACCGGTGCCCGGTGCAGAACTGCCAGCTGAACATATTTTCCAGTAGACTGCGGCTCAGCCACCCTGATACTGACGCGGAGTTATTATGTCTGACACGGCTTTTGCCCATACCGTCCCCCTTAACCGTTTTACCCTGCTGCGGGTCGAAGGCCCGGACAGTGAGCGCTTTCTGCAGGGGCAGCTGACCTGTGACGTTGCTGCTCTTACGGACGGACAATGGACTCTGGGGGCCTGCTGCAACGCCAAAGGACGCATGATCGCCAACTTCGTGCTCGCCCGCACGGCCGCTGAACATTACATCCTGCGCCTGCCTGCTGGTCAGGCGGAGGCCCTGCAGCAGCACCTGTCACGCTATGCCGTGTTCTATAAAACCGCCATGAGCACCGACACCGGGACCGCGGTCAGCGGACGCCTGCCAGCCTGCCCGTCGCCCGCCCGGCTGGCAGCGCCGCAACCACTGCGCAGCGACAACGGCAGCCTGATTCTCAGCTGGCCGGACGGCCGTGAAGAAATCTGGGGCGCGAACACCGCCAGTGGCGACGAAACACTCTGGCATCAGCAGGACATCCGCCAGGGGCTGGTCTGGGTGCAGGAAGCCAGCCGTGAAGCCTGGGTGCCACAATACATCGACTGGCAGTTACAGGGCGGTATCAGCTTCAGCAAAGGCTGTTACACCGGCCAGGAAATCGTTGCCCGCCTGCAGTATCTCGGTAAAGCCAAGAAACGGCTGGCACTGGTATCAGCCGACAGCGCGCTGCAGCCAGCACTGCTGACCGACGTCACCAACGCCGCCGGTAAAAGCATCGGCGAAATCGCTGCCTGGGAAAACAGCCAGGGTCTTGCGGTCATTTCCGGTGAGATGCCACAGAGCGCACAAATCGGGGAAAAAACCGTCAAACTCTGTGCACTTTTCTATACTGAGGGCAATGACGGGGAAGAAACCCCACCCACTGCAGAATAACCCGGCCGGCCACAGCCGGGTAAGATGAGAGGCCCGGCAATGACTAACCTGGCGGTTCAGGTAAAAAACGATATCGTCGCTCAGATCAAAAATGATGAGCTGGTTCTGCCCACCCTGCCCGAGATAGCCCTGCGGGTACGGGAGGTCGCAGAAGACACCAACACCACCATTCCACAGCTGACCCAGATGATCTCTCAGGATCCGGCACTGACGGCACGCATCATCAAGGTCACCAACAGCCCACTGATCCGTACCAGCAGCCCGGTGATGGATCTGGGCACCGCCATCTCCCGCCTCGGCATCGATTTCACCAGCAACCTCTGTATCGGTCTGGCCATGGAGCAGATGTTTCAGGCCACCCACGACATTATTGATAAACGCATGCGCGCCTGCTGGTCACGGGCCATGGAAATCGCCGCATCGGCACAGGTACTGGCGCGTCACTTCACCAAGCTGCAACCGGATCAGGCACTGCTGGCCGGACTGGTGCACCAGATCGGCATGCTGCCGATTCTGGCCTATGCCGAAAATCACGAAGACCTGCTGCAGGACAGCCTGTCACTGGATCTGGTGATCGAAAAGCTGCACCCATCCCTGGGCAGTTACATCCTGCGCAGCTGGGAATTTATGCCGCAACTGGTGACGGTACCGAAAGAATATCTGAACCTGAACCACAGCGCGGATCAGGCGGATTATGTCGATCTGGTGCAGGTCGCCACCCTGCAGAGTTATGCCGGCAGCGATCACCCGCTGGGTAAGGTCAGACGTTCAGAGCTGGGCTCTTTCCGCCGTCTCGGCCTGGATGCCGATGATGAAGTCACCCAGTGGGAAGAGCTGAGTGAAGAAGTCAGTGCCACCGAGAGCGCGCTGCGGCCCTGACCACTGCCGCCGGCTTAAAGCCCGGCCAGCGGATGCTCTTCCCGCTTCCAGGGTGCGCGGGTGAGAGCAGCGGTCCAGTCCGGCGGCACATCCTGCACATGGGCGTGCTGCCAGCGCGGGGCAAAATCCTTATCAACCACCATCGCCCGGATACCTTCAGCAAAATCCGGGTGTCTGACGGCCTGCCAGGCCAGCGCCAGTTCCCACTGCACCGCTTCTTTCAGGCTCATCTGCCGCCCACGCTGCAGCTGCGCCATAATCACATGAGCCGTCGCCGGGCAGCCGGCACTGAAATGACGGATACCCTGCCGGATCCAGGCATTATCGCCCTGATAAGCAGCGAAGCGGGCAGCGATCTGCAGCAGGTCATCGTCGGCAAATAAAGCCTGGAGATCCACCGCCGCCGCGCTCAGCTCACTGTCCGGAATCTCTGCCGGGCAGTCGTCTTCCAGCGCATGCAGCAGATCACGCACCTGATGGTGGTTTTCCGCATTATTGCTGCTCCAGGAGGTGTGCTTCAGGCGGCGGATAAGCTCATCCTGCTGCTGATGAGCCAGCACATACTGAGTCAGCCTCAAGTCACGGCAATCCACGGCATTCATGTGAATCCCACTCAGTGCCATCCAGTGACCGGCCGGATACGGCAGATGTGACAGATACCAGGTGGCAGCCACATCGGGAAACAGACCAATGCGGATTTCCGGCCACGCCAGTTTCAGGGTCTCGGTACCGACCCGGTGATTAGCGCCGATAAACAGCCCCAGACCACCGCCCATCACAAACCCGTTACCCCAGCCAATCAACGGTTTATTAAACAGGTGGACGCGGTAATTTTTGCCGTATTCACCGCGGAAAAAATCGTCGGCATAACGGTAGCGCTGCTGACCCTCTGCCAGCATGCTGTCGTATAACTTGCGGATGTCACCGCCGGCACTGAAGGCCTTATCGCCGGCGCCACGCATCAGCACCGCCACCAGCTGCGGGTTTTCATCCCAGCGCTGCAGCTGTTTATCAATCAGGTTAACCATGGTCAGATCCACGGCATTCATCGCCGCCGGAACATTCAGGGTCATAATGCCCAGCTTATGTCCTGAGCGGGTACTGACGGTACGGAACAGGACGGGTTTTTCGCTTGCCAAAATTATCTCCTTTCGTCAGAGGCGCGCAGCCTGAGGAAGCAGATAGTAAGGAGTGTTACACTCTGCTGCAAAATATCCTGGCGGGAAGCCTATGACAGCTGCAATGATTCCACTGCTGAGCCTGCTGGTCGTAACGCTGATTATCGGACTGCTGCTTCTGCTGATGCTAGTCGACAGAGGTCGCAGGGGCACCGCACTGATGGCGCTGGCCGGTGAACTGAACCTGGATTACCGGCCCTATGCCGCGGTCAGTAATTATATCCGCAAGGCACACTTCCTGATTCTGGATGTCGGCCAGTTCCGTCATTTCCGTCATCTGCTGGAAGGCAGAACCACCGACGGCACGGCAATCAATCTGTTCGATTACAGCCTTGTCACCCCCGGTGGCACCTCAACCCAGACTCTGCTGTTAATGCCCTGCCCGCTGGCGGACACAGCGAAATTCTGCCTCAGCAAACAGCGCTGGCTGCAACAGGATAATTTTACTGAAAGTCTGCAGCATCCGATGCAGCCGCTACGCGCGGAACAGAAGCCCATGCTGATCCGTCGCTGGCAGATATTCAGTGCACAACCGGAAACCTTATGGCCACGGCTGACGCCGGAACTGACCGACTGGTTTTTGGCGCATCCCCACCTTCACATTGAATGGTCAGATGGCATCCTGTTGCTCTGCCGTCCCGGTTATCTGCTGGAAGCGGAACAGATTCCTGACGCCGTGACCCATGCACAGGAATGCATCCGCCTGCTGCAGCAGGCCGTACAATTTTAAAGGCAGCGCCATAACAACAACACTGTGACAACAGACAATAATCACTGAAAATAATCAGGGAGCTTTTGAATAACTCTGCACCACTGCGCGCGGGATCTTTGCGGACTGCAAAGCAAGGCGGCGAATGAAAAAATGGCAATCCCTTTTCAGGTTTGCCAATGCCGCTATGTGCGCCGGAAAGCCATGCCCTGCCGGGATGGCAGACACCGGGTTATTCAGAGCTTCCCCAAGGAATGCTATCACCATGAATTTTCTGCTCCGCCCCCTGGCTCCGTTACTCCTGATTTCTGCCCTGCTGCTGACCGGTTGCAGCAGCGCACAGCAGGACATGCTGTATCAGAAAACCATCGCCATGGGACGCCAGCTGGCCGACACCGAAGTCAGAACCATGAACGCCGGTGACGTCGACATGCGTTATCTCGAACGTCCCGGTGATGGTCCGGCAGTTCTGCTGGTACACGGTTTTTCTGCCAACAAAGATACCTGGCTGAAATTCGTCAAAGAATTTCCCGCACCTTACCATCTGATTATTCCCGACCTGGCCGGTCATGGTGAAACACCGGCACCGGAAAGTGGTGATTACAACCTTGTCCGTCAGGCTGAACGCCTGCACAGCCTGATGAATAATATCGGCATCAGTCAGTTCCATATCGCCGGCAATTCCATGGGCGGCGCCATCAGCGCCATTTACGCCACCCGCTATCCGCAACAGGTACAGAGCCTGATTCTGATTGATGCCGCCGGCGTCGATGCACCGCACAAAAGTGAATACATGCAGGCGCTGGATGAAGGACGTAATCCGCTGATTGCCAGCGATGAAAACAGCTTTGAAACCCGCTGGGATATGATTATGAGCCAGCCTCCGCTTCTGCCCTGGCCTCTGCGGCCGGCCGTGGTACGCGAAACAATCGCACGGGAACAGATTAACCGGGATATTTTTGCCGATATGCTGGCCACCCGGGAAGAACTTGCGGCCGCTGATTTTGAACAGCAGTTAACCGCCAGAGTGACCATGCCGGTGCTGATTGTCTGGGGCAAAGAAGATCGGGTACTGGACGTATCAGCCGCCGCGGTGTTCAAGGAAAAATTACCGCAGGCAGACGTGAAGATTTATCCGGGGATTGGCCATGTGCCTATGATTGAAATCCCGGAAAAAACCGCCAGTCTCATCAGTACATTTATTGCCACTGCTGGCTGACAGGCGACAACAGCAGGTGCCGTTAAACGCAGGCACCTGTTGTTATTCTGAGCTTCCTTAACGCTCAGGAATTTCTCACCAATGTTTTACTGAAAGCAGCTTTGTAACTGCCATCATCCTTATCAACCGTATACACGGTGCCGTTAAGTTCATCGCCGACAATTTCAACATAGAAAAAACCCAGCGTGCCACCTTCCTGCCACCACGCTTCATTACGGTCTTCATCATGAATTTCACGGGCTTTGGCACCGGCCCCGGATACGATATGTACTGTTTTGCCACATTCGCCGACCGGTTTCAGCCATTCGAGATCGTGATCATGGCCAGCAAAAATCACATCTGCTTTGCCACAGACATGATCCTGCAGCAGACTCTGGTAGGCCAGTCCCTGTCCTTCATGGCGACCATAATTGCCGGCGTTTCCATGTTTGCCGTTCGAGTACAGCGGATAATGGGTAAAGACTATTTTCCAGGGCGCGGTGGATTCCTGCAGCTCGGCATCCAGCCAGGCACCCTGCTGATCGCGGTAATCCAGCTGCCAGAAAGCTTTTTCCGGTGTCAGGTGGCCGGCAATGGAAACACCATCCAGCGACAGAAAAGTAATCAGCGGATTATCGCTGCCGGCGGGTTCATCAAAGCGGTAATAGCGTGCCGGCATGCGCCATTTATTACTTTCACGACCCTGCAGGTGGCTGTATGCAACCTGAAATCCACCCTGTTGACTGTAACCGGCGCGGGTTTCCCGGTCCTGCTCATCGTGATTGCCCAGTACCATATAAAAAGGAAAATTCAGATTCCTGAAGGGCTCTTCAAATTTACTGCTGAACTGTGGATCATCCGTTCCTGATACCCCATGCTCGTAAACGTTATCCCCCAGACCAAGAGCAAAATCACAGCCGCGGGACTGGCAGACCTGCTCGATCGCCGCCGCTACCCAATCCTGCCCTTCTCCTCCTGTGCCGGTATCACCGATGGCGATAAAGCGCACCACAGCCGAATCGGAACCACTCTTATTATTTATATCCGGTGACGCAGACACAGTCACACTCTGCACTGCCATAACAGCAGACAGCAACGCCCAACGGGCCGTTATTGCCGATTTCATAATGTTAACCTTGCCGGTTTCTGCATAAATTCAACAACGCTTCAGCCGCTGCCGGATTCCGGCCTCAGACTGAAACAGTCTATTGTTAACTATAGGACAAACCGTGACAGAAAAGTTCCCTGTCCGCCTCTGCCAATGATGCGGGCTACAGCCATGCCTTAACCGCCGCTGGCGGTGCACAGGTTAACAACCTGGTCCAGGACGCCCGGTCTGCCGTGCAGACTTTCCCATCTCCGCCGGCCTGCTTTACACTGCGCGCTCAGCAACGGATAACGAATAACAAGATGACCATGACCCGAAAAAACCGCCTCAGCTCAGTAACTGACAAGATAAACCGCCTGCCTGCGCGACTGCGCCCCTGGGTACTGTCCCGGGTGATGGGACGTGTCATTCCCTTTGCCGGTACGGCCGCTACGCGCGTAGAAAAACTGACCCCCAATGAATGCATCATCGTCATGCGTAACCGCCGCAGGGTGCAGAATCATATCGGCAGCGTACACGCCGCCGCCATGGGCCTGCTGGCGGAGTCGGCGACTGGTTTTATGACCGGCCTGAGCGTCCCCGATGACCGGATTATCGTGATCCGCAGTATGCAACTGGAATATCTGAAACGTGCCAGTGGTGATATGACGGCGACAGCCCGCTTTTCTGACGAACAGCTCGACTATGTCAGAAATACGGAAAAGGGAGATATCGAAGTGCCGGTTACGATCACCGATGAAACCGGTACCGAAACGGTGAAGGCCCGTATGATCTGGGCCTGGACACCGAAAAAGCGCTGACGGCAGTTACCTTCATGCCCGCCATAAAAAAACGTCCGCCGTAGCGGACGTTTTTTTATGGTCATGGCCACCGGCTGAATTACTCAACCGAGGCCATATAATCACGGCGTTTCTGCTCAGCTTCGATATAACTGAGCCACTGCTTTGCCGTTTTTTCCGCTTCCGGATATTTTTCTGCCGCCACAAAGCTGTCACGTGCGTAAGGCAGGTCATCCAGATTAAACAGAATATTGCCTTTCAGAATATAAGCCGATGACGGCGCTTTCAGATCACCGGACTTAATCGCTTTGTCGACATTCTGCAGGGCAAGTTTCCATTCCTGACGCTCAGTATGAATCTGTGCCAGCTTGAAGTAATCATCACCTTTCTGTGACTCTTTGGCCGCTTCCGTCATCGCCACAATGGCTTTGTCATATTCCTTGGCCAGCATCCAGGCATCCCCCAGAGTCGACAGGTTTCTGGCTGAACGTTTAATGACGTCGTCCTTCATACCCTTTTCAATCACCAGCGCGGCTTTATAGGGAATTTCCTGCCCCATCTGCGCATAGGCCAGGCTCATCAGCTGACTTTCTTTATTCAGCAGCCCCTGATCGTAGGCTGTTTCCAGCGTCGACAGTTCTTTCAGCGGCTTATTCAGCTCGCTGTAGACCGCCGCCAGCTGTACCCAGTACTGGGCTTTGGGATACAGAGTGGACAGGTCCTGCAGGTTACGGGCAAGGCTTTTGAAGTCCTTGTTCTGGTAATACACAGCCCGTTCCAGCAGCAGCCAGTTTTCCTTCGGCTGGTTACCCTGCTCCTTGGTCATGGCAATGGCTTTCTTCACGTCCGGCAGCGCCTGCTGATACTGATCCAGCTGGAACTGCATCTGGGCACGCAGGATATAGGCTTCCGCCCCCGGCTTATCAACCACAGCAAACCACTTATTCAGCGCCGCCAGAGCCTGTTGGTAGTTTTCCTGGATCAGGTGCAGCTTGGCCAGACTGTAGAGCGTGGTCTGTTCCAGACTCTCAGGAATATTGTCGATGCTAACGACTTCTTCATAGGCTTTGATCGCACCGGCATAATCTTCCTGATTAAAGTACACATACGCGTACATATTCTGTGTCATCGCCTGCTCATAAGAGTTACGGCGGATTTTTTCCACAGACGCCAGATCATCCAGCGCTTCCGCGTATTTCTTTTCATCGGCCAGTGCGCGTACCGCATCCAGCTTTTTGAAAATAACCGGACGCATGGTCTGAGTCCGGCGTACCCGCGGCTTTGACTGCTCTTCTTCCGCCTGAACGGCGGCAGAAGTCAGCGGTAATGCCGGCAATACGGTATAAGCCAGCAGACCGGTCATTATCATCAGTATTGGCTTTTTCATATCAGCCTCCTGTCAGCGTCCGCTTTTATCGAGTTCGAAGCGGATAATGTTACGCACGCCCTTAACTTCGAGCGGCTTGCCATTTTCCATCTTCGGTTTGTACTTGAATTTGGTCACAGCCTGCATCGCAGCCCGGTCAAAAATGCCCGGCGGATCAGCCTCAATCACGTGCGGATCAATCACTGTACCCAGCGTGGTCACCGTGAATTCCACCACCACATAACCTTCGATACCGCGTTGCGCTGCCCGGCGCGGATACGTCGGTGCCACTTTCACGATCGGCAGATATTCGCCATCTCCGGTACCGGCACCACTCAGACCTGCATCAACATTGAGGTCGGCGCCCAGATCGAAGCCACCGATATCAAAGCCGGAGGTATCCGCTTTGGCGATATCCGGTTTCGGCATATCCGGCTGTGGTGGTTCCTGTGGTGGTGCCGGTGGTTTTTTCGGCTTACGGTCTTTGGTCTGCACATCATCATCAGGCTTGCTCATGATAAAGCTCTGCAGTTTGCCGTAGTCCTGTTCGTTCAGTACCGAACCACCTGTGCTGATCAGGCTCTGCATCATCCAGAACACAGCAAACGTGGCGACAGCAGCAACCGCCAGTGAAGCACCAAAGCGAAGCATGCTGGACTGCATCATCAGTTCTCCGTTGCCAGGGAAACGTCGTAAACGCCGGCTGCCCGAGCAGCATCCATAACGGCGACCAGAAGACGGGTCTTGGCTTCTTCATCCGCCTGAATCACAACGGTTCCCTGTGGGTTTTCAGCGTGCATACGCTCGATATTCGCCCGCACCTGACTTTCATCCACTTTGCGTTTATCAATCCAGATTTCACCCAGATCATTAATCGCAATCAGGATATTCGCCCGCGGCTTGGCCTGTGCGGTGCTGGCATCCGGACGGTTAACTTCAATACCGGTTTCTTTCACAAAAGAAGCTGTCACGATAAAGAAGATCAGCATGATAAATACAACGTCAAGCATTGGCGTGATATCGATTTCGCCTTCTTCTGCCTGCGCTGACATATTGGAAAAACCACGTCTCATAAGATTACTTCCGCATTAGTGGTCAAAAGTTAACTGGTCTTCAAGATGGACCTGTTTACGCTTGATATAACGATCCAGCAGCGACTGAGCAAACACCCCGGTCAGTGCGCCTACCATCCCGGCCATGGTCGGAATAGTGGCTTTTGAAATACCGGATGCCATTGCTTTCGGGCTGCCATTACCGAGAAATGCCATCACATCGAACACCTCGATCATGCCGTATACCGTACCCAGCAGACCAAACAGCGGTGCCAGGCCAACCAGCATTTTAATGGTGGATATGCCGGCAGACATTTCGGAGGTCAGACGGGCAATCAGTTCCTGACGGATCTGGTGCGCAGTCCAGGAAGTGCGCTCAGTGCGCCCTTCCCATTCACGGAGTGCTGCTTTCTCGTGCGAGCGATATACAAAGGCAAAGTACGCTGTGCGTTCCAGTACCATCAGCCAGAGGATAAATATCAGGCCCATGATGGCGTAGAGGACTTCGCCTCCACGCTCCATGAACAGATATACCGGCTCGTATAAATCTGTGAACATCGCGAATTACGCCGCTTTTGAATGTTGCTGTTCAGCCTGACGGGCCAGAATACCCGTCGCCCGTTCTTCCAGAATCATCATCAGTTCGCGTGAGCGGTTGTTGGTCAGGGTGTGCAGGAACACACACGGAATGGCTGCCACCAGACCCAGAACCGTTGTTACCAGTGCCTGAGAAATACCACCGGCCATCAGTTTCGGATCACCGGTACCGAACAGGGACATGGTTTCAAACACATCGATCATACCGGTTACCGTACCCAGCAGACCCAGCAGCGGGGCAACCACAGAGATAATTTTGATCCAGCCAATGGCGCGGGTCAGGCGTGGAACTTCAGCGGCAATGGCTTCACCCAGGTGCAGTTCCAGAGTTTCGGTATCTGCATTTTTATTGGCGTTAAACACCGCCATCACACGACCCAGAGCGTTATTTTCGTTCGGGGTTTCAGACTTCATCTGTGCTTTGATTTTGTTGCCTTCAGCATACAGAACCACCATACGCCAGATGGCCAGCAGCACACCGATCGCACCCAGTACCAGAATGATGTAACCAACGACACCACCCTGATCAACACGATCACCCAGCTCTGGTGACTGACCCATAATTTTCAGCAGCTGACCACGGGAAGGATCAATCCAGAAACCGGTCAGGTCTGAACCCGCTGCGTTTTCCAGATCAGCAATCGGTGCGGTGTAACGGCTGCCGGGCTGTTTATCCAGCTCAACCAGACGACCGGCTTCCAGATCCCAGTTCAGGTAGTGACCGTCAGCCACCGCATTGAAGCCACCCACACGGATAACCTGTTTATTGGTCGCTTCACCGGATGGCAGAACCACATCCGCGTTGTATTCAGCGATACGGCCGCTGTAGGTCATTTCACGCTGCATTTCGAACCACAGCTGTTCCAGCTGACCGATAGACGGCAGTTTTGAGGAAGAACCGGCGGTTCTGATCAGGTCGGTCAGAAATACTTCACGACCCGGCAGTTCAGAGCTGACCACGGAACCTTCAAAAACAGCCTTGGTATCACCCGCCACCTGCTGCAGTACACCGAACAATTCCTTCAGGCTGCCCATACGGTTGGTCAGGCGCTCCTGCGCTTCCGCAATGGCGGTTTCATTCTGCTGGAACTGCTGCTCTTTCTGCGCGCTCAGCTGCTCCAGACGGGTACGCTCAGCGGTCGCTTCGTTAACCATTTTTTCCTGTTCACGTGCCGAAGCACGGAAACGGGCCATACGCTGCTGGAAGGCTTTGTCGTCACGCGCCTGTCCCTGTTTAACCAGATCCAGCAGATCGTTGACGGATACCGGCTCAGCAGCCTGGACAGAAATACTCAGCCCCAGAGTGGCCGCGGCAATCATAAATACGGAACGCAGTTTCATCAGTTTGCCTCCTGGTTTGCGCTGACAGGTGCTGCAACAGGTACTTTAATCAGGTCAGGAGCTGCCTGTTCACGGGCGATACGGATACCAGCCATCAGCTTGCTCTTGTAGGCAGAATCCAGTGGCTGCCACTGACCGGCAGTGGTATTCCACACACCCAGTGTCTGGCCATCCAGCGTCTGGTACATCAGGGAAATCCGGCCGACACGGAGGAAATCAACTTCTTTCGGCTGACCACCGATATCCAGCGTACCGCGGTAAGATTCAATGGTACGGCCGTAATCAACCTCGGCCTGATAAGCTTCCATGACCTTGCGGTACTTCTCCGCTACGGTCACGTCGGAACGACCCATCAGATCTTTCAGGTTATCAACCCGGCTGCTGCGTTCGTCTTTCAGGAAGGGCACATCGGCAGCAACAAACTGGTCGATAGAATCAATCATCCGCAGCATCAGAGGGGTAATCTGACGCTCAACCAGAGTTACATTCTTGATACTGGCTTCAATGCTGGCCAGCTCATCCTGCTGCCCGTTCAGCTGCTTGTCGAGTTGCTGAATATAAACATTGAGGCCATCGATCTCTTTGATCAGACCACGGTATTCACGCTCAGAGGCACGGATGTTTTCATCAACAGAATCAATTTTCTGCTGTGATTGCTGAGCTTTGCTGGCGCGGTTAACCCCCTGGTCAAGAGCACCATCGACTGACGCAGCCGAGGCACCGAATACGACGCCGGCAGTCAGTACAGCGGCGGCCAGAAGATTACGAGTTTGCAGTTGCATATCTAATACCCGTTTTAATCGTTAACGCCTGCGGATGCAGGTTCCCCAAAATTCAGAGCGCACCATACTGCAGTTCTGTGACAGTTCTGTGACATGACAGAATTACTTCAAAAATATGACAAAGACATAAAAAATGAAGTATGAGGTCAGAATAACCCCATACTTCAAAAAATCGCTTAAATAGATTTAATAGTGCTAATTACATGAAACATTATCAATAAAACTAGTCCGACAGCTGTTTCTGCTTTCGCCTCTAGTCCATCCAGAGGAACTATAAGTGGAATAACTCACTTCGTCTTCAGCACAAAGTGACACATAACTATCAGCATATGTACCGAACTCCTCAAAACAATAGCGATTCGCGTTATTATCGTTAGCCAAAATAGGATTTCTATTCGTATCTCCATATTGATCACGGCGCACTGGATCTTTAATAGTATGGTCCATTGATTTACACTGATCAGCAGAAGGACTGAAGTACTTATCATCTTCATGCCCTGTCAAATGAAGATTAGGGCTCAGCTTTTCAACTCCATCACACAAACCTATAGACACCGGAACTCGTAACTTCATTTCTGCTTTGATGTTACTATTTGCTTGGTTTTCTAGCTCAACATATACATTCAAAAATATATCTCTAAAACTATGTCCATGCCTCATACTAACACTGCCCCCCATGTTAAATCTCTGTGTTAAAATACCAGACAAATCACCATTAGAATCTCCTAAATATTCGTGAGACATTTCCCCTTCAGGGGAAGCAAGATATCGAGTGCTTAAATCATACATCGACTTCGGACTTATCTCTTCCACCTCAGCCGATTCATCCCAACGATTTGTGCTTTCAGAAACAACCGAATTTGAAAGGTCTAAGCATTTGGCAAAGTCATATCCATTTTTAACACAATCAACTAAAGAGTTTTTAATGGAAAAATTAACAACGGATATATAAGATGGATTATAGTATCCTTGATCTCTTGAGTTAATAGAATCGTCAACCCATCCATAGCCACCTTCAACCTCCAAAACCGGTTGAATTGCAATTCGCTTAATACTCATACCAGAATCAGGATTCACAACTATCAAATCCTCAACCTGATCAGTATTCAGCAATGAATACTGAAAAACATCAAACCAAAAGGTACATTCTTCACCTGAACCATCAGGACAATCAATTGTCATATATCGATTACTTCCACTACCCGGAAAGAAATCATAATCATATGGATCTATAACGCTTTTAATTATAATTTCTGGACGTTCAGAAAGTGAAAGAAGACCAACCTTTCCATAATAACCACTTTCATAAATCTTAGACTCATCTGAATATTGATCCTGAACCGAAGAGGCGACGCCATACTGCAGGAACTCAATTGGAGATTCCTCCATAATCGTCCCATCAATTGACATAGTACCTTCTGAATACATGGTTTGATAAGAGGAAGATGAAGCAGTAGATCCACCAAAAAAGGTAGAGTAAGCAGAATATGCGGCGTTTGCATAACCAAGAAACCCTGCATTACTCGATATAAAAGAGGCCATACTAATAAGAGTATTGCCTGCGTCTTTTTTAATATCGCTATCTGATGCCTCACCCTCATCAAAAAGCTTTGTTCCCTCGTCTTCCAAGTCAGATGCCCACTTACCTGGATCACCATATGATTTATAGATATTATATAAATCAGATACACCAACACTGTTACTTGACGTTATTCCACTATCCAATGCGTAATTTGTTTCAATAATCAAATCACCAGCAAGGTATATGTCAGATGTATCCCTACGCGCAAATAGAAGTGATATACGAACATTAGGCTCTAAACTTTCAACTGGATCATAAGATAGATACTTATCAAAAATAATCCATTTATTTTTATATGATGGGAAAACATTCCAATCAGATCTATCATAATCATCTTCTTTTTCAGACAAGACTGTTATCGGCTGGGAATCATTTAAAAGAATACCCAAATCACTTTCCGAATCGATCCCGCCATGATTAACCTGTACTTTTACAAGAAGCTCTTCATCATTTCTTTCAAAATCCCGAGTATAAATGAAGAAGCGAAGCTGCGCTGTATGTATATTATAAAGGACGATTGATGGTCGATAATCAGCATCTGTTGCGGCCAAAATTGAACAGTCAGCTCCAAAATCATCACATGTCAACTTTTTCGAATAAAGTCGCCAGCCATCCTCATAACACATATCCTGACCCGAAACGTCCACACCATAGGACGAGCCAGCAGAAAAAGGTGAAGGAATAGAAGCCTCTGTACTATCATCATCATAAACTAAGTATGTTGCCCCGTGCCAATCCCACCCGCTACTATACGTGGAGCAATCTGCTAACACTTCCGAGTTCAGAACAAGAGCACTAAAGAGCAGTATAAATTTTCTAATCATCATCAACTCCGTTTGACTATAAGTTTCATCTAATTATTAATAGATTCCTGATAAACCAGAAAGGTAGATAGAACCCTACAAATAAAAAAATTCATTACATTAAAATTCCGAAAATACAAAAATAAAAGCGGCGCACAAAGGCGCCGCTTTTATTTTTCATGCAATCTTATTCAGCATCGTTAGTGCTGTTTTCGATTCCATCCAGAGAACCTTCAATGATCCAGCCGCTCCACCAAGGAGAGGTTGTACCCGGCTCAACAGCACCAATGTAGTTAGCGGTTTCGAATGCGAAAGCAGAACCGTTATCCACAGCAGTCATAGAAGTAGTTGAAGTCGGAGTGTAGTTAGAAGTCAGTGCCGCGTATTCGTCAACAGCTACAGAGCCAGCTCCCACAGTACCTACTTCAAGGTCAGCGTCCCGCTTCACGTAGAATACAGTACCAGCTGTACCACACTCACCAATAACATCAGCCAGTGTCACGTCTGAATAAGCCATAGTACCCTGACCATCAATATCTGCATCATCAATTCGGACACAACCAACAGAGCCCAGAGAAGCAGTGTTGTATACAGAAACTGTCAGAGCACCACGCAGACGCATACTTGGTTCAGTAGCAGAAGCAGGACCACCAACATACAGAACATTGGCAACAGCAGCATTAGTATCTTCTACATAATCTTCATCAGAAGAGTTTGCTTCGATACCACGAGGGTCGTTGCTGCCCTGAGGAGCAGTAGCATCCGGATCTTTACGGATAATTGCGAACTGAATATTACCCTGATAGCCTTCATCAAAGTCGATGTCATCGTCATCATTGTTAGTCAGTACAACGTTCGTCACGTTAACCGTACCGCCAAACCATTCGATACCATCATCAAGACTACCGTGAACCTGAACGTAAGAAATATCAGTACCGTGACCAACCCCCTGGAGAGTCAGACCGTTAATCTCGTTGTTCGGACCCGCAACATAACCGGCTTCAGCAATACGAACATATTTCAGAACGCCGCTGTTATCATCAGTGATATTACCGCCATACAGACCAACCTCGTCACCACCTTCACCTTCAACATTACAGGTAGTGCCAGTGCCATAACAAACACCAGTGTTACCAGCGCCATATTCAGGTGCGAACCCCTGAATAATCACACCGCCCCATTCACCCAGGCCGTCGTAGTCATCATCACTGTAAGAGCTGAAAGTAATTGGGCTGGATGCTGTACCTTCGGCATCGATGGAAGAACCACGGGTTACCACCAGTACACCATCATCAGTACCACGGATGTCGGTACCGGCTTCGATGGTCAGAGTAACACCAGCAGCTTTAACTGCAGCAACATCGGTATCACTGCTTACTTCAGTAACGTTACCAACACCAACAAACACGAAGTCATCCAGCACCCAGGTGTAGTCAGAAGTAAAAGTATAATCTTCATTAATTGTACCGGTCACAGTACAAACCATATCAGTATCATCACAATCTACATTGTATGATGCTACAGTGGTGCTACCACCACTGCTACTGCTGCTACCACCACAGCCTGTCAGTGCAGCTGAGACTACAGCCAATGCCAGATAATGCTTCTTCAGTTCCATCACTAATCCTCGTTAATTGGATTTTGTTTACTTAAGTCCACGTATTTTTGTCACACTCTGATGACATATTTATTACAAAGCTTCAGAAATTGAATGTAACCGAAGTATTGATTTTTGTTCCTTCATAATATTCCTCGATAACGGAGTCACTACGGGAGTAACGGACCGGGGAATCTGTCAGGTTTTCAACCTTGGCTTTCACCGAAATAAATTCATCTGGATCATAGCTATACACAAGATCAACAGTCGTTCTTTCATTTTCAATTTCAGATTCCAGAGACCCACGCGCCGTGGCATAAATCCGGTCACCGAAGTAGTTAACAAGCAAGGTCAACGACTGCCCGGTTGCAAGATGATCAACACCAAACTGCATGTTACTGAGATACTTGGATTGTCCCTGAAGCTCACGGGATGATTCGCCTTCCAGGCGCTCAGCATCGGTGCCACTTAGATCAACCTCTGAGTCAATGTAAGAAAAGTTTCCGCCAACAAAACCGGAAAATTCAGATTCCGAAAATACACTTTTCCGGAAATCGATCTCCAGCCCCTGCAATGTTGCTCCCGTTACATTATCAAATGTGTAACCATCAGAAGCGGAACCAGAGCCATCAATAACAGTACGCTCAATTGGATCAGTAATGTCTTTATAGAAAAGAGCAACAGACATACTGTCTTCGTCGCTGAAGTAGTATTCTCCACGCAAATCGAGGTTAACAATCTTGGAAACCTCAAGATCAGGATTTCCTGAAAGGACATCATCAGTTTCCGGATCGTAGCTCGCAGACTCGGAGCGTTCTGTAATACCCGGGCGGGAAATAGTCTGTGAAATACTTGCACGAATCTGACTGTCTTCTGTAGCGCGCCAGTTTGCTGAAATTACCGGCATTAAGAAGCTGTCATCAAGTTTACTTTCTTCCTTTGAAGAATCCGGGTATTCCAGGCTCTGCTCAAACGACTCAAAACGGGCTCCGGCAAGCACGGAAACACTGTTCATATCAAGTTCCCCTGAAAGGTAACCGGCATAAACATTGTCTTCGGCTTCATAACTATCAGTTGAAGTCGTCGTTCCTGTAATGCTTACGTAGTAATCATCCAGGTTTGAATCAGTAAAGATTTCTTCCGGTGACAGAGTCGATGATACGGAAGATGAATCAATGATCTTCGCACCATACCGCTGCATATCAACTGTACGGGATTTATTACTGACTAAAATACCCGTTTTCAGTTTCAGTAACATTGCGTTATCAAGCTCGATATCACTGCTATAATCCACCCCCAGGTCGATTGAATCTTCCGTCAGGTCTGAATAACGCCTTTCCACAGAGCCTATTAAGGAAGGCGTTGCAGTACTGTTTGTCGAAACAGCATAGGTATAAGTACGGCGATCAGGCTCATATCGGCGGGTTTGAGAAGCTCCGACACGCCAGCTAAGCTGGTCTTCGCCAATCAGGTTAAAGTAATGCTCACCGGAGAACTGCTGATTCAGAAACTGGCGTTCAACCCACTGCAATGTTGTCTGGATCTGACGTTGATCATAGGAGGTATAAACTGCATCGCTGACTTTCGTTGTATCATCAGTTTTACGCAGGAGAATCGTTTTACTGGAATAGCTGGAACTACCACTATCCAGACCAAGAGCCAGATAGCCAGCCAGGTCTACCTTGCGCTGACTACGCTCATAGGTACCATCCTCACCCACATCATTAATTGATGCATCATGACGTGCTGTCCATTCATCTTTGTACTGAAAAGCAGCATAATGACCGAAGCCACCATTATCATTTTCTGAATAATTCCCGTTTGAAATAGCAAAACCTTTAGTTGGTTTTGCCTGTACAGAACGTACATTGTAATTATTCTCGAATGATTTCCCGATTGCAGCAATATCAGCTTCTGTTGCACAAGTAGAAGAAGAACATACTGTTGGGTTATCCAACCCACCATTTGTCATTGAATCCGCATAGCTGGGCAATTCACGGGTTCCATCATCAATCCCCAGCCAATCCGTTTCACCACCGTTATAGCTTTCAATATCACTGAATGTAGTACGACTGTTCATTCCCGCACTTAATGTCAGTTTGGTTTCCGGACCATCAGGGACACCCTTGGTTGTCATACCAATAGCTCCCCCCGTTGAGTCTCCTGGCATATCCGGAGTAAAGCTTTTCTGAATATCAATTCCCCCTAAAACACTGGAGGGAAACAAATCAAGCGGTACATCCCGACGCATAGGGTCGGTACTTGGCATCAGACTTCCATTCAGAGTGGAAGAGATATAGCGGCCTGCCATACCACGAACAACTGCAAACTGCCCACCAACAACAGATACACCAGCCACCCGCTTCAGCGCTGATGCTGCGTTGGAATCACCAAAACGTGCCATCTGCTCAGAACCAATGGCATCGAGAACGGCACTGGAATCACGCTCCTGAGCGGTCGCCGTTGACGGAATATAAGAACCAACGGCGACCACCTCTTCAATCATGCCGTCACCGGACATGCTCATGGTCAGGTTTACGCCGGTATTTACATTGCCCATCACACGGACACTGTTAACATCCTGTTCACCGTAGTTCGGATGATTGACCTTAACCGAGTACTCACCGCGCGGCAGTTCAAAGCTGAAAAACCCGTCTTCATCGGTCATGACCGCCTGCTCGGTACCATCAACCGATACCCGCGCGCCCGCAACCGGGCCTCCGGTTTCTGCAGACTGCAGGAAGCCGGACAGCTGACCAAGGGCAACAGCCTCTTCCTGACCCGGTGTATACACATTGATATCCGGCATCGCTTCACCGGCGATCATCTCTACCTGAACTTCAGCATTCTGGCTGCTGTCAGTGGTATCGAATTCAAATTCACCCATCCACTCGCCGAACTTCGAAAGCTCGACTTTGTGGCTGCCATCTTCAATGTCAAACACCACAAAGCCCGATGAGCTGACGAGTTTTTTCTGGCCATCAACACTGACCGCAAGGTCGCGTACTGCGCTGCCTTCTTCTGTAACGTAAAACACGGCCTGGCCGGCCATTACCTGAACGGTAAACAGTGCTGATGCTGCTCCAAGCAGCATTCGATTCGGTTTCATTTAGCCCCCCGGGGAACACAGGAATGTACTGGCGATGTGTGTTCTCAGCGGGACCGCTGCCATCTTCCGGATGATAAGAACGTCCTGAAACACACCGCTTCTCTAATCAGTGGGGTGCAGTATGTTGCGGAAATGTGACACTTAAATGACAAGCCGGCGAATGTGCCGGCCTGCAAGCGCGAAAAGGAATCGCAGGGGGGATTGATCAGTCTGTACTGTTTTTAATCAGCGAAACAAAGGCTTCGACTTTCTTTTCCGGTGTCGGTTTGGTTTTGATATGGGTTTCCAGCTTTTCTGCTTCCTTCACGATGAAATCAATAAAGGTACGCACTTTACTCGGCAGGTACTGCCGTGACGGATAGGCAATGGAAACGGTTTCCGGCCGCACTACCCAGTCGGCAAACAGCGGTGTCAGCTGGCCGCTCATAATCGCTTCACCAGCCAGTAGCGATGGTACGTCACCAATGCCTACGCCGGACTGAATACAGCCGATGGCGGTGGAAACCAGATCCGTACTCACCGCCGGCTCAACCCGCACGCTGCAGACCTCACCGCTTTGCCGGTGCACCAGCTCAAATTCTTCGGCGCTCCGGCCTTCACCAATTTTCACACATTTCATCTGAGCGAGGTCGCGGGGATGTCCGGGCTTCCCTGCTCTGCGGATATAGTCCGGCGAGGCACAGAGAACGGAGTCTGCCTCCAGCAAGGTTCTGGCCACCAGACTGGAGTCCGGCATCGGACCGAGAAAAATACCCAGATCAAAGCCGTCCTGAATCAGGTTCACAGCGGTATCGTAATGCAGCACTTCAATGGTGACGTCCGGATAAACCGACAGATAACGGGCAATATAATGTCCGACCACCGCGCTGCCACCGCTTTTGGGTATCGCGATTTTCAGCGTCCCGTGCGGCTGCTCTTCCCGGTCAGCAATCATCTCGTGGGCATCGAGAATTTCATTCACCAGATGCCGGCAGCGGTTGTAATAAGCGGCCCCTACTTCAGTCAGGCTGATCTGACGGGTGGTTCTCTGCAGCAGGCGGCAACCGAGTTTCTCCTCCAGGTCTGCGACCATCCGGCTTACCCGCGATTTGGGCATCGCCAGTGCCCGCCCGGCATTGGTAAAACTGCCCTCGTCCACTACGCGGATAAAAACGGTGAGTTCATTCAGGTCCAGCATCTGCACGGCACTCCTTTACGCGCCAATCGGGAAAAATTATTTTCCCCATGGTTATCAATGACTTAAAACCCGCCCTAAGAGGCCGCTCCGGTAGAGGGAAAACGACCCTTATGGTACTATCGAGCCAATCACAACAATAATAATCTCAGGTACCATTATGATGATCAGCTCCTGCATCAGACCGGTTCTTTTTCTCGCCATCAGCACCAGCATCACAGCCTGCGGCGGCTCAGGCAGCCACCCGGCATCAGCCACGTCAGCAGACAGCGACACGTCATCCGGCAGTACGGTCAACCAGATACAGCACGCGGCCATCGACTACAGTTTAATTGCCGATCAGGCACTGTCCGACTGTGTCAGCCGTACTGAAATCAGCGATACCGCACAGTTACAGATACTGAACTGTAACAGTCAGGATATTGCCACTGTTGCAGGGATAGAACAATTCGGGGAACTCAGAGTTCTCAGCCTGAGACAAAATCAGCTGACGGATATATCCGCCATCCGTACGCTGAGCAAACTCAGTCATCTGGATATCAGTCATAACCGGGTAACGTCAGTAACTGGCCCGGCATCTGTCACCACCCTGAATGCCGCTTACAACCACATCAGCGCCATCGACACGCTGACAGAACTGCCCCTGTTACAGCGCCTGTACATCAATAACAACGCTATTACGGATCTGAGTCCGCTGTCCGGGCTGCTGACCGTCAGACATCTGACAGCAGACAATAATCCGGCCTCCCTTCCTGCCACACTGCCCGACAGCCTGGAAAGTTTCAGAATCTGACCCCTGTCAAAATAAAAAAGCCGGCATAATCGCCGGCTTTTTCAGTTACTGGTATAGGTCTGCGACCAGGAAGGTAAGGTACTGACATCACCGTAGTTCACATTACCACCATAGTCCTGAAATTTAGGATGATTGGGGAAATAATTATTCGGGTGCTGGCCCTGCTGGGTTTTCGCAATCAGACCACCATCACCGCCCATATTAATCCAGAAACCCGGCTCGGTAACTTCCGGTGAAAATCCCTGCACGGCACTCCACTGAATGGAACGGGTGCCCATGCTGATAAAGAAGGCGTTGGTATGTTCCAGATAATTGGACTGAACCGGAAACAGCTGTGCCGTCGGTGATTCATCCACTACTGACTGCGGATCCGAAATCAGCAGACTGGCCGCGCCGGATACATCAATCACATCCAGCGTTTTGGCATCCAGCCAGCCGATGGTGCGCACCCCGCCAAGAAACGCTTCAAGCTCCAGCGAGCCCAGCGGGATTTCGATACCGCCAATATCCAGTTCCGTATCGGCAGTAATCGACGGGCGGATAAAACCGGAAATCACGTCAATAATGTTGCCCTGATAACCAAAGGACTCCTCCGCTCCGATACGGAAGCCAACCAGCTTGCGTACGCCGGAGGATTCATCAAAGGCAAATTCAATGTAGGGGTTTTCCTGCACAAATGGCAGCAGCTCATATACACCATCGCCCTTGTCCCGGACCTGCCCCATCGTGACATCACGCAACTTAATATCAATGCCGGCGTCCGGTTCCCAGCCACCGGGGAATACACTTTCATCAAAGAAACTCTGCGCCCCACCGGTATCATGGGTCAGCGCGGACGATTCATAGAAGCTTTCATCCAGGCCAACAGAGCCACAGGGGTTGGCAGTGCAGGCCCAGTTAATATTGTCATCGTAAGCGACCGGGACGACATTGTTGTAACAGATTTTGTCACCGCCGGAACCGCCGGTACAGTTGGTACCTTCCGGCCGCCAGTAGCGTCCCAACGCCAGCTCTTCAACGTTGGCATTGATTTCAATACGGGCGCCGATTGTCAGCCTCAGCATACTCAGGGATGATCCATCGGCCTGTGACACCAGTTCATCATTGACCTCGAATATGGCCTGGCCATAAGTTCCCGACAGTTCAGATTCCGACATCATTTCCATACCCGCCAGCGCAGGATTAAAAAGACTGATACCAGCAAAGAGGGTAAGACTGGTTATTATTTTTTTCATAGCCGTTCCTCAGTCAGTGGCAAAAATGCTCATCGTCGTCGATGCCGGAAACTGCAGTGAGCCATCGACTTCGACACCCAGCAGAAACCGTGATGAAGTGTCAGTTTCCCTGTCACTGCTCATATAGATACCATCTGTTTTTAATTCATCGAAAATAATTTCATCCGGCAATGTCCACTGCAGTGCCCCTTCGTTACCGGAGGGCCCGAAGTCACTGACCAGATCCAGACGCAGCCCTTTCATTTCAATGGCACCGGTCAGATTTTCGATGATCAGCCAGTAATCCTGGCCATCCAGGTAATCAGCATCATCATTGGTGTAACTGATCCGCGTCCCCTCATCAAATTCCACCCGCGCACTGAGTGTAATACCGGACTGACCCGATGTTTCCTGCAGCTCGCTTTCGTTCAGCTCACTGAGTTCCGCCTGAGCCGGAACGGCAGCCAATAACAGACACCAGAGTATGTTCTTATGCATGGTTACAGATCCTGTGTCGTGATGATCAGGCGCTGAATCTCAATCCCTTTGATTTCAACCACATTCTGATTGGGAATATAAGGCAGTGGATTATCCGGATTACTCTGGTTATAGAGCTCCACCTGCTCGTTATAAATCACAGTCTTCGGTACAAAGGCCCGGTGTTTAACATCGGCAATGGTTTCGACGATGGTGCCTGTTGCATCGCGCAGATAAATATCTTCGACACCGGTAATAATTTCTTCATCGTCCGGGTCACCAAATCCCAGTGACTGAATATAGATATTGCCCTGAGGCGCCTGACCAAGGTCCTGTGGTAACGCAGCAATTTCAACTCTCAGCTGAGTCGTGGGGTCGAGATACACAGGGTCTTTCCAGGTTCCGCGCTGAATCTGTGAGTACTGTACGGTACTGATGGTCATCGGCTGGTCAGCAGAGCCCAGCGGCAGGTAGGCATCCACGCCCTGTAACTCCAGTACACCGGATGCAGCACCGGCCGGGTCGGCAGAAATCCGGATAACATCGGCACGCAGGCCCATGGTCATTGCCATGGCAAGGCCGCGGTCAGCATAGACCGGCTGACCACCATTTTCATACAGGGCTGCCTCAGCCGCCGCCAGGGTTTCGCCCTGATTATCGTGAGCCCATAGATAAGCAGAGGTGCCATACAGACGGACACCTTCCACATCCACAGCCGCCAGAAACTGATCGTCAGTACTCTGGTTACGGTTTTCATCGGTAATGGCATCCAGACGGAAATGCAGATCAAACTTATCCGTTGCATTGTCCAGCCGCGCTTCCTGCGCAGCCAGATAATCCGCGTAATCACCACCGCGGCTGTAAAGCGAGCCGACATTAACCGCCGCCGATGAGAAGAACCCCTCCGGTAGACCACGGAAATAAGCAGTCGAACTGACTTCAGCCGCCGGGTGAAAAAGTTCACCGGAATAGGAATAGAAGTTACGGTTGAGCTGTCCCTCTGCGGCGGCCGGAAAGCCGGTATACAGTGCTGTATGAACGCGACTGCCGGTAATGAAGGTGCCGTCCCCTTCCGGATCAATACTGGCGATATGAGACTCACTGATATCCCTAAGGTCCGCGACGTAAAACGGATCATCATACGAGCCGAACGAACCGCCACTGTCAGCTCCACCAGGTGTTGCACCACTGCGGTAAAAACGCAGTTCGCTGAAAATCAGATATTCAGGCGTCGCGTCATCGGTAAGCTTCAGACGCAGCTGGAAATCATCCGGTGCACCGTAATCACCGCTGTGGATCACCACATCGTCAAATACCGCACCGATGCCCTCACCAGTGACCAGGGCCATTTCAGTTTCATCCAGTGCCTGCATTGCCACAGCAATCCGGGGAATAACGGCCAGTACGATATAAATAAAGATTCTGCTCTGCATAAGGGTTAACTCCGTTATTCCCAGCGCCAGGTACGGTAGCTGCAATACAGCAGGCCATCCTGACGCAGAATCAGTTCACGCCCGGACGTACCACACAGGATATAATCCGGTGCCCCACTGACCACAACCCGGTCTGATGTCATCGTGAACTGTTGCAGACTGCTGACCGATGCGGCACTGTCACAGCTGCGCAGATAAATGGCTGAACTGTTGCTGCTTCCTTCAGCCTCCCAGCAGTAGCCGGGATACTGGCGGCTTTCCATCTGTGCGGTAAAGGCGTTGTAGGCAATTTCATAAGCGCTGGCGGCACCCGCGCCATTACCACTGTCACCACAATTGAAACTGATTCCATAGTTCCAGCCCAGCACATCATCGGTGCCACGGTTGTAGGCACACTCGTCGTTACCATTGAATTCCAGCCGGCGCCACACCACCTCAGGCCGGAAGCGGTAGATTTCTTCAATCACCTCGCCACTGGCATTGCCGGTGAAGGTGACATGCATTTCAACATCGGCGGTATTGCCATCGGTGACATAAGGCATCAGCAGGCGTGCACTGAATTGTGTACCGTCATCCGGATTCAGTGAAACCGAACCGGTCGCAGCCAGATACTGTGACGGATCACTGGCTTTGCGCAGCAGTGACGTCAGTGCCTGGCCATTCACCAGGGCATTCTCAGCACCATTCTGATAGAAGCTGATGTCGTACTGCAGCGCTGTATCTTCGATGTCGTACAGATCGCGAAATGCATCAAAGGTGAAATTAAGACTGATATAACCATGCACTGGCTGGGTCTCACGGGTGATGTGTTCAACCGCGGTATAGGCCGTGCTGTTCAGTACTGCAGTAGCCACTGAATCAACGGCCGTCGCGCTGTGCAGGTTGTAAATATCGTTCAGTGAATCACGGGTATTCAGAATACGGAAAGACACTTCAGTAAAGTTCTGCGTATCTTTATTGGCATTGGACTGATCACCCAGACCGGCAATACGGTCCGGGTCTGCCTGATCAAGGCGCAGCGTCACGACCCGCCCATCGGTTGGCTCAACCGTGTCGGTAGTCTGAATCAGCAGAGTGCGATTATCCGCACCAGCACGGCTGAAACTCAGACTGCCGCTGTCAGCGACACTGACACCATCCAGCGTGGTGGAAAGAATATCCCCCAGAGTGACGGAGTCCGTCTGTGTCACGTCGATGGCGTAATGAACACTGAAGGCCGTATTAGTGTTTATTGAGCGATCAATGCTGACGCTGACAGATTCACCCTCATTGACCTCTTTAATGCCTGTCGCCGGAGCACCGGCCACTGCCGCGGTTAACAGAGCCGGCGTGGTCACATCGGTTACTGTCAGTATCAGGCTGTCCTGAGTAATGACTTCATTATGTCCATCGCCATTGGTCGGCAATAACTGCAGGCTGATGACCTCATCCTGTTCCTGCTCAAGATCATTACTGATCAAAAAGGTCAGCAGCTGAGTATTTTCAGCCGGCGTGCCAAGAACAATTTCATCCCAGTTTAAGCGCGTGTTAAAGGTGACATCATCCTGCGGATTATCATCCGGCAGATGAGACAGCAGAGACACCTGCAGTTCAGCGGCCGGCGCATAAATACTGGTATTTTCCCGCACCACCTGAATTTCACAGACGTCACCAGTAGCAGGACGCAGCTCCTCCGGCACACCACTGTCAGTATTGGGTTCTTTACAGCTGGCCGACGAGGTCACGAAACTGAATTCACCCGCGGCATAATCGCGGATAATCAGCCCGGCTGAATCCTGCGCCGTCAGTACCGGCTCAATAACCGCAGCATCGTAGTTCAGCCCGGTGATGGTAAACAGCAGCGTTTTATCGGCACTGCCAATAACCGGGTTATTCAGCACCTGAATATCAAAACATGCTGCGCTGCCGTCACCATCACTGAATGTGACGCTGCCGGCTGCCGACGCGGGCTGAATTCCGGAACTGAGATACTGAAAATCAGTGCCGGCAACGGCATTACCGCTGATCAGATAATTGACCACCACCTCACCGGTGGTGCCGGACTCCCGGTTAATACAGACCTGATGAACCGACGTATCGTTTTCTGTCACCACGTTATTGTCATCCGTGGTGATGGAGAAATTGCCGTATGGGTTCGGAGTCAGGTCATTCAGGCGCAGCATATAAACCGCCGGATCACCAACACCGGCCATGGCACTGTCAGCTACGATCAGGCGGATACTTTCGCTGCCTTCACGCAGATTATCGTCTGCATTATCCAGGGTAATCAGCAGCGACTGCTGACCACGGCTGTCCGCCGGCCAGCTGACCGGCACACCACTGCCACTGACATAAGCTGCAGAAAACGCATAATCCGCACTGCCGCTGGCGCTGGTCATCTCTGCCTGAGTGCCCTGTTGCGCCGAACTGCCGCCAGGATCAGCATCCACATACACGGTCAGCGCTGCCTTACTGCCGCGGATCCGCTCCAGCGTCACCGTCACGCTGTTATCCGGCGCCGCCGCATATTCATCCGTCACCGTACCGGCGGCCGTAAACTGTACAATCCCGACCGGAGGTGCAGGCAGAATCAGTCCGCGCTCTGTTTCGTCCAGCCAGCGGTTAAAAATCTGCACGTCATCGATCAGGCCGGTAAAGGATTCTGCCGCCCCGGGAATAGCCCCGATATACAGACCGCCGTCATTAGCCAGCGCGGTTTCGCCGCTGTTAAAGTCATAACTGGCGACCAGCGTCTCATCCAGGTAAACATCGAAGCCATCACTGCGTTTGCTGTAAATCAGATTCAGCCACTGCTGATACGGAATATTCAGGGCATTAACAACGCGGTTGCTGCTTTCACTGGTGGAATTGGTCAGATGCAGACTTTCTTCATTTTCGAACAGGAAAAGCGCTGGCTGCCGTTCCATACCACTATCGCCTTTCTGCAGCAGACCACGCCAGCTGCCCGCAGCGGCTGCTTCAATACTGAAACGGAAAGCCACGGTATATTCATCGGCCGGAATATCCAGTCCATTGGTGGCATCCGCTGCCAGACCGGGGACGATCATCACGTCAGCCGCAGCGACGGACAAGGCACCCTCAGTGACAGCCGGCAGCGGAGCCGCGGTTGTATTCAGGGCATGATGACCATTGCCACTGACATCACGCTGAGGAAATGCCGCATCGTTAAAATCATAACGGGCCAGCAATGGCGCCTTAACCGTAACCGTGACATAGGTTTCTGACACCGCCGCCTGTGCCGTGCCCGGCGGAATATCCGTAACCGTCAGTTTAAAGGTGAGCTGTGCATCTTCCTGCAGCAAGGCCGGCGCATCATAGTATGCCGTTACGGTACCGCTGCCGGCAGCAGCGGTGGTCAGGTTACTGGCAGTAACCGTCACGCCGGAATCCGCCACATCGCTATAACGGCTGTCGGCCACCAGCTCCCAGCTGGCACTGGCAATACCGGTTTCTTCATCGTCGGCCAGAGCCGCCGTGAGCAACGCCGACAGTGTCTGTTCCGCCACCGTTAACGGCGTTGCTGAGGTATCCGCAATAACAGCAAAATTGGTTTCTGCACCATTGATCTGCCAGTCCCCTTCGCTGACCCGGTCCTGCGCATTGATCCAGCTCTGGCCGACACCGGCCAGCTCCATTGCCAGTTTGAGTTTTGCGTTCTGCAGGGCGTCGGCAGGCGCCGCAAACTGCCAGTCGTCTTCCGCCGTGTCCAGGCTGTTACAGGCAGTAAAGCCCTCTGACCAGCGCAGATCGGTGGCAGCCGTGGTACTGACGATGCGCCATTCATAGCCATTGGTGCAGGCATAGCCGCGGGAAAACGATGTTGCGCTGGTATACTTACAGGAATCCGTATACCAGGTACCCAGCCCTTCACTGACACGGTCAAAATAGGCACAGTCATTATTGTCATCGAGCAGCGAACCGTCCGCCCAGTCGCCATACACCTGATACAGACGCCAGCTGTCTTCAACCTCCTGATCGCTGAAATTCAGCCAGGCATCACGGCCATCGGCAGCAACCGCCGCCGCCAGTGCCGCCTGACTCAGTGCCGCGGAGTGTCCGCCGTAACCATGCGGGGCAAAAAATTCACTGCCTGCGTATTCCAGCGCACAGACAGCAAACCCCTGTGACCAGATACCGGAAGCTGCCGTAATAAACCATTCGATATTACTGCCGCTGACCCTGCGACAGGCAAACGGAGCCGTTTCTGTCTGACATTTGGCGGCATACCAACTGCCATCAGCGCCAATACGGGCACAATCTTTATTGCTCTGATTAGCGGGCTCATTTTCTGCCCACCAGGCATGACGCAGACGGTTGGCAACCCACTGCGATTCCAGCCCGGTGTCTGACAGGTTAATCCATACCGCTTCTCCCCCCATTGCTGCCAGCAGGGCGTCCATTTCCTGCGGAGTGCGGGGCACAGCAAACAGACTGGCATTCTGTTCATCACAGGCGGCAAAACCGGCCTGCCAGTCACCACTGAGTCCGGTGACTGTCCAGCTGCCATCAAAACAGGCGTAGGCGTACTGAGCATTACAGTCGGCGTCAGTCCAGCTGCCATCACTGCCAAGCAGGGCACAGTCGGCATTGTTGTAATTATCGAACACCGGTTTCTGCCAGATACCCAGCTTCAGCCGGTCGGCGAACCAGCGGTTATTCTGTGAAGTAATTTCGCTGACGTAATAATAATTCAGCCAGGTATTTTTTATCTGTGCCGCGGTATTTCTGATCGCAGCATCCAGCGCCAGTTCTTCTGCCGCGGTAACCGGTGCTGAAAAATAATATTCACTGCCGAACTGATCCTTGCACAGGCGGTTACCACGTTCGTACGACCAGTAGTCTTCACCGATCTGTGGCACGACCTGTACCGTGCCGTTAACCAGAGTGCCCTCCGCCGTGGCGACTTTCCAGTCAGCGCCATCAAAACAGGCATAATGGCCCGCCGCCGAGGTACAGCCGGCAGTACGCCAGGGATTATTCAGCCCGGCAGCCACCGTGGATTTATACACGCAGACATTCTGCGGTTCTTCTCCCGGATACGCCGGACTCAGCCAGTTCACAAACGGCAGATTTTTACGGAAGGCAGAACCATCACCACCAGCGGCGGCATTATCTTCATCACCGCCATCCGTCATGTTCAGCCATACCCGGCTGATGGCCGCCCCCTGTTCTGCCGCCGCCGCTAAACGGGCAAAATCAATCTGAATGGCATCATTACGGCTCAGCGGAGCGGCAAATACAAAACTGCTGCCATATTCGGCAAAGCATTGCTTGTGACCCGTAGCCGTATTCTGAATCCGTCCCTGCGTGTGGGTTACCTTCCAGATATAGCCGTCGGTACAGGCCCATGGATATTCAGCAGCCCCGGTACAACTGACATCCTCCCAGTAACCATCCTGTCGCTGAACAACGCAGTCTTCGCCCTTCACCGCTGCCGTTTCATCCGCCGCCATAATGCCGCCATTATCCGGCTGCGTACTGGCCCAGTTGGGGTACAGTGCAATCGCTGCCGCATTAGTGACCCAGCTGCCTTCTTTCATCATATCCGTGGCATTCACCCAGACAGCAGCCACGCTACCCAGCGCATTTTTCGCCGCCAGATTTTCATTGTAAGTTTCCGGTGCGGCAAACACCCAGCCACTGCCAAGATCGGCACAGGCAGACACCGCCGCGGAAAAGTCCGCTAATTCCCCGGCAAGGGCTGACACCGCCCAGGAGGCACCGTTACGGCACAGATAGCGATAATCCGTAGCGCTATTGCAGGCTTCATCCGACCAGCTGGCAACCGTGTCATTATTCAGCAGGGCACAGTTTTCACCACTGCCACCATCCGGCTGTGAACTGCCCCATGCGGGTAAGCCGATATGAAACTGATTCCAGTCCCAGCGGGAAAAATCTTCCAGCCGGTTGCCATTTATCCAGAAATCCCCACCAACGCCGGTAAGCGCAGCAAAATACGGTATCTGCAGAGCGCTGTCATAGGATCGCGGGGCACTGAACAGATAACCATTGCCCAGAGCATCACACACCTGCTGCGCCGCCGAAAAATCGGTCAGAGAAATTTCTGTAACAGAAAAATACCAGCGTCCGCCAGAGGTACAGGCGACCGGCAGAAATTCGTCACAGCTGCGCGACTGCCAGCGGCCATCGGCCGCGGATACGGACACACAGCGCTCACTGCTCAATGCTGAGGGTTCACCGTCATTCCAGTTATTGATTTCACGATTGAGAAGCCAGGTACCCTCACTGTCCTGGTCATCTGCATTGATATACACGTTTGTCTGCCCTGCTGCGGCCATGGCGGTCAGCAGATCATTACGCTGACTCAGGGTGACCGGTGCATAGAATTTATAAGGGCCGCCGAATTCATTTTCACAGATCAGCGCCAGCGCCTGAGACGAGGTAAATTCATAGCCTGCTGCGGTAATATTCCAGCTGCCGTTCGCGCCGTCATAAGGGTTAAAACAGGCAAGAGGCAACACTGTACTGCAGGCAACATCATTCCAGCGTTCACTGCCCTGCTGCTGCACCGCACAATCTTCGCCACTGCCGGCATCGTTGGGTTCACCGTCATTCCAGAAAGGCGCCAGCACATCCATGCCGAGGTTATAAACAAAAGTCCTTTCGTATTGTTTATCGTTGACGTTAATCCAGATATTTCCGGCGCCACTGTCCTGTGCGACCGTCAGCAACGCCTGACTCTGGGCAAAGGACACGGGGGCCGCAAAGACAAAATTACCGCTGATACCATCACGTTCTACTGCAGCACAGGTATTGTGTGCCGCACTGATGTCTTCGGCGCTGTCATCATCCGCCCCGAGGGTGGTAGCAGCGGCTGAAACCGCCCATTGATAACCGTCAAAGCAGGCCACCTGTTTACTGTTACCACAGCTGGTGTCATCCCACAGGCCGGCATTATCACCACTGGTATAAAGCTGTACACAGTCGCCACTGTCATTGGGCTCACCCTCGTTGAAATAGGCCCGCACACCTTTGTTTTCCAGCAAAGCCTGATCACGGTCAATCGAGCTGCCATCGGTATAACGAGTCCACGGACCATCGAGAAATTCGTTGCTGTCATCCAGCAGGTCATACCACACAGCACGGCTGAGGTCGCCACCGCCGATGTCCGGGCTGTCATAGCCTTCGTTCCATAACCAGCTGTCAGTGTCGGTAATCCGCTTCAGATTAATCCAGATCAGAGTCCCGGTGGACTGTGCCTGCAGTAAGCGGCTGACCAGCGCCCTTTCCTGTTCAGAGCGCGGTGCCGCCAGATAGTAACCGAGATAATTATTGGTTCCTGAAGTATCGTCATCCGGCCGCTCACAGGCCTCCAGCGCCTGATTACTGAACTGATGGGAGGCATTACGGATAACCCAGGTATCGCCGTTGCTGCACAGCAGAGCCGCACGGCTGTCACAGTCACTGCTCAGCCATTGACCATCCGTCTGGCGGGCGGTGGTACAGATGCCCTCACTGTCATCCGGAAAGCCGGCCGCCCAGTTAAATAACCCATGATTCAGAAACCAGTAATTTTCCACCACATCATCACGGCCATTAATCCACACCAGAGAAAGACCGGCACTGTTCATGGCATTATTCAGCTGGCTCTGATTATCAGCCGTGCGCGGCGCAGCAAACTGATAGCCGCTGCCGAATGCCTGCTGGCAACGGCGGCTGAGATCATCCACCGAGGTAAAAGCATAGCTATCCGCTGTCACCTGCCAGTTGTTCAGCGTCAGGTCTGCACAGGCCAGCGCCTGCTGCTGGGTGCAGTCTGCATCGCGCCACAATCCGGCCGCACTGCTCTGCGCACAGCCTTCATTGCCGGCGGCATTATCCGGCTGGCCACTTTCCCAGAAAGGTGCACTCAGACCGGTGCCCTGATTAAGTACCCAGACGCCTTCAGTAGCCATGTCCTGGGCATTAATCCACACCCCGGATGACGCACCGGCACTGGTCACCACGGCCGCCAGTTCTGCCTGCTGTGCCAGTGTCTGCGGTGCAGAAAATTCACTGCCGGCAGCACACGCGGAAGCCGCCGCCGAAATATCAGCCGCACTGTTATTATTACTGCCCATCACCACCGGAGTGGCGGAAATACTCCAGTTGCTGCCGTCAAAACAGGCGACCGGCAGGCTGTCGCCACAGTCGCTGTCATTCCACAGCCCGGAACTCAGCTGTACCGCACAGTCTTCACCACCGGAATCATTCGGCTCACCACTGTTCCAGAAAGTGACGGTATCGGTATTGATACGGTTCGCCCGGGCACGGCTGATGGTGCCACTGCCACTGGCGTAATCGTAGGGCGCAGAGGTAAATGCCTGATCATTGTCATCATCATAAGGGTCGAACCAGACTGCAGCAGCAGAGGGCGTCACTGCCGCCTCTGCCAGCCAGGGCAGGAAAATGACGGAACCGGTGAGAATGATTTTTTTATAATTATTTTTCATACACAGCTTGCCTTACTGAAGCGGCTCCACCCGGAAGTAACTGCCAGGCTGTAACGACACATTATTCATCACCAGCCTGCCGGTCTGCCCCTGTTGCAGCACACCATCCCCCATCCGGATCTGGTTAATATTCACATCCATACTCTGCTCCAGCACACCGATGTGCAGGCCCTTTCCGGTCTGGTCAATGCTCTGCGATACGGACACATTATTCAGTACGACGCTGGCACTTAAGACCGGAGCCGGATGCGCAGCATTTTCTGCCGGATCATCGGTGATGGTCAGGTCAAACGAGGTCGTGCCGGCCATGGTCAGGTCCAGCTGCATGCCCTGTGCACCCGCGCCTGGCAGGGTGTAGAGCTGCAGGTCGATGCTGCCACCGCCCAGATTCAGATTTTCAATGGCAAAAGAGCCCATACTCAGCGTCTCAGCACTGCCGTCACCCGCACTGAAAGTCAGCGCGCCGATGGTTAAATCCAGATCTGAGATTGCCGATATTCTGCTGTCGATTCCGGTGGTAAAGCCGGTGTCGATAAAGTCGAGGGTATAATCAATATCACCGTTGGTATTCAGGTGGACATTATTCAGGTTCAGCCGCTGATCGCCAGTGCGGTAGAAGACATTACCGACCGTCAGATCGGTATTAATCCGTCCGGCAATACCATCAACCAGAGGGTCCGGGTTAGCGGAAACAGTGACATAGCCGGTATTTACGCTGATATCGGCATAACCGAGATCGCCAAAATTATTACCGGCAAAAATATTATTGCCGCTGTCATCCAGCAGGGAAATATTGCGTATTTCAAAACTGCCGCTGGTTTCACCCAATTCGAGTTTCAGTTCATCGGTATTTCCGCTCAGGAACACTTCACTGCGGAATGCATTCTCGCCACTGGCCGGCAGGAAGACGATATCCGTGGAAAATGTCAGACCATCTTCATCGAACTGATAGGTCAGGCCACTGCCTTCCTCCATCACGGTACGGAAAGCCAGCTTTGCACCGGCCTGATCATTCAGCAACAGGGTCTCGAGATAACTGTCACCGACAAATTCCCACACAGAAAAACGGACACCGCCGAACAGGGTACGGCCACTCAGTGACAGCGCACCGAGTTCCAGATCCAGGGTATCAATATCACTGCTGCGGATACTGACATTGCCGGCACTGTCGACATCAATATCGGTACGGATGGTATCCACACCGGTCATATTACCGCTGCTGTCCGTGGTGATGGTGCGCAAGGTCAGACCATCAATGGCGAGGTAATCCTTTCCCTGACCGTCTTTATCCGTTTCGGTATAACGGATTTCCCCGGTGGTCAGGAAATTACCGTTGGCATCATCGGTGGTGATTTCAATACTGATACCGGACTGGCCCGCGACCCCCGACATGGCGGCATCATCCAGCAACTGCATACCGGCCAGCAGTGACGCTGGCCAGCCGGTCGTTACCATGACAAACACAGCAGCATGAAGGTTTTTCATCAGTGCCCCTCCACCTGCAGATAACTGTTATTGGAAATATTGATCTGCATATCCATGGTGCCGATGCTGACCGGATCCGGGTTCTGGCCAACCCGGTCACTGCGCTGCAGGGTAATATTTTCAACCAGCAGATTCGCCGCTGCCCCGGCGGAGGAATCGGTATGATCAAAATCCATTACCAGCCCGCGTTCGCCGTCCACATTCAGCCGCAGCCCACGGACTTCGGTATCAGTCAGCATGGAAACGGACGCCGATAATTCGTACACATCCGCACTGGGATAATGACTGCCGACTTCACCGGCAATATAGACATAATCAAAACCGGAACCGGAGGTGATCACTGAATCAATTTCCAGACCGTACTCGTCGGCTCCGCGGGCATTTTTAACCAGCACATACCCACCCGGCTGCAGCACAATATTGCGCAGCGCCATGCTGTTCAGAACGTTATCCCCGACGCGGGCATTATAAAAATTAATATTGCCACCGGATGTCACCGGCAGGCCGATGCGCAGCCCGGCAGCAACCAGATCGAAGGAAATGTCCTCAAGCAACAGTCCACCGCCTGCCGCATCATAGGGATCACCAAAATCCACGGTGGTGGTAAAGCGGGTACCTTCATCATCAAAATACGTGTCATACGACATGGATGCGGGAATATCGAGATCCAGGGTCAGGCCATTGCCATCATAACCACCGGCATAGAGATAAGTGATCAGCGCATCGCCGCTGCTAATCTGAAAATTGCCCTGCCCAAAACCGCCGAGGGCATACCCATTAATCGCCAGTGAACCGACCTGCAGTTCAAACGGCAGGTCACGGTTGGTAAAAACCAGTGCTTTTTCACCGCCGATGTCACGTACTTCTAGATCAACCTGAACCGGGCGGTTGGTGGGCGTATACAGACGGACCGGCACAGCGAAACCGTTCCCACCGGACCACCGGCAAGACCGTCATCGTCGATATAGGTAATGGAATCCACCCGCGCGTCAAATTCGGAGGTATAACGCAGCCCCTGAGCCTGACCACTGACATCTGCCAGGTCCTGCTCATTCAGCTCTTCAAGCGCGCAGACAGGCGCTGCTGCAATCAATGCACCCAGCGTAAGACAGCACTTCAATGCCATCCGCTTCTCCCGGTTTATTCTTGTTATATGTCCATGGGACGGTGGTGATACGAGCGTGCAGATTATCAGAACCAAAACGGGCGTGCTACTTTAGCGCCCCCCGACAGACAGGCCGGCCGCACTGAAATACAGCGCGGAAAAAATAAAAAATTCTTTATTTATCAATCAGATAGATTTAATCGCTGCGCAACGACCAATTTGGTACTTTTGAGCCAGAAAGGACAAAACAAGGGAACTCACCTGACAATTTTTTCCTGACAGGACAGAAAAAGCAGGCGCTGGCAGAACCGTTGTCAATCAGAAGAAAAGCAGAAAGAAAAGCGGGCCGGCAGCATCCGCCGGCCCGCCGGTATCAACCCTGCGAGAGCAGCTCACGCAGATCAAGAATGGCTGCGTTGGCACGCGAAATATAAGACGCCATCACCAGTGAGTGGTTGGCAAACAGACCGAAGCCACTGCCGTTCATTACCATCGGTGCCCATAATGGCTCCTGCGTGGCTTCCAGTTCACGGATAATCTGCCGCAGGCTGACCAGTGCGTTCTTTTTCTCCAGCACATCGCGGAAATCCACTTCAACAGCACGCAGGATATGCGCCAGCGCCCAGGCGGTACCGCGGGCTTCATAGAACACATCGTCTACCTGTGACCACGGCGTCTTCACTTCCTGATCATAATCCGACGGTGTCGACTGCTGAGCCGCCGTATCCCCGGCCAGGTCAGTATTCAGACGGGCTTTGCCCACAGAGGCACTGAGGCGCTGCGACAGACTGCCCAGACGCGTTTCCACGTCAAACAGCCACTGACGCAGGTTATCGGCACGGGCGTAAAACTGCGCGGTCGGTTCCTTCGGATCGGCCAGACGGCGCAGATAATTATGCAGGGCATCCAGCCCCCGGCCGTATTCGGATTCGGTTGACGGCACGGCCCAGCTGTCACTGTCAAAATGCAGCTGCGGTTCGGCAATGGCCAGATCTTTGTCTTCGGTGGACTGGCTCTGGGAACGGCTGAAGTCCTTACGCAGGGCGCGGGTAAAATCCCTCACCTGCACCAGCACGCCGTATTCCCAGTTGGGGATATTATCCAGCCACACCCCGGGCGGGAAAACATCGTTACTGAGATAACCGCCACGCTTGTAGAGCATGGTTTCGGTTACTTCCATCAGGGTGGAAATGGTGGTGAAACCAATCACATTATCCAGCCCCATCGACGCGGCACGCTGCTCAGCCCGTTCCCGTACCGGAAACAGATCCGGCTCAGAACTCCAGAAAAACCCGATGATCAGACAGGCCAGCAGATAGAGCGCAATCAGCGCAAAGATCAGCCGGCGGCCATAGCCTCCGTCGGCCCACCAGTCCTGGAGTCTTTCCCGGCTTTCACGCAGACGGTCAGCGAACTGCCCCATGTTTATTTCCTTTCTCAACCAGCCACTTCAGATGTTCCAAGCCTAACCGCCACAGCCATTGGCGACAAGTGAGATTACGCCAACAGCGGAACCGTGACGCACAAAAAAGCCCGCGTTATGCGGGCTTTGTGCAGGTAAGCAATCGCTTACATACGGTAGTTAGCCTGGAAAGAGAAGCCAATTGCGTTGTTGTTGAACTCACCGGACAGATTATCCAGTCCATCAACATCATCGTTCAGATCATGGTTGTACTCGTTGACCTTAACACTGTCCATGATCAGATAAGACAGCGCAGCATCCAGAGTCCACTGCTGGCTGACATTATAGCTGGCACCCACGCTCAGCCAGTTACGGTCGCCATCCGGTACACGGGCGGTACGGTGCTTGTCATCCACCGGGCTCTGATCGAACGCATAACCGGCACGCAGAGTCCACTCAGGGTTCAGAACATAGTCAGCACCCACCGCAAGTGACCAGGTGTCGCTCCATTTTTCAACGATATGGCCAATGTAGTTTTCACCCAGACCAGCGATATCATCAATAATGCCTTCGTCTGTGGCGATCACATCGAAGTATTTGAATACCGACCAGTCAGTCCAGGTGGCACCGGCGGTCAGACGCAGCTTGTCGTCATACTGATGGGCCAGGCTGAAGGTGGCAGAACGTGGCGTAGTCAGAGGTACACGGGCATCCTGCTTGGCAACACTGCCGGTTGCACCATCAACGGGGACCACCATGCCGTAATCTTCACTGTAAGCAACCACGCCTTCGCTGGTTTTGAATTCCGCTTTGCCTTCCAGCTCGAAATCCAGCTCAGAACGGTAAGCAAAACCTAAGGTTGTCGCCGGGGTGATATCCCACATAAAGCCGAAGTTCCAGCCATAACCGGTATCATCACCGGATACTTCGAATTCATTTTCGTAACCACGGTAATCTTCCGGGTTGATGGTGGTCTGGCCATTGGCATACGCGCTGTAAGCCGCTGCCAGAGGTACCAGATCCAGCTCTTTGCTCAGCAGGCCGTAGGCATAGACCATATCGATACCGACACCGAAGCTGAACGTATCGCTCAGCTTGTAAGACATGCTTGGCTGGAAGTCGATGGTCAGCAGCTTGGTATGATCGGCAAAACCACTGGCAATAGAGCCTTGTTTGTAGTCAGTTTCTGTGCCAAACGGAGCAAAAATACCGAAACCTACGGCCGCTTTATCATCCAGCTTATGCACCAGATAACCAAACGGGATCACTTTGTCCTGCATATAGTTACCGCCGTCGTTGTAGGTACCGGCCTCACCATAAGGAACAGTCGCACTGGCTTCTGTATCACTGGTCAAACCAGCCCCGTCAGTACGCACACCATCCAGCTCACCTTTCAGAGACAGGTAAGTAAAACCAAAGCTGGCCTGGGAGCTTTCCAGACGGCTCATGCCCGCCGGGTTAAAGAAAACAACGGATGCATCGTCAGCAACCGCGGCACTGCCGGCAAACGCACGACCGGCGTGCTTGGCGCCCTGCTCGTTAACTTTATAACCGGAAGCCTGAACACCGGCACTGAACAGAGATGCGGCTGCAACAGCAACAGCCAGACGGGAAACTTGTTTAACCATGTAAACACCTTGCTTGTTGATAAGCGATAAATGCCCGAAGGAACGTTTATTAGTCTTGTTTGTCACGAACGGCCGGAGTATGCCAGCCAAAACGGGCCAACTTGTTACTGTTTGTAAACATATAGTTGTGTTTTGAAACTAATTAGACTAGCGGATATTAATTTGATCACTGGTGTTCAAATGTGAATCCTACCGCTTCCGCTTACAGAAACTCCCGCTCCCCCGCCCGCCCGCGATATACTGAGCGGCCGACTGACAACGGAATCAGGCATGTCCACTGAAACCCTGCACCCTGTGGCGCTGGCACACACCCCGTTTGCCGAAAAGTTTGCCATCCCACGCCAGCCCAGCCTGGCGCCGGCAGCAACCGCGATCATCGAACTCCTGCCCCCCTATGACCATCCGGATGCCGTCGCCGGTCTGGAGCAGGTCAGCCATATCTGGCTGCTGTTTCAGTTTCATCAGGTCGCACCCGGCGATCCGCAGGCACCGCGCCTTAAGGTCCGCCCACCACGTCTGGGAGGGAATGCCAGCGTCGGTGTTTTTGCCTCACGCAGCACCCACCGGCCGAATGGCATCGGTCAGTCAGTGGTAAAACTGGATAAAGTGGAAGGCAGCCGGCTGTACGTTTCCGGCGTCGATCTGCTGGACGGCACCCCCATCATCGATATCAAACCCTATGTGCCCTATGCCGACTGTATCCCCGCTGCCGTAAATGGCATTGCCCCGGCGGCTCCGGTGACGGTGAATATTCACTGGACGCCTGCGGCAGAACAGTCAGCAAGGGAACAGGGGGAAAGATTACAGACGGATATCCATACACTGATTGAACAGTGTCTGGCGCAGGATCCGAAACCGGCTTATCAGCAGCCGGATCCGGAACGCCGCTATGGGGTGCAGTTATACGATCTGAACGTGGTCTGGCATTATCCGGACGCCCGCAACATCTGTGTACTGAGTGTCACGCCGGACGTCAGTTAACAGCTGCACTTACACCCGGCGCAGCAGATAAACGCACTGGCGGAAGGACACCAGTCCCTGAGCGCGGAAACGGGGTTCGGCATCAATCAGTTCTTTATCTTCCAGCGTTTCAATGCGGTAGTGACCGCCATAATGCTGCTGCAGTTCAGCAGCCGTGACGGCAAATGGCGGCCCGTTACGCCGGCTCTGATCATAATCCAGCGCAATCAGCAGTTGCGGGGCGGCCTCCGTCAGCTCCAGCATCTGCCGGCAATAAGCAGCACGCATCGTTGCCGGTAAGGCCACCATCGCCGCGCGGTCATACACGGCAGCGATCCGGCCACCGCTATGCTGCTGCAGCCAGTCACCGCGGAGACTGAAAAAATCCCCGGCAATCAGCAGCACACCGTCACCGCGGTAAAGCCTGCGGCCGTCTTCATCCGTTTTGTTCAGCGTCAGGTTGAGCTCGCTGGCAAACGCTTGCGCCAACGCATCCAACGCGATTTCACTCAGCTCAACGCCGACCACAGACCAGCCCTGACGGCGCAGCCAGATCAGATCGAGGCTTTTACCGCACAGCGGCACCAGCACCGCCCCTCCCGGTGCAACCGCAGCCTGCGGCCAGTAGGCCTGCAGCTGCGGATTGACCTGATCAAGATGGAAACCAATTTCCATGCGTTCCCATTTGTCGTGCCAGAAATCAAGATTCATCACTGCGTCCCGGACAAAAAGGCGGTTATAGCCAAAGCCGCCGGCGACCGCAACCGGGGATCAGGACTCAGGCAGCGGCTCAGACCAGACTGCCAGCTCATTACCGCCGGGTTCGCGGAAGTGAAAACGCCGGCCACCGGGAAAAGAGAAAATATCGCGGCTCAGTGCTGCCCCACCCTGCATAACCTGCTGACGGACAGCCTCCAGATCCGGCGCATAAAACACCAGCAGCGGACCACCGCCAGTCACGTTGTCTGCCGCATAAAAGCCACCATTCAGACCGGCATCCGCGGCAGAAAAGGCACTGTACTGGTCGCCGTAATCCGTGAAACGCCAGCCGAATACACGTTTGAAAAAAGTCTTGCTGGCGGTCAGATCGGTACTGCCGAATTCGACATAATTCAGGCGTACAGCACTGCGCTGTGTATCATTCATAAGCCTTCTCCCTGCTGCTTCTCTCTGAATGTAAATAACTTCCGCGCATAAAAAAACCGGCCGCAGCCGGTTTTTTAATTTGTCATCGGATCAGGCTTTTTTGGTATAGGCACTGATAATGACAATACGCGTACCGTTAACCCGGCCTTCAATGTGCTCCGGGTTATCCGTCAGGCTGATGCCGCGGACCATCGTGCCACGCTTGGCAGTAAAACCAGCGCCCTTCACGTCCAGATCCTTGATCAGGGTAACGTTATCACCCGCCTGCAGCAGCGCCCCATTGCTGTCACGGGTCGGTTCACGGTCGTCATCCGCCGCGCCACTTTCCGCCCATTTACGTGTCTCGTCGTCCATATACATCACATCGAGCAGATCCTGCGCCCAGGGCTCAGCGGACAGACGTTTCAGCATACGGTACGCCATCACCTGCACCGCCGGTACCTGGCTCCACATGCTGTCATTCAGACAGCGCCAGTGATTGGTGTCCATCTCACCGCTGTCAATCTGTGATTTACAGGTATCACAGACCACAATACCGGTATCAACGGTCAGCTGGGCATGTGGTGGCACCAGCATGGCCGATAAATCACTGGCAGAGCCACACAGTTCACATTGATTGCCTGCCCGTTCCAGCAGACTCTGTTCGATAGACATACAAATACCCCTGTTTTCGAGGCGGCTATTATGCACAAAACAGGGGGTTCTGTCTCAGCCGGTCATTTCCGCGTCTGCAGCAGCACTGAGTTGCTGCCGCGATTCCAGCACCCGCCGGGTATTGAGTTCGATCCAGTCCGCCAGTGCTGCGACTTTTTCTGCCACTTCCTCCCCCATCGGAGTCAGGCTGTATTCCACAAACGGCGGCACCACCGGGTACTGTACCCGCAGTACAAATCCATCTTCCACCAGCGCCTGCAGACTCTGGGCGAGCATTTTTTCGCTCACACCTCCCATGCGCCGGCGCAGCTCACTGAAACGGTGGGTACCTTCCTGTAAGGCGATCAGGATCAGTACGCCCCAGCGGCTGCTGACGTGCTTCAGGATATCGCGCGACGGACAAGGGCCGGCGAACAGGTCACCGTTACGGAATTTTTCACTCAGTGTCGCCGCCGGCTGACCCGGCTCTGAATTTTTCACATCACTTACCTTTTTGTATGTACTTACTAAAAGTTAGCATAAGGATTAGCATGATGTCATCCGTTAACACAAACAGGAGACATCCTATGATTACCGTCACCGGAGCAACCGGCCAGCTGGGCCGTCTGGTCATAACTGAACTGCTGAAATCCGTGCCCGCCGCGGACATCACCGCCGCCGTCCGTTCGCCGGAAAAGGCCGCCGATCTCGCGGCTCTGGGCGTACAGGTCAAACAGGCCGACTACAGCCGGCCGGACACGCTGGAAGCCGCGTTTGCCGGCACTGACCAGCTGCTGCTGATTTCCTCCAGTGAAGTCGGACAACGGGCTGCGCAGCACGCCAATGTCATTGCTGCCGCACAGAAAGCCGGCGTCGGGCTGCTCGCCTACACCAGTATTCTGCATGCAGATACAACGCCGCTGGGACTGGGGGAAGAGCACCGGACCACCGAAGCCATGCTGAGAGAATCCGGTCTGCCTTATGTGCTGCTGCGTAATGGCTGGTATACCGAAAACTATGCGGCGTCCATTCCCGCAGCTCTGCAGCACGGGGTTTTTACCGGCGCCGCCGGTGACGGCCGTATCAGCTCTGCCGCCCGGGCTGACTATGCCGCAGCCGCCGCAGCCGTACTCACCACGACGGGCCATGAAGGTAAAACCTACGAACTGGGCGGCGATGACAGCTATACCCTGACAGAGTTTGCTGCCGCCATCGCCCGGCAATCCGGCAAAGACGTGCGCTATCAGAACCTGAGCGAAGCTGATTTCGCGACACTTCTGCAGCAGGTGGGTCTGCCGGAAGGGCTGGCGCTGATGCTGGCTGATTCCGATGCCGGCGCTGCCAAAGGTGGTCTGTATGACGACAGCCACACTCTCAGCCATCTGAGTGGCCACCCGACCACTCCGTTTGCAGAGGTGATCAAAGCCGCTCTCAGCTGAGACAGAACAGCGGAAAGCAAACAGGCCGGGCATTGCGGCACCGGCCTGTTTACCCTCCCCGGGGAGGGGCGATGCAGAAGCCCTTAATGAAACACCAGTTCAACCGCTTCCATACCGTAGGTGTAACGCAGTTCCAGTAATTGTTCATCAGAAGGATTCACGCGCCAGTCATCCCCCAGCTGAATATCACAGCGGGCCACACTGTTGTAAAAATCCAGCACCACAGGGCAACCATCCGGCATACGCTGCAGCACCTTTTTCAGACCATTACAGAACTCGTCTTCCGGTTTTTCACCATCCACCCGGATGCGCAGCGCTTTGGCATAATTCAGCCGCGCCTGATTGATTTCCATAGCACTGCGGCCGGTGGCTTTCAGACCGCCGGAATAATCGTCGTGCGAAACCTGCGCTTCGATCACCAGCACTTTATCTTTCGCCACCACTTCCCGCACCTGTTCGTAGACATCCGAAAACAGTGCCACTTCCACCCGGCCGGTACGGTCATCCAGTGTGGCAAAACACATATTGTCGCCACGCTTATTTTTCATCACCCGCATATCGACCACCAGCCCGGCCAGTTTCTGCGGCGCCTTGGCTTCCTGCAGCTGTGACAGTTTGGTCGGTACCAGCTGACGCACTTCCTGTTCGTACTCATCAAACGGATGGCCGGTAACAAACAGACCCAGCGTGTCTTTTTCCCCCTGCAGGCGTTCTTTCAATGTCCATTCACGCAGGTTACGGTGGCGTTCATAAGGGTCTGCGGTTTCCGCTTCTTCCGCCTGCACTTCACCAAATAAATCCATCATGCCGGCGGCTTCGTTGGCCGCACTCTGACCTGCGCTTTTAATGGCGTCTTCGATACTGGCCATTAATACCGCCCGTGGTGCAGAGCGTTCGAGACGGTCGAAGGCACCACAGCGCACCAGCGCTTCCAGTACCCGTTTATTGATCTTTTTACTGTCCACACGCTGGCAGAAATCAAACAGATCGCGGTAAGGGCCATCTTGACGGCCAGCTTCAATGGCCTCAATCGGGCCTTCACCCACCCCCTTGACCGCGCCCAGACCATACACAATGGCGTCGTCATCATTGACGGTAAAACCATAATGGCTCTGGTTAACATCGGGCAGAATAATTTCCAGCCCCATCTCGCGGCATTCTTCGATAAAGGTCACCACTTTATCGGTATTCTGCATATCAGAGGTAAGTACGGCGGCCATAAACGGCGCCGGATAATGCTGTTTCAGCCACAGCGTCTGATACGACACCACGGCATAGGCCGCCGAGTGCGATTTGTTAAAACCATAACCGGCGAATTTTTCCACCAGGTCGAAGATCTTCATCGCCAGGTCCGGATCAACTCCCTGCGAAATCGCCCCTTCACGGAAAATCTCCCGTTGTTTGGCCATTTCTTCCGGTTTTTTCTTACCCATTGCCCGGCGCAGCATGTCCGCACCACCCAGCGTATAGCCGGACAATGCCTGAGCGATCTGCATCACCTGTTCCTGATAAACGATAACGCCGTAGGTCGGCTCCAGGATTTCTTTCAGGCTGTCATGCTGGAAGTCCGGATGCGGATACGCCACCTGGGCGCGGCCATGCTTCCGGTTGATAAAGTCATCCACCATGCCGGATTCCAGCGGCCCCGGACGGAACAGTGCCACCAGAGCGATCATATCTTCGATGTTATCCGGCTGCAGACGGCGGATCAGATCTTTCATGCCGCGTGATTCCAGCTGGAACACGGCCGTGGTTTTGGCAGCTTTCAGCAGCGTATAGGAGGGCTCGTCATCCAGTGGAATAGCAGAAATATCCACCGCCGGCAGGCCGAGTTTTTCCTGCTTCTTATTGATGGTTTCCAGCGCCCAGTCAATGATGGTCAGAGTACGCAGACCGAGGAAGTCGAACTTCACCAGACCGGCTTCTTCGACATCGTTTTTATCGAACTGGGTCACCAGGCCGGTACCGTCCGGTTCACAGGCGGTGGCGGAAAAATCCGTCAGTTTGGTCGGCGCAATCACCACACCCCCGGCGTGTTTACCGGTCTGACGGGCAATACCTTCAAGCTTGAGCGCCATTTCCCAGATTTCCTGGGCCTCTTCATCTTCGTCGAGGAATTCTTTCAGCAGCGGCTCAGTTTCCAGCGCTTTTTCCAGCGTCATGCCGGGATCGCCGGGAATCAGTTTGGACAGTTTATCCGCCAGACCAAAGGACTTACCCTGTGCCCGGGCCACGTCGCGCACCACCGCCTTGGCCGCCATGGTACCGAAGGTCACAATCTGTGATACCGCTTCCCGGCCATAGTTGTCGGCCACATAAGCGATGACTTTTTCCCGGTCTTCCATACAGAAGTCAATATCGAAGTCGGGCATGGAAACCCGTTCCGGGTTAAGGAAACGTTCGAACAGCAGATCATATTCGAGCGGATCAAGGTCAGTAATTTTCTGCGCGTAAGCCACCAGCGAGCCGGCACCGGAACCCCGCCCCGGCCCCACCGGAATATCGTGCGCCTTGGCCCACTGAATAAAGTCCATCACGATCAGGAAGTAACCGGGGAATCCCATCTGAATAATAATATTCAGCTCAAACTCCAGGCGTTCATCGTAAGGCTTACGCTTTTCGGCATATTCCGCAGAGTCTTTCGGAATACCCGCTAGGATGACATCCAGACGCTCTTCCAGACCCACTTCAGAAATTTTGCGGAAAAACTCATCTTCGTCCATGCCTTCCGGAATCGGATAATCCGGCAGGAAGTATTTACCCAGCAGCACTTCAACCGAGCAGCGCCGGGCAATTTCCACGGTATTTTCAATGGCGGAGGGAATATCCCGGAACAGCTCAATCATTTCATCCGCGCTGCGGAAGTACTGTTCTTCGCTGTAATTACGCGGCCGGCGCTTATCTTCCAGCGCATACCCCTGACCGATGGAAACCCGGGTTTCGTGGGCTTCAAAATCATCCGCCTTAAGGAAGCGCACATCGTTGGTGGCGACTAACGGCATATTGAATTTCGCGGCCATCGCCAGGCCGGCTTTGATAACAGCGTCTTCGCCCGTGCGGCCGGTCCGCTGGATCTCAAAATAAAAACGGTCGCCGAAATGCTCCATATATTCGGCAACCAGCATTTCGGCAGCTTCCAGCTTGCCCTTGATAATGCGCTGGCCGATGTCGCCGTCACGACCACCGGCCAGAATGATCAGGCCTTTGTTCTGCTCAAACAGCCACTCCTTGCGGATCATGGCCATATCGTAATGCTGGTTCTGGGCATAACCCCGGGAAATCAGTTCACGCAGTCCCAGATAACCATCCGGCGTCTGGCACAGCGCGGTAATACGGAAAGGCCTGGTCAGGTCATCCGGGTTTTCCAGCCACAGGTCGGCCCCCAGCACCGGCTTGATCCCGGCCCCCAGACAACCTTTATAGAACTTCACCAGCGCGTACATATTCGCCTGATCCGTCAGCGCCAGCGCCGGCATCCCGAGCTCTGCCGCTTTGCCGATCAGCTTCTTAACCCGGATCGTACTGTCATACAGCGAATATTCAGAATGTACCCGCAGGTGAACAAAGCCCTGTGTCATTACCCGTGTTCCTGGCCAAAACGCACATTGTACCTGATGCATCAGCGGGTAAGAAACGCAGCCGCCAAATCCGCTCAGCGCGGGCAAAGCGGCCAATTCAGGGCCTCAGCCAGGGCGTGACACTGATCAATAAACAGCCACGCGGTCAGCGGCCAGTGAACCGGGCTGCAGCGGCTGCGACTTTCTGTCACTGATCAGCTGCTCAACAGCGGCGTAGACTCTCAGCTCCGCAACCTTTCCGGAGATCTGTTATGAGCAAAACGCTGATTGCTGTTGCTGTGCTGAAGAACGGCCGCATTTCCGGCCATGCCGGCCGCACCGTAGGCTGGCATATTTACCGTACCGACGGGGATGAACCGCAGCTGGTGTGGACGTTACAGCTGAGCAAAGCCGGTAACCTGCATGAATGGCATCAGGGCAGCGATGATCCGCGCCACCCGCTGTACGGGGTCGATGTTGCCATTGCCGCCTCTGCCGGTTCCGGCGTCACCCGTCGTCTGGCGGAGCACGGAACCCGTCTGCTGACCACCATTGAAACCGATCCTCTGCAGGCCATCCGCGACTACCTGGCCGGCAACCTGCAGCCGGCGCCGGTGCGCGCAAGCGAAGACTGCTGCTCCCACTGAGCCCCAGGACGGCCGCCGCCCGCGGCCGTTTTTTTCTTACCCCCTGCTGACATTTTCCCGCCGACAGTTCAGACTAAGCATTCAACATTTCAGGCTGGCTGCCATACCGGCCTGCGCAACGATTCCCTGTTACTCACTTTCAACAACGGCTGAGCCATGCGTATTGCTATTCTGTCCCGCAACCCGAACCTGTATTCCACCCGCCGCCTGAAAGAGGCCGGCGAGGAACGGGGTCATCAGATAGATGTTATCGACACCCTGCACTGTTATATGGACATCACCAGCCATAAACCGGCAGTGCGCTATCAGGGTGAAGCTCTGCCGAAATACGACGCCATTATTCCGCGTATCGGTGCCTCCATTACCTTTTATGGCACCGCGGTTGTCCGTCAGTTTGAAATGATGGGCACCTATTCCATTAATGAATCCGTAGCCATCAGCCGTTCGCGCGACAAACTGCGCTCGCTGCAGTTGCTGTCGCGTAAAGGCATCGGCCTGCCGAAAACCGGCTTCGCTCACCGCGCCGATAATATCTCTGATCTGATCAGTAATGTCGGCGGTGCACCACTGGTGATCAAACTGCTGGAAGGCACGCAGGGGATTGGTGTGGTACTGGCCGACACCCGTAAGGCCGCGGAAAGTATTATCGAAGCCTTTATGGGCCTGAATGCCAACATTCTGGTGCAGGAATTTATCAAGGAAGCCGGCGGTGCCGATATCCGCTGTCTGGTCGTCGGCGGCAAAGTCGTGGCGGCCATGAAACGTCAGGCCGCCGACGGTGAATTCCGCTCCAACCTGCACCGTGGCGGCAGTGCTGAAATTGTCCGTTTATCCGCCGAAGAACGTAAAACCGCCGTTGATGCTGCCCGCGCCATGGGCCTCAATATGTGTGGTGTGGATATTCTGCGCTCCAACCGGGGTCCGGTGGTGATGGAGGTCAACTCCTCTCCCGGCCTGGAAGGGATTGAAAACGCCACCGGCAAAAATGTTGCCGGCATGGTGTATGAATTCCTGGAAAAATCGACCCTCAGCAGCACGAGAACAAAAGGAAAAGGCTGACCATGCCGCAGAGAAAAAACGGCCTGACCATTGCCGGGGAAACCCTGTATCCGGGTGAAACACGGAAAATTGAACTGCCGGTTGGCCGCCTTTATACCGATGCATCGCTGTCGATGCCGGTGTATGTGCGGCGTGGCAAAAAACCGGGGCCGACACTTTTTCTCAGTGCTGCCATTCATGGCGACGAAATCAACGGTATCGAAATTATCCAGCGGCTGATTAATTCACGCCGCCTGCAGCATCTGCGCGGCACACTGATTGCGGTCCCCGTAGTCAATGTTTATGGCGTCATCAATCACAGCCGCTACCTGCCTGACCGCCGCGACCTGAACCGCTCTTTTCCCGGCAGCGAAAAAGGCTCACTGGCGGCACGCATGGCACATCTTTTTCTGCAGGAAATCGTCAGCCACTGCGATTACGGAATCGATTTCCATACCGGCGCCATTCACCGCTCCAACCTGCCACAGATCCGCGCCAATCTGGATGATGACGAAACCGCAGAACTGGCCCGCGCCTTTGGCGTACCGGTACTGCTGAACGCCAACCTGCGCGATGGTTCGCTGCGCGAGTCGGCACGCGATCTGGGGGTGCGGATTCTGCTTTATGAAGCAGGTGAAGCCCTTCGTTATGACGAACTCTGCATCCGTGCCGGTGAACAGGGCACCATTAATGTGATGCGCAGCCTGGGGATGCTGCCCAAAGGCCGCAGCCGCAAACAGCAGATTGAACCGGTTACTGCCCGTACCAGCAGCTGGGCCCGCGCCACCGAAAGCGGTTTTGTGCGTGATAAAAAACAGCTGGGTGACTATGTGCAGAAAGACGAAATTCTGGCCACCATTCACGACCCGTACGGCGCGGTCCTCGATGAAGTCCGCTCACGTTATGAGGGGATTATTATCGGCAAGCAGAATATTCCGCTGGTGCAGGAAGGCGAAGCCATGTTCCACATTGCGCTGTTCCGTCAGCCGGACGATGTGGTGGAAGGCATCGAACAGCTGCAGGATCTGCTGCCCGATGAAATGAGTGGCTGACTTTTATTCAGCGGCCTTTATTGCTGCTCCGACAACACTCCATTCCTTTGACTCTGTCACCCATTCTCCCTATATTGCCCGCGCGGCCACAAGCCGCGTCGTTCTCGGGGCGGGGTGCAATTCCCCACCGGCGGTAATCACTGAGTAAGATGTACAGTGGCAGCCCGCGAGCGCCTGTTCTCAGAGCAGGGTCAGCAGATCCGGTGTAATTCCGGAGCCGACGGTAACAGTCCGGATGAAAGAGAGCGTGACAGAGCCGGCGCAGACCACCAGTCTGTGACGCCGGCCCCTGCCCGTTCGCCCTGATTCTTCCGTATTAATTCAGAGTATGAATCAGAGCCTATGAACACAGCATTTAATCCCGGCCATCAACGTCTCGCCTTTATTCATGGTGCCTGGCACAAAAATATCGTGCTGCAGAGCCTGGAAGGTTTTTACGACCAGCTGCAACAGCTGGGTTACGACAGCGCCAACGTGGATGTGGTCGAAGTCGCCGGCGCTTATGAAATTCCCCTGCAGGCCAAACTGCTGGCCAAAAGCGGCCGTTATGCTGCGATTGCCTGCAGTGGCCTGGTGGTCGACGGCGGTATTTACCGTCATGAGTTTGTCGCCCAGGCCGTCATTTCCGGCATGATGCAGGTGCAGCTGGAAACCGAAGTCCCCGTCCTGACTGCCGTGCTCACGCCGCACAACTTCCATGAACATGACGAGCACAACAACTATTTTGTCCGTCACTTCCTCACCAAAGGACGTGAACTGGCCAACGCCGCCGACAGTGCCATGCGCGCCACAGCAGCGGCCAAAGCACTGGCCTGATACTTTTTCCTGAGTGCCTGCGGGCGCTCTGTGCTCCGTTCCAGTCATACGGACGGGGCATTTTTTGCCATCTCCTTCTGCCTGTCCTGTCAGGTGACGAAATTTGTCAGTTTTTCTTAAGCGCATGACAAAATTTGTCACATATCACGTTTTCTGCTGTCCAAACGCCGTTAGTATCAATGCATTCAAGGTGCCGTGCCGGCAGGGATCAGCGGGCCGGACTCAAGCAGGAGACAGCGTTATGAACACCATCACCAACTACCGGATGAATACCGCCCCGGTGGATGAGAGCCTCAGCGGAACACAGGAATACGGCCAGATTGCGCCGCTGTTCTGGGATGTTTTCTGGGTACCCGGCAGCCTGCCAGTGGATGGAAGCACGGGCAGAAATAATATGGTGATTCTGCGCAACCGTCAGGAATTAACCCTGATTAACCCGGTGCGCCTGTCGGAAAAGGAAGAAAAACAACTCGAGCGGCTGGGTACCGTCAGCCATATCATCCGTCTCGGCGATGAGCCTTCCGCAGACGAAGCCTGGTACCGCCGCCGTTACAGTGCTCAGCTGTGGGCGCTGCCCGGTCAGGTGGATAAACCCCGTCATCAGGTTCTGCGGGCCCACACCAACCTGCCGGTACCTGACGCCGAATTATTTATCTTTTCAGCCACCAGCCGGCCGGAAGCCGCCCTGCTGCTGAAGCGGCATCAGCTGTTGCTGACCAACCGCGCGCTGCAGAATTTCAGTGGCTGGCATGGACTGAGCCTGATGCAGCAGCTGTCGATGCGCATCAAGGGTTTCCATAAAGGCCTGAACATCGTCAAACCCTGGCTGCGCCAGGCTGAGCGCCGCGGTGCGTCGCTGGAAACCGACTTCAATCATCTCAGTCATCTCAACTTTGATGCCCTGCTCGGCGCCCAGGGCGACCCGCTGCCATATGATGCCCAGCTGCAGATGTGCGAGCAGCTGAACCAGCTTTACTGACATTTCTTTCCGTTGCCGGTGCAGCAGCCGCTGAGCGGCGGCCGCTTATCCGCTACAATAACGGCTCATTCATTCTGCATCTGATGGTTATGAGCAAGAAAAACCGCCGCGAGCCCGTTGTCTACGGCCAGCCGATTATCGAAACCCACTTCCACCTCGACTACCTGAAAGAAGGCAGCCCGGAAGACATTCTCAGTGCCGCCAGAGCCGTGGGTGTCGAACGGTTTATGACCATCAGTGTGGAACCCGGCAATATGCCCACCGCACTGGGTCTGGCTGAACAGCATGATGACCTGTACGCCACCCTCGGCGTCCACCCGCACGAAGCGGAACAGTTCAGCGATGATACCGTCGCCTATATCCGTACCCACGCCATCCACGACAAAGTCGTGGCGGTGGGTGAAATCGGTCTGGATTATTACTACGACCACTGTGACCGTGATGTGCAGCGTCAGGTATTTGCACGACAGCTGGAACTGGCAATTGAAAGCCGCCTGCCGGTGGTGATTCACACCCGTGAAGCGGATGAAGACACCATCGCCATACTGCGTGAATACGCCCCCCGGATGCCGCGCAAAGGCGTGATTCACAGCTTCACCTCCGGCATGGAACTGGCACAGGTTGCCGTCGAACTGGGCTTCTGTCTGGGAATTAACGGCATCGTGACCTTTAACAAGGCTGACAATGTCCGCGAGGTGGTGGCAGCGACCCCGCTTGAGCGGCTGCTGCTGGAAACCGATTCCCCTTATCTGACGCCCATTCCTTACCGCGGCATGGAAAATACCCCCCGCTATCTGCCGTTTGTGGCCGAGAAAATTGCCGCCGTCAAAGACCTGCCCATTGCCGATGTCCTGACCGCCACCTATCAGAATTCGCTGCGCGAATTTTTTCCGGCAGGCTGATGTTCAGCTGCCTGCCGGCATGCCAGCTCAGTGACTTAACCTTCACTGACAGTCTCTGGCTGGCAGCCTTCGGTATTACCGTTTACGCCCTGTCACGTCTGTGGGGCAAATGGGCTTTCTCCCGCCAACGCTATGCGGCCAGTGATTGGCGCTGGCACCTGCCACGTTTGCTGTACGTCGCCTTTGTCACCGTTATGCTGACCTCAGTACCGATTTACACTTTTATTGGTGATAACCTCGGTGACTGGTACGCCAGCACCCTGTTACTTCCCACCATTATTGTGGCTTACGTTGCCTGGCTGCTGGTTGATGCAAACGACCCGCGCAAACACTGACTGATCAGGAAAAAACCGTGGAAACTATTATTATCAGCGACCTCTCCCGTGCGGAGCATGGTCAGGCTGTGCTGGATCTGCTTAACGAATACGCCAATGGCGATACCGGCAGTGGTGAAGACCTGCCGGCTTATACCCGCGAACATCTTATTGCTGAACTGCAAAGCCGCAGCAATATGCAGGTTATTCTGGCTTTCATTAATGATTATCCGGCCGGTTTATTAATCGCCATCGACAGTTTTTCCACCTTTACCTGCAAGCCCATTCTGAATATTCACGACGTCATCGTCAGTGCCGGCTTCCGCGGCCAGGGGCTGGCCAGACGCCTGCTCGCCAAAGCGGAAGAACTGGCCATCAGTAAAGGCTGTGGCAAGCTGACACTGGAAGTGCTGGAAGGAAATGTGACAGCCCAGAAGGTGTACCGTAACTGTGGCTATGAAGGCTATGCGCTGGACCCGGCCATGGGGCGGGCCCTGTTCTGGCAGAAGGTATTACCGCCATCTCTGCCATAAAATAATCACGCCGGAAGACCCGCAATATCTGTCTCCCGGCGTGCTGCGGTATTACTTTTCAGAGCGGATTATTCCGTGTCGTCCAGACCTTCCGCAACCAGATCCACTGCCCGCTGGAATAATGGCATACCACCAACAATCGCCGCTGTTTCGCAGATGGCGAACAACTCCTCCTTGCTCGCGCCGGCCTTCAGTGCGCCTTTGACATGCAGACGTGCCGGCCCTTCTTCTTTCAGGGCAATCAGCATCGCCAGATGAATCAGCTGCTGATATTTACTGTCCACCGGCGTGTTATAAATCAGCTGCTCGCGGTATTGCTCAACCACTTCGATGGTCTGCATGCGGCCAACCTTTTCTGCCAACGCCAGCCGGGTACGGATACCGTCCGGAACGAAACCGAGCAGGTCGGTATATTTCTGTTCGATAGCCTGTTTCATCCGACCAGCTCCACCGGTCCCATGGCCTGCGGAGAAAGAATATCCACCGGATAAATACCATTCTGCCGCATCAGCAGATCAATCTGTCCCAGGTGGTAAGTGTGATGTGACAGTACCGTCCACAGGAAGCCCATCACGGTATAGGTGTTGTTGTCCCATACCAGTTTTTTATCCAGCTGTTGGGGCGTCATTTTCTTCAGTTCAGCAAACGCAGCGCGGATTTCCTGCTGATAAAATTCAGCGGCATTTTCGTGTGTCAGTTCGGCGTTAGCGACGATGGATTCCGGCTTCGGCACTTCAGCCCCGTCTTCACAGTCCACCACAATACGCAGCCAGTGGCGCTCAGCCACCACCAGATGACGCACCAGGGTATCAATCATGATTTCACCGACCCGGTTGCCGAGAAAGTTGGCGTCACTTTTCACCGGGATATCACGCAGGGCTTCTTCGGTGACCTGACTGACGATCACACCGAAACGGTGTATGGAGCGCTCCCACATCATCAGGAAACGGTTAAATTCAGGGGTCATGTTGTCCATGGCAAACCTCTCAGTTCCGTTGTCCGGCACAGCAGACAATATAATCAGATAAGCAAAAAGTTATGCTCAGTGTAGACAATCGCCCACCGCCAGAACCAGTGCAGCACTCAAAACAGAGCGTTTCAGCTGTCGACGATTCTTTACACTGGGGAAAATTCAGGAAAAACAATAAGTTATAAACAGACGCCAAACAGAAGCCGGCGCGGTGCCATAAGCCGGCTGCAGCCGGAGCCGACCACCTGGCCGCACATGCCTGCGGCTATCCTGGTTGCCGCCAGAAAAAAGGGCAGGTGATACCTGCCCTTTTCCGGTCATGAATAGAACGACCGTCCTTCAGCAATCATCGCCCTGACTTTTTCCGGCAGCCGGAAGCGTCCGCCGCAGCGTTCTGCCAGCCGGTCAGCCTGTTGCACAAAGGCCGCCGCCCCCTCAATGGTTTCAATAAAGGAAATCACGCCACCGGTATGCGCAGCAAAGCCCCAGCCCAATACCGAGCCGATGTCCATTTCATACGCATTGGTGATCACACCCTCGGCATAACAGTGCAGGGCTTCAACCGCCTGAGCATACAACAGGCGCTGCTTTACACTGTCCACGTCCGGCTGCTGTTGCACGGGTGGGTAATGGGCTTCCAGCCCGGGCCAGAGTAATTTCCTGGCGTCTTTATTGTCCGCCAGAGTTTCTGCGTCCGGATAATCATAAAAACCCTGAGCGGATTTTTTACCGATCCGGCCAAGCGTATGCACCATGGTCTGCACCACGCTGTCCGCCGGGTGGCTGATATAAGCATCGCCAAGATCACGCCGGGTCTGGCTGGCAATACGGTCCATCAGTTCCAGCGATACTTCATCACTCAGTGCCAGTGGTCCCACCGGCATGCCCGCCATCCGTCCGGCATTTTCAATCAGCGCCGGCTCCACACCTTCCTGCAGCAGAGCCATCCCTTCCAGCACATAGGTTCTGAATACCCGCGAGGTATAAAAACCACGGCTGTCATTGACGGTTACCGGGGTTTTCTTCAGCTGCTGCACATAATCCAGTGCCCACGCCAGAGTATGATCTGACGTCTGTTCACCAAGAATCACTTCCACCAGCGGCATTTTATCCACCGGCGAAAAGAAGTGCAGACCAATAAACTGCTGTGGCCGCTGACTGGCCTGCGCCAGCCCGGTAATCGGCAGAGTCGAGGTATTGGAGGCAAAGATCGCCTCCGCACCCAGCACGGCCTCGGCCTTCGCGGTCACATCGGCTTTGATATTACGGTCTTCAAACACGGCCTCAATAACCAGTTCGCACCCGCTGAGATCGTTAAAATCGGTAGTCGGATGAATTGCCGCCAGAACCGCCGTGGCTTTTTCCGCCGTCATTTTTTTCCGCGCCACGCGTTTATTCAGCAACCCGGCGGAATAATCCTTACCTTTTTCCGCCGCCGTCTGTGAGGTATCCAGCAGAACCACCTGCATACCACTCATGGCCGAGCTGTACGCAATCCCGGCTCCCATCATGCCCGCCCCCAGCACACCGATTTTACGGAAACGTTTTTTCTCTGCTTCCTGCGGGCGGTTTTTCAGTTTATTGGCATCCTGCAGGGCAACAAAAAAAGTACGGATCATTGCCGTCGACTGATCAGACAACAGCAGCTCAACAAAATAGCGGGCCTCAACCTGCAGTGCCTGATCCAGCGGCAGCTGGCAGCCCTCATACAGCGCCTGCAGAATACGCTGCGGAGCCGGATAATTGCCCATTGTCTTTTTACGCAGCATAGCTTCGGCGCCCATAAAGACCTGTGCAATTTTCGCCGACTGAACATCACCACCCGGCAGACGGAAGCCTTTTTTATCCCAGGGCTGCACATTGGCCGCCGGATTTTCCAGCAGCCATTGCTTTGCCCGCGCGATCAGATCCGTCGCGGCCACCACCTCATCAATCAGACCAGCCGCCTGTGCCTCCTGCGTCCCCACCTGGGTGGCCTGTAACAGCCAGGGCATAGCAGCCTGAACACCCAGCATGCGCGCCAGCCGCTGAGTGCCACCACCACCGGGCAGCAACCCAAGATTGACTTCCGGAAAACCAAACCTGGCTTTCGGGTTATCAGCCGCAATACGGTAATGACAGGCCAGTGCCACTTCCATACCACCGCCCAGAGCGGTGCCGTTCAGGGCTGCCACCACCGGTTTTCCGGCCAGCTCCATGCGCCGCAGAACACGGTGCAGGCTCATCACAAATGACAGCAGGGTGGTCGCATCCTGCGGCATTGTCTGAATTTCTTTCAGGTTGGCACCGACGACAAAATCGGCTTTGCCGGACGTCAGCACGATGCCGCGCACGGATTCATCATCCAGCAGTGTTTCCATCGCCGCCGCAAAAGCACTGACTGCTGTCTGTGCCAGAGAGTTAACCGGTGCGCCGATATCATTCCAGCTCAGTACAGCGATGCCCTGGCGGTCGGTTTCATGTGTGAATATTGTTTGCATAATATTTCCTGTCATTGCCGCAGCCAGCATTAAACACGTTCGATAATAGTGGCCGTACCCATGCCACCACCAACACATAAATTAATTAATGCCGTGGATTTATCGGTCCGTTCCAGTTCATCCAGTACGGTTCCCAGAATCATGGCACCGGTCGCGCCCAGCGGATGTCCCATGGCAATGGCACCGCCATTCACATTAATGCGATTATGGTCGATGTTCATTTCCTGCATAAACAGCAGTACCACCGCAGCAAAGGCTTCGTTCAGTTCCCACAGATCAATATCCGAGGCCTGCATGCGGCCATTTTTCAGCGCTTTTCGCGCCGACGGTGCCGGTCCGGTCAGCATGATGGTCGGCTCGGAGCCGACCGAGGCCGCAGCATGAATACGGGCGCGCGGTTTCAGCCCCAGCGCAGCACCGGCATCTTCCGTACCGATCAGTACCGCCGCCGCACCATCGACAATGCCGGACGAGTTGCCGGCGTGATGCACATGATGAATACGCTCCACCTGTGGGTACACCTGCCGGGCGATGGCATCAAAACCCAGCTCACCGGGTTTAATAAAGGACGGGGTTAATTGTGACAGGGATTCCAGTGTGGTCTGCGGGCGCATCAGTTCATCCTGTGCTAACAGTACGTTGCCGAACTGATCCGTCACCGGAATGACAGAACGGTTGAAATAACCGTTGTCCCAGGCCTGTTGTGCGCGGCGCTGAGATTCCACCGCGTAGGCATCGACATCGGTACGGGAAAAGCCGTGTAATGTGGCAATTAAATCGGCAGAAATGCCCTGCGGTACAAACGACAGCCGGTCAGTTACGGCCGGATCATTATAATAAGCACCGCCACCGGCTCCCATCGGCACACGTGACATGCATTCCACCCCACCCCCAATGGTCAGCGAGGCCTCCCCTGCCTTCACTTTGGCGGCGGCCATATTCACCGCTTCCAGGCCGGAGGCACAGAAACGGCTGACCACCGTGCCGGCACACTGCTGATCATAACCGGCCATCAGCACCGCAGTACGGGCAATATCTGCCCCCTGTTCCATCACCGGTTCGACACAGCCAAGTACCACGTCATCGAGCTGCGCGGTGTCCAGCGCATGACGCTGCTGCAACGACTGCAGCAGCCCGGACATGAGGTTAACCGGTGTAACCGTGTGCAGGCTGCCGTCTTTTTTTCCTTTTCCCCGCGGCGTACGCAGCGCGTCAAAAATATAGGCTTCAGACATCACAGAACTCCTTAAATACCGCGGGCAATAATTTCTTTCATAATTTCCGACGTGCCGGCGTAAATACGCTGCACCCGGGCATCGGCCCAGGCCCGGGCAACCGGATATTCCCACATATAACCGTAACCGCCGTGCAGCTGCACACAGGCATCGGTAATGCGCCCCTGAGCTTCTGTTGCCCAGAGTTTGACGGAGGCTGCGGCTTCCACGCTCAGCTGTTGTTCACAGTGCAGTTCCAGACAGCGGTCAACGTAGGTCTGGGTTACCTCCAGTTCGGTCAGGATTTCTGCCAGTTTAAAGCGTGTATTCTGTAACGCGGCAATGGGTTTGCCGAAGGCCTTGCGTTCTTTCACATAATCCACGGTGGCGTCATAACAGGCACGGGCGGAAGCGACCGCCAGCAGTGCGACCGTTAAACGCTCCTGTGCCAGTTCCTGCATCAGATAAATAAAGCCGCCGTTTTCCTGGCCCAGCAGGTTTTCTTTCGGTACCCGCACGTTATCGAAAAATAATTCTGAGGTATCCTGCGCTTTCATGCCGACTTTGTGCAGATTTTTACCGCGGCTGAAACCCGCGCGGTCCCCTTCCACCAGAAACAGGCTGACGCCTTTGGCGCCGGCCGAAGTATCGGTTTTACACACCACAATATATAAATCAGCCAGCTGGCCATTGGTGATAAAGGTTTTCGAACCGTTAATCAGATAATCGTCACCGTCAACCACTGCCGTGGTGCGCACTCCGGCGAGATCGGAACCGGCACCGGGCTCGGTCATGGCAATCGCCGTGATCACCTTACCGCTGGCCATTTCCGGCAGCCATTTCTGTTTCTGAGCGTCACTGCCGTAATGCAGGATATAGGGGGCAACAATATCGGAATGCAGGGAAAAACCCGGACCGGAAGCAAACACATATGCCTGTTCTTCAATGGCAATAGCGGAATAACGGAAATCAACCGCGGAGCCACCGTATTCTTCCGGTAAATGCGTGCAGAGAATGCCGGCCTCGCCGGCTTTGCGCCAGGCTTCACGGGAAATATGCCCCTGCGCCTCCCACGCTTCCCAGTGCGGTTCAATTTCGCGCTGCATAAATTTACGGACGGCATCGCGGAACATCGAGTGTTCTTCGCTGTAAACACTGCGTGGAATCATAAAGCACTCCTGAATTGTTGTTATAGGGATGTTGCGGTTGAAACCTTGTTAATCCGGCTGTGGAGGACAACACCCTGTTCCTGCCACTGCTGAATCTGCTGTTCACTGATACCGAGCGCCAGCAGGACCGGGCGGGTATGTTCGCCCTGCAAAGGGCCGGCACGGTTAATGACTGCTTTTTCACCGTTAAAGGAAAAAGCCGGTGCCGGACACTGCAGCGTCATACCCGCCGTTTTTAATTCCCGCACCATTTCCCGCGCCAGTAATTGTGGATGGGTAAAGGCTTCCTCTGGCGACAGCACGGCGGTCACACAACAGTCTTCCTCTGCAAACAGCTCACGCCATTCATGCTGTGGCCGGCTCAGAAATAATTCGCCGATGTCCTGACGTAATTGTTCTGCCGCACTGCCGGTAACGGTATAAAGCGATTGCCACTGCGGTTTCTGCAGCACGGTGCAGGTTCTGTCCCAGAATTTTTTTTCCAGCGCGGCGACCGCCATATAGCGCTGATCCGATGTGGCGTAGACACTGTAATTGGGGCGTCCGCCGGTGAGCATATCCTGACCGCGGGGAAAAGCCCGGCCGGCCAGATTAACCGCCGCCAGCGGAATCAGATGATTGGCAAAGGTGCAGTCGGTCATGGAAATATCCAGATAGCAGCCAGCGGCCTCTTCGCCGCGCAGCTGTGCCATCAGCCTGCCGCTGAGCGCTGCCACTATCGCCAGCGCGGCACTCAGTGCACCACCGGCCAGGTCGGCAATCTGAAAATTCGTCAGCGCCGGTTGCCCGCCGGCCTCACCACACTGATCAAGCACACCACTGACCGCGCAGTAATTCATATCGTGGCCGGCTTTGTCCGCCCACGGACCATCCTGACCATAACCACTCAGCGAACACATGATAATGCCGGGATTAACCGCTTTCAGGCAGTCGTAACTGAGCCCGAGTTTTTTCATCACCCCGGGACGGAAACTTTCCACCACGACATCCGCGCGGCGCACCAGTTGCAGCAGCAGCTCACGGCCATCACGAGTGTTCAGGTCGAGGCTGACCGATTCCTTGCCACGGTTAAGCAGATGAAATACCGGACTGATAACCCCCTGCGGCATACCCAGTGTGCGGCTGTAATCGCCGGCGGCGGTGTCTTCGATTTTGATGACCCGTGCGCCCATATCCTGCAGATGGAGGGTACATACAGGCCCGGGTAACAGACGCGAAAGATCCAGCACGGTCAGACCGTTCAGTGGCAGTGTCATGGCGCTTCTCTGTTATTGTTATTCCCGCAGGCTACCCACCGCGGCAGAAAGCGGTCAATGCGGTAAACGCTCAACAGAAGTTGCGTATCAGATCACAGAGGAAATACCGTGACGATCAGATGAGCTAAGACAATTGCCTGATGACATCATACTCCGGAGGTATTTATTCAACCCGGCCTGCCGCCCGCCGGGTTAAATGTGTTAATTCAGGACATGCAGACTTATACTTCCCGCCATCGATTTCTGAACACCGCAAACCACTGCGCCGCATGCCATAACAACCATTCTCACGCCGGCACAGTCACCCATTAATTTTTTGCACAGGAGTTCCGTTATGAAACTGCAGAACCGGATTATTGCTATTACTGGTGCCGGCCAGGGTCTCGGACGCGCGATGGCCGTCCACCTGGCCAGAGAAGGTGCCCGCATTGCGGTCATCGATCTGAATCAGGACCACATGGATGAAACCAAAGCTCAGGTCGAGGCCGCCGGCAGTTCAGCCGCCACCTTTACCTGTAACGTTGCCGATGAAGCCCAGGTGGAGCAGACTTTTGCCGCCATCGTCGCTGAAATGGGCGGTCTGCACGGCCTGATCAATAATGCCGGTATCCTGCGCGACGGCCTGCTGGTCAAAGCCAAGGACGGGGAAATCAAGAAAATGTCGCTGGCCCAGTGGCAGGCTGTGATCGACGTTAACCTGACCGGTGTTTTCCTCTGTGGCCGTGAAGCCGCCGCGCAGATGATTCAGACCGGCGAAGGCGGCTGCATTATCAATATTTCCAGTATCGCCCGCGCCGGTAACTTCGGTCAGAGTAACTACTCCGCCGCCAAAGCCGGTGTTGCTGCCATGGCTGTGACCTGGGCGAAAGAACTGGCGCGCTATAAAATCCGCGCCAATGCTATTGCCCCTGGTTTTATTGCCACGGAAATGACGGCCGGTATGCCGCCGGAAGCGCTGGAAAAAATCTGCAAAGGTATTCCTGCCGGGCGTATGGGAACACCGGATGAAATCGGCGATACCGCCGTATTCCTGCTGCTGAACGACTATATGTCCGGCCGCGTGGTCGAAGTCGATGGCGGCCTGCGCCTGTAACGCCGGACGATGACAGAAGCGCAGCCACACGCCCGCGAGCGCCTGTACAGCGTACTCGCGGCGGTTCCTGCCGGGACTGTCATCTCTTACGGCCAGCTGGCAGAGCTGGCCGGTATGCCGCGCCGCGCGCGCTGGGTTGGCCAGCTGCTCGGCCGCCTGCCACGTGATACCCGTCTGCCCTGGCACCGGGTTATTAACGCCCAGGGCAGAATCAGCCTGCCACCCGGCCCGGCTGCTGATCGTCAGAAAGCCCTGCTGCAAGCCGAGGGCGTCCGGGTCAGCGCCGGTTACCGCATCAGCCTGAGCGAGTTTGGCTGGAAGTAACCCCTACCCCGGTGAATATCAGCCAACAGCGGATAAACACTATCCCCGCCGTTTGCAGCCCTGCCCCTGCCAGCTTCCGTGGCCCTGACAGTCCAACGGCAAGCCGCCGTTATCAGCCAGTGTATTTCCGCCGTTGCTCCCGCTGACAACGGTAAAACATGACAGCCGATAACCTGTTAAAGCCGCCCGGAATACGGGACAGTAAGGTCAGAATAACAACAAGCGACCACGCTGGGATCTGCAAATGGCTACCGAATATTTTGATGTTCTGATCATTGGTGCAGGCCTGTCCGGTATCGGGGCAGCCTGCCACCTGAAGAAAAACAGCCCGGACAAAACCTTTGCCATCCTCGAAGGACGGGATGCCATCGGCGGCACCTGGGATCTGTTCCGTTACCCGGGCATACGCTCAGACTCTGATATGTTTACCCTGGGCTACACCTTCAAACCCTGGACCAACCGCAAAGGTATTGCCGATGGTGCAGATATCCGTGACTACATCCGCGAAGCCGCAGCAGAACATCAGGTGGTTCCGCATATCCGTTTCGGGCATAAAATCCGTGCGCTGAACTGGGACAGCCAGCAGGCGCTGTGGACTGTCGAGGCACAGCTGCATGATGGCAGCCGCAAAGAACTGCAGTGTAATTATGTGATCAGCTGTACCGGTTATTACAGCTATGATGAAGGATTTACGCCCGACTTTGCCGGTCGTGACGATTTCACTGGCGATATTATTCACCCACAGTTCTGGCCGGAAAACTACGATTACCGCGGCAAAAAAGTGGTGGTCATCGGCAGCGGTGCCACCGCCGTTACCCTGGTACCGGCGATGACGGATAAAGCCGGCCACGTCACCATGCTGCAGCGCTCTCCCAGCTATGTGGTCAGCGTACCGCAGCAGGACCCGATGGTGGCGCTGTTACGTCGTCTGTTACCGGAAAAGCTCGCTTACCATATTATCCGCGGACGTAATATTTCCATTACGCTGGGTATTTATAATTTCTGTAAAAAATTTCCTGCGGCTGCCCGCCGCCTGCTGCAATGGGGAGTAAAGCGCAGCCTGCCGGCAGACTTTAATATGCAGCATTTCACCCCCAAATACGCGCCCTGGGATGAACGTCTGTGCGCGGTTCCGGAAGGTGATATGTTTGCCGCAATCAAAGCCGGCAAAGCCTCCGTTGTCACCGATCATATCGACCGTTTTGTGGACAAGGGTATCCTCCTGAAATCCGGCGAAACACTGCAAGCCGATACCATTATTACCGCCACCGGTCTTAAAGTGCAGATGCTGGGTAATATGGCCGTTTCGGTGGATGGTCAGCCATTTGTGCCGAACCAGAGTATGAGCTACCGCGGAGTCATGTTTGAAAACCTGCCGAACATGGCCATGATTTTCGGCTACACCAACTCATCGTGGACCCTGAAAGCCGACCTGATTTCCGGCTGGATCTGCCGCCTGTTAAAACATATGGATGACAAAGGCGTGCGCCAGGTAACACCACGCTGTAACGACACCACAATCCGGCGCCTGCCTTTTATCAATATGCAGTCCGGCTATATTGCCCGGGTTAAGGATCAGATTCCCAAACAGGGTGACGCACGACCGTGGAAGCTGTATCAGAATTACTTCCTGGATATGACCTTACTGAAACTGGCCAGTATGGATGACCCGGCACTGGAGTACAGCAATCCGGTCGTCAGTCATAGCGAAGCGCGCGAAGCCGTCTGAAATTTCAGCCTTCTTTATCCCCTCCCCTGCGCCACTGATGTGGCGCTTTTCTATTCGGTTTCCAGCTGACCAGCGGACAGACTGAAGCGACCCGGTGGATACAGCAGGCTGTTATCGTTCAGCAGAGGATTGTCGAGGTGAATAACGCGGCGCTGCATTAAATTCAGCTTGCGCACCGCGCTGCCGAAATGGCGGCTGAAATATTCATCAAAATGGCCGTTGCGGATGGCGCGCTGCAGCCCGGTCTGCAGACGCCGGGCCAGCAGCTGATCCTGCCGGCTGACGAAGAAAAAAGACGACGACGGGTAAGAAAAAAGCAGAGTATTTTCAATCGCCAGGTCCTCCCTCGTATAACGCTGCAGGTCTTCCTGAACTTCATTGGCGCCACGCAGAAAACAGTCAAAACGTTCTTCACTGAGCATCCGGTAAAGGGTTTCAAAACGCGCCGATGACATCACTTCCAGGCCATTGGCCGCAAGAATCCGGGTGTCCGGCCAGTGCGCGCCCTGACCAAAAGTAATGCGTTGCGCAACCACATCCGCCTTACTGTACAGAGCATTGAAACGCGGCTGATCGGCTTTACGGATAATACACACCCGCATACCGATCAGGCCGCCATCGGTCGCTACTTTAACCGGCAGCAGCCTCTGCTCACGCCCGTCATCGGCTACCACATCCATCACCCGGATCAGTTCTAAATTGCCTTTTTCCAGTTCCGCCTGAGCCCGCCCCTGAGTCAGGTATTCACTGCGGATAATGCGGTAAGGGCCGAAATCGTCTTCGGTTTCGCGCAGCGCCAGCTGCAGCAGTCCGAAACTGGTGTGATTATCGAAGTTGCGGTACCAGTAACGGATCTCCTGCGTCGGAGTATCCTGCTGAAACGCTTGCCCAGCAGGCTTCTGTGCCGCCGCCAGCAGTGGCAGCAGCAGACACAGCAGCAGTGAATAACGGGACTGATGGACGGGCACAGACAGAACTCCCTGTATCAGATCACCGCGGGTCCATCCTGCGGTGCGTCTGCCGCCATGGTACATGACGGCCGTGTTGTCTACTGCGCCGGATACGGATGGCGGATAACGTCGTACGGGTTGCCCTCGCCACGGATCGCCGCCCACTCTTCGGCACTGAGCCAGGCCAGCGGGTCCTGATCACTCAGCCGGGCCAAGGCTGCCAGAGCATCCGCCCAGGTGCAGCGGTTGGCAAACAGCAGTGCCTCGGTATCCAGGGTACCGCCCTGATTAACATAGCCCAGAGCTACCGTCCGCTGCGGTCCGAGATCCAGCATCCGCGCATGACCCAGCAGGACTTCCGGACGGGTATGGGTCATAAATACACGTTGCTGTACCCGCGCCGGGAACAGTGCGTCCATGACCGACGGGTCGGCCTGAGTCTGAGCTTCGTACTCATCGCGTGGCACGCGGAAACGGCCCGGTTCGAGCAGATAAATCAGCGAATGGGAAACGCCTTTTTCTTTCAAACGGTCAGATGCTTTCAGTGCCTGCTGTAACTGGAAGGCACCACAGGCCACCAGCTGCAGCTCTGCGCCACAGTTACCGCGCAGACAGATGGCTCCGTCCTGCACCAGTGTCGCCGCCTGTTTGCCGTCGAACAGCGCCGGCATCACGGACTTCGGCACCACCATGTTCCAGATAGTCCCCAGGTCACCGTAACAGGCCTTCAGGCAGGCCATGGCCGTGTTGCCGTCCGCCGGGAACACCACCCGCACCATATCGGCCATTTCCCCCAACAGAGCCTCAGCCAGACTGGGGTCCTGATGGCTCTGTTCATTCTTGCCGTTTTCCCAGACATGGGACGTGGAAATGACCGGCACCCCGAGCCATGGCGCCGGATCTTCGGCTTCTTTCTGATGGCGGGCAAAAATCACCGCCTGACGGATGGCGCCCAGCATTTTGGTGGCAAAGGCTTCATACGACACCACCAGATTGAGGCCGGACTGGTTGGCCAGACAGGCGCTGACCACGGCCTCTTCATTCAGTGCGGTAATCACGGCACCGTCGATGGCCTCAGCCACCCCGGGTTCAGGATCAGTCACCCGGTGTCTGAGCTGATCCAGCGTCTGGTTCATGCGGTTGGAACGCAGTTCATCCGGGTTGCCGACCCGCACCCGCAGGTGGGGGTTCACTTCCACCAGATCGACGAAGTAATTATCGATAGCCGCCATCGGCGCAATGGCATCTTTCTGCCACGCCGGTTCGTGCCGGTTAATGGTTACGGCCACCGGCGGCATAGGAGCTTTCGGCTGGTTCAGTTCCGCGACTGCCGCACGCCAGCGGGATTCTTCCTGCCACAGCGCACGGGCGCCGCGGTGGAAAAAAGACAGCGCTTCATTATCACGGCGTGGATTACTGCCCAGCGGCAGGCCATGGGCAGCATTGGTACCGGCTCCCGGAAAGCCATAGCCTTTGACGGTTTCAGCAATACAGTACGGCAGGGGTACCGGATAGCTGGCGCCGCCACTGGCGACGGTTTCGGCAGCATTACTGAGGTGCTGCTCCATAAAATAAATGGCGCAGACAAACGCTGCCGGATCACGGCCGTCAATCACAAAGGGGGCGAAACCCTGATTGCTCAGATGTTCCATAAACCAGTCAGAACCACCCTGCTGGGCAACGGTGGTACGCTGATCAATACGGCGGCCGTTGGCAATCATCACCGGACTGACCAAGCCACAGTCCTCCGCCCGCCACCAGCGCGCGGCCCAGTCACTGCCGCGCTGTTCTTCAAAGGCACCGTCACTGAGAAACGCCACCAGCCGCTGCCCCGGCAGTGGTTGGTGCACATACTGCAGTCCGGCAAAGCCGAGATAGCCACCTTCAATTCTGGCCCCGGCGGTATTCACATTCACATGACTGCCAAGCGGCGACAGCGGCCGGCCATCCGGCCGCACACGGTAGTTATAGAAATCCTGCACAAAGTGACTCAGGCCTTCATCAGTCAGGCCGTATTCGCGCTTGCGCTCCGGCAGGGCGGTTCCGGTCAGCAGCTGCAGGGCATCAATGGCAGCCACACAGTGGCCCTGTCCCATCAGCCAGTCGCGGTGCTGTCCGGTCAGACTGTTAACCGCCATCAGTGCCGCATAAGCCGGCACCATATTCAGCGAGCCGCCGGTATGCCCCTGTGGGTCACGCTTGAAATTATCCGGGCTGAGATCGCGGCCATCGAGGAACACATGCTTGGCATAGGTCATATGCACCACCAGCCACATGGCCTGATTGGTCAGCGTATCCAGCGCCATCAGCTTACGATAACACTCAGCTTTACTGTCGATCAGACCGCCTTCTTCCAGCGCCGTGGCCAGCTCAAAGACCTGCAGCTGGGTGGCAGCAGTATGGCGGATGACCCCCTGGCCAGCCGCCCAGGCGGCAAAATCCTCATCGTATTCACGGTGCTGACGGGCTTCGGCTTCAATCTCTTTCTGCTGATACTGCTGACTCAGTTTCTGATACAGGTTCAGGCTCATACTGTGTCTCCGGTGTCGTCCGATCGCTGGGGCGGATGGCGCAATATATCCGTCAGTGCCGGCAGCAGCAGCGGGCTGATATCAATGGCATTGGTCTCATGGGGAATGCAGTTGCAGGTTACGATGCCGGCCACCGGGCCGGCGCGCATTTCGTCGTAGGCCGGTGCGACATCATCACTGCCCTCGGCAAACACCGCATGAACACCGATGCACAGTGGCTTATTCAGCCCCTGCGACACCAGCTCTTCTGCCGTGCGTAACATGGTCCGGCCGGTGGAAATAATGTCGTCCACCAGGACCGGCTGGTGATCGGCATAGCGCTGGATATCCGGAATATGAATGGCGACCTCACGGTCACCGCTGCGGGTCTTGCGCAGTACCAGATAATCACAACCGGCCACCGCGGCGACTTCCTTCGCCCACTGTTCACTTTCCTCATCCGGCCCGACGACCAGCGGGTTACGCACTTCACGCTGCAGGTAGTGGCCAATGATATCGTTGGCGTGCAGCGCCTGCGCCGGAATGCGGTAAATCTCGCTGAGGCTGTGGTAGCGGTGCAGGTGCGGATCAACGGTCAGCAGATAATCAAAGCTGAGGTTAATCAGCTCGGCAAAATAGGCAGACGTCAGACATTCACCGGGCTGAAAGCGGATATCCTGACGCATGTACGCCAGATACGGCGCCACCAGCCCGACCCGCGCCGCCCCCATATCACGCAGATGACGGGCCATAAACCACAACGCCAGCGCTTTATCGCTCGGTTGATGCAGCTGGCAGAGGACAATCACATCCGCGCCCTGCACGTTATCCGTGAGGTTGAAATAGAGCTCACCATCGGGGAAGTGACGGCGTTCCAGTGACAGAACACGGGTCGCCCGTCCGGCACCGGTCAGTTGTCCGGCCAGCGTCTGCGCCAGGTCATGGTGACCATCCAGCGCCAGAATACAGGTATCAGCAGCAGCAACTGACATAAGTTAAACCATTTCCTCTTCAATACGGACGACATCAGTGTGGCCGTCCAGAAAATCCAGTGCGTAAGCCAGTTCGCCCGGCGCCTCCGCATAGAGCGTAAACAGCGGTGCTCCGGCTTCCACTTCATCACCCAGCGTCACATGCAGCTCCACCCCGGCCGCTTTGGCATTGGGTGCTCCGGCCAGCGAGGCGAGACGGGCAATAAAGCGGTTATTGAAATACGCCACCACACCTTTGTGCTCAGCGCAGATACAGTGGGTATAAGGGGCAATTTCCGGCTCGCGGAAGCCCCCCTGCGCGCGGCAGATGGCTTCGAATTTATCCATCGCCGCGCCGCTCAGCAGGGTCGACTGCGCCAGCTCATAGCCCTGCCCTGCGGCCGCTTTACCGCCCATTTCCAGCAGGATACCGGCCAGTGTCAGTGATTTTTCCCGCAGATCCTGCGGTGCATGACCATCGTTACGCAGCACCTGCAACACATCGCGGGCTTCCAGCGCCGGGCCGATACCGCGGCCGATGGGCTGGGTACCATCACTGATAATGGTCCGCACATCAAGGCCCAGCGCCTGGCCGGTTTTCTCCAGCAGGCCCTTCAGGGTTATGGCGGTGGATTGGGAGCGGACCTTGGCGGTAGGACCAACCGGAATATCAATCAGCACCTGACGGGAACCGGCTGCGACTTTCTTCGAAATCACCGACGCCACCAGCTGCCCTTCACTGTCGAGGTCCAGTGCCCGCTCAACGCGGATGACCAGATCATCGGTCGGACTGAGACTGACAGACCCACCCCAGGCCAGACAGGCACCTTCACGCTCCACCACAGACTTCATCTGTTCAAAGCTGAGCGCCACGTCGGTCATGACTTCCATGGTGTCGGCTGTTCCGGCCGGTGAGGTAATGGCGCGGCTGGAGGTTTTCGGCATGGTCAGGCCATTGGCGGCAACAATGGCCACCACAACCGGCGTGGTACGGTTACCGGGCAGGCCACCGACACAATGTTTATCGAGTACGGTTTCCGCCGGCCATTCAAAGCGCTGACCGCTGTTGACCATGGCGCGGGTAATGGCAATGGTTTCATCCAGATCGAGACGGTCACCGGCGCAGGCGGTAACAAACGCTGATAACTGAATATCACTGTAACGGCCTTCGCGGATATCGGTGATAATGGCCGTGGCCGATTCATCGTTAAAACGCTGGCCATACAGCTTGCCGCGGACCGACGACATGGAATCCACCGGCCGTGCATGACCGAACCAGGCCAGTGTGCCTTCCGCCGGACAACCGAGCCGGTGCCAGGCCGCTTCGGACAGACCGGCTTCCTGATGTGACAACAGATCGCTGCAGATCATTACCAGTGTGGCAACAATGGTCTGCGCTTCGGTGCGCACTTCCACCCGGGTATGGGCATAAAAACCTTCCGAGATTGCCACGTGGCAATCCTGACGCATATAAACCACGGGTTCCTGGTGCGTGTTAATCCCCAGACGTCTGAGGTGTAAATAATCCGGACTGGTTTCCATAATACGGCCTTATAAGAATGAAAACAGTGTAGAAGTGTGCCTGACGGACCGCCTTGCGGTAAATCAACGATAGCCCAGACTCTGTTTCCCATAAACAGAACCTTCTGCGACACTGATGCTTGGTTAAAATACCCATATTAATCTGTCACGGGTGATATTATGCAGTCTCCTTTTCAAGTTCAGTTTATCGGCGCCACCGGCACAGTTACCGGCTCCAAATATCTGGTCAAATATGACCGCCATAAAGTCCTTATTGATTGTGGTCTTTTTCAGGGAATTAAGAATGTGCGCCGCCGTAACTGGTCAGAATTACCGTTTCCGGTCGATTCAGTTGATGCGGTACTGCTCACCCATGCGCATATTGATCACTCCGGCTATCTGCCGGCGCTGATGAAACGCGGCTACCACGGCCCGGTTTACTGCTCCGAAGCGACGCACGCCTTATGTAAGGTATTGCTGCCGGATGCCGGTTACCTGCAGGAAGAAGACGCCAAGTACGCCAATAAAAAACGGTTCAGTAAACACGATCCTGCCGAACCTCTGTACACCGAAGATGACGCCCGCAAAGTACTGAAACAGTTCCGCGATGTGGAAACCGGCGCCACTCTGGAATTACCCGGCGGCATGACGGCCACCTTCTCGCCCACCGGACATATTCTTGGTGCCTGTGCCATCCGCCTGGAATATCAGGGCAAAAGTATTACCTTCAGCGGGGATGTCGGCCGCAGTAATGACCCGATTATGTATCCGCCCAAACCATTAGCCGCAACCGATTATCTGGTGGTGGAGTCAACCTATGGGGACCGCCGTCATGAAGAAGTGGATGCCGAAGCAGCCATTGCTGACGTGGTTAACCGCACCGCCAGCCGCGGCGGCATTGTGCTGATGCCGGCGTTTGCCGTCGGCCGCGCCCAGCTGGTGCTGTATATTCTGCAGAAACTGCGCGCCCAGAACCGTATCCCGCATATGCCGGTGTACCTCAACAGTCCGATGGCTATCCGTGCCACAGAAATTTTCTTCAGCCTGCACGATGAGCACAAGCTGAGCAAAGAAGATTGTGAGCACATGGATGACATGACCACCTATGTAAAAACCGTCGAAGAATCCATTGAGCTGAATACCAAAAAATTCCCCTGCATTATTATTTCTGCCAGTGGCATGGCCAGCGGTGGGCGTGTGCTGCACCATCTGAAAAGCCTGGTCGGTGATCCGAAAAATTCTGTCCTGTTTCTCGGCTATCAGGCCACCGGCACCCGTGGCGATTCCCTGACCCATGGTGCCGAGCGGATTAAAATTCACGGTGAGTATTATCCGGTACGGGCAGAAGTTGCGAACCTGCAGGCACTGTCCAGCCATGGTGACTATGTCGAAATTACTGACTGGCTGAAAAAGATGCCGGGCAAGCCGCAGAAAGTCTTTATTACCCATGGTGAAAGTTCTGCCGCCGACTGTATGCGCCGCCACCTGAAAGACGAATTCAACTGGGATGTGGAAGTGCCGGAATATCTTGATGTCGCACTGCTGGAATAAACATCAGCCGATGAACTACCCACTGTATATTGTCGATGCTTTCGTACGTCAGGGGGTTGCCGGTTTCAGCGGCAACCCCGCTGCCGTCGTACCTCTGCCGCACTGGCCGGACGATAATATTCTGCAGGCCATTGCCAGTGAAAATAATCTCTCTGAAACCGCCTTTTTCGTTGCCATCAGCAAAGGGCATTATCACATCCGCTGGTTTACCCCCACCACCGAAGTGGACCTGTGTGGCCATGCCACACTTGCGTCCGCCTGGGTCATTCACCAATACCTGCAGGATGAAAGTCAGCAACTCTGCTTCACGACCGAATCGGCGGGTGAACTCAGCGTCAGTAACCGCAAGGATAACGGTCTGCTGCTGGAGCTGGATTTCCCTCAGCGGTCACCGCAGCCACTGAACGATGCAACACTCAGACAACAGCTTACGGCCATGCTCGGCCAGGCAGTGGTTCAGGCAGGCAGCAGCCGTGACCTGCTGATTGAGCTGGAAAATGAAGCCGCAGTACGCAATTGCCGGCCGGATCTGTCACAGCTGGCTACGCTGGACTGGTTCGCAGTCATTGTGACCGCGCCGGCAGCCACCCCGGGTTATGACTTTGTCAGCCGCTTTTTCGCCCCCCGTCAGGGCATCGCGGAAGATCCGGTCACCGGCTCATCCTTCTGTACGCTGGCCCCATACTGGGCTGAGCGGCTGGGTAAGCAGAAGCTGCAGGTCTGGCAGTGCTCCGCGCGCGGTGGCGATGCCGGTCTGACACTGAATAATGACCGGGTCAGAATCAGCGGCCGCTGCTTTCCCTACCTCACCGGTCAGATCAGCCTGCCGTTCTGACACTGAAAGTCACTTTCCCGGCACTTTTCTGCGCCGGGAAAGTGACAGCAGACGGATGACCTGTACCCGGCTATAGTGACAGGACTGCTGACTATCCGCTGATATCCTGATGGACGCTATTAACGCCGCTGTACTCTATAATCCGCTGACTCCACTGTCGTCTGAACGTCAGATAGCAGGCAGTCAGTACACAGCCCAACAGAGCACAGGCAGCAGAAGCGTACAGGCCGAATTCATTCCTGCTTATGCCGATGAAAACGACCTCGCCGCCCGCTCCGAAGAACGCCGGGCATCCGCTTCCGTCAGACCCGAAATCCGCGCCTTCCTCGAAACCGCAGACAGCAGTCCGGACGCCACCAGCGGACGCTATATCAATATTGAGGTGTGAGGAAAACTCAGAAGCTGGTCTGCCATTCAAGCAGATAACGGTGCGTACGCGACTGACTCTCAGGTTCATAAACCGTGAGTGTGCCAGCACTGGCATAATCTGAGCGATCAGCATACTCATAGGTATATTGATAAGAAATCCCGATCACAGAATCAGCCAGCGTGAACAGAGGGTAAGCCGCCTCAAACCACCATTCGTGTCCGGTAGCAAGATCAATATCTGCTTTACCATAGCCATAATCACTGAAATCCACCTGCATATCACCATGGATTAAGCGCGTGTAACCCGCCCCCAGATGCAGAGCCCGACCAGCCAGTGGAAAATCGTACTGCAGACCAGCAGACACAAAATACCAGCGGTAATACTCATCCAGAGCCCCGGTAATACTGTTTGCCCGGATCATACGCTGCCAGTTAGTTTTGCCACCGGCCAGCAGGATTCCCGGTAGTGCTTCATCAGGATTCCAGATAACGCCTGCCCGCAGAGTACGGAAATTTTCATCCGTGGTCGTTTCAGATGGAATACCGGACTGACTCTGACCGATATACTGCACTGAATCATAAGAGCGCTCAAAATCCGCAAACCAACGCCAGTCATCAACCAGAGTCCCCTGTATACCGGCCAGACCACTTTTCAGCCAGCCCACTTCACGGTCCACTTCTGTGCCGTTCATATCGTATTCCCGGTATGCCATCCTTTTCAGACCAAAGCCCAGAGTGACCGAAACAGCCGGTGAAGCCTGATCAGCAAAAGCAGACTCAATGACCAGAAGAAAAGCTGACAACAGGATGACTGACCTTACAACAGCGCATGAAAACATCGTGGTACTCCAAAGTCCCGCATGATCAACTGCGGACGATCTGTTTACGTAAGTCAAAAGCCTCCGGGCCGATGACCCGCTGGCAGGTCTTGCTGCGGATCAGGTTTGCAGTTTCATCAGCCCAGTCATTCAACACAACCTGACCATCACAGGCCGGCAGAATTATATCCAGCAACCCGGTTGTAACAGCCGATGGATAATCCCCGTTAACAATCAGGCAGTCATAACATGGAAAAGGCAACCCAGAGTGCTGAACTGAATCATCTGTGATTGCCAGAACAACGGCTTCTGTACGTTCATCCATAACCAGAAAGCGGCCAACCTGAAAGCAGGTCATCTCTGTCAGATATTCTTTCTCTCCGCCAACCCTGACTGTCTGTCCGTCATACACACCACAACAGACACCCTGCTCAAGAAGATCTGCTTCAAGTTTTTCCACCGCTTTACCAGCATCATGACCAATCAGAACAAATACCGGAATCCGTCCATTATCACCAACCAGTTTCCTCAGAATGGGCTGATAGAGATGCGAGGCTGTGTGCATCCCGATACTGGGCTGAGCATTGACTTCACAGATTACGGCACCGGATTCCCGCCAGGATATAGCGATATCCGGGATCAGCAGATCGACACCAGCAAAATCGAGTTTCAGAATCCGGGCAGCTTTCTCAGCGAGCTGGATATTATCCTGATGCACAGCGTCAAAAACACTTACCGGCAGACCACCTTTGGACACATTGGAAGATCGCCGCAAAGGAATAAAACGTCCGTTATCCGGAACCGACTCTGCGGTTAAAGCAACGCGGGTAAGCATGTCTTCGGCTTCGGCATCAAAATCAATTTTTTTCAGTACTGAACGACGGTCACTGCCTCTCAGAGGATTATTATTTTTCCGGATAATCAACTCCCTGACAGTAGAGACACCATCACCGGTAACAGCCGCTGGCTGACGTTCAATGGCCCAGATCACTTTCCCCTCAAGCACTGTGAGGCGATAATCCCGGCCGGTAAAATGTTTTTCCACCAGAATAGTGGCTGAAAACTTCAATGCTGAATCAAATGCCCGGATCAGCTCTTCCTCTGATCGTAAATCAGCAGCCACACCATCACCACGATCCTGATCCGCCGGTTTCACCACAACCGGATAACCAAGCAAAGCTGCAGCACGAAGCGCCTGCTCTCTGTTGGTCACCACATGACCTTCCGCAACAGGAAGACCATATATTTTCATAATTTCGGTCGCGACAGGTTTATAGCGGACCTGCTGGGTCGCGATAACCGATGTCCTGTCTGTGTAAGAACTGTCCAGCCAGCGACCATTGCAACCCTGACCAAAAAAGTATGTTTTTCCCGGGAGCTGCCGGAACGGCATCCGCATATCATAACCTGCTTTAATAAAGCCCCAGATATTCGTTGATGCAGGTGCACTGCGCCTGAGCGTAGCAACAATGTCGTCAGCATCCCGTTCTGCTCTGGCGAGAGGAAGATGTTTGCCTGTAAGTTCGAAACAGGCCGTTAACCACTGACACACACGAATGACCGCAGGACCACTTCCGCGGTGGGCTGGTATAAACAAACCTGCCGTCCCATCCTTTTCCTGCAGGTAATTGCCCTTCTCAAACACCGGAACCCTGGCAATACTCTGGATCATAAAAACAGAGCTGAGGAATAAATCGACAGAGCAGGCCCAGTCTGACTGATCTCGCCTGTGGGCAAAAATATTATATTCCTGCTCAGATAAACTGAATGTCTGCCGGAACCAGTCCATATATCTATGCCGCTCTTCATATGAAAGCGGTATCCCCTGCAACTGAATTTTCAGAGACAGGTACCAACTACCGAACATATAACCAGGTGTTACTGATGCTTCTCCGGAAATATTCCAGCTCTTTCCTTGCTGTTGTTTCATCTCACCTCAGGCTTAACTGAACTGACAGTCATTAATTCCCACTTCATACCAACCCGGCCATCGGAAAGTTCAACAACCCCGAGACGGCTTTCTATTTCCGCAATGGTATGCTCAGGCTCTGTTTTACAGATATCAAATAAACCATGACAGAACAAAGCCATTGAATGGCGATCATCAAAAACCCAGAAGAATTTTTCCATAGCTGAAGAGTCGTAAACCCAGCCCGCTTCCTCAAGCTTACCGACGGTTTCAGCGTTCAGAAAAACACCGTCATGCCCGGTACTGTTGTATTTTCCGACATACTCATCAAGGAATTCTGCAACCGGAGAATCTTCTGACACATCAGATATAACCAGCTTTCCTCCGGGCCTTACAACACGAAAAAACTCCCGGAACAACGGCAATTTATCATCGACATGATGAATTCCGGCAATACTCACCAGAACATCCACCTCACAATGCTCCCACGGAAGTGGATACAGAGGCGTATCTGTTTTTTCAGCCTGTACATTTTTATGGTTGGTAAACGATGAACAGGGTTCATGTGGTCTCCAGACTGCGCCTTCCGGTAAATACTGCTTCAGATAGCCGCCACCGGCTGGCACATCCGCAACCACCATCCCAGCCTCAGGCATGGCATAGCGCAAAACCTGAAAAAACTCCTGATCCCGCGCTCCAGGGAACGCCTGCATTGCTGTATCGTAACTGGAACCACGGAACTGAAATAATTCATCGTAGCTTTTCATACTGTATTCCTGCTGTATTCCGTTACTCAATATCCTGCATAAAAAAGCGCAGCTGCTGCTGCGCTTTTTCAGTGAAAATTATTATTGTTCAATAATTTCCCCAACACCATCATAGGTAACAGTCGCTGAAGTACAGCTTGAGTAATCAATTGTGATCTCACCGCTGTTAATGGTCAGCTGACCACTTTCAATACCGCTTCCATCTGCACATAGAACCGGATAGGAGGTGCCATCATCGACGGATACATAACCATAGTCCGCCAGATAAATGTCGATATTAACGCCATCATCATTTTCAGCGTAACCATCAATTTTGTATGTCACACCATCAACTTCCAGAAGCTCAGCGTCTTCACAGTTGGTTGAAGTGTAATCTGCTTCATCCACACTGCAGCTTTCGGTGTAGGTGTAATAACCGGTTCCTGCCGGTGAAGAAACAGCATAATTGCTTTTTCTTTCCCTTACATAAGTATCCGGATCATACAGGTAGTTACCGGAGTCAGAATCATATGCACTGTCATACATATACTCATACTGATAAGTCATGCCAAGACTGAAGCTGGCTTCACCAATGACAGCGTCAACACTTGAAATGCCCTCGTAGCCATTTTCAACGTGGTACGTATCAGCTACATAATCCCGCTCTTCAAGATAGTTATATTCAATCTCACCGCTGCCATTGACTACCACTTCTGTGACGTCATCATCAAGGTAAACACAATAATCGTTGTAACTGATCTCTACATCTTCACCCTCTGTCTCCAGACGGGTGTCGATTTCCGGGGTAGCATCCTCATCCTCTGAGTAGCTGTAAGTATATTCACCGTCAGAAACCATGGATACACTGCCACCACACTCACCTTCGACTGTATATTCATATTGGTAGTCATCAGTCTGTGTGCTGGTAGACAAGACTGCCGAAGGGGCTTCTGTCTGGCTGCCTTCCTGCTCAGCAAGTTTCTGCAGCAGATCTTTCTGAAGGGCATCAAATACCTGTGATGCCTGCTTGGCTGTTACTGTACTCCCGGAAACAGAGGCAGCATAAGGAGTGCCGTAGTAACCGATATAATCTTCAGTCATCAATCCCAGAGTTACACCATGTGCAGCTGCGGCAATCTCCAGGTAGTTATCAGCATCAATCGTCGCTGCAGTTTCCAGCCCGGTATACTCAAGATCCTTCACCGACACAGACAAACCTGATGATGAGGATGAAGATGAGGAGTCTCCACCACAGGAGGCGAGCATGACTGAACCGGCAACGACAGCCGTCCACACTACTTTTTTCTTCAAATTATCCATTGCTTATTCCCTTCTTGATAATCAGCTTTTATTAGAACGCAACGCAGGGAATGATATAACTATCACTAAAGTCTCCGGCTTCATTGACAGTGATCTTCCCTGAACTGAAGTTCCATAACATTATGTTGCAAAAATCAGCATAATTCACATGAATATATGCTCTTTCCTTGACTCTGGCCCACCAGAGCCTGATTTATCAGTAAAAACCCTCACAAAGACTACAAAACACCCCGGAACACAGGCAATAAAAAAGCCGCCCGGGCTTACGCCCGGGCGGCTTTTTTACGCCGGCAGCGTATCAGGAAGCTGGCTGTTCGATACCTTTCATAGTCAGCTTGATACGGCCTTTCGGATCCACATCGGCAACGTGTACGTTAACGATCTGACCTTCTTTCAGATAATCCGATACGTTTTCAACGCGTTCGTCACTGATCTGGGAAATGTGCAGCAGACCATCCTTACCTGGCAGTACGGTAACAAACGCACCGAAATCAACGATTTTGCTGACTTTACCAGTGTAAGTAACACCCACTTCGATATCCGCAGTGATGGCTTCAATCATTTCTTTCGCTTTGTCTGCTGATGCTTTATCAGTTGCGAAGATTTTGATTTCACCGTCGTCGTTGATATCAACAGACGCACCGGATTTCTCGGTGATATCACGGATGGTCGCACCACCTTTACCGATCACATCACGGATTTTATCGGAAGCGATCTTCATGGAGGTCATGGTCGGTGCGTTTTCTGACAGCTCTTTACGCGGCTCAGAAATCACAGCGTTCATCTGTTCCAGAATGGTGAAACGCGCGGCTTTGGCTTTTTCCAGCGCAATTTCCATGATCTCTTCAGTGATACCTTCGATCTTGATATCCATCTGCAGTGCAGTGATACCTTCGTCAGTACCGGCAACTTTAAAGTCCATGTCACCCAGGTGATCTTCGTCACCCAGAATGTCGGTCAGCACGGCAAACTTGTCGCCTTCCTTAACCAGACCCATGGCAATACCGGCAACCGGTGCTTTGATCGGTACACCAGCGTCCATCAGTGACAGTGATGCGCCACACACGGAAGCCATGGAAGAAGAACCATTGGATTCAGTAATCTCGGATACCACACGTACGGTGTACGGGAATTCTTCCTGAGTCGGCATCATCGCCTGCACGCCACGACGGGCCAGACGACCGTGACCGATTTCACGACGGCCAGGCGAGCCCATACGGCCAGCTTCACCCACGGAGAACGGAGGGAAGTTGTAGTGGAACAGGAACGGGTCAGTCTGGGTACCATGCAGGAAGTCGATCATCTGCGCATCACGGGCAGAACCCAGAGTGGTGGCAACAATCGCCTGCGTCTCACCACGGGTGAAGATCGCAGAACCGTGCGTGGTTTTCAGTACGCCGGTTTCGATGGTCAGCGGACGTACGGTGTCGTTGTCACGACCGTCGATCCGTGGCGCACCGTCGATTACGCGCTGACGGACCACTTCGTACTTCAGTTCGCCAACCATTTCTGCGATTTCGTCAGCGGAGAAGCCTTCTTCACCTTCTGCTGCTGCCAGTTTTTCCACTGCCGCTGCTTTGATGGCGTCCAGCTTGCCATAACGCTCCATTTTGTCGGAGACGGTGTAGGCTTCACCGATGGCTGCCGCCGCTTCGGCTTTAACCGCTTCGTACAGAGGCTTGTTCTGCTCCGCAGCAGCCCAGTCCCAGCGCTGAATACCCAGCTCTTCTGTCCACTCACTGATCGCGGTGATGGCGCTCTGGAAACCTTTGTGCGCAAACAGAACCGCACCCAGCATTTCATCTTCAGTCAGCTCGTCGGCTTCAGACTCAACCATCAGCACGGCGTCTTTGGTACCGGCAACCACCATGTCCAGCAGGGATTCTTCCAGCTGCGCGTCCGTCGGGTTCAGCATGTAACCGTCATCGTCAGTGAAACCAACACGGGCTGCACCGATCGGACCGTTGAACGGTACACCGGATACTGCTAGAGCAGCCGATACAGCGATCATGGCACAAATGTCCGGATCAACACCTTTTTCAGACGCCATCACCGTCGGGATCACCTGAACTTCATTCAGGAAACCTTCCGGGAACAGCGGACGGATAGGACGGTCGATCAGACGGGAAGTCAGGGTTTCTTTTTCAGAAGGACGGCCTTCACGCTTCAGGTAACCACCCGGAATACGGCCAGCGGCGTACATTTTTTCCTGGTAGTGAACAGACAGCGGGAAGAAGTCCTGACCCGGCTTGGTGGTTTTGGATGCGACGACAGTCGCCAGCACCTGGGTTTTACCGATGGTGGCCAGAACGGCACCGTCAGCCTGACGGGCGATACGGCCTGTCTCCAGAGTGACGGTCTGACCGCCGAATTCGAAGGTTTTAGTCTTAGCAACAGGTTTTGTGCTCATACAGAATTACTATCCTTATTCAGAAAATCAGTAACCTGCTGACTGCCGGTGCTTCTAAGTATTGGCTCTTAACAGGCCCCGACAGGGAAAAGCCAATGGTTAGAAGCACCACCACAACATCATGTGGGGTTGGCACCACAGTTTCACAGGTAAGTTACGGAAGAAAGAACAGACAACAGCCAGATACAACAAAAGCCCCGGAGGGCTTTTGCTGCAGATGAGATCTTAGCGACGCAGACCCAGACGACCGATCAGAGCGGTGTAACGGCTTGCATCTTTACGCTTCAGGTAGTCCAGCAGTTTACGACGCTGGTTAACCATGCGGATCAGACCACGACGGGAGTGGTGATCTTTACCGTGCGCTTTGAAGTGGTCCTGCAGGCCAACAATGTTGTGGGTCAGCAGTGCAACCTGAACTTCAGGAGAACCAGTGTCGCCTTCAGCAACCTGATACTCTTTTACAATCTCAGCTTTCTTTTCAGCAGTTAATGCCATCTTTCATACTCCTTGGAATGTGCATCAGGAATTTTCCTGACAGTTTAGAAAACATCGCCACCGTGCACATTAACAGTGGGATGCGCGTGCCTGACGGCACGGCTGAACCGGTTATACAGTTTGCGGCAGAGTCACCTGCAACAGGCGCTGTGCCCTGATCTGCCCGTTTTCGATGCGGCCTATGCCGATCAGCTGACGGACTCCGGAATCAACGGCCCATAATTGTACAGAAGGACTATCAGCCAGACCAGTACTTACTGTCTGGCCCTGCAGCATTTTCCTGCCTTCGTGCAGGCTGAGGTCTACCTGCGGCCAGTGAGGAACAGCGGTTTCCATCGGCAGCAGCAGCTCGTCCAGTGCGGCATCTCCCTGCGCCGCTACGGCTTCCAGCTCTTCCAGCGTGATCATCTGCCCGCTGTGATACGGCCCGCAGGCGGTACGGTGCAGGCGGCTGACATAAGCACCACAGCCCAGCGCCTCGCCGATGTCCTCAACCAGGGTACGGATATAGGTGCCTTTTGAGCAGCGTACCGACAGCTCCAGCGCGGCGGGCTGCCAGTCATTCAGGGTCAGTTCAAAAATATGGATCACACGGCGCTTTTTCTCTGCCACCGCCTGCATCTCGGCCTCACTCATGCCCTGGCGCGCCAGTTCATACAACGGCCGGCCATTCAGCTTGAGCGCAGAAAACATCGGCGGTACCTGCTCGACGTCGCCGCGGAAAGTGGCCAGAACCGCTTCAATAGCATCACTGCTCAGTGGCGGAACCTCTGCCCGCTGTACCACCTCACCTTCGGCGTCACCGGTGGAACGGATTTCCCCCAGTGTGGCCGTCGTATCATAGGCTTTATCAGACTCCAGCAGCAGCTGGGAAAATTTGGTCGCCTCACCCAAACAGACCGGCAAGGCGCCGGTCGCCAGCGGATCGAGTGCGCCGGTGTGCCCGGCTTTGCGGGCATTGTAGAGACGTTTGACACGCTGCAGAACCTGATTGGAGGTCAGCCCCGGCGGTTTGTTTATGACGATGATGCCGCTGACATCGCGGCCTTTGTTTTTACGCCCCACCCGTTTTACTCTGCCTCATCATCAGCATGACGGGATTTGTCTTCATCCGTCGCTTTCCTGATCAGACTGGTCAGCTTCATACCGCGGTCCAGCGTTTCGTCGTAGTGAAAACGCAGGTGCGGGGTGATGCGGGTGCTGAGTACGTGCGACAGTTCAGTACGCAGATAACCGGCTGCATCATTGAGAATGGATTCGGTCTGGCGGCGGATTTCTTCGTCGCTTTCCCCTTTCGCCCCCATCACGGTGAAATAGATGTCGGCATAGCCCAGGTCTTTGGCAACTTTTACATGATTGAGCGTCACCATACCCAGACGCGGGTCTTTCATATCAAACTGAATCATGTGCGCCAGATCGCGCTGGATCTGTTCCCCGAGACGGGATGTGCGGCTGTAATCTTTTGGCATTTTTACCTCCGGTCTGACCGGCTTGAATTCTTGCTTTCAGAGACAGCAAAGCCCGGCACGAGTGCCGGGCTCTACGGTCGTCCGCAGACAGGTATTACAGGGTACGTGCCACTTCGCGCACGTCGAAGACCTCAATCTGGTCGCCCGGACGGACATCCTGATAGTTCTTCACACCAATACCACATTCCATGCCCTGACGGACTTCTGCAACGTCGTCTTTATAGCGGCGCAGGGATTCCAGTTCACCTTCATAGATCACCACGTTCTCACGCAGAACACGGATTTTCTTATGACGGTAAACCGTTCCTTCGATCACCATACAGCCGGCAATCTGGCCGAACTTCGGTGAGTTGAAGACGTCACGCACTTCGGCAACACCCACAATCTCTTCACGCAGTTCAGGCTCAAGCAGACCGCCCATGGCTTTCTTCACGTCATCCAGCAGATCGTAGATCACGCTGTAATAACGCATATCGACGTCATTGGCTTCGACCACTTTCTTGGCGGCGTTATCCGCACGCACGTTAAAGCCGAATACCACCGCGCCGGAGGCCACGGCCAGCGTTGCGTCAGTTTCTGTGATACCACCCACACCGGAGGACACCACGTTCACTTTCACTTCGTCAGTGGCCAGTTTCTGCAGTGAAGCCACGATGGCTTCCAGCGAACCACGGACGTCGGTTTTCAGAACCACGTTGAGAGAAGCAACCTGGCCTTCGCCCATACCGGCAAACAGTGCATCCAGTTTGGCTGCCTGCTGACGCTGTTGCTGCTGTTCTTTCAGCTTGGTTTCACGGAATTCAGCAACCTCACGGGCCTTCTTCTCGCTCTCAACCACCATAAAGTGGTCACCGGCGTCCGGCGTACCGTTCAGGCCCAGAATCTCAACCGGAATGGACGGACCGGCTTCACCGGTCTGCTGACCGTTTTCATCCAGCAGTGCACGGGCACGGCCGTAACAGGTACCGGCCAGTACGATATCGCCTTTGTTCAGCATACCGTCCTGTACCAGCAGGGTAGCAACCGGACCACGGCCTTTATCCAGACGGGACTCAACCACCACACCCTGAGCTGGGCCTTTGAAGTGAGCTTTCAGCTCCAGCAGTTCAGCCTGCAGCAGGACGGCTTCAAGCAGTTCGTCAATACCCATACCGGTATGCGCAGATACCGGGATAAATGGCACATCACCGCCCCAGTCTTCCGGAATCACATCACGGGCAGACAGTTCGTTCTTAACGCGGTCCGGATCAGCAGATTCTTTATCCATCTTATTGATGGCAACCACCAGCGGTACGCCGGCAGCCTTGGCATGCTGTACGGCTTCCTCGGTCTGCGGCATCACACCGTCGTCGGCCGCAACCACCAGGATGACCACGTCAGTCGACTGAGCACCACGGGCACGCATGGAGGTAAACGCCGCGTGTCCGGGAGTATCCAGGAAGGACACCATGCCGTGATCGGTTTCAACGTGGTATGCACCGATATGCTGGGTAATACCACCGGCCTCACCGGAGGCCACTTTGGCACGACGGATATAGTCCAGCAGCGAGGTTTTACCATGGTCAACGTGACCCATAACGGTAACAACCGGCGCCCGGCTCTGCTCTTCACTGTCGTAAGTAACGGACTCAGTAACGTCCTGCTCCAGCTGGTTATCAGCAATCAGCTTGGTTACTTTGTGCCCCATTTCTTCAACCACCAGAGAGGCAGTATCCTGGTCCAGAGTCTGGTTGATGGTTGCCATAACCCCCATCTTCATCAGCTCTTTGATGACTTCACCGGCTTTAACCGCCATTTTGGCCGCCAGATCACCGACGGTGATGGCTTCCGGCAGCTCAATTTCTTTGATCACCGGCGCGGTTGGTTTGGTAAAGGCATGTTCGTTGGAAGAAACACGTCCACGTCCGCCTTTGCCCTTGCCGAGTTTAACCGGCTTAGCACCCTTACCCGGCTTGCTGCGGCGGGCACGGTTACTGTCATCGTCATCACGGAAACGGCTGTCTTCACGCATATCAGAGCGTTTTTTATCCACCGCTTTGGAAGATTTCTTACGCCCTTCTTCCTGACGCTGAGCTGCCAGCTCGGCTTCAGCACGCTTCTGCGCCACATCTTCTTCTTCCGCCGGAGCGTCTTTCTTAGCCGGCTTGGCTTTGGCTGCTTTAGCCTCTGCCGCCTCACTGCCAGCTTCCGCTGCCGGTTCAGCAGCCTTCGCTGGCGCTTCCGGCTGCACTTCAGCTGCCGGGCTTTCCGCTACAGCCTCTGCCTGAACCGGCTCAGCAACCACAGCTTCTTCGGCCACATCGGCGACCGGAGCGGCAGCCTGTTCAACTTCCGGCTCCACTTCTTCACGTTTCACATAGGTGCGCTTTTTACGCACTTCAATGGATACCGCTTTTTTACCACCCTGACCGGTTTTCAGCGTCGTGGTCACTTTACGTTTCAGAGTGATTTTTTTCGGTGCAGCGGCACCGGCGCCGTGGCTGTTTTTCAGAAAGACCAGCAGCGTCTGTTTCTGTTCGTCTGATACGGTCTGTTCTGCCGCAGTCTGCGGCAGACCAGCTTCTTTCATTTGGGACAGCAGGCGGTCAACGCTGGTCCCCACCACGTCGGCGAGTTCTTTAACGGTTACATCAGCCATACGTTTCTCCTATGCCGAGCGAGTGATTAATCGTTGCCCTCAAACCAGGGCTTGCGGGCGGTCATAATTAACTCGGCCGCTTTCTCCTCGGTCATATCTTCGATATCAAGCAGGTCATCGATGGATTGCTCGGCGAGATCTTCCATCGTACAGATACCCTTGCTTGCCAATACCAGCGCGAGGTGTTTTTCCATACCTTCCATGGTCAGAAGGTCTTCAGCAGGCTCAGCATTATGGAGCTGCTCTTCAGAGGCCAGTGCCTGGGTCAGCAACACGTCTTTGGCACGGTTTCGCAGTTCAGTGACGGTTTCTTCATCCAGACCTTCAATGGCCAGCATTTCGTCCATCGGGACGTAGGCAATTTCTTCCAGAGTGGTGAAGCCTTCTTCCACCAGCAGAGTGGCGAAATCTTCATCCAGATCCAGAGCGTCAATAAAGTTATCGATGAATCCGGATGCTTCCTGGTTCTGTTTCTCCAGCGCATCTTCTTCGGTCATCACGTTAATTTCCCAGCCGGTCAGCTCGGAAGCCAGACGGACGTTCTGTCCACCACGGCCAATGGCCTGGGCCAGATTATCTTCCGCGACCGCAACATCCATGGAGTTGGTTTCTTCGTCCATCACAATGGAAGCCACTTCGGCCGGCGCCATGGCATTGATAACCAGCTGTGCCGGGTTGTCATCCCACAGCACAATATCAATACGCTCGTTACCGCCCAGCTCGTTGGTCACGGCCTGCACCCGGGCACCACGCATACCAACACAGGCACCGACCGGGTCGATACGCTTGTCGTTGGTTTTCACCGCGATCTTGGCACGGGAGCCGGGATCACGGGCAGCACCTTTGATTTCAATAACGTCTTCGGCAATTTCCGGCACTTCAATGCGGAACAGCTCGATCAGCATTTCCGGACAGGTGCGGCTCAGCATCAGCTGCGGACCACGGTTTTCCGGACGCACAGCAAACAGGATCGCGCGCACGCGGTCACCCATACGCAGAATTTCACGGCCAATCAGCTGATCTTTCGGCATCAGGCCTTCTGCGTTATTGCCCAGATCGACGATAACGTTATCGCGTGTCACTTTTTTAACAGTACCGCTGATCAGTTCACCAACACGATGCTGATACTGATCCACAATCTGGGCGCGCTCAGCTTCACGTACTTTCTGCACGATAATCTGCTTCGCGGCCTGGGCAGCGATACGGCCGAAATCCGGGTTTTCAATCTGAACTTCGTAGGTGTCACCCGGCTGCAGATTGGTATCAATTTCGTGTGCTTCTTCCAGGGTCAGTTCATCACCCAGACCCGGCACAACGTCATTGCTGACCACCAGCCAGCTGCGGTAGGTTTTGTAGTCACCGGTCTTACGGTCAATGTCGACGCGGATGGTCGCTTCTTCATCTTCGTAACGCTTCTTGGCGGCCGCTGCCAGGGCTGACTCAATTGCTTCAAAAATAATTTCTTTTGAAACGCCCTTCTCGTTGGAAACCGCTTCTGCGACCAGGAGAATTTCTTTGCTCATCTTCTAGCCTCGCTCTGCAACCTTAATCCTTGAATTGTGGAACAACATTGGCTTTTTCAATCAGTTCGACCGGTAACAGATACTCGTGCTCATCAACAACCAGCACGACGTCCTCCTGCTCGACACCAATTAACTGCCCTTTGAATTTACGACGCCCTTCAAAGGGCATGCGCAGACGCAATTCAACAATGTGATTCGCGTACTGACTGAACTGTTCGAGTGTGAATAACGGCCGGTCCATACCCGGGGAAGACACTTCCAGCGTGTATTCCTGGGTAATCGGATCTTCAACATCCAGCACAGCGCTCAGCTGACGACTGACTTCTGCGCAATGATCCACATTAATGCCATCCGGATGATCAATAAAAACGCGCAACATGGAGCGTTTTCCCTGCGGGATAAACTCCAGTCCCCAGAATGTGAATCCCATGGATTCAACGACCGGAGCAAGCAATTCTTTCAACTGCGCATCTTTTGCCAAATAACTACCCTCACCACAAACAAAAACTGGGCAACATGTGCCCAGTCCGCTACTGCTAATGCAGACCGGAATTCCGCCAGGCGGAATTCCTGTGACTCCTGACCGGCGTACCGGTTCAGGGTGCTTCCGAAAAACGGCTACTAAAAAGCCCCTGACTTGAGGGGCTTTTAAGACGCTTCCTTTATGAAGCAGGCGCATTATAAGCGCTTTAAACAGAAAAAGCGAACAGAGGTTCGCTTTTCCGGAAAGTTGGTGCGGATGGCGAGACTCGAACTCGCACGAGCTTAGCTCACCACCCCCTCAAGATGGCGTGTCTACCAATTCCACCACATCCGCACAAAACTGTCTGAGCTTAGTTGGCAGTGTCTTCCACTACCGGTTGCTCATCAGATGCGTCCAGTTCAGGCGCATCTGAAGACGGCGCGTATTCTTCCACAACTGGGGCATCCTGCTCAAGCTTTTCAATCACTTCTTCGCTGGGAATTCCCAGATCAGAGACACTTTCTGCTTTCTGGCGGGCATAAACACCCAGCGCCAGACTGGTCACAAAGAATGCGGTAGCCAGAATAGCGGTTGAACGGCTGAGGAAATTACCGGAACCGCTGCTGCCAAAAACCGTCTGCGAAGCACCACCACCAAAGGAAGCACCTGCGTCAGCACCTTTACCCTGCTGAATCATGACAAAGCCAATAATGCCCAGTGCCAGCAGAATATGAACGATCAGAATAATGGATTCCATAAAATACCTTATGCCCTACAGATTCCTGCAAATTCAGTGGCATCGAGCGAAGCACCGCCGACCAGTCCACCATCAATATCCGGCTGCGAAAACAGTTCAGCCGCGTTGGCCGCTTTTACACTGCCACCATATAAAATTCGTGTTTTTTCCGCAGTATCGCGACTGACCTTGGCCAGCTCGCTGCGAATAAAAGCGTGCATTGCCTGCGCCTGTTCCGGGGAGGCTGTCTCACCGGTACCGATGGCCCAGACAGGTTCATACGCCACGATAATGCGCTCCCAGTCAGCGTCACTCAGCTCACTGATCAGCAGAGACAATTGTTCTGCAACAACCGACTCTTCCTTTACCGCCTTACGCTGCTCCAGGGTTTCCCCGACACAGACCACAGCCGTCAGGCCGTGACTGAGCAGCTGCCGGACTTTGGCCAGCACCTGATAGTCGGTTTCACCATACAGCTGACGTCGCTCAGAGTGGCCAACCAGCGCCATTCCGCAACCAATATCCGCCAGCATTGCCGCAGAAACTTCACCGGTAAACGCACCGGATTCTTCACTGGCAACGTTCTGCGCACCGACGACAACCTCAGTACCGCTCAGCTGCTGTCGCGCAGCACTCAGATACGGGAACGGCGGGAATACTGCCACGTCACACTCTGCTGGTAATGCTGCACGCAGACCGGCAAGAAGCTGCTCTGCCATATCAGCAGAGGCATTCATTTTCCAGTTACCGGCTACCAACAGACGACGCATGAGACTCCCCGAATTTCAAAGAGCGCAGATACTATCTAAGAAGCCCCTCTGAGACAAGCGCCTCAGGACAACACCCGGCTGACCACCGACGCCAGTTCCCGCGCCATGGTATCCACCAGCGTGGCATCTTCGCCTTCAACCATCACCCGCACTACCGGCTCGGTACCGGATGGCCGCAGCAGTACCCGCCCCCGTCCGGCCAGTGCTTCCTCGGTGGATTTCACCGCCGCGGTAATTTCCGGCAGACTCATCACATCCACGTCGCGCGCGCGCTGCACATTAATCATCACCTGTGGCATACGGGTCATCCGCTGCTGCCACTCACTGAGCGAAGTACCACTGTCCTGCAACGCCTGCAGTACCTGCAGGGCAGCAACAATACCATCACCGGTCGTGTTGGCATCCAGACACAGCAGATGACCGGATGACTCACCGCCATAGCGCCAGCCCTGCTCATTCAGCATCTGCAGCACATAACGGTCACCGACCTTGGCGCGCAGAAAATCAATACCCTGATCCTTCAGCCCCAACTCCAGACCGAGATTGCTCATCAGTGTACCGACCACACCACCGTCAAGGCGGCCACTGGCCTTGGCATGACTGGCGATGATGTACAGCAGCTGATCGCCATCCAGCAGCTCACCGCGATCGTCAACCATCATCACGCGGTCGCCATCACCGTCAAATGCAATACCCAGGTCGGCTTTGGCTTCCAGCACTCTGGCCTGCAGTGCTGCCGGCGAGGTCGACCCGACTTCATCGTTAATATTCAGACCATCCGGCTGTGCGCCGATGGTAATCACACTGGCCCCCAGCTCAGAAAACACCAGCGGCGCAATCTGATAGGTAGCACCATGGGCACAGTCGAGCACAATTTTCAGTCCACGCAGATTCAGCGAGTTCACGGTGCCCTTACAGAATTCGGTATAGCGGCCGGCGGCATCATTGATACGCCGCGCCTTGCCCAGCGCCGCAGAATCAACACAGGTCATGGGCTGATCCAGCCAGGATTCAATCGCCAGCTCGGTTTCATCCGGCAGCTTCTGACCATCCGCGGAGAAAAACTTGATGCCATTATCGTAAAACGGATTGTGCGATGCACTGATTACAATACCGGCCTGAGCACGGAATGTACGGGTCAGATAAGCAATCCCCGGTGTCGGGATCGGCCCCAACAGACCAATGTCCACACCAGCCGCCGACAACCCGGCTTCCAGCGCGGACTCAAACATATAACCCGAGATACGGGTGTCCTTGCCAATCAGAATCTGGCTTTTGCCCTGTTGCGCAAACACCTTACCGGCCGCCCAGCCCAGCTTCATCACAAATTCAGGGGTAATCGGGTATTCACCCACGCGGCCACGGACACCATCCGTGCCAAAATACTTTCTAGACATTTCCTTCCCTCTGAGTGGCGATCACCACATTCAGCGCTTCAACGGTTTGTTTAACGTCGTGCACACGCACAATATTCGCTCCTTTCTGTGCGCAGATCACTGCCGCAGTGACACTGCCGCTTACCCGGTCTGCGGCATCGCCTGCTCCGGTCGCCTGACCGATCATGCGCTTACGCGACAAGCCGGTCAGCAACGGCAGACCAAACGACTGCAGTTCCTGCAGCCGGTTAAGCAGACGGTAGTTATGCGCAAAGGTTTTGCCAAAGCCGAACCCCGGGTCCAGCAGCAGGCGGGAACGTTCGATTCCACCCAACACACAACGATCAATATGTTGCTGCAGGAAATCGCTGACCGCTTCCTCAATCGGCACCTCATAATGCGGCGCCTGCTGCATCACCTGCGGCTCACCATTCATGTGCATGATACAGACCGGCAGACCCGTTGCTGCCGCCGCGGCCAGCGCGCCCTCCCGGGTCAGGGAACGGACATCATTGATCAGATGTGCCCCGGCGCGGGCGCTTTCACGCATCACTGCGGCATTACTGGTATCCACCGAAACAACCACATCAAAGCGCGACGCAATGGCTTCCACCACCGGTATCACGCGCGCCAGTTCTTCATCCTCCGACACCGGATCAGCGCCCGGCCGGGTCGATTCACCACCAATATCAATGAGGTAAGCACCGTCAGTGAGCATCTGCCCGGCATGACGCAGGGCCGTATCCAGAGAGTTATAGCGTCCGCCGTCAGAGAACGAATCCGGCGTTACGTTCAGAATCCCCATTACCCGGGGGACCGACAGGTCAAGCTGCCGGTTGCCACAGATCAGTTTCACACTTATATCCGTCATAAATCAGAGAAAACGAAAAAAGCGGCCGCAGCCGCTTTTTTCAGGGAATCAGAGCAGGATACGGTCAGTTATTTTCACCAGCCGTATCACCCACAGCATCATCATCCGGGTCGCGGGTCATGTCCCGGCTTTCTTCCGCCGGTGCCGACGGGCCTGAATCACTGTTGTTATCAGACCAGGTCTTCGGTGGACGTGGTTTTTTCCCCGCCATAATGTCATCAATCTGATCGCTGTCGATGGTTTCATATTCCATCAGTGCGTCTTTCATGAGTTCCAGTTTGTCGCGGTTATCTTCCAGAATCTGCTTGGCGCGCTGATAACAGCTGTCGAGCAGGCCTTTCACTTCAGAGTCAATCAGGCGTGCCGTTTCATCCGAAAGGTGAGACAGCTGGCCACCACCGGAATTGCCGAGATAACCATTCTGTTCTTCTTCACTGTACAGCTGTGCGCCCAGTTTCTCTGACAGCCCCCATTTGGTCACGTAGTTACGTGCATATTTGGTGGCGCGCTCAATATCATTGGATGCACCGGTCGTCACACCGTCTTTACCCAGTGTCATTTCTTCCGCGATACGGCCGCCGTACAGCGAGCAGATATTACTTTCGATACCACGCTTACTGATGGAATGACGGTCTTCTTCCGGCAGGAACATAGTCACACCCAGCGCACGGCCGCGCGGGATAATCGACACCTTATAAACCGGATCATGTTCCGGCACCACACGGCCGACGATCGCGTGGCCGGCTTCGTGGTAAGCCGTATTTTCTTTCTCTTTCTCCGACATCACCATGGTCTTACGTTCGGCGCCCATCAGGATCTTATCCTTGGCTTTCTCGAACTCTTCCATGGTTACCAGATTACGGTTGGCACGCGCGGCAAACAACGCCGCCTCGTTCACCAGGTTAGCCAGATCTGCCCCGGAGAAACCGGGCGTACCGCGGGCAATAATGGATGCATTCACATCATCAGCCACCGGTACTTTGCGCATATGCACACCCAGAATCTGCTCACGGCCACGGATATCCGGCAGACCGACCACAACCTGACGGTCAAAACGACCCGGACGCAGCAGAGCAGGATCAAGAACATCCGGACGGTTGGTCGCCGCAATCACAATAATGCCGTCATTAACCTCAAAACCGTCCATTTCAACCAGCAACTGGTTCAGGGTCTGTTCACGCTCATCGTTACCGCCGCCGATACCAACGCCACGGGAACGGCCCACAGCGTCGATTTCGTCAATAAAGATGATACACGGCGCCTGCTTCTTCGCCTGATCGAACATATCGCGCACACGGGATGCACCGACACCAACGAACATTTCAACGAAGTCAGAACCGGAAATAGAGAAGAAAGGCACACGGGCTTCGCCGGCAATGGCTTTGGCCAGCAGGGTTTTACCGGTACCGGGCTGGCCCACCATCAGTACACCGCGCGGAATCTTACCGCCGAGGCGCTGGTATTTGCCCGGGTCACGCAGGAATTCAACCAGCTCTTTCACATCTTCTTTGGCTTCGTCACAGCCGGCGACGTCTTCAAAGGTGGTTTTGATCTGGTCTTCACTGAGCAGTTTGGCTTTGCTTTTGCCGAATGCCATCGGACCGCCACGGCCGGAGCCACCGCCCTGCATCTGGCGCATAAACAGCATAAATACGGCAATAATGATCAGAATCGGCAGCGATGCCAGCAGCAGCTGGGTAAAGAAGCCCTGCTTCTCTGGTTTCTCGCCCACCACCTGAACATGATTATTCAGCAACGTGTCCATGAGTTTGTCATCATAGACAGGTAATACAGTTTCAAAGGCTTCACCGCTGCTGCCCACACCGGTAATGCTCTGCCCTGAAATTGTGACACGCTCAACCTGACCGCTTTCCACCGCGGTAATGAACTCAGAGTAGGACAGCTCTTTGCCATGCCCGACGTTCTGAAAATTGTTGAACACCATCATCAGAACAGCGGCAATCACTGCCCACAGTATGAAATTCTTTGCCATATCCGGCACCACCTCACTGGCTGTGGTTGTCAGGTTCTGTCCCGACAACCCGTCTTTTAGCTTAGCTTAGCAAGCAATGGCTAAGCCCGGAAACCTTTACCAACCACATAAACCTCCTTGGAACGCGCCCGGGAGGCCTTGGGTTTACGAATCATTACTTTCGAGAAGGATGATCTGAGCTCTTTTATGTACTCATCAAACCCTTCTCCCTGGAATACTTTCGCCACAAACTGGCCGTTTGGCTTCAGCACCTGGCGGGCCATATCCAGCGCCAGCTCCACCAGATACATGGAACCAGGCTGATCAATAGAGGCCACTCCACTCATATTGGGGGCCATATCAGAAATTACAAGGTCCACCAGCCGGCCATCGACAACCGCCATCAGCTCATCAAAGACAGATTCTTCCGTAAAGTCACCCTGAATGAAATTAACATCCTCTATCGGGTCCATTGGCAGAATGTCCGAAGCAATAATGACACCACTGCCATTCAGCCGCCGTGTGACCACCTGCGACCAGCCCCCCGGAGCAGCACCCAGGTCAATCACCGTCATACCCGGTTTCAGGAGCTTATCTTTTTCATCGAGTTCAATCAGCTTGTAACTGGCCCGGGTACGGTAGCCATCCTGCTGGGCTTTCTGGACGTAAACGTCATCAACATGCTCTTTCAGCCAGTCTGCACTGGTTTTTGAACGCGCCATGCGGGTTCCTGCTCAAAGGTTAGGTATACTAGGTTCTGATTCCGCAGTGAATGGCTGCAGACCCGTAATTCTACCATCGAACAACTGAGCTTCCGAACATCTATGCCATTATCGAATGAACAGAAAAAAGCCTACCGCGCCATCGGTCACACCCTGAACCCGATTGTGACGGTTGCCAGTAACGGCCTGACCCAGGCAGTCATTGATGAGCTGAACCGCGCACTCGACGACCACGAGCTGATCAAAATTAAAATCTCTGTCGGCGACCGCGAGGTCAAAAAGGCGGTGATTGCTGAAATCCTGCGTATTACTGGCGCCGAGATGCCGCAGCAGATCGGCAATACCGCCCTGCTGCTGCGCCTCAATCCGAAAGCCAAAGCGGCACTGTCGAACCTGAAGCGCTGATCAGCGCCGGTCCCGGTGCAGAACCGAGACCGGGGCCATCAGCAACCAGATCAGCCCCAGCACCGATAAGGCATGCAGCAGCATCATCTGCAGCTTCCACCAGGGCAGCAGTGCAAAATACATCAGTGACAGCAGAATCATGACCAGCAGCAGCTGAACCGGCGTTTCACGCCAGTGCAGCACGCCTGCCATCAGCGCCAGCATGAACATCAGGACACCACAGATCACACCCAGCCCGACCATCACATGCATGACCTCAATGCCGTGCTGAGGGAAAAAGCCGCGCTGCTCCAGCAGCGGACGCACCAGATAAGCACATACCCACAGACCACCAAGCCAGAAAGTCCGCAACAAAATCAGATAATGGCTGGTCATAACAACACCCTGAAACCGGTCACAACTGACAGCTTACACCAACAGGTAACTGGAAGAACGGCCGTTTTCCGGTGATAATGTCGAAAAAATCAAGGTTTGCACTGCACATGTCCGATATCGTCATCTCCGGCTCCGGCCTCTATATTCCGCCTTACACCGTCACCAACGATGAGCTGGTCGACGCCTACAATGCCTACGTAAATCAGTTCAATGCCGATAATGCTGCCGCGATCGGGGCCGGTGAAATCAACGCCCTGCCGCTGTCGAGCAGCGAATTCATTGAAAAGGCGTCCGGCATCAAGGCCCGTTATGCCATGCATAAAGACGGCATGCTGGACACTGAACGCATGAAGCCTTCATTCCCCCCGTGCTACGAAGGCGATGAGCCTGAGGTTGTCACCATGGGGCTGGGTGCCGCACGCGAAGCCATGGAACGGGCCGGTAAAAAACCGGAAGATATCGACATGTTGATCGTGGCGACCACCAACCATCAGCGTCCTTACCCGTCAATCGCGGTGGAAATTCAGCAGAAACTCGGTATTCAGCAGGGCTTTGCCTATGACATGGGCATTGCCTGTTCATCCGCCACCTTTGGCCTGATTTCCGCTTACGCCTCGGTGAAAGCCGGTCTGGCGAAATGCGCTCTGGTGGTTAACCCGGAATTTGCCACCCCGCAGGTTAATCTGAAGTCACGCGACAGCCACTTTATTTTCGGTGATGGCGCGACCGCTGCCGTGATTGAAACCACGGACACCTGTAACCCGCAGAATGCTTTCCGCATCCTGCACACCAAGCAGTTCACTCAGTTCTCCGACAATATCCGTTGTGATGGTAACTACACCGATCATTGCTTCGATGAACTGCCGGAATCCCGCCCCTTTTTCCAACAACAGGGCAAGCGCGTCTTCAAAGAGCTGTTGCCACTGGTCACCAACTTCATTGAGGGACAGCTGGAAGAAAACCAGCTGACTGCCAGCGACCTCAAACGTATGTGGCTGCACCAGGCAAACGTCAACATGAACATGTTTGCAGTGAAAAAGCTGCTGGGCCGCCTGCCGGAAGGCAACGAAGCACCGGTGGTGCTGGATGAATTTGCCAACGTGGCATCCTCCGGTTCCGTCATTGCCTTCCACCGCTATCAGGACGACTTCAGCCCTGGTGACAAAGGCCTGATCTGTTCCTTTGGTGCCGGCTACTCCATCGGCAGCCTGCTGGTCGAAAAGCTCTGATCTGACAGACTGCGGCCAGGGAAGGCCCGCAGATCTGATTTGTTCCTTTTTTTCAAAAAACCTTCATTAGCCAAGGCACTGCAATTGTGTCACTGTGCCGTCATACTCCCCTGAAACAGAACAGAAAAACCGAGGAATTGGCATGACCCGCCAGCACAGCTACAACCGTGATGAATTACTGGCCTGCGGCCACGGCGAATTATTTGGCGAAGGTAACGCCCGGCTGCCATTACCGAACATGCTGATGATGGACCGTATCGCCGTCATCAGCGATGAAGGCGGAAAATACGGCAAAGGCGAGATTGTTGCCGAACTGGATATTAATCCCTCACTCTGGTTCTTCGACTGCCATTTTGAAACAGACCCGGTCATGCCCGGCTGTCTTGGTCTGGATGCCATGTGGCAACTGGTTGGTTTCTATCTGGGCTGGCGCGGCAATCCTGGCCGCGGCCGGGCCCTGGGCTGTGGCGAGGTAAAATTCCGCGGCCAGGTGCTGCCAACCGCCAAGACGGTTACCTACCGCATCAGCATCAAGCGCGTAATGGAGCAGAAACTGATCATGGGCATTGCCGATGCAGTCATGGAAGTCGACGGTAAAGAAATTTACTGGGCTAACGACCTGCGTGTCGGCCTGTTCACCTCAACAGAAGACTTCTGATCCCCTGCCACACCATCGTCAGATTTGTCTCAACGAACATCAGGCTATTGCCACAATAGCCTGATTTTCCTGCCTTCCCCGGCAAATTCCGTTAAACTTGTGCGACCAAAGTCTGAGGAAAGCATTGTGGGACAAAGTATTCAGACGGAAATGACCGAACTGGTCACTCCGGATATGGCCAATTTTTCCGGCAAGATGCACGGTGGCGAACTGCTGAAACTGCTGGATAAAGTCGCCTATACCTGCGCGATGCGCTACAGCGGACATTACGCCGTTACCCTGTCAGTCGATAACGTGCTTTTTAAAGAGCCGATTTACATCGGCGAGCTGATTACCTGCCTGGCCATGGTGAATTACACCGGTAACACATCGATGGAAATCGGCATTAAAGTGGTTGCCGAGAACATCAAACAGAAAACCGTGCGTCACACCCACTCCTGCTATTTCACCATGGTGGCCATGGCTGATGACGGCCGCCCGACACCGGTTCCAAAGCTCGAACTGAATGATGAAGTTCAGATCCGCCGCTGGAACAAAGCCCTGAAACGCCGTGAAGCCCAGCGCCGGCTGCAGGCCATGCTGAAATCCATTGAGCGTGAAGATGACAACGAAGACTATGAAGACCTGCCACTGATTCCCTGCCCCTGAAAGGCACTCTCTTAACAGAAACAGCAGGCATAAAAAAACCGCGCCAGGGCGCGGTTTTTTTATGCCTCAGACAAAGCTCAGATATGCTGCACTTCGTCGATTTCGTACTCAACCATACCACTCGGAATTTTAACGGCAACCACGTCGCCTTCTTCCTTACCGATCAGGGCACGGGCAATCGGGGATGAAATGGAAATACGGTTATTTTTGATATCCGCTTCATCGTCACCCACGATTTTGTACTGCACTTCTTCGTCAGTATCCACATTGATAATACGCACGGTGGTACCGAACAGAACTTTGCCGGTGTGCGGGATGGTTTTGATATCGATGACCTGGGAATTGGAAAGTTTCCCTTCAATTTCCTGAATACGGCCTTCGATAAATCCCTGCTGCTCACGGGCAGCATGATATTCGGCATTTTCTTTCAGATCACCATGCTCGCGCGCTTCGGCAATTGCGGCAATGACCTGCGGACGTTCGACAGTTTTCAGTTGCTGCAGCTCATCACGCAGCGCCTTTTCACCCTCGATGGTCATCGGAAATTTCTGCATAGCGCTCGGACTCCTTGGTTATTGCATGCGACTCAGACGGTCGCATGCAGTTCTTGTAAACGATGAACTTCTTTCAGACCCTCAGAACGCAGTGCTTCCACAACCGCTTCGGCACCTGCCATGGTGGTTGTGTAATACACTTTATGCTGCAGCGCACTGCGACGGATATCCGCAGAATCTGCAATCGCCTGAGGCCCGTCTGTGGTGTTCACAATCAGGGAAATCTCATCGTTCTTGATCATATCAACGATGTGCGGGCGGCCTTCCGTTACCTTGTTCACACGCTCAACCGCAACGCCGGCCTCTTTCAGCACGCGACAGGTACCGTCAGTGGAGACCAGGGTAAAGCCGGATTCAATCAGGCCTTTGGCCATCGCCACAACACCCTGCTTATCGGCGTCACGCACAGATACAAACGCGGTACCGCTGTTCGGCAGCGTCGCACCGGCACCCAGCTGCGCTTTGTAATAGGCTTCGCCAAACGTTTTGCCGGCCCCCATTACTTCGCCGGTGGATTTCATTTCCGGGCCGAGAATCGGGTCAACACCCGGGAATTTATTGAACGGGAATACCGCTTCCTTCACTGAGAAATACGGTGGGATAATTTCCTGAGTAAAGCCCAGCTCCGCCAGTGTCTTGCCCGCCATCACTTTGGCAGCCACAGCCGCCAGCGAGGTACCGATACATTTGGAGACGAACGGCACAGTACGGGAAGCACGCGGGTTGACCTCAATCACATAGATCTCGCCGTCCTGATAAGCCAGCTGAGTATTCATCAGGCCGATCACGCCGAGTTCCATTGCCATCGCAGCAACCTGCTCACGCATTTTATCCTGTACATCTTTCGGCAGGCTGTACGGCGGCAGGGAACAGGCGGAATCACCGGAGTGAATACCGGCCTGCTCAATATGTTGCATGATACCGCCGATCACCACCTGTTCGCCGTCACATACGGCATCAATGTCCACTTCAATGGCGCGGTCGAGGAAATAATCCAGCAGCACCGGAGAGTCGTTGGAGACTTTTACCGCTTCGGTCATGTAACGGCGCAGTGCCGTTTCATCGTTAACGATCTCCATCGCCCGGCCACCCAGCACGTAAGAAGGACGCACCACCAGCGGGTAACCGATTTCAGTCGCTTTGACCACGGCTTCTTCCGCCGAAGTAACGGTCGCATTCTGTGGCTGCAGCAGCCCCAGACGCTGAATCATCTGCTGGAAGCGTTCCCGGTCTTCGGCACGGTCAATGGCTTCCGGTGAGGTACCGATAATCGGCACACCGGCAGCCTCCAGCTCATCGGCCAGTTTCAGCGGCGTCTGGCCACCGTACTGCACAATCACACCTTTCGGCTTCTCTTTGTCGACGATTTCCAGCACGTCTTCCAGGGTTACCGGCTCGAAATACAGACGGTCGGAGGTGTCATAGTCCGTGGATACGGTTTCCGGGTTACAGTTCACCATAATGGCTTCGTAACCTTCCTCCTTTGACGCCAGTGCGGCGTGCACACAGCAGTAATCGAATTCAATACCCTGACCGATACGGTTCGGCCCACCACCCAGCACAATAATCTTGTCGCGGTCGGTCGGGTTCGCTTCACACTCTTCCTCGTAGGTGGAATACATGTAAGCGGTATCGGTGGCGAATTCAGCCGCACAGGTATCCACACGCTTATACACCGGACGCACGTTCAGTTTCTGACGGTGCTTACGGAAAGCTTTTTCAGTGATACCCAGCAGTTCAGACAAGCGGGCATCCGAGAAACCTTTGCGCTTCAGGCGGTATACCGTGGCAAAATCCATCGCTGCCAGACTCAGCTCGGCCACTTTCTGCTCTTCCTTCACCAGATCTTCGATCTGCACCAGGAACCAGCGGTCAATTTTGGTGTAGTTGAATACGTCTTCAACCGTCATTCCCAGACGGAACGCATCCGCTACGTACCAGATGCGCTCAGACTGCGGCGTCACCAGCTGGGCAATCACCGTGTCGCGGGCAGTGCTATCGGCCGGATCCACTTTCGGATCGAAGCCGGTTGCACCCACTTCCAGGCCACGCAGTGCTTTCTGCAGTGATTCCTGCTGAGTACGGCCAATCGCCATCACCTCACCCACAGATTTCATCTGTGTGGTCAGGCGGCCATCCGCCTGCGGGAATTTTTCAAAAGTAAAACGCGGAATTTTGGTTACCACGTAATCGATGGACGGCTCGAAAGACGCCGGGGTCGCACCGCCGGTAATGTCGTTCTGCAGTTCATCCAGGGTGTAACCCACTGCCAGCTTGGCCGCGACTTTCGCAATCGGGAAACCGGTCGCTTTCGACGCCAGTGCCGAAGAACGGGAAACCCGCGGGTTCATCTCGATCACCACCATGCGGCCGGTATCCGGGCTGATACCAAACTGTACGTTGGAGCCCCCGGTTTCCACACCGATCTCACGCAGTACTGCCAGCGAGGCATCACGCATGATCTGATATTCTTTGTCGGTCAGCGTCTGCGCCGGCGCCACGGTAATGGAGTCACCGGTGTGCACGCCCATCGGGTCAAAGTTTTCGATGGAACAGATGATGATGCAGTTGTCGTTTTTATCACGCACAACTTCCATCTCGTACTCTTTCCAGCCGATCAGGGATTCATCGATCAGCAGTTCGTTGGTCGGTGACAGGTCCAGACCACGGGTACAGATTTCTTCGAATTCTTCTTTGTTATAGGCGATACCGCCGCCGGAACCACCCATGGTGAAAGACGGACGGATAATGCACGGGAAGCCCAGCTCTTTCTGTACTTCACGAGCTTCTTCCATGCTGTGCGCAATACCGGCACGCGGGCATTCCAGACCAATGGCTTTCATCGCCTTATCGAAACGGTCACGGTCTTCGGCTTTATCGATGGTGTCGGCATTGGCACCGATCATTTCCACACCGAATTCCTTCAGTACGCCGGCAGACTCCAGGCCCAGCGCACAGTTCAGCGCAGTCTGGCCACCCATGGTCGGCAGCAGCGCGTCCGGACGTTCTTTCTCGATAATTTTGGCGACCGCTTCAACCGTAATCGGCTCAATGTAAGTGGCGTCGGCCATCGCCGGGTCGGTCATGATGGTCGCCGGGTTAGAGTTCACCAGAATGACCCGGAAACCTTCTTCACGCAGCGCTTTACAGGCCTGGGCACCGGAGTAGTCAAACTCACAGGCCTGACCGATCACAATCGGGCCAGCGCCGATAATCAAAATACTTTTTATGTCAGTACGTTTTGGCATGACTCAGCAGTTCCTGTCAGTTAGCGGCTTTGGCGCTTTCAATCAGCTTGATGAAATGGTCGAACAGCGGCGCCACATCGCGTGGACCCGGGCTTGCTTCCGGGTGACCCTGGAAGCTGAAAGCCGGCTTATCTGTCCGGGCAATACCCTGCAGCGTGCCATCAAACAGCGACTTGTGCGTCGCCTTCAGGTTCGCCGGCAGCGTTGCCTCATCAACCGCAAAACCATGGTTCTGACTGGTGATCATCACCTTGCCGGTTTCCAGATCCTGCACCGGATGGTTACCGCCATGATGACCATGACCCATTTTTACCGTCTGCGCACCGGAAGCCAGCGCCAGCAGCTGGTGTCCGAGACAGATACCGAATACCGGGATACCGGTTTCGAGAATTTCCTGAATAGCCGTAATCGCGTAGTCACACGGCTCCGGATCACCGGGGCCATTGGACAGGAACACACCATCCGGGTTCAGTGCCAGAACCTCTGCCGCCGGCGTCTGAGCCGGTACCACGGTCAGGTCGCAGCCACGCTCAGCCAGCAGACGCAGAATGTTGCGCTTTACGCCGTAATCGAACGCCACAACCTTATATTTAGGCTCAGTCAGTTCGCCGTAGCCGCTGCCCAGCGTCCAGTCGGTCTGTTGCCACTGATACGCTGCTTTCGCACTGACTTCCTTAGCCAGGTCCATCCCCTTCAGTCCCGGGAAAGCTTTGGCCTCGGCCAGTGCCCTGGCGATGCCTTCTTCACTCAGCGCCTCTGCGCCGGCCAGAATGCAGCCATTCTGAGAGCCTTTCTCACGCAGGATGCGGGTCAGACGGCGGGTATCGATATCAGCAATACCGCAGACATTGCGTTCACGCAGATAGAAATCCAGAGCCTGTTCGCTGCGGAAGTTGGAAGCAATCAGCGGCAGATCGCGGATGACCAGACCTTTGGCATAAATGTTGTCTGATTCTTCATCTTCACGGTTGGTACCGTAGTTACCGATATGCGGATAGGTTAAGGTGACAATCTGGCTGGCATAGGATGGATCCGTCAGAATCTCCTGGTAGCCGGTCATAGAGGTGTTGAACACGACCTCTCCGACCGACAGACCTTCAGCACCGATACTGGTGCCTTTGAAGATGCTGCCGTCCTCAAGAGCTAAGATGGCTGGCGTAGACAAGGCTAAATCCCCGAACAAACGAAAAAAACTTCCGAGTAAAGCACCGCGGACAGGGAATCACAGGTCGTAAAAAAGCGGAATGGCGACAAACTGACTCCATCCCGCTTATTTAAGCTGATTCCGGTGACAGGCAAGGGTCACCGCGGTACCTGTATAAACTAACCCTAAAGGATACTGAAAACAGCGGCTTATGTCCATCCGGACTGCCCCGATTGTTATCCTCCGCCGACGCCCCCGCAGCAGGGTCAGTTACCGCCCGACAGCCTCCCACTCCACCGCAGCAGAGTTTGTACCATCGTATTAAATCTGCTCTCAGAGGCGGTACCAGCGGACCTTCAGCGCCAGAATTACACAGAGTTACATTTCTTAACATACAAATTAACACTTAATACTGCTTCACTCAGGAGCAAATGAGTTCTTACATTGTAGTTATTGAGAGGAGGCATTATTGATACCCCGCAAAAGCAGTACGGGCTTCCTCCTCACAATATCAGCAACCGTGAGCTGAGCCCTGAACCGACTAAAACGATAAAAGAGGTGTACCATGCCCGTAGCTATTGATGGCCGCCGCCGCCTGCAACCGGAAGAACGACAGAGACTGTTACTCAAAGACGCCGTAGAGGTATTCGCCCGCCGTGGTATCGGCCGTGGCGGTCATACTGAGATTGCCGAACTCGGCGGCGTATCCGTCGCCACCGTGTTCAATTACTTCAAAACCCGCGAAGCCCTGGTCGAAGCCGTGCTCGGCGAAGTGGAGCGCAGCCTGCTGGACATGGCCGAAACCATTTACGGTGAGACCGACAATCCGCTGCAAGCCATCCGGGCTCATATCGGCGCGTTTCTGGATGCCTGCGAGGAAAACCCGTCATACATCAAAGTCTGGCTGGAATGGAGTTCGTCGGTACGGGATGAAACCTGGCCTCACTACCTCAGATATCAGTCGCGCATGCTGGATATCATCAGCGAGCAGATCGACAAAGGTATCCGCATGGGCATTCTTGAACCGGGTCTGGCGCCAAGGGAACGGGCACGCTGGGTGATGGGCAACGCCCAGATGCTGGTTTCCATGGTCTTTGATCCGGCCGGCAAACCGGAAGGTATGCGGGACATGGTTGAGCGTGGTCTCGACCACATGCTCGGTGTTAAAAGTGGGGAAAGTATTCCGGCCTGACCTCTGCCGGAACAGCCACGCATAAAAAAACCGCTCGGATGAGCGGTTTTTTTATTGCTGCAGCGGCTCAGAAGCCCAGCACATCCTGCATATCGTACAGACCATCCGGCTGCTCACTGACCCACAGGGCAGCCCGCACAGCACCTTTGGCAAACGTCATACGGCTCTGCGCTTTGTGGGTGATTTCCACCCGTTCACCATCGGTGGCAAACATCACGGTATGATCACCGACCACATCACCACCACGGATGGTTTCAAAGCCGATCTGCTTATGCGGACGGGCACCGGTGTGACCTTCGCGGCCGTAGCAGGCGACTTCATTCAGATCCCAGCCCATGGTTTCTGCCACCACTTCGCCCATGCGCAGTGCGGTACCGGACGGCGCATCGACCTTATGGCGGTGATGCATTTCCACCACCTCAATATCCGAATCATCACCCATCACCGACGCGGCCATACGCAACAGGTTCAGGCACAGATTGACACCCACGGAATAGTTCGGCGCAAACACGATCCCCATATCTGCCGCCGCGGTTTTCATCGCCGCTTTCTGCTCATCATTCAGACCAGTGGTACCGATCACGATCTTTTTGCCATGCTGACGACACAGTTCAATATTGGCCATGGTCGCCGCCGGCGCCGTGAAATCAATCAGCACATCAAACTGATCAATAGCATCTGCAACAGCGGTAACCGCAGCCACATTCAGATCCCGGCCCTGGCCGGCAATAGCGCCAGCATCAACACCGGCCATCGGGTCACCCGGCAGCACAATCGCTGCACCCAGTTCTGCTTTGCCTGCCGCACACACAGCTTCAATCAGTACGCGGCCCATGCGGCCTGCAGCACCGGTAATTGCAATACGGGTCATGTTGTTATCCAGAGGTAATTAAAAATCGCCGCTAAGGATATAGCGATTCAGAAAGAGATGCGAGGCGCCACCCGTGGTGACGCCCCGCCGTGGTCAGATTTCTTCGAAGAACTTCTTCACACCTTCAAACCAGCTTTTCTTCTTTGGCGAATGCTTTTCGCCATTCAGAGACGCCTGGAACTGCACCAGCAGATCCTTCTGTTCACTGGTCAGGTTAACCGGTGTTTCCACCTGCACGCGGCACATCAGATCGCCCGCCGGACCACCGCGCACCGGGGTCACCCCTTTACCACGCAGACGGAACAGCTTGCCACTCTGGGTTTCTGCCGGAATTTTCAGTTTCACCCGGCCATCCAGTGTCGGTACCTCGAGCTCACCACCGAGTGCGGCATCCACAATGCTGATCGGCACATCACAGTAGAGGTTACGGCCATCACGGTGGAACAGTTCATGTTCGCGCACACTGACCTGCACATACAGATCACCGGCCGGTCCGCCCATGGCGCCGGCTTCACCCTCACCCGCCAGACGGATACGGTCGCCGGTATCCACGCCCGCCGGAATTTTCACCGACAGGGTCTTGGTTTCTTCCTTCACGCCACGGCCATGACAGCTGTCGCACGGATCTTCGATAATGGTGCCCTGACCGCGACAGGTCGGACAGGTCTGCTGCACCGAGAAGAACCCCTGCTGCATACGCACCTGACCGGCACCATGACAGGTCGGGCAGGTTTTCGGTTTGGAGCCCGCCTTGGCGCCAGTGCCGTCACAGACTTCGCAGCTGGTCAGCGTCGGAATGCGGATTTTCTTTTCCACACCACGTACTGCTTCTTCCAGCGTCAGCTCCATGGTGTAGCGCAGGTCAGAACCCCGCTGTGGGCCGCCGCGGCCGCCACGACCGCCGCCGCCACCAAAGATGTCACCGAACACATCACCAAAAATATCACTGAAGCTGGCTCCGCCACCGCCAAAGCCACCACCGGCCTGACCGTCAACACCGGCATGGCCGAACTGATCATAGGCCTGACGTTTCTGCGCATCGCCCAACACTTCGTAAGCTTCGGTCGCTTCCTTGAATTTGGCGTCCGCGTCCTCGTCATCCGGGTTACGGTCCGGGTGGTACTTCATGGCCAGCTTGCGGTAAGCCTTTTTCAGCTCTTTCTGGTCGACGTCGCGGCTGACACCCAGAATCTCGTAATAATCTCGTTTGGACATATCTCACCTGTTGTTAATCTGCTGCCTGCGATGTCTTTCAGATCAGCAGGAACACAATCGGCTTTTTATTCCGTTCTGTTTAACAAGCAAAAACGCGACAGCCCTCTGGCAAGAAGACTGCCGCGTTCTCGGAAGTAATTAATTCACCGGAATCAATTACTTGTCTTTTACTTCTTCAAACTCGGCGTCTACCACATCGTCATCCTGACCACCGCCAGACTGAGCACCGGCTTCACCGGCCGCCGCCTGTTCTGCCTGAGCCTGTTCAGCGTACAGACGCTGCGCCAGACCACTGGAGGCTTCTGTCAGAGCATTGGTTTTCGCTTCGATCTCGTCTTTATCCGTGCCTTTCAGCGCTTCTTCCAGATCCGCGATGGCTTTTTCGATGGCGGTTTTCTCGTCATCGGTCACCTTGTCTTTCGCATCTTCCAGCGTTTTCTTCGTGGCGTGGATCAGGCCATCAGCGGTGTTACGCGCCTGTACCAGTTCCTCGAACTGACGGTCAGCTTCTGCGTTTGCTTCCGCATCGTTAACCATTTTTTCGATTTCATCGTCACTCAGACCAGAAGAAGCCTTGATCACAATGGACTGCTCTTTACCGGTCGCCTTATCTTTCGCGCTGACGTTCAGAATACCGTTAGCGTCGATGTCGAAGGTGACTTCGATCTGAGGCATACCACGCGGTGCCGGCGGAATGTCTGCCAGGTCGAAGCGGCCCAGGGATTTATTCTGCGACGCCTGCTTACGCTCACCCTGCACGACGTGAATAGTCACGGCAGTCTGGTTGTCGTCGGCGGTTGAGAACACCTGCGACTTCTTGGTCGGAATCGTGGTGTTTTTATCAATCACCGGAGTCGCTACGCCACCCATGGTTTCGATACCCAGCGTCAGCGGGGTAACGTCCAGCAGCAGTACGTCTTTCACATCACCGGACAGAACCGCCCCCTGTACCGCAGCACCCACAGCCACTGCTTCGTCCGGGTTCACGTCTTTACGTGGTTCCTTACCGAAGAAGTCAGCCACTTTCTTCTGCACCATCGGCATACGGGTCTGACCACCGACCAGAATCACTTCGTCAATTTCACCCGAGCTCAGGCCGGCATCTTTCAGCGCAATGCGGCATGGCTCCAGAGAGCGTTCAACCAGTTCTTCCACCAGTGACTCGAGTTTTGCACGGGTCACTTTCACGTTCAGGTGTTTCGGACCGGTGGCATCTGCGGTGATGTACGGCAGATTCACGTCGGTCTGACTGCTGGAAGACAGCTCAACCTTGGCTTTTTCTGCGGCTTCTTTCAGACGCTGCAGTGCCAGCGGATCATTGTGCAGATCAATACCGCTCTCTTTCTTGAACTCGTCTGCCAGATACTCAATCAGGCGCAGGTCAAAGTCTTCACCACCGAGGAACGTATCACCGTTGGTTGCCAGTACTTCGAACTGTTTTTCACCATCAACGTCGGCCACTTCAATAATGGAAATATCGAAGGTACCACCACCCAGGTCATATACCGCGATGGTACGGTCACCGGTTTCTTTGTCGATACCGTAAGCCAGCGCTGCCGCCGTTGGTTCGTTGATGATACGTTTTACTTCCAGACCTGCGATTTTACCGGCGTCTTTGGTTGCCTGACGCTGAGAGTCGTTAAAGTAAGCCGGTACGGTAATCACCGCTTCGGTCACTTTCTCGCCCAGATAATCTTCGGCGGTTTTTTTCATTTTCTTCAGCACTTCAGCAGAAATCTGCGGCGGTGCCATCTTGTTATCTTTTACCTGAACCCAGGCATCACCGTTGTCAGCCTGAACGATTTTGTAAGGCACCATGGAGATGTCTTTCTGTACCACATCGTCGGTGAAGCGGCGGCCGATCAGACGTTTAACCGCAAACAGGGTGTTGTTCGGGTTAGTAACGGCCTGACGTTTGGCAGACTGACCTACCAGTACTTCGTCGTCGGTGTAAGCGATGATGGACGGCGTAGTACGGTCGCCTTCTGCGTTTTCAATAACCTTGGTCTTCTCACCATCCAGAATAGCCACACAGGAGTTGGTGGTGCCCAGGTCGATACCAATAATCTTACCCATTTGTATGTCTCCGTTTTGGCAGCTCGCGCTGCGCTGAATCTGAAACCGTTGTTTTCGTGTTGACTTCTATATAAGTCCGGGATTTACGCTTTCAAGCCCCCGGTTAACAATAAAATCAGGCGTTTTCGTTGATTTTGGGTGCGCCTTTACTCACCACCACCATGGCCGGACGCAGCAGACGTCCGTGCAGCACATAGCCTTTCTGCATCACGTTGATGACAGTGTTCGGCTCCGCATCAGCGCTTTCCACCATGGTCATTGCCTGATGCAACTCCGGGTTGAAGGTTTCGCCCTGCGGATCCACCGCTTCAACACTGAATTTGGCCAGACTGGCCAGCAGACCGCTCAGCGTCATCTCCACGCCCTCGCGGATTGACTGAGTGGCTTCATCATCGGCCGTCGCCGCCGCCAGTGCGCGTTCCAGGTTATCCACCACGGTCAGCATCTCAACAGCGAACTTTTCCAGACCGAATTTGTGTGCCTTTTCCACATCCGCTTCCGCACGGCGACGGACGTTCTGCATCTCAGCCTGCATACGCAGCATCTGATCTTTCAGATCGGCAATGTCTTTATTGGCGGCTTCCAGCGCATCACCCGCCACATCTGCGGATTCAGCAGCGTCGCTGACTTCTTCCGGTGAAGCGGTTTCTGCCTGTTCCTGCAGTTCTTCCTGCACCTTTTGCTCGTCTGACATCTGTCTTTCCTCGATCATAGTTTTTCGGACTGTCGGCTATATGGGGGATAGCCGGATAAGATTCAAGGGCAACCGGCAAGATTCTCTTGACAGATGCAGATACTGTATATAAAAACACTGTATATCCATTCAGCCCCAGGGAGGAGAATCCCATGCTGGTTCATCTGTCTGTACACCAGTTTGCACTGGTCGATCATCTGGAACTTGAACTCAGGGCCGGAATGTCGGTGATTACCGGTGAAACCGGGGCCGGCAAATCCATCCTGCTGGATGCCCTCGGTCTGACCCTGGGCGGACGCGCCGATGCCGACTGCGTCCGCCATGGTGCGGATAAGGCTGAAATTGCCGCCACGTTCAGCGCCAATGCGGCCGCCGAACTCTGGCTGCAGCAACGCGACATACCGGCAGAAGACGGCAATATTATTCTGCGCCGGATCGTTTCTGCCGAAGGCCGTTCGCGCGGCTACATCAACGGCCGCCCGGTTTCCGCCTCGGATCTGCGCGAAGTCGGCCAGTTCCTGATCGAAATTCACTCCCAGCATGCCCATCAGCGCCTGCTGCAGAAGGAAACCCCACGACAGCTACTGGATGCCTACGGCAACCTGCAGCTGCAGGCCGGTGAGGTCGCTCTGGTATGGAGTGAGTGGCAGCAGCTGCAGCGCCGGCTGGCCAAACTGCAGGAAGAAAGTGCGGAAGTCATTGCCCAGCGCCAGCTGCTGACCTATCAGGTCGAGGAGCTGCGTGAACTGGCGCCCGGAGAACTGGAAGCCGACGAACTGGAAAGTGAGCAGAAACGGCTGTCAAACGCTGAAAGCATGCTGCTCAACGGCCAGTATGCACTGGCGGCCTGTTATGGCGACGAAAACAGTGAACTCGCCGCGACCCAGCTGACCTACCAGGCCATACAGCGCCTGCACGACATTGATGATCAGCACCCGCTGCTTGCGGAAGCCCGCGACCTGCTCGGCCAGGCGCATATTCAGCTGGAAGAAGCCGGACGTTCGCTGCAGCATTATCTTGATCTGGTCGACATCAATCCGCACCGCCTGCAGCAGGTGGATAAACGTCTCAGTGACCTGTACAGCATGGCGCGCAAACATCAGATCCAGCCTTCTGCACTTTATGCTTACTGGCAGGAACAGGAAAGCGCACTGGCGGCGATGAACCTCAGTGATGATGATCTGGCAGAACTGCATCAGCAGGCAGAAAACCTGCATCAGGAATATCAGCAGCTGGCCGCCGGCCTGAGTCATGCCCGCCGTCAGGCCGCCGCCCGTATGGACAGTGAAGTGGAGGCCCATTTCGAAGCACTGGCGCTGGGACCAGCCCGCTTCACAACCCGCATTGAAAACAGTGAGCAACCCGGCCGTCATGGTACCGACCAGATCAGTTTTTATGTTCAGACCAACCCCGGCATGCCCGGCGGACCATTAGCCAAAGTGGCATCCGGCGGTGAACTCGCCCGTATCAGTCTGGCACTGCAGGTCGTCACCGCCGCCGTGAGCGACATTCCCAGTCTTATATTTGATGAGGTCGACGTCGGCATTGGCGGCGGTACCGCCGAACGCGTCGGCCGCTTACTGCGCACCCTGGGCAAACAGGGACAGGTACTCTGTGTCACCCATCAGCCACAGGTCGCTGCCCAGGCCCATCAGCATTATCAGGTGAGCAAAATCAGCGGTGACAGTGCCACTCATACACAACTGCGTAAGCTGGATGACAAACAGCGTTCAGAAGAAATTGCCCGCATGCTGGGCGGTGTGGATATCACCCGCCAGACGCTGGCACATGCACAGGAAATGCTGGCGTTGGTGAAATAGCAATCACGCATAACAGAAAAGGCAGCGGATGCTGCCTTTTCTGTTATGCGGATCTCTGATCAACGACCAGTCATTTTGCCTTACGGACGTAAAGCACCAGACTGTGATCAACCAGATCAAAACCGTGTTCTTCTGCAATTTCATGCTGCAGACGCTCGATCTGTTCGTTCGTGAACTCAATGACCGTACCATCTTCCACGTTCACCATATGATCGTGATGTTCACCACGGGCCAACTCGAAGACAGAATGACCGCCATCAAAGTTATGACGGGTTACCAGACCGGCACTCTCAAACTGAGTCAGAACCCGGTACACAGTTGCCAGACCGACATCTTCGCCCGCTTCTATCAGCGATTTATATACGTCTTCTGCGCTCATATGGGCGTCGGCATTGGTTTCCAGAATACTCAGGATCTTGACCCTGGGCAGAGTGACCTTAAGACCGGCCTTGCGCAGCTCCACGTTCTGATCGGACATGGCTTTCCTCTAATAATTTCACAGCTAACTGAATTATCGGTATTATCGCCGCTCTAAGCAGTAACGCAACTTAAGAGACGGCACCTTGATCAAGCGAACGCCAATTCTGACTATATTACTCGGTTTTGCAACCCTGACGGGCTGTGTATTTCCCGGGGTCTACAAACTGAATGTTCAGCAGGGCAATATCGTAACCACCGATATGCTGGCCCAGCTTGAACCAGGCATGTCTCAGCGCCAGGTCGCTTACGTTATGGGTAAGCCAGTGCTGAAGAACCCCTTTTCTGACAATCGCTGGGATTACATTTACACATTAGAAAAGCGGGATGAAATAGTAAAAAACTATAGAGTCAGTGTGTTTTTTGACACAACCGGGAAATACACGCATTACGAAGGGAAATTACCCGATGAGGAATTCAGTGAAGAGGATCAGCTGAAATCCGTTCCTCAGGAAGAAAAACCGGTCAATACCATCAATACCGAAGCACTCTGATCCGCCCGGCACAGCCCGGGCTGTGCCCTTCCGGTTTACTTCTGCGCCTTCGCCGCCCGGTTTGCTCTGGCCTGTTTCGGATCAATCAGCAACGGCCGGTAAATCTCCACCCGGTCACCTTCCCGCAGCACATCGGTTTCCGGCGTTCTGGTCGCCTTACCGAAAATACCGAATCTGGCGTCCGTCAGATCCAGCTCCGGAAACTCAGTTTCAATTCCTGACTGCTTCACTGCATCCAGCAATGTGGTGCCGGCTTCGACTTCCAGTGCCAGGATTTTCTGTTTATGCGGCAGCGCATATGCGACTTCAACATTGATCATGTCAGCCATAAATTTCTTTCGCCCGTTTCACAAATGCATCAACCATCATATTGGCAACCTGCTTAAAAACCGCCCCCAGGGCAACACCTGCCAGCCGGTTTGCCACTTCAAATTCCATATCCAGCGATACTTTACAGGCTTCATCGGACAGCGGCTGAAAATGCCACACCCCCTCAAAGCGGGTAAACGGACCATCCAGCAGTTTCATTTCCATCCTTTGCGGCCGCACCAGCGTATTATGGGTACTGAAGCTCTGATTGACCCCGGCTTTGGCGATGGTCAGCGTGGCTTCGATAAAGTCATCACCTTCGGCAATCACTTCCGTCGCTTTGCAGCCCTGCAGAAATTCCGGATAGCGCCGGACGTCGTTGACCAGATCAAACATCTGCTCAGCACTGTGCATTACCAGCGCACTGCGGCTTACTGTGGTCATTCGCTTATGAATCCTCCGCCTGTCAGGAAAGGCCTTTGACAAATATCAGCAGAATTGCCAGTGGTGACAGGTAGCGGAGCATAAAGCGCCACACCGTAAACACCCGGTGGTCAGCGACATTGAGTTCACCTTCTGCATCTTCACGGCGCATGTACCAGCCGACGAAAATGGCTATCGCCATCCCACCCAGCGGCATCATAAGGTTGGACGTGAGAAAGTCCAGATTATCGAAGAAAGTTCCTTTCAGGAACGTGACTTCAGACCATTCATTGAAAGACAGCACCGTACCGACGCCAATCAGCCACGCCAGCAGGCAGACAATAAAAGTTGCACGGCCACGGCTGACGCCCTTTTCAACCGCCCAGGCAACCGCCGGCTCCGCGATCGAGATCGCAGAGCTCCAGGCGGCAATAGCCACCAGAACAAAGAAAGCGGTACCAATGAGAGTGCCACCCGGCAGGGCGCCAAAAGCAATCGGCAGCGTCTGGAACATCAGCCCCGGTCCTGCCGCCGGCTCCAGGCCGTTGGAAAAGACTATCGGGAAGATAATCAGGCCGGCGACCAGCGCCACCAGCGTATCAAGAAAGGCGACAGTAAAGATGGTTCTGGTCAGCGAGGCCTCCGCCGGCATATAAGCGCCATAAGTCATAATCGCTCCCATACCCAGGCTGAGAGTGAAGAAAGAATGCCCGAGCGCCACCACAATGCTGTCTGCATTCAGTTTGCTGGCATCAAACGAAAACAGGAAATTCCAGCCCTGCACAAATCCCGGTGTGGTAATGGCGTAACCCAGCAGCATAATCAGCATCACAAACAGCAGCGGCATCAGCAGCCGCACACCATCCTCAAGGCCGTGCTTTACGCCCCGGGCGATTACGCCACCGGTCATGATCATAAACAGGGTGTGCAGTCCCAGCAGCGTCCAGGGATCAGCCAGCAGGCCACTGAAAGACGCCGCCGCGGTGTCCGCATCGGCACCACTGAACTCCCCTGAGGCCATCTTACCGATATACGCCAGTGTCCAGCCGGCAATCACACTATAGAACGACAGGATAAAGAAGCCGGATACCGCTCCCATCCAGCCGATACCGGAAAACACCGCCGGTGCCTGCTGCTCCTTTGCCTCAGCCTGCATCGTGTGAATGGGGCTCATGCGTCCGCGCCGGCCCAGCAGAACCTCAGCAATCATCACGGGAACGCCGGCCACCAGAATACAGACCAGATACATGAGCACAAACGCACCACCACCATTCTCGCCAGTGATGTAAGGAAATTTCCAGATATTGCCCAGACCCACAGCAGACCCCGTTGCTGCCAGAATAAACGTCCAGCGGCTCCCCCAGATACCGTGCATTCCCCGTTTGTTGCTAGCCATGTATTCTTCTTCCCCGTACAAGTTCGGGGTATTGTCGGTAATTTGGCCAGCAGCCTCAACCCGGCAGACCTCTGCGCATCTGCCTTTTCGACAATTGCTCGGGTATAATGCCGGAATGAGTAAAAAGAAATCCAAAGCCCCCAGCGGTACCATTGCGGTCAATAAAAAGGCCCGCCATGATTATTTTCTGGAAGACAAAACCGAAGCCGGACTGGCACTGACCGGTTGGGAAGTGAAGTCACTGCGTGCCGGCAAATGCCAGCTGCTGGACTCTTACATTGATTTTCACAAAGGCGAAGCCTGGCTGACCGGTGCTCTGATTACGCCACTGGCACAGGCTTCCACCCACATGGTGACCGAGCCACGCCGGGCACGTAAGCTGTTACTGCACAAGCGTGAACTGGAACGGCTGGAACAGAAGATTCAGGCCAAAGGCTATACCTGTGTGTGTACCGCCCTCTACTGGAAAGGACCTTACGTCAAGGCCGAAATTGCGCTGGCGAAAGGTAAGCAGAGTCACGACAAACGTGATACAGCCAAAGACCGCGACTGGGCCAAGCAGAAAGAACGCATCATGAAGCATTCGGTACGCTGATATAGCCGCACGGATGTGTTAGAATGAAATGACTTCCGGGGCCTTGAAATACCTGTTCAGGGTCCATATATAGGAAGTACGCCGTAGCCGGCAGTGAAAGAATTCGGGGATGATCAGGATTCGACGCTGATTACAAAGCTATGGGTGCATGCCGAGAGGGTATAGCGATCTCGTAAATCAACGTTATACATAGTTATAGTCGCAAACGACGAAAACTACGCACTAGCGGCTTAAGCCCGCTTACCTCAGAACCCGGGCGCCTGTAGCTGGGGGACGAGGGCACCGTCTTACAGGCTCGCCTGGCTGGCTTCGCTCGGAGCTAAAAAGGCTAAACTTTAATCGAGCTCGTTCCGAACACCCTGCCCCTCGGGTCGTGACGAACTAAATCAATAGAGACGGCTAAGCATGTAGATCCTCTAGTGGAGGATTGGCGGACGCGGGTTCAAATCCCGCCATCTCCACCAATACAAAACCCCTGATGCCCACATCAGGGGTTTTTTTATTGGCCGAAGAAAGTGATTCTGAATTCTCATCGTCCCGGGTTCCGTCAAGCCTGCGGGACAACAGCGGAGGAACGACGCTGGTCAATCCCGCCCACAAACGAGAAAGGCCCTGACCGCATTTTGGTCAGGGCCTTTTTTGTTTTAACCGACGAAGTGATTCTGAATTCTCATAGTTTCGGGTTCGCCAGATTGCCGGGAGCAATCTGTACCGCCGCAGGCGCCCGAAGGGGATGGGCCATGGATGGCCCGGAGTGCAATCCCGCCATCCCCTGATGCTCGCATCAGGGGTTTTTTATTGGCCGAAGAAAGTGATTCTGAATTCTCATAGTCCCGGGTTCCGTCGAGCCTGCGGGACAGCAGCAGAGGAACGACGCTGGTCAACCCCAGCATATTTCCACCAACACAGAACCCCTGACGCCCGCGGCAGGGGCTGATCGGCCGACGATCAAGACCCTGAATGCTTACAGCTCCGGTTAAGGGCCCAGCCGGAAACAGATTAATGAGGTCATCGTCTGCTCCGGACAATAAAAAAGGGCCTGACGGCCCTTTCTTATTGCTTATCTGTCCGCCTCAGTGTTTGCGGCGACGGGTAGCAAAACCCAGCAGACCCAACAGGCCGAAGCTCAGGAAGCCCAGCGCACCACCGTGATCCGAATCCAGATCAGCACTGTTGCTGTAGCTGATGATTCCTTCGCGGTTTTCTTCATCCAGATTCAGGGCGGAACCTGAAACAAACCAGCTCAGAGTGTCAATAATCGGATTTCCTTCTGAATCAGTAATCGGATTTCCTTCTGAATCAAGTTCCTCTTTAGTGCCGTTATAAACAGCGTACAATGCCGTACCCGCCGGGTTTGCACGCAGCTGAGATTCAGCTTCTTCATCGTCTTCCGGATTGTTCAGATCGGTCGGATTACCGGCCAGCAATGCCAGCGGCAGGTAGCTGTCGCCGGAATCCAGGGTACCGGTCACGTACAGATCCAGATCCACAGCACCGCCCAGCTGATCATACACATTGCTCTGGGTACCCCAGGCAACGATATAAGCATCCGGGTTCTGACAGGTGTCATTGGTTTCCCAGGTTTCACCGGCCGTACAGGTGCTTTCACTGCCAGGCATGGCGACAATACGCGGTTCCTTAACGGTCACGGTTGTGTCATCAATATTCGACAGGTTTTCAGCACTGGTCCAGGTCACACCACCGTCAAAGCTGCGACGGACATAGAAGTTGTAGTTTTCCATGTCAGTGTATTTGGCCAAGGCTGCATCCGGCGTATAGGTATAGCCCAGAAAGATGGTGTCACCACGGATAGCGCCACGGTGAGCACGGGCATCGTGAACGATGCCTGGCCGGAACGCACGCCTTATTTCGCCCATGAAATGGTGGGGTCCAACAGCTGGCTGCTGGATGTGCTGGGTGAGTTCCGCGAGGAACTGGGCCTGGCGGACGTCAGCACTGAAGAAGGCTTTGCGGAAAAAGCTCAGCTGACCCGGGATTTCCTCAGTAGCGCCGCCACGCTGGGCATGAGTGGTACCTCCATAACCGGCGACGTTTTATCTTTCGACCTGACCATCACCAACCACGCCGGACATAAGCTGCCGACCAGCTTCCCTGCCCGCCGTATGTGGCTGGGCGTCACGGTTACCGATGCCGGCGGCAATGAAGTGTTCAGCAGCGGTATCCCGGATGAAAATTATCGTCTCAGCGTGGATGAAGTCTACGCCGGCGAGGCCTGCCTCACTGAACACAAAGAGGATACTTTTGATTCCTCACAGTGTTATATGCCTCACATTGATGTCGTGACCGATGCCAGCCAGGTGCCGATTTATGAAGTGGTACTGGGCGCAACGGATGGCCACATTACGCATATCCTGCTGTACGCAGACGAGCGCCTGAAAGATAACCGCATTCCGCCCGCCGGCTTCGATAATGCAACGGCCGATGAGGACATCGACCCGGTCGGAACCGACAGCGACGCTGACTTCAATAATGCCGGCAGCGGCAGCGATACTGTCAGCTATCAGCTGACACTGCCGTCGTCCTATCAGGCTCCGCTGAGTATTCAGGCGACACTGTATTACCAGAGCATCCGCCCGAGCTTTGTTGACGGCATGCATGGTGAACATGAGTTCATTGATCACTTCCGCAGTATTACTGCCGTCAAACCGCCGACAGCAGAAGTAATGGCTGAAGTCAGTCAGAGTCTGTAAGCAAGCCCACCTTAAAAAGATGGCCCGGAGCAACCGCTGCCGGGCCATCTTTTTTTATACATGCAATCCTGTTATCCCCTACTAGACTTAAGGCAACTGCATCAGAACAGTGGATAACAGATTTATGAATGCCCAACGAAAACTGATCATTGCATCAGCTCTCCCCGCTCTGCTCACCCTGATTGTTATTATTGTCAAAGCGGTTATCGATATGTTCGCCCAGCGCGATTATCTGGTCGACAGCCTCAGCAGCAAAATTGCCGCCATGCAGGCAGTACCCGATGAAAATACGCTGCGGACTCTGGTCACTCAGGAATGGGAAACCATATTTTACGCCAAAGCCGAAGTGGCAATTCCGGTGCTGATTGTGCTGTCCCTGATTCTGGTGGTGGTTGCCCTCGCCAGTGTTAAACGCATTACCGCCGGTCTGAATAAACTGACCGAAGGGGTCATAAAAATCGCGGACCCCGCCACCCCGCTGTCATACCGTGTCGCCGCCAAAGACATGAACGAACTGCATATGCTGGGTGACGGCCTGAACCGCTTTATGGACCGGATTGAATCCACGGTACAGGGCATTAACGAAGTGTCAGACGGACTCACCGGCAGCGCCACCACACTGCAGAAAAATGCTGACGGCAATACCACCAATGCCGAAAATCTGACACGCATTATGGATAATGTGGCGGCGGCCACCAATGAACTGATTACCGCTTCCAGTGATATCGCCCGCAATGTGCAGGAAGCCCACAATCAGGTTGCAGACGTCGACCGCGACGGTAAAACCCTGAGCAATGATATCCGTGCGCTCAACAGCCAGTTTAACGACCTGACCGGCATCATCGACCGCACTTCCGGTGACGTCGGAAACCTCAGCGAGCAGGTCGATGGTATTTACGGCATTCTGCAGACCATTCAGGGCATCGCCGAACAGACCAACCTGCTGGCACTGAATGCCGCCATTGAAGCAGCCCGGGCCGGTGAACAGGGACGTGGTTTTGCCGTGGTCGCCGACGAAGTGAGGAATCTGGCCAGCAAAACCCAGAGCAGTACCGGTGAAATTCAGAATCTGATCGAAAACCTCAAACAGAGTGCCGGCCGTTCCATTGAAGCCATGAGCTCCAGTAATGAAGCCAGCCGTTCCATGTCAGAAGCTTTTGCCAGCGCCAATGACCGTATTCTGAAGCTGTTTGAGCGGCTCAACGAAGTCAACAACCTCAATGCCGGCATTGCTGCAGCCAGCGAACAGCAGAGCACGGTCATTGAAAGCATCAGTCATGAAATGCGCACTGCGCATCAGATCTCTGATAAAACCCGCAGCTCAGCCCTGTCCACCGGCGAGAAATCCAGCGAACTTACCAGTCTGGCAAACCGCCTGAACGATATGATGGCCAGGTTCAGAACCCGCTGACCTCTCTTTACCTGCAGGTAATATTCCCGTCCTGCAGAGTCAATTGCCCCGGCCCCCAGGGTCAAGCCCGCAGACGCCCGGCGGTATATCTTTCTGTCTATAACAACAAACAGAAAGAGCCCGCCCTATGAGCAGACACCTTGCTTCGGATGCCCTGATTATCGGTGGTGGTATTGCCGGAATCGTGACCGCCCTGGAACTGCTGCGCGCCGGGCAATCGGTCATTCTCGCCGACCGCGACAGCGCAGAGCGTTTTGGTGGGCTGGCACTGTGGGCCTTTGGCGGTATGGCTCTGGTTGATACCCCGCTGCAGCGCAAAATGAACATCCCGGACTCCCCGCAACGTGCACTGAACGACTGGATACGCTTCGGTGAACTGAATCCTGACGATACCTGGCCCATGCAATGGGCGCGCTATTACGCCGAACATTCGCGTGCCGAAGTCTATGACTGGCTGCAGCAACAGGGCGTTAAATTCATGCCGGCAGTGAACTGGGTGGAACGCGGACGCTTCGGTGACGGCAACAGCGTGCCGCGCTATCACATCGTCTGGGGCACCTCGCGTGAACTGGTCCGCTGCCTGATATCCGCGTTGTATCAGGCCAGCCGCGACGGCCGCCTGACCCTGCTGCACCACCACCGGATCACCGCCCTGGAGCAGCAGAACGGCAGCGTCTGTGGTGCCGTGGGCATCAACGAAGAAACCGGGGAAGATATCCTGTTGCGCGCTGCGAACGTCGTGATCGCCAGCGGCGGCATCAACGGCAGCCATCAGCAGTGCCGTGCCAACTGGCCTGCAGAGCGGCCCATGCCCAAAACCATGCTCAACGGTGCCCATCCGTTTGCCGACGGGCAGATGCATCACTGGGTGGCGGACAACTTGCACGCCAGCCTGACCCACACTGGTGAAATGTGGAACTACGCCGCCGGTTTTCCCCATCCCTATCCGCACTTTGCCGGCCACGGGCTGTCGACGATTCCGTGTAAATCGGCGCTGTGGCTCAATCACCGCGGTGAACGCATTGGTCCACAACCACTGGTGACCGGTTTTGATACCCACTGGCTGTGCCAGCAGGTGGCCGCGCAGGAAAAACCCTGGACCTGGCACCTGCTCAACTGGCGTATCGCGCGCAAAGAATTCGCCATTTCCGGCGCCGAACATAACCAGCGTATCCGCGATAAACAGTTTATCCGCTTCGTGCTGGAAACCCTGACCGGCAACGACCGGCTGGTAAAACAGATGCAGCGTGAAAGCCCGCACTTTCTGGTCGACGACAGCCTTGCCGGTCTGGCACAACAGATGAACAGCCTGACCCGCTCACACGATATTGATGCGGCGGTACTGCAGGCCACGGCCGATGCCTTTGATGCCAACTTCCGTGGCGGCAGCCGGCTGCAGAATGACGATCAGATCCGCCATATCCTGCATGCCCGGCAGTGGGGACCGGACCGCCTGCGTACCTGCAGACCCGCCCCACTGCAGAAGGCCGGCGCCGGCCCCTTTATCGCCATCCATATGCAGCTGATTACGCGCAAGAGTCTGGGCGGACTGAAAACCGACCTCAGCAGCCGCGTGCTGGATCAGCATGATCAGCCGCTGCCCGGCCTGTATTGTGTCGGTGAAGCCGCCGGTTTTGGCGGCGGTGGCGCCAGTGGTAAACGCTCCCTCGAAGGGACGTTCCTGCCCGGCTGCATCATGACCGCGCGGGCCGCTGCACGATCCATTGCACATGGCACTGACCACTGAACACCTACTGAGCTGAGGAGAATAACAATGCCCAACGGCGCACAGGCTCTGATGAAAACCCTCGCCGATGCCGGACTCGAGGTCTGCTTTACCAATCCCGGCACCAGCGAAATGCACTTTGTGGCTGCCCTCGACAGCGAACCGCGCATGCGTGCCGTTCTGGCACTGTTCGAAGGCGTTGCCACCGGTGCTGCCGATGGCTATGCACGCATGGCCGATAAACCGGCTGCCACCCTGCTGCACCTCGGCTGCGGCCTTGGTAATGGTCTCGCCAACCTGCATAACGCGCGCAAAGGCAAAGTGCCGGTGGTGAATATTGTCGGAGATCACGCCACCTATCACGTGCAATATGATGCTCAGCTGCAGTCGGATATTGAAACCGTGGCGCGCAACGTCTCGCCCGGTTTTGTGCGCACCGCCAGCAGCACGGCGACACTGTGCGAAGACGCCGCCGCCGCCATCAGCGCCGCCCGCGGCCTGCCCGGTCAGGTCGCAACCCTGATTCTGCCGGCCGATGTATCCTGGGGCGACGGCGGTGTGCCCTGTGCCGTGCCGGCGCAGACCGCTGCGCCACTGGCGGATGACGATACCCTGCGCGCCGTTGCAGCCAGCATCCGTTCCGGACGCCGGGTCGCGCTGCTGCTTGGCGGCCGCGCCCTGCGCGAACCGGCGCTGGTCGCCGCCGCCAGAATCGCCGCCCACAATGGTGTGCGCCTGCTGGCCGAAACCTTTCCCACCCGTATCGAACGCGGCGCCGGACTGCCGGCGGTGGAGCGCATTGCCTATCTGGCGGAACTGGCCGCGATTCAGCTGGCCGACATTGATGACCTGATTCTGGTGGACAGCAAGGCACCGGTTTCATTCTTTGCCTACCCCGGTAAACCGAGCTACCTGGTACCGGACTCCTGCACCCTGCACACCCTGGCCAGCCCGCATCAGGATGCCGCCGCCAGTCTGGAAAAACTGGTGACGGTACTGGGGGCGGACAAAGCCTCACCGGCTATTCAGCCTGCCCGGCGGCCCGGTGCCCCCAAAGGCCGGCTGACGGCACCCAAGGTCTGCAAAGCCATCGGCCATTACCTGCCGGATAACGCCATTATTGTCGACGAATCCATCACCTCCGGGCTGATGCTGAATGTCCTCACCGAAGGTGCCCCACGCCACGATATGATCACGCTCACCGGTGGTGCCATCGGTCAGGGACTGCCGAATGCCGTCGGTGCTGCCGTCGCCTGCCCTGAGCGCCCGGTGATTGCACTGATCGGCGACGGTACTGCCATGTACACCATCCAGTCGCTGTGGACCATGGCACGTGAACAGCTGGATGTCACCGCCGTCATTTTCAACAATGCCTCCTACTCCATTCTCAACGTTGAGCTGGAACGGGTGGGAGCGGCATCCGCCGGCGACAAAGCAAAATCCCAGCTCGACCTGCACGGTCCGGTGCTCGACTTTGCCCGTCTCGGTCAGGGCATGGGCGTTCATTCCGTGTCGGTCAGCAGTGCGGAAGAATTCAGTAAAGCCCTGCAATACGCACTGAATAATCCGGGGCCGCACCTGATTGAAGCCATGGTGCCGGAATCCATGAACCGGACCAAACGCCGTATCCTGCCATGGATGCTGCGCTCACTGCCCAGCCTGCCGCTGGCGGTCAGCCGGGCACTGAAGAAAAAAATAGCGCCCTGAACCAGCAATAATAAAAAAGGCTCTGAAAAGAGCCTTTTTCTTGTTTGCACCGAAAGAGATAAGGGTGCCGTTCAGATGGACTGATCCATCCTCTGCTGCCATTGTTCACCCTCTGTGCTGATATTCTGCTGCATCCGCTGCCAGTATTTTTTCAGCCCGGCAAAGGTATCATCCTTCAGTCTGGTCAGCCGCTGTGTCACCCGCTCAAGAGTGGTGAAACTGCCGGCAACCGCCTGCGGATCAGCCTCATCCAGCTGCTCACTGCTGGCATCCAGTTCATCCACGGAAGTCTGCAGCAGCTGCCGGTCCCCGGCACTGGCCTCTGGATGATCATCCAGCTGTTGCTGCAGATATTCGGACAGAGCATCCAGCTGCTGTTGCAGTTTTGCACTGTAGTCCTGCACCATTTCCTCCGCGTTTTCCCGTGCGGATTCCGACATCGCATCCAGTTTTTCGGCCAGTGCCTGCATCTGTTCTGACCAGTCTGCAGACGACTGGCCGAAACGGCTGCCCAGACGTTCCGTCAGCTGATCCAGCTGGCCCATAAACTGATGGAAAAGCGATGGATTTTCCAGCGACTCCCGGGTTGCCGGAAAATCCACCCGCCACTGCTCATCCGTTTTATTCAGATAGGTGGTCAGTTCACGGGCATGCTCCGCCTCGCGGTCCAGCCCTGTTATGCTGGTTGCCACTTCAGCATGTGTGCCATCAATCGTGATCCGTCCGAAGGAAATGCTCACCTGCTGCCAGTCCTTATCCTGCAGCAGCAGCGGCTCACTGACATCCGACAGCTCAGCCAGCGCATCAGTGTCCTGATGTTTAACCGCCTGCCAGAAGCCTTCCGCCACCTCCTGCGGGGTAGCCGGCGCCATACAGGCACTTAATGCAGAGAGCAGCAGCATCAGCAGCGGCAGTCTGAAAAACCGGGTCAGCATCCGGTTATCTCTGTTTATGATCGTTTTTACCGGCTTCATTTTTTGCCACCAGTTAGCTCATCGCGGCGGCTGATATAACGGCGGTTTTCTTCATTCAGTTGACGTTCGTAGTCGTTATACGCCCGGTCAGTCTGGTCCCTGAGCGCACCTTTCATTGCGCGGATGCGTTCTTCTTTCCCTTCGCGGCCGGCCTGATGGCGGAAATCATCGCGGTTTTTATCCAGCCGACGCTGCAATACTTCTTCCAGCGCAAAAATCCGCCGCTGATGATCTTCATCCAGCTGCTGCAGTTGCTGCTGCCTGGCTTTGGGCAGATGACCGTATGCATAGCCCCGGCTTTTGCCATTCCCCTTATCATGCGCAGCATATCTGTCTTTTTTATACGCTCTGTAATCACCATCATTATCCCGTCTGTATCTGCTGCTGCCGCTGTCATCTTCAAGGCCGGCCTGACGGCGCGCTTCTTTACGTGCGGCTTCGGCGGTGCGGTCAATAATGTCACCGATAATCTGTTCTATCAGTTCCTCGCCAGCACTGTTGCCACGGTTATCTGCCAGCGCAGGCTGCGCCATAAACAGGACGGCGGGTAAAAAAAGAACGGCAAACAAAGGGGATTTATGCATGGTTTTCTCCGTTATTCTGTCGGCGGCGCACACTATCACAGCCGCCATGGCAGAACTGTGAGACAGGTGGCATCCTCTGCCGTGAACAGACACGCACAGCAGCTGTCTGTACGACAGTGCTGCTACGGATTTATATCCCGCCGATAAGGCGCGTCAGAAGAACAAAGAAATCTGTGGTGGGAGATGTCAGAGACGCTGCACATCCACAGACACATTCAGCAGTGGCTGTTCACCACCACCAAAAATCACCCCGCACAGTGGTGTCACGTCGAAATAATCACGGCCCCAGGCGGTAATGATGTGCTGTTCACCGGCCATACAGTTATTGGTCGGATCAAATTCAAACCAGCCTTCACCGGGGGCATAAACCGACAGCCAGGCGTGACTGGCATCGGCGCCGACCATTTTTTCCTGGCCCGGTGGCGGCAGGGTTTCCAGATAGCCGGACACGTATTTCGCAGCATAACCGAGTGCCCGCAGACAGCCGATCTGCAGATGGGCAAAATCCTGACAGACCCCTTCGCGGCTGGCCAGTACATCTTCCACCGGCGTGGCAATGGTGGTGGATTCCGGTGAATATTTAAAATCACGGAAAATTGCCTGGGTCAGTTCCAGTACAGCCTTAAGCAGGGTTTTTTCTGCGCTGAAAAAAGGCGCGGCATAGTCACGCAGCGCATCAATGGTTTTAACCGCCGGCGAATCCAGCAGAAATTCCCGTGCCAGCAGAGTTTCAGTATCCGTGGCACTCCACATCATTTCTTTTGCCTGACTGCAGGTGGCGCCCAGATCGAGATCCATCATGCTCAGCTGCTCGCGGGTTTCCACGTCAGAGGTGGCAATAATTTTCAGCGTTTTATGCGGCTGATGAATTTCAAAATGATGTGCCCAGTTGCCGTAATAATCTTCCCGCCGCACGTTGAATGTAGTGCCGGGCAGAATATCAATATGGCTGCTTAAACACTGCTGACGGCGGCTGTTACGCGGCATCAGGTGAGCCATGTTATAGCAGTGGGAAACGCGGCCGGCATACTGGTATTCGGTGATATGTTTAATGCGGTAGCGCATCAGAGTATCTCCATGGAATTGCGTACCAGCTGATGCGAGGCTTCGCGGTGGTCAAAGTATTTATCGGTGATCTGGTCACTGAGTTCCGCCAGCAGGGTAAAGCAGCGTTCCATTGCCTCAGCCAGCTGTACGCGCTGCGTTTCCTGCGGCTGACAGAAGTCTTTCAGCGGTGTCAGTTTCACCAGCACTTCGACCTGCATCAGAGTGCGTTCTTCTTCGCTCAGTTCATGCAGCACCCGCGCCGGATGCGGCAGGGCTCTGAGGTATTCGGCCAGGTGATCCAGCTGATACATCAGCGACCGCGGATTGCTGCTGTCGAGCAGAATCAGATCAAGACTGGTTTCCACACTCATCAGTCCGCGGTAACGGCGGCGGTAGCTGATCAGGGTTTCCATGGTCAACAGCAGTGCTTCCGCCAGCCGGTTCTGTTCCGGCTCATTCAGCACAGGTACCAGCAAGCCACCGACGGCGGTGTTGATCTGCTGTGCGCGTTCCAGACGGCGTCCCAGTTCCATAAAGCGCCAGCCGAAACTGCGGTTCATACTTTCCTGAGTCAGGCCGGCAAACGCCATCAGTGCCGTCACCAGCGGGTCCAGCACTTCTTCCGGCGCCGACCAGCGGCTGCTGCTCAGCTCCTGCGGCAGGCGCCGCAGGGCATCGCGGATATCGTTAATAATGCGGAAGGTATCGGATGACAGCAGTTCCTTCGCCTGATCGGCGCAGAACAGCATGGCGTTCAGACTGCTGGCAATGCTGTTGCTGACGGTACCGTTTTCGATCCACAGATCGAGCTGATCGTCAGCACTCAGGCCTTCGGCCGGAATCAGCGCGGCCATTTTCTGCAGTGTGCCGAGCAGATACTGTTTTACTGCCGGGCTGGCCGGCGATTCACTGCTGAACTGAATAAAGGTCGTGCGCAGCAGACGCAGCGTGGCTTCGGCCCGGTCGGCATAACGTCCCATCCAGAACAGGTTTTCCACCACCCGGCTGGGCAGGCTGACCGATTCGGCTTCCCGCATGACCGTCACTTCTTCCGCCTGCTCGCTGGCCAGCGTGCGTTCGGCTTCGGAATCGACGATCCAGGTATCTTTACTGCGCGCCCCGGCCTGACTGGCAATCACAAAGCTGTTTTCGCTGTCACCGACGCGCGTCAGGCCGCCCGGCATCAGGCTGTATGAAGAGCCGGTAGCCACCGCATAGGTCCGCAGGATTGACGGTCTGGGCGCCAGCGAGTTGTCCGCTTCCAGCGCCGGCAGGTGGGAGGCAATCATGGCCGGCTGCGCCACATACTGCATCGGATTCGCTGTGATCTCTGCCTTCAGCTGCTCAAGTCCGGCATCATCCAGTTCTCCGGCACGCACACTGCGCGAACCAGGACTGCGGTAAACCGGCTTGATCACCAGATCGCGCAGGTTAGCGAGTACATACTCTTTATCCTGCGATTCGGCACACCACCAGGTCTGCACTGATGGCAGACGCAGCTCCCGCCCGAGCAGAGCCCGGGCAATCTCCGGCATATAACGCAGGAATACCGGGTTCTCCAGAATGCCGGAGCCCAGCGGGTTGGCCACCACCAGATTGCCGGCACGCACGACTTCCAGTAACCCGGCCACACCGAGACGGGAATCGGCACGCAGTTCCACCGGATCACAGAACCAGTCGTCCACCCGGCGGAACAGCACATCGACCCGTTTCAGGCCATCCAGCGACTTCATCCACAGAAAGCCGTTACGTACCATCAGGTCATCACTCTGTACCAGAGGGAAGCCGAGATAGTTCGCCATGTAAGCGTGTTCGAAATAGGTTTCGTTGTGCGGCCCCGGCGTCAGCAGCACGGCGCGGGCATGGGAACGGTTAGGCGACAGGCTCAGCAATTTACTGCGCAGACGCTGGAAAAAGGCCGACAGGCGGTGCACATTGCTGTCGCGGAACAGGCTGGGAAATACGCGCGACATCACAGTGCGGTTTTCCAGCGCATAGCCGGCACCGGACGGTGACTGGGTACGGTCACCCAGTACCATCAGCTCCCCCCCCGGCGCCCGGATCAGATCCACGGCATGCAGGATCAGATCCTGTTCACCGGGCAGCTGAATGCCATGACAGGCACGCAGAAAACCACGGTGACAGAACAAAGCTTCCGGTGGGATCACGCCGCTTTTCAGCAGTGTGCGCTCGCCGTAAATATCGCGCAGCAGCAGGTTGAACAGCTCCGAGCGTTCCAGCAGGCCACTTTCCGCATCCGCCCAGACTTCACTGGCGATGATGTTCGGCACCAGATCGAGATTCCAGGTGGCGGACTCGCCGGTGCTGTCACCATAGATGTTATAGGTGGCACCGTCGTCACGCAGAATGCGCAGGGCTTTCTGCTGACGACCGGCCATATCGCCCAGCCCGTGCAGGCTGTCGAGCACATAGTGCCAGTGCGGCCGTAACTGGCCATCACCGGCAATAATTTCATCATGGCGGCTGTCGCTGGCCGGATAAAGCCACTCCGGACGCAGTTCACTGGTGTTCATTAATTAAGCTACCTTACGCAGAAGCCCGCTATTCTACCGCATCCTGCGCAGGTCCAGTGTATGCGGATAATCATCCGGCGATTCTTCCGGCGGCGGCGCCATGGGTTTCGCATCCGTATGCGGGAAAAATTCCCGCAGCGCATCCACTTCCGGGCGCGGGGCGTAAGGCCCCTGGGTATGCCCCAGCTCACTGAAACGGCTGATGCGACGGGCTTCGGCCTCAAACGCATTAACCGGGAAGGTATCGTAACTGCGCCCGCCCGGATGACTGACGGCATAGGTACAGCCACCAATGGAGCGGCCATTCCAGGTGTCGATCAGATCGAATACCAGCGGTGCATGAATATCAACGGTCGGATGCAGTGCCGATGGTGGTGCCCAGGCTTTGTAGCGCACACCGGCCACGTACTCTCCCTTACGGCCGGTATTACGCAGCGGAATGCGGCGGCCGTTACAGGCCAGCACATAGCGCTCGCCAGCCATGCCGGTCACTTTCACCTGCAGACGCTCCACCGAGGAATCCACATAGCGGGCGGTGCCGAAACTGGACACCTCTTCCCCCAGCACGTTCCAGGGCTCAATCGCCCAGCGCAGTTCGATGCAGATATCATCCAGCTGCACCCGGCCGTAATGCGGGAAGCGGAATTCTTCAAACGGTGCCAGCCATTGCGGCCGGAAATCCAGACCATGATCCTGCAGATCCTGCGCCACGGCACAGACATCACGCCAGATATAGTGCGGCAGCATATAACGGTCATGCAGCTCAGTGCCCCAGCGCACCAGCGGCTTACGGTACGGTTCACGCCAGAAGCGGCTGACCAGGGAACGGATCAGCAGCGCCTGCACCAGCGACATGCGCGCGTGTGGCGGCATTTCGAAACCACGGAATTCCAGCAGACCGAGACGGCCGGTACTGGAACCCGGGGCAAACAGCTTGTCGATACAGAATTCCGCCCGGTGGGTATTACCGGTCACGTCGATCAGCAGGTTGCGCATGATGCGGTCAACCATCCACGGCTGCGGTACTTCACCCAGCGGCATCTGCTGGAAAGCAATTTCCAGTTCGTACAGGGATTCATCACGCGCTTCATCCACCCGCGGCGCCTGACTGGTCGGGCCGACAAAAGCACCGGAGAACAGATAAGACAGCGACGGGTGATGCTGCCAGAAGGTGACAAAACTCTGCAGCACATCCGGCCGGCGCAGCAGCGGACTGTCGGCCGGGCTGGGGCCACCGAGGGTAATATGGTTACCGCCACCGGTACCGGTATGGCGGCCGTCGAGCATGAATTTCTCGGCGCCGAGGCGGGATTCACGCGCCGCCTGATACAGCTCAGTGGTGTTGTCCACCAGCTCGCGCCAGCTGCCTGACGGATGAATATTCACCTCGATCACACCCGGGTCCGGCGTCACCAGCAGTTTTTTCATGCGCGTATCACGCGGTGGTTCGTAGCCTTCAATCACCACCGGTGTTTTCAGCTCAGCGGCACAGGCTTCCACGGCGGCCAGCAACTGCACATAGCTTTCCAGATACGGCAGCGGTGGCATAAAGATATGAATCTTACCGCCCCGGGCTTCCACACACAGCGCTGTTTTCACCACCTCCTGCCATACCGTCTGCGGATCATTTTTGCCCGCTTTCTGCGGCGACTGTTTTTCCGCCACTGCCGGCGCCGGCCGGCTGTGCAGCAGCTGATCATGACTGGCCAGCGGCTGATGGTCAGCAAACGGATCCAACTCCTGTGGCAACTGCACTTTTTCCGACCACGGCAGACTGTCCAGCGGCAAACGCAGGCCCACCGGCGAGTCGCCCGGAATCAGGGTCAGACGGCCACGGCGGAATTCCCAGATACTGGAGCTCCAGTTCTGGCCATAAAAATTCCAGTTCAATGGCAGCACAAAACCGGAGGGCGTATCCAACCCCTGTTCCAGCACCCGCGCCAGGCGGCGGCGCGCCAGGCTGTCTTTGGCGCCGGCGATTTCAGAATCCAGGTTCACCGGCAGATTCTGTTCCTGCAGCAGATAATGCAGGCCATCTTCATAAGCAGGCTGGGCATAACCGCCGTCCAGCCCCAGACGGCCGCACAGTAACCGGGAAAAGGCTTCAGCTTCCTTCACTGAATGGCCGTAATCCTTATCCACCCGTGCCAGCAGCTGCGGGTTATCCCACAGCGGTTCGCCGTCGGTACGCCAGAACAGTCCCAGCGCCCAGCGCGGTACTTCTTCGCCCGGATACCATTTGCCCTGCCCGTAATGCAGCAGGCCTTTCGGCGCGAAATGATCACGCAGTTTCAGCAGCAGGGTTTTCGCCAGCGCCAGCTTTGCCTTGCCCAGCGCTTCGGTGTTCCACTGCGCCGATTCCATATCATCGACCGACACAAACGTCGGTTCACCACCCATGGTCAGACGCACATCATCGGCCAGCAGACGGCGGTCCACTTCGTCACCGAGCAGCAGGATATCGGCCCAGTCAGCGTCACTGTAGGGTTTGGTGACCCGCGGGTCTTCGTGCACCCGGGTAACGGTATTGCTGAAGTCGAATTCCACCTCGCATTTGTCGGTAAAGCCCTGAATCGGTGAGGCAGATACCGGGTCCGGGGTACAGGCCAGTGGAATATGGCCTTCGCCGGCAAACAGACCGGAGGTCGGATCCAGCCCGACCCAACCGGCACCCGGCAGGAAGACTTCACACCAGGCGTGCAGATCGGTGAAATCCGCTTCCGGACCCGATGGTCCGTCGAGCGATTTCTCATCCGCCGTCAGCTGCACCAGATAACCGGAGGCAAAGCGCGCGGCCAGTCCACAGTGGCGCAGCAACTGTACCAGCAGCCAGGCACTGTCACGGCAGGAGCCTTTGGCCAGCGTCAGGGTTTCCTCCGGGGTCTGCACCCCAGGTTCCAGCCGTACCAGATATTCGACGTGCTGCTGTACGGTCTGATTCAGCGCGACCAGAAAATCGATGCTGCGCTTTTTCTCCTGCGGAATACTGTCAAACAGCTTCTGAAATTCCGGCCCTTCGGCGCTGCATTCCAGATACTGTTCCAGCTCTTTTTTCAGCTGTTTATCGTATGTAAACGGAAACTCTTCGGCATATTCTTCAAGGAAAAAGTCGAACGGGTTAATCACCGTCATATCGGCGATGACTTCCACCTCGACCGAAAACTTTTTCGTTTTCTCCGGAAACACCACCCGCGCCAGAAAGTTGCCGAAGGCATCCTGCTGCCAGTTAATAAAGTGCTCCTGCGGCTCAATTTTCAGACTGTAGCTGTGAATCGGCGTACGGCTGTGTGGCGCCGGCCGCAGACGGATCACATGCGGTGACAGGTTCACCGGCCGGTCGAATGAATAATAGGTGTTGTGCTGAATGGCGACTCTGATGGTCATACAGACTCCGACATAAACCAGGTGGTTCCGATCACGCTGTGCAGATCACCCAGCGCCAGCTGCAGGCTGTTCAGGGTGTCACGGAACTCTTCCCCGGGCTCATCCGTTTCTGAGCAGCCCGGCAGTTCCTTCTGCATTCCTTTGAGGAAGTTCAGCACATCTTTGTTACGTGGCAGTTTCGTCACCACGTCACTCATGGTCGACAGACAGAAACTCAGCGTACGCGGGAAACATTCATCACCGATCAGATAACTGGCCACCAGATGGCCTTTCACCGATGAACGTGCCGCGCGGCGGTAGGGCTGTTCGGCATTCAGTGAGCGCAGCACGTTGCCCCAGATAATCTGCCGGGCGTTGACGGCGAAATCATCGTCTTCCACTTCCATCAGCGTCGCCACACCGGCATCCAGATTACGGGTGGTCATATCTGCCCGCTCCAGATTCTGCCCCAGCAGCAGCATATCCCAGGCGCTGTCGCGCGGCATGCTGACAAACCACAGGCCGATAATCTGCTGACAGGCCTTGATCACGCTGTCGAGAAACTCATGGCGGTTGCGGCGGCTGATGCCCTGATTGAGGTTTTCCTGCACGAACAGCGTCAGCTCGTTCACCATTTCCCAGGTTTCCGGCGGAATCACATCCCGGGTGGTACGGATATTTTCCCGCAACGCTTTCAGTGAACACACCAGCGACGAGGGATTGGAATCATCACCGAGCAGGAATTTCACCACATTGCGTTCATCACGCACGGAGTAGCGCTCGTTAAAGTCGGCTTCCAGGCTGTTGATCACGATCAGGTTGTACCAGCTGAGATCCACCTGCCGCGGCAGGTCGAACAACAGCTTGTCATAAATGGTCAGCAGGCGGGCTGTGCTTTCCGCACGTTCCAGATAACGCGCCGCCCAGTAAATACGTTCAGCAACTTTGGACAGCATTATTTACCCTCCCCTTTGGCCGCTTTTTTCTTTGCCGCTTTGGTTACCGGGCCATCAACGATCCAGGTATCCTTACTGCCGCCGCCCTGTGATGAATTCACCACCAGCGATCCTTTTTTCATCGCCACCCGGGTCAGACCACCGGTGGTCACATAACTGTCACGTCCCTGCAATACAAACGGCCGCAGATCGAGATGGCGCGGCTCAATTTTATTTTTTCCCACCAGCGTCGGCGCGGTGGACAATGCCAGTGTCGGCTGAGCAATATAATTACGCGGATTGGCCTTAATTAATTCGGCAAAGGTCTCACGCTCTTTTTTGGTCGAATGCGGGCCGATCAGCATGCCGTATCCGCCGGATTCATTGGCGGGTTTCACCACCAGTTTATCGAGGTTGGCGAGGACATATTCACGCTGTTCATCGTCATAGCAGAGGAAGGTTTCCACGTTGGGAATCAGCGGCTCTTCACCGAGATAATAGCGGATGATCTCAGGCACATAGGCATACACGACCTTATCGTCAGCCACACCGGCACCCGGAGCATTGGCCAGTGCCACATTGCCGGCTTTCCAGGCGCGCATCAGGCCGGGAACCCCCAGCACCGAGTCTTTCTCGAACACTTCCGGATCAAGGAACAGATCGTCGATACGGCGGTAAATCACATCCACACGTTCGAGGCCGGCGATGGTTTTCATATACACACAATCGTCGTCTTTAACGATCAGGTCGCTGCCCTCAATCAGCTCAGCACCCATCCGCTGTGCCAGGAAAGCGTGCTCAAAATAGGCCGAGTTATAAATACCCGGGGTCAGCACCACCACCACAGGTTTGGCTACCCGGCGCGGTGACAATGACGCCAGGGTATCAAACAGGTGCTCCGGATAATCCCCCACCGGGGCAATGTTCACTTTCTCAAACACTTCCGGAATCACACGTTTCATGATGGAGCGGTTTTCCAGCATGTAGGAAACCCCGGACGGCACCCGCAGGTTATCTTCCAGTACATAAAACTGGCCGTCTTTGTCGCGCACCAGGTCGGTACCACAGATATGTGCCCAGACACCAAAACGGGGACTGACCCCTTCGCATTCCGGACGGTAATTTTTTGATTGTTTCAGGACAAATTCCGGGATGATGCCATCGCGGATAATTTTCTGATCGTGGTACAGATCATCAATAAACATATTCAGCGCTTTCAGGCGCTGTTTGAGACCGGCGGCGGTTTTTTCCCACTGACTGCTTGAAATAACACGGGGCACCAGATCGAAAGGCCAGGCGCGGTCAATATTGCCGCCTTCGGTGTATACGGTAAAGGAAACACCCATTTCCTTGATCGTCGATTCCGTTGCCATTTTGCGGGACTGAATATCGTCTTCCGACAGGGTACTCAGATAACTGACAAGTCGTTTGGCTGGCTGGCGCGGGTTGCCCGGGCTGCTGAACAGTTCATCATAAAATTCCCCTTCCGGGGCGTATTCCTTCCACTCGATAGACATACCGCTCCTCTCTGTCCTGGCGGACACTCTGGATTACTCTCTGTTGACGGAGAGCACAGTTACAGCCCCTTTTTGGTGCGTACGCTTCCGGATCGCTCAGGCGACCGCACCAAAAAGGACACACTCAGAACACTTTCAGCGCATTACATAGTTTGCACAATCGTTTTTTGCTCTGACGCTCAGCAAAGCTTACAAAAAAGGTGCCACAAAGCAGCGCACAGTAGTGGTTTATGCTTCAGCTGAAAGTTGCTATACATGACTTATACAAACCTCATCAGAATCCATTCCATGAGCAGATGCGGACTGATACTCGGCGATCAGCTGAGCGGTGACCTGGCAACCCTGCGGGTACTCGACCCGGCCAGCGACGTTATTATCATGGCGGAAGTCGCCGATGAAGCCGGCTACGTGAAGCATCACGTGCAGAAAATCGCACTGTTTTTTTCCGCGATGCGCCACTTTGCCGGCGAGCTGCGTAACGCCGGCTGGCGGGTGATTTATCACCAATATGATGCAGCATCGCCGCTGCGCAGCCTGTTGTCTGTGGTACAGCATACGCTCAGTCACTCGCCCTGTGACAGTCTGATTGTGACGCAATGCGGGGAATACCGCTTACAGTCTGACATCGATCAGCACTGGCAGCAGACGCTTGGTATCCCCGTCACTGTGTATGAAGATGACCGCTTCCTGTGCAGCCTGGCCGAATTCCGCAACTGGGCTACTGACCGCCGGCAGCTGCGGATGGAATATTTCTACCGCCGGATGCGCCGCCACACCGGCCTGCTGATGGAAGACGATCAGCCCTGCGGCGGCCGCTGGAATTTCGACAGCGACAACCGCGCCGCCTACCGCGGTGAAGTCCCGCTGCCACCACCTCTGACTTTCTCCCGGGACGACACCGACCGTACCGTACTGCAACTCGTCGAACAGCAGATGACAGATCACCCCGGCCAGCTGCAGCCCTTCCGCTGGCCGACCACCCGCGCGCAGGCCCTGCAGGCGCTGGAGCATTTTATTCAGCATTCACTGCCGCATTTCGGCCGCTATCAGGACGCCATGCTCAGCAGCCAGCCATCACTCACCGACGACAGCAGCTGGCAGACCGATGTGCTGTTTCACAGTCTGCTGTCCCCGGCCATCAACCTGGGTCTGCTGTCGCCACGGGAAGTCTGCCATGCCGCTCAGCAGGCCTGGTACCGCGGTCACGCGCCGTTGAATGCAGTGGAAGGATTTATCCGTCAGATCATTGGCTGGCGTGAATATGTGCGCGGCATTTACTGGCTTATGATGCCGGACTACGCCGCGGCTGACCGTCAGAATAATCAGCGTGACCTGCCCGCCTGCTACTGGAACGCGGAAACGGATATGCGCTGCATGCAGGAATGCCTGCGCGCCACGTTCAGCAATGCCTGGGCACATCATATCCAGCGGCTGATGGTCACTGGCAATTTCGCCCTGCTGGCCGGCGTGCGCCCGGCCGCCATCTGTGACTGGTATCTGGCCGTGTATGCCGACGCCATCGACTGGGTTGAACTGCCCAACACGCTGGGCATGGTGATGCATGCCGATGGCGGTCTGCTCGGCAGTAAGCCTTATGCTGCCTCCGGTAAATACATTGACCGTCAATCCGACTACTGCCGCAGTTGCCGCTATCAGGTGAAAACCGCAGAGCAGCCGGACAGCTGTCCGTTCAACAGTCTTTACTGGCATTTTCTTCACCGTCACCGGGCACAGTTTGCCGGTAACCCGCGTATGACCATGATGTACCGCAGCTTCGATCGTATGAGCGCCGACAAGCAACAGGCCATCCTGGCCCGGGCGGAATACTGCCTGCAGCATCTGGACACGCTCTGAACCGCTGTGCAGTCAATCAATAGCAATAGCCATCTTCTTTTAATTTTATGAATTTAATAAAATAGAAAAATAAGCAGATTCCGCTATTCTGACTTTGTAACCGGCTAAAACCGCTGACCCGTGGCAGGACAGTCATCTTTTGTGAGGCATTATGGACACCATTCAACCACCACCGTCTTCCCGTTCCGGCTGGGCTGATATCTTCTATCAGCACGCCCGCGAACATCCTTATATCGCCGGTGGTCTGGCCGCCTCACTGGCGGCTGTGGTTCTGCTGCTGATTCAGAGCATTATCCAGATCAGCAGCAGCGAAAGCAGTCTGTTCAGCCGCTATGCCCTGCTCGGCGGTACCGCAGGCTTTGTCGCCACCGCCATCGGAGCAGCCCCGGCCCTGATGTTGCGCGGTATCCGCCAGTCGACCGAAGATGCCATGCTCGGCTTTGCCGCCGGGATGATGCTGGCAGCAGCAGCGTTTTCCCTGATTCTGCCCGGGGTCGAAGCCGGTACCGAGCTGACCGGCAGTGCCGCCAGTGGTGGCATGCTGGTGGTGATCGGCCTGTTTCTGGGCGCCGCCCTGATGCTCGGACTGGATGAGTTCACCCCGCACGAACACGAGAAAACCGGCCCCTGTGGTCCCGGTTATGAGCGCTGCAGCAAAGCCTGGCTGTTTGTCTTTGCCATTGCCCTGCACAACCTGCCGGAAGGCATGGCAGTCGGTGTCAGCTTTGCGCAGGGCGATCTCAGTGTCGGTCTGCCACTGGCGACCGCCATTGCCCTGCAGGACATTCCGGAAGGGCTGGCCGTGGCACTGACCCTGCGTGCAGTGGGTTTCAAGCCATTATTTGCCGTACTGGTTGCCGCCGGCAGTGGTCTGCTGGAGCCGGTCGGAGCCCTGCTCGGTGTCGGCCTGGCCGGTGGTCTGATGCTGGCTTACCCGGTTGGTCTGGGACTGGCTGCCGGTGCCATGCTGTTTGTGGTGTCCCACGAAGTGATTCCGGAAACCCACCGCAACGGCCATCAGACGGTGGCCACACTGGGTCTGATGGTGGGCTTTGCCCTGATGATGGTACTGGACACCACACTGGGCTGAGCATCGGGAACCCCGTCCTGTTCCCATTGTCGACAAAAGAACGGCCACTGAATGATCGCAACATGATCTGAAACAATGGCAGACATAAAACAGAGGTAATAATCATTATCAAAAGGAGTGCTATTATCTCTGTTCATTAACAGGTACGACCTGAGGAGGCGAACATGAAAGTTAATATTGGTATCAGCGATGAACACCGTCAGGGGATTTCAGAAGGTCTGAGCCGCCTGCTGGCGGATACTTATACCCTGTATCTGACCACCCATAACTTCCACTGGAACGTTACCGGCCGGATGTTCAACAGTCTGCACGCAATGTTCATGACACAGTACACAGAGCTGTGGAATGCCGTGGACCCGATTGCCGAACGTATCCGTTCCCTCGGTCATGTGGCACCCGGCTCCTACGCGCAGTTTTCTGAACTGACCAGCCTGCCGGATGCACCGAGAGTACCGCCCAAGGCGATGGATATGGTGCGTATTCTGGCTGACGGGCATGAAGCAACGGCGCGCACTGCGCGCAGTCTGTACAAACTGGTGGAAGAAGCCGGCGATGAACCCAGCGCCGACCTGCTTACCCAGCGTCTGACTGTCCATGAGCAGACGGCCTGGATGCTGCGCTCTCTGCTGGAAGACTGAAACTGCAGGCATAAAAAAACCGGCTGAGGCCGGTTTTTTTATCTTCATTTTTCACTGGCAGGCATCAGATCAGGCCAGCCATTTTTCAATATCGGTACGGTGAGGAATGGAACCGCTGTGCACCACGGTTTCATCAATCACCACCGCCGGAGTCCGCATCACACCGTAACCCATAATGGCTTCCGGATTGGTTTCTTTCTGCAGATCAATATCAACGCCGCGCTCGGCAGCGATACCGGCAATGGCTTCCGCCGTTTTTTCACACTTGGTACAGCCTGAGCCCAGAACTTTGATTGTTTTCATCATTCACCCCTCTACAGATACGGTGTTAAGGCATTAAAGATCCAGCCGACCAGCGTGAACGCCAGCAGCAGCATCAGAAAAATCAGTGCCAGCAGACGCAGTTTCATCACCTGCTTAAGCAGAATAAACTCGGGAAAACTGGCGGCCACAGTACTCATACAGAAAGCCAGTGTGGTGCCCACCGGCAATCCCTTGGTAATCAGACTTTCAATCACCGGAATAACCCCGGTGGCATTGGAATACAGCGGGATACCGGCCAGCACGGCCACCGGTACTGACCACCACTGACCTTCGCCCAGATAATCCGTGATCCAGTATTCCGGAACAAAACCGTGCAATGCCGCCCCAAGCCCGACACCGATGATGACCCATTTCCATACACGGCTGAAAATATCGCGGCTTTCATCCATGGCAAAGCGGTGACGTTCCCGCATGGTCATTTTTTCTTCCGGTACCGGGCTGCTGCTGAGGCTCTGTGCTTTAGCCCGCTCATAGGCTTTGGCTGCAAACGGCTGCAGCCAGCGTTCAGCCTGCAGCAGATGCAGTACCAGGCCACCCAGCATGCCCACCAGCATTCCCACCACAATATAGAGTACGGTGAATTTCCACCCCAACAGGCTGAGCAGCAGCAGCACCGCCACTTCATTGATCAGCGGTGACGTCAGCAGAAAAGCCATGGTAATGCCGACCGGAATACCGGCCGAGGTAAAGCCAAGAAAAACCGGAATACTGGAGCAGGAACAGAAAGGCGTAATAGCGCCAAACGCTGAGCCCATCATCAGCCCCGCGCCGGGATGACGGCGGGCGAGAAAATCACGTACCCGCTCAACATTCAATGACGCGCGCAGCAGTGACACCACATAAATCATCACCACCAGCAACACATAAATCTTGCTGACATCCTCAACAAAGAAATGCAGCGCATCACCGGTTTTACTGCCGGCGTCGAGACCGGCAACCTGATAAACCAGCCAGTCGGCCAGCCAGGTAAAAACAGCAAACATAGCCCACCCCTCTCAGTAATCTTTTTATTCTGGCAGATTCACCGAAAAACGGCGCTGACCTGCGTCACGGCTGTTTGTTTACAGTGCCGCGGTCCCGGGTCTGCTGCAGATCGCGGCACAGCTGTTCCGTGCCCAGCAGCAGGCGCGGTGTCGGCCGGTGCAGCAGATCGGGATGGATGTGATACAGGCTGTCGGTTTTCACCGCACTGAGCCCGGCATAACGGCGCCAGTTATCCAGCCATTCCGGCCGGCTTTCGCCCATACCACTGGCCACAATGACCTGAGGATCGGCGACCAGCACCGCCTCAATACTCACCTGTGGCGAAGCCATCGGCAGGCCGGCAAAAATATTCACCCCACCACACAGCTCGATCGCGCGCGAAATAAAGGTTGATCCGTTCTGTGTCAGCAACGGGTCATGCCAGACCTGATAAAACACCGTCAGTGTTGTCCGCCCCTGATACTGACTACGCAACTGAGCGGTTTTTTCCCGCATCGCCTGCGCCGCCTGCCGCCCCTGTTCAGCGTGTCCGCTGATCTGTCCGAGGCGTTCCAGATTGACCGCAATGTCTTCAAAGGTGTTGGGGTCAGAGGCAAACAGGGTCATGCCCAGCTGCTGCAGACGATGCAATTCGCGCTGATTATTGCCTTCCGGCCAGGCAATAATCAGATCCGGCTGCAGGGCGATAATGGCTTCAATATTCAGACCGCTGTAACCGCCGATGCGGGGAATATTTTTCGCCTGCGGCGGATAATCCGAATACTCCACCGCACCAACGATCTGCTCACCGGCACCAACGGCAAACAGCAATTCGGTGGCATGTGGCATCAGACTGATAATACGTTGTGCCGGCTGCTGCAGGCGGTGCTCCACACCGGCATCATCCTGCACGCGGAATTCCGTAGCGGCGCAGACCAGCTGCGTGGCACCGATTAAAAATAAAAACGCAATAAAACGGTTCACATACACTCCTGGTCAGGGGTCAGGGAAATCAGCGCCTGCTGCAGCCGCAGCCAGCCCTGCTCCGAAGCTGGCAGTCCAATACGCAGCCGCAGCTGCTGTGCGAACAGGCGGGTCCATATTTTCTGTTGCGCCAGCTGACGTTGCCAGTCTGCCGCCTGCGGCGACTGCAGCGTGATAAACAGCTCGGTTTTACCGGCCAGTGGTAAGCCACGGCACAGACTCTGCAGCCGCTCCCCAGCCCGTTGCAGACGCATTCGCTGCTGCTGCTGCCAGTCATGATCAGCCAGCGCGCGGGCGGCAATCACCTGCGCCGGGCCACTGACCGCCCACGGTCCGCAGATCTGTGCCAGCCGCTGACGTAACGGTGCCGCCGCAAAAACAAAGCCGATGCGCAAACCGGCCAGACCAAAAAACTTACCCGGTGAACGCAGCACCAGCAGATTATCCGCCGGCCGCTGCCGCAGCAGACTGTGGCGGTCATCGCAGTCGGCAAAGGTCTCATCCACCAGCAGCCAGCCCTGACGGCTGTGCAATCTGTCCGCCCAGCGCAGCAGTTCGGCGGCGGTAAAGCGTTCGCCACCGGGATTTCCGGGATTCACCAGCACCAGCATATCCGGCAACGGGCCATCGTTATCCAGCGCCGTGCGGATTGTGGCTGCGGATTGTTCATGCACCTCATGGCCGGCATTCTGCCAGCTCAGCCGGTGCTCACCATAAGTGCCTTTTAACACCCACACCAGCCCATGACCGAAACACAGCGGCAACTGCCGGATCGCCGCCTGACTGCCGGCCACCGTCAGCGCCTCGCGGCCGTAATAGCCGCGCACCGCGGCAGCCAGCTGTTCATCCGCAGCCGGCAGGGCATGCACTGCAGCCACAGGGAGCGTCAGCGGGTTTTCCTCATACCAGCTGAAGGGACTGATGCCGGTCGACAGATCAAGCCATTCGCTGGCATCGCCCCCATAAGCGTCGATGGCCTGCTGCAGATTACCGCCATGAGCCGCAAGCGCTGGTGCGGTTGCCGCCAGTTTCATATCAGTACCGGAAAAATAATCAGCAGTGCTGCGCACCAGAACAGAAAAAACAGCCATAAAGCACAACGCACCAGCGTCAGTGCCCGGGGAATATCCGCTGCCTGCGCCGGCCGGCCACAGCCCATCTGCGGTTTATTTTTCCATTCACCGTGATAACAGGCCCGTTCACTGAGGCGCACCTGCAGCGCGCCAGCGCCACTGGTCATAACCGGACCGCCGTTAGGACTGGCACACTGACCTGCCTGACGGCGCCAGCAATGCCAGGCTGAAGTAAGGTTGCGGCCAGCACACAGGGTGAAACAAAGCGCCGTCAGCCGCGCCGGCCAGAACGCCAGCAGATCATCCAGCCGGGCCGCCGCGCGGCCAAAATGCCGGTAACGTTCGTTGCGGTAACCCCACATGGCATCCAGCGTATTGACCCAGCGGTGCAGCAGTGCCGGCAGCGCGCCAAGAAAAGCAACGCCGAGAGCAAACCAGAACAGGGAAACGAACAGTGCATCCGCACTGTTTTCCAGCGCGCTTTCAATCGCCGCCTGTGACACTTCATCGTCATTCAGCTGGCCGGTGTCACGGCTGACAATCCAGCTGAGTTTTTCACGCGCAGCCGGCAGATCGTTTGCCTGCAGTGCCTGATACACCGCCAGTACATGCTGCTGCAGGCTCTGCCAGCCGATGCAGGACCACAGAATCACGATCTGCAGCAGCAGCCACAGCCAGAACGCCTGTTGCCACAGGAACAGATTAAGCAGCAGAATCAGCAGCAGCGGTGACAGCGCAGCCAGCAACGCCAGCAGACCACGCGCAATGTTGTGCCGGCTGGCGCGGTGGTTCAGGCGCTTTTCAAGCCACTGAGCCCAGTGCCCGAATAGCACCAGCGGATGAAAACGCTGCGGTTCTGCCAGCACATAATCCAGCAGCAGAGCCGCCAGTGCAGCCGGCGGCAGCAACATAACAGAGTGAAGAAAAAATCCCGGATCCGCAGACATCATGATTTACAATGGGCGTAAATAAAGCGCCGAGTTTACCAGATGTCCGACCGCAACTCCCCCGTTCTGCAATGCCTGACTGCCCGCCGGCAACAGACACTGATGATTCAGGGAACCACTTCCGATGCCGGAAAAAGCACGCTGGTGTGTGCCCTCGGGCGGATATTTGCCGATGCCGGCTGCCGCGTCCTGCCATTCAAACCACAGAATATGGCACTGAACAGTGCAGTCACTGCTGACGGCGGCGAAATCGGCCGCGCCCAGGCGCTGCAGGCGCTGGCCTGCCGGGCCGGGGCGCATACCGATATGAATCCGGTATTACTGAAACCCTCCAGTGACTGCGGCAGCCAGGTGATTATTCAGGGCAAGGCCATCGGCAACCTGCCGGCACGGGATTACAGTGCCTATAAACAAACGGCATTTAATGCGGTGCTGGAATCCTACCGCCGCCTGCAGCAACGCAGTGATTTTATTCTGGTCGAGGGCGCCGGCAGCCCGGCAGAAATCAATCTGCGGGAAAATGATATTGCCAATATGGGCTTCGCCGAAGCCGTTGACTGTCCGGTAATCCTGATCGCTGATATTGACCGCGGCGGTGTGTTTGCTCATCTGACCGGCACGCTTGACTGCCTCAGTCACAGTGAACAGCAGCGGGTGATCGGTTTTGTCATCAACCGCTTCCGCGGTGATATTTCCCTGCTGCAGTCCGGCCTCGACTGGCTGGAAGAAAAAACCGGCAAACCGGTGCTGGGGGTTCTGCCCTACCTGCACGGTCTTTATCTGGATGCAGAAGATTCTGTCAGCCTGCAACAGCAACATAACCGTGACACGCAGGCATTCACCGTCGTAGTGCCTGTGTTACCACGTATCAGCAACCATAATGATTTCGATGCCCTCCGTGTTCACCCCGACGTTAATCTGATCATGGTCGGTCCCGGACAGAATCCGCCAGCGGCGGACCTGGTGATTCTGCCGGGCTCGAAAAACACCCGTGCCGACCTGGCATGGCTGCAAAAAGAAAATGCCGGCTGGCGGGAATATTTACTCAGGCACCTGCGTTATGGAGGTAAATTAATGGGTATCTGCGGTGGCCTGCAGATGCTCGGGCTCAGTATCAGTGACCCGGACGGCAGTGAAGATAAAGCCGGCTGCAGTGAAGGATTTGGATTACTGCCACTGCATACGGAATTAAAGCGTCAGAAAATTCTGCGTCAGGTGAAGGGAAGTCTGACCTTGCCTCCCCAGAAAGAGGTACCTATTCAGGGGTATGAAATTCACAGTGGAATTACCACAGCGGAAGGCTTAACAGAAACCGGCTGCGGCTGGTTGTCTGCAGACGAACAGATTTTTGCCACCTACTGGCACGGACTGATGGATACCCCGGAAGCCCTGCAGAGCATTCTGCAATGGGCCGGTTTACACAGTAAAAAAACGGTAAGTTATGATTCGGTAAGGGAACAGCAGATCGCGCGCCTCGCAGAAACGACGCAGAAATCACTGCAGTGGGAAAAAATAACGGACGCACTGCAACATTTTTACAACAGATAGATATTACTTTCCCAACAAATGCACTTTGCAATATTTCTGTCATCTGAGTACTCTTCGCAGCCTCTCCAGAATGACGATTCATATAATTTAGGTACAGCGTAATGAGTGATGCCGACCGGGTATTCCAGAGCTATGGGCGGAGCTGCAATAACCCTGCGTTTTATGAGGACTTCTACAATAACTTTATGCAGAAGTCACCGGAAATCCGCGCCATGTTTGTCAACACCAACATGGAAGCACAGCGTGCCCTGCTGCGTGGCGGAATTATGTGGCTGGTGATGCATGCCCGTGGTCTGCCGGATACTAAAATCCGCGCCTTGGGTGAAAGTCACAGCCGCGATAAAATGAATATTAATCCGATGTACTACGGTATGTGGGTTGATGCACTGATGGAAACGCTGCAGAAATACGATACGGAATTTTCTGCCGACCTTGAACAGTGCTGGCGCCGGTCTCTCCGCCCTGCCATTGAAATGATTCAGAGCATGTACTGAAACATTATTTTCTGTGTTGTCTGCGCCACACCCGTGGCGCACAACCATGCAGGCGACGGAATGCCCGGCTGAAAGCACTGACATCGGTATAACCCAGTGCTGCCGACAATAAGGTAATATCCATATCCGACGCTGACAGATGCCAGCAGGCAGCCTTGTCGCGTACTCCGTTGACCAGATCCCGGAACACCACACCCTGCTGTTGAAGCCGGCGCTGCAATGTCCGTGGCTGCAGATTCATCAGTGCGGCGATATGCGGCAGTGAATGCTGCTGCAGCCCCATCGTCTGCATAATCAGGGTTGCCACCTGCTGCACCAGATCATCTTCATCGGCCTGCAACAGCCGCCGCAGAAAATCATCCGTCGCCGTGCTGTCGCCCCGGATCAGTACCGGGCGCTGCAGAATATCGTTTGCCAGCAGCAGCTGATCCTGCTCCTGATCAAAGACCACCTCAGCAGCAAAAAAGCGCCGGTAGACGCGCAGCGGATGCAGTGGCCGGTGGGCAAATTCCACCCGCAGCGGGCGGATATCCTCCCCACCCAACAGACAGGTCAGGCGGTAACAGTTGGCCATCGCCAGTTCATGATACTGACGGGCATCCAGCCCGGTGTAACAGTGCTCATAGCGTTGCACAGCCACCGCCTGCGGATGCAGCCGCAGGCGCCAGTGCTCCGTGCGGTTATGCAGGGCCATATAGCGCTGCACCGCCGTAAATGCCTGCTGCAGATTCTGATGCCGGGGTAAAAAATGCCCCAGCACACCCAATACTTCCAGCCCCTGACGCCCGGCCAGCTGCAGGCCGATACTTTCCAGCCCGGAACACGTTGCCGTCAGATTCAGTAAGCGCACCAGTGTACTGACCGGCATCATCGCGTCCGGGTGCTGCAGGGCATCCGCCGCCAGCCCGGCCTGGTGCAATAACGCCAGGGGATCGTGCCCCGCCTCACTGACCAGCGGCAGAAAGCCTGTCAGAGCACCGTATCTGACCTGATACTCCATCTGTCCTCCTGTCATAAAATGACAAGTTTTTCTCCTGATCAGGATCTAACCTGAATCGGCTCACAATAACAACAACACTCAGGCAGACTCATGAAACACTTCGATATTGCCATTAATAATGGCCTCTATTTCGACGGCAGCCCCGACACACCAGCCCGCATCTGCAGCCTTGGCATTATCGCCGGGCGCATTGCTGAAATCCGCGACCTGCCCTTTCCTTCCGATGCCGCTGAACAGCTTATAGACGCCGAAGGGCACTGGGTGACTCCCGGTTTTATCGACACTCATACCCACTATGATGCCGAGCTGATTGCCGCGCCGTCACTGTCGGAATCCGTACGCCACGGCGTCACCACCGTACTGGTCGGCAGCTGCAGCCTGAGCATGGTATGCAGCGACACGGAGGACGCCTCTGATATTTTCACCCGTGTGGAAACCGTACCGCGGGATAAAGTCCTGCCCATCCTGAGACAACACAAAAACTGGAACAGCCCGGCCAGCTGGCTGCAGTTTGTAAAGCAGCAGCCACTGGGGGCCAATCTGGTATCCATGCTGGGTCACAGCGATCTGCGCGTGGCCGTCATGGGCCTGCACCGCGCCACGGACCGCAAAGAATTACCGACCGAAACAGAAATGCAGCGGATGGAAGCCATTCTGGAAGAAGCCATGCAACTCGGCTTTGTTGGCCTGTCGACCATGTGTCTGAAGTGGGACAAGGTGGACGGCGACCGCGAATGGTCGAAAAGTCTGCCCAGCACTTACGCCCGCTGGCAGGAGGTTCGCCGCCTGAACAGAATATTGCGCCGTTATAACCGTATTCATCAGGGTGCTCCCAACGCCGCCAATCCGTTGCAGATTTTCGATTACATCGGTCAGGCCATCGCGCCGTTCGGCCAGCCACTGAAAACCACCCTGATTTCCATGCTGGATTTAAAAGGTAACCCAACAGTGCGCCCGATGGCCGCACTGGTTGCCTGGTTCACCAACCTGCTGGGCGGTAACTTCCGCTGGCAGCTGCTGCCGACGCCCTTTAAAGTCTATGCCGACGGCATTGATGTGGTGCTGTTTGAAGAATTCGGTGCCGGTGAAATGGCGCTTGACCTGAAAACACAGATGGAACGCAACGAATTATTCCGCGATCAGGAATACCGCCGCACCTTCCGTAAATTCTATAAACAGAAACTGTCACCACGGGTCTGGCAACGCGACTTTGCCGACGCCGTCATTCTCGGCTGCCCGGATAACACTCTTGTTGGCCGTAACTTTGCTGAAATAGCTGAACAACGTGGCATTCATGTAGTCGATCTGTTCCTCGACCTGATGGTTGAGCATGGCCGCGATTTACGCTGGTACACGGTTATCGGTAATCACCGCGCCGAACGGCTGAAAGCTATGGTACGCAACCCGGATACCCTGATCACCTTCTCCGATGCCGGCGCTCATATCCGTAATATGGCGTTTTATAATCTGCCGCTGCGTTTTCTCAAACTGATTAAAGAGAGTATCGACAGCGGTGACCCGGTGATGTCGGCAGAAAAAGCGGTCTGGCGGTTATCCGGCGAACAGGCCGACTGGTTCGGTATTGATGCCGGTTATATCCGCCAGGGTGACCGTGCAGACATCTGCATTATCAATCCGGCACATTTCAGCCAGAATCTGGAACTGGAACACTGGGCCGAAATGCAGAACTTTGACGGCCTGCAGCGCATGGTCAACCGTAACCCCGGCGTGGTGCCGTGGGTCATTATTAACGGCCGCATTGCGGTGAATAACGAAGTGGTGGTACCTGAACTGGGTAATGAGCGTGGTTTTGGCCAGTTTTTAGCCGCGCAGGAATTCCGCACCGGATAAACATGCTTACCCGGCCGTTCAGCCACAAAAAAAGCGCCCGCAGGCGCTTTTTATACAGCTGAAGTCATTATCATCCGAAGAAGGAAATCATGACCCCGGCTGCCACTGCGGAACCAATCACACCCGCCACGTTCGGGCCCATGGCGTGCATCAGCAGGAAGTTCTGCGGGTTGGCATCCAGGCCCACCTTATTCGATACCCGTGCTGCCATCGGCACCGCGGAAACACCGGCGGAACCAATCAACGGGTTGATCGGGGTTTTCGACATTTTATTCATCGCTTTGGCCATCAGGACGCCAGCTGCAGTACCTACGCAGAAAGCCAGCATACCCAGCACCAGAATGAACAGAGTATCGGCGTTCAGGAATTTATCCGCGCTCATTTTTGAGCCCACGCCCAGCCCCAGGAAAATGGTGACGACGTTGATCAATGCATTCTGAGCCGTATCACTCAGGCGATCAACCACACCGGATTCCTTCATCAGGTTACCGAAACAGAACATCCCCAGCAGCGGGGCTGCCGATGGCAACAGCAGTGCCACCAGTACCAGCAGAGAAATCGGGAAAATGATTTTCTCAGCTTTGGATACTTCACGCAGCTGGCTCATCTGAATCTTACGTTCTTCTTTTGTGGTCAGTGCTTTCATAATCGGCGGCTGGATCATTGGCACCAGCGCCATATAGGAATATGCAGCAACCGCAATCGCACCCAGCAGTTCCGGCGCCAGCTTCGATGCAATAAAGATCGAAGTCGGACCGTCCGCACCACCGATAATACCGATGGCCGCAGCCTGCTGCATGGTGAAGTCCATAATACCGGCATCGGTCAGCGCAGCAGCGCCGAACAGAGTACCGAAGATACCGAACTGAGCCGCGGCACCGAGCAGCAGGGTTTTCGGGTTAGCCAGCAGCGGACCGAAGTCCGTCATGGCGCCCACACCCATAAAGATCAGCAGCGGGAACAGACCGGTTTCGATACCAGCATGGTAAATGTAATACAGCAGACCAGCCGGCGATTCGACGTGACCATGTGCATCAATCACAGGCGCGGCATAAAAACCCGCGCCCGGAATATTGACGAAGATGGTACCGACGGCAATCGGCAGCAGCAGCAGAGGCTCGAACTGAAACTTCGGATGGATTGCCAGAAACAGCAGCAGACAGCCGACGATGATCATCGCCAGCTGGCCTACTTCCATCTGGTACAGACCGCTATCGTGCCAGAGGTTAATCAGACTGTGCATGATTGACCTCCCTTACGCCAGGGTGTACAGAGTTTCGCCCACTTTCACCGCAGTACCTTCCTTGGCAGGAACACTGCCAACAGTACCGGCGCGCGGAGCACGGACTTCTGTTTCCATCTTCATGGCTTCGAGGATGATCATCACGTCACCTTCAGCAACCACATCACCCGGCTGTACCATCACTTTCCAGACGTTACCGGCCAGTGGCGAACCAATCGGATCACCGCCACCGGCAGCAGCTGGTGCTGCGCCTGCAGCAGGCGCTGCGCCACCAAGGCTTACCGGTGCACCGTTGACCGGTGCCAGTTCTTTCACGTCACCGCCTTCATCCACTTTCACGACGTATTCATTACCGTCAACGGTAACGGTGAAGGTGTCTTCTGCATCGCCTTTCGGCGCCGGCTCAAACGCATCCGGGTTGCCGCGGTTCTCGAGGAACTTAGGTGCAATCTGCGGGAACATGGCATAAGTCAGGGCGTCATCGATCACATCAGCAGACAGTTTCAGGCCTTTCTCTGCCGCCAGTTTTTCAACGTCGGCGATGACCTTATCCATCTCGTTCTCGATCAGGTCAGCCGGACGGCAGGTGATCGGCTCTTTACTTTCCAGGACGCGGGCCTGCAGCTCTGCGTTCATGGCAGACGGTGCCGCACCGTATTCACCTTTGAGGATGCCCTGGGTTTCTTTCGAGATCGATTTGTAACGCTCACCGGTCAGTACGTTCAGTACCGCCTGAGTGCCAACAATCTGCGAGGTCGGAGTCACCAGCGGGATGTAGCCCAGATCTTCACGCACGCGCGGGATCTCAGCCAGTACTTCATCAAACTTGTCGGAAGCACCCTGTTCACGCAGCTGGTTTTCCATATTGGTCAGCATGCCGCCCGGTACCTGAGCCACCAGAATACGGCTGTCAGTACCACGCAGGGCACCTTCAAACTTGGCGTATTTCTTACGCACCTTACGGAAGTAAGCTGAGATTTCTTCCAGCAGAGACAGATCCAGACCGGTATCACGCTCAGTACCTTTGGTCGCCGCAACCACAGTTTCTGTGGCGGTGTGACCATAGGTCATGGACATGGAAGAGATGGCGGTATCAACGCGGTCAACACCGGCTTCAATCGCTTTCAGGATGGCCATATCAGACAGGCCGGCAGTCGCGTGGCAGTGCAGCTGCACTTCCAGGCCGGTCTCTTTCTTCAGGCGGGATACCAGCTCAAAGGAATCGGTCGGTGTAATGATGCCGGACATATCCTTGATAGCGATGGAATCCGCACCCATATCTTCAATGCGCTTGGCCAGGTCAAGCCACGCGTCCATGGTGTGTACCGGACTGGTGGTGTAAGAGAGCGTGCCCTGAGCATGCTTGCCCTGTTTCTTGACGGCTTTCAGTGCGGTTTCCAGGTTGCGCGGGTCGTTCATCGCATCAAACACACGGAAGACATCAACGCCGTTGGCCGCTGCCCGTTCGACGAACTTCTCCACCACGTCATCAGCGTAATGGCGGTAACCCAACAGGTTCTGGCCACGCAGCAGCATCTGGTGTTTCGTGTTCGGCATCGCTTTTTTGAATTCGCGGATGCGGTCCCAGGGGTCTTCGCCAAGATAGCGGATACAGGAGTCAAAAGTTGCACCGCCCCAGCTTTCCAGAGACCAGTAGCCGACCTGATCAAGCTTGGCAGCGATTGGCAGCATGTCGTCGATACGCATGCGTGTCGCAAGGATGGATTGGTGTGCGTCACGCAGGACGACGTCGGTAATACCTAATTTTTTAGAATCGGTCATGGGTGATGGCCTTTTCTTCCGTTAACGTTGTAAACGTTTGGGTTGTTATATACCGCGTGCTACTTTTGGCGCGCGCGATGTTCTTTTACCGCTGCTGACAGTACTTTCAGCAATTGCGGGTCGACACCCTGAGGCGCGGCAGCACGGGCTGGCGCAGGCACTGGTTGCGGTTCAGGGGCGAATTTATTGACCAGCTTGGACATGAATCCGGTTACGAACACCAGCATCGTCAGAAAGACGAATACGACGCCCATACCAAAGATCATCAGCTCCAAACCCTGTGCGACGAGACTGGTCTCAGACATGCAGGGGGCTCCTTATATAATTATCTCTGTGGCTCTCTGTACCTTTCGAGCGGGCGCAGAAACCCCTCCCGTAAGGGCAGAAAAAGCCGGCACAGATTACTTAAAAGGCTATATAGGCGCAACACAAAGCACGGGCCAACTGGACATAAATCAAACAGTTGGCAGATAAATATCAGCCGGCAACAGGCGCTCCGCAGACTATAAAAGCCAGTGTTACTGGCTATTCATGAAACTTATAAAAGTGGAGAAGCGGATAAATGACGCATATACTCCAGCCTTTTACACCACTGTCAGCCCCCATGTTTACCGGTCAGCTACCCTTCATTCACAACCCGCAACGCCCTTATATCGCCCTCGCCCCGATGGAGGGGCTGATGGACCATCATCTGCGCGATATCCTCACCCGGGTTGGCGGTATTGATCACTGTGTGACTGAGTTTATCCGGGTCACCCATCAGGTCTATCCGGCGAAAGTCTTCCGCCGCTACTGCCCGGAGCTGGATAACGGTGGCCGAACCGCCGCAGGAACCCCGGTACATATCCAGCTGCTTGGCTCTGATCCGGAGCTGATGGCAGCCAACGCCGCCAAGGCAGTACAGCTCGGGGCACCTGCCATCGACCTCAACTTCGGCTGTCCGGCAAAAACCGTCAACAACAGCAAAGGCGGTGCTGTACTGCTGCAATACCCGGAGCTGCTGCAACAAATTGCCACTGCAGTACGCGCCGCCGTCCCGGATCATATTCCGGTCAGTGCCAAGATGCGGCTGGGTTTCACCGATAAGGAACTGGCGTTAACCAATGCACAGGCACTGGCCGAAGGCGGTATTCAGTGGCTCACCGTACACGCCCGCACCAAAACCGAAGGTTACCGCCCTCCGGCTTACTGGGAATGGATTGCCCGCATCCGGGAAACCATCGATATTCCGGTACTGGCCAACGGTGAAATCTGGACGGCAGAACAGGCCCGTCAGTGTATGAGCGAAAGCGGTTCTGATCTGCTGATGATCGGCCGCGGACTGGTGGCCGTCCCCGATCTGGCCCTGCGCATCAAAGCTGATCACGGCCAGATAACACACCGGCAGCAGGACTGGGCCGAACATCTTGAGCTGATGCGGGCCCTGATTCCCTGCCTGGCTCATCTGCCGGACAAAGCCCAGACCGACCGTCTGAAACAATGGCTGCACTACTTCTCACTGCAGTCCCTTGAAATACGGGCCGTGTTTGAACAGGTAAAACGTCAGCGCGACGTCACGCTGTTTTTCGCCGGACTGGAGCAGGCCATCCGCGATGTGAAGGCTGCCCCACCCGCCGCAGGCGACTTCAGGGCCTATGAACATAAGGGCTTCTGATCCCTGACTGACAACCAATCCGCAGGACTGGTCAGAGGCCGGCATTTCCGCACAGATCTGTGATCCTGATCGCACTCTGCTGCTCCCTACCCCACCATCTGTCGGGTACTCCCATCCCTTACCAACTGTAAAAATAAGTGAATAAATGTAAGGGAGGCACCACCATGAAACTCACAATACACAGCCTGCTGGCCGCAGCTGTGCTGGCAGGAAACGTTGGCGTACAGGCCGCCGGCAGTCGCGCAGATTACGACCTTGACGACAACGGTCTGATTGAAATCAACGATCTGGCGGACCTGTATGAGATCCGAAATAACCCCGACGGCACTACTCTGTACGGCAGTTCTGACGGCTGCCCGGAAAACACCGGCTGCAACGGTTTCGAACTGACCACCGACCTTGATTTTGACACCAACCGTGACGGTCTGGTTACCGCCGCTGATGACTACTACAACTGGAGCAGCTCCGGAACCTTCAGCGGTATTTTTGAGGGCAATGGTCACCTGATCCGTAACCTGCAGGCAAACTATGGCACCGGCCTTTTTTACCACGTCGAAGGTGGGACGATCCGCAACCTGGGGCTCGATGGCACGGCGATGTCAATCCGTAACGGTAATTACAAAGGGGCTCTCATCAACGAGATGACGGACACAACCGTAAGTAAAGTCTTCTCTACCGGGCCGGTATCCGGCGGACAACGCATCGGCGGACTGGTGGGAAGATCTTATGGCGCTTCCGTCATCAGTGACAGCTTTTCCACCGGCAGTGTTACGGCAACAACCAGCCGGGCCGGCGGTATCGTCGGTCAGGCCTACAACATCACGATCTCCAATACCTATGCCACCGGCGCCATCAGCAGTGCAAATATTGAAGGCGGTATCGTTGGCGAACTCAATGGCACCACGGTCGTCAGCAACAGCCATTGGGCCACCGACACAACCGGTCAGAGCAGCAGTGCAAAAAAGGATGCCAGCAGCGGCTATCTGGGCGCGACACTGGCCGAGCTGCAATGCCCGACGTCAGCCAGCGACACAAGCTGTGTTACCGGTACCACACTGTACGACGGCTGGAGCAGCGATAACTGGGATTTCGGCAGCACAGAACAGATGCCCGCCCTGGTGATGAACGGCGAGATATACCGCGACAGCGATGGTGACGGCGCCGTCGACCGTTACGACGATTTTGCTGATAACGCTGCGGCAGCCCTTGATACTGACGGCGACGGTATGCCGGATAACTATAACAGCCGATGCGACAGTGACTGTCAGAACAGCTCCGGCTTAACGCTGGATGATGATAACGATGGTGATGGCGTCAGCAATGAGGATGATGCCTTTCCGCAAAACCTGGCCGCCTCAGCAGATACCGATGGCGACGGCCAGCCTGACGACTTTAATGACGGCTGCGACAGTGACTGTCAGAACAGCTCTGGTTTAACGCTGGACAACGACATTGATGGTGATGGTGTTACCAACGACAACGACCCGGACAACAGCGCCGATAACGGTGCACCGGAATTTCTCTGTGTACCGGATCCGTACAGCATCGCCGCCAACAGTGAAAATGGCGACCTGCTGCTGATTACCCGCGAAGAGATGACCGGATACCTGTCAGAATTCTGCCTTTACGATGCCGTTGATGATTCTGAGTCACTGACGATCCAGGGGTATATTGATGGCGCGGCACTGGCACTGAGCGAAGATGATGAGTACCAGCTTCCTACCGGCGCCGTGGCAATCGATTGGGTACTGACCGATACCGCCGGCAACAACAGCGAGACGGCGACCACGGTGCTTAATATCTATCCACAGCTGCGCTTTGCTCTGTCAGAAAGCCTTACCGGTGAACCGAGCAATGCTCAGATAACGGTTGCCTTAACCGGCGTATCTCCGCAATACCCGGTCACGATTGAGTATGCAGCCGATACCGCTGCCTCCACGGCGACCCAGCAGGATATCGACAGCAGCTTCGATATAACGGCAACCCGGACGGTGGTAATTGAAGCCGGTGATGATGGTGATAACACCACCGGGACAATCACGGTTCCGGTACTGGCGGACAGCAGCACAGAAGTGGATGAAACCCTGATCCTCTCGCTTTCAGGTGCAGTGGTTGACGAAGAGGAAAGCAACTATTTCGCCGTCAACGAAAGCAACAGCAGCCATACGCTGACCATTACTGAAGCCAACATTGCACCGCAGGTCAGCGTTACCGTCAGCCAGAATGGCGAACTGGTGAGCAGTATTAATCCGCAGAATGGCGCGGTGACACTGTCCGCAGGCATCAGTGATGGTAACGGCAACGACACCCACACGCTGCAATGGAATCTCGACAGCCTGAATGTGACCGGCAATGAAAATGGTACCAGCATCAGCTTCGCAACGGATGAACTGGAAGATGGCGAGTACGACATCAGTGTCACAGTCACGGATTCAGGCAACACACCACTGTCAACAACGCAGGAACTGACGCTTGACGTGGAAACACCGCCGGCAACGGACGATGGTGACAGCAACGCTGACTCCGGCAGCAGCTCAGGTGGTGGCGCAGCCAGCTTTATTCTGCTGCTGTTGCCCTTACTGCTGGTACACCGGCGTCGTTATCTCTGACGCTGCGGTAACCCCGGACACCCTGCTTCTGCAGGGTGTTTTTTTAAGCGGTCCATCCGCACGCCATTCCTGATAGACTCACAGCAGTTCCATAACCGGGTCCGTCACTATGCTTACGCGTTCTCTGTTTCTTTCTGCTCTGCTGGTTCCGGCGGCGCTGATGCTGACCGCCTGTGACAGCAACGAAGTCGGCGATGTATCCCTTGGAGTATTTACCACCAAGGATATCAAACTGGATTATCTGAATGACCCGGTGGTGACCGGCGTTACCTGTCACGTGGCTTCCATTGAAGCTGACCTGGATTTCTCCGACCCCAGCGACAGTTCCATTGCCTGCCGCCAGACCGGTGAAATAACCGCCGCCATGATTGCCCGGATAGACAAAAGTAAATCCGGCGAGGTGGTTTTCAGGAAATCAAAGAGTATCTTTTTTAAGAATATGAAAGTACGCCGCATCTATGATGCAGAAAACCAGACGCTGATGTATGTATCCTATTCCACCAAAGAAACGTCCGGCAGTTACAAACACAGCTTATCCACCGTGCCGTTATGGGGAACCCAGGCCTATAACCCGGTTAACGCCGCGCAACAATAAACGGCCTGACCGTGCAGATGATTAAAAAAGCGGAGTTTTACCTCCGCTTTTTTAATCATAATAATCCGTCAAAATCACTGGCATCATGCCGTTCCGCTAACTGCACATCACCCCAGGTACGGTTCACCAGCTTACCGCGTTTAACCCCCGGACGTGCAGCCAGTTCATCCGCCCAGCGCAGGACATGCGTATAAATCCGGGCCTCGATAAATTCTGCGGCGTCATACAGGCCGCCCTGCACCAGCACACCATACCAGGGATAAATTGCCATATCGGCGATGGAATACTCATCACCACACAGATAACGATTGTCAGCCAGATGACGGTTTAATACGTCCAGCTGACGTTTGATTTCCATGGTGTAACGGTTAATCGGATATTCAAATTTTTCCGGCGCATACGCGTAGAAATGACCGAAGCCACCGCCCAGCAGTGGCGCACTGCCCATCTGCCAGAACAGCCAGTTAAAACACTCTGCTCTGCCGCTGTCACTGAGCGGGATAAACGCCTGAAATTTTTCAGCCAGGTATTTCAGAATGGAGGCAGATTCAAACAGTCGCTGTGGCGGATTCACACTGTGATCCATCATCGCCGGGATTTTGGAATTCGGGTTCACGTCGACAAAACCGGAGCTGAACTGATCACCTTCCATAATATTGATCAGCCAGGCATCGTATTCGGCTTCTTTGATGCCAGCCTCCAGCAGCTCTTCCAGCAGAATAGTGACTTTCACCCCGTTGGGTGTCGCCAGTGAATACAGCTGCAGCGGATGCTTGCCGACCGGCAGCGCTTTATCATGGGTCGGACCGGCGACCGGGCGGTTGATGTTGGCAAATTTACCGCCATTGCCCTGCTGCCATTGCCAGACTTTGGGCGGAATGTATGCTGAATCGGCCATGCTTAACTCCATATCGCTGTGATCTGAATCGTATCAGTGTACGGACTTCCCCGGCTCCCGTCAGTCCCATTAAGGACGCGCGGATGGCACAGTCTGTTGCCCTGACCTTTCTGTCATTGACGGCCGGATATACCCCCTGAGGCAGATATTCAATACCCGGATTGGCGGTGATAATCAGGGCTTTAACGCTTCCCGGAGTATTTTATGTCTGACCTGAAACCCCTGATGCTGGCCACCTCCCCAACGGTCACGGTGGAAGAATACTATGTCGATGAGGCCAAGCGGATCAGCGGCAATCCCAAACAGTCGCTGTGGATTGAATATCAGGACAGAAGCGATCAGTTCTTTGCCGGCATCTGGGCCAGCGAGATTGGTGAATGGCGTATCAGCTACACCGAAGAAGAATACTGCTGCATTCTGACAGGCGAAAGCATGATTACGTCCAGCGAAGGTGAAACCTTTACCGTCAGAAGTGGTGACGAGTTTGTGATTCCGGCAGGCTTTACCGGAACATGGAAAGTGATCGAGCCGACGAAAAAACGGTTTATTGTTTATGAGAAGGCATAGGGTTTTTTGTGACGATAAAACGTCGTTCGCAGAGTCTATCTGAGAACAGCCTTCACGGATAATATTACGTGGCATTGTCCGGTGCAGGTTTATGAAGCCAGTCCGGTCGGTGACAAGCACAACCCAGCCTGAAATGACCCCATTCAGACTATTATTCAACGGTCATTTCAGGCGAATTGTTGTGCGTGCCGGCCGGATCATGAATAAACCGATCAGTATCGGACCGCCACAGAGGGGATAGGAAGGGGATCCATCCCCTTGCAGAGAAACAGCGGCTTTGAATTTTCAGCAGGCAAATACTGCAATGAATTCAAACTCACAGCTTCGCATAAATATCCCGCAGCAACTGCTCAGTCTCTGTCCAGCCAATACAGGCATCGGTAATCGACTGACCGTACTGCAGTTCGCCACTGTCATTCTGACGGCCCGCGGCGATGAAGCTTTCCAGCATTAAACCGAGAATGCCTTCATTACCGGCGATGCGCTGATCGACCACCTCGTGAGCAATCGGAATCTGGCGCTCATGCTGCTTGCAGGCATTGGCATGGCTGCAGTCGACCATGACTTTTGCGTAACAGCCGCCCTTTTCCAGCTCAGCCAGTGACGCGGCAATGGAATCCGCATCGTAGTTGGTCAGACCATGGCCACCACGTAATACCAGATGTGTATCCGGGTTTCCGGGGGTGTCGAGCATGGCCATCTGGCCGTCCACATCCACGCCCAGCGTGTGGTGGCTGTGACGGGCAGAGATCATGGCGTTGATGGCATTGGTGGCGGAACCATCGGTACTGTTTTTAATGCCCACCGGCATCGGCAGATGGCTGACCATTTCGCGGTGGGTCTGGGATTCTGAGGTGCGGGCACCAATCGCTGTCCAGCTCACCAGATCGTCCAGGTAGCGCATCACCAGCGGATTCAGTGCCTCGGTAGCCAGCGGCAGTCCCATAGCGGCCAGCTTCAGCATAATGGCCCGGGAGCGGCGCACGCCTTCGGCCATATTGCCTTTGCCGTCGCGGGCCGGATCGTAAGCCAGACCTTTCCAGCCAATGCTGGTACGCGGCTTCTCGACGTATGCGCGCATCACGATCAGCATTTTATCTTTCAGCTGTTCGTTCAGACCGGCCAGACGGCGGCCGTAATCCAGCACCGCTTCTTCATCGTGAATGGAACAGGGGCCGGTGACAATCAGCAGGCGCTGATCATTGCCTTCCAGCAGGTCGCGGATCTGCTGGCGCTGCTGTTCAACCTGTACCGCCAGATCATCACTCAATGGCAGTTCGGCCTTGAGCTGACGGGGTGTACTCAGCGGCCGTACCGCCGGATCATTGCTGTTCTTTGCTGTGCTGTTCTGTGTGTTGGTTTTCATTACCTTATCCTCAATCAAAATCAGTGTGTGTCCGGTGTCGTCTGAGCTGGCAAGCACCGTGTATTGGCGGAATCAGAGCCAATACCGGTACCCGCCGCTGGTAAATCGGCGTGACGGGTACAACACAACAACTTCTGACTGAGTATTCATGGTTCGGTGATCCTTAATCTGTTTTCCTGAACGCCAATAACAAAAAACCCCGAGTGGCTGACTGCCAGTCGGGGTTTCCGGTGGCAGTCGGTATTCACCGGACTGCCTTTATTCGTAAGCGCTCGCTTACAGGCGGCCCGGCTCCTGGCTAAAGTAATAGCCATAAGCAAACCACCAGTTAAACACACGCACAGATGCCGCTGCCGGAGCAGAGGCATAAGATTCAGTGCTGAGATGTGCAGGTGTTTTCGTATTCATAAAGTTAATATACGCCTCTCCGCTGCGCCATTTCAACCCCTTTGCCCTGTTCCTGGCACTCACTGCGCCAGTGCTGAACCGATCAGGCCTGGGCAATCACCACCGCCCGCAGCGGAGCCGGATAGCCTTCGGCGGTGCGGTTAACGTCGTCCGGATCAAGAAAATCGGCCAGTGAATTGAAACGCATCCAGTCCGTGCTGCGCTGTTCCTGCAGTGACGTCTGGTTCAGATCGACCACCCGGGCGTTTTTCAGGCCGGCACGGCGGCACCACAGCAGCAGCGTTTCCGGGGTCGGAATAAACCACACATTGCGCATCATGGCATAGCGGTCTTCCGGCATCAGTACCTGCCCGGGCGGGCCGTCGATGACCAGGGTCTCCAGCACCAGTTCACCACCGGGACGCAGCGCATCTTTCAGCTCCTGCAGATGATCAATGGGGGATTTCCGGTGGTACAGCACGCCCATGGAAAACACCGTATCAAAGGCTTTCAGCTTTGGCGGCACGTCTTCCATTTTCAGCGGCAGCAGATCGGCACTGACCTTACCCTGTGCCTGCTGCAGATATTTTTTGTAGGCCTGAAACTGCATTAAAAACAGGCGTGACGGATCAACCCCGATCACCTGCTGTGCACCGGCGCCCAGCATGCGCCACATGTGATAGCCGGAACCACAGCCCACATCCAGCACAATGCGTCCCTGCAGCGGGGCAATATGCGCTGCCACCCGCTCCCATTTCCAGTCGGAACGCCATTCGGTATCAATGTGGGTAGTGAAAAACTGAAACGGGCCTTTACGCCAGGGCATCAGGCCACGCAGCGCCTGCTCCAGCTGTTCACTCTGCCCGGCACTCAGTGTGTCACTGTGCAGTGCAATATCGTGACGGCTGAGATCGGCCTGCACGCCGCGGATATCCGGCAGTGCATGGAACGATTCCAGCCAGCGCTGCTGATCGCCGTGCTCTTTGTCATGCAGAACCTGCTGCAGCTGCTCCGGCAGCAGTTCCGCCCAGGGCGCCAGCGCATTGCCGCGCATAAACGCCAGTACATCATCAAACCAGGGCAGCAGGGAATTCTGATCAGGCATTATTTAACCGCCAGATAAGACACAAAATTAAAGCACTGATACCAGCGGATAACGCGGAAGAAGCCGGCATCACGCAGACGTTCCACGTGCACATCATGGGATTCCGGAATCAGTACATTTTCAATGGCGCTGCGCTTCTGTGCGATTTCCAGTTCGGAATAGCCATTGGCGCGTTTGAAGTCGAGATGCAGTTCATCCTGCATCACCTGTTCCCACGGATCGAAGCGGATTTTCTCCGACAGAATCAGCGCACCACCCGGAACCGTTGCGTCAGCAATACGGGCCAGCAGGTCAGAACGCTGTTGTGGATCAATAAACTGCAGCACGAAATTCAGCGCCGTCAGCGACGCATTTTCCAGCGGATAATCGACGATATCGCCGCAGACCATGGTCACCGGCACACTGGCATCGTCCAGCGCAATATAATGCTCGGCGCGTTCAATCATGGATTGTGAGTTATCAATACCAATGATATGACAGCCTTCACCCTGCTCGCCGGCATCCTGCACGCCATGACGCATGGCCAGACTGACCGCACCGAGCGAACAGCCCAGATCGTACAGATTCGTGCCCGGACGGGCATAACGGCCGGCAATGATACCGGACATCGCCACGGTTTCTGCATAGCCCGGCACCGAGCGTCTGATCATATCGGGGAAAACACGGGCGACGGCCTGATCAAAGGAAAAATCAGCCACCTGTCCCTGTGGCTGCTGGTAAATATTATCGGACTGTTGGTCGAAATCAGACATGATGGCTGGCCGCTATTGAAACTGGCGCGCATTTTAGCGGATGCGCCCCCCGGCGCGCCAGCTGCGCGCGTGCCGGAGGTCAGCGTCCGGCATTCAGAATGGCGGCCGGAATCTGATCCAGCGGAATACTTTTATCCACCCCGCCCAGTTTCACCGCTTCTTTTGGCATGCCGTAGACAACACAGCTGGCTTCATCCTGGGCCAGGGTACGGGCTCCGGCATCCTGCATTTCTTTCAGACCACGGGCACCATCGTCTCCCATGCCGGTCATAATCACACCCAGCGCGTTTTTTCCCGCGGCGCGGGCTACCGAGCGGAACAGCACATCCACCGACGGCCGGTGACGACTGACCGGCGGACCATCCACTATTTCCACATGATACTGAGCGCCGCTGCGTTTCAGCAGCATATGCCGTCCGCCCGGGGCAATCAGCGCGCGCCCCGGAATCAGACGCTCACCGTGCGTGGCTTCACGCACATCAATCTGGCACAGACTGTTCAGACGCTCCGCAAACGCCGCGGTAAATTTTTCCGGCATATGCTGCACAATCACAATCCCCGGGCAGACCCGCGGCAGAGCACACAGCACCCGCTCCAGCGCCTGCGTACCGCCGGTGGAAGTCCCCAGCGCGATAACCCGGTCGGTGGTTTCCGCCATCGCCGCACCACCGCCGGCCGGCAGAATCACATCGGCGTTCAGCTTAGGGCGGACGTCCGGCACCGCCACCGCAACTGGCTGACTCTGCGCAGTGACCCGCCGTACCCGGGCCTGACCGGCAGCACGCACGGCGGCGATAATGCTTTCGGAATCATCCTGCAGAAACTGCTTCAGCCCGACCTTGGGTTTGGTAATGATGCTGACCGCTCCGGCCGACATCGCCTGCATGGTGGTTTCCGCCCCCTTTTCTGTCAGCGTCGAACAGATCACCACTGGCGTCGGGTGTTCTTTCATAATCTTGCGCAGGAAGGTCACACCATCCATACGCGGCATTTCCACATCCAGCACAATCACATCCGGCCACTGACGGTTCATTTTATCAATGGCAAATACCGGATCGGAAGCTGCGCCAATCACTTCAATGGCCGGGTCTTTATTCAGGGCAGCCGTCAGCACCTGACGCACGACGGCCGAATCATCAACAATCAGAACTTTAATGCGTTCCTGCATACGGGACTGTCTCCGCTACCGGATTCTCCGGGTCGGTGGCCCGCTGCCGCCGTACCCAGACATCACCACTCCGGATATCAAATACCACCGTACGGTAACCAAAACCGCCGACATCACTGGCCGTCAGGGTAAAACCGTACCGCTCAAGCAGGCGTTCACCTGCCTCTATATTTCTCAGGCCGATTGGCCGTACATTGGTTATATGGGGGGAAAACATGTTGCCGCCGCCGAACATCTTGACCTGATAATCCGCCACCCGGGTTCCGGAACGCCGGATTCTGTCCATCAGTACAGCCATCGCACCATCGGCATAGCGCGGGTTGTCATGGTCTTTACCGGCGATGGAAAAAGGCAGCAGATAATGACACATGCCGCCGGTTTTCCGTTGCGGGTGCCACAGGGTAATCGCGACGCAGGAGCCCAGAATCGTCCGCACACGGTTTTCTTCACCCCCCCAGAAATATTCACCGGGATTAAGAAAAATACAGCCGTGCGGAACGACGACACTCATACAAAGGGCTTCTGATAAACAGCCGGCTGAATCAGTTTCAGCACACTGTTAACGCCATTCAGGGTTTCAGAATGGCTGATAAAGAAATAACCGCCGGGACGCAGTAACGGCATCAGCCGCTCCACTACCTGCCGCTTGGTTTCCTGATCAAAGTAAATCATCACATTGCGCAGGAAAATAATATCGAAGCCTTTTTCGTCCTGATACGTTTCTTTCAGATTATGCTGAAAGAATTTAACCCCGGCACGCAGCACCGGGTCCACCATCACTTTACCGGTCTGACTGCCGATGCCTTTCAGGCAATATTTTTCCAGCAGTGGCCGGGGAATATTCACCGTTCTGGACTGTGGATAAATACCCTTACCGGCCAGCTCCAGCACCCGGGTACTGAGGTCGGAAGCGTGCACTTCCCACTGACCGGCACCAGCCAGCTCATTCAGCAGCATGGCGATGGTGTAAGGCTCTTCCCCGCTGGAACAGGCAGCACTCCAGACCCGCAGCTTACGCCCCGGTTCTTTCAGCCCTTCAAGCCGGCTGCTGAGAAAATCAAAGTGCTTCTGTTCGCGGAAAAAATAGGTTTCATTGGTGGTCAGCAGATCCACGGCAACCTGCAGTTCGCCGCTGTTGTCCTTATCACTGATAAGATCAAAGTAGTCACTGAAACTGCTGAGGTTATAGTGGCGCAGCCGCTTCATCAGCCGGCTGCTGACCAGAGGTTTTTTTGCCGGCCCCATGGAGATGCCGGCGATACGGTGAATCATGGCCCGGAATTTTTCAAATTCCCGTTCCGTCAGGCTGACAATGGACTGGTCAGCCCTTTCCCTGATGGCAGACAATGATGCACTTTCTGTCACGCTTCGTCGTCCTGAGCAATGGCTTCTTCCATCTCCGGCTGACCGGCAGCCAGCGCCGATAATTCATCAATCAGCAGAATATGGCCGATATCAAGAATAATCACGAAGCGTTCATTGACCTTACCCATGCCATTAATAAACTGGGATTTGATACTGGCGCCAAACGACGGTGCCGGTTCAATATCACTTTCCGGAATTTCCAGCACTTCGTTCACAGCGTCGACCAGAATACCGATATCCTGTGTATCGCCATCACCGTTATCCACTTCGAGAATCACGATACAGGTACGGCGGGCCACCTGTGTGGCGCGCTTACCGAAGCGCGCACTCAGGTCAATCACCGGCACCACTGCACCACGCAGGTTAATCACCCCGCGGATAAACTCCGGCATACGCGGCACTTCGGTCAGGTTACCGTATTCAATAATTTCCTTGATCGCCAGAATACCGATAGCAAAGGTTTCGCCCCCCAGCATAAAGGTCAGATACTGCTGCTGGGTCAGGCCTTCATCGTCACCGGACGGATAGGCTTCTTTCACTTCAGGCTTTGCCATAGTGCCTCCTAGAACCGCACAAACTCAGCTTCAGCCGCGGCAGAAGCTTTGGCCGGGGCAGCCGGCTGTAATTTGGCTTTATCCGCTGCCGGGCGGGCTTCAGGCTTTTTTGCCGGAGCGGCCCGTACCGCAGACACAGGCGCAGCGGAATCCGTCAGGCTGAAGAAGCTCATCAGATCCTGCAGCTGGGTGGCCTGACCACTCATTTCTTCGGCGGTGGCCGCCAGCTCTTCGCTGCTGGAAGCATTCTGCTGGGTAATCTGACTCAGCTGTTCCATGGCAGTATTGATCTGGGTAACACCGGCAGACTGTTCTTCCGATGCAGCCGCAATTTCCTGTACCAGGTCCGAGGTTTTGGTAATGGATGGCACAATTTCGTCCAGCAGGCGCCCGGCCACTTCAGCCATTTCCACACTGCCGGAAGCCAGCTCACCAATTTCCTGCGCCGCCACCTGGCTGCGCTCTGCCAGCTTACGCACTTCCGCAGCCACCACCGCAAAGCCTTTACCGTGTTCACCGGCACGGGCAGCTTCAATTGCTGCGTTCAGTGCCAGCAGGTTGGTCTGATAAGCAATGTCATCGATGATGCTGATCTTATCGGCGATGCTCTTCATCGCTGATACGGTTTCTTTCACCGCAGAACCACCTTCACCGGCTTCTTTGGCCGCTTTGGTTGCCATGCCGTCAGTGACCTTGGCGTTTTCCGCATTCTGTTTAATCGAAGCGCTGGCCTGCTCAACCGTGGCACTGGTTTCTTCCACGCTGGAAGCCTGCTCACTGGTTGCCTGACTCATGCTCTGTGCGGTGGCACTGACCTGCTCAGAGGCACTGGACAGGTTATCGGCCGCGCCACGGACATCACCGATAATCTGTGACAGTTTGCCCACCATATTCTGCATGGCAGACAGCAGCTGACCGGTTTCATCCGTGCTGTTCACGTGAATATCGACATTCAGGTTACCGGCTGCCAGCTGGTTGGAGGTTTCCACCGCCTGATTAAGCGGCGCCGTAATGCTGCGGGTAATCCAGAAGGCAAAGGCAAAAGCGATAATGATTGCCGCCACCGACAGAATCATAATCAGGGTCAGGCCACTGGCCGCCTGTTCACCGGCCAGTTTGCCACTGGCACTCATGTTATCAGCCTGAAATTTAATCAGCTCATTGATTATACGGATGTAATTAGACTGGCTTTCACGCAAATCACCAAACAGCAACGCCTGTGCTTCACTGGTACGACCAGCACGGATCAGCTCCATGGCATGATTCTGATCGTCAACATAGGCTTTACGATAACCCGCCACCTCTGCCATAAGCTTCTTACCGTCAGCTGAATTGATCGTTTCGTTCAGCTGATTCAGGCGGTCAGAAATAATTTTGCTGGCGCCTGGCAGACGTTCCATCTGCTGCTGAATTTCCTGAGGATTATCCGACAGCAACACATTACGCACTACCCGGGCAGCGATGTTCACCTGATCAATAACATCATTGGCCCAGATGGTTTTCGGAAAGCGGTCTTCGGTAATTTCAATAATACTCTCATTCAGCTGCGATAAACGCATATACGAAGCAAACGAGATAATAACCAGCAGCAGCACCATCAGCCCGAATCCGACGCCAAGGCGAACACCGATACGTAAGTTTTTAAACATTTCCCATCTCCTGACTGACATTAAGATAAGCAGGTTTCAGATACAGCCCGCCTATGCCATGCATTTAAAATCGTGTAATCCGGCTTACCGGAATTGTGTTAAATTCAGGCGCTGATGGCCCGCTTCTCATGTTCCGAAAAATAGCTTTCGGCTTCCTGGACCAGCCCGGGAACATCCAGAATCAGCACCACTTCACCACTGCCCAGAATGGTAAAACCACTGATTCCGCTGATCCGGCTGAACATCCGTCCCAGCGGTTTGATCACGGTCTGGAACTCGCCCATCAGACGGTCAACCACCAGACCGACTTTGTGCTCGCCATAACGCACCACCACCACACTTTCACGTTCCCTGCGCTGCCCGGATGATGCTTCATCAAAATAGTCACCCAGACGGATATAAGGTAAAACTTCGCCACGCAGATTCAGACAGCTGCTGTTGCTGCCGGATTCTTTCCAGGCGCCGTATTCCACGCATTCCACCACCATATCCAGCGGAATGACGTAACCGGAGTTACCGACACCGACCAGAAAACCATCGATAATGGCCAGCGTCAGCGGCAGACGGATTTTAACCGTAGTGCCCTTGCCCGGCTCACTGTCGAGTTCCACGGTGCCGCGCAGTGCTTCGATATTACGCCGCACCACGTCCATCCCTACACCCCGGCCGGACAGGTTACTGATCTGATCGGCGGTGGAAAAACCGGCCTCAAAAATCAGGTTAAAGATTTCTTTATCAGCCATGCCCGAACCATCGCTGATAAGACCGCGATCGATGGCTTTGCTGAGAATTTTTTCTTTGCTCAGACCGCCGCCATCGTCGGAAACTTCAATGACGATACTGCCGGCATCGTGGTAAGCGTTCAGCTTCAGATTACCCTGCGCCGGCTTACCCTTGGCTTCACGGATATCGGCGGCCTCAATGCCGTGATCCATGGCATTGCGCACCAGGTGGGTCAGCGGATCGGCAATTTTTTCCACCACGGTCTTATCCAGCTCGGTTTCGCCGCCACTGATTTTCAGGACAATGTCCTTGCCCAGTTCCTGGCTGACGTCACGCACCACACGCTGGAATCGGTTGAAAGTGGCACCGATCTGTACCATGCGCAGGTTCAGTGCCGAGTCGCGCACTTCTTCGACCAGCCGCGATAAGGTTTCCGTGGCTTCCATCAGATCCGGCATACCGGAACGCTGAGCGATCATATTGGTGCCGGCACCGGCAATAATCAGCTCACCGACCAGATTAATCAGCGTATCCAGTTTTTCCGCATCGACACGGATCAGCGATGCTTCCGGTGGACGCGCGTCCTTAACGCTTTTCTGTTTATTCAGCGCCGCGCTCATCACTTCCGGCTGCACGGCTTTTTCTTCAAGCAGATATTCACCGATCGGCTTCAGTGATTCATCGCTCTGCTGCTGCGAACTCAGCGCCGCTTCCAGTTCACACCGGGTCAGCGTGCCGCAGCGGACGAGAATTTCACCGATCTTCATATCTTCTTCAGGCAGCTCCTGAATCAGACGGATATATTCTTCACGGCGGCTGTCCGGGGTAAAAATACGGATGCTGCTTTCTTCGCGCACAAATTCGAAAACGTTTTCAATGGTTTCTTTGCTTTCATCACTGATGAAGCTGATTTCAAAACCGGTATAACAGGACTCCGGGTCCATTTTATCGGCCGCCGGCAGTTCGTCCCACAGCGTCTCGATATGATGAATCGTACCCAGCGTCGCCAGATAGCGGATAAAGGACACCGGGTCCATGCCGTGACGCAGCACATCGTGACCGAAGCGTAACGACAGATGCCATAAATCCTGATCCGATACCGCCGCGTCCTGCGCTGCGCAGACATCGTTTTCTTCCGCAGCAGCAGCGTCAGCTTCCTGCGCACTGCTCTCCACCACGTCAGCGGCAACAGAACTGCCGCTGAGATAGGTACTCAGGCGCTGTTCAATGGATGCGCTCTTGCGCTGCATATCATCGTTCAGGTTCTCTTCGCCGGTGGACACCCACGACAGCAGGTCGGACAGATGATCACAGCTGGTCAGTAACACAGCAACCAGATCGGTTGATACCGCCAGCTCGCCGGCACGCACCTGATCCAGCACACTTTCCACCACGTGGGTAAACGACACCAGGTAATCCAGCCCGAACAGACCGGCAGAACCTTTGATGGTATGGGCCGCACGGAATATGGCATTGACGGTCTCGGGATTTTCCGGATCGTGTTCAATACCCAGCAGCGCGGCCTCCATATCTTCCAGCAGTTCCCTGCCTTCAGCGATAAAGGTCTGCAGCGCATCATCCATATCCATAAAGCGTCTCCTTAATGGACCCCGGTACCGGCTTCCGCGGTACCCAGAATATTGCTCAGGCCACAGAAGCTGAGAAACTCCTGCACGGCATCACTGACGGCAGAAAAACGCACGCGGATATTGCGCTCGTCCGTTTCTTTCAGAAACAGCGCCAGAATCTGCAGACCGGAGGTGTCCATTTCGAACACACCGGAAAGATCCACAGCCACCGTCTGGCAATCCTGCAGCGGCGCCAGCATTTCTTCTTTGCACTGCATGGCGGTGTAAATTGTCATATCCCCTTCCAGGGCAATGGCGCAGCTGTCATCGGCGGACGTTACGTTAATCTGCATCACCGTTACCTCATGGCATAATCAGTTTGGATACTGCGGACAGCATCTGAGCAGGCTGGAAAGGCTTGACCACCCAGGCACGGGCACCGGCAGCCTGACCTTCTTTTTTCTTCTGCTCCTGACTTTCGGTGGTCAGCATAATGACCGGCGTAAACTTGTAGGCAGGGTTCTTTTTCAGCTCACGGACAAAGGTAATGCCGTCCATATTCGGCATATTGACGTCGCTGATAATCAGATGAATTTTCTGCCCGCTCAGTTTGCTTAATGCATCCTTACCATCACAGGCTTCCAGCACTTCATAACCGGCGCCGCGCAGGGCAATGGCCACGACCTGACGCAGGGATGCTGAATCATCGACAACCATGACTGTTTTTGCCATTTCTGTAACCTCTTAAAAAAACGTAATCTCTTGCTCTTCCGCCTTGCCGTCACTGGCCTGCTGTTTCTGTTCTTCCATGGTGTAGCCGGATTCCATCTCCAGCAGCCACTGCTGCGGGTCCGGTAATTCCGTCACACTGCTGTCTGCCAGCATGGCCAGCAGCGCCTGCTGATTACTGCGCACGTGTGCCAGTACCTGGCTGGTACGGTCCTGAAACTGCAGCGACACCAGCACCTCAGAAATTTCATCACTGATCAGGCGGCTGTCTTCCTGCAAGGCGTTGTAGGCTTCCGACATATCCGCCGCACCGGCACGGAAACGTTGCAGGAATTCCTGAATCACCTGTTCAGACTGTTTCACCATTTCGGTGTCTTCTTCGGCATAGGAACTGGATGCGGACAGGGTTTTCTGGATCGCGGCATTCACCGATTCCACTTTTTCGCGCATGCGTTTACCGGTTTCACCAGACATGGTGGAGAGTTTGCGGACCTCATCCGCAACCACCGCAAATCCCCGTCCGGCCTCACCGGCACGGGCCGCTTCAATGGCCGCATTCAGCGCCAGCAGATTGGTCTGATCCGCCACATTGCCGACATCATCGGCCATGCTTTTCAGCTCTTCGGTAAAATCGGCAAGTACCTTGATTTCATCCAGCAGGTTGACTTTCAGATCAAGGGAATGACGGAAGGAATGAATGATATTCTGCAGACCATCGCTGCTTTCCTGCAGCAGCGACAGGATATCGGTTTCGCCGCTGCCATCACCACGACGGGCAGTGCCTTTGCGGCTGATGCTGTTCTGGATATGCTGTACTAGTGCCGAGAAACGGTTGGCAAGATTCTGAATTTCTTCTTCGGTCTGGCTGCGCGCCATTTCGATATGGGTCGACCATACCGGTAACGCCTCACAGCACAAGGCGCGCACGCGGCCATCCTCTTCTGCAGCCGGGCTGACAGCGTCGATGACGGTTTCAGCAGGCACAGCCGCCGACTGAGACGCACCGCCCTGACGCAGGGAAAACACAGCCAACGCCACAATAACCAGCGCGGCCACGGTTTCTGCCGCCGCCTGATCAGTGGCCCACATAATAATCACCGCAATGATTAACAGCAGCGTACTGCCATAGCGGAGCACGCCGGTTGTCTTCCGATTCTCAGCCATTATCTCAGCAAGTCCTTAAAATTCTCACTTTCAGGCAGCTGATCCGGCGCGCGTTAACATGTCATAACACGCCAAAAAATGCCCCTGACCTGCACCAAGCATGGCAAAGGACACGTATAACGCTCATCAGAAAAATATGGTTTCAGGGTAAGACAAGGTAAAAGGCGTGTAGGATTAATCTTACATAGTTAATAAAATTGTCAGGGAATAAGGTGATGTTCCACCGCATAACGCACCAGGTCTGCAACGCTGCCGGCCTGCATTTTTTTCATCATCCGTGTTTTATGCGTGCTGACGGTTTTATTACTGATTACCAGCCGTTCAGCAATGTCATTAACCCCCAGCCCGGCCACCAGCAGATTAAATATTTCGAATTCACGGTCGGATAACAGGGTATGGGGTGAGCGCTCATTGTCAGAATTATTAAAAATAATCTGCTCTGCCAGCACCGGGTCAATATAACGGCCACCACCCGCCACCTTGCGTATCGCCTGCAGTAATTTTTCCGGGTCACTGTCTTTGGTGATGTAACCGCTGGCCCCACTGCGCAGGGCACGGGTCGCAATCTGCGCTTCATTGTGCATGCTCAGCACCAGTACCGGTAATTCCGGCCAGTGCGAACGGATGCGGCTGATCAGATCAATGCCACAGATGCCGGGCATGGTCATATCCATCAGTAACAGGTCACAGCTCTGCTGACGCAGAACTGCCATCACCTCGCTGCCATCGGTTGCCTCCGCAACCACGCTGATATCCCCGGACAGGGAGAGGATCTGTCGGATACCACCACGCACAATGGCGTGGTCATCTGCTATTAATACCTGGATCATATAATTCTGCCACACGGTTACCATTCAGAGGCACGGTTAACAGAATATCTGTGCCCCTGCCTTCCGCACTGCTGATTAACAGTTTACCACCCAACGCCAGAACCCGTTCCTGCATTCCCAGTAAACCGTAACTTTTTTTCTCTTTATTTTCTTTGTGTGGATTAAATCCGATGCCGTCATCGCACACACTGATCTGCAGCATACCATCCGTTTCACTGACGCTGATATCAACCCGGCTGGCCCGGGCGTACCGTCCGATATTAGTGAGCGATTCCTGAATAATACGGAAAACCGCGACGGCCCGTTGCTCTTCCAGATCAGAGCTGCCAACGCAACCGCGCAGCCGGGTCTGAATCCCCGTGCGGCGGGAAAATTCTGCCAGCTGCCATTCCAGTGCTTCCTGCAATCCCATATCCAGTGCCGCCGGACGCAGGTCTGAAGCCACACTGCGTACCGCATGAATTGCCTGGTCAACCAGCCCTTTCATATCGTCCGTACTGCGATAAAAATCCGTTGGCATATGCGGGAAGCGCATGGCCAGCAGCGCCACATCCATGCGCAGCGCTGTCAGCAACTGCCCCAGTTCATCGTGTACTTCACGGGCAATATGTTTGCGTTCATTTTCGCGCACGGTTTCCATTTCTGAGGCCAGTTCACGCAGTAACTGCTGCGACAGATAGAGGTCATTCTCGGCGCGTTTGTTATTGGTAATATTCAGCATAACCCCGTCCCAGATCAGACGGTCGTTATCATTGCGCGGCATGGCGCGCAGGTTAATCCATTTTTCTTCGCCCGACGCCAGCACGATGCGGCCTTCCCAGTCCCAGACTTTTTTCTCTGCCGCCGAGCGCAGCCGGCTGTGTTCAAACGCCGCACGGTCAGCCGCCGCGATACTGCTGTTCAGCCGGGAAATATCGTCGAGATACACCTCAGCCCGGATGCCGAACAGCTGTTCGGCGCGGTCATTCAGATAAATAAACGCGAACGTCTGCCCACCATCCGCCGTTATGGCCTGGAACACCACCCCGGGAATATTGCTCATCAGCGCGTGCAGGCGCATCTGGCTTTCCCACAACCGTCGCTGTGCGCGGCGGCTTTCCGTCACATCCAGATTGGTGCCCACCATTCGGTGCACCCGGCCGTCCGGGCCGGTATACAGCCGGGCCTGGGACACCACTTCCCGCACCCCGCCATCAGGCCGGTTGACACGGAATTCAACGTGATAAGGCACGCCCTCGTTGAGTGATTTATCGGCGGCAGTTTTCAGTTTCAGCTGGTCGGTGGCATCCAGCAGACTCATAAAACGTTCATAGCCGGCCTGCTCATGGCCGGGATCAATACCGAAAATACGGAAGGTTTCTTCCGACCAGATCTGCTCATTGGTGTCGGCCAGCCATTCCCAGCTGCCCAGGTGCGCCAGCCGCTCTGCCTCGCGCAGCCGGGCCTCACTGGAGCGGATAATATCTTCCGTTTTTTTACGTTCGCTGATGTCGTGGATGCTGGCAATACGGTAGTGCACACTGCCGTCATCCCGGTAAACGACGGTAATATCCACCAGTACAGGAAAGGTACTGCCGTCCTTACGCCGGTCAACGGACTCATAAATACAGTGGCCGCTGGCATCGGCCTCGCGGATCATTTTCGCGACTTTCTGCAGCTCTCCCGGCGCAATCACTAACTCTGTGGCTTTTCCGCTCAGTTCTTCCACGCCGTAACCGTGCAGGGCGGCATAGGATGGATTGACCAGATCCAGCGTCCGGCCGTCATAGCTGACCACCATACCGACCCCGGTACAGCTGAAAATATTTTCCCAGCGACTGAGCTGCTGCACGGCCTGTTTATGCGCCGAAATATCCAGTACCTGAGCAATAATGCACCAGGGCTCGCCGTTGGCTGTGCGCACCATCACGGCATTCACCTGCACCCAGATAATATGGCCGTCGCGGTGCAGATAACGTTTTTCCATCTGGTAACTGTCTTCAGCACCCGACTGGATACGCTGCAGTTCCTGCAGTGTCTCAGCAATATCTTCCGAATACGTCAGCTCAGTAAATGATCGTCCGACAATATCTTCTTCGCGGTAACCCAGAATTCGGGTGAATACCGGATTCACCATCACCACCCGGCCATCCGGTGCCGCCACCCCGATGCCCAGCGGGGCTTTATCGTAAATCATTCTGAATAAGTGTTTATTGTATAAAGTCTCCCCGGCACCAAACACTGCCGGATACTCACTGGGCTCTGGCGTGGTTTTATTTAATGACAGGGAACTGATTATCCGGCCGGTGTGCCGTTGCTTAAACAACAGGTAGAGAAGTATCAGGGTCGCGCTGATGAGAATGATCAGCAGCCAGTCGGTGAGATCCGGATTCATAATTATGTTTTCCATTCAGTCTTCGCAGTGGATCTGCGTCCACTTTCTTCAGACTATATCCGCAAAACCAGCGGAACAGGAAAAACACTTTGCTGTTTCCCGAATAAAAATATCTTTTTTACAATTTAAAGATAGAAATATCAATTAAATAATATCCACTGCCGGTGTGGCTACCGGGCAGTGGATCACAGGCGGGAACGGCTCAGTCGTCGGCCGACAACAGAGTCTGCTGTTCAATATTGTCAAACAAATCTGCTTCGGCGTTGGCATCTTCAACCAGGGTTTTCGCCAGTTCTTTTTTCGCCCGAACGCCCAGCTTACGGAAATTATCGGCCTGACTGAGCAGGTTACCACGGCCGGTTTTCATTGAGTTCCAGGCTTCGTCATAACTTTTCTGCACGGTATTCAGCTGTGTGCCGACCTTCTCAAATCTCTCAACCACCAGCACCAGTTTGTCGTATACCTTGCCGGCCTGCTCAGCCAGTTTTTCGGTACTGCGGTTACGCCGTTCAATCGCCCAGATGCTGGCCACGGTACGCAGCGTCGCCAGCAGGGTGGTCGGCGTCACCACCACGATGCGTTTTTCAAACGCTTCCGTAAACAGGGCTTCGTCCTGCTGAAAGGCCAGCATAAAGGCCGGCTCCACCGGCATAAACAGGAAGACAAAATCCGGCGAATTCAGACCTTCCAGCTGCTGATAGGCTTTTTCACTCAGACTGCGGATATGATGGCGCACGGCATCGGTGTGCCGTTTCGCCGCCGCTTCGCGCTGCCCGTCATCGTCGGCGTTAACGTAATCGGTATAGGCGTTCAGAGAGACCTTGGCATCAATCACAATATGTTTGCCTTCCGGCAGATTGATAATCACATCCGGGCGGTAGCTTCGGCCGCCATCATCCTGACGTACCTGCTCACGCACATATTCTTCGCCTTTACGCAGGCCGGAGCGGTCGAGGACCGTTTCCAGTACCATTTCGCCCCAGTTACCCTGCATTTTTTTCTCGCCACGCAGCGCCGTGGTCAGCGCATGGGCCTCGGCTGTGATCTGCTGGTTCAGTTTATGCAGACTTTCAATCTGGGTTTTCAGTTCGGTACGGTCTTTGGCGTCGGCCACGTACACGTCGTCGACCTTTTTACGCAGGCCTTCAAGCTGATCCTTGAACGGGCTCAGCAGCGAGTCCAGTCCTTTCTGGCTCTGTTCACTGAACTGACGGTTTTTCTCTTCAAAGATTTTATGCGACAGATGCTCAAATTCTTTCAGCATCTGTTCCTTACTCTGCTCCAGCAGCTGCAACTTTTCTTCTGCGCTGCGCTGTTCCTGACTGCGGGCTTCTTTTTCGGTCGCCAGCTGGCGCTGTATGCCGGTTAATTCCTGCTGTAATTCCCGGCTCTGCTGCTGCAGCTCATCGTACTGCTGTTCCAGCCGGCGCTGTTGCTGCTGCAGCGATTCCGCCCGCTCCTGCCAGCGCGTCTGTTCAATCTGATGCTGTGCCACTTCGGTCTGCAGCCGCTGCCCGTCCTGCTGCACCGTCTGCAGCTGCTGTTCAGCCGTGGCCAGCTGCTGCTGTGCCTGCTCCAGTTCCTGTTGCAGCGCCTGCTGTATTTTCTGCTGCCGTGCGTGCTGTACTTTCCAGCCGGTAACAGCACTGACCGCCGCCGCGGCCAGCGTAGCCAGTATCCAGTATGTCAGGGGAAATTCCGTCATCATTCTGCTCTAAAAATTCATCCGTAAACCGACCATCAGGCTGCCGGCTTCCACTTCGTTAAAATCCATGCGGCTGTATTCCAGTACCATGGCTGCCCCCGGATACTGGCTGCGCTGGCCAGTGCCAAACGCAATACCCGCACTCTTCACCACCGAGCAGCTGTTTTCTGACCAGCGGTTTTCCAGTCCGGTAATCACCACCTGCCAGCACTGGCGGCCATAGCTGACATAAGGGCCGCTGCCATTGCCCAGCGGCAGGCGCAGACGCACATCCACCCCGGTGCTGATGCCATCCATCTGCTGTTCCGCACTCTCCGTGTTCACCACCTTGTCTCCCCACAGCCACATGGAGAAGCCGGTGCTCAGGCCGGGCAGCCATTCGATGCCACCGGCGGCGCGCATCGTCTCGGTGGTCATGGCCTTGTTACGGTCTTCCATTTCCTCATCCGGCTGATTCAGGGTCAGCAGTGTGCCACCCAGTATCACCTCGCCATAACCCACCGGCCAGGCCGTGGCCCCTGCGGCGCCGGTGATCAGTGTGCTGCCCAGCAGCCAGGCGGTAATCCGTTTCATAACAGACCTGTCGGTAAAAGTTGCTGCTATTGTCCCAGCATCACCCGGCATTGAATACTGGATAGATATACAGTACTGTATTTAAAAACAGCATTAAAGAGGTAGTGGGGTATGCCTTCTCTGCAACAGATCATCGGCAGCGGCAAAGTCTGGCAGGCACGCCACAACAGCCGTGACAGTCTGCCTGAGCGGCCGCTCAGCAGTGGCTTTGCCGCCCTCGACCGGCAGTTACCCGGCGGCGGCTGGCAGCCCGGTCAGGTGTGTGAAATCTACGCCGCCAGCGGCAGCGCGGAAATCAGCCTGATTGTGCCGGCCCTGGCACAACTGAGTCAGCAGCCACGCTGGATTCTTTGGGTCGGCAGTCCGTCATTCCAGCGCCAGCGTCTGCTGCCACAGCCCTCTGCCCTGCTCGCCGCCGGGGTTGATATCAGCCGCATTCTGCTGGTGCACCCGAAGGATGAAAAACAGGCACTGTGGAGTCTGGAAGAAGGGCTGAAAAGCGGTCACTGCAGTGCCGTACTGGGCTGGCCGGCAACACTGAACAAACCCCATATCCGCCGCCTGCAGCTGGCGGCCAGCCATCACCACAGTCTGTGCTGGCTGTGGCCGCAGCTGCCGTTCGACCCATCCGGCTCGCCGGCCGCTGTGCGCCTCGGTGTGCAGCGCCGCGATGCCGGCACCCTGCAGATTGAGTGCTACAAACGCCGGGGACTGTGGCCGGGCCAGCCGTTCTCCCTGCCACTGCCGGCCAGCCCTCTGCAGTAACGGAGGCCGTGTGACCCTGCGCTGGCTGTATCTGTTATTCCCCGACCTTTACCTGCACAACCTGATGGCCGATGCAGCGCATGATGCTGCACGCCCGCTGGCGCTGTTGCCGGCCGGCAACAGCCAGCACATCAGTCAGTGCAATGCCGCCGCGCACCAGGCCGGGGTCGAAGCCGATATGCCGCTGTCCGCCGCCCTCTGTCTGTGCCCGGAACTGCAGGCCGTGCGCACGGACCCGCACCAGCTGCACCGTCTGCTGCAGGCCAGAGCCCTGTGGGCCGGGCAATTCAGTGCCTTTGTCAGCCCTGATCCGCCGCAGGGGCTGTGGCTGGAAATCGCCAGCATGCTGCGTCTGTTCGGCGGCTGGGAGCCGTTACAGCAACGTCTGCAGCAGAGCGCCGGTACCGAAGGCCCGGTCATGCTCAGCGGCGCCGGCGCTACGCCGCTGGCCGCGCGCTTACGCGCCTGCTGCGGCCTGCCACCCGGCAGTGACCAGCATGATCTGCAGCCGCTGTCGCTGGCCCAGCTGCAGCAGGGGCGACTGCTGGATGATGAGCAGGTTCTGACCCTGCAACGGCTCGGCGTCCGTACCCTGGCAGATATTCTGCGTCTGCCGCAGAGCGGGCTGGCCAGCCGCTGCGGCCTGTCCCTGCAACGCGACCTCAGCCGTCTGTGTGGCCATCAGGCCCACCCATTGCCAGCCTTTGAAGCACCGCTGACGTTTGTCCAGCGGGCACAGTTTATCCACGAAGTGGAACACGCCAATGGCCTGCTGTTTCCGCTGCAGCGTCTGCTCGGCCGGCTGAGCGATTTTCTGCAACGCCGTCAGCTCAGTACCCGGCTGCTGCAACTGACTCTGAGCCACCGCCGGCGGCCGGACAGTGAATGGCAGATACGCTTTGCCCACGGAGAATACCGCCAGCCGGAGCTGGTGTTCCTGTGCCGTCATTTTCTCGAACAGCAGCGGCTGCCGGCGCCGGTACAGACACTGACGCTGACGGTAGAAGAATTTGTCAGCCGCGGGGAAAAGCAGCACACCCTGCTGGCCTCACCCCCGTCCGCCGCTGGCGATGATCACCACCAGCTGCTCAACCGTCTCGGTACCCGGCTGCAGCCACAGCAGCTGCTGCGCCTGTCGGCCATCCCCGACCCGCGCCCGGAGCAGTCAGCCCGGCTGGACATACAACAGGCTCAGACGAGCCTGCCGTCGCAGCAGCGTACTGACATGGCGCAGCGGCCACTGTGGTTACTGGCCCAACCGCAGCCCTGCCCGCCACCGCAGCAGGTGGTCAGTGGGCCGGAGCGCATCTGCAGCGGCTGGTGGGATGAACAGCCGGTACGGCGCGATTATTACGTCGTGCTCAGCGGCCGGCGCCTGCTGTGGGTTTTTCACGCACCGCAGGGCTGGTTTATTCACGGGCTCTTTTCCTGATGAGCAACACGTTCCGCTATGCCGAACTGCACTGCGTCAGTAACTTTACCTTTCTGCGCGGTGCGTCCCACCCGGAAGAACTGGTACGCCGCGCCGTTGAACTGAATTACAGCGCGCTGGCCATCACCGATGAATGCTCACTGGCCGGTGTTGTGCGGGCTTATCAGGCGCTGTGCGACCTGCAACAGGAAGCGGAGAATAATGAAGAATTAACGCAGCAGCTGACGGATTTCCGCCTGATCACCGGCAGTGAATTCCGCTGTGCCGGTCAGTTATTTGTGGTGCTGGTGCCGGACCAGACCGCCTACCGTGAATTATGCCGCTTAATTACCGACTGCCGGCGCGCAGCAGACAAAGGCCACTATGCCTTTGAAGTGAAGCAGCTGCAGTCGCTGACGCACTGCCTGCTGTTATGGCAGCCGCAGCAAGCGGCAGTGAACGAAGAGATGCAGGCCTTAGCCGTTACCTTAAAACAATGGTTTCCGCAGCGTTTATGGTTATTAGCAGAACGTATGCTCGATGGTGACGACCACTGGCGCTACGAGCAGATGCCGGATGCCGCGGCCCGCTGGCAGATACCGCTGACCTGTGCCAGTCAGGTGCATATGCATCAGCCGCAACGCCAGCCGCTGCAGGACTGCGTGACAGCCATCCGCCTGAACTGCAGCATCGAACAGGCCCGGCCGCAGTTATTTGCCAATAATGAACGCCATCTGCGCTCCGCCAGAAAACTGCAGCATCTGTATGCCGCGGAGTTATTGCAGAGCACCACCGGCATTGCCCGGCGCTGCCATTTTTCGCTGGCAGAAATCCGTTACACCTACCCCACCGACACCCTGCCGCCCGGAGAAGAGGCCGCCGCCTGGTTACGCCGTCTGGTTGAAGAAGGGGTACGCCGGCGTTTCCCGCAGGGTATTGACCAGCAGATACAGCAGACCATCGACAAAGAACTGCGCCTGATCCGGCTGAAAGAATACGAACATTATTTTCTCACCATTAACGACATCGTCCGCTTTGCCCGCTCACAGGGAATTTTATGTCAGGGACGTGGCTCCGCCGCGAACTCAGTCGTCTGTTATTGCCTTGGCATCACTGCAGTAAATCCACAGGAAGTCAGCCTGTTATTTGAACGCTTTATTTCCGCCGAACGCCATGAACCGCCGGATATTGATGTCGACTTTGAAAGCCAACGGCGTGAAGAAGTCATTCAGTATATTTATCAGAAATACGGCCGCGACCGTGCCGCCCTGGCAGCGACCGTCATCAGCTACCGGCCGAAAAGTGCCCTGCGCGATGTGGCCCGCGCACTGGGGCTGGATTTACTGGCACTGGAACCCGTGCTGGCCAACTTCGGTTACCGCTATAAAAAAGAAAACTGGCTGGATGAACTGCTCGGGCAACGGCTTGCCAGTGCCGCTCAGCTGCAGCGGCTGAAACAACTGGTCAGCGAACTGCTGCGTTTTCCACGCCATTTATCGCAGCATGTCGGTGGCTTTGTCATTGCCCGTGAGCGGCTGACTGATCTGGTGCCGGTCGAAAATGCCGCCATGGCCGGACGGACGGTTATTCAGTGGGATAAGGAAGATCTGGAAAGTCTTGGTTTAATGAAGGTGGATATTCTCAGTCTGGGCATGCTGTCGGCCATCCGCCGCTGCCTGCAGCCACTGAATATCACCATGGCGGATATTCCGCGTGCAGACCAGGCGACCTATGCCATGCTGCAGCGGGCTGACACCATCGGCGTTTTTCAGGTCGAAAGCCGGGCACAGATGAACATGCTGCCGCGTTTAAAACCGGAAAATTATTACGATCTGGTGGTGGAAGTGTCCATCGTCCGCCCCGGACCGATTCACGGCGATATGGTGCACCCGTATTTAAAACGCCGTAACGGCGAAGAAGCAGCGGATTATCCGCTGGATGCACTGAAACCAGTGCTGGAGCGCACCTTAGGTGTACCGTTATTTCAGGAACAGGTGATTGCCTTTGCCATGGTGGCAGCCGACTTCAGCGCCGCCGAAGCCGATTTACTGCGCCGCTCCATGGCCAGCTGGCGCAAGAAAGGTCATATGCACAAGCTGCAGCAACGGCTACAGGACAACATGCTGCGCAACGGATTTTCCCCGGATTATATTCAGCGGCTGCTGCGGCAGTTACAGGGCTTCGGCGAGTACGGTTTTCCGGAGTCCCACGCCGCCAGTTTTGCCCTGCTGGTGTATGTCAGTGCCTGGCTGAAGTGTCATCACCCGGCACTGTTCTGCGCTGCCCTGCTCAACAGCCAGCCGATGGGTTTTTACAGTCCGGCACAATTAATCAATGACGCCCGCGCGCATGGCGTCAGGGTACTGCCGGTGGATATCCGTCACAGCGACTGGCAGCATCAGGCAGAGCCCGGCCAGAATCAGCCGACCTTACGGCTGGGACTGCGGCTGGTGAAAGGCCTGACCGAAGACGCCGCCCAACGCCTGCTGGCCGCCAGGGAACGCAGCCCGTTTCTCAGCATCGCCGATTGCCGTCTGCGGGCCGCACTCAGCCAGCGCGACAGTACCGCACTGGCGTCGGCCAATGCCTTCGGCGATCTGGCGGCAGACCGTTATCAGGCCCGCTGGGCCGTCAGCGAACCGCTGCAGCAGGATCTGCTCAGTGCCGCGCTGAGCCGTGAGGACCGCCAGCACCATCATCTGCCCCTGCTGAATCAGCCGGATGAAACGGACAATTTAGTGGAGGATTTTCACAGCCTGGGGCTGACACTGGGACGCCACCCCATGGCTCTGCTGCGCGAACAGGGTCAGCTGGGCAACAGCCTGACTGCCGCCGGCCTGCAGCAGCAGCCCCATAACAGTGAAGGATTTGTCGCCGGGCTGGTGACCTGCCGCCAGCGCCCCGGCACCGCGGCCGGGGTTACCTTTGTCACACTGGAAGACGAAACCGGCAGTGTGAATCTGGTGGTGTGGCTGGCCACCGCCGAACGCCAGTTAAAAACCCTGACGCAGGCGCACATCCTGCAGGCCTATGGCCGTATCGAAAAAGACGCCGCCTCCGGCATTACCCACGTGATTGCTTACCGCCTGCTGGATTTAAGCCATTTATTCCGTGGCCTGAAAAAAAGCTCACGCGATTTTCACTGATGCCGGCGTCCGCCTGTCCGTATCAGACAACCGGAACCGCCGCTTCGGCCGCTGCCTGCTGACGCAGCAGGAAGCGCTGAATTTTACCGCTGGAGGTTTTCGGCAATTCGCTGACAAACGCAATTTCGCGCGGATAAGAATGCGTCGACAGATTCATGCGCACATGCTGCTGCAGCTCATCCACCAGGGTCTGGTCGGTAAAGTATTCCGGGCGCACAACCACAAAGGCCTTCACAATCGTGCCACGTTTTTCATCCGGTTTACCCACCACCGCACTTTCCAGCACCGCCGGATGCTCGAGCAGCGAACTTTCCACTTCTGCCGGCCCGATGCGGTAACCGGCGGACGCAATAATGTCGTCATCACGGCCGGTATAAGAGTGCGAGCCATCGCCATGACTGATCACCACATCGCCGGTGAGATAATATCTGCCCTGAAACGGCTTTCTGGCATCGCCCATATAACCGCGGAAGAAAAATAACGGCGAGTTTTCCATATCCACAGCCAGTTCACCACTTTCACCGGCCGCCGCTTCTTCGCCGTCCGGTTTCAGTGCCACCAGCCGGTAACCCGGAATCTGATAGCCCATACTGGCATCGCGGCGGGTGTGTTCAAATTCGTGGAAATTCGCTGACGTCATACCGGTTTCGGTCTGCCCGTACTGATCGCAGACGCGGCAGTTCAGTTTACGCTGCGCCCAGTTAACCACTTCCGGATTCAGCGGCTCGCCGGCACTGCTGGCAACCCGCAGCTGAATATCCGGATAGTCGTCCAGCAGATGCTCATTGGCCATCAGCAGACGGTAAGCCGTCGGTGCGGCTGCCAGATTGGTAATGCCGTAATGGCGCAGGAATTCAAAGGTATTTTCAGCAGTAAAACCGGCTTCGTTGTAATGAATGGTGCAGCCCAGCAACAGTGGTCCGACAATGCCGTAATACAGACCATAGGCCCAGCCCGGGTCCGCCACATTCCAGAAATTATCGTCGTCGCGCACGCCCACCGCGTATTTCATATACATCCAGAATGCCGGCAGTGCCCGCGCCGGCACTTCCAGCCCTTTGGCCTTACCCGTGGTGCCGGAGGTGAACATCTGCAGAATAGGATCATCGGCGCCGATCAGCACCGCTTCATGCTCATCCGGCTGCCCGGCCAGCACCTGATCAAAGACAAAATCTGCCTCAGTGCTGAGGCGCCCGCTGTCGCTCACCAGCACCACCGGCGGCAGTTGCGCAATCTCCGCCAGTTTCGGCCACTGTTCTTCATTGGTTACCAGCAGGCGGGTGCCGGCCTGCTGTAGGCGGTAGTCAATGGCGCCGGAGCCGAAGGCGGTGAACAGCGGCTGATAAACGGCCCCTGCGCGCAGCGTTCCCAGCACACAGATCAGCAGTTCCGGTGTGCGTGGCAGCAGACAGGCAACGCGGTCACCGGGGCCAATCCCCTGTGACTGCAGAAAACCGGCGAACCGGGCGGCCTGACGCTGCAGCTCAGCGAATGTCATTTCACCACACGAGCCGTCAATACGCTGATAGCGCAGAGCGACTTTATCCGGGTCGTGAGCGTGGCGGTCACAGATTTCTGTGCACACATTCAGCCCCTCATCCGCACTGCCCTGCAGCATCCGGGTAACGGCATCAACCGAGAAATCTTTGACGAAAGCGTCATAACGTGTTGTTTGCATTCTGGATTACCTTCTTGTTCTTGTTTTTGAATCGTGGTTATTTTCTTATTGAATGAGTCCATGCTAAAGCAGCGCGGAAGCAGAACAGAATGACAGGATTCAGCAGATAACTTGACAATTTTTGCACGCCAGACTGCACGCAACAGGGCAGAAAACAGACTATGAAAAACCTGACATTTTCATCGCATTATGCCCGTGCCGCCCTGTATGGGCTGGAGCAGAATCAGGGCGACAGTTCGGCCTTACTGCGCAGTAAAAATATTGATCCGCGCCTGATCCGTGAACCGCTGGCGCGCATTCCCACCGACCAGTTTGTACGTCTGTTCCGCCTGATCTGGAAACGTCTGGACGACGAATTTATGGGCCGCACCCGGCAGCCCTGCCGGGTTGGCCATTTTCACCTGATGGGCTCACTGGCGGTGCATGCCGATAATCTGCAGCAGCTGCTGCAGGAAAGTATCCGCTGCTACCGGCTGTTCTCTGACGATATTGTTATCCGCCTGGACACCCGTGGTGAGGAAGCGGAACTCAGCCTGCAGCACCGCTCACCGCAGCTGGACCCGGATAACTTTCTGGTGGAATGGCTGCTGCTGGTGTGGCACCGGCTGAGCGGCTGGCTGATCGACCGCAAAATTGTGCTCAGCAAAGCCACCTTCACCCACCCGCTGCCGGCCCACTTTGATGAATACCGTTTTGTGTTCCCCTGCCGCTGCTATTTCAGCCAGGCGCGCAACAGCCTGTTTTTCAGCAAAAACCTGCTGACCATGCCGGTGGTACGTTCCGCCGCAGAACTGGATGAATTTATTCTGAATTCCCCACGTGACCTGATTGTCTGGAGTGAAGAAGACGACAGCATGACCACCCAGGTACGGCGTCTGCTCGAAAGCGGCGCCAGCGACCGCCTGCCCAATCTCGACTGGGTGGCAGAACAGCTGCATACCACCTCGTATACGCTGTCGCGCAAACTGAAATCGGAAGGCAGTTCGTATCAGAAAATCAAAGATAATCTGCGCCGTGATCAGGCGGTGGTGATGCTGACCCGGCAGAACCTCAGCATTGCCGATATTTCCGCCCAGCTGGGGTTCGCCGAACCCGGTGCCTTTTCCCGCGCGTTCAAAGGCTGGACCGGCGTCAGCCCGCTGGCTTACCGCCAGCAGGAACAGTAAGACGGCTGCGCCAGCCGCAGCGATGATCCGATACGGCAGACATCAAAGCCGTGCGGCCTCTAAGCTGGGCAATGCCCGGCAGAGCTACCGCCGTCATTCGGGCTCTGGCCGCCCCCAGGCCCGGTCGCCTATCACCACTTCTATCAATTATTGAATCGTCCCCCGAAGTTCAGTACTCTCGAAGCCAAGCAGGGATGCCGCTGTACCGTCTGTATACGGATCGTCAAACGATTCTCCTCCCCGCTTAAATCCCATGATCAGGCCCGCGCTGTTCCTGCCCTGCGCTTATAAGGATGGGCGGTAGCGTACCCGGGATAAGAAGCCGTCCATTACCGCTTGCGCGGCCGGAAAGTACTGCAGGAAAAACACCTGTATACACAAACAGTATATTGAAAGACTTCCACAAGATTGTGCACATTTTCACTCTGCAGGGAAAACACGCATGCGCGGATTGCTTCTTCCGGCTTCGGAAATGACCTGAAAAAACAAGAGCCTGGCTTTTAAGACAAAGTGATAACGCGCAAAGAGTAAAGAATCCATCAGAGTGAAAACGCGCATGCGCGTTTATATTCTGACCAGAAAGAAAATAAAGACGATTTTATAAACTTTATCAATAAGTTAGAGTGCAAACTTAAACATCATGCAAGGTGTGTAAATGAGCATGCTTACAAATAAACTGTTAGAAACACGGAAAGGCCCTGCTAAGGAAGATTATGAGAAAAAAATACCAAGTTTTTGTCAGCTCTACCTATAAAGATCTTGTTGATGTTAGAAAGCATGTAATGAATACAATTTTAAAAGCGAGCTGCATCCCAGCTGGTATGGAGTTATTTCCACCAACAAGCGAGGCGCAATGGAAGGTAATAACCAGCGTAATAGATGAGAGTGATTACTACGTTCTAATAGTTGCAGGAAAGTATGGCTCTGAATTTAGAGGAAAGAGCTATACCCAGCGTGAATTTGAATACGCCATACAAAAAAAGAAAAAGATAATAGCACTTCTATATAAAAATATTGACAAACTTGATGGCGGAAGTCTTGAGAAGACGGATGATAAAAGAAAAAAATTAGAGAATTTTAGAGCTTTAATTCTTAAAAATGGATTGACTGGATTCTGGGAAAATAAGGATGAGTTGTGCGGCGAGTTACGGCATGGATTGGAGGACTTAAAAGAAAAGTTTCCAGCTGACGGGTGGATAAAGGGGTCTAGAGCAAACCTAAGAAAACTTTCAGAAAACCGTAACAAAAATCTTATTAAACAAAATACCAGGCTAAAAGATAGAGTGTCCGATCTAGAAGCTAAAATATCTGAATATGATGAAATATCGCAGATTCCAAATGGCAACTCTTTGAAAAAATTAATTGCCGATAAAATTCAGGAAATAGATGAGAAGATCTCTCAATATTTTCCGGAAAAGATGCGATCAGGTAAGCTTAATCAAGATGTAAGATTTTCTTCATCCAAACTAATAAACTCATTAACTTCTATGGGTATACCTATAGATGTTTGCGTGGAGGTTCTAGATTTAGCGCTACCTGAACTTTTGTCGCTTAAAAGACAGGTGCCCCAGCTAACAACCTCTCATATTAGAACGGCAATATCGAATGCATTATACAAGATTGAAATATCGCAGTATTCCGATAACCAGATACAACTATGGGGTGATGCATATGTTAGAAAATATGGAAATCCTCAAAGGAGAATATCGATTATCATGGATCATGATCCTTTAGATGTTAAATTTGAGTTTTTGTCCTATAGGTTTTTAAAAGAAATACTGATACCTGATCTGATTATGGACGTCTACGGTAACATTAACCCACGAAACTTTCTGAAAGAACAGAGAGCTAAGGAAGACGCTAGAATAGCAGAAGAAATTATTTCTTTTGTCAAGAAAATGAATGTATACAGGATTCACTATTCAAATTTACTATCACTTTCGAAAGAAATTGCACTTCAGCCCCCCCATCCTTGGTTAGTGCAGAAAGCATTTGAACCGGAAGCAATTCAATACGAGTATGATCGCTCGTTATCTCACGCAAAAATAATTTTCGAAGGAATAAATAAAGGTGAACTGTCTAATAAAGCAAGTTACTCGGTAAAGGAATGCGTTCATCACAGCAGTGCGGGTATTTTAGCTACATACGGTGTGTATATGGGTTGTGGTTATATGGCTCCCTTCTTTAATTTGCATCATCATATTGGTGATTTTGTAGCAGGCTTTGATTCGGAAAGTATAGGGTATTCAATGTTCAATAAATTCCCCGGCGATCTTATGGATGTGGGTACGTCGATTTCCGATTTTACAGAATTAGTAAACTCTATTAGGAAGGCATTGCGGGAATCGAAAGCGGAGGATGTGTTTACTATTCAGCAATATAAGGATGTCCTCCAGCTGTTTGAAGTGTTTGAATCAATAGTTAAGCTATACAAATATGACGAAAGTTTCTAACAAAGCGTTGCACCGGACGAGCCGGTGAACGCGGCGTTATATGTAAAAAGTGATTGAAACCTATTTATGAAGAGTAAACAAGCGAAACGGGTTATATATACAAGCTTGCTTGTCATCTACTTTAGTTTTTTAGCCCGAGTGCTGTATAAAGTGGCGAATAACGAAGGGTTGGATACTTATAATAGTGTTAGCCTGGTGCAGTGGAATTACATTTCTGTATTGGTATTACTGTTACTAATTCCAGTTGCTTCATTATTAGGATATTTCATCTCAAAGTACCTAACCCTTCGAGAAAACAGAAAGTGGAAAAAGGTTAAAAATGAAATCCGAAAAAACACATAACAAAGCATGCTGCACAAACCACTGCGTGGTTTGGACGGTTTTTCCGCTCGCACCTCGCTACAAAACCGCAGAAAATACTAGGCGTTATGAGTAATATTATGAAGATTAAAGATTTACTGAAAAATAGCTGGGTGGATTTTAAGAAAACCCTTGCAACCTTCCTTAAATTAGCCTGGTGGCCAATTCTTATTTTGGTGTCAACCCCAAACATAAGATCATACCTGGAAACAGATAAATCTACCTGGATTTCCATTCTTCTCGATTTTGGTGAAACTATAGTTACTGTATTTTTGGCCTTATATTCTTTTATTAGTCTATTCAAAAGTAGAAATATAGAGATATCTCTTTCTGGCGGAAAAATCTTTGTTTTATGGTTTGCTTCGATGTTTATAGCTTTAGCATCATCTATTGCAACTCTATTTCTAGTTATACCCGGATTAATAATCCTTGCTTTAAGTATCTTCACCCCAATCTTTATACTTTATAAAAATGAAGGGCCAATTGAAGCGATTGCATCTAGTTCATCACACATGCAGGGGCAGCTACTAAAATCAACTTGTGTTTTTACTGCATTCTGGGCAGTGCCAGTAGTATTTAACTATGCACTGTTGCACTTACCTTTGAATTTAGCCTTATTTAGCGTCGTATCTGTAGTTACGTCTTCTATAGTAGGTTATTTCATTTATTCAGTTGCATTCAACGCTTATTTCGAACTAGAAACTACTCATAACAAATCAATCCAGCCGAGCACTGAAACGCCAGCTGATTGAGACTTTATGAGTAAATCGGTTCATGGCACATTTACAAGCAACCTGAATTTTGGAAAGAGAGTATTTTAATGAGTGAGCGCGATGTCGATGATGGGTTTTGGGATAGAGCTGATGGCCTAATTAATCTAGCAAACGAGTATTGCGATACGATCTCGAGGTCCAAAGTGAGTGCCAGTTTTCTATATGCTGCTGCAAGGTTCAACTCATTTGTAATTGCCGCTTCGACTAGTTCGGTTGAGGAGTTGAAGCGTGACAAAGAGGACGCTATTGAATACTTCGTGGAGCAATATAGAAAAATGCTGACCGAAAACATCGATGATCACATCAAGAATTATGATAAATACATCGGGCGAGGCAACTCATAACAAGCAGCACCATAATCGTGGCTTCGCCACTAGGACTTGCTTCGCTCGCCATGTGCGGGGGCGTTACATGTTACATATAGTGAGAAATAAATACTTTATGAAGTACATTTTTGTAATGCCCTTGGCATTTTTGTCAGGCTGCGACCTCTATGAGGCCGTAATAGATAGCAAAAATAAAGCTGAAATAGAAACGAATTGTAAGTTTTTCGATGTGACCTATAAATTGGCCTTGGATTTTATAATAATACAAGAAAAAATGGGAGACAAACAAAAACCCATGGAAAGCCTACTAAAACAAAACAAAGAGATAAGGGGCAAAAGTCAAAGGCACTTTAATGAATCAGAGCTTAAAGCTTTTGAAGTTTCATTCAGCATCATAGCGAGTAAGAAGATAAAAGACGCTAATAAGGCTTACGAATATTGCCAAAACAATGAGATTTGGCGTGAAGTCCAATACAACATGTAACAAGTACAGGCATGTGACAGCCAAACCACTGGCGCGTTTTGTCTACAAATACTGCAGGCGTTAAGCATCCGAGTTACCCATGCAAAGTATTAGTATCAAGCAGTTTTTATAGCTACATTACTCACCCTGGTTGTAGATATAGTAATAAGTATTGTACTTACGTTCATATATGGAACATTTTCATTTTCACCGGGCATGACAGAGAGTGAAATGAAAAATGCTATGACTGCTACTACATTAAGCACACCATTCCTTGTATGCGCAATGATCCTGGGTACATTATCCAAAGCTCTGGGAGGCTTTGTTTCAGCGCAGCTTTCAAAGGCTGCCCCTTATTTGAATGCATTAGCGTTTGGTGCTGCCGGAATAATAATCGGTGCCTTAATGGCTGAAGGACTTCCCCTTTGGTACAACATTCCAGCCTTTGGTGCAGTTATACCGGCATCTCTTTTCGGTGCTTATTTTTTTGCGAGGCGGCAGGGTTTCAATACCTGACAAGCCACACCATAATCATGGCTTCGACACCAGGACCCGCCTCGCTTGCCCATGTGCGGAGCATCAGGCTACTCAAACTGAAAGGATGGATCATGTCTGTTATTGAACGATTAATGGATTCAGCAGAAGCAGATATTGAATTATTAAAATCCCTGAATGCCCAAGGTGACAACTTCGATTTACACAGAGATGTAGATTTTTTAATCGAAGCTCCAGACAAAGAAAAGGCAGAATTAATCTGTGGATTTATAAACGACTACAACTATGGCAAAGCCTCGCTAGAAGGCGAGGCAAATGGAGCTTACCGTATATTGGTTATTATAAACATGCCAATTAACCAAAATATCATCTCTTCGGTATCTGGATTTATGGTCTGTGTTTCCAGCCTATTCGGCGGTGTATTAAATGGGTGGGGGTGTTGTGCGCAAGTCCGCGCCTAACAAGCCAATGCACGTGGAGCCAACTACGTTATGCAATCAAGGAGTATCTATGACAAAGGATGAATGGATCTGGGTCGCAATCAGGATATTTGGTATCTATCTGTTTGTACTCACCGTTATCGCCATACCTGAAGCGATAGGCAATATTTATGCCTACATTAAAATGTCATTTGCTGTTCAAGACTCAAGTGAGCTTCCTGAATTAGCAACTTCACTTAAAGAAGCTGCTATTGCCAAAGGCTTTACTGCAATTGCTCAACTTATCTTGTTTAGTCTCGTATCTTATTATTTTTTGAGACATGGGAAACTTATTCACAGACTAGCTTCGTCAGGAAATACATAACAAAGCCAGCCAATTCGCCAGCAAGCTGGCTCGGCTCGTTTCATTCGCCCTTACTGGCAGGCGTTATCAGTACTTATAATATGACTGAAATTGAATTCTTAAGCTTCAACAAAGTAGAACCAGATGATCTGCTGCCTATTGTTAATGAGCAGGCGTTGAGAAAACACCTTATTGATCATCCACCCTTTGATTCTGTCAGCATAAAAGAGTGGATGAATGGAAAGATCCAAACAGAATCTGTTCCTGGTTGCCGTGTCCGGGCGGTATTCATAGGAGGGACGCTTGCTGGCTGGTGTGGCATTCAGCCAGATGATAATGGTTTTGAAATAGCGATTGTTATCTCCAGAGCGTTCTGGGGTTCTGGTACATCAATATTCAGTTCCATGATGTGCTGGGCCAAAGAGTTAGGGCATCAGGAAATAATGTTTCATTTACTCGAAACCCGCCCTGAATATAAAGCCTTAAAAAGAAAGGCCACTAAAGTTCAAAAGACAGAACTTTTGGGAGCAGGATTTACAACCTATTTTATATCGGTAGATAAATGGTTCGCAGACTAGTTTCTGACAAATTGCAGCAGTTGACGCCTGATCCTGCCCCGCGTTAACGGACACCAAAACCTGACCATTGGGTGCCCCCGGAGCTTAACTAAGCTCTGGGGGCACCCACTGAAACCAGAATCCTCTCCCCAAAAGCCACTGACGGCTTCACAGCCAACCCCTTCCTACAACATCTCAACAGCCACAGCCGTTGCCTCACCGCCACCAATACAAAGAGACGCCACCCCCCGTGTCAGCCCGCGTTGTTGCAGCGCATGCAGCAGGGTCACAATAATGCGTGAGCCGGAGGAACCGATCGGATGGCCCAGTGCGCAGCCACCGCCATTCACATTGACGTTCGCCGCCTCCAGCCCCAGTTCCTGAATGGCCAGCAGGGTCACCACGGCAAAGGCTTCGTTGATTTCGTAGAGGTCAACGTCTGCCTGAGTCCAGCCGGCTTTATCCAGCACCTTACGGATGGCTCCCACCGGCGCCAGCGTAAATTCAGCCGGCAGCTGTGCGTGTGTGGCATGGGCGACGATCCGCGCCAGCGGTTTTGCGCCTGCAGCCGTTGCCGCAGCAGCGCTGCTCAGCAGCAGTGCCGAGGCACCGTCACTGATGGAACTGGAATGCGCTGCCGTGATGGAACCCTGGTCGCCAAACGCCGGTTTCAGCTGCGGAATTTTTTCCGGCCTGGCGTTACCTGGCTGTTCATCCGTGTCCACCAGCGTTTCTCCCCGGCGACCGCTGACACTGACGGCGACCATTTCGTCGCGGAAGCGGCCCTGCTCAATGGCGGCCAGTGATTTCTGCAGTGATGCCAGGGCAAATTCATCCATAGCGTCACGGCCAATGCCGTATTCATCGGCGCTGCGCTGAGCGAACACGCCCATCAGGCCGCCTTCGTAAGCGTCTTCAAGGCCATCCAGAAACATGGAATCCAGCACCTGACCATGACCCATGCGCATGCCCTGCCGCGCTTTCGGCAGCAGGTAAGGTGCCTGACTCATGTTTTCCATGCCGCCGGCCACCATCACCTGACAGGTTCCGGCGCGGATCTGGTCATGGGCCAGAATCACAGCCTGCATACCCGAGCCGCACATTTTATTCACCGTGGTACAGCCGCTGCTGTCGGCAATGCCGGCGGCACGCGAGGCCTGACGCGCCGGCGCCTGACCGAGGCCGGCTGGCAGCACACAGCCCATCAGCACCTGTTCCACCGCGGTTGCCGGCAGGACGGAACGTTCCACCGCGGCGCGGATGGCCGCCGCCCCCAGCTGCGGTGACGGCACACTGCTCAGCACCCCCAGCATGCCACCCATCGGCGTGCGGGCAGCCCCCAGAATTACGATATCCGTGTCTTTCATTATCGGCTCCTTATTTTCCCAACAGCGAACGGGCGATCACTTCTTTCATGACTTCCGAGGCACCGCCGTAAATACGCTGCACCCGGGCATCGACAAACGCGCGCGATACCGGATATTCACGGGTGTAGCCATAACCACCGAACAGCTGCAGACAACCGTCGGCAACCTGAAACTGCATTTCACTGGCGCTCAGTTTGGCCATTGAGGCGGTGGCGGCATCCAGCGCTGCGTCGCGGTAGCGCGCGATGCATTCGTTCACAAAGGCCTGATTGATACGGCAGGCGGTTTCCATTTCGGCCATGCGGAAGCGGGTATTCTGCAGCTGGCCCAGCGCCTGCCCGAACAGCTGCCGTTCACCGCAGTAGGCGATGGTCTGCTCCAGTACACCGCGCGCCGCAGCACAGGCCAGAGCGGCGATCACCAGTCGTTCACGCGGCAGTTCCTGCATCAGATAAACAAAGCCCATCCCCTCTTCACCAAGCAGGGCGGAGGCCGGCAAATAGAGGTTGTCGAAAAATAATTCGGAGGTGTCGCCACAGTGCTGGCCGATTTTTTCCAGATTACGGCCGCGGCTGAATCCGGGCTGCGCGGCATCCACCAGAAACAGACTGATACCTTTCGCCCCGGCACTGGCATCGGTGCGGGCGGCAACGATCACCAGTCCGGCGTGCTGGCCATTGGTAATAAAGGTTTTGCCGCCGTTCAGCACATACCCCTCACCTTCGCGGCGGGCACTGGTACGCATGCTCTGCAGATCACTGCCGGCACCGGGTTCGGTCATGGCAATGGCACCCACCACCTCGCCGCGGGCCATGCGCGGCAGCCAGTGCGCCTGCTGCTGGGCATTGCCCAGATGCTGCAGATAGGGTGCGACAATATCGGAATGCACCATGACATTGGTTGCCAGTGCACCGAATCCCAGGCGTGCCATTTCGGCCACGATCAGCACCGAATAATCAAACGGCACGGCACAGCCACCGTGCTCTTCAGCCATATCCACACACAACAGGCCGGCGTCTCCCAGCTGTTGCCAGAAGGCCGCCGGGATAATGCCGTCATGCTCCCACTGCTCATAATGAGGTGCCACTTCGGCCTGCAGAAAGCGCACAACGGTGTCGCGGAATAATGCCTGCTCCTGCGGTTCACGGATCATATTATTCATCGCCTGCCCTCCTCAGCGTGGTGCCATGCGCAGTGCACAGTCGAGCCGCACGGTTTCGCCGTTCAGTACCGGATTGCGCACCATCTGCTGCACCATCAGCGCGTATTCCTGCGGCCGTCCCAGGCGTGACGGGAATGGCAGCGTCGCCGCCAGACTGTCCTGCACTTCCTGTGGCATCGCCGCCATCATCGGCGTCATAAACAGACCCGGGGCAATGGTATTCACACGGATACCGTGCCGCGCCAGTTCGCGGGCGGCCTGCAGCGTCATCGCCACCACACCGCCTTTGGAAGCGCTGTAAGCGGCCTGACCGATCTGACCTTCAAAGGCGGCAATGGAAGCGGTGTTGATAATAACGCCGCGCTCACCGTCAGCATTGGCGTCACGCCCGGCCATCTCAGCTGCGGCCAGCCGCAGCAGGTTAAAGGTACCGGTCAGGTTCACCTGAATTACCCGGGCAAACTGTTCCAGCGGCATCGGACTGCCGTCCTTACCGACAATTCTGCCGGCCGGCGCAATGCCGGCACAGTTAACCGCAATACCACAGGGGCCGTGAGCTTCCCGCGCCAGCCGGAAAGCCTGTTCAGCACTGTCGGCGGATGACACATCACAACGGATAAATAACGCACCGGTTTCAGCCGCCAGTGCCTGCCCCTGCTCTTCCTGCAGATCGAGAATAGCGACCCGGCAACCTTCGGCGGCCAGCGCCCTGACGGTACTTTCACCCAGACCGGATGCACCGCCGGAAACGATGGCGGGGATTTGATTAAATTCCATGATTTTCCTCTTATTATTGAAATACCGGTAATACCGGGCAAATCACGGAAGCAGTGTGAAACAGGCCACAGCCTTAAGCCATGACATGTTCAGGCAGGAAAATTGATAAAAAATACAGCAGAGAAAAAGCGCGCCGCCGCAGCACGGCGCCGGGGCGCTTCAGAAGGTGATTTTCATAATGGCAATGGGGCTGCCATGACAGACAGCCTGCTCGGTCTGGCGGAAACCCAGACGCTCATACAGTGCCATCTGATCTTCGGTAAACAGATATAAATGCGGCAGGCCCTGTTCCTGTGCCTGCTGCAGCACGCCCTGCAACAGACGACTGCCCAGCCCGCGGCCACGCTGATCCGCACGGATAAAAACATTGGCCAGCCAGGGAGATAAATGCGGATGGGAATCCAGATCGTCCTGCAGAATACTGGCCGTGCCGAGCACCTCTCCGTTTTCGGTCAGCAGCCAGGTGGAAGGCAGAATATCGTCCGCCATGGTTTCCTGCAGACTGGCGGTGAAACTGGCCAGGGTGTCATGCGGATACAGCGCCTGCCATTCGCGGTAATGCCAGCCGGCAATATCAGCCAGGCAACCGGGTTTTTCTTTCAGGTGGATAATCTTCATAACATTCCGTCAGGCGAGCAGTTCGGTCAGCCGGTTCACCACCCAGTCAGGTGACGAAGTACGGATATCCTCGCCATGGTTATAACCATACGTCACTGCCGCACAGGCAATACCCGCCGCTCTGGCGGCGCGCATATCGGTTCTCGAATCACCGATCATCAGAGCCTGCTGCGGATCAACCTGCCAGGTCGCACAGGCATGCAGCAGTGGTAAGGCAGAGGGTTTCTTCTCCGCCAGATCATCGCCACATAACAACTGCACAAAACGCTCATTCCAGCCCAGTGACGCCACCAGCGGCAGCGTAAACTGACGGGATTTATTGGTAATCAGCACCTTGCTGACGGTGGTCGCGGCAAACCATTCCTCAACGCCGGGATAAACACCGGTGGCATCATCAAGCGTGGCCCGGTACGCCGGGTCAAAATAATGATGTGCCGTTACCAGATCGCTGGCCGGTAACGCCAGTGCGGCCTCTTCATCCCCCAGCGTCAGCGTGCGCCGCAGCAGCATATCAAGACCGTTGCCGACCCAGTGGCTGACCTGCACGGCGGTAACGGCAGGACGCCCCAGCTCTGCCAGCATCACATTCACGGCTTTATGCAGATCGGGCACGCTGTCGATCAGCGTGCCATCCAGATCCAGCATTACCAGCGCTGGACCGCCGGCGCCGAAACGGGCGCTGATGCCGGCATTCCAGGCGGTCATTTTTCCGCCGCCGCGGCGATTTCTGCGCGCATCTGATCAATCACGGTTTTATAATCCGGCGCGTTGAAAATGGCGGAACCGGCAACAAACATATCGGCACCGGCGGCGGTAATTTCACGGATATTATCCGCTTTCACACCGCCATCGATTTCCAGCCGGATATCAAAACCGGAGGCATCAATTTTGGCGCGCGCTTCGCGCAGTTTATCCAGCGTACCGGGAATAAAAGACTGACCGCCAAAGCCCGGGTTAACCGACATCAGCAGCACCACATCCAGCTTATCCATCACATAATCCATGTAATGCAGCGGTGTTGCCGGGTTAAACACCAGACCCGCTTTCAGGCCGGCGGATTTGATCAGCTGCAGGCTGCGGTCGATGTGCTCAGAGGCTTCCGGATGAAAGGTGATATAGCTGGCCCCGGCGTCGATAAAATCACCGATAATGCGGTCCACCGGTTTCACCATCAAATGCACGTCAATCGGTGCCTTGATGCCGTAATCCCGTAATGCCTTACAGACCATAGGGCCAATCGTCAGATTCGGCACATAGTGGTTATCCATCACATCAAAGTGAACCACATCCGCACCGGCGGCGAGGACGTTATCCACTTCTTCCCCCAGACGGGCAAAATCGGCGGACAGAATGGATGGGGCAATCAGGTAATCTTTCATAACAGATCCGGCATTGTTCAGTTCAGGCGGCATTGTACGGTTCCGGCCGGTCCGGCACCAGCGGGAACAGCTTTTGCTTTATCCCCTGCTGACACCCGGAAACCGCGGAAACCTGACACTTATGCCATTGCCGGCCTTACTGACCATATTGCTGCAACCCCTGCGCCGCGCCTGCTGGCTGGGCCTGCTGCTGACCGCTGCCGCTCACGCCGCTGACGAAGACGACGGCCAGACCTTGCCGGCCGCCGACAGCACAGAGGAAAGCGCTGCCGCCAGCCCACCGCCGCCAGCGCGTGTACTGCCCGACAGCGAACGCCAGCGCCATCAGGGCGTCAGTGACTATCTGAACCTGCATAACCGGCAACAGGAAATGGTGGCCCTGGTAACAGAAGAAACCCGCTTTTATGGCCTGTTCCTGCAGGAAACAACCGGCGTCCCCCAGGGCGGCGTGCTGATCCTGCACGACAACGGCCAGCACGGTCACTGGCCACAACTGGTGGCGCCACTGCGTGAATCCCTGCCCGGCAACGGCTGGGCAACCCTCAGCATCGAATTACCGGACAGCCCGCAGCAACCCCTGCCACCCCGCCCGCAGTATGCGGCACCGGCCACGGACGAAGACACAGAGACGGACGAAGAAACCACTGACGACAATGCCGCCACCAGCGCAGCAGCGGCCACTGCCACCATCGATGAACAGGCCGACAACGCTGGTCCCAGTCTGAGCAGTGACGCCGGAGACGATGATGAGAACAGTGCTGCTGACGAAGCCGCCGGCCAGGAACCCGCCCTGCCACGCCTGACCACCCTGCCGCCACTGCCGGACCCGGCGCAACAGACAGAACCGGCCGCCGAACCCGGACAGGAAGACGCCGCCGGAATTTACCGCCGGCAGATGCTCGGCCGTATCCGTGCGGCGGTGGCTTACCTGAATCAGCGCGGGCAACTGAACATCGTCATTATCGCCACCGGCAACAGTGCCAGCTGGGCCACCGCCTTTATGCTGGAACGGCCCAGAACCGTGACCCGCAACACCAACAATGCGGACACGGAAGACCGCGGCTATACGCTGGTGATGATTGATGCCAGCGACAGCCGTTACAGCCAGGTGCCGCTGGACCAGCAGCTCAGCGGCCTCAGTATTCCGGTACTGGATCTGATCAGCCCGCTGGGCATCAGCGCGGAAAGTGACATCCGCCGCCGCGCCGGCAGCATGCGCCACAAACAGCGTAATCAGTACCAGCAGATCGCTGTGCCGGCCTTTGCCCTGCAGTACGACGACAGCAACCTGCTGGTACGCCGGGTCAGAGGCTGGCTGCGCAGCCATGCCGCCGGCATGGAGCTGAAAAGCGGCAGCGGCTCATAAGCGCAGAAAGCTTCTATACTGAATTTCAGGCCGCTGCGGCGGCCGTCACAGCATTCACACAGGGCCGGGTTTATGGCAACACCCATTTTCGTTACCGCGGCCAGCATTGCCGCCGAGCTGCATCAGGCCATGCTGGAAGCCAAAGGACTCGCGCTGACGGCGAAAAACGCCCGTGCACTGGCCGTGCGTGCCGGCTCAAAAACCGTCGGTTTCAAGGCAATTACGCATTTTATCGATGAGCTGGCGTCCGACATCATCCGCCAGTCGCAATACATCAACGAAGTCTCGGAAGGCCTGTCACAGCAGGCTGTCTCCCTGTGGCGTGCCAGCATGGCGGCGGAAAAGTTTGACTGGATCGCACAGCAGCACGAGCACAATCTGGCGTCGCTGCAGAGTGCCATGCAGCAGAGCCGGCAGCAGAAAGAACAGCTGTCACAGACGCTGTCACGCGGTCTGCGCGAACTGGAACAGCAGCTTGAGGAAGGCGATAAACACATCCGTACTGCCAACCTGATTGCAACCTCCAGCAAAGTAGAAGCCGCTTCGGCCGGTGATTTCCGTAATCAGCTGGAAGTGATTGCCCACAATATTACCGATACCGCCGACAAAATCCGGGCGCATCTCAGCCGTGCCAGAAATCTGCTGAGCCAGCGCCAGAGCTTTGCCTGACAACAAGGAAAATAATTATGCTGGCTACCACACTGTACGAAGACGGTGATCACCGCTGGATTATGTTCGGCCGTGACCCGCATAAAACCGAAGGCATCATCGATACCAACCAGTATCTGGTGCAGAGTGGTAATCAGGCAATCCTGCTCGACCCGGGTGGCATTGAATTATTTGCGCCCATGCTGTCGGCGGTACTGAAATTTGTCCGCGCCGATCAGATCACCCATTTATTTGCCTCCCACCAGGACCCGGACATTATTTCATCACTGGGCCTGTGGGATCAGGCACTGCCCAATGCCAGGTTGTATTCGCCCTGGTTATGGGAAGGTTTTATCCGCCACTTCGGCATGGAAAAAATTGAATACTGCGCCATTCCGGATGAAGGCATGAGCATCAGCCTCGGCCGTATTCAGCTGCAGTTTATTCCCGCGCATTACCTGCACTCGTCCGGCAATTTTCACGTCTACGACCCGAAAGCCAATATCCTGATGAGCGGCGATGTCGGTGCGGCACTGGAAGACACGGATGCGCCGCTGTGGGTGGACAATATGAGCACGCACATTCCCAAAATGAAAAAATTCCACCAGCGCTGGATGCCATCCAATGAAGCCAAAATCGACTGGATACGGCGCGTGCGTCAGCTCGATATTGATATTATGGCACCCCAGCACGGACGGCTGTTCAGACCGCCTTTTATCGGCGAATTCCTGAACTGGTTTGAAGACCTGCCGGTCGGCATTGCCATCCGCTGAGACATAAAAAAACCGGGCAACAGCCCGGTTTTTTTATTCTGTGCCGGCCGTTAAAGCAACCAGCCACCGACGGTTGCCGCCGCAATCATAATCATCCAGATCGACATGCTGCGCATATGCAGCTGTTGCCATTCCCGCAGTTCCTGCGCTGCCGCTTTGGCATCCTGTTCAATGCTGTGCCACTGCCGCTGTTCACCATTATGTGACAGCGCGCTGGAAGCGATGGCAAACAATACGTCGGCACTGCCGGCTTTCAGTTTCCACAGATAACTCTGCCACACCGGCAGCGAGCGCATAAAATTCCCCGCCAGACCATAGGTCAGCCCCAGCAGCCGGGCCGGAATCCACTCCAGCCAGTGCAGATAACGCCAGGCTTTATCATCACAGTCACTGGCACGCGCATACTGCACACCGAACCAGGCCAGCAGCACACCGGCCACATCCGCCACGATGTACCAGAACACCATCAGGAAGAAATATTCGAACCAGCGCTGCATCAGGGCTTTGATCACCTGTTCGTTCATGCTCTGCACATCGTCGGTTACCGACGCTTCCGGCACCGCCAGATACTGCTCGGCACAGTGATAGGCCCCCTGGGTATCACCATCGTTCAGATCGTGCAGATATTCTTTCAGGTGGCGCTCAATACCACTGTGCGACAGCACGTACAGCAGCAGCAGAATTTCCAGCGCAAAGGCAATCAGCCCCCAGGCCAGCTGTTCAATATAATAAAATGCGACCGTTACCAGCAGCGTCGGCAGGATCACAATCAGCAGAAATTTCAGATGCCGCGGCAGCGCAGCAAACCACGACTGCGGCTGCCAGAGTGCCAGCCAGCGGGCAAACGAACGGCTGCGGGTGCTGCGTTGTGGCACCGGCAGCTGCTGCTGAATCACAAGGGCGATAAACAGAATCAGAAACTTCATAACACGTCCTCTTTTTTAGCCAGTCCGGCAAACAGGCGCTGCCAGCGGAAAGCCGGCCCGGGATCGGTTTTCCGCCCCGGGGCGATAAATTCATGTCCGGTAATACGCCCCGCATTCAATGCCGGGTAATAACGGATCAGGGCGCGGGTCACTGCCGTCAGTACCTCATACTGCTGTCCGGTATACGGCATCCGGTCGGTGCCTTCCAGCTCTATACCTACAGCATAGTCGTTGCACTCGTCCCTGCCCTGATAGCAGGAGCGGCCGGCATGCCAGGCACGGTCGTTGAAATTCACAAACTGTGTCAGCCGGCCATCACGTTCGATCAGCAGATGACTGGAGACCTGCAGCTGAGCAATATCGCGGAAATAAGGATGGTGCGAAGAATCCAGCCGGTTCTGAAAGAAAGACTGCACATAACCGCCACCGAATTCCCCCGGGGGCAGACTGATATTATGAATCACCAGCAACGATACTTCCCCTTCCTCACCCGCCGGGCGGGCACCGAAATTCGGCGAAGGACACCAGTCTGCCGGCGAGATCAGGCCTTCATGTATCTGAAAAGAGGCCACAAGCATTCCTTATTAACAATGCGGACGCTTCAGCAGCTTCCGGTTTGGCTGATGCGCTCTGTGTATTTATAGTGGCCGATATAAACAGAAATACAGGGACTTTTCATGCTCGATTTTATCCGAACCGTTAACGGCTGGGCCTGGGGTGTGCCGATGCTGTTACTGATCAGCCTGACCGGCGTTTATCTGACCGCCGGACTGAAAGCCTACCCGATCCGCAATATCGGCCGTGGTTTCAGCTATCTGTGGAAAAACCGCCACGGCCGGGGGCAGGGAGAGATCTCCGGTTTCAATGCGCTGATGACTTCACTGTCGGCCACCATCGGTACCGGGAATATCGCCGGCGTCGCCACTGCCATTGCCGCCGGCGGTCCGGGTGCACTGTTCTGGATGTGGATGATTGCGCTGGTCGGTATGGCAACCAAATACGCGGAAGCAGTACTGGCGGTGCAGTTCCGCGAAAAAACAGCGGAAGGCCATTATGTCGGTGGCCCCATGTATTACATCCGCAACGGTCTGGGTAAACATTTTGCCTGGCTGGCTGTGCTGTTTGCCTTCTTCGGCATGCTCGCCGGTTTCGGTATCGGCAACGGCGTCCAGGCCAACTCCGTCGCAGATGCCCTGCATACCGGCTTTGGTGTGCCCGAGTGGATCACCGGCGTGGCCATTGCCGTACTGGTTGCGCTGGTACTGCTCGGCGGTATCCGCCGTATCTCCGAAGTCGCCGGTGCACTGGTGCCGTTTATGGCCATCGCTTACATCATCGGTGGCATCGTACTGCTGATTATTTACGCAGACCGCGTGCCGGGTGCCATAGCGCTGATCGTGGAACATGCCTTTACACCGGTCTCCGCCGCCGGAGGATTTGCCGGAGCAACGGTGTGGGCGGCCCTGCGCTTTGGTGTTGCCCGGGGTGTGTTTTCCAATGAGGCCGGTCTGGGCAGTGCGCCGATTGCTCACGCCGCAGCGCAGACCGATAACCCGGTCCGTCAGGGCAGCATCGCCATGCTCGGCACATTTATTGACACAATCATCATCTGCACCATCACCGGCATTGTTATCGTCGCTTCCGGCGCCTGGCAGCTGTGCCCACCAGCGTTGAGCGAATGTGTTGCCGGTCAGGGGCTCAGCGGGGCCCCGCTGACCAGTGCCGCTTTCGCAGCCGGGCTACCGTCCATTGGCAGTTATATCGTCACTCTGGGTCTGGCAGTTTTTGCCTTCACCACCATGATCGGCTGGTCTTTTTACGGCGAGAAATGCACTGAGTACCTGTTCGGTGTAAAATCCGTGCCCGTTTTCCGGGTGATCTGGGTACTCGCCATCCCGGTCGGCGCAACACGTGATCTGGATGTTGCCTGGCTGATTGCCGATACCCTGAATGCACTGATGGCGCTGCCGAATCTGGTTGCCCTGTTACTGCTCAGCCCGGTGGTATTCAAGCTGACGAAGAGTTTCTTACACCATGGATCTGAGCCTGCATCAAAATGATATTCAAACCGCCGTTGCCCGCGCTTTGCACGAAGATGTGGGCAGTGGTGATATCACCGCGCAGCTGATTCCGGCTGAGCAGCAGGCCAGGGCGCGGATCATCTGCCGTGACCGCGCCATCATCGCCGGCAAAGCCTGGGTCGATGAAGTTTTCCGCCAGTTTGACCCCAAGGTAAAGGTCAGCTGGCACATCAATGAAGGTGAGTGGGTGCAACCAGGCCAGACTCTGTTTGAACTGGAAGGCAGTGCACGCTCACTGCTGACCGGCGAACGCTGCGCACTGAATTTTCTGCAGACCCTGTCCGGGACCGCCACCCGCTGCCGAGAATACGCCGATCAGGTCGCCAGTACCGGCGTCAGACTGCTCGATACCCGCAAAACCATTCCCGGTCTGCGCATTGCGCAGAAGTACGCGGTTGCCGTCGGTGGCTGTTTCAATCACCGCATCGGTCTGTACGATGCGTTTCTGATCAAGGAAAACCACATTATGGCCGCCGGCAGCATCAGCGCAGCCGTCAGTCAGGCGCACGGCATTGCTCCCGGTAAACCGGTGGAAGTCGAAGTGGAAACCATGGAACAGCTGCAGGAGGCCATTGATGCCGGCAGCGACATTATCATGCTCGATAATTTCACCCCGGACACAATGCGCCAGGCGGTCGACTTTGCGCAGAAACGCAGTCAGGGAAAAGTAAAACTGGAAGCCTCCGGCGGCATCACCGACGCCACCCTGCTCGCTTATGCTGAAACCGGTGTGGATTACATTTCCATCGGTGCACTGACCAAAGACTGCAAAGCTGTTGACCTGTCGATGCGGCTGGTTCAGCCCTGAAAACATGTAAGCATTCTGTGAGTCCGGTTACGCAAAAAAACCATCAGCCGTTGCAGCTGACAATATTTGTCAGTTACTGACCCTTTGCTCACTCGCTGATCAGACCTATTTGCGACACGGGTCAAAAAACATGTGAAAAGCCCGGAAACAGGGCTTGCGCGGCAAAATTTAGCTTGGCACACTCTTCGCACTGTCATTAGTTATGACACGGGCATAAGAGGTGTCAGCCTTTTAGCTCATAACTAACAAATCTCATAATGAGAGTGGAGAATTCTATGAAAGCTCAAAAAGGTTTTACCTTAATCGAACTGATGATCGTGGTTGCGATCATCGGTATTCTGGCCTCTGTAGCACTGCCTGCTTACCAGGACTACACCGTCCGTACCCGCGTTTCTGAAGGTCTGACTCTGGCTTCCGGCGCCAAAGCCATGGTTAACGAAGTGGCTACTGCCAATGATCTGACTGTTGCTGCCACTACCTGGAACGCACAGCAGGGTGCTACCGGTGCCACTTCCAAGTACGTAAACTCTGTTCAGATTGCAGCAGGTACAGGTGTGATCACTGTGGTCTACAACAAAGCTAACGTTGGTGCTATTCCGACTGATGCGTCTCTGGTTCTGACCCCGTCTGTTAACGTTGACGGTACTGCTTTCGTCGCTCTGGCAACCGCTCTTGGAGGTGATTCTTCAGGCGTTATCGACTGGGCCTGTGGTTCTGTCACTACTGCCGCAGCTACTGCCCGTAGCATGCCAGTTAACGCCGGTACTCTGCCTGCGAAATACGCTCCGGCTGAATGCCGTTAATCAGTATTTGGTTTTACCAAGCTGATGATAGAAAGCGCCCGCATCCGCGGGCGTTTTCTTTTCTAAGTCCAGAAAATCATTTCAGAAAAGCCGCTGATTATTCAGTGCCAGTGAATTATCCTGCGCTTGTCATTTCCTTCATCTGTTAATCTGCTTATGAAACATCGCGTTAAAGCTTTTTCATTTCACCTGTTAATTTCCATGCTGGTCACTGCAGCCGTTATTGCGCTTGTCTTTCTGCTCTGGTATCCGGCGCCACTGCACACTGCCACCGGTGTCACACATATTTTTCTGATTCTGCTGGGTGTTGATATGATTCTCGGCCCGGCACTGACACTGCTGGTGTACAAACCAGGGAAAAAAACACTGGTCATGGATTTAACCGTTATTGCCCTGCTGCAGCTTGCCGCCCTCAGCTATGGCATTTTTACCGTCGCGGAAGGACGCCCGGTGTGGATTGTCTATGCCAAAGACCGTTTTGATCTGGTCAGATTCAATGAAATTGATGACCGCAGAATCGATCAGGCCGCCACCCAGTTCAGAACGCCTTCCTGGAGCGGTCCGCAATGGGCGGCTGCGGTATCACCGCAAGACTCCGGCGCCAAAAAAGAGCGCTTAATGGAAACGCTGTTTACCGGCGTTGATATCAGCCAGATGCCCGATCTGTTCCAGCCGCTGAGCAGCCAGGTTCCGGAGATCAAAGCCCACCTGTCCGCACTGGATACGCTGACCGACTTTAACTCCCCCGATGCCATCAACACTGTAGTGGCACAGTATCCGCAGGCCGATGCCTGGTTGCCTTTGCGTGCCGGCTATCAGGATATGGTCGTTCTGCTGCAGAAAAAGGATGCCGGCATCGTTGCCGTGGTTGACCTCAGGCCCTGGTAAAACATTCCTCCCGCCCCGGTTCCGCCGCTGACAGAGGTCAGCAGAAGAGCGGAACCAGTGCGCTATACTGACGACTGCTGGTAGCAGAAATACCCCGCCTCTGGTATGTTCTGACACCAAAAGCATGATGTCTTTGGGGAATTGATATGTCGGTACTGACCGGTCTGCCACGGCGAATCGTGGAGCAGAATCTGGTGACCAGCCAGCAGGCTCAGGAAATTCTGGAAAAAGCCAAAGCGGATAAAAGCAGCTTTGTCTCTGCTGCCGTTCATTCCGGACACGTCAAGCCCCGCGCCATTGCCTTACTGGCCTCCGAAGAGTTCGGCCTGCCGGTACTCGATCTCAGCAGCTTTGACTTTGAACTCATGCCCAAAGAACTGGTGAGCAAAGAGCTGATTGAAAAGCACCGGGTTCTGCCGGTTTTCAAACGTGGTAACCGTCTGTACGTCGCTCAGAGTGATCCATCTGCCATGCTGGCCATTGACGAGATCAAGTTCAATACCGGCATGACCGTCGAGGCCATTCTGGTCGAAGAAGATAAACTTTCCCAGGCCGTCGACCGTTTTCTGGCCGCCAATGACAACACCTTTGGTGACCTTGATGGCGATCTCGATGATGTTGATCTGGAAGATCCGGACGCCAGGGAAAAAGAACAGGATGCAGACAAGGAATCCGGCGATGACGCGCCTATCGTCAGATTTGTTAATAAGATGTTATTGGACGCCATTAAAGGCGGTGCCTCGGACATTCACTTCGAGCCCTACGAAAAACGCTACCGCATCCGTTACCGTACCGATGGGGTCCTGCATGAAGTTGCCAGCCCGCCAGTGAACCTGGCTGGTAAAATTGCTGCCCGTCTGAAAGTGATGTCCAAAATGGACATTTCTGAACGCCGTATTCCTCAGGATGGCCGCATCAAGATGAAGCTGTCCAAAACCAAAGCCATCGACTTCCGCGTCAATACCCTGCCGACACTGTGGGGTGAAAAAATCGTACTGCGGATTCTGGATCCGTCCTCGGCCAAACTGGGCATTGATATGCTGGGTTACGAGCCGGATCAGAAAGAACTGTATATGCAGGCCCTGTCGCGTCCACAGGGGATGATTCTGGTTACCGGGCCCACCGGCTCAGGTAAAACCGTATCCCTTTATACCGGTCTGAATATTCTGAATGTTGAAGGCACCAACATCTCGACAGCTGAGGACCCGGTAGAGATTAACCTTGAAGGTATCAACCAGGTGAACGTCAATGCCAGGGTCGGCCTCGACTTCGCGGCCGCACTGCGTTCATTCCTGCGTCAGGATCCGGACGTAGTGATGGTGGGTGAGATCCGGGATCTGGACACTGCCTCCATTGCGGTAAAGGCAGCCCAGACCGGTCACCTGGTATTATCCACCCTGCACACCAACAGTGCGGCGGAAACCCTGACCCGTCTGGCGAATATGGGTGTGCCCGCGTTCAATATCGCGACCTCCGTTACCCTGATCATTGCCCAGCGTCTGGCACGGCGTTTATGCAGTAACTGTAAAGTACCGGCCGACCTGCCGCAGGAAACCCTCCTGGATGCCGGCTTTACTGAACAGCTGCTGCAGGATGCGCAGATCTTCAAACCGGTTGGCTGTGAACAATGCAAACAGGGCTACAAAGGCCGTGTCGGTATTTATGAAGTAGTTAAAATTACCGACCCGATCTCCCGTATTATTATGGAAGGCGGTAATTCCATTGAGATTGCTGATGCAGCGCGGAAAGAAGGCTTCCGCGACCTGCGTACCTCAGCTCTGATGAAAGTCGCTCAGGGAATTACCAGCCTGGAAGAAGCAAACCGGGTAACAACTGACTGACCAGTGGTAACCACCTGATACAGAATGCAGGGAACAGATTGTAATTATGGCAACCAAGCAGATTAAAAAAAGTGCGTTTACCTGGGAAGGTGTTAACCGTCGCGGTCAGAACATCAAGGGCGAAATGAGTGGTCAGAATGCTGCCGTCGTCAAAGCCCAGCTGCGCAAACAGGGTGTCACACCCACCAAAGTCCGTAAAGCGACCCAACCCTTGTTTGGTATCGGTGGCGGCCCGAAAAAGAAGAAAATCAAAACATCAGATATCACCTTCTTTACCCGCCAGATGGCAACCATGATCAAAGCCGGCGTACCACTGGTACAGTCGTTCGATATTGTGTCTGACGGCGTCGACAATCTGACGATGAAGGAACTGATTTTTGAAATCCGTGACAGCGTTTCCGCCGGTAATGATTTTGCATCGGCTCTGAAACAGCACCCGGACTATTTTGATGATCTGACCTGTAACCTGATTGAGTCCGGTGAACAGTCCGGTGCACTGGAAGCCATGCTCGACCGGGTTGCCAATTACAAAGAAAAAACCGAAGCCCTGAAAGCCAAAATCAAAAAGGCGCTGATGTATCCGATCATCACCCTGCTGGTAGCCTTTGGCGTGACGGTTATTCTGCTGGTCAAAGTCGTACCGACCTTTGCGGAAATGTTTTCCAGTTTCGGCGCAGATCTGCCGGCACCAACACAGTTCGTTGTCTACATTTCTGAAGTCGTTCAGGCCTATTACCTTCAGGCTCTCGCCGTTCTGGTAATCGGCGCGGTTGCGTTCAGTCAGGGAATGAAACGCTCGCCCAAATTCAAAGATAATGTCGAGCGCAGCCTGCTTAAAGTGCCGTTATTTGGCGAGCTGCTGCGTAAGGCCGCTGTCGCCCGCTATTCCCGGGTACTGTCAACCACCTTTGCTGCCGGCGTCCCCTTGGTGGAAGCGCTGGATTCAGTCGCCGGCGCGGTTGGCAACGTTGTCTATCGCGAAGCGGTCCTGAAAATCCGCGACGAAGTGGCCTCCGGTCAGCAGATGCACTTTGCCATGCGTTCAACCGGTGTATTCCCCAATATGGTGGTGCAGATGACCAGTATCGGGGAAGAGTCCGGTGCACTGGACAGCATGCTGGATAAAGCTGCAACCTATTTTGAAGCTGAGGTTGATAATGCGGTCGATAACCTGACTGCCATGATTGAACCTATGATGATGGTATTCCTCGGTGTGGTTATCGGTGGTCTGATTGTCGCCATGTATCTGCCGATCTTCAAAATGGGTGAGGTTGTCTGATCCCGATGGAAGTGCTGAATTATCTGGCGACAACACCCCTTGCCCTGGTAGTGGTGGTGGTTGCCCTCGGCCTGCTGGTCGGCAGTTTTCTCAACGTCGTGATCCTGCGTCTGCCGGTCATGATGTTCCGCAGCTGGAAGCGTGATTGTGCCGAGATGGCCGATAACCTGCCCGCTCATCCGGCACTGGATGATCTCAGCAAGCCTTTTAACCTGATCAAACCCGATTCCCACTGCCCTAAGTGCGGTGCTTCTGTCCGCGCCTGGCAGAATATCCCCCTGATCAGCTGGCTGTTACTGCGCGGCCGCTGCGCTGAGTGCGGTACCCCAATCGGACTGCGTTACCCGGCCGTGGAACTGGTGACGGCGATTGCCAGTGCGACCCTGCTGCTGGTTTTTCCCTGGGGGTGGCAGCTGGCAGCCATGCTGGTTTTCACCTGGCTGCTGATCAGCATGTCAGTGATTGATATTGATCACCAGATATTACCGGACAGTATGACACTGGGCCTGTTATGGCTCGGCCTGCTGGTCAACACTCAGGGGCTGTTCACCGACCTGCACAGTGCCGTGTATGGTGCTGCCGCCGGCTATGGCATTCTCTGGGCGGTGTTCTGGCTGTTCAAGCTGGTGACCGGCAAGGAAGGCATGGGCTACGGTGACTTTAAACTGCTGGCTGCACTTGGCGCCTGGCTGGGTGCTGACAGTCTGCTGCTGATCATACTGCTGTCTTCGGTGGTCGGTGCTACGGTCGGCATTGCCGGTATTCTGATACTTGGCCGTGATAAAAACCTGCCGATTCCGTTTGGCCCCTATCTGGCAGCCGCCGGCTGGATTGCTGCCCTCTGGGGCAACGACATCACCAGCTGGTATCTGCGTCTGCTCTGAGGAATCGGTTATGTGGATTCTGGGCTTAACCGGGGGCATCGGCAGCGGTAAAACCGCCGCCAGTGATTTTTTTGCCGCCCAGGGCATTACCGTCGTGGACGCCGATATCGTCGCCCGCGAAGTGGTTGAACCCGGCCAGCCGGCGTGGCAGGCGATCCGCGAACACTATGGCGAGCAGGCATTGCTGCCGGATCAGAGCCTGAACCGTCCCTGGCTGAGGGAAAAAGTCTTTGCCGATACGGAAGAACGGCGCTGGCTGGAAAATCAGACACACCCCAGAATCCGTGCCAGCATTATCCGCCAGCTGCAACAGGCAACCTCGCCCTACTCTATTCTGGTGTCACCACTGCTGTTTGAATCCGGCCAGTCACAACTGACCAGCCGTACTCTGTTGATTGATGTCCCGTCAGCCCTGCAGATCGAACGTGCCAGCCACCGCGACCAGAATAACGAAGAACAGATCCGCCGTATTATTGCCGCTCAGATGAGCCGGGAAGAGCGTTGCCGGCTGGCAGATGATATCGCCGATAACAGTAAAGACCTTGAACACCTTTACCATCAGCTGAGACAATTCCACTCAGCCTATCTTGGCTACGCCGCCAACACCCACTGACCAGAGAATACCCCCTGCATGAAAGTGAAGTGCCCGACCTGCAAAAAAGATGTTGAATGGAGCGCGGACAACAAGTACCGGCCCTTCTGCAGTGAGCGCTGTAAACTGATTGACCTCGGTGAATGGGCCAGCGGTGGCCATGCCATTCCGGGCAAGCCGGTGGAAGAAGAGATGATGTCTGAAGACTGGGATCAGAAAAATCCCTATAACTGAGCCACTCAGCCCGCTGTCCGGGGGCGGAAGCGCTGCCAGAGTGACCATGCCCCCACCAGCACTGCGCCAGCCATAAAGCCAACCAGCAGATTCAACAGAACCGGCACCAGCGCGCTCAGGATACCGCCATCCAGAGTTTCGGTTATGGCATGGCTGAGATGTTCCAGCGGTGCCAGTCCGTGCATTAAAATGCCGCCGCCGACCAGAAACATCGCCAGTGTTCCGACCACCGACAGGGTTTTCATCAGCCACGGGGCCAGCGTCACCAGTCCCCGGCCGAGTACCGGCAACAGCTGCCCGTCACGCTGAGAAAAATACAGACCCACGTCATCCATTTTCACAATGGCTGCCACAATGCCGTAGACACCGAAGGTAAAGGCCAGCGCCAGCAGCGAGACCACCACGACCTGAGTCATAAAAGCAGCATCCGCCACAGAACCCAGCGTGATCACAATAATTTCAGCCGAGAGAATAAAATCCGTGCGCACAGCCCCACGGATTTTATCCTGTTCAAATGCCAGCAGATCCTCAGGGGACTTCTGCAACGCTGCCGTCAGCTGCCCTTTTTCTTCCGCCTGCTGTGGTTTATGCTGCACACTGTGCAGTACTTTTTCCACACCTTCAAAGCAGAGATAAAGACCACCTGCCATCAGCAGCAGAATGACAGCCCAGGGCGCAAAGGCACTGATCAGCAACGCCGCCGGTACCAGAATCAGTTTATTACGCAGAGAGCCTTTGGTGACCGCCCACACTACCGGCAGCTCGCGCTCTGCGCGGATGCCCGACACCTGCTGGGCATTCAGGGCCAGATCATCCCCCAGTACCCCGGTGGTCTTTTTCGCCGCCAGTTTCGACATTGCGGCCACATCATCCAGCACGGTTGCAATATCATCAATCAGCGCCAGCAGACTGCCAAAAGCCATGGTTCTGTCCCATAAAAAAAGCGAAGGCAGCACATTAATGCTGCCTTCGCTTTGCGTCCAGCCAGATGCGGTTATTTCATCGTCCGCTGCCGGGCGTCAACGGTCATGCATTCACCGTCTTTGAAACACAGTTCCAGTGGCAGCGTCTGCGCCAGCGGCGGTTGCAGGCCGAACAGCATCAGGTGCAGCCCACCGGGTTTCAGCGTTACCGTTTCACCCGCCGGAATGGTCAGTGATTCGATCTGGCGCATGCGCATCACACCGTTATCGTGAATATGGGTATGAATCTCAATCCGTGATGTCCAGCCGGCACTGGCGCTGACCAGTACACGGTCGCTGTCACCGGAGTTGCTGATCTGCATAAACGCCGCACTCATATCGCGGCCGGGAACAGGCTCACGGACATAGGGGTCAGACACTTCAATATCGGCCAGCGCTGCCGCAGAAAGCGCCATCAGTACAGGGGCAAGCAAGGTAGAAAAACGCATCAGGATGGGTCCCTTGATCAGTTATTATTTCTGGGGAACTTCTGAATAACTCTGCACAGCTCTGCGCGAATCTTTCCCGGCTGCAGAGCAAGGCGGTGAACGAAGAGAACGGCAGGTCCTTTTCAAGTTCGCCAACGCCGCTATGCAGGCCGGAAAGCCGCGCCCTGCGGGGGTGGCAGGCAAACCCTGACTCTGTGTCGCCGGTTTTTGCCAGAACCCGCTATGCCTGCAAACCGGCTTCGTGATTCAGAGCTTACCTGTCACCCAGAGCGGGCACCGGGTTATTCAGAAGTTCCCCGGTATTGTACTGGAGATGCAGGCAGGACCAAGCGGCAAAATGCCGCAATCCTGCGCTGTGTCAGGCCGGCCTGCCGGTTGTTATTCTGATGACGCACGCCATTGATGGGCTTCGTTCAGCGAAACCAGCGGACGGGTGAAGAAATAGCCGCTCATGCCATCCACGCCGGTATGTTTCAGTGCCGCCACATCATCCTGTTCTTCCACCCCTTCCCCCAATACCTGCAGGTCAAGGTTGTGCGCAATCTGTACCATGGACCGGATAAAGAAACGCCGGTCCTGAGCGGAATGCAGACCACGGTTAAAACTGCCGTCGATACGGATGTAATCCAGCGGCAGCCGCTGCAGGTAGGCAAATGCCATGGAACCGGTTCCGACCTGATCAATGCCCAAAGCGACGTTCAGCTCACGCAGCTTCAGCGCCAGGCGTGCCAGCGCCGGTTCTACTCCGGCCAGTGCCGGTTCCGGCACTTCCAGCGCAATATGTGCTGCCAGTTCAGGACATTCAGAGAACAATCCCTGCAGACGCAGATGGAAGTCTTCGTCCAGCACCGAAGCCGGTGAGATATTGATGCAGTAGCGCACCTCAGCCTGCGGCGGATTCTGTACCAGCATGCGCACTACTTTGGCGACGATACTGGCGTCATAACGGGCAGCCAGCTGATGCTGTTCAACCATCGGCCAGAAACGCGCGGCCGACAGCACCTCCCCCTGCCACTGCAGGCGGCTGAACACTTCAAACTGCAGAATCCGTCCGCTGCGGTTACTGATCACCGGCAGGAACTGCAGCTGCAGAGCATCCGCCGCCAGTGCTTCCTGCAACAGCCGGCGCCATTCGCCCGCCGTCCATTCCTGATGGCCGTCCTGTCCTGCATACATCATGGCGCTGCTTTCCGGATGCCGCTGCGCCTGACGCAATGCGGCATCCGCACAACTGAGTGCCTGAGCCGGATCGTCACGCATATCCTGCAGAAAGACGGCGCCCATATGAAAGGTCAGCCCCTGCCGCTGTGACAGCACACTGGTCAGCAACTGACTGTGAACCTGCTGCTGCAGTTCCTCTGCCTGACGACGGTCAGCACAGGGCAGATACAGTGCAAAGTCACTGCCGGAACGGCGGCCACAGAAACCGGACGGGTAATCCTTCAGCATCAGCTGCAGTTCGCCGCCGAGCATATTCAGCAGCTCATCCACTGCCTGACGTCCCTGCTGCTGGTTGACAGCAGCCAGGTCCTGCAGCTGCAACAGCATCAGCACCCCGCTGTGCTCTTCTTCACGGCGCAGAATATGATCCAGCCGCTCATCAAAGCCACGGCGGTTAAGCAGACCGGTAACCGGATCACTGAAGGATTCACTGCGCAGCTGTTCGGTCATCGCCGACTGCTCGGAGAAAATACTCTGCAGCTTGGTCACCATTTTGTTCATCGCCAGCACCATGCGTCTGAGCTCGCGTGCGCGCGGAATATTGTCCTGCACCTGCCAGTCTTTCTCGCAGATCGCCAGCGCCTGCTGCTCCACCCGGGCCAGCGGACGGAACAGCCAGCCCAGCAGTATCTGTAACAGCACCAGTGCCGCCACCAGCACCCAGCCGTACCAGACCAGCTCGCCACGGACCATGGACCACAGATCACGGTAAGCAAAATCCGGATGACTGATCACCCGCACAGTGCCCAGACGCTGCCAGCCGCGGGTCACATCCGCTTCGGCCGGCGTCAGGTCAAAGGTCACCGCTTTCATAAACCAGGCCGGTGCCGGACGCGATGCCAGCGCTTCGCGGCTGCGGCGGTAGAGACGGTCACCGGATACCGGTTCCAGTTCAATGCCGGCAAAGAACCCGCGGTCAAACAACACATCGATCAGGCGCGACAGCTGCACCTGATCGTCTGCCGCCACCTGTGACATGGATAACGCCAGTGAGGTGGCCGCATCGTAAGCCCGGGCATTCAGCTGCTGCTGAAAGTAATCACGGCCATTACTGACCGTCAGCAGCAGACTGCCGGACAGCAGGATTACCACCAGCAGGCCGGTCAGCAGAGAAAACTGTTGTCGCAGCGTCATCGTTATAAGTCCATGCCAAGTTTATCCATCCGGATACGCAGATCCGTCCACAGGTCGAGCTTGTTCGGGTTCCCCATGCGGATACCCTGTCCTTTCATGCGCTCCAGCCACATACCTTCGCCATTGAAGCTGTATACGGGTGACAGGTCCCAGCGCTCGCTGGCCGGGACGATTTCCCCCACCAGATTATCCAGCACCAGCGGCACCGCATCCGGTGTCGGGAAATAGGTTAACACCATATGTGCCTGATTCAGGCGGATTGCTTTCACATAGGTAATACGCAGCTTTTCTGTATCCACGCCAAGCTGACGCAGCGAATAATATTTGGCAATCACGTAATCTTCGCAATCACCGCCACGGGAAACCAGGGATTCAAAAGGCGTGGCCCAGTAGTCCACCTGGCGCCAGTGCTTTTCATCACTGACGAATGGTAGGGCATCGTTGATGAACTGATTGATTCCGGCCAGCTTCTTCTCTTCGCTGACATCCTGCAGCTCATGCAGGCGGGTCCGCCAGCGTTCCAGCACCCGCGCAGCGTCCGCTCCGTATTCAGTTCTGGCACGGTCAATCAGCCCCTGAGGCACCCAGCGCTCCGCATCCGCCAGCAGGGTCACGGGCAGGGGCGCCAGAAACAGGCCGGCTGTCACGGTCAGCAACAGCAGATGCAGGCTGAAGCGCCGGATAGTCAGACAGGAATCCATGCAGGTTTAAGACCGGGAAACTCTTCAGATCTGTTAAGCATAGACAGTTCACACCCACAGCGCGCAAAAACTGCTAGTCTTATCGATAGTCATCGTAAAAAAGACGTAAACATGACAGACAGTCTGACGCCGGCCGCCCGCCTGAAACAGCATTTTTCCTACCGGGTTATCAATCAGGTCCGCCAGGTTATCGACCTCTGGCGCCATCTTCCGGCTCAGAACTGGGCAGCCAATGCCATGGCCGACTTTACCCTGACCGTGGAAAAACTGGTCCGTTTCGCCCAGCGCTTTGAGGCCGCGCAGCATGAAAAGCTCGGCCGCCAGCTGCTGTCGGTACTGGCGACCATCCCCGCGGGCCATATTCCGGACAGTACCCAGCTGGCAGGTCTGAACCAGATCATCATCAATCTGAGTAAAACCGCCCTGCGGCACACTGACAGCAAGCCGGCGGAAGCCCTGATCCCGGAAAAGAAACCTGTCTACATTGCTCTGTCCGATACTGACCACGCCCTGGTAATGGCCGAACAGATGCAGTATTTCGGTCTGCGCCCGGAACTGCAGCGTACTGCCGAAGATTTCACCCAGGCGCTGAGCCGCCGGCATCCGGCAGCCGTGGTGCTCGATCACGATTTTTCCGGCCCCGGCCAGGGGATGGAACTGGCACGCCAGCTGCAGCAGAGCCGCGAAACGCCGTTACCGGTTCTGTTTACCTGCCGTCACTGTACGCCGACACTGGAACAGCGCCTGCAGGCTCTGCGTACCGGCGGCCAGGGCTTCTACGACGAAAGCGACGTCCACTCGCTGATCAGCCACCTGGAGCGGCTGCTCGACCCGATTCCGGCCACCGCCTTCAAAATACTGATTGTCGATGACTCCCGCGCTCAGGCCACCCACGCCGCCGGTATTCTGAATAAGGCCGGCATGATTACTCAGGCAGCCAACGATCCGCTGCAGGTCATGGATGTGCTGGCCGGCTTTACCCCGGACCTGATCCTGATGGACATGTATATGCCGGGCTGTAACGGCATGGAGCTGGCCAAGGTCATCCGCCAGCAACGTCAGTACATCAACCTGCCGATTATTTACCTGTCCGGTGAAGAAGACCGTCAGCGGCAGCTGGCCGCCATGGCAGAAGGCGGCGATGATTTCCTCACCAAACCCGTTGACCCCGGTCATCTGCTGGCCACGGTCAAAAACCGCGTGCTGCGTGCCCGCCAGCTGCAGAATCTGATTGCCTGTGACAGCCTCACCGGCCTGCTCAATCACACCCACCTGCTGGGCGCACTGCAGGATGCCGTGCGCCATGCCGACGGTGCACCGGTCTCCTTCGTTATGATCGATATTGATCATTTCAAACAGGTCAATGATGTCTACGGCCATCCGGTCGGCGACGCCGTAATCCGTAACCTGTCCCTGTTTCTGCGTCAGAGCCTGCGCAAATCCGACCCGATCGGCCGCTATGGCGGTGAAGAATTCGCGATTGTCCTGCCCGACGCGACTGCCGCCCAGGCGGCGCAGATACTGGAAGACATCCGCGTCAATTTTGCCCGCCTGATCCACGATGGCGCCGACCTGCGGGTGACCTTTTCCTGTGGTATCGCCGAATGGCATGGCCAGAGTGTCAGTGAACTGGTCACGGAAACCGATCAGGCGCTGTACATTGCCAAACGCAGCGGCAGAAATCAGATCTGCACCGCTGACCAGCCGGAAATGGCCGCTGAACCCACGGATTTGCCCTGACGCTGGACGATAAGGCGGTTTTTCGGCAAACTCGCGGGCTTTGCGGACATTTCTGTCCATTTCCCGAATCAGGACACACCGGCTATGGCGAGCATTCTGGTATTACAGGGCCCGAATCTGAATTTACTGGGCACGCGTGAACCTCATATCTACGGCAGCACCACACTGGCCGACATAGAACAGACACTGACCACGGCCGCCGCCGCTCAGGGGTTAACTCTGGAACAGTTCCAGAGCAACGCCGAACATGAACTGATTAACCGCATTCATGCTGCCCGCAGCGACGGTACCGCTTTCATTCTGATCAATCCGGCGGCATTCACCCATACCAGTGTCGCCCTGCGCGATGCCCTGGCCGGGGTGGCCATTCCGTTTATCGAGATTCATATCTCCAATGTGCACGCCCGTGAAGCTTTCCGTCACCATTCCTATCTGTCGGATGTGGCTGTCGGCGTGATCGCCGGACTCGGTACTCAGGGGTACGCCCTGGCGCTGCAGGCAGCCATCACTTATTTACAGCAGGAGAAAGCGTGATGTCGTGGATGCAGGTCCGCTTTCATACCGTCCGCAGTCAGGTTGAAGCCGTCGAAAATGCTCTGCTCGGTGCCGGCGCCTTGTCCGTCACTTTACAGGATGATGCAGACCAGCCGATTCTCGAACCTGAGCTGGGCACTACCCCGATCTGGGATAAAACCGAAGTGATCGGTCTGTTTGAAGCCAGCCGCAACAGTGATGAACTGCTGGATCAGATCCGCCTCTGCTTCGGCCTGGAAGGCGGCAGCGAACTGCCACCGCACAAGACCGAACTGGTGGAAGATAAAGACTGGGTCCGTGCCTGGATGGATGACTACCATCCGATGCCCTTCGGTAAACGCCTCTGGGTCTGCCCCAGCTGGCGCGAACCGCCGCAACCGGATGCCGTGAACCTGCTGCTGGACCCCGGTCTCGCGTTCGGCACCGGTACTCACCCGACTACCGCCCTGTGCCTGAAATACCTCGACCGCGAAGTCGAAGGCGATGAACTGGTGGTCGATTACGGCTGTGGCAGCGGCATTCTCGGTATTGCTGCCCTGCTGCTCGGTGCCCGCCATATGGTCGGTACCGATATTGATCCGCAGGCTCTGACGGCAACCCGTGATAATGCCGGCCGCAACCGGATCAGTGAAGAGCGCTATGAAATTTACCTGCCACAGGAAACGCCACCGGTTAAGGCCGACATTACGGTCGCCAATATTCTTGCCGGCCCGCTGGTGTCACTGGGCGAACATATCGCCTCCCTGACCCGTTCCGGTGGTAAACTGGCGCTGTCCGGACTGCTGGCCGAACAGGCGGAAGAAGTCTCTGCCGCCTACAGCCAGTGGTTTGATATGAACCCGCCGGAACAAATGGACGACTGGGTTATTCTTACAGGGATCAGACGCTAAGGACTCCGCATGGCCGTTCACGTTACCCGCTGCCCCCATTGCCAGACCAGCTTCCGCGTGCGCGATGAACACCTGAGCGTCGCCAAAGGTATGGTCCGCTGCGGCTCCTGCCTGCAGGTTTTTAAGGCTGCCGAACACTTTGTCGATGAAGACACCCCGGCCGCGGTAACCCCTGTGGCGCCGGCAGTGCCGGAAGCGGTGGCCAGAACAACCCCCGCCGCAAGCCAACCGGCTGCCGCCGATGACGATGATTTCGGACTGATTCATGACGATATGGATGACGATCCGATCCCGGAAAAACTGGCCGACGATCCCTTTGTCGACTTTAACCTGCGGGCGCCGGAGAACCGCCCGCGCCCCAAACCCCGGGTGGATATTGAGCTGGATGAATCCATCTTCAGCCTGAAGAACGTCAGCTCCGACAGCATGGACTTCCATGACAACGACAGTGACAAGGGCAAAGCTCCGGATGATGACGAATCCTGGGCCAATGCCCTGCTCGAAGACGACGACAGCAGCGATGGCGTCAGTACTGACAGTCTGAATCTGCACGGCAATGACGAGTTCAACTTCGACCTGCCGCCGCCGGAAGATGACGATTTTCAGGGTTTCATCGACGACGACGAGGATGTGCCGGAACCCCGCCAGGGCGATCATTTCACGCTGGGCGGCGACGATGATCTGGAAACCGAAACGCTGGAAATCAGTATTCCGGCTGACCGTATCGCCGGACTGCAGGAAGAACCACTGCAGCTGGAAAAGCCCCGCCGCCGTCCGGATATTGCCTGGGGCTGGCTGACCGGTGTGGTGCTGATGCTGGTGATTGCCGCCGCCCAGACACTGTATTTCCGTTTCGACGACTGGGCCAGAACCCCACAATGGCGTCCCTGGTACGCCATGATCTGCGATATGGCCGGCTGCCAGCTGCCGAAAATTCAGAACGTGAAAGAAATGGCGGCGCAGAATCTGGTGGTCCGCGCTCATCCGGACCTGCAGCGCGCTCTGGTGGTCGATGCCCTGCTGGTCAACAAAGCTGAATACCTGCAGCCTTTCCCGGATCTGACACTGGTGTTCCGCGACCTGAACGACAACGTTGTCGCCAGCCGCCGCTTTACCCCTCAGCAGTACCTGTCAGGTGAGCTGTCCGGACAGAGCGAGATGCCGGTCCGCACACCGGTTCATATTGCGCTGGAGATTGTCGACCCCGGTCCTGAAGCCGTCAGTTACGCTGTCGCTCTGCAGCCCAATCAGTAAGCGCTGTCAAGCCTCTGAAGCCAGAAAAACTGCGATAAAAGCAGGCATAACCCCCTTTATTCAGCAGGGGGTTATGAGTATTATACCGCCACTTTTTCCAGCACATTTTTTGATCAGCCCTATGCCTTCAATTGGCCCGTTCACACTACCTAATCCAGTAGTCCTCGCGCCGATGGCAGGGGTTACTGACCGTCCGTTCCGCCAGCTGTGCCGCCGTCTGGGGGCTGGTCTGGTGGTCGGGGAAATGGTCTCCGCCAATCCGGATCTGCGTAATACGCGTAAATCGCAGCTGCGCCTGGATCATGCCGGCGAGCCGGAACCGGTGGCGGTACAGATTGTCGGCGGCGATCCGCAGACCCTCGCCGCAGGGGCGGCCTTCAATGTCGCCAACGGTGCCCAGCTGATTGATATCAACATGGGTTGTCCGGCGAAGAAGGTCTGCAACAAAGCTGCCGGCTCAGCGTTACTGAAAGATGAAGGGCTGGTGAAAGAAATATTACAGGCGGTGGTGGCCGCCGTGGATGTCCCGGTCAGCCTGAAGATCCGCACCGGCTGGGACCCGGAGCACCGCAATGGTCCGCTGATCGCCCGCATTGCTGAAGACGCCGGTATTGTTTCTCTGGCGGTGCATGGCCGCACCCGGGCCTGTGGCTACCGCGACACGGTGGAATACGACACCATCCGCCAGATAAAACAGAGCGTTGGCATTCCGGTGTTTGCCAATGGTGATATCACCAGCGCGCGCAAAGCCGCGGCGGTGATGGAATATACCGGCGCCGATGGCGTACTGATCGGCCGCGCCGCTCAGGGCCAGCCGTGGATATTCCGCGAAGTCGCGCACTATCTGGCCACCGGCGAAGAACTGCCGGCACCGGATCTGGACGAGATTGAACAGATCCTGTTGTCGCATCTGGAAGCCCTGTACAGCTTCTATGGCGACTATCTGGGCCTCCGCATCGCCCGTAAGCATGTGGGCTGGTATCTGCAGCACCAGCAGACCGACAAAGAATTCCGCTCCCGGTTTAACCGCCTGGAGAGTACGGCCGATCAGCAACAGGCCGTACGTGAGTGGTTTATGGATACACGACGTAAGAAGGAATTGGCAGCATGAACACCTATGTATTGAACAGCGAAGATATAGACAGAAGGAAGGTTGACACAGTGACCGATTCAGCAGACCTGCAGCAACACCTGCGCGCCCCATCAGAAGCAACGCAAACCCTGCGAGACAGCGTCGAAAAAGCCCTGCAGAACTACTTTGACCATCTCGACGGTCAGCCGGTAGTGGATATTTACAATATGGTTCTGTCCGAGGTCGAAGCACCGCTTCTGGAGACGGTGATGAAGTACACCCGGGACAACCAGACCAAAGCCTCCGTGGTGCTGGGCCTGAACCGTGGCACGCTGCGCAAAAAACTGAAACAGTACGGAATGCTGTAACCCCGGATAACCAATTTCAGCGGCTTTATGCCGCTTTTTCGTTTTAACAGCCTTAGAAAACCTGACCATATGAGCAACTTTATCCCCGCCAACGAAACTCCCGCCGACATCACTCCGGTACGCCGCGCCCTGATCAGTGTGTCCGACAAAACCGGTATTGTGGAATTCGCCCGCTCGCTGCACGCAGCCGGCGTTGAAATTCTCTCCACTGGTGGTACTTACAAACTGCTGATCGACAATCAGATTCCGGCCGTCGAAGTATCCGACTACACCGGTTTCCCGGAAATGATGGATGGCCGCGTCAAAACCCTGCATCCGAAAATCCATGGTGGTGTGCTCGGCCGTCGTGGTCAGGACGACGACGTGATGGCGGAACACGGCATCAACCCGATTGATCTGGTGGTGGTTAACCTCTACCCGTTTGCTGCCACCGTTGCCAAGCCCGATTGTCATCTGCCGCTGGCCATTGAAAACATCGACATCGGCGGACCAACCATGGTGCGCTCTGCCGCGAAAAACCACGCCTATGTCGGCATCGTGGTGAACACCACCGACTACAGCCTGGTGCTGGAAGACCTGAAAGCGCACAATGGCCTGCAGTACAAAACCCGTTTCAACCTGGCACTGAAAGCCTTCGAACACACCGCCGCTTACGACGGTATGATCGCTAACTATCTGGGCACCATCGATCAGTCTGCCGAGACCCTGAGCACTGACAACCGCCTGGCATTCCCGCAGACCTTCAACAGCCAGTTCATCAAAGCGCAGGACATGCGTTACGGTGAAAACCCGCACCAGAAAGCCGCGTTCTACGTCGAAGCCAACCCGGCGGAAGCCTCCATCGCCACCGCCAAACAACTGCAGGGCAAAGAGCTGTCCTACAACAACGTGGCCGACACCGACGCCGCACTGGAATGCGTTAAATCCTTCACCAAACCGGCCTGTGTGATCGTCAAGCACGCTAACCCATGCGGTGTGGCTGTGGTACCGGAAGACGACGGCGGCATCCGTAAAGCCTACGATCTGGCCTTTGAAACCGATACCGAATCCGCTTTCGGCGGCATCATCGCCTTTAACCGTGAGCTGGACGCAGAAACCGCTCAGGCCATCGTTGACCGCCAGTTTGTCGAAGTGATTATTGCACCAACCGTCACCGCTGAAGCCGCGGCGGTGGTTGAAGCCAAGAAGAACGTACGTCTGCTGGAATGTGGCCAGTGGCCGGCTGAACGGGCTGCCGGTTTCGACTACAAGCGCGTCAACGGTGGTCTGCTGGTTCAGGACCGTGACAACGGCATGATCAGCACTGACGACCTGAAAGTGGTGACCAAACGCGCACCGACAGAAAAAGAACTGCACGACCTGATCTTCGCCTGGAAAGTGGCCAAGTTCGTGAAATCCAACGCCATTGTATACGCCAGAAACCGTCAGACCGTCGGCGTCGGCGCAGGCCAGATGAGCCGCGTAAACTCTGCACGTATTGCGGCTATTAAAGCTGAACATGCCGGTCTGCAGGTGGAAGGTGCGGTGATGGCATCCGACGCTTTCTTCCCGTTCCGCGATGGTATCGACAACGCCGCGGCTAATGGTATTAAAGCCATTATTCAGCCGGGTGGTTCGATCCGCGATGAAGAAGTGATTGCCGCCGCCGATGAGTCCGGAATTGCGATGGTCTTCACAGGAATGCGCCACTTCCGCCACTAAGTTGGTTTAAAGCTATTGCGCGAAGGACGCTCCGGGGCGCTATAACTGAAATGCGAATCCGTAGGAGCGGGCCATGCCCGCGACCTGATTGAAATATCGCGGGCATGGCCCGCTCCTACAATAAGGAATGTAAGAATGAAGGTATTAGTTATCGGCAGTGGCGGTCGCGAACACGCTCTGGCCTGGAAAGCTCTCCAATCTCCGCTGGTTGAGAAAGTATTCGTGGCGCCGGGCAACGCCGGCACCGCCATCGAAGACGGCATCGAGAACGTTGCTATTGATGTAATGGATTTCGACGCTCTGCAGACATTTGCTGAAGACAACAGCATCGGCCTGACCATTGTTGGTCCGGAAGCCCCGCTGGTTGGTGGTGTGGTGAATCAGTTTGAAGCGGCGGGTCTGAAAATTTTCGGGCCTAGCAGAGGTGCCGCACAGCTGGAAGGTTCCAAAGCCTTCACCAAGGATTTCCTCGCCCGTCAGAAAATCCCGACCGCTGAATACCAGAACTTCACCGACGTCGAACCCGCCCTGGCTTACCTGAAAGAAAAAGGTGCGCCTATTGTGGTGAAAGCTGATGGTCTGGCGGCCGGTAAAGGCGTGATCGTCGCCGAAACCCTGAAACAGGCGGAAGACGCGGTAAAAGACATGCTGTCCGGTAATGCGTTCGGTGAAGCCGGCTGCCGCGTGGTAATTGAAGAATTCCTCACCGGTGAAGAAGCATCCTTCATCGTCATGGTGGATGGCAAAAACGTACTGCCAATGGCCACCAGCCAGGATCACAAACGCGTCGGCGACAAAGACACCGGTCCGAATACCGGTGGTATGGGGGCCTACTCCCCGGCACCTGTGGTGACTCAGGAAATCCACGACCGCATTATGCGTGAAGTGATTTACCCGACCGTTGAAGGTATGGCCGCCGAAGGCAATGATTACACCGGTTTCCTGTATGCCGGTCTGATGATCGACGACAGTGGCGCGCCGAAAGTGATCGAATACAACTGCCGCTTCGGTGATCCGGAAACCCAGCCAATCATGCTGCGTATGCAATCCGATCTGGTGGCGCACTGCCTGGCCGCGCTGGAAGGTAAGCTGGACAGCGAAACGACCCAATGGGACCCTCGTGCATCACTGGGTGTGGTACTGGCGGCAGCCGGCTATCCCGGTGATTACCCGAAAGGTGATGTGATTTCGCTGCCGGCCGATGACGGTGCTGACCGCAAAACTTTCCACGCCGGAACCCAACTGAACGAAGACGGCGAAGTCGTTACTGCCGGCGGCCGGGTACTGTGCGCCACCGCGCTTGGCAACAATGTCAGCGAAGCACAACAGGCCGCGTACGAACTGACACGTCTGATCAGCTGGAAAGGCATGTTCTGCCGCAGCGATATCGGTTATCGTGCTATTGAGCGGGAAAAAACTCAGAAATAAGCATCACTCAGACGGAACACGGACGGAGCAGACGATGAAACGGGGTAATCAGGGATGACTGTGAAGCAAGGCGTCTTCCTCGTTATGTTTGCTCTGCTCGCCGTACTGAGCAGCACAGCCCGGGCCAACAACCCGGTGCTGCTGCCGAACACGTCGTTTGACTACCCGATCACACCTTATGTCGCGGTGCTTGAGGATCCGACCGGAAAACTCGGCATCACCACCATGCTGTCGCGCGAACAGCAGCTGCGGTTTACTCCCAGCCACGCCAGCTCACTGAAATTCGGTATCACCGACTCTGCCTACTGGCTGCGCTTCAGCCTGACCAACCCTTATGCCCGCGCACGGCATGTGGTTGTAACGCTGTCAGGTAAAGAGCTGGACGATGTCGAGTTCTACGATATTTCAGCCGGCGACGACTACCTCCATATCCGCCGGGACGACAGTGCCCGCAGTCTGCGTGGCAGTTTTATGCAGGCCCATCCGGCCGAGCTCACCATCCCGCCGCAGAGTACCCGCAGTTATCTGATCCGGGTGCATACCGGTGGTCTGTTCAGCACCAACGTGCACCTGCTGAGCATGGATCGTTTCGTAGCCAACGAACAGGAAATCTTTACCCTGCAGGGCGCTTCCGTCGGCTGGGTGCTGGCCACACTGGCCTGGTTCCTGTTTATTTTCCTGCGCCGCCAGCGGCTGTTTTCCGCGTTTGCCGCCGGTTACTGTCTGACCATTGTCGTCTACCAGCCCGCCTGGATGGGGATATTCCCGCTGCTGTTTGATATTCAGCCCGGCACCTCCGGTGTGGCCGGTGAGCTGGCACTGTCACTGTCCGCCACCCTGCACACCCTCAGCATCTGGTCGCTGGCATGGCAGGGCAGGCACGCCGCCGTTATCCGCCGTCTGCTGCTGACACTGGCGCTGGTGCATATCCCGGTCAGTCTGCTTACCCTGATGCTGTTCCCGCAGGGACTGCTGCTGATTGTCACCCTGCAGGTTCTTTTCAACCTGTTTGCCACCGCACTGGCGCTGGCTAGCGGCCAGACAGCTCAGCCGGTGGCCAAACGGCGCTTACTGATCGGTAACCTGCTGGTCGGCTTCGGGGTACTGATCGCCATACTGACCACCTACAATCTGCTGTCGCTGGATGTATTTACCGACTGGGCGCCAATGTTACTGCCGTTCACTGTGGTCGGCAGTCTGGTACTGGCGCAGATGGATATGATCCGCAGCACCACCGCCAGCAAGGTCGCCGAGAACCGCAGCAGCGGTCTGCCGCCCTCGCTGCTGTCACAGATCAGTCACGAACTGCGTACGCCGATCAATGGTGTGATCGGCATGAATGAGCTGCTGAATGACACGCCGCTGAGTGCCAACCAGCGGGAGTTCTCCGATACCATCTCGCTGGCCGGGCGCGACCTGCTGCACGTTGCCAACGAAATTTCCGACCTGGCCCGCATCCAGAACAAAGCGCTGGAACTGGAACACCGGCCATTCAACCTGTCGATGCTGCTCAGTCAGGTCATGTCGCATTTCCAGCAGGAAGCGACGCGCAAACAGGTCGAACTGGTGATGGATATCAGTGAAGACGTCTCAGAGCGCTTTGAAGGTGACAGTAACCGCCTGCAGACCCTGCTGCACAACCTGATCGGTCAGGCGCTGGCCTATACCGAATACGGTGAACTGTCACTGCACGCGGCGCCTTATCACAACGGCCAGACCAGTGGCGTGCAGCTGCAGCTGCAGCTGAGCAGTACCATCGTCAAACCGGATGAGCTGAAACAGGCATTCCATATCCTGCAGTATCAGCACCCGCTGAATGAAAACAGCCATAACGAGCCCTGGAATCTGCTGGTTACCCGCCACCTGCTGGAAAAGATGCACGCCACTCTCGACGTCGAAAGCATGACCGATCAGGGCGCCTCGCTGACCCTGTGTCTGCCGCTGAAGACCAGTGAGATCCAGCGCACGACCGCCGGTGATGAAAGCCTGATCGGGCTGAAGATCCTGATTGTGGATGACAACGCGTCACTGCGTTCTGTGATTGAGAAACAGGTGAAGCGCTGGGGGATGCGCCCGGAATCCACCTACAGCGGCAAAGAAGCACTGGCCATGCTGCGCAATCAGATCAATCTGGGCCAGCCTTACGATGTCATCATCATTGATCACGACATGCCGGTCATGAATGGCATGCAGCTGGCAGAACGTATCCAGCAGGATGACGACATTACCCCGAAACCGGCCAGACTGATGCTCACCGGTCTGAGCATCAGCGCTATCAATGATGACGCTCAGGCCGCCGGTATCCGCCAGATTCTGGCCAAGCCTGCCAGTGGTGAGCGCCTGCGTCAGGCGCTGCTGGAACTGCGTTACCGCCGGCCACTCCCAGCCAACGATTAATCCGCCCGCACGGCGCGCTCTTCTGCCCAGGCCCGCAATGCCGCCATCGGCTCTGCCATGGTGACCGACAGCGGCCGGGTGCGCTGCAGCTCATGCAACAGCAGCTGAGTATCCACCTCCCGCTGTGGGTCTGTGGAGGCGGAATGCCAGGCCGACACCACCGCCTGTTCCAGTTCCGCCCCGGAGAAGCCCTCACCGGCCGCCGCCAGCTGGGCCAGATCGAACAGGTCCGGATCCAGCCCGCGTTTAAGCATATGAATGCGCAGAATCTCGCGACGGACAGCTTCTTCCGGCAGATCGACAAAGAACAGCTCATCCAGCCGCCCCTTGCGCACCAGTTCCGGCGGCAGCTGATGAATGTTATTGGCGGTGGCCACGACAAACACACGGGCGTCGTGCTCCGCCAGCCAGGTCAGCAGTGAGCCCAGAATGCGCTGACTGATGCCCTGATCATTACTGTCCTGGCCCAGCCCTTTTTCGATCTCATCGATCCACAGTACGCACGGCGCCATGGTTTCCGCCAGTTGCAGTGCCTCCCGCAGGTTGCGTTCGGTTTCACCGAAGTACTTGTTATACAGAGTGGCGAAATCCAGCCGCAGCAGCGGCAGCCCCCAGGCTCCGGCCACCGCCTTGGCCGCCAGACTCTTGCCTCCCCCCTGCACACCGAACAGCAGCATACCGCGCGGACGCAGTTTACGCTCCGCGCTGATAAAGGACTGCTGCCGCTGTGACAGCCAGGTTTTCAGTGCATTCAGACCGGCAACATCACTGAAGCGCGCAGTGTCGTACTCGAAGCTGACAATGCCATCCTCAGCCAGCAGAGCCATCTTGGCCCGGCTGACTTCCGGCACATCGTCGCTGGTAATGGCACCGTCATCGACAATGGCGCCACGTACCAGCCGCCGGGCATCGGAGAAGGTCAGACCTTTAAGATTGGCAACCAGCTGCTCCAGCGTGGCGTTGTCGGTTTTCACCCGCTGACCGCTGTGGCGGGCATAGTTCTGGGCTTCCTCTTTCACCAGTGCCAGCAGCTGGCTTTCATCCGGCAGGCTGAGACTGAAGCTGGCCGACAGCCGCTGCAGTTCGGCCGGGGCCTTCAGCTCATGGCTGAGCAACACCAGGGTTTTGTTATAGCGCCCGTGCTGCAGAGCGATATCCTTCAGCAGACGCACCACCAGCGGATCTTCCATAAATGGATGCAGATCACAGAAGATAAACAGCCCGCCTTCATCGCGCTGGCGTACAGCACGCAGCGCATCCGCCGGCTGCAGCGTGTCACCTTTGGCCGCATCTTCCCCGAAGCCCAGACGGCGCAGACCATCGGTCAGGGTCCATTGCTGCAGTGCAAGCCCACGGCGGATAGCCAGCCGGGTGAATAACTCCAGCGCGCGGGCTTCCTCATGGGAACCAACCATCAGAATGGGAATATGGCGATCCAGTAACAGCTCTAAATCGTGTAAGTCCTGCATCGGTTTTCTCCTGTGTTGCGCGGAGTGTAAAACTTCTGTCAGTCACTGTCCTGTGCGGCCGTGGAAAATGAGAACGGATATTCATCATGCGCTGTTGCCGGTTATGCCGTAAAATGAGGCAAACTCCGGAGGTTTTTATGACTGAACAAGCGTCACCGGCGGTTCCGGCCCGCCGCTACTCACTGTTTGACAAACTGATCCAGAATGCTGATCAGGCCCTGCGCACCCTGGTTCCGGGTGCCGCGCAGGAATACCGCCCGTCACCGGCGGACAAGCGTCCGCATCATGACATGAGCGAACAGGAAGCTCAGCACGCGGCCGGCCTGATGCGTATCAATCACACCGGTGAAGTCTGTGCGCAGGCGCTGTATCAGGGCCAGGCCCTGACCGCCAGACTGCCGGAAGTCCGTGAAGCCATGGAAGAAGCCGCACGTGAGGAAATCGATCATCTGGTGTGGTGTGAAAACCGGGTCAGGGAACTGGGCAGCCATACCAGTGTGCTCAATCCGCTGTTCTACGGCATGTCATTCGGTATCGGCGCGCTGGCCGGTAAAATTTCGGACCGCGTCAGTCTGGGCTTTGTCGCGGCCACCGAAGACCAGGTGTGCAAACATCTCAGCAGCCACATGACCAGCCTGCCGGTACAGGATGAACGCAGCAAAGCCATTCTGTTACAGATGCTGGAAGATGAAGCCAAACACGCAACGACCGCACTGAGTGCCGGTGGTCATAAATTCCCGCTGCCGGTAAAGCTGGCCATGACGGCGGTATCCAAAGTCATGACCAAATCGGTTTACCGCGTCTGACCGGCTCCGCAGGACAGAAACAGTGCACTGCACTGTTTCTGTCCCCGCCACTGCACATCTCTGGTTCAGACCCTCTGTTTATAGAATTTCTGCCCTGATAGACCGATTAGCTGTTTAGCGCAGCAGACGGCGCCACTCTCCTTTACTCTGAATCAGACAGAAAGGAGGCCGCCATGAATAAACTGCCGCTGCTTGACCGCATCCGTCGCTTCTACCGTATTCCCACCGATTACCCGGAACTGAACTGGACCCGCACCGCCCTCTACCGGCGCCGGCTGGAACAGGTGAAAAGCGGCTGGATCATCAGCGGTCTGGTCATGCTGATCAGCGGCAGCATTGAAGTCGTGTTTATTCTCGGCGCCTTCACCGGCTTTCTGTCACTGGCCTTCCTCGATCCTGAGCAGGAATGACCCTGTCAAAATGCAAAAAGCCCTCCTTAGGAGTAATGCTGTTCACTTAAGCGGAGCAGCATTTCTATCCACCGGATAGCGGGTTTTTGAGATCTTCACCGTCCGTGGCGTTGCAGGTCGCGGACGGCGCTTCACAATCAATCCCGAAAGCCCTGACC
>JAIXHJ010000006.1 GCA_030145845.1 Pseudomonadota bacterium
TCTTATTTAAGATCCCCTTTATTATTTATACGTTCTGAAGCGCCCCAGGGGTCGCGGTCCAGAGTCTGGCCACGTCGCCTCCCGTCCAGTCCGCCATCTTATTTAAGATCCCCTTTATTATTTATACATTCTGAAGCGCCCCAGGGGTCGCGGTCCAGAGTCTGGCCACGTCGCCTCCCGTCAGTCCGCCATCTTATTTAAGATCCCCTTTTCCGCCTGAAATCCTGCACACTGCACTGTCAATTCCTGCCCAGCTCCGCCATTCCTCCGCTTTTTACTCTTTGCAGCGCTAACCATGCACTTTTTCATATCCCTGTAACCAGAACAGGCGATATTGCTCTGGCATTCCGGTCAGCATGAGGGAACCTGCAGAAAACCGGCTTGTCATACAGATATCCTCAACTAGAGTTAGCTTGAATGGCACAGGTTGTGCTTAAGCGATAAAGAGGATTTAAGACTTACCTCAGGTAAGATAACAATAAAGGAGACTGATTATGTCTGATTACATCGAAGATCTGCTGGATGCAGACTACGACGATTACGAAGATGATGTGGACGACGCGGTAGAGATGTAAGCTCTCCCGGTCTGTTCACGGAAACGCCCCGGCGCCTCGCCGGTCCAGCGTTTGAAGGCCCGCTGAAACGCTGTCGCTGATCCGAAGCCTAACAGATAGGCAATTTCCCCCAGCGTCAGCGTCGTATCCCGCACATAACTCACCGCCAGATCCCGCCGCGTATCATTCAGAACCTGCTGAAAACTGCAGCTTTCATCGGCCAGCCGTCGCCTGACCGTCCAGGGCGCCATATTCAGCCGCTGAGCAACCTGTTCCAGGGTCGGTGTCTGCCCGTTCAGCAGCGGACCAATCGCCCGCTCGGTCATTTCCCGGAAACTCAGCCCCAGCCGTACCCGCTCCAGCTCGCGGTCTGCCAGCTGACGGAGCGCACTGTACGTGGAAGCACAGCGGGGAATCACCGGCAGTTCCAGCGCTCTGCTGTCCAGCACCAGCGCATTACGTGATGCACCAAAATGGATCTCACAGGGAAAACTGGTGCTGTAATGCTCGCGGTAAGCCGGTGCCGGAAATTCCACCTCCACCCGCTGCAGAATGTCGCGCCGCCCACACAGTTGACTGAGAAAGGTGTACCAGCCACAGAGAACGGAATCGACCACAAACAGGTTATAACCGTTGTAGGGACTGATGGAATAAAAGCGGCAGATGCCCTGCCCCTGCTCGGTTGCGAAAGAAGAACGCCCGCGGGCGTTGAAACTGGATAACAGCTCATACGCTGTCAGCGCCTTACAGGCGCTGCGGATGTCCGCTGCACTCTGCGCCAGCAGACCCGCCAGCCCCATGGCAGGCGCCGAGGTCAGCTGCCCCATTTCCAGCCCCAGTGCCGGCAGCTGAAAAGCTTCGATAAAACTGTGTCCGAGACGCATAAAGCGCGGAATGCTGATACGTGCCTCCGGCGACGCCAGCCGCACATCATCCAGCTGATATTGCTCCAGAATCGCCGCGGCCGAGCCACCGTTATGCTCCACCGCGCGGATCATCAGCTCAACATAGGCAACGGAAATATCCCCCAGCCGCATACACTGCCCTCTCAGGCATCAAAGCCGCTGTTCTGATCCGCTGCCGTTTCGTCCTCTGGCAGCTGCCGGCTTTCGTCCCCGCCATCATAGAAATCCAGCAGGAAACGATAAGACAGGGACAGCATAACCAGAGAAATCAGCGACGTAATATAGCTGCCGAATGCCGCCACATAATTCAGCAGCAGACTGTCAGCCGCATACAGGGCAATAAATGGCAGCATCAGCAACACCGGCACCACGATAACCACCAGCACCAGCCGGCTGCCGTTGCCGGCACTCAGCTGCCAGGCGCGTTTCAGCGTCGTTCTCTGCCCCAGCGCAATCTCCGGCAGGGTCACGGATAACCGTCCCCAGATATAAAAGCCCGGCAGAATACCGGCTACCCCCGCCAGTGGTGCCATTTCTTTACCCAGTACCACCAGCAGCACCATGACCAGCGCAAAAATGACCGCGAACGCACACAGTACAATCTGAATAATCCGCAGCAGATAGCGGAATTCTTCGGCCTTCCAGGCGTGCAGGGCACTGGCGTACCACTGCTCCGGTGGCAGCAGGGTAAAACGGTGCGCAGCAGTGGCAAATAACACCGCCAGAATCAGCGAGGCAAGCGCAAAGCCGAGCTGCAGCAGCGACCTTTCATCGATAAAAGCCGACGCCGCCCAATCAACCAGTGCCAGGATAAACAGTGCCGGCAGAAACATACGCAATACCAGCTCACGTTTCTGCCACAGCAATCCCAGCGATTCCCTGATGATATCCATCACCGGAAGGTTGGCTTCCAGGCCAAGCGGGCTCTTCATAGTCTCTGCCTCAGTTGTTGGTTCAGCGCTTATTGTCGCAAAAAAAACGGTGGCCGTGGCCACCGTTTTTTTATTCTCTGCCGTCTCAGCCGGCCGGAGGGATATCCCCGTGGCGTTTTTGGTGACGGGCCCGGATTTTTTCCGGACGCAGCAGATAGTTAGCCAGTGCCGGCAGCAGGATCAGCGCACCCAGCATGTTCCACAGGAACATAAAGGTCAGCAGAATACCCATATCGGCCTGGAATTTGATGTCCGACCAGATCCAGGTCGCCACACCAATTGCCAGTGTTACACCCGTGAAGCTGACCGCTTTACCGGTGGATTTCAGCGTTTCCAGGAAGGCCTCCTGCAGCGACTTACCGGCAATAATCATGACCTCAAGACGGCTGTAAATATAGATACCGTAATCCACACCGATCCCCACACCCAGCGCAATCACCGGCAGGGTTGCCACTTTCACACCAATACCCAGATAGGTCATCAGTGCCTGACTCAGAATCGATGTCAGCGCCAGCGGCAGCAGAATACAGGCCACTGCGGTAAAGGAACGGAACGTCAGGAAGCAGAGCACAAACACCACGACGTAGACGAAAATCAGCATAGTGTCCTGAGCGTCAGCTATCACCTGATTGGTTGCTGCCTCAATACCGGCGTTACCTGAGGCCAGCTGGAAGCGCACCGGCACAGAATCAATTTCCCCGGCGGCAATCGCATCGTCAATGTCAGCAATGCTGTAGCCATAATATTTTTCATCCACCTGATCATCATAATCGGCTTTGAACGCTTCCACCGCTGCTACCGCAGTTTCCAGCGTTTCCGCTTTATGATCATTCAGGTAAACAATGACCGGCGCCATTGAGCAATCCGGATTCAGCAGTGAATTCGGCGCCCGCTGAATGGAGGTGTTGAGGATGGTCTGGTTACGCGACAGCGCAGACCAGTTGAGGTTGCCCTCGTTCATCGCTTTGGTCACCAGCTTGGAGACGGTCACCAGCGATACAGTCGACTGTACACCCGGCACGTTATCCATATGCCACATAAAGCGCTCAACCGCATCCATCACTTTGTAGCTGTTGCACTGCTCTTTGGCGGTTTCCACCATCACCACCAGCACATCAGAACTGGTGGAATAGTTGGACACCATAAAGTCATTATCCAGGTTATAACGCGAGTCAGCGCGCAGCTCCGGAGCACCTTTATCAAGGTCACCGATCTTCAGATCCTGACTGATTTTGTAACCGAAGCCAGCCATCACGATGGCGATAATAACCGGGATCGGTGCCACCTTCGGATTAGCGAAGAAAGACAGCGCTTTCCACAGTTTCGGCTCGGATTTTTCCACCTTTTTAGCGTGATTAACCCCGGCATTGCTGATGCCGATATAAGACATCACAATCGGCAGCAGCACCAGGTTGGTGACGATGATCATGGCCACACCGATACTGGCAGCAATCGCCAGCTCCTGAATCACACCGATGTCGATAAACAGCAGCGTCAGGAAGCCCATGGCATCACTGAGCAGCGCCAGCATACCCGGCACGTACAGGCCACGGAAAGCACGCCGTGCGGCCTGTACTTTATTGGCACCACGGCCAGCTTCGATCGCAATACCATTAATAATCTGTACACCATGGGAAATACCGATGGCAAAGACCAGGAAAGGTACCAGTACGGAATACAGGTCCACGGTGTAGCCCAGCAGGGCCAGCGCACCCAGTTGCCAGATCACGGCAATCAGCGACGCAATAATCGGTACCGCCGTGCCTTTCGGGCAGCGGGAATAAAGATACAGCAGGACAGCGGTCGCCAGCATCGCCATCAGGAAGAACACCGCGATTTCGCGTGCACCATCCATCAGGTCACCGAGTTTTTTCGGCGTACCGGTAATATAAATGCGGTACTGATCGTTACCGTATTTGGCGCGCACTTTTTCTTCCAGCGCGTGTGAAAACTGCTGATAGTTCAGTTTTTCGCCGGTTTCCGGGTCTTTTTCAACCAGAGGCACATCAATAATTGAAGAGCGGAAATCATTGGAGACCAGGCGTCCGACCTGACCGGATTTCAGCACGTTCTGGCGCACCTGCTCCAGACTTTCAGCGCTGCCGTCATAGGTGCTCGGAATAACCGGGCCACCCTGAAAACCTTCTTCGGTCACCTCGGTCCAGCGGGTATTCGGCGTCCACAGCGACTGCATGCCGGAACGGTCGACCCCCTTAACATAGAAGACCTCGTCATTAATCTTACTCAGGGTCTCCATGTATTCTTTGGTGAAAATATCACCGTTGCGGGCTTCCACCGCCACTTTGACGTTGGCCACCCCGCTCTTCATATCGTCCTTGTGCACCAGGAAGTTCTGAATGAACTCATGGTTCAGCGGAATGTATTTTTCAATGCTGGAATCCAGTTTTACCTTGGTCAGGCCGAAGGCAAACAGAGCGGTCAGCAGCGCCAGTACAACCAGCACGATACCGCGGTTATTGAACAGCACACGCTCCAGCAGTGGCTCTGTCTCAGTCGACAGCAGATGGTGTTCCGGTTCGGTGGAAAAATGGTGTTTTTGCTCAGACATGATCAGAAATCTCCCGCAGCCATGCTGATGGACTGATGAATCAACTCACCGGTGGCATTCAGACGCATCACACCGGCTTCACCCACAATAACAAAGGTATCGTCCGCAGCGCGGGTCACCGCGGCATAGGCCTTACGCCCTTCAATAATGGTTGAATGCGGATTTTCCAGTTGTCCATCAAAAACAACCACGGAGCCACCATTGCCGACCAGCAGCGCATGACGGCTGTCAAACACACCGGCCAACAGTGTCTGCTCACTGCCGGTTTGCAGTTCAGCCCAGCTGATACCGGAATCAGACGAACGGTAAACATGGCCACGCAGACCGAACAGCAGCTCATCATCGCCCTCAGAAACCAGGCCGAACAGCGAGCCATCGTACGGAGCTTCCATACGGGTCCAGCTTTTACCCAGATCATCACTGCGGATCAGCAGACCCATCTCTCCGATCAGCACCAGCGTATGAGAGCCAACGGCGGCGATGGAGTTGATGTGCAGACGATCCGGGTTAGGAACATTTTCAGAGGCCACGTCCCAGCTCTGACCACCATCGGTGGTACCGAAAAACATGCCGTACGCCCCCACCGCGTAACCGCGTCTGGCATCGTAGAACCAGACATCCAGGAAGGGTTTGGTGGAACCGGTGGATTGATCGTACTGAGCATCATCAAGACCGAACGTCGCCGCTTCCAGCGCATATTCGGCATCTTCAATTGCCACTTCATCGGCACTTTCTTCAGCCGCCGCCAGGGCATCTTCTGCTTTCTGTTTTTTACGTTCAGCTGCAGCGACCATGGCATCGTTAGCCCGGTAACCGTCAAACTGTTTGCTCCAGGTTTTACCGCCATCCGAGGTATGCAGGATCACACCGTCATGGCCGACCGCCCAGCCCTGCTCGCCGGAGGCAAAATAGACAGCCGTCAGGGTCACGGACACCGGCACCTGTGCCTGGGTCCAGCTCAGACCATTATCATCGGAATAGACGATATTGCCGTGGGCACCAACCGCCACCAGACGGCGGTCAGCACGGACCACATCCAGCAGCAACGCCTGATGCGCTTTTTCAGTTTTAATCGCCGGGGTATTGAGCGGATCCTGCCAGGCAGCCTGTGCGGAGGTCATCACCAGGGCGGTGACGGCCAGCAGCCCGGTGCGGGTCAGGCCGGTTACCAGCGCCTTTCCCGAAGCACGGGCTAACCGCTGAACCAAATCAGAAAACATAAGGAGCTCCGTTTTTATAGTAATGTCGGAAGGCGGCCAGTTTAGCTGAGCCTTTTAACATTGACTAACGCCTAGTTGTTACAGAATGTAAGGAGAGCTGTGCCGTAAAGGAAAGGGTCTGCACCCCTGATAACTCCCCTGTCCCTGTCGTTCAGACCTGCAGCTGCAGACCGGCCGGAGCCGGTCTGCAGCAGGTATTAACGCCGGCCCCGCCGGCGCAGTTCAGCCGGGGTAAAGTAACGGTCCCCCGGCGGTTCCTGACTGTAATCAATGGTGCCCTGTTCTTCGTTATCCAGCCCCTGCAGATGATAACGCCGTGCTTTCAGGTCATGGAAAACATCAATGGTTGTCCAGGTCACCGGCAGCTCATAATAGGTTTTCATATACGCCATGCTGACACGCCACAGATCGCCGGCGGAATCGTACTGATCGGCCACCGCAATGCCCCAGGTGTCCTCATCCAGATAGAACACGCGCTTGTGATACACATGGCGCATGCCTTCTTTCAGCGTGGCTTCCACTACCCACACGCGGTGTTTTTCATAACGGGTGTAATCCGGATTCAGATGCCCGGGTTTAATCAGATCATCGTATTCAACATCGGCCGCAGTCAGGCGGTAATTATTGTACGGAATGTAGATTTCGCGTTTGCCCAGCAGCTTCCAGTTATACCGGTCCGGGGCGCCGTTATACATGTCGGTGTCATCGGCATAACGCAGCCCATCCGCCGCTGCAATCGGGGTGTCGTAAGCCAGATTCGGTGCCCGGCGCACACGCCGTTGCCCGGCGTTATACCCCCAGGCCTGACGTGGTTCATCCACCTGATTAAGGGTTTCATGCACCAGTACGGCACCACCGGCCAGACGCGCCGGCGCTTTGGTAAAGGACAGGTAATAGAAGAGAATATTGTTCAGGTCTTCGATGCTTTTATCGCGGCGGTAATAATTGAATTCCACCTCCTGCTGCACCGTCACCAGTGAATAATCACCATCCGTGTGCACTGCCAGCTCTGATGCCCGGCGGGTCAGATAAATACCGCGCCAGCGGGTGATGTGGTTCCAGATGGCCTGCAGACCGTTTTTCGCCAACGGGAACGGAATACCACCGTACGCATACATCAGGCCGTCGCCGTTTTTATTCAGCTCGGCGCGGATGGCATTTTTATAGGTGTTTTCATAAACCCACTCCGGTGCCGCCGCCGTACGCCGGGTTTTATACACCGGCATGCGGAAGGTCTCCGGATAGGTACGGAACAGGCCTTTCTGGCCGTCGGTCAGATACTCGTCATACTGCTGCATATTGTCAGCAGTAATGACAAATAAAGGCTCATCCTGCGGGTAAGGATCAATATGATGCTGGCCGGGTTTGGTATAGCCCGGCGGTGGCAATGACAGGCCCCCGCGCCAAGGCGGGATATCCTTGCCATTACCGGCCCGCTCACCACCCACGGGCGTCAGATCGGATTTGAGACGGTCAGCCTCCTTAACGGAAACTGCTGCAAACGCTGTAGGTATGGCGCACAGAAACGCCAGTACACCAGCCGCTATCAATTTATTCTTGTTCATTATGCGACCTCTGTTCTACCGCAGACGCGGTATGCTTCCCCAGCGGCAAGAATAAAGAATCCTGCCTTAATGCTCAAACCAAACTCTTACTGACCACCTCATAAACGTCTTTGGACAATGCCCCGTGTGCCATGATGCGTTGTAATTGTGCCTTCATTAACTGTGCCTGAGCCGGTACCAGGCGCTTCCATTTAGTCAGCGGCCCCAGCAGACGGGCAGCAATCTGCGGATTACTGTCATTCAGTTTCAGTACCGCATCAGCCAGTAATTCATAGCCGCTGCCATCGGTGGCATGGAAGTGCACCAGCGCCTGATTGGCAAAGGCACCAATGACCGAACGCACTTTATTCGGGTTACGCCAGTCAAAGGCTTCATGTTCCTGCAGGGAGCGGATAAAGGCGGCACTGCCCAACTCAGCAGAGCCGGCCTGTACCGACAGCCACTGATTCACCACCAGCGAATCCGCTGACCACTGACGGTAAAAATCATCCAGTAATGTTTTCGCCAGTACCTGGTCACCACTGTTCACCACGGCGCGCAGGGCTGCCATCTGATCAGTCATATTATCCGCCGCAGCAAACTGCGCTTTTGCCAGTGCCAGGCCATCCGCACTCACTTTGGCCTGATAACTGAGGGCCAGATTTTTCAGCGCCCGGGCAGACATCTGTGCCGGCTCCGGGGCATAAGGTGCAGACGACTGCAGGCGCTGATAACAGTCTGCCATGTCGCTGAACAGAGCCTGAGCCAATGCCTGCTGCACGGTATTCCGTGCCTGATGAATCGCCTGCGGGTCCACCTCAGCAGAAAATTCCGCGATATAGGCTTCGGATGGCAGCGACAGCAGATAGGTCACCATGGCCGGGTCGAGTGTTTTATCCTGCAGCAGTGAGCGGAATGCCTGTACGGCGCTGTCCGTCAGGGCAAAGCTGCCCTGCTGTGCACTGCGGATCCAGTTCAGCATCAGACGCTGACCGGCATCCCAGCGGTTAAAGCCGTCACTGTCGTGTTGCAGCAGGAACAGCAGATCATCATCACTCTGCGCAAACTCCACTTTGACCGGCGCGGAAAAATCACGGAACAATGACAGCCGCGGCAGCTCCTTCACCGCCGAAAAGACAAAGGTCTGTTCAGCTTCGGTGAAATGCAGCACCTGACTGGCTTCCGTCCACGCCGCTGCCGGTTCAACCTGCACCGGCATGTCCTGACCATCCGCACCGATCAGTCCCAGCTGCACCGGGATCCACAGCGGTTTCTTATCTTTCTGTCCGGGAGTATCCGGGCACTGTTGCTTCAGTGTCAGCGTCAGCTGCTGTGCCTGCGCATCATACCCGGCACTGGCGCTGACCACTGGCGTGCCGGCCTGTTTGTACCAGAGTCTGAACTGAGTAAGATCCACGCCGTTGGCATCTTCCATCGCGCGGACGAAATCATAAATGGTAACGGCCTGACCATCATGGCGGGCAAAATACAGATCCGACCCTTTGCGGAACCCTTCTTTACCCAGAATTTTGTGCAGCATACCCACCACTTCTGCACCTTTTTCATAAATCGTTACGGTGTAGAAGTTAGAAATTTCGATAAAGGAATCCGGCTGCACCGGGTGAGCCATCGGGCCGCCGTCTTCCGCAAACTGCACGGTGCGCAGCATATTGGCATCTTCGATACGCTTGACCGTGGCGGAATTCATATCCGCCGAAAAAGACGCATCGCGGAACACGGTAAAGCCTTCTTTCAGGCTCAGCTGGAACCAGTCACGGCAGGTCACGCGGTTACCGGACCAGTTATGGAAATATTCGTGCGCCACAATGGCTTCAATACGCTGGTAAGCAGCATCGGTTGCGGTCGCCGGATTGGCCAGCACACAGGAGGAGTTAAAGACGTTCAGGCCTTTGTTTTCCATCGCCCCCATATTGAAATCGTCCACCGCCACGATCATAAAAATATCGAGATCGTATTCACGGCCGTACACTTCTTCGTCCCAGCGCATGGAACGTTTCAGTGCATCCAGCGCGTAATCGGTTTTGTCGATATTCTGCGGCTCAACAAAAATCTTCAGCGTGACCCTGCGCCCGCTCATGGTCACAAAACTGTCTTCCCTGCTCAGCAGCGAGCCCGCCACCAGCGCAAACAGGTACGCCGGTTTTTTATGCGGGTCATGCCAGCTGACCTTGCGCAGACCATTTTCTTCGCTTTCTGCCGTCAGGTTACCGTTGGACAGCATCACCGGATAATTCTGCGCATCAGCAATAATATGCGTGGTGAACACCGACATCACATCCGGACGGTCGAGATAATAGGTAATGCGGCGGAAGCCTTCTGCTTCACACTGGGTGCAGTACATACCACCGGAACGATAAAGACCTTCCAGCGCCGTATTTTCAGCCGGGTAAATGCGGGTTTTCACCTGCAGCATAAACGCCGCCGGCACCTGTGGCAGAGTCAGGCTTTCATCATCGGTCGTGTATTCTTCCGCCGTCAGCTCACGGCCATCCACGGCCACACTGAGCAGTTCCAGTTCCTGCCCCGCCAGTACCAGTGGCGCATCCGCCGGCGCATCCGCATTGCGTACCATCTTCAGCAGCGACGTGACCAGCGTTGCATCGTCGTTCAGTTCAAACGTCAGATCGGTGGTTTCGATCCAGTAATCCGGCTGACGGTAATCTTTCAGATAAATCGCTTTTGGCTGTGCATCACGCATAATGGCCTCACTGTCTGTTTTCAGTCTGTGACTGTAAATCCGGTGTTGTAGGACGTGAACTTCCTGAGATTGATCACGCCAGTGTCGAGCAGCAGGTACTGCCCTTTGATTCCTTCCAGGCGACCGCTGACTTCCGCCGTCTTATCAAAATTATGGCTGCTGATTTTCAGCGGGTAATTCATGACCGGATAGGCAAAGGTTTCTGTGGCCGCATTTTCAATCAGGGTGACCGATCCCGGTCCTTCCTGTTGTTCAATGGCATCAATGCCAGCGGCAAAACGGTCAAACAGACGGTCACGCTCAGCCCCCAGATCCAGTGGCACGGCATCGCCTTTAAGCAGCGCCCGCCAGTTGGTTTTATCCGCCACCTGCTGACGCAGCAGATCTTCAATCAGACCCGACAGACGGCGGTTTTTCACCCGTGCAATGGGTAACGCCTGCGACGCCCCCTGATCCAGCCAGCGCACCGGCATCTGCGTAGCCCGGGTAATGCCGACTTTCAGACCGGAAGAATTGGCCAGATAAACAATATGATCATTGAAACAGACCTGCTCCGCCCATTGCGGTTCACGGCAGGTGCCGGCGGCGAAGTGGCATTTTTCCGGACTCATCATGCAGCTGTCACACTGGGCCAGTTTGCTGAAGCAGGGATAACAGAAACCCTGAGCAAAACTTTTTTTGGTTTTACGGCCACAGTGACAGCAGTGAATCTCGCCCTGCCACTGCAGGGTTATATGCTTGCCCAGATGCTCATTCAGAGCAATACGTTGATCGTCCAGCACCAGCTGATACTGTACAGGTTCACCGTCTGCCGACGGAGCGATAGCCATCTTACTCAGATGGCCGGAAGCAGAAATCAGACTCATCAATGACTCACCGCGAATTACTGCAGGGTCAGCGGCTGCACATCATCATCGTCGTCATGATCGTGATCATGTGACGACTTGCAGCTGTCGGCGATGTAACCCACCCGCTCACTGGCCGGCATGTCATTCATCTGCTCGTAATAAATGACCGCCTGCAGGCACAATTCGCGCTGTTCATTATCGAGACGGCGGCCATCCGGCCAGCGTCCCAGCTCAATCGCTGTTTTCAGATTCTGATAAATCTCAGGCGTCAGGGATTGAATCAGTTGTTCCAGAGTCATGCAAACCTCAGGCTTGTTCAGAAGGTTCAGATTTTACCGGCCACACAGCGGCCAGCAGAAAACCGGTCAGCAGACCGCCGATATGGGCGCCATGAGCCACCACCGAGGTGCCCGGCATCATGGTATCCAGCGCGATACTGATCACGGTCCAGCCTACCATAACCGGCAGCAGCATACGCGGCACCGGATACGGCACTTTACGCAGCCGCAGGCCAACCCAGCCAAGCATGCCCAGTGTTACCCCGGACACGCCACCAAAGGAGGGCCCGGCATACCACCACTGCAGCACATTGCCGCCCAGACCGCAGGCCAGTGTCAGCAGCAGCAGGGGCAGCACGCCATCCAGCCGTTCAATCGGCCGCGCCAGTATCCACCACCAGAGGCCATTGAATAACAGATGCAGAAAGGAAAAATGCAGCAGTGTCGGGCGCCACAGCGCCCACAGGCCGATGTCCAGATAAACCGCGGGATCAAAACGCTGCTGTGGCCAGTATTCAGCGCCCGCTTCCAGCCATGCCTGCCAGCCAGCGGAGAAATGCATCCACACAAATACCGCCACAAACAACAGCAGAAAAGCCACGCTCACCGGTGTCTGCAGCCAGCTCAGCAGCATCTGCTGAATGCCCGGCTGCACCGCTTCCGGCAGGGGTTCCTGCAGTTCGCCGGCCTGCCATTGCTCAAACCAGACTTTCACCCGCCCGGCATCCGCCGGATCGGCAACATACAGGCACTGGCGGCCATCCTGCTCAATCACCCGGTGCGCCACCCGCTCGGCCCACAGGTGGCGGGTCAGCGGTGACAGATCAACACCGGGTTCAGCAACAAGGACAAGAACAGGCTGCATCACAGGGACTTAACGTTCGTCTTTCTCTACCCGTACCCAGGCAAATTTACCCGGCTGCAGGTGACGTTCGGTATCCATACGGTAAGCGACCAGCCGCCCGTATTTAACCGCGCTGTAATCAAGGCAGGCGATATTGGGGACAATGGGGGCAGGAATGCCCTGCATCCAGTAGTGACCAATAAACAGCGGCTTTTCTTCCGGTCCGTAAAACAGCAGCTGTTCCTTTTCTTCCTCACTCAGCAGTGCGTGCTCAATATCGTCCGGCAGCGGGTCCGGCTGAAACACCACATCACTGTATTTGCGCGGCTGTTCATGCCAGAACTTGGTACGGAAAAACTGCCGTACCATGCCATCTTTGGCCGTCATCGAACGCCCGTCGGGCAGTTTCAGCGAGGTCCCACGCAGGGTGCGATCGAGGAATTTGTACAGGAAGGAATCGGTATTCACCGACTCAGCCAGCATATCGCGGCGGATATAATTGGTACCGTAACGGCGCAGGTATTCATCAATCATGGCCTGATCCCAGCAGGCGTGCACGACACGGAAGTGTTCGTGATCCAGGAACAGTGGCAGATCGACAAACCAGTCGAGAAACTCATTAAACTCGTGCGGATAATCCTCAAACTGTTTAATGGTCTGCTCAACAATAAAATTATTGCGCGCAGTGTGCGGCCGCAGGTACGGCCGGCGGATTCCCGGCGGTGCTTCGGTCAGATAAGTGACCAGATTGTATTCATGGTTACCCATAACAATCTCGGCGTGGCCGGCGTCCACCATGTCACGTACCACGTGACAGGCGAGGCGGATATGCGGCCCGCGGTCAACAATATCGCCGAGGAACACCACCTTACGTTTGGGGTGCTGATAAATCCCGTTGCGTTTGCTGTACCCCAGCTGCTCCAGCAGCTCTATCAGGGTATTGCCACATCCATGAATATCACCGATTAAATCGTAACCCTGGTGCATGCTTATTCTCCCAGGTTGCTACTCCAGCCCAGCTTGGTCCGGCAGATTTCATAGAAATTGTGACCTTGCGGGTGAATCAGCTTCAGTTTGTGGGCTTTCTTACGGATGGTAATGGCATCGCCGGGAGCACAGGGGATGTGCGTCTGACCATCGCAGCTGATGGTCGGATACAGACCCTGCTCAGCGTCGATGACAATTTTGATTTCACTTTTGCCGTCCACCACAATCGGGCGGCTCGACAGCGTGTGCGGAAACATAGGCACCAGCACCAGCGCATCCAGTTTGGGATGCATGATAGGACCACCACCGGACAGTGAATAGGCGGTGGAACCGGTGGGTGTGGAAACGATCAGGCCGTCAGAGCGCTGCCGATAGACATACTGACCTTCAATCCACAGATCAAAAGCGATCATGCGGGTGGATTTACCCGGGTGCAGCACCACGTCATTCAGCGCCGCGGCGGTGGCAATCGGATTACCGTCACGTTTGATCTCGGCATCCAGCAGGAAGCGCATTTCACTGACATATTCGCCATCCAACACTGCCTGCACCGCATCCAGCATGGTGTCATCCGGGGTAATATCGGTCAGGAAGCCCAGGTTACCGCGGTTAATACCCAGTACCGGCGTTTTGTATTTCGCCAGCGCCCGGGCCGCCCCCAGCAGGCTGCCGTCACCGCCGACCACAATCACCAGATCACAGATTTCACCCAGCAGATTCACATTACTGATCTGCATACCATGGCCCGGCATCACTTCTGCAATGCGGTCATCGAGGATGGCGTGATAGCCTTCCTCCGTCAGGTATCTGGTAAGCCGCTTGATGGTTTCAATAACTTTGTTACTGTTCAGCCGGCCGATAATGCCGATATTGCGGAATTCTTCCATTGCTGCGTACTGCTGACCTCTGGAGATACTGCTGTCAATTGATTGAGCCGTTTATACCACACAGGAGTTTAAAACGCTTGCTGCCTTCGCAACCTGCTGCCGATCATGATTTCTTTTCGCTGCCGCACCAGTACCAGCGTGACCGGCTGTGGAGTCTGGCCGGTCCGCCCCTGCTCGACTGCCACTGGAGTCCGCGCCAGCCGGCCTGGCTGACGGCACTGAGCAGCGCCGGGAACGTGAAGCGCATCAATGCCCTGCCAGCCCCGGATTACCGCAGCCAGCGGCTGGGGCTGATGTTTGAGGCACAGTGGCAGCAGATTTTCAGTGCCACCGCATCCCGCAGCGAAGCCAACCGCCAGATCATCAGCCACGGACGTACTCTGGGGGAACTCGATCTGCTGACCGAACTGCAGGGTCAACACTGGCATTTTGAGCTGGCGCTGAAATTCTACCTCAGCCGTGAACAGGACTGGATCGGCCCTAACAGCCGCGATCGTCTGTTCCGCAAACTCCGCCACACGGCAGAGAAACAGCTGCAGCTCAGCCACCAGCCGCAGGTCAGCGCAGAACTGGCCACTGCCGGCTGGGATGCCCTGCAGTCGCAGGCCATTATGCGCGGCTGTCTGTTTTATCCGGCCGGCCGTCAGGCGGATCTGCCGCTGCCGCCGGAACTGAATCCGGATCACTGGCGGGGTTGGTGGTGTTATGCCGCACAAGCAGCCGGTCTGCTGCCGGACGGCGACTGGACCCTGCTCACCAAACCCCAGTGGCTGAGCCCGGCGCTGGTTCAGAATGGCGTCAGCCGCGATGAACTGCTGCACTACATGCGCACCCATTTCCGCTGGCTCAGCTACCCGTTATGCGCCGTACAGCTGGCGCCCGGCCCCTGGGGACTGGCTGAACAGCAACGCTGGCTGATTATGCCGGACCACTGGCCGGATGAAGGTGTCCATCAGCACCTGCAGGCGAAACCTTAACGCCGGGCAGATCCAGACCCGCCACACCGCGCCGGCCCTGCAGGCCACCGGAGTGAATCAGTAATACCCGCTGGCCGGCAAGATCGCCCCTGGCCAGCGCCCCTTCATAAGCCAGCATCAGTTTGCCGGTATACACCGGGTCGAGCGCCAGTCCGGCCGCATCCCAGCGCCGGATACACTCCATCAGCGCATCATTGCGGCGGGCAAAGCCGCCGCAATGGGCATCATCCAGCAGCCGCCAGCGCACCGCCGCCGGCATCCTCTGTTGCCAGTGACGGCGCCGCTCGCCCTGATCTGCAACGGCGTTCACCCCGACAATTTCACAGCCGCCAACCTGCGACGCCAGCCCCAGCGCCGTGGTGCCACTGCCCACTGCCAGCCATAGCTGATCATAGGCCTGTGCCAGCTCACCGATTACCCGGCAGCCGCTGAGGCCGGCCTCACCACCGCCCCCTTCCGGAATCACCAGCGCATCGTATTGCGCCGTCAGCTGCTGCTGCCAGTCAGGATCATAACGGCGCGCATAGGTACGCCGGTCGGCAAACACCAGCTGTGCTCCCCAGCTGACACAATCTGCCAGGGTCGGTGTCAGCGGCAGCTGTTGATAGCCGCGGACAATCAGTACGACCGGGATTCCCAGGCGCTGACCGGCCGCTGCCAGAGCGTGCAGATGATTGGAAAACGGGCCGCCGAAACTGAGCAGGCAACGCCGCCCGCCGGACGCAAACTGCGCCAGATGTCCCGCCAGCTTGAAGAGTTTGTTACCGCTGAGCACCCCATCCAGGCGATCCAGACGGAGTATGTCGGTATTGATCGCCAGCGCCGAATAACCTGCCAGCGGTTCTGTCAGTGCGGTTAAATCCGCACCGCAGTGTGGTAACGGCAGCGCCGCCAGTAATTTCCGTGCCGGCGGCGTCAGTGACTCAGCGGCCATGACTGGCCATCAGAATTTCTTTTTCTCTGTCGGGTTAACCGGTATGCCAAAGACGCCTTTTTCATCTTCCGCCTCCCTCGATAACTCTTTCGCCAGATTATCTTCGTGCTCTTTACCACCTTCATACAGCGACGCCGTACGCCGTGACAGCTTGCGGATCCGTTCGTTCTTTTCCGGATACTGCAGGTCAAATTCAATCAGCAGTTTCTTCGCCGCCTTGTAATAATTGGTGGCAGTAATCACATCGCCACGTCCTGCCGCTACATCCCCCTGCGCGGTATAGGTATCAACTTCCCGCTCCAGCAGCGTCAGGCGCAGATAACGGCGGTACTCCAGCATGGCCGTTTCAGAAATCACTTTCTTTTTCACCATCACGCTCAGCGCCTTGAGAATACGCCCGATCTGACGCCGCGCCAGGCGTAGCTCACGGTCACTTTTCAGCACTTTACGTTTGCCCTTCGCCGCCTCAATTTTCGCCCGGTAAGGCTCAGGGTCAAACACCGGTCCTTCTGCCGCCAGCGGATCACCGGCCGGCAGATTTTCCACGTAGAGCGAGTAAAGATGATCCACGCGATCCAGCACCACCAGCTGCACCTCGCGGAAATCATCAACCATGATAAGGAACTCCAGGGCATCCAGCAGGTCATCGGCAGACTGACGGATGGAACGGGCCATGGCACGCTGAGTATCTTTTTCCTGCTGACGCCGGCCATACCACACCAGCCCGGTCAGCAGCAGCGCGACGGGTAATGCAATGGCAACAACCAGACCAATGGCGGACATAAAAAAACCTGTCTCCGGATTATGTGCTATTCCTGTAAAGGCACCGGGTTCCGGCCGGAACCCTGAGCTTGAGATGACACAAGTTTAGCTGTTATTTACCGATTTGTCGGTTCCGTCTGTGTCACAGCTTAAGACCAGCAGGCTTGACCGACCCCCCGGGTCTGCTTATAAAGTGTCGCCTTCTCTGTGCCTGGCTTTATCAACAAACAAGGGTTAATCGTAGGATTATGGGCAAATCGCTGGTTATCGTGGAGTCGCCTGCCAAGGCAAAAACCATCAACAAATACCTCGGGAAAGACTTCATCGTGAAGTCCAGCGTGGGCCATATCCGTGACCTTCCGACCTCCGGTTCCGGGCAGAAGTCCGACCCGAAAGAACGGGCCAGGCAGGCCGCTCTGACGCGCAAAATGTCGCCGGACGAAAAAGCGGTCTATAAAAGGAAGAAAGCCCATGACCAGCTGATTGCACGCATGGGTGTCGATCCGGAACACCACTGGCAGGCCAATTACGAAGTGCTGCCGGGCAAAGAAAAAGTGGTCGATGAACTCAAACGGCTGGCCAAAGATGCCGACCATATCTATCTCGCAACGGATTTGGACCGCGAAGGGGAAGCCATTGCCTGGCACCTGCGGGAAGTCATTGGCGAGAGCAAAAAAGATTACCGCCGCGTCGTCTTCAACGAGATTACCAAAAAAGCCATCCAGAGCGCGTTTGAACAGCCGTCCGAGCTGAATATGAACCGTGTGAACGCCCAGCAGGCCCGCCGCTTTCTCGACCGGGTGGTCGGTTTTATGGTGTCGCCGCTGCTGTGGGCCAAAGTCGCCCGCGGCCTGTCTGCCGGCCGTGTTCAGTCCGTTGCAGTACGTCTGATTGTTGAACGTGAACGTGAAATCCGTGCCTTTGTACCGGAAGAATACTGGGAAGCCTTTGCCAGCCTGCAGACCAGTGGCGGCGCTGATCTGCGTGCTCAGGTCAACCGCCGTAACGGCGAAGAATTCCGTCCGGTGAACGAAACAGACACCATGGCGGCAATGGATCTGCTGCGGCAGCAGCAGTTTGCCGTCAGCAAGCGCGAAGACAAGCCAACCAGTTCCCGCCCGGCCGCGCCGTTTATTACTTCGACGCTGCAGCAGGCCGCCAGTACCCGCCTCGGTTTCAGCGTGAAGAAAACCATGACTCTGGCCCAGCGACTGTACGAAGCCGGTTACATCACCTACATGCGTACCGACTCCACCAACCTCAGCCAGGAAGCTGTCGGTTCCGTGCGGGATTACATTCAGGGCAAACTCGGTGAAGAATATCTGCCGGCTGAGCCGCGCCTTTATTCATCCAAGGAAGGCGCTCAGGAAGCGCACGAAGCCATCCGTCCGTCCGATGTCCGTCTGAAAGCATCTGATCTGAACGCCATGGAACCGGACGCCCAGCGCCTGTATGACCTGATCTGGCGCCGTTTTGTTGCCTGTCAGATGAATGATGCCAAATTCACCAGCACCAGTATCGTCATCAGTGCCGGCGAATTTGAACTGCGTACCCGTGGCCGCGTAATGCGTTTCGATGGTCACCTGAAAATTCTGCCACCGGCCGGTAAAGGCGATGAAGACGTGCTGCTGCCGGATGTACAACAGGGCGAAAAACTGTCACTGGATGAACTCGAGCCCAAACAGCATTTCACCAAACCCGCCCCGCGTTTCTCCGAAGCGGCGCTGGTAAAAGAACTGGAAAAACGCGGCATCGGCCGCCCATCCACCTACGCCTCCATTATTTCCACCATTCAGGAACGTGGTTACGTCAGCCTCAAAGGCCGCCGTTTCTATGCGGAAAAAATGGGCGATATCGTTACCAGCCGTCTGGTTGAAAACTTTGACGATCTGATGGATTACGGCTTTACCGCCAGCATGGAAGAAAAACTCGATGATATCGCCGAAGGCGAAATCAACTGGACGGATGTACTGGATAACTTTTATCAGGGCTTCCAGGAAAAACTCGACAAAGCCGGCAGCGAAGACGGTATGCGGCCGAATGATCCGGTCGACACCGATATTCCCTGCCCGACCTGCGGCCGCCATATGCAGATCCGCAATGGCTCCACCGGTGTTTTCCTCGGTTGTTCCGGCTACAGCCTGCCACCCAAAGAACGCTGCACTCAGACCCTGAATCTGGTCGCCGGCGACGAGGCCATTTCAGCCGACGAGGATGAAGAAGCCGAAAGCCGCCGCCTGATGCATAAACGCCGCTGCCCGATCTGTGATGCGGCCATGGAAAGCTATCTGCTGGATGAAACCCGTAAGGTTCATATCTGTGGTAACAATCCGGATTGCTCAGGTTACGAAGTAGAAACCGGACATTTCAAAATCAAGGGTTATGATGGCCCGACACTGGAATGTGATAAATGCGGCAGTGAAATGCAGCTTAAATCCGGACGCTTCGGCAAATACTTCGGCTGTACCAATCCGGAGTGTAAGAATACCCGTAAATTGCTGAAGAACGGGGAAGCGGCGCCGCCGAAAATGGATCCGATTCCGATGCCGGAACTGCAATGTCAGAAAGTGGACGACACGTATGTCCTGCGCGACGGTGCCACCGGCCTGTTCCTTGCCGCCAGTCAGTTCCCGAAAAAACGGGAAACCCGTGCGCCACTGGTCAGCGAACTGTTACCGTATCAGGCCATCCTGCCGCAGAAATACCACTTCCTGCTCGATGCCCCGACTCAGGATAGTGACGGCAATCCGGCCATTATCCGTTACAGCCGCAAGACCAAAGAGCAGTACGTCATGACGGAAAAAGACGGCAAAGCCACAGGCTGGTCCGCCTACTTTACGGACGGAAAATGGACGGTGCAGGAAAAGAAAAAAGCACCGGCGAAAAAAGCCGCCGCGAAGCCGGAAAAATAATAAATTTCTCCGGGAAACAAGCCTTTTAAACTGGCACTTTTCCCGGATTCTTCGTCCTGCTGATGACTGCTAAGTTCTCCTTTCCACCATGGAAAGGAGAATAATAAATGCACTGGATCAAATCTGCCGTACTCGCCTTTTTCCTCTCATTCAGTCTGACCGGCATCGCTGCCGAACCTGCTCAGACCATCAATCTCAACACCGCCAGCGCCGAACAACTCAGTCAGCTGAGCGGCATCGGTAAAGCGAAGGCTGAAGCCATCGTTCAGTACCGTGAGCAGCATGGTAAATTCAGTTCGGCTGACGACCTGATTCAGGTAAAAGGCATCGGTACCGCAATTCTGGAAAAGAACCGCAGCCTGCTGGTTGTGGAGTAGCGGCCGCTAAGGTGGCCGATAAAAAAAGAGCCGCATCATGCGGCTCTTTTTTTATCGCTGATCAGTCAGTAATCAGACAGTTGCCCCATTCGCAACGCATCAGCAGATAGCTGCCATCCGGACAACGGGCATCGTATACCTCAAACGGCCAGTCATTTTTCAGCAGTTGCACATCCGCTCCCGGACAGCCACTGCGCTTGGCCATTTTCTCAACAACATAAAAAGAGCGGCCATAAACCTTACCGGTCCGGCTTTCAATTTCAGCCTTCTTCAGTTCAGTGTCTTTGCCCTGCCGTTGTGAACGGCGTTGCAGTTCCACCAGCGAATTATACAGCGTGTCATTACCGCGCAGATCACGCTCACCCTCGTTGTACTGGGTCAGAACCCGCAGACACAGGTCTTCACGGTCGGATGCGCCATCCAGCATTTCATTCACTTCATTCTCGGCACTTTCCACCACCTGCCAGGTCAGCGCCATCGCCATACGCGCACCGGTTTCAGCCCGCTCATCGGTTACGGTAATGATGTCATAAGTCAGACCGAAATCAGCACTTTCGACGAAGGCACCGTTACGCTTCCACCAGTTCTGTTTGGCGGTATAAGCGGTCTGCTTGGCTTTGGCACTGACGCCTTCACAGGCATCCACCCAGGAGCGCAGCGTGGTGTCAGTCTGCAGCGCGTAGTAAACCGCTTCGCCGGTCGGGGACAACGGGCTGGTCGATGCACAGCCGTGCAACATAACGACAGACAGCAGTGTCAGTGCGGATAAAAGACGCATGGGGCTTTCCTTATTCAGAGAGTTCAGACACGTTCATCAGCTGATGAACGAAATTAATGACATCCTGTTCGTCGAATGGCCAGTCCAGCTCTTCACCACCGGTTTCGGACTTCAACACAGGAATACGCAGGCCATACTGTTCAACCAGCGCCTCAGAGGTTGCAATATCTTCCAGAAATACATCACAGGGAATGGTGCCCGACAGGCGCATAATAACCGCCTGGGCCTGTTCACACAGATGGCAGGCGTCAGTGCCCAGCAAAATCAGCGACATCGGCATATCCGTTACAGCAGAAACTGCGGCAAGTATAGCGCCCGCCTATGCCACTGACAAAGGCACTCAGGCCATTGCGTTGATATGGGAATTCAGGCCACTGTGGAACAGATCCCAGGCCTGCATTCTGTCATTATCCGGTAACATCTGCTGTACCAGATCACGGAAAGCCTGCTGCGGATCAGCCAGTTCTGACGCTTTATCCAGCGCATTAAGATAACGGTCAACATAGGCCGCCAGCGGCGCTTTCACAGCTTCCAGTTCCGCCGTCGGCAGATCCGGCTGCACATCCGAATAAGCGCGGGTGGCGGTCGCTACCGTCTTCTGCGTCAGGTTCAGACTCATTGATGCCAGCTCAGTACCGCTGATATCGAGCTCCATGGCACTGCCCAGCGCCGCACCGATGTCGCCGGCAAAAAATTGCTCACTGAGCTCCTGCACATCGGTAAACAGCGCGGCAAGCGCTTCCCGCTCCGCATCACTGAGATTGCCGTTAACCTGCATCTGCCAGCCGGAAGACGACGCTGAACTCATGCTGAAAGCATTCTCTGTGGATGACCATTGTGACGCGCGGTTCTGCGCAAAACTGACCTGAACCCGGTCCCCGTCTCTTGTCATCACGGTCATCGACAGGCTGTCAGACGCGCTCAGTGAAGCACTCTGTGCCACACTCTGCGACTGAGGATTCAGCAGCGCCTGTTCCAGCTCAGCAATCCCCTGATCCACCAGAGCACGGCCGTCGGCAATGCTGCCCTGCAGATCATCATCCAGCATCCCCATATCGTCGAGAATGCCGGTTGCTTCGGCATACCCTTTGGCAATCCCTGCTTTGGCCGCTTCCAGACGCTGCAGCAGACGGTCATTATCCGCGCCCTGCGCCTGCAGCTGACTGAGACCATTACGCACATGATTGAGAATGTTGGCTGCGGTTTCTTCCGGGCTCTGCCGCTGGCCGAGTCTGACCACGCCGGACGCATCTTCCGCGCCCGCCACGCCCTTCGCTGCTGTGCTCTGTTGTCCGGCGACAGACGAGCGCTGTGTCCAGTCAAACGGACTGCTCTGCTGACGGAACATGGATGGTGTCAGGTTGATGGTCATGGCTGCATCCCCCGCGGTCGAGTGGCTTTGATCTGTTATCGGCCGCCGGCGTCTTTACTTTAGGCTGACAAACAAAACAGCCCGCCAGAGGCGGGCTGTTTCATACAGGTAAACAATCTTTCAGTAGCAGACGACGCCGTGACGGTATTCTTCCGCCAGTTCCACCTTCCAGCTGACCTTGTGCTCTTCGATCGCATCCATGATCTGATCCGGGTGCAGATGCAGGAACTGCATGATTTTCATCGTGCGGAACGCTGCCGCCACCGCCTGAGGTTCCAGCGCCATGGCCTCTTCACTGCTCATGATGCCCTGCTCAACCAGTCCGCGGCGCCACTCCGGCGCGGCCTGCTGCTGCATCAGGTGATCAACCAGTGGCTGAATAAGGGAAAGTTTCTGATTCTGACTCATAGCGGTTCCTCCTGAGGTAACACCTGCCAACACTCTGGCCCATCAGAAACAGGAAAACCAGCTCATAAAATGAACACTTTCATGCCGGAACGGAACAGAAATGTCCTGCATGCCTTTCATTCTCTCAGAACAGGAATAATTACTGAGGCTCCCTGCGCACCGCACGGCGGGCGTTGCGGTATTCCACCGGCGTCTGCCCGGTCCAGCGTTTGAAAGCCCGGTAGAAGGTACTCGGCTCAGAAAAACCGGTGAGATAGACGATTTCATCAATGCTCTCATCGGTACCGGCCAGCAGGCGTTTGGCCAGATTACAGCGGTAATCCGCCAGCAACTGGTTAAAATTGGTGCCGGCCTCTGCCAACCGCGAACGCAGGGTCCGGGCTTTGATATCCAGCCGGTCTGCCACTTCTTCCAGGCTGACCTGAGCCGTTTCCAGAATTTCGCCGAAAATACGGTAAACCTGCGACACAATATCCTGCCGTTCCAGCCTGGCAATCTGTTCACTGGCCGCCTTTTCATGCAGCTGCAGCAGTTCCGGCTCCGCGTGGGAAGAAGGCAGATCCAGCAGCTGGCGGCTGAAGACAATGCGGTTGTCCTGCTGCCCGAAGCGCACCGGACAGGCAAACAGCCGCGCATGCTCTTCAGTGCCCGCCGGCGTTTCATGACTGAAACAGATTTCGGCGGGGTGGAATTCACCGTCAGTCACATAACGGAAAAAATGAATCAGCCCCAGCGTCAGACACTCGTTAAGATGACGCAGACTGCCGGTTTCATCACTGCTGCTGTCAACGTGCACGTACGCCTGATCACCATCAAGGCCGGCTGTCGCCTGAGAGGCATCAGACAGCAGACGCTGGTAATTCAGCGCCCGCTCCAGACCGTCACCGAAGGTCGGACTGGAAAGAAACAGATACTGCAGCACCTGCCCTTTATAAACCGGCATATTTTCGCCCAGGTGCAGGCCGATATCACGGTCTCCACTGACCTCCTCCAGCACCCTCCAGAACAGGACCTGGGCGGCGTGCGGCGTCCGCACATGGCGGTCGGACAGCAACTCAGCAGTAATCCCCAGCCGGCTGAATACGGTATCAACGTCCAGCCCCATCTTCAGCATGGCCTGATGGGCCAGCCGGATCATGACACCGGAATCGCGCAGTTCAGTCATTCCACCGGACATAAGTCGTTGAATTTCCTCATGAGTATCCCCCGGATGATGCCAGATAGCCGGGAAGCTGCAAGGGCCGGGTTGGCCAAACTGACATGCCCGCCTCAGCCCCCTGCCAATGGCCTGCCGCCGCAGTCCCCTATACTGCCCGGCCCAGACAGGATTTCCGCGAAATGGCAGAGACAGGACAGGCAGCATGAACAATACCATCCGTATGCAGTTCAGTGATTCACCGGCCCCGCTGGGTCAGTACCTCCGGGCTGCCTTTGCCCGCGGCTCCGGGCGGCAGGAGATGCCGGCAGTTCAGGCCGTTCTCAGCGGAGTACAGCCGGCCGTGAATAAAGTTGCCGCTTACGCCCGGGTCTGTGGTTTCGATCCCGCAGCCACCACTCTGCCACTGACCTATCCACACATACTGGCGTTTCCGCTGCATATGGAACTGATGCTGCGTAAGGATTTTCCGCTGCCGCTGATGGGGCTGGTGCATATCCGTAACCGCATTACCTGCCTGCGTCCATTACCCCTGACAGAGCGGCTGGATATCCGCTGCTGGCTGGGGGAACAACGTGTTACGGAAGCTGGCAGAGAATTTGATATTCACACTGAAGTCAGCCGCGGTGGTGAGGTGTGCTGGCTGGAAGTAAGCACTAACCTCTGCCGTCAGAAACGCAGCAGCAGTCAGCGCCGAAGCAGCGAACAGCAGCGCTTTGCCTGCCAGGAAAGCTGGTCGTTAGCCGGTAATCTGGGCAGACGCTATGCGTGGGTATCCGGCGACTCCAACCCGATCCATCTGTGGCCATTGACCGCCCGTCTGTTCGGTTTCCGCCGCCATATTGCTCACGGCATGTGGAGTAAAGCCCGTATCGCCGCAGCCCTGAGCGGTCAGCTGAACAGCACGCGCTGCTGCCTGGAGGTGGAATTCAGGCGACCGCTATTCCTGCCGGCGCGGGCAGTGCTGCACTACGGTGCAGATAAGGATGGCTACCGCTTTGAGATGCGCAGCGCTGATGGCGATCAGCTGCATCTCCGTGGCAGCCTGATGCCGGTTCAGTGATGCTCACCGGTCTTTTTCTGTTCATCAGCCAGCCAGGCTTCCGCTTCCCCGCGGCTGTCGAAACGCTGTACCGGATAACCCGGCTGGTGATAACTGATAAACATGGAAACCAGGTGACGCAGCATAAAAGAGTTACCGACAATGGCCAGTGCACTGATGGAGTCAAGCACGTCCGGGTGGGAAGCGAAGACCTGTACCTCAAAATCCAGCGTGAGAAGATCATCTGCCAGCAACAGCACCGGTACCGCGGTGTGCCCGGTCAGACGGATGTGTGCCCGGTGAATAAACTGCACCAGATCCAGCGTCAGGTGACTGAAACCACGCATATCGTGATAGACAATACCGTTGTCACCCCGCCAGGTCAGTGGCTTGTCGGGCGTTTCCACACCTCTTATGGTCATATTAAAACTAATTCTTAGACATGAATTGAATAAACGATAGCAAAATTCAGAATAAAAGAAAGTCGCTCATGCGTATTACTTAGAATTTCATCAGCAAAGTCCGGCCGGCAAATCATACTGGCCTTTCTGGCCTAGTCCGCACCCTGCTGCTGCTACAGGCGCTGCCGAACCCGGCCGTGACTGATATTATTGCCGCCGCTACCGGACTGCCGGCTGACGCCATAACAATAACAACAGTAACAACGGATTTACTTATGCCCCCTTTCAACGGATCTGCCCGTCTTTTCTTCCTTCTGATTTTCCTTTATCTCATCTGCCTGCCATACCGGGCATACGCCGGGGGTGGCTTTGCGGGCCTGATGGCGGGCGTAACGGATTCACGCGATATGGATGACACCGGCAACAGCGTGCGCCTGCTCTTCGGTCCCAATATTACCGAACGCCTGTCTCTGGAATTTGGCCTGATGGATATGGGCGAGACCACTTACGACGATCCCGATGTTGATTTCAGCAATGCGGATGACGACAACCCGCCGGTGTTTTCCAATATCAGTCATGGTGACGTTACCAGCACAGTGGCCACCGACAGCAGCCAGTCCGTCGCAACCTATACCGGCTTTGCCAGTGCACGACCACAGAGTTTCCTGATTACCTTCCGCTACCGTATTCCGCTGACCGGCGACCTCGACTTTTTTCTGAAAACCGGCGCCAACATCTGGTGGGCGGATTTCGATACGGTTGAAATAAAAGCCTATCAGGACGGCAGCCTGTCACGCAGGGTAGTCAAAACCCGACAGACATCAGCCATTGACCAGATAAGCGGAGGTGGATTTATCTGGCAGGCCTGGAAAGGCATGTCAATTCGCGCCGAACTTGAGACTACGGCGCTGGATAGCCAGGAATTTGAGCGGGCAAGATTTCAGTTAGTCACTCTGGGCGTTCAGTACGATTTCTGAACCGGGTAACAGCTGTACAAATAACAACCAGACAAAGAACAAGGATTCACTAAAAAACATCTTTCACCGATATTTTTATCCATCTGTTAGCACAGCCGGGCAAATATTCACCTCTTAAGCGGAATTGTTCCTGATACAAAGCATAAAGAGCTTACCTATGTGTTACCCATGGTAACACATGACAAATTTGGTCACGTTCTATTACTATAAGGTCCGCAATCTTTACCAAGCCTCCGGTGGAATATCCGCCGCCGGGGAGTATGGTACAACAACCCATTTTTATTCAGATAAGACGCCTATGAACATGGAACAAGGGTACGTATCCACAGCGCTGATCAGGCCTTTGCTGGAAGCCGCAGGCCCGGCGTTTTTCGATCAGCTTCCGGACGACGAAAATGGCGTCGTCCAGCGGGTCCTCAAACAGCTGAAAGACCCCGACAGCCGTATCAACGCCGCTGATGCCGACGAGCTGATCAGCCAGCTGATCCGGCAGACAGGCAATGAAGCACTCTGCGTCCAGTCATCCGCTAAGTTCAGTGTGCACAGCAGCTGCCAGCTGCAACATCTTTTCCTGTGCTGCAACACACTGCGTGAAGCTCTGTATTATCTGGAAAAATTCTCTTCCCTGCTGAGTGACCAGCTGGAAGTTCAGGTGACCCGCACCCGGGAAAATATCATCAAGGTCAAACTGCCGGTCGAAGATAACTTTATTGTTGCCGGCCAGCGCCGCCGCACAGAGATGGTGATCAGCACCCTGCTGAACTGGCTGCGTCAGCTGGTTGGTCAGGAGCTGGAAATCAGCTCTGTTGCCCTGCCTTATCCGGCGACACAGTACTCCGGTGAGTATCACCAGCACTGGAAAGCCGGGGTCGAATTCAATTCCGGTGAATGCTCCATTCAGTTCCAGGCCCGCTGGCTGGACGAAGGACTGCATAACACCAACCCGCACATCCTCAACATGATGAAACGGGAAGTGGAAGAGCAGTACCGCAAACTGGCACGGGCCGGGTCACTGGCAGAACGTATTCGCAAAGCGCTGTCGCAGAACAAGATCCGCCTCAATGCCAACCAGCAGGAAGTTGCGGATTATTTCCATATCAGTGCCCGCACACTGAACCGTCATCTGCACCGCGAAGATACCTCGCTGAAGCAGATCATCACCGCAGTGCGTCTGGAAATGGCGAAACAGATGCTGGAGACCACCGATGACAGCATTGAACAGATCGCGCTGGCCATCGGCCTGTCCGGACGCCGCACGCTGGACCGCATTTTTATTAAGGAAGTCAGCCTGAGTCCGGCGCAGTACCGTCAGAGCCATAAAGAGGTACCACTGGCCGCCAATAACTGACGGCCGCTGAAAAAAGCCACCTGCGGGTGGCTTTTTTATGTGTCAGGCGAGCCCCGCCAGCCGGATCCTCTGCACCGCCGCCACACTGATGGCATCCGTGATACGGCCGTCCATCACCATGGCAAAGACCTCAGTAAACGGCAGCCGCCGGACCTGCAGCACTTCCGTTTCTTCCGGTTCAGCCTCTGCTTCTGTCAGTCCACGGGCGATATACACCAGCCCTTCTTCATCGGTTATACAATTGCTGGTGTGCACACGGCAGAGAAACTCCATTGACCCGGCCAGCAGACCGGTTTCCTCCTTCAGCTCCCGCCGGGCACAGGCTTCTGCCGGCTCACCGGCCGGTGCTCCGCCCATCGGAATTTCCCAGTGATATTCATTCAGCGGGAAGCGGTATTGTCCCACCAGCCAGGTGTCACCGTTCTCTGCCAGTGGCACCACGCCGACCGCCCGGTTACGGAAGCTGACGGTGCCATAGATTCCGGGGTTTCCCGCCGGATTAGGCACCTGATACTCACGCACCTGTATCCACGGATTTTCATATTCCTCACTGACCGCAAGAATCTGCCAGGGGTTGTTCTCAGTCATCAATGTTTCCTCAGGGCAGCAACCGCCAGCCACAACAGAGCACTCAGCGTACCCAGCAGGTGTGCCCGGGTTTCAACCCGGCCACCGATCAGGCCGGCGACGGCCTGATCATCATAAAATGGTGTCTGCTCCCAGATGACCTTTGCCCCGATCACCAGCAGGAACAACCAGGCCACCGAACGACTGTAATAAGGAGAGCGGAACACGCAGACCAGCAGCAGGCCATGCAGAACCCCGGACAGACCAACATAAAACCCCAGATCCGGGGCAAACCAGTACAGGCCGCAACCGGTAAAAACCATACTGAACAACAGATACAAACGGATGCCGGGACGATTGAACAGATCTCCGGCAATATAAGCCGCCAGCAGTAAGCCGCCCAGATTGCCCAGGGTATGCAGCCACGACAGGTGTACCCAGTGAGCCGTCAGCAGTCGCCACCACTGCCCGGCCATGATCGCCGTGCGGTCGAAGCGCAGCCATTGCCCGGACCAGGGCTCCACGGCTGCCAGCAACAGGGTAAGCAGTATCAGGAACAGTGGTGTGCGGTAGGTACAGAGAAAGGCAGTGCGGGAGTTAACAGCAGCCATCGGCCCGTCCATCAGAAGCTGAACGGGGATTATCCCTGTTCAGTTGCTGGCTGACCAGCGCTGACGGCGGCCGTACAGAACAGAGGCCAGCAGCAGCCACAGCGGGCTGAAGAAGCCACCGCCGCCACCCGATGACGAGGCGGCAGCGGATGCAGCTTCACTGCTGACCACCCGTGATGGGGATTCAGCGTCCGTCACACCATCAGTGCTGTCAGCAAGCGGCTGTTCCTCAGTAGCGATCACCAGCAGACGCAGGCTGACATCAAACGCAGCAACCTCTGAGGTGCCATCCGTAATAATCCGGGTCTGACCACTGACCATCCCCTGAGCATCCACCGCCAGCGGAGCATAAGTCCCACCGGCACGGGAGGTCAGCTGCAGAATAACCTGATCATGCGCCGACAGATCCGCGGGTTCAGCCAGCAGGATACGGTTCCAGCCGGCGCTGACGGCTACCGCCGACACTGAAGCCAGCGGATTACCATGGTCATCCAGCAGGACAAAGTCGACATCACCATCACCAAGTGCATAGAAATCGATACCGTCAGCCTGCAGTACCGACCCGGTATCCAGCGTCACGGCGACACTGGCAGAGCCACCATAAACACCGTAAACGTCGTTCGCCGGCAGATTATCCAGGCCGATATTGCTGCCCGCCGGGGTACCGCTCAGCTCCAGCGTCAGCTCTGCTACCAGATCTGCGTCCACGGTCAGCAGATCAACCGCCTCAGCACTGCTGCTGCCGGCTTCGGCAGAGAACTGCATTTCACTGCTGAGACTGCTGTATACATCCGACGCCTCGCCATAATTAATGTTACTGGCGAGGTCATCACGACCGTCGGCTTCTTCGATTTTCAGCAGCACACTGCTGCCGGACACCGACAGACTGCCGAATCCACTGCGGTCATTGACGCGGCTGACCAGCACACCACTGCCCGGCAGGCCGCTGTCGAAACCGCTCTGGTGGCGGTGTTCAAGAATCAGCCGCTCACCATGGCGGTATTCATCCAGGGAAATCTCAAGCGCATCATCCGCATCACTGACAGCCCGCAGCGATATTTCAGAGGTACCGGCCTGAGCCGGCTGCAGGGCAATAAATCCGGCAACCGCTTTACTCCAGGCCAGCATATGCGCCGGTTTTTCACCCGACTCCCCACTGACCCGGTTCCAGCCGCCCATACCCATCAGCCCCCAGCGGCCAATGCCCAGGCCATTGCCGGTCGCGTCATACAGGTCCGGCAGATCGAGCAGCAGGTGGCCGAGTTCATGGCAGAAAATACCGATGGTTGCCAGGTGGTCCTGATGCAGTTCACCAAACAGGGCATACTCACCGACATACAGATCGCCAACCGGCGCCTGATAGGTCGTGGCCTTATGCGCCCAGACCCGTGGATGGGTGGTCGCCGCACCGGCATAAGCCTGTTCGTAACCGGCGACCATAATCACCAGCCCCAGCTCATTCGGATCCAGCCAGCCATCCTGATTGGCATCATAGGCTGCTTCATCAATATAGGCAGCGGCCATGGCCAGTACTTCACGCGCCAGAGTCTGGCTGTCACCGCCATAACTGTTGCCGAAATCCGGATGATTGCCGGCAAGGCGGATATCGATAATGCCGTCATTCACCGTCCCTGAGTTTTCCTGCGCTGCCGTCAGGCGGAAACGGTCGTAAGAATTTTCCAGGTAATAGGCGCTGACACTGTCCTGCACCGCAAAAAAACGTGCGGCAATGTCAGCGTCGCTGTATGTGAAATCCTGATCATCAAAGGCCACCCGCACCACCACTAACGGCTGTTCAAAACCGGCCGGAAACACCTGCGGATCATAACGGTAGGGCTGACGCTGCGGTACAGCGTCCGCACTGAGGATACTGACGCTGGCTGTTGCTGCCGGGGTTTTCAGTACGGCGGCCGTCGCCGCCGGCGCACCAACAACCAGCGGTTCACCTGCCAGCCACTGCCCGGCAGCATTCTGCTGCGCCTCATACCAGTAACCGGAGGATTCGAGCAGATAGCGGCCATCGCGGGTTTCTGCCAGCGCTGACTGAATGCCACTGAGCGGATCGGTCAGGCTCAGCGGGCGGACCTCCAGTGGCGAACCGTCACTGAGTGTAACCATCAGCCACTGCGACGGTGGCACAACCGTCGCGTGGGCAGCGGCAGAGAAGATAAACAGCAGCAACAACGGACGGAATTTCATGGTCAGAGCTCACAAAGGTGATGCTCTGAGCATAGTCAACCGCCGTTCAGTAAATGGTCGTTTTCACAAAGACTGTACAATGAAGCATTTTTTTGACGGTGTGAATTCCAAAAAATCGTCAAAAAACCATTTGGCATCATGCTTTATTATTTTATGAAACCCGGCAGATACAGGCTGAAACCTGTGTTAACCCTCAGCGACGACTGCGCTCTGTAACAGACTGTCACTGGCGTCCTGCGGCAGTGAGCGGATAAATTCCAGTGCCCGCTGTTCCATCCAGTAGGTCTGGTCGGCGCTGCGCAGAATAAAGCCCACATGGCCACCACTGGCCGGCATTTCCAGCGACAGGAAAGGATGATCCCGGGCGATATCCAGCGGATAACAGCTGTCCGACAGAAAAGGATCGTTGCGCGCATTGACCAGCAAAGCCGGAATGCGGATAGCGGAAAGATAACGCAGACTGGATGACTGCTGCCAGTAATCTTCGGCATCGCGGAAGCCGTGCAACGGTGCGGTATAACGGTCATCAAAGGTCTGAAAGGTGCGGATGCTGTCATAGTCATCCAGGCTGACCAGTTGCGGAAAGCGCTGTGCCTTGAGGGCAATTTTTTCCTTCAGGTCGGTCAGGAACTTCCACATGAACACCCGGTTACGGAACTGCGCCAGCTGGCGGGCACTGCCGGCCAGATCGCAGGGCACAGAAAAAGCGGTCACGCTTTTAACCTCTGCCGGCAGCCGCCCGGCTTCCCGGCCGGCATAAACCAGACTGAGATTACCGCCCATGGAATAGCCGACCAGGTGAATGCGCCGGTAACCGCGGGCGGCTGCATGCTCCACCACCCGATGCAGATCATCCGTGGCGCCGCTGTGATACATGCGCGGCAGGCGGTTCATCTCACCGCCACAGGAGCGGAAATTCCAGCCCAGGCCATCGAGACCGTGGCGGTTCGCTTCCCTCAGGGTGCCCAGTACATATTCGCGCCGTGAATGCCCTTCCAGTCCGTGGGACACAATCACCAGTGAATCTGATCCGCAGCGGCTCCAGTCGAGGTCAAGGAAATCACCGTCGCTGATTTCCAGCCTTTCACGCTGCAGATGATCACTGTCCAGACGACGGACGAAAGTAGGCAGAATACTCTGCACATAACCATTGGCCAGCAGCCAGGGGGCACGGTAGGAAGATTCGAGGAGGGGCATTCAGGGCAATCCGGCAATATCAGTCAGACGCTATTTTAACGGCTGACCAGCCGGCTGACAGGTGTTTTACGTGCCGCTTATCAGCGTGATTCAGAAACGGTTTTTCAGGTAATCGAGAATGGCATCCGAGCTGTACAGCCACTCTTCGCTCTGGCCGTTATCCACACGCAGGCAGGGCACTTTAGGCGCGCCACCACCATGAACCAGCTCGTTGCGGTAGGCATTCACCCGCATCACATCTTTTTCCACCACCCGCAGGCCGAGTTTTTCACACTGGCGTTTTACCGTGATGGATGACGCACAGGTACGGCAGAAATATAAATGCATGCGCCGGGATTCCCGGTCGAGCTGATTCTGTTCGTCGCTGGTCCGCGCAACCGGGCGCACCGGTACCAGACGGTCAACAATATTGAGGGCTTTGCCTTTGAGCTGCTTCGTCAGATTCATATTGCCTCTGCCGCACATCCACTTATCACCGGCCGGCATTGTATGAGGCTGACGCCAAATATCCAGTAGCTTTACGGAAAAAATAACCGGCGACTGATGAGACTTTGGTAATAATCGCCTTACAGACCGCCGCTCAGATTGAGCGCCGCGACCGCCATCATGGCTGCCAGCAGCACCAGCGTCATGACCCAGCGCGATTGCTGACAGAATTTACAGGGTGTTCCGGAACGCTTGGCGGACATAAGCAGCAGACTCTCAGACAATCTGCTGCTCAGTATAGCAGGCGGATCAGTTAATCCAGTGGTTACGGCTGAAGGACGGAATATTGCCCCAGTCTTTCCAGTGCATCCACACGGCAACGGCTTTACCGACAATATTCTCTTCCGGCACAAAGCCCCAGACACGGCTGTCGCTGCTGTTACCGCGGTTATCACCCATCATAAAGTAATGGCCCTGGGGCACATCCCACTCCCCTTCCGGTCCGGCCCAGATCACCGGCTGACCACTGATGGCACTGCGTCCTACCACCCATTTTACCGTGGCGTCAGCGGCATCCAGCTGCTCCTGCGCCAGATATTTCAGTGGCCGGTAAGCCGGTTCGCCGCCCAGCTCGGTGGTCGGCACGGCTTCACCGTTAATGGTCAGCTGACGGTTTTTATAGACAATATGATCACCGGGCAGGCCAATCACCCGCTTGATGAAGTAGCGTGAATCATTGGGCGGGAAAAAGACCATCACATCACCACGCTGCGGTTCGCCGGTGGGAATCAGCGTATTGCCGAACACCGGTGCCCGCAGGCCATAGTGGAACTTGCTGACCAGAATAAAGTCTCCCACCTGCAGACCGGGCTCCATCGAGCCTGACGGAATCTGAAACGGCTCTGCCACAAATGAGCGCAGGACAAATACGATCGCCAGCACCGGGAAAAATGATTTCGACTGCTCAACGATAAAGGATTCTTTTTCTGCCTTATCGACTTCCTCCGGATGCGCGCCCTGCGTCATCAGCTCTTCGGCAGCCGCTTTACGCCGTTTGCCCAGCCACAGGCGGTCAATCAGGGCAACAGCACCGGTACCCAGAGTCAGCACCATCAGTATCAGGGGAAAATCGATATCCATAGCTCTACACTTGTTTATAACTGCAATGTATAAAGTTCAGCATTCTAACCGCCGGACCGTCTGAAGGCGAGAGAAAGGCTGGCGCATTCAGTCGCATCTGTCTGACCCGTTACAGGAGAATTGGTTGCATGACCCACATCCGCACTCCGGAAGGGATTGAACTGGCGTACGAACGCATGGGCAACCCGCAGCACCCGACGGTTATTCTGATTATGGGTCTCGGTGCCCAGATGCGGATCTGGCCCGACAGCCTGTGTCAGGCGCTGGTGGAAAAAGGTTATCAGGTGGTGCGCTTTGATAACCGCGATGTCGGCCTGTCGTCCCAGCTTGATCACCACGGCAGCCCCAGCCTGCTGGCCACCTGGCTGGCCGCCCGCCTGAAGCGTAAAGCCCGGGTGCCCTACACGCTGAAAGACATGGCCCGCGATGTGATTGCCCTGATGGATGAACTGGCCATCGACAGTGCCCATCTGGTCGGAGCCTCCATGGGCGGCATGATCGCCCAGATTCTGGCCGCCAAACACAAAAAACGGGTGCGCAGCCTGACGTCCATTATGTCATCGGCCACCAGCCCACGGCTGCCGGATGCCAATCTGAAAGTGCTGCTGAAACTCGCCCGCCGTCCCAGCCCGTTTAACCGTGAAGCCGCCATCCGCTACACCATGCGCATGAACCGGCTGATCGGCAGCCCGGCCTACCCGATGGATGAACTGGAACTGCGCGCGCTGGCGGAAACCAGCGTCGAACGCAATCACAGCCCTACCGGTTTCAAACGTCAGCTGGTGGCGATTACCGCGGCCGGTGACCGCACCCGCCTGCTGCAGAAAATCAAGGTGCCGACCCTGGTTATTCACGGCACCGATGACCCGCTGATTCCGGTGCGGATGGGCGAAGATACTGCGGCCAATATCCGCAAGGCAAAACTCCGCATCATTAATGGCATGGGCCATGATCTGCCACCGCTGCTGGTGCCAAAGCTGGCCAGAATGTTGACCAAACATCTGAAAAAAGCAGAAAAGCGCTGGCAGAAAAAACTGGAAAAGAAAGAAAATGAGCGCCGCACCTCCGAACGTAACAGCGCCGATATTATTGAACTGCCGCGCCATCAGGCCTGATGACGCAGTTCATGACATCATCGGGCTTTCAGCCACCACTGGGCGCGTATCCGTACGGCTGACCAGTAACTGGTCCACACGCAGGTTATCAATGTCGATGGCCTCAAATTTATAGCCGTGAAACAGCACATAATCGGCGCGTTTGGGAATTTTTTTCAGCTGATAAATCAGAAAGCCTGCCACGGTTTCATACTGACTGTTATCCGGAAAATCTTCCGTATCCAGCTCCAGTACCCGGGCAAGATCCACCACCGGCGTACTGCCATCCACCAGCCAGGAATCCGCATCGCGCTGAATAATCTGTTCATCACCGGAGGGAATCAGCAGATCGCCCATCAGCGTATTCAGCAGATCGCGTACGGTCAGTATACCCACCACCAGTCCGTATTCATTCAGCACCACAGCAAAGGGTTTCAGCGTACTGCGGAAAGCGTTAAAGCCCTCCGCCAGCGTCAGTGTGTCCGGCAGGAACAACAGATCCCGGCTGATCAGTTCCGCACAGATTCTGGCCTTTTCCCCCTGCAGCACCCGGCGCAGAATTTCTTTTGAATCAACCGCACCAATCACTTTATCCAGGGAGCCATCACAGACCAGAAACCAGTTATGCGGGTGTTCAATAATCCGGGCGCTGATGGTTTCCGTACTGTCATGCTGATCAAAAAACACAATCTGATCACGGCTGGTCATGGCACTCGGCAGCGTGCGGTTTTCCAGTTCAAAGACATTACCGATCAGCTGATATTCCTGCTGCTGCAGACTGCCGTATTCTGCCCCGGCATCCATCATGGCGACGATATCATCCGTGGTGACCCGGTCTTCACGGCGCGCCGGTAATTTCAGCAGACGCAGCAGACCATTGGTCAGGCTGTTAAAGAAAACCACCAGCGGCGTCAGCAGCCAGATCAGCGCACTGATCACGGATACTACTTTAATGGCCACGGCTTCCGGCACCAGCATACCGATGCGTTTCGGCAGCAGGTCCGCAAACAGAATAAACAGCGACGTCAGCAGCAGAAACGACACGACAAAACTGATCTGCGGCAGCAATTCGCCCTGATAAAACATACCCAGTAAAGCGCTGATACAGGGGGTCAGCGTCTGCTCTCCGACAATGCCTCCCATAATCGCCACACCATTCAGGCCGATCTGGATCATGGCAATAAAACGTCCGGGGTCCTGCTGGATACTGAGCACCCGCGCGGCAGACAGATCACCTTCATCGGCCATCACCCGCAGACGGATTTTACCCGCCGCGGCGATGGCAATTTCGGAGATCGCCAGTAACCCGCTGACCACAATCAGCAGGAGCATAAAAAACAGATCATTCATGATGAAAACATCCACACCGGGACCGGTGCGTCAGGGAAGCCGGCAGCATTATCTGCTGCCGTCATAACGCCGGCAAGGGGCCGGCAAAAATATTTATTCCGCTCAGAGAAAACGGCCCGGCGGCTGATAACCGGAAAACTGGCGCGCGATCTGTGCAGCATAGTTATCCGTCATACCGGAAATAAAATCGATGGCGCGCATATAAGCTTTATACAGCGGCCAGTCAGCCTCCGGTGCAGAACGGCCCATCAGCTCCAGCACGCGCTGATTACGGAAGGTTGCCTGCCCTTCCTGCACCCGCTCACGCACGGCACTGAGAAAGGCTTCCAGCAACACGCCCAGTGTGGAATAGGAACCGATCTCCACCGCCAGCTTACGTGAATCACGGAAGATGCGTTCACGCGCCATGGTCTTGGCCGCCTGCACGGCGTCTTTAACCACAGCCGGGCAGTAATCAATCAGATCCCCCTGCAGGGTGCCCTGCAGCAGTGCCTGCTCGTTGCGCATAAACGCCCTGGCAACCGCGCTGACCATCACTTCCATCACCATGCCCCGCAGCATCTGCAGGCGGCGGCGCTGGTTGTCCGCCTGATCCAGCTCTGCTGACGCCTGTTCCCACTGATCAGCCAGCAGCGGCTGCAGCAGGTCTTCCACTTCCTGATAACGCAGCAGTTCCATTTCGATGCCGTCTTCCAGATCGATCAGGCCGTAGCAGATGTCATCAGCGGCTTCGAGCAGATACACCAGAGGGTGACGTGCCCAACAGTCCGGCTTCAGTTCGATCAGTCCCAGCTGACCGGCAACCTGTTTCAGCACCGGCAGCTCCGACTGATAACAGCCGAATTTTTTCGCTTCACCGCGCTGCACATAGTCCACCGTCCAGGGGTATTTAAGAAACGCGCCCAGCGTACCGAAGGTCAGCCGCATCCCGCCCTGAAAACGGTGGGATTCCACCTGAGTAACCAGACGGAACCCCTGGGCATTGCCTTCGAAAGTCTGCAGATCCGCTTTTTCGGCCTCGCTCAGCCCCTGCAGAAAATGCGCGTTATCCGGATCCCGGAACCAGTGACGGATGGCATCCTCACCGGTATGACCGAACGGCGGGTTGCCGATATCGTGCGCCAGGCAGGCAGCCTGCACCAGTGCGCCGACATCGCTGGCGTTCATATGAAAAGGCAGACTGCCATCCAGCGCGTGCCCTACCCGGGTACCCAGCGAGCGGCCAACGCAGCCGACTTCAAGGCTGTGCGTCAGACGGGTATGAACGTGATCGTTTTCAGACAGCGGATGAACCTGAGTCTTGCGGTCCAGACGGCGGAACGCCGAAGAAAAAATAATGCGGTCGTAATCTTTGTGGAACGGCGTCCGTCCCGGCTCCAGATCGAGCGTCCCCTGTGTTTCACCATAGCGGGCCGACGACAACAACTGCTGCCAGCTCATCATTCGCGTCATGAAAAAATCCTTACGTCTCAGTGCCGGGTCAGTATATCGGTGGGCGGCACTTTCAACTAGCGCCGGACAGCACAGACAACCACTGCTGTCCGCGTCTGTCCGGCAGTGAACACCATGATCAGACCTGTTGCGCCAGATCGTCAAAGTTGCACGTAAGTACCATCACGATTCAGGCCAACCATTGTACAGATATTGTACTGGTCTGAATGGATATTGTTGCCGCCGGACCTGCCTGCCTAATCTCATCCGGCTGGCCACAAGCCGGCATTGCTCACCACACCATAACAATCTCGCACAATAACAATAATGAGGGACACGCCGATGAAACAGGATAAAACACCTCCCTGTCCGCACCGCAGAGCCACCAGCCGGGCACTACATCCGCTGCTGCTCGCCAGCGTCAGTGCAACCCTGGTCAGTGGCTGCATTACCGAACTGCCGGGCGAATTTCCACAGCAGGAAGAAATCTGTTCGTTCGACAGCAACCGTGAAGCACAACGGGCAGCCTCGGCCGCCAGCTTTCCTGATCCGGTTATTTTCCGGCTGATGGTCAATGGCCAGATCCGCTGGAGCAGCCAGAGCGGTGGCACCCCACTGCTGACGCCGGGCGACACAGTAACCCTAACCGGCTCAGGTTTCGGCGCCGGCACGGATATCGATTTTTCCAAAATCATGCTTGGCAATACCCGGATTCTGGAAACGGATCTGAAAATGTACCAGCAGGAACTGGCCATCAATGATCAGGTCAATTTTGAAACTGACGAGCTGATCGACCAGTGGGACAAAAATATCCTCAGCTGGAGCGACAATGAAATCCGTTTCCGGGTACCGGATCATGTCAGCAGCGGACCATTGCAGGTGCAGATACAGAAACGCACCGGCTATAACGAATCCCTGACTCACCCCGGTGAGGCGCACAATGTGATCGACGCACAGACGGCGCGCATCATTGCCGATGAGTTTGAACACGGATGCGATGTGGTTTCAACACTGTCAGAAACCAAAGCCACCACCCCGCTGCCGGTTGCGGTCAATAATCCCGGCTTTGCTGCCTTAGTGGAAAAAGGCCGTCAGGTGTTCTGGTCATATGACTACAACATCGGCGTCGCCCACAGTGTCCGCAGCCTCGACTGGGATGCCATTTTTGACTACCGCGCCAACGACCCGATTGCCGGCGGTAAGGCCGACCCGGCAAAACTGTTCGGCGCCATTCCCACCATCGCTGGCGAAGTCCCTGACGAAGCGATTGACGATGTGTATTTCGACAGCTACCCCATGGCCACGCCCATTCCCGGCTTCCTCGCCAGCGGCGAAGCGAAGTTTGCCGGCAATACCCGCAACAGTGGCTGGGTCGGATACCGTTATGCGGAGGCCGCCGAACCCTATAAAGGCGACGGCGAATGGATAGGCTTTAACTGCGCGTCATGTCACGGCTATAAAGTCAGCTATGAAAAAGCGCCGGGGGTACAGATCAGCAAAGTCATTCCCGGCCTGCCCAACCCGCACTGGTCAATGAAATGGACCGTGCTGCAGACCCTGACAAATACTTTCGACGGTATTTATACCAGTGAAGAAGGTCCGTCCTGGGCCTCCGGTAAAAAAGACGTCGCCAAGGATATGCTGCTGTATTACATGCCGGCCGGGGCCGGCGAACACAATATGGTGCGGGTTAACGGTGAAGGCAGTCACACCGATAATGACTATCAGTTTTCCCCCATTGCCATTCCCAACGTCACCCATTACCTGGCCATCCGCCGCTCCTTGTCGCACACCGAATCCTATGTCGGTTTTGAAGGTTCCTATATTCATTCCGAAGAGCCGGATGGTGCACAGGGCAATATGAGTAAAGCCTGGCTGGAAGCGCTGACCGCGTATATGACCACGCTGGATGAAAACGATGACGACCTCAGAAATACCGGCCTGTACCGCTGGCTGAAATACCGGCAGAAGCTGGATAACCAGACCACCACCCGCGGGCTGACCGAAGGCGAATTTGTGCAGGCTGGCTGGCAGTCCTATCCGCAGGTGGCGGCGGCCGTGGCGCGTGGTAAAACCACCTTTGACCGTGACTGCGGCAGCTGTCATAACGATGCGGTGGGTGCCAACAGTAATGAAAAAATGATCCGCCTGGATGAAGTCGGGCGTTTTTTTACCCCCACGATTTACCAGAAAGAAACCCAGTCCGTGCGGGCCACCTTCCTGCGGGATATGTACTGGACTCAGCACCGGGGACTGCTGTCGGACGGCCATGTACGTAATCTGGAAGATCTGGTCAGCCCGGCGCGCTGCACCCCCGGCAGCACCCTGTACAATAATTACTACACCCTGCACCCGCCGGTACGGCCGGATGCCGGCGGCCCGGATCACGTCACGCCCTTCCCTGACCTGAACCGGAAAGGCGATGTATTCCGGGTACCTAAGTCAGATTATCTGACCTCACTGGACCGCGGTTTTAAACGTAACCGCTTTATTGAGCGGCACAAGTATTTTACCGAAGTCGACTGGGACGCGGATTATTACTATTGGGATTACCAGAAAATGCGCGCGGAATATGGCCCGGATGAAATGGGTACAGCAGAGCCGATCGGTATGCCGGCCACGCCACATCCATGGTGTGCCGGCTCCGCGGCAGAGGTTGAGGACCTGGTGCAGTATGTTCTGACGCTGTAAACCGGAAAATCAAAAAAAGCCCGCACAATGCGCATTACTGTCCCACAAATTTTTATTGAAATGTTTGTGAGAAATCCCGGACCCCTTGTCCTCACAGAGGGGACTTACCCCTCTCGCCGGACGGGCTACCTCCCCGCTTCGCGCTGTCTGGCTCGTTTATCCTTGAAACCTTGATATTTCCTGACCACGTGACCCATCGGCCATCCATGGCCGGGGCCACTTGCCCGGGTCCCTGCGGGCAGGTCGGAAATATCGTCGCTTTCTGCGGCGAGCCCAGAGGCGCTGTTTTACCGCAGCCTCACCGCCTGTTTATCCGATTCACAACCAGGTTGAATGTTATGTCGTTGACCAGCATTCAGCGACAGAGCGGTATTGAAAAGCGGCGTCAAGGCTGCCACTCCTTCGCCTCTGGGAGCGCCGAAATGAATGATGATTTTTCCGGCCCGCCGGGCATGGATGCCCGGTGAGCGCGCAGCGACAGGGACGTCGCATGGGCGCGTGGCCAGGAAAAATCGAGAGAATGAGGGTAACGCTCCAGAAAGCGAAAAGCTGGGCCTGTTTTTGCTCCTGCAAAACAGGCATTTCCGCCATCCATGGCGGTCAGGTATAAATGCCCGCCGGCAAGGGGATAAGTCCCCCTTGGAGGCATCGGGCATTGCGGATGTAAACGTCGTCTACAGAAAACAGATTTCGTTAAAACTGTGGGACAGCAGTGGGCACAATGCGGGCTTTTTGGTTACCGGTGCGCGCCGTATTTACTGGGCAGCGGCGCTGTCAGACGCTTCCTCTTCCGCACTGAAACGCAGCCAGGTCTGACTGCGGCCAATCCAGGAAACCCCGATATAACCGCGCACGGTCAGTGACTGACCATCATCCGCCACGTTCAGTTTGGATTTATAAACATTGCCGGATTCCGGATCGAGAATACGGCCGCCGTCCCATTCACCGTCATCCTCTTTTTTCAGTCCCCACATAAAGGTCAGACCTTCAACCGGCTGACCGCGGAATTCATCCGGGCACTCTTCACACAATCTGCCACGTTTTTCTTCCTGCAGAATACGGGTCACCGTGCCCTGCAGCTGGCCTTCTTCATTAATGGTGATCTCCACCACACTTTTATGCGTGCCATCGTCGTCATCGACGGTGACCCACTGACCTTCAGCCGGATCAGCATAAGCGTGGGCAGTGGTCAGCAGCAGACCGAACAGCACAGATTTCAGTTTCATAGCCGGGGCTCCGTATTTTTTGTGTCGTTATATCTGGAGGCGTCATTTTAATAGCTGAATACCGGAAATCAACCGGATATAAACGCTTATAATGGCCCGTGATGATACATATTGAACACCAATGAACAATAAAACCCGCCTCTGTTAAATCATTTGCTTCTTTCAAAGAGTTATTTATAAACCGCAACACTGCGCTGAAAAGCTATAAACAGACCCCGCTTAATACCTTGGTAGCGGCCGTCTGAAAAGCCATATTTTTAAATATAAGTCATTGTTTTATATAGAAATTAAAACAGACAAACAGAGTATCAGACGAGGTTACTACCAAGGTCTAGCTGTCGCCTCTGAAGCGGATACTGCTAGGTTGGAGCTGCACTCAAATAAAAATTAAAAGGAGGGGTTATGGCTTTCAGGTCTGAAGAAGATAAAAAAGCCTACTGGCGCAAAAACCTGAATCTTATGTTCACGCTTCTGGCAATCTGGGCACTGGTGTCTTATGGCTTCGGTATCCTTTTACGTCCTGTTCTGGATGTAATTCCTGTCGGTGGTGTGGGTCTGGGCTTCTGGTTTGCACAACAGGGTTCTATCTATGTGTTCCTTATCATTGTGGCGGTATACGCCAAGAAAATGCGTCAGCTCGATCGTGAGTTCGGCGTAGACGACGACTGACAGAGGAGCGGATCATGGATTTACAGACCTTAACTTATATCGTAGTGGGCCTGACCTTTGCCCTCTATTTCGGTATTGCCATCTGGGCCCGTGCGGGAACCACTGGTGAATACTATGCTGCCGGCCGTGGTGTACACCCGGTCGCTAACGGTATGGCGACGGCCGCCGACTGGATGTCTGCGGCATCCTTCATCGGTATGGCCGGTCTGATTGCCTTTAAGGGCTACGACGCTTCCATCTTCCTGATGGGCTGGACCGGTGGTTATGTACTGCTGGCTCTGTGTCTGGCACCTTATCTGCGTAAGTTCGGCAAGTTCACTGTGCCTGACTTTATCGGTGACCGTTACTACTCCAGTACTGCCCGTATCGTGGCGGTTATCTGTCTGATCGTGGCGTCTCTGACCTACGTAATCGGCCAGATGAAAGGTATTGGTGTGGCTTTCTCCCGCTTTATGGACGTGGATTACGCGACCGGCCTGTACACAGGTATGGCCATCGTATTCTTCTACGCCGTACTCGGTGGTATGAAAGGGGTAACCTACACTCAGATCGCTCAGTACTGCGTACTGATCTTTGCCTACACCGTACCGGCTGTGTTCATTTCCCTGAACCTGACCGGTAACCCGATTCCGCAACTCGGCTTCCTGTCCGATACGGCTGACGGTACTCCTCTGCTGATTAAACTGGATCAGACACTGGTCGACCTTGGTTTTGCTGAATACACTGCCCAGAAAGGTGGTTCGTTCAACATCCTTATGTATACATTATCCCTGATGATGGGTACTGCCGGTCTGCCACACGTTATCATCCGTTTCTTCACCGTACCGAAAGTATCTGACGCGCGTTCTTCTGCTGGTTGGGCACTGCTGTTCATCGCGATCCTGTACACCACCGCTCCGGCTGTTGGTTCCATGGCTCGTCTGAACCTGACCAATACCATTCAGACCGGCCCTGTGGGTTCTGTGGATGGCAACCTGTCTTATGCAGAACGTCCGGAATGGTTCAAGAACTGGGAAACCACAGGTCTGCTGCAGTTCGAAGACAAGAACGGTGACGGCCGCATTCAGTACTACGATGATTCCAACCCGGATTTCGCTGCCAAAGCAGAATCTTTCGGCTGGAAAGGCAACGAGATGGTTAAAGTCGACCGCGACATCATGGTACTGGCCAACCCGGAAATTGCGAACCTGCCGAACTGGGTCATTGCCCTGGTCGCAGCCGGTGGTCTGGCAGCCGCACTGTCAACCGCAGCCGGTCTGTTGCTGGCCATCTCCACCGCCATTTCGCACGATCTGCTGAAACGTACCTTCTTACCGGATATCGGTGAGAAACAGGAACTGATGGCGGCACGTATTGCCATGGCCGGTGCCATTCTGGTGGCTGGTTACCTGGGCCTGAACCCACCGGGCTTCGCGGCACAGGTGGTGGCTCTGGCCTTCGGTCTGGCAGCCTCGTCCATCTTCCCGGTACTGATGATGGGTATCTTCAGCAGCAAGGTGAACAACACAGGTGCAGTAAGCGGCATGCTGGTTGGTCTGGTGTCGACTCTGGTCTACATTTTCACCTACAAAGGCTGGTTCTTCGTTACCGGTACCAATATGCTGCCGAATACTCCGGACAACTGGTTCCTGGGTATCGCCCCTGAGGCGTTCGGTGCGGTTGGTGCTCTGCTGAACTTCGTGACCGCGTTCGTCGTGTCCAACATGACTGCGCCGGTACCGGAAGATATTCAGCACATGGTGGAAGATATCCGCTTCCCGAAAGGTGCTGGTGAAGCTCAGGATCACTGATCTTCCTCAGCATAAAAAAACCCGGCTCCGGCCGGGTTTTTTTATGCTCAGTAGAAGAGAAAAACAGTCACAACAGAATCAGGGAAACTGCGTCAGTTTGATATACATCAGCGCCGTGGAGATAACATCGCCCATGGCAGTATGACGTTCAATCACCGGAACTTTCAGATCCCTGGCCAGTCCCTCAAAAGTTAAATCCAGCTGCAGCTCCGGCACCAGGCGGCGCTTTTTACGCACATAAATTTCCGATACTTCGATAAATTTATTCGGCAACTGAAAGTTATAAAGCTGTTTGATATAGCGGTTAAGAATGGCGCGGTCATATTCGATATAAAAGCCACAGATGGGCCGGTTACCAATAAAATCCAGCACATTTTCGATAGCTTCCGACACCGCCACGCCCTGCTCGCGGTCCTCACGGCGCAGATAATGAACCCGCACCGCATTGGGGTCGGTAACCGCATCGGACTTCACCGTCAGATCCAGTGCCTGCGACAGGCGGATCTCCTTACCCTTCACCCGCACAGCAGCCACACTCAGCAACTCGCCTTTTTTCTTATCAAACACGCTGGTTTCACAATCCAGCACCACCACTTCATCACCATCATAAGGATCGGCCATATGCGCCCAGCGCCCCTGTGGTGGCAGCTGGCCGGACAACTTTTTCCAGAACTTCAGTGGCGCCATTAAAAGCTCTCCAGATGGTAATGATTGATCAGCAGCTGTTTCAGCTTTTTCACCCGGTGCAGAGCATGACGCAGCAGACTGCGGTCAACGCTGCGCAGTGAGTCCAGCTTCAGCTGCTGGCTCAGGCCCGGGTTGTCAGTATCATTATCCAGCTGCTGGCGCAGGCGGATACGCAGGAACAGCAACAGGGCATCGCGCAGCCCCTGTGCGCCTTCCTCATCCAGTACATGCTTTTCTTTCAGCCGCTCAATCCGCTCAAGCGTATTGCATTCGCTGATACCGTATTCAAACGCCAGTGCCCGCACGCCATGAACCAACGGAAAAATACCGCCTTTTTTGATATCAATGGTGCCATGATCTTCGCGGATTTTGCCGAGGAAAGTCAGCGGGGTTTCAAACTGCAGTGCCGGCCGGGCAAACCAGGCTGAGGCGATGCTGGAGCGCAGTGATTCGCGCTGCCAGCTGGCTTTGACCGGTGAAAATAATTCAGCGTTACCGCACACCGGCTCACCGTCCATAAAAATGGCCATGTTCATCATCGCATCCGGGGCGGCAGAATTCAGCCAGCGGTCCACCCGCTGCTGCCAGCCTTCAACGGTATGTATCCAGGCATCATTGATAAACATCACGCCCCCCGGACAACGCGGGTAACCGAAATCCAGCAGCGCTTCATGCAGGCGCTGCAACAGTGGCAGTACGGCTTCGCGGTCGTGTTCATTGGCCAGAATAATGGCGTTATCCTGATCGGTTTTCAGAATCTGTTCGCCACGCCCTTCGCTGCCCAGCACCAGAATACAGACACTGTTACGCAGCCGTTCCGGAAAAATCATATCGAATGCACGCTGCATCAGGCGCCGGTTCAGGGTGGTGATCAGCTCCATAATGGAGACGACTTTAACACCCTGATTAAACAGGCTGTCGACCAGCACCTCCAGCCGTCTGGCGGCCGTCACCAGCTCCTTCATGGTCTTCGCCTGCTCAATCCGCATGGCGATCACATGTGAGTGGGTGGAGAACACACTGAGCATATCCATCAGTTCGAGGATGCCGACAATATCGCCATCGCGGGTCACCACCACCCGCTCAATATTATGCTGGGTCATTTTCAGCAACGCATTGAACAGAAAATCACCATAGGCAACGTCGATCAGATCGTACTGAGCGATATCGGCGACCTTGCTCTGGCGGGTTTTATCGCCCAGCAGCGTTGAGCGCAGCAGATCGGTGCCGGTGACAATACCGGTGCGGCGTGCCGTTCTCACCAGCACCGCATCCTGTTTCTGTTCTTCCATCATTGCCGCGACCCGCGCCAGACTGGTCTGACCGGTGACATACACCGCCGGGCGTACCGTATCCTCATCAATACGGGACAGAATAAATTCCGATACGCCACCACTTTCGCGCTGTTCTACCAGCTGTTCCTGCGTCCCCAGGTCAGTTTTGAAATAAATGGAAAAGTCGCTGGATTCATTCAGCAGCTGCACAAAGTCCTGTGCCGGCAACAGATAACACAGAGTTTCCTCCAGCGCCGTATAACGGTGTTTACAGCCGGATTCCAGTACCGCCCGGACATCGAACACGTCTTCTTTACCGTACTGGGAAAACACCTGGGTGCCGTCCTGATCGGTTTCTTCAACCACGCCCTTGTAGACGATATAAATACCGGGTGCGGCCTGCCCTTCATCAAGGATGACAGCGCCGGCGGGAAAGAAAACCAGATCCAGCTTACTGGTCAGCCATCCGAGCTGTTGTTCTGACAGAAAACTGAACGGCGGCTGGTTAAGGTTAATCTGGATAGTCATAAACAATCTCCCTGAAAAAAACACTCCCCCAGAAATAAAAAAGACACCGCGGAACGCGGTGCCAAGGGGAGCCCCAGCTCAGAGGCAAGGGTATAACAACAGCCGGAGCCGCTGCTGAATTCAGAGCAGTTATCAGTGACCGGAGGCGTCAGACGCTCCCAGCCCGGTGTGCGACCGGACAAACTGCTGATCAAATTTTTCACGTTCCTGTGCCCCTGCTGCCGACTTATCTGTTACAGAAAAGTACCAGATGCCGGTAAATGCAACGATGACAGAGAACAAGGCCGGATATTTATACGGAAAGACCGCTTCGTCATTGCCCAGTATCTGTACCCAGACAATCGGGCCAAGAATCACCAGCGAGACCGCAGTAAGCAGGCCCAGCCAGCCGCCCGCCATGGCGCCACGGGTGGTCATGCGTTTCCAGTACATCGACAGGAACAGCACCGGGAAATTGGCACTGGCGGCAATCGCAAACGCCAGCCCCACCATAAAGGCAATATTCTGCTGTTCAAACAGAATCCCCAGGGCGATGGCAATAACCCCCAGCACCATGGTCGTGATTTTTGAAACGCGCACTTCTTCTTCATCACTGGCGCCCGGCCGGAACACGTTGGCATACAGGTCATGCGATACCGCCGAAGCCCCCGCCAGCGCCAGACCGGAAACCACCGCCAGAATGGTGGCGAAGGCCACCGCAGAAATAAAGCCGAGAAACAGGTCTCCGCCCACCGCGCCGGCGAGATGAATGGCGGCCATATTATTGCCACCCAGCAACTGACCGGCCGGGGTAAAGAAAGCCGGATTGGTGGACACCAGCAGAATGGCACCAAAGCCGATAATAAAGGTCAGGATATAAAAATAGCCGATAAAACCGGTGGCAAAGAACACGGATTTACGGGCCTCTTTGGCATCCGCCACGGTAAAAAAACGCATCAGGATATGCGGCAGACCAGCGGTACCGAACATCAGGGCTATGCCGAGACTGATCGCCGATACCGGGTCAGACACCAGACCACCCGGGGCCATAATCGCCGTCCCTTTTTCGTGCACCTGTGTGGCCTGCAGGAACAGGTCACCAAGATCAAAGCCCACATGCACCAGAACCATCAACGCCATGAAACTGGCTCCGGACAGCAATAACACCGCTTTGATAATCTGTACCCAGGTAGTGGCCAGCATGCCGCCCATAGTGACGTACAGCACCATCAGAATACCCACCAGAACCACGGCATAGGAATAAGGCAGCCCGAACAGCAGCTGGATCAGTTTGCCGGAACCCACCATCTGCGCGATCAGATAAAGGGAAACAACGCACAGGGAGCCGACCGCAGACAGCGTGCGGATCTGACGTTGGCCCAGACGGAAAGAGGCTACATCGGCAAAGGTAAATTTGCCCAGATTTCGCAGCCGTTCGGCAATCATAAACAGAATCAGTGGCCAGCCCACCAGAAAGCCGATGGAATAGATCAGGCCATCGAAACCAGACAGATAAACCAGCCCGGAAATACCGAGAAATGAGGCCGCCGACATATAGTCACCAGCAATCGCCAGGCCATTCTGAAAACCTGTGATACCACCACCGGCGGCATAATAATCGGCGGCCGAACGGGTACGGCGGCTGGACCAGACAGTAATCCCCAGGGTAAAGGCGACAAAGATCAGGAACATGATAATGGCGGGCCAGTTGGTCGCCTGCTGCTGCACATTACCGGATAACGCATCAGCGGCCAGTGCCGGGGCTGCGGCCATTAGCGCAGTGATCACCGTCAGAATTTTTACAGACATTCCTCAGCCCCTGAGACACTCTTCAATGATGCGTTGGTTCTCTTCATCGAACTCGGTATTGGCGCGTTTCACATAAATACCGGTCAGCAGAAATGACGAGATAATGATAAAAACACCAACAGGAATTCCCCAGGTAACGACGGTACCGGACGCTACCGGGTGCGCCAGAGCACCCGGGACAAAGGCCACCAGCAGAATAAAAGTGAAATACATCGCCAGCACGACGGCCGACAACCTCAGTGCAAAACTTTTGCGTTTCTGCACCAGTTTCTGAAAATCCGGATGTCCCTGAATGCGGTTGTAAATATCGGCCTGCATGCCTGCTCCACAGATTCACTGCTTCAGGGGTCCCCCCTGACTGTTGGCAACAGTTTACAAAGACTCTGCCGGTGTCTCAGCACGACCATAGTCGAGGCGCCACAGGCAGGAACAGAAGCAGGAATTGAACAGCCACAGCGCTTGCCGGAAAGGGATTGCGACCTTAGTCTAACAACCATCACCCTGCGGCACGCTGCCGTCACGCCATCATGGTAAGCTGCACGACTGGGTCCAAGACACACAATAATACGGACAACAACAACGGGAAAATTATGATTCCGGGCTGGCAGCTGATTTCCATTTCCGTCCTCTACATCGGCACTCTGTTCTGGATTGCCTGGTACGGAGACCGCAGAGCCCAGAGTGGCAAACCCATCCACAACACCGGGCTGGTTTACAGCCTGTCACTGGCGGTGTACTGCACCTCCTGGACGTTTTATGGTGCCGTTGGTCAGGCCGCCACCAGTGGCTGGCTGTTTCTCAGCATTTACGTCGGTCCGATCCTGTTTCTGCTGCTGTTCTGGCGCATGCTCGGCAAGATCATCCGCATCGCTAAAGAAAAACGGCTGACCTCCATCGCCGACTTTATTGCCACCCGTTATGGCCGCGATCATACCCTCGCCATTCTGGTGACCCTGGTCGCCGTTCTCGGTGTGGTCCCTTATATCGCCCTGCAGCTGAAAGCCATTGCCACCACCTTTGAGCTGGTGACCCAGCCGCTCGGCACCACCGGTTCCCAGAGTCTGCCATTCTGGGAAGACACGGCCTTCCATATCAGCTGGGCCATGGCCCTGTTTGTGATCATTTTCGGCACCCGGGATATTGATGCCAGTGAGCAGCACCCCGGCATGATTCTGGCCGTGGCGTTCGAATCCATGGTCAAACTGCTGGCGCTGATTGCCGTTGGTGTCTGGGTGATGACCAGCCTGTTTGAATCCCCGCTTGATCTGCTGGCGCTGTCAAAAACCGTGATGCCGGATCACGCCCTGTTCCGCAGCGACGTCATATCACTCGCCTTTATTCTGCAGACCTTGCTGGCGGGCTTTGCCATCCTCTGCCTGCCACGCCAGTTTCAGGTGGCCGTGATCGAAAATGAATCCGCCGGCCACGTCCGTACCGCACGCTGGATGTTTCCGGCTTACCTGTTCCTGATGCTGCTGTTCGTGGTGCCCATCGCCCTGACCGGCCACCTGTTTATGCGCGATCTCGGCTTTGCACCGGACACCTATGTGCTCAGTCTGCCGGTGTCCCTCGGTCAGGATATGCTGGCCGTCATTGCCTTTATCGGCGGAGGCAGTGCCTCCACCGGTATGATCATTGTGGCGACCATTGCCGTCAGTACCATGGTCTCTAATGAGCTGATCCTGCCGGCATTTTTCCGCAATACCCAGCAGCAGGCCGACTTCCAGCAGTCGTCCAGCGTCCGCACACTGGTATTAACCGTGCGCCGGGTAGTGATTCTGGTGATGATTCTCGGCTCCTACCTGTTTTACCGCATGGTCGGTGAGTTTGAATCGCTGGCGGCCATCGGCCTGCTGTCGTTCGCCGCCGTTGCCCAGTTCGCTCCACCCCTGATCGGTGGTCTGATCTGGCAGGGCGGCAACCGTCAGGGTGCCATCGCCGGTCTGCTGAGCGGCACCGCCATCTGGGTTTATACCCTGCTGTGGCCGGTGCTGTCCCAGGGCCTGAGCGCCGCCAGCAATACCACCCAGATGCTGGGCCTGAATCTGGATGACTTCAGCTTTGGTGTCATCCTCAGCCTGAGTGTGAACATTTCGCTGTATATCTTCTTTTCGGTGGTCACCAATGCCTCCGTCAGGGAACGCATGCTGGCGTCGGACTTTACCAGCACCAAGGCATCCCTGAGCGGCAAAGCAGTGGCACCGTCATTCACCTGTAAGGTCGACGATGTGCGCGTGGTGCTGGAGCGCATTCTCGGTTACAAGAAGGCAGAATCCTTCTTTGCCGATTATCAGGCCCGCCACGGTATTCAGTATGACCACGCCATGGCGTCCAGTGAGCTGTTGCACGATGCAGAAAAACTGCTCGCCTCGGTCGTTGGTTCATCCTCCGCACGGGTGATTTTCTCCACCCTGTTAGGCGGGGAGCAGATTCAGATCCGCGACCTGGCCTTCCTCGCCAGCGAGGCCAGTCAGGCCTTTGCCATGAGCCGCGAACAGCTGCAGGCAGCACTGGAAAATCTGCAGCAGGGTGTGAGTGTGATTGACCGTAACCTCAATCTGGTGGCCTGGAACCGGCGCTATCTGGAGATATTCAACTACCCGCCGGCAATGATTCAGGTGGGTAAGCCCATCGCCGAAATCATCGAGTTCAACGCCCGCCGCGGTTTCTGTGGCAGCGGCAGTATTGAAGAACAGGTGGCCCGGCGGATGAATTTCCTGCGTGAAGGCTCGGCCCACCAGTTCGAACGCCTGCTGCCCAACGGTGTGGTGATCTATATGCAGGGTCACCCGATGCCGGATGGCGGCTTCGTCACCAGTTTCACCGACATCACGGTGCACCGCAAAGCTGAGCAGGCGCTGAAAGAAGCCAATATCACGCTCGAACAACGGGTCGAGAAAAGCAGTCAGGAACTGGATGACCTGACCTCGCAGCTGATTGAAGCCAATACCAGTAAAACGCGCTTCCTCGCCGCAGCCGGTCACGACCTGATGCAGCCGCTGAATGCCGCCAAGCTGTTTGCCTCCACCCTCGCCCAGCACCAGCTGAACGATGAGCAGCGCACCCTGCTCAGCCATCTGGAAGGCTCGCTGCAGTCGGCGGAAGATGTGCTGTCAGTACTGGTGGAAATTTCCAAACTGGATGCCGGCGCCATGGAGCCTACGCTGCGGCCGATCCGCCTGGCCGCGGTGCTCAAGCCATTGCGTGATGAATTCACTGCCCTGGCCGCTGAGAAGGGGCTGCAACTGCGTTTCCGCCAGTGTGATTACTGGGTGATGAGCGATGCTCACTGGCTGCGCCGGATCATCCAGAATCTGCTCTCCAACGCCGTCCGTTACACCAATAAAGGCGGCATTCTGCTCGGTTGCCGCAAGCGTGGTGAAGAACTGGTGATTGAAGTCTGGGATACCGGCCCCGGCATTCCACGTTCCAAACTGAAAGAGATCTTCGGTGAATTCCGCCGTCTGAATCAGGAATATCAGGACACCAAAGGACTGGGCCTGGGGCTGGCCATCGTTGACCGTATGGCCAAGCGTATGAACCATCAGGTGGATGTGGATTCCTGGGTCGGCAACGGCACCCGCTTCCGCATCACCCTGCCATTGACCGAAGCCCAGGCGGATGAACAGCTCGCGCCACAGGAAGGTATCAGCCGCGCAACCGGCAGTTTTGAGGGGCTGAAAACCTTCTGTATCGATAATGATGCCGAAGTTCTGGCCGGCATGAATGCCCTGCTCAGCAGCTGGCACTGTAATGTCTACGCCTGCCGCGATCTGGCCGAAGCCGCGGAAGTGCCCTTCCGGCCGCAGATCATGCTGGCAGACTATCAACTGGATAATGAGGAAACCGGCCTGCAGGCGATGAAAGCGCTGCGCAAACGCTTCAATGAAGATATTCCCGGGGTACTGATCACCGCGGACCCACGTCCTGAGGTGGAGAAGGAAGCCCGCGAGCTCGGTTTCTGGTTCCTGCGTAAACCCGTCCGGCCAGCCGCCCTGCGGGCGCTGATACGCCGTCTGATCCGCTGACGCGGGCAATAAAAAAGCTGGCCAGTGCCAGCTTTTTTATTCTTCCGTCGGTGCTTACGCCTGACCGGCGATCGTGGTATCCGGTTTTTCGATATCCAGACTCTGGACCGCAATCACCGCCTGAGTGCGGGTACGTACGCCCAGCTTACGGAAGATGGCCGTGACATGCGCTTTGATCGTGGCTTCACTGACGTCGAGATCATAAGCGATCTGCTTGTTCAGCATACCTTCCGACATCATGGTCAGCACCCGGAACTGCTGGGGAGTCAGGCTCGCCAGACGCTCAGCCAGATCCAGCGCATTCTGGTTCGGCTGATGCTGATGACGGCGGGCAACTTCAGGCAGATAAATATCGCCCTGCAGCACCATCTGAATGGCCTTGGCAATATCTTCCAGCGGTGACGATTTGGCGATATAACCCGACGCTTCGTGGTCAATCGCCTGACACATAATGGCCGGGTCTTCACAGGCGGAGACCACCACCACCGGAATTTCCGGATAGTGAGAACGCAGGAACACCAGACCGGAATAGCCATGTGCCCCTGGCATCTGCAGATCCAGCAGAATCAGGTCGGCGTCTTTATGCTTTTCCACCACCTGCTGCAGCTCCGGCAGAGACTCTGCCTGCTCTATGGCAACGTCCGGCACCAGCTGCTTAACCGCCTGCTGCATGGCAGTACGGAATAACGGGTGGTCATCGGCAATAATAATCTTTTGTGCGAGCTGCATAGTCCCCTCCGCAGAGCCTCACGACTGTCATATGACAGCCTTTTTTATTGTTATAACAGACCTGAGCTTATGTTAAAGCAAAAAACTGCCCAGGGACTGAATCCCGGGGCAGTTTCTGACATCAGCCGGTCGTTCAGGACTGGCGGTTGAGACGCTCATCAATCAGCGAATCCACCACTGACGGATCAGCCAGTGTTGAAATATCACCGAGTGAATCATGCTCGTTGGCGGCAATCTTACGCAGGATACGGCGCATAATCTTACCGGAACGGGTTTTCGGCAGCCCCGGTGTAATCTGGATCAGATCCGGTGTCGCCACCGGGCCGATTTCACCACGAACCCAGTTACGCAGCTCCTTCACCAGGTCATCCGAAGCCGCTTCCCCGGCATTCAGGGTGACGTAGACGTAAATACCCTGCCCTTTGATGTCGTGCGGGTAACCCACAACGGCCGCTTCTGCCACTTTCGGGTGTGCCACCAGAGAGCTTTCGATCTCAGCGGTGCCCATACGGTGGCCGGAAACGTTCAGCACATCATCCACACGGCCGGTAATCCAGTAGTAACCATCTTCGTCACGGCGGGCACCGTCACCGGTGAAATACATGCCACGGAAGGTGGAGAAATAGGTCTGCACAAAGCGGTCGTGATCGCCGTACACGGTACGGGCCTGACCCGGCCAGCTGTCGACCATCACCAGGTTACCTTCGGTGGCACCTTCCACCAGCATACCGGCATTGTCCACCAGCGCAGGCTGTACACCAAAGAACGGACGGGTTGCTGAGCCCGGCTTCATATCGGTTGCACCCGGCAGCGGGGTAATCATGATGCCGCCGGTTTCAGTCTGCCACCAGGTATCGACAATCGGACAACGCTGTTCACCAATCACATCGTAATACCACTGCCAGGCTTCCGGGTTGATCGGCTCACCCACAGACCCCAGCAGACGCAGGGATTCACGGTGCGTGCCTTCAACGGCTTTCGAGCCTTCCGCCATCAGCGAACGGATCGCCGTCGGCGCGGTGTAGAGAATATTCACACTGTGCTTATCAACGATCTGTGAGAAACGGCTGATATCCGGGTAGTTCGGCACACCTTCACACATCAGGGTGATACCGCCGTTCGCCAGTGGTCCGTACAGCAGGTAGGTGTGACCGGTAATCCAGCCCACATCCGCAGTACACCAGTAAACATCACCATCGTGATAATCAAACACATACTGGTGCGTAATGGAGGCCCATACCATGTAGCCGCCGGTGGTATGCACCACACCTTTCGGCTTACCGGTCGAACCTGAGGTATAGAGAATGAACAGTGGATCTTCCGCGGCCATCTCTTCCGGCAGACAGTGTGGCGAAGAAATCGCCAGCAGGTCGTGATACCAGACGTCACGCGCACTGTGCCAGGCCACCTCTTTACCGGTACGTTTCACCACAATCACTTTTTCCAGTGAACGGATACTCGGGTGAGTCAGCGCCTCATCAACATTGGCTTTCAGCGGCACATGCTTACCACCGCGGACGCCTTCATCCGAGGTAATAACGATTTTCGCGTTACTGTCTTCAATACGGCCTGCCAGCGCATCCGGGGAGAAGCCACCGAACACCACAGAGTGAACCGCACCGATGCGGGTACAGGCCAGCATAGCGACTGCCGCTTCCGGAATCATCGGCATATAAATACAGACCACATCACCTTTGCGTACACCCTGTCCGCGCAGTGCATTGGCAAAACGCGAGACTTCTTCATGCAGCTCTTTATAGGTGATATGGCGGTCCTGATCTGGCTCGTCGCCTTCCCAGATAATGGCGGTCTGATCGCCACGGGTTTCCAGATGGCGGTCGAGACAGTTGGCAGAGGCGTTCAGCGTACCATCTTCAAACCAGCGGATGCTGACGTTGTGATCGTCAAAAGAAACGTTACGTACTTTGGTGAATGGTTTAATCCAGTCAATGCGTGACTCAGCCTGTTCACGCCAGAAACCCTCCGGGTTAATGACCGACTGCTGATACATCTGCAGATATTTATCGTTATCAATCCACGCCGAATCGGCGAATTCTGGTTTAACCGGATATACCTTCTGGTCGCTCATAGCGTTCTCCCGAATGATTATTTTTAGCTCGCGAATGCTTCTGCGCTCTGTATATTTCCTGTTTATCAATATTGGTCACTGCACGCCTCCGTCAAAATTAGACAATGGTCTATTCAATCCGGGACACTGCATTTTTCCGGTATAAACAGTAACTTATGCTCCATAACAGAGCACGGAAAACGGGGGTAAACGGGATAAAAAGCTGATACCGGCCCAATATAGGCAAAGCAGCACCGCGTTATTAATAACCAGGCTCAGCATAAAACCGCCTCAATCACTCCATATATGCCACATATTGCCGGGCGCTGAGCCGCAATATTCCACTACTCCAGTGTTGTCTGTATCAATAATCCTCAAACAAATACCCCATAACGGGCCGGATCACCGTATTCCCACGAACCAAAGCGTACGTACTTCTACTTATTTCATTAAAAGTTCGACCTTTGGCTAATTTTGCTGCACAGAAACCGTGCACCATAGTGAGCGGGCACAATTACGATAAAAAAGGAGAGTGACATGCGCAAAACCCCTCTGATTCTGCTGGCCAGTGCCCTGCCTCTGGCAGTTCAGGCAGCAAATACCGAGTTCAGCTATGGCGGCTATATCAAGCTTGATGCGATGTACAGCCAATATTCCGATGGTGACCTTGGTGCAGCAAGCCTGGGCCGGGATTTTTATGTTCCGTCGAGCATTCCGACCAGCGCCGGTGGTGCCGATGAAACCAGCAGCATGGATTTCAGCGCCAAATCTTCCCGCTTCAATTTCAAAACCGTAACCACACTGGATAACGGCGAAAAAGTGACCGGTTTTGTCGAACTGGACTTTCTTGGCTCCTTCCAGGGTAATGAAGTTGTCTCCAACTCCTACAGCCCTCGTCTGCGCCACGCGTTTTTCACCTATAAAGATGTGACCGTCGGTCAGACCTGGTCCACCTTTATGAATGTCGGCGCCCTGCCGGAAACCGTCGACTTCCTCGGTGTCAGTGACGGTACTGTGTTCAACCGCCAGGCACAGGTCCGCTACACCATGGGTGACTTCCAGTTCTCTCTGGAAAACCCGGAAACAACGGTGAAAGGTGTGGGTACCACAGATGATGGCGGCATTCCCGACATCGTTGCCCGCTACAACCTGAAAGCCGGTGATCATTCCTTCGCCATCGCAGCGATAGGTCGTCAGTTTGCCTATCAGGATGGTGCCGGTATCGACGAAACCACAACCGGTTTTGGTGTCAGCCTGTCCGGTAAAATCATGCTGGGTGCAGATGACCTGAAATTCAGCTACACCACTGGTGATGTTGCCCGTTACGTTGGTCTGGGTCAGGTCAGTGACGTGATCATTAACGCCGATGGCGAACTGGAAGCCAACTCAGTTGATGCAGCCTTCATTGCGTACCGTCACCACTGGAATTCGCAGATGCGCAGCACCATCGCTTATTCAATGTTTGACTCCGACCTGGAAGATGACACTGAACAGTCGTCCTCCAGCACCCGCGTTAACCTGATGTACTCACCGGACAAGTCCCTGACTTACGGCGTTGAATACAGTATGGCGAACCTGGATAAAGGCAATGACGTTGAAGGCGATCTGGATCGTCTGCAGTTTACTGCCAAATACAGCTTCTGAGTCATCAGAGCGTCAGAAAACCGGCTTCGGCCGGTTTTTTTATGCCCTGATCAAAGCAGCCCGCCCACCCTTTACCTCTCTCATTACTCTCATCCGCAGCAGCAATCTGACTGACTCTTTACGGATTAGTGACAGGCCGGAAGACTGTCGCCTGAGACCAATTGTTAACCCTTCTCAATTCCGGCATTATTTTGTCATCCAAAATCAGAAAGTTACAAAAAGAAACATATATTAAATTAAATTTACAGTTGACACTTTTGGTCACATTCCCCCCGCAGTGATCACCTTATCAGTACTAAAAGTGACGATATTTTGCAGTGAACACCTGTGATCCTGCCGCTTTTGGCTGATTACCACCAGATCAGTAAATAATCCCGGTAAAACAATAAGTTATCTAACTCATTATCTGAACATAAGTTCAACGACGGCAAATTGACTGGCCATACCCCGCCCCATACCATCACCGCATTGCGCAACATGACCAAGACTTAATTAGTATCAAAGTGTCTCATTTTCTTCAGACAATCCGCTTACCCGGTAAAGCGGACGTGCCCCGGCTGTGCCCGGCGAAAACCCGATCCCGGATCGGGGGCATACTCCTGTCTGCTCTTTTTACTCTGCTTTCCGTCAACATAATGGCGGAAGAATCTGTTGTTCTCCGCGACAGTTATGCCGGCAATATGTCCTTTGCCGTAACCGGCAACACGGTGCGCTATGGCAATGATGGCTGCAGCCGGCTGAATTCTTCTTCAGCATCGCTCTCCATTCCTTCCGGTAGCTCTGTGGTTGCTGCATTCCTGTACTGGTCAGGGTCCGGTAATGCAGACAGCCAGGTCAGCTTTGCTGGTACTACAGTGACCGCAGATCAGCTGTACACAGCCAACGATGAGGGGCTTCTCTATTACAGTGCCAAGGCTGATGTCACGGCTATTGTCAGCTCCAGCAGCCGCAGCTACACCGTGTCCGGCCTCTATTTCGATGGCAGCAACCAGTACTGCAGTGGCGGCGGTGCTTATGGCGGCTGGTCCCTGCTGGCGATTTATGAAAATACCGGCGAACCTCTGCGGGTCGTCAATATTTTTGATGGGTTTCAGATTTTCTGGGGCAACTCCATCACCCTCAGCCCGAGCAATTTCATTATTGCCGATGATCCGTCAGTCAAGGGCGGACATCACGCTCATATCACCTGGGAAGGCGATGAAGGTAACTCCTACGACCGCAATGGCTCCAGTGAGCGCCTGATGTTCAACGGTCACCTGCTGACCGACCTGAACAACCCCAGTGACAACCAGTTCAACTCCTATTCAAACACCGCGGGCAGCACCAGCGGTGTTGATGTCGACATGTATGACATCAGCAGCTATCTGACCGCCGGTGCCACGTCCGTCAGCACCACCTATTCCACCGGTCAGGACCAGGTATTCCTGACCGCGGAAGTCATCAGCGTGCCGAACCAGCCGGTCAGCGATCTGGAACTCAGTATCGATGGGCCGGCCGCGGTATACCGCGGCGAACTGGCTACCTATACCTTCGACATTCATAACAACGGCCCACTCGACGAAACCTCAGGTGCCAGTCTGACGTTTGCACTGGATGATATGGATTTTTACAGCTACTCCGGGACCGGTTGGTCATGTAGCGCCGGCAGTCTGGAAGTCAGCTGCAGCTATTCAGCAGCCATCACTGACGGGGCGGATGCGTCGCCGCTGGTTATTTCCCTGGCCAGTGGCAATAACAGCGCTTCTTCCTATGAACTGTCAGCCACCGTCACCGCTGATAATTTCGATCACCACAGTGGTAACGACAGCGCATCGGTCACCACCCTGATCAATAATGCCATTTACAGTTTCAGCAAAACCGCCGTGGATCTGGATGGCGGCATCGTCCGGGCTGGCGATCCCCTGCGCTATACCATTTCCCTGACCAATAACAGTGGAACGGCCGTCACGGGTATTGAGATCAGTGACGAACTGGACTCTCTGTTTGACAGCTTCAGTGTCGTATCAGTGCCTGGCGGTGCCTCCTACAGCATCAGCGGGCAGCAGATTTCTGTCAGCAATATCAGTATCGCCAACAATGCCACGGCCAGTATCGTGATTGATGCAGACATCCGCGACAGCGCGGTCAGCGGTGAACAGGCCGATAACATCGCCGTGGCCGATATCAACGGTTCTGTTTACGTTGCCGTCGCCGAGACCATGACGGTTGATGCGGTGACTGTGACGCAGGGCAATAAGCCGGTTTACCTGCATCCTGACAATCTGGCTGACCGGGTGGCAGAAGATTCAGAATCCGATTATCAACGGGTGAGCGACAACCGCAGCTACAGCTGGACATTGTCTCCGCAACTGGCAACCGATCTTCAGCTGGACACCTCAGAAACCGTGCCGCTGACTTTCTTTGCCCGGGCAGACTCGAGAAATAACCGCGCGTACGACTTCAGCATTGAACTCAGCAATGGCAGCGATGTTCTTGCCAGCACCACACTTTCCAACACTCAGGTGTCAGACCGTAACGGCTCCCCCACCCGCCTTGAGGCCGATCTGGCGATCAGCGGCAGCGGCCTGCTCAGCGCCGGCACATCCCTGACCCTGACGATCCGCGTCAGTACCCGCAACCACAACCGCGATGTGGATTTCTTTTTCAGCAATGGCAGTGAAGCCGCCCGTTTTGAGCTGACCTCACAAACCGTCATTAATGTTGAAGACGTTTCCCTGTATGACGCTGCCTATCCGGACGGCAGTCTGATAACCGCAGCAGAACGCGGCCAGACATTCTATATCCGGGCAAAAGTCTCTGACCCGTTCGGCGTCGATGATATTACCTCCGCCGCTATTTCGCTTTCCGATCCCGCCGGCAACAGCATTCTCGACAGCGTGCAGCTGACGGAAGCAGGCACAGCCGGCATTTATAAATATTATGAATACGAATATACCCTGGCGGCAGATGCCACCAGCGGCAGCTGGGTTGCAACAATAAAAGCTGAAGAAGGTTATGAAGGCGAAGTTTCTTCCGTCAACTCCGTCCTGATCCCGGTTCTGTTATACCCCGAACTCACTCTGACCCGTTCGTCTGCCGTGCAGAACGATCCGGTCAACAGCACGGAAAATCCGAAAGCCATTCCCGGAGCCGAAGTGGTGATTACCCTGTCGGCCATTAATCAGGGCGAAGGCTCTGCAGATACTGACTCCCTGATTATCGAAGAAATCCTGGCGCCGGAGACAGAACTGTTTATCGGTGATTTTTCTGCCGGCAGTCCGGTGCTGTTTGAAGACCTGAATAATTCCGGACTCACTTTCAGTTTTATTTCGCTGTCGAGCGACAGCGATGACATTGATTTTTCCAGCGATGGGGATGCCAGTGATGGCATTACCTATGGCTACAGCCCGGTGGATGAAAACGGCGACGGTTACGACCCCAATGTGACCGCTGTCCGTCTGCACCCCAAAGGCACTCTGAATTCATCGGATGGCAGCGCTCATCCTGAATTTAATTTCCGCTACCAAGTAAAGGTCCAGTAAGGAGTACCCTATGAAGACCCTGCAACACACTATCCTGCTTTTTGCAGGCTTAATGGCAGCAACGGCCAGTTGGGCTGAAGGTACCACGGCAGGTACCAAAGTCTCCAACACCGCGACTGCCACCTACTATTCACCGACTGACTCAGCTACTCCTCTGACCGCAGAGAGCACCACTGAGTTCACCGTTCAGGAAATCATCGACGTCACCGTGGACAGCAGCAGCAGCGCGACCAATGTGACCGCCGGTGAAACCAATGTCGTGGTGACCTACACCGTCACCAACACAGGTAACGGCAGTGAAGACTATGTCATCGACGTAAGCAATGCCCTGACCGGTATCGACTTTGACGTTGAAGACATCACGATTTATCAGGAAGACGGCACCAGTGGTTTTAACGGCACCGAAAGTGAGCTGGCCACTGACGGCCTGATCAACCTGGATGCTGATGAAAGCGTTGTGCTGTACGTCGTGGTTTCCATTCCGGCTACCGTTTCCGTCGGTGATCAGGCCATCACCAACCTGACCGCCACCTCACAGACCAGTGGCGCATCCGCAGCGTCTGCCGGTGATGTCCTCGATGGCGTGGGTGACAGTGGTACTGACGCCGTTGTGGCCATTGACGGTGCTTACTATCAGGAAGATCACACCTACACCGTCACGGCCAACAGCGACCTGGTAACCGTGACTAAAACCGTTCTGATCCAGCTTGATCCGTTCGGTGGCGATACCGCTATTCCTGGTACCGAAACCACCTATCAGATTCTGGTTGAAGCCTCTGATGCCGTCGACAGCCTGGTCATCACCGATGCGCTGCCGGAACAGGTCACCTTTGTTGCCGGTTCCCTGTATCTCGCGGGTTCTGATCTGGCCGGCACTGAGCTGACCAGCAGCAACGCCACCCTGCTCACGGATTCATCCACGGATACCGATGGCGGTAAATACGAAGCCACGCTGGACACCAATGGCCGTGTCACTGTTGACCTGGGCGACCTGTCTGCAGCAGCGGATTACACCATCCAGTTCAAAGTAACTATCGACTGATAACAAAGGAGACTGCCATGCGCACTCTTATCTGGGCCCTGATGCTCATTCCGTCACTGGTAATGGCTGAGGTAAGCCTGACCACAGAAGCTTTTAAAATTGTGCCTGTTCCCCAGGCCGATGGATCGGTCGTGGAAGAGTGGCAGGCAGCCGAAAAAATCGTTCCCGGTGACAAGGTGGGTTACCGCATCAGTTACAGCAATAACGGCAGTGAAGCCGCTGAAAACGTGGTTATTAATAACCCCGTTCCTACGGCCGCAGCCTACCTTGCCAACAGTGCCACCGGAATGAACACCGCCATCGATTATTCCGTCGATGGCGGCAAAACGTTTGCTGCCGCCAGCCAGCTGGCAGTGAATGAAAACGGCGTAAGCCGCCCGGCGAAAGCCGGTGACTATACCCACATCCGCTGGCAGCTGACTCAGCCGGTTGAGGCCGGAGCCAGTGGCAAAGTGGAATTTAAAGTCCGTATTAAATAATCAGGAGACTGTGTATGAAACTCATACAGAAAATGGTACTTCCTGCTGCGATTACCCTTGCCGGCCTCTCCGCAACACAGGTCTGGGCAGCGGGTACCGATGCAGGTACCACCATCTCAAATGAGGCGACCCTGAGCTATACCGTGAACGGGTCATCCAGCAATGCAACCGTCAGTGCAACAGCAGATTTTAAGGTTGACGTAAAAATCAACTTTAACTGGGATGCTGTCGGCACTGATCTGTATACCGCAACGGCGACCGATTTCGGTGGTACCGAATATTTTGTTACCAGCGCAGTAGAACTGACCAACTCGTCCAATACCAAAGCCTTCTATGCACTGACGGTCAACGGTACCAGTGACGATTTCGATGTCAGCAGCTCAACTTATTCACCAACAGCGACCACCAGTTCGACAGCTTTTAAGTATGTTCTGGATACTGACGGTGACGGTGACCTGACCGAAGAAACGGTTTATACCGCCGGTGCTTCCGGTGACCTGATCGAACTGGCTGCAGACTCCACCTCCTACGACCTGTACGTTCTGGTGCCCAGCGCGTCAGTCACCGCAACCGATGGCGGTATTCTTGGTGTGCAGCTGAATGCTGCTGCTGCGGAAGTTCTGATCACAGGTAACAGCGCTAACACCACGGTCACGGATGATTCCGGCAGTGCCGACGATGCTGATGTTATTCAGTTTGTTTATGCCGACACCAGTGACAGCGCCGGTAATACCGAAATTATTTACTCAGGTTCCACGCTGGGCAGTCTGCCCGACTTTACCGTCGACCCGACTGACCCTGAGACCCCAAGTAAAAGCGGTATCGTAAAATCCAGTGTCGTGGTGTGGGACCCCTTCACCGGTACTCGGGACGATACAGCCGGTGTTTATCCGAAAGCCATCCCGGGCGCCATTGTGAAGTACACCATCACGGTGACCAACAATGGTACCGGCGCGGCTGACACTGTCACCATTACCGACCCGGTTCCGACGGCAACCACCTTCTGTAATGTGGCAACGGCCGATACGGTAGACCCGACCGGCGCCTGTCTGGATCTGGCTGCCAGTGATACCGCCGCGCTGTCTGACGGTGCAACTGACAACTCAGTTACCCCGGATACATCGGCGTCAACAGCCACCAATATTTCCGTGGCATACGGAAGTTTTGCTGCCGGCTACACCAGCGACATCGTTTACTACGTCGTCGTGCAATAAGAGCGCAGCATGCTGAAGACCATCCGCCGGATTATACAGCGCACTGTTCAGCACGGGCTTCCTGCCCGGGCTGTGCTGTGCCTGTTGCCGGCGATGGTCACTTTATCCACCCAGGCGGCAACAACGCCTGCCAATACACAGATTACCAACACCGCGGTTGCTTCCTTCAGTAAATCCGGTATCAGCTACAGCACAGCCGGCAGCACCAGTTTTATTACTGAAGAAATTAATCCCGCTTCCGTTGCACCGACGCCGTCGGAAATTACCCTGCTGCATCTTGCCGGCACCAGTGCATCCGGTCTGACCGTCAATGCCAGTGAATGCATGGACAGCAGCGGCAACTACAGTTCCGTGACATCCGTATCCGGACTGACCGGCACCACCTACAGCGTGCCATCCTCCTATTCCACCAGCGCGGCCGGTTATGGTTTCAAAATTGGTGAACCGGTGCTTATCCAGCTGGAAGATCTGGATAAAAACCTGAATCCGGCACGTGAAGAACAGATTGAAATTACCCTGGTCAGTGGCGATGGCGCCGATGCCGAGCAGCTGCGCCTGACCGAAAGCGGTATTAATACCGGTATATTCACCGGCGTTATCGATACCGCCAGTAAAACAGACGGCCTGGTCCAGTATGATTGTGTCCTGTCGCTGAGCAGAGCCGCCGACGTGATTGCCAGTTACTCCGACAGCAATGATGCGACCGATAAAAGCACCGGCTCCGCCGTCTTTGATCCGTACAGCCGCGTGATCAATGCCCTGACCGGCGATCCGGTCAATGGTGTTAAAGTCACCCTGATTGATGCCACCACCGGCGCAGCAGCCAGCGTTTACGATGACGATGGTGTCACCCCCTTTTCTGCCACCGTTACCACCGGGCCGGACAGCAGCAGCGGGACACTGAGTATTCTGGCCGCTGACGACGATATGCCGGATGGTGCTTTCCGTTTCCCTTATATTCCGGATGGTGAATACCAGCTGGCTTTTGAAGCACCGGATGAATACCGCGTGCCGTCCGCTAAAACCACTGACGAAGTAGCAAGCAATCTGGGTGACAGCTACGCCATTACCGATGCGTCGTACGGCAGCCCTTTTACCGTCAGCAATAATGTGTTCTACAGCGATATTCCGGCCGATGATCTCGACAGCGGCCTGCTGCTGAGCAAAAGCGCGAATAAAACCGACGTTGGCGTAGGCGATTTTATTCAGTACACCATTACCCTGAGCAATGCCGATACCGCCATCAGCGATGGCAATATTATTGATAAAATGCCGGTGGGGCTGCGCTACCGCAGTGGTTCTGTGCGTTACGATGATGAAAAAACAGACGAGCCTGCCATCACCGCCGATGGCCGCACACTGACCTTTTCCCTGCCGGATATCGCTGCGGATGAAACCCTGACCATCACTTATGTCACCCAGGTTACCGCACTTGCTCAGGACCGTCTGACCAACGTCGCCTGGCTGGACGATGATGCCGTCAGCAGCAATAAAGCCGAAGCATCGGTACAGGTAACAGACGAATTTTTCAGTGACACCGCCCGTCTGTTCGGCCGTGTCTATCTGGATGACTGCGATGGCAATCTGGATGCCGAAGCGGTACCGGATATCCGCCTGTTTATGGAAGACGGTACCTATGTGGTCACCGACAAAAACGGTGAATGGCACATCGAAGATGTGCGCCCCGGTACCCACGTTGTACAGCTGGATACCAGTACCATTCCGCCGTATATGGAAGTCATGACCTGTGATCACCGGGGCTTCCATGCCGGACGCAGTTTCAGCCAGTTTGTTGATGTTCAGGGTGGCAGTTTCTGGCGTGTGGATTTCGCCCTGAAAATGAAAGAACCGGAAACCGGTGAAGTCAGCCAGCGCCTGACCAATACACTGGTGCCGCTGCAGCCACTGGCCGATGGCTCACTGCCCTACCATTCACCGGTGGAAGAAAAAATCCGTTACACCCTGCAGCTGAACGGCAATGGTGTGGCACTCAATGACATCATGCAGATGATCGCACTGCCGGAAGGTGTGGTTTATGAACCCGGCAGTTCCGTTATGGATGGTGAACCATGGCCGGATCCGCGCGTCAGCTACGGTACCCTGATTTATAAACTGGGCGATAAACCGGCAGAATGGAGCCACGAACTGACCTTTACCGCCGTGATCAGCGATCAGGCAGACAGCGGTAATCTGACGGCGCGTGCCATTACCCGTTTCCGCACCGATGGTCAGGGCATGCAACAGATCAAACCAGCCAGCACCACAGCCATTCTGCAGCTGCCGCCGGATGATGGTCAGATCCGTCCGATTAATCCGCCGAAATTTGCCAATTTCTCGGATGAACTGACCGCCGAAGATAAAGCCAATCTGAAGCAGGTAATAGATCGCCTGCACGGGCTGCGTAATCTGACGGTTGAAGTTGTCGGTCATACCGACAGCACCCCGATTGCCAGACGTAACCGTCATATTTACGCCGACAACCAGCAACTGTCTGAAGCCCGCGCCTCTTCCGTCGCCCATTATCTGGCCGAACAGCTGGGGGTAAAACCATCGCATATTCTGTCATCCGGCCGTGGCGAAAGTACCCCGATTGCCACCAATATGACGGCGGCCGGCCGTGCCCAGAACCGCCGCGTGGAAGTCAAGGTACTGAGTGGTGATCCGGATATCCGTCTGGCCAGCACAGATACCGATATTCAGGTCGCCGAAGTACAGGCCTCGGTCGAAGGTTTCCTGTCGCAACTGCCGGCCACGGCGGCCGGTATGCCGGAAGATAATAATGCGCCGGAAATGCCGGAATTCAGTGAAAACTGGTTCAATACTGCGGCCGATGACGCCCAGTGGCTGTGGCCACCGGTTGACCGCAGCCCGGCCATTGCCAGTACCAAAATTGCCATCTCGCACAGCAAGGACGAACACATCCGCCTGCTGCTCAACAATGAACCGGTGAGCCCACTGAATTTTGATGGCACCAGTAAAAGTAAAAACCGCGACCTGGCGGTCAGTACCTGGCGTGGCGTTGACCTGCAGCCCGGTGCCAACCATTTCAGCGTTTTCGTCATCAATAAAGACGGCGATATCGTGTCGCAGTTTGAGCGTAACGTGCAGTTTGCCCAGGTACCGGCCAAAGCCGAACTGGTCGCAGACAAAACCCACGCCATTGCCGATGGTATGAATCCGGCAGTGATTGCCGTTCGTCTGACCGATAAAGACGGCTTCCCGATCCGCTATGGCGTGACCGGCACCGTGACTATTGCCTCGCCGTATGAACTGTACGATGAGCGGAAACAGATCGAAGCCAATCCGCTGGGCGATGTGAATCAGCCACAGTACCGGGTCGGTAACGACGGCATCGCCCTGATTTACCTGACACCGACCACCAAAGCCGGTGAAGCACGGCTGACCTTTGCCCACAATAATGGTCAGGAAGATGAGGTTAAGGTCTGGCTCAAACCGCAGCCACGCGACTGGATTCTGGTCGGTCTCGGCGACCTGTCAGTGGGTTACAACTCGGCCTCCGGCAACCATGACAGCATGGATGCCGCCGATGTCAGTGACAACATTTACGAAGAAGGCCGGCTGGCATTCTTTACTCAGGGTCAGGTCTCCGGCGAATGGCTGATCACTGCCGCTTACGACTCCGGCAAACCGGAAGCCGAAGCCTTTGCCAGCCTGATTGAGCCGGACCGTTATTACACCCTCTACGGTGATGCCAGCCAGCAGCAGCTGGACGCCAGCTCGGCGCGCAAACTCTATGTGCGGGTTGAACGTGAACGCTTCTACGCCATGTTCGGTGATATCAACACCGGTCTGAGCGATACCGTTTTGAGTCAGTACAACCGTAAAATGACCGGAGCCCAGGCACATTATCAGGGTGATATTATCGAGCTGTCGGGCTTTATCAGCCAGTCGGACAATGGTTCGGTGCGGGATGAAATTCAGGGTGACGGAACTTCCGGCCTGTACCATCTGAGTGCCGGAAATATCGTACTCAACAGTGAAACCATCACCATTGAAGTACGCGACCGCTACCGCAGTGAAGTGGTGGTTTCCACGGAAACCCTGAGCCGCGACAGCGACTATGTTATCGACTACGACGACGGCACCATTTATTTCAAGAGCCCGGTCAGCGCCACCGATGACAGCTTTAACCCACGCTATATTATTGCCGAATACGAAGTGGAAGACGCTGAACTCGGTTATGTCAGCGGTGGCCGTGCCGGTGTAAACCTGTTTGACGAGCGGCTGAAAGCCGGTGTCACCGCCATCACCCAGAACCAGAACGGTGAAGATGTGCATCTGCGCGGTGCCGATGTCACGGTGAAAATGGGCGACACTCAGATCAAGGCCGAAGTGGCCCAGAGTGAAGAAGTCAGCAATGGTTCCGCCAGCGGTGCCAACGCTCACCTGGTGGAAATCACCCACCGCACGCAGACTCTGGAAGCCAAAGCCTACGTCCGCAGCCAGGATGAAAATTTCGGTTTCGAACAAAGCCCGCAGAGCGAAAATGATTTCCGCAAGGAAGGCCTCGAAGGCAGCCTGTATATTTCTGACCGTGACCGGCTGGAAGTGGAAGGTTTCCACCATTACGAAATCAGCACCGGTTACGATACCTATCAGGCACAGACGCAGTGGGTGCACCGTCTGGATGATCAGCAGCAGGTGTCCCTCGGCCTGCTCACCGCGCAGGAAGAAAATGACAGCGATAACCTGTACAGCGATCAGCTCACCGCCGGTTATAAAGTGCGGGTGCTCGATAACCGTATGACCCTGAGCCTGTCCGGCCAGAGCAATATCAGCTCACGCAGTGACGATGACGACCTGCTCGGCGTGGGCGCCGAATACCGCCTGACCGAAAATCTGAGCCTGTACACCGAACATGAAACCGGCTTCAGCTCCGCAGCGACACAGCGCACCACCATCGGTGCGCGGGCAACACCATGGAGCGGTGCACAGGTACAGCAGAGTCTGGAACAGCTGGAAGAAGATGATGCTTACCGCCTGTACGCCGTCTCCGGTCTGAATCAGGATATTCCGCTGAGCAGCCAGTGGAGCATGAGTTTTGGTTTTGATCAGGCGAAAAATCTGGAGGCCAATGTCCCCGGTGAAAGCTCTGACAGCACAGAAGATTATTATGCCCTGTATACCGGTGCCGCTTTCCGTACCGAACTCTGGCAGTGGAATGGCCGGCTGGAAAAACGTGACGGCGACGAAACCGATAAATGGGTTGCCCGCACCAGCCTCTATCATCCGCTCAGCGATGCGCTGGCGACCGGCGCCAGCGTTGAATATTTCACCGAAGCGCAGCAGGGAGATAACAGCTACAGCAATTCACTGGATGCCAGTTTCGACCTCGCCCTGCGGCCGCGTAAATACCCGGTGGCCCTGCTGTGGCAGACCCGCTGGGTACAGGAAGCCAGCGGCAGCGATGACGACACTCCGGAACGCACACGTAAACTGATCAACAATGTGCACGGCAACTGGCTGTTCACCCCGGCCAACCAGCTGGCTGCCCAGTATGGTATCAAGCGCGTGCTGGATCAGTACGACAGCGAAGATTACGCCTCCACCACCGACTTTATGGCGGCAGAGTGGCGTCATCACCTGAATCCGACCTGGGACATCGGTGCCCATGGCCGCCGCCTGCACAGCTACGAAGCCGGTCAGACACAGCATGGTCTGGGTATGTCCGTGGGCTGGATTCCACAGACCAACGTCTGGCTGGGACTGGGCTACAACTTTACCGGTTTCGTCGATACCGACTTTTCGGCCTCCAACTTCACCGCCAAAGGCGTGTACCTGAAAATGCGCTTCAAAGCGGATCAGGAAACCCTGGCAACCCTGCGTAACGCATTCAACTGAGCCAGCACAGAGCCTGCTGCTGGACTCCGCCCGCCGCACCCCGCAGAATAATCCGTTCACTCTGATATCCGGCAGTAAGGAATCTGACATGGCCGCGCGTGAGCAGCTGATTAACGCCCAGGGACAACCCGCTTTCGGTATTTTCCCGGATGGCGTGGAGGAACTGAATTATCTCGACTATGACCTGCGCAGCCCGATGGACAGGCGCCGTTCAAAACTGGCCAGACGCCTCGCCTTTAACCAGTTTCAGTTTATCAGCCTGATCAGCCCGGAACTGATCGTGGGCATCGCCATCGTCGACCTGAAGCTGGTCAGTAACGCCTTTGTGTATTTTTATGAACCACACAGTGGCCGCTATGAAGAATTCAGTTTCCTGCAGCCCCTGGCGCTGAAAACCCGTATCGACGCCAAAGCCAATAACGGCAGCTCGGTGTTCAGCAAAGGCCGGAACCATTTCAGTATCCACGCCAGCACCACACCGGGAGTGCGCCGGGTACAGGTCAGCCTCGCGGCCGGTGCCAGCATTGATGCCACCATTGACGAAACCACCGCCTATCAGCCTCTGGCACTCTGCACCCGGGCCGGTTATCAGGGCTGGGTATTCACTCAGAAAAGTGCCGCCCAGGTCTGCAATGGCAGCATCCGCTGGCAACAGCGGGAATACGATCTCAAAGCCATGAATACCCTGGCCGCGGTCGACTGGAGCGGCGGCTATATGCGCCGCGAAACCTTCTGGAACTGGGGCAGCCTGTCCTGTTTTCTGCGCGATGGCCGACGGCTGGGGTTTAACCTCGCAGCCGGCGTTAATGAAACCGGTTACAGCGAAAATGCCCTGTGGCTGGACGGCCGCCTGATCAAAGTGGATATGGTGGATTTTCAGTTTGACCGTTATCACCCCAGCCATTCCTGGGCCATGCGCTCAGCCGACGGCATCATTGATCTGCACTTTGAGCCGCAGGGCCGGCGGCGGGAAAAAATCAACGCCCTCGTCATTGCCTCCAACTTCAGTCAGTACTACGGCCGCTATCACGGTGAGATTCATCTGCCGGGGGAAACCATCCGTCTGGAAGGTGAATGGGGACTGGCAGAAGACCATTACGCCCGCTGGTAGCGACAGCGCGCATAAAAAAACGGTGACCGCCTGACGCTGGTCACCGTTTTTTATCTCAACAGATCCGCTGGTGTTTTACTGCACCGGCTCGCTGATAATCATCTTCAGCAGCCCCGGCGCCTGATTGCTGACCGGTGTCTGCAATACCTGCCAGTCACCACTCTGCGCCACCGGCTGACCGGATTTCGACAAGCGGGCAATCACCGTCACTTCCTCGTGAGCACTGAGGTTCATCCCCGGCGCCATGGCCTGAGCGTCACTGAGGGTAACCACCTGTGGCAACTGCGCCACGGTCAGTTTCTGCACCGCCAGCGGCATCGGCGGACCGGATACCGCACGCGCCAGTACAAACACCGTATCCTGCGGCGAGGCGGCCGCCCGGGCCTGTTCTGACAGATCGACAAAGACCTTGATCTCTGCCCGTTTCATCCAGCTCAGATCAACGCTTTCACCCTCTTCCTGCAGCCGTTGCGCAGCCCGCTGAATACCCTGAGCCAGCATCTGCGATTCCGGAGTATCCGGCAGGTTAAGCCATACCATGCGCCAGTGATCAATGGCCGAGCGGTAATCATTCAGCTCAAACGCCAGCATACCGGCCAGCCCCTGAGTCTGGGTATTGCCCGGCACCAGATCCAGTGATTCTTTTAACAAAGCATAAATTTCCGGCTCGGCTTTCTGGTCGGCGGCAAAGAAACGTGCCTGTGCCAGCAGGGTCAGCGTTGCCGCGCGGTCTGCCACCGCCTCTTCCGGCAGCCGAACCAGAATGTCACTGAACACATCCGCGGCTTTGTTATAAGCGTTATCGAGCATCAGCATCCGGCCATAGAGATATTCCCACTCCATGTTGTCCGGATCGCGCAGACTCGCCACCTGCAGGCGCTCAATCAGTTCGCTGCGTTCGGTCTGGGTCAGCTCCACCTGCGATGCTTTTTCCAGCAGCTCAGTGGCACGGATTTCATCCGCCGCCCCCCAGAAGTGATAAAACAACAGAGTGCCGGCAACCACCACCGCCAGCATCGCCAGTGCCAGCGGCCAGCGTCTGACCGCGGCGGTATCCGTCACGGTCGCCTGACCAGTGCCGGCCGAAGCGAGAAATTCCCGGTCCAGTTCCAGCTGCAGCGCAGTTTTCTGTTCATCATCCAGATCACTGTCCGCCACTTCCCGGGTACGCTCCTGATACAGGCGCAGGTTTTCTTCACTCTGATCTTTTTCCACCGCCGTACTGCGTTGCCACAGCGGCGCCAGCAGAAATACCAGCAGCATCAGACTCAGTAAAATAAGCACCCAGATCATCAGGAATCAGCCTTGTTTTTTAATGCCTGCAGACGCGCCTGCTCTTCTTCACTGAGCGGCAGCGGCGGTTGTTTCTGACCACGACGGATCACAATCAGTACGATCAGTCCGAAAATAAAGACCAGCAGCGGGCCGAACCACAGCAGATAAGTCTGACTGCTGACCGGTGGTGTGTAGTGCACAAAATCGCCGTAACGGTCGACCATATAGCCAACAATTTCGTCATCGCTTTTGCCCGCCTGCATCATGTCATACACTTTTTCACGCATATCGCTGGCGACCGGCGCATTGGAATCGGCCAGATCCTGGTTCTGGCATTTCGGGCAACGCAGATCTTTGACCAGCGCTGCGAAACGCTCATCATCCTGTTCATTGTCGAACTGATATTTATAACCTTCCACCACCGCCTGGGCGGGCAGGCTGAATAACAGGACGCTGAACAGCAGGGAAATCAATTTCATTTCATCGCCTCAAAATCTGCGGCCATTTTCTGCCAGACATCAGCGTTCAGATCACCGACATGCTTGGCGCGGATAATCCCCTGGCTGTCCACCAGAAAGGTTTCCGGCGCACCATAAACCCCCAGTTCCAACCCCAGCTGGCCATCCGGATCGGAAATATTAAACAGATATGGATTGCCGTAGGCTTTCAGCCATTGTTTGGCTTTAAAGGTATCGTCCTTGTAATTAATACCGACGATGCTGATCCCTTCCGCTGCCAGCTTATTCAGAAACTGATGCTCAGCTTTACAGGTCGGGCACCAGGTCGCCCAGACATTCACCAGCACCGGTTCCTGCGGCAGATGGTTGGTACTCTCACCGGATTCCACGGTATTGAGAATAAACTGCGGAAAGGCCTTACCGATCAGTGGCGAGGGCAGCACACTTTTGTCTTCCTTCCCCAGTCCGATCCAGAACAGAATGCCCATGCCGATAAAAATCACCAGCGGCACAAATAACGCCAGCCTTTTCATGCCGCGGCCTCCTGTGCTGAGCGACTGCGTGTCACCCGTGCACGGTAACGTTTATCTGCCATCGCCAGCAGGCCGCCGATGGCCATAAAAATAGCGCCCAGCCAGACCCAGCGCATAAAAGGTTTGACCTGCAGACGCATGCCCCAGGCGCCATTGTCCAGCGCTTCTCCCATGGACACGTAAACGTCGCGCAGCAGCGTCACATCAATCGCCGCTTCGGTCATGATCTGACCACTGGCGTTATAGCGGCGTTTTTCCGGCGTCAGCAGGGCAATTTCCTTATCACCGTCATAGACGCGGAAACGCGCCGCATCAGAAATAAAGTTCGGCCCTTCGATATGACCGGCATCGACAAATTCGAAGCGGTAATTATCCAGCATCACCACATCACCGGGTGCCATCCGCGCCGCTTTTTCCTGACTGTAATTCGCCACCATCGTGACGCCGATAATGGTCACTGCAACACCGATATGTGCCAGTACCATACCCTGATAACTCAGGCCGAGCTGCGGAATACGGTTGAGTTTTCCGCGCGCTTTTTTCCACACGTCCACCAGAGTTGCCGCAATCAGCCAGACACTGACGCCCATGCCAAGCAGCACTTTCCAGTTCATCTCTCCGTTCACCAGCAGCGGCGTGGCTATGCCGATCACCACCGCCGCAATCATGGCGGCCACCGTACTGCTGCCGAGGCGTTTGATTTCATCCGCTTTCCAGCGGGCCATGGAACCCGGACCGATAACAACAGCCAGCACCACGCTGATGGGCACAAACATGGTGTTGAACCAGGATGCCCCGACGGAAATTTTACCCAGTCCGGCGAAATCAATAATCAGCGGATACAGGGTGCCAAGCAGAATGGCGAAAGCCGCCACCAGCAACAGCAGGTTATTCAGCAACAGAAAACTTTCGCGCGACACCCACTCATAGCGGCCGACGGATGACACCGTCGGTGCTTTCAGCGCGTACATCAGCAGTGAACCACCGATACAGATGCCGAGCAGCGCCAGAATAAAGACACCACGATCCGGATCAGAGGCAAACGCGTGCACCGAAGTCAGCACACCGGAGCGGACCAGGAAGGTTCCCAGCAGACTGAGTGAAAAAGCGAAGATCGCGAGCAGTACGGTCCAGCTTTTGAACAGGCCGCGTTTTTCCGTAACCGCCAGCGAATGCAGCAGAGCCGTCGCCACCAGCCAGGGCATCAGCGAAGCATTTTCCACCGGATCCCAGAACCACCAGCCACCCCAGCCGAGTTCGTAATAAGCCCACCAGCTGCCCAGTGCGATACCAATGGTGAGGAAGATCCACGCCGCCGTGGTCCACGGCCGTGACCAGCGTGCCCAGGCTGCATCCAGCCGTCCGCCCATCAGCGCCGCCAGAGCAAAGGAAAACGCCACAGACAGGCCAACATAGCCCATATACAGGGTCGGCGGATGCACAATCAGACCGAAATCCTGCAACAGCGGATTCAGGTCAGCACCTTCCGGCGGAATCGACGGCAGGTTACGGGTAAACGGATTGGAGGTGTGCAGGGTAAACAGAATAAAACCAACGCAAACCAGCCCCATAATGGCCAGCACCCGTGCCACCATATCCAGCGGCAGGCTTTTACTGAACACAGACACCGCCATGCCCCAGCAGCCCAGCAGTGTCACCCACAGCAGCAGCGAGCCCTCATGAGCCCCCCACACGGCACTGATTTTATACGGCACCGGCAGCTGGGTATTGGAGTTGCTGGCAACGTAAGCCACCGAGAAATCGTCGACCACAAAACAGTAAGCCAGAATAAACAGACTGATCAGCAGAAACATTGCCTGCGCGGTGGCCAGCGGACGGGCATACGCCATCAGCCATTCACGCCGGGTCTGTACCCCCACCAGCGGCACCACCACCTGCAATACAGCAACCAGTAGCGCAAAAATCAGGGCCAGCTGACCGAACTCCGGCACCATGCCATACCATTCAGTCATATCAGTACCTCGCCGCTTCGAGTGACTGTTTGCCGTCCACATGCGCTTTTTCCAGCGCATCCTGCACTTCCGGCGGCATATAATTTTCATCGTGTTTAGCCAGCACTTCGGAGGCAACAAAGACACCGTCAGTGTTCAGCTGCCCCATGGCCACAATGCCCTGCCCTTCGCGGAACAGGTCCGGCAGAATGCCGTCGTAAACGATGGTGACTTCGGCATTACCGTCAGTCACTTTGAATTTTGCCCCCAGCGATTCACTGTCGCGTTCGACACTGCCGACCACCACCAGACCACCGGCACGGATGGTACGGCCAACCGGCGCTTCACCATCCGCCATCTGGGTCGGGGTAATAAACAGATTGATATTCTGACTGAGGGAATACATCAGCAGTCCCACGGCAATACCGACACCGGCCACCAGAAACAGAATCAGGGTCAGACGTTTTTTGCGCTGAGGTTTCATGCTCTTTTCTCCCGCCGCAGGCGCTGTGCGTGTTCTTTCAGTAAACGACGACGGCGCAGCACAGGCTGCACCACGTTCCAGGCCACCACCACGGCCGTCAGGCCGTAAGACAGCCAGACATAAAATCCGTGTTTTCCCATGGCCATAAATTCGGCGAAACTGTTGAATTCCATCAGTGCTCCAGAATCTCTTTAACCCAGCTGCGTTTACGCTCGTGCCAGAGAATTTCGTTGCGCGTGCGCAGAATAATCAGCAGGGCAAAAAACAGATACGTGGTAAAAATCATGATCAGCAGCGGAATCAGCATCTCTGTGGCCATGCTGGGTTTTTCCGTCAGTTTCAGCGTTGCCGGCTGGTGCAGTGTATTCCACCACTCCACCGAATATTTGATGATGGGAATATTCACCAGCCCGACCAGCGCCAGGATGGCAGCAGCCTTAAAGCCGCTTTCTTCAGAATCCATCGCCTGCTGCAGCGCAATGACGCCGAAATACAGGAACAGCAGCATCAGCATGGAGGTCAAACGGGCATCCCATACCCACCAGGTACCCCAGGTCGGCTTGCCCCAGATGGCACCGGTAAACAGGGCAATCAGACAGAAACTGGCACCGATCGGCGCAATGACTTTCGCCACCCAGGCCGCCATTTTCATTTTCCACACCAGATAAACAGCACCGGCTACGGCCATCATCACATAGGCACTCTGCGCAATAATGGCGGCCGGTACGTGAATATAAATAATGCGGAAGCTGTTGCCCTGCAGATAATCTGCCGGCGCATAAGCCAGTCCGAGCACCAGACCGGCCACACAGCCCAGCACCGACAATACCGCCAGCCAGGGAATCCATTTGCCCGTAATTTCGTAAAACCATTTGGGCGAACCCAGGCGATGATACAGTTGTTTCAGCCACTGCCACATAAGCAATACCAATTAACGTGATAGATTCAGTTTTAAAGCCGCCGCCGCAGCAAACGGCGTCAGACAGGCAGCCAGCGCCAGCAGCGCGCCAAGAAACCCTATCTGACCGTTATAATCCATACCAATTCCCGCGTGATAAACCGCACTGGCAGAAAAAATCAGCACCGGAATATACAGCGGCAGAATCAGCAGACTGAGCAGCAGGCCGCCACTGCGCACCCCCGCCGTCAGCGCCGCGCCCACCGCGCCGAGCAGACTCAGCACCGGCGTACCGACCAGCAGGCTGAGCAGTAAGGCAGCATACGCATCCGCCGGCAAGGACAACATAAGCCCCAGCACCGGCGACATAATGGTCAGCGGCAGGCCGCTGATACACCAGTGCACCAATGCCTTACCCAGCGCCATGCCATACAGGGATTCACCGGACGCCAGCCACTGTTCCAGCGAGCCGTCTTCAACATCAGCCTTATACAGAGCATCCAGCGACAGCAGCGTCGCCAGTAACGCGGCGACCCAGATAACACCGCCGGCAATTTTGCTGAGGAATTTCGGATCTGGATCAACAGCCAGCGGAAACAGCGCCGCGACCATCAGAAAAAACATCAGAGGGTTGAGCCATTCGCCGGGATTACGCGCGGCCAGCAGCAGATCGCGCTTGATGGTTGCCGTCACCAGACTCATGCGCGCACACTCCCCAGCTCCAGCTGCCGCAGACTGGCGATATTTTCCAGAGCATGGTGGCTGGTAATAATCACCGCCCCGCCCTGCTCAACATGCTGCTGCATGCGTTTTTCCAGCCAGGACACGCCTTTTTTATCCAGTGCCGTAAAAGGTTCGTCGAGAATCCACAAGGGCGCCGGCGCAATACACAGGCGAGCCAGTGCCACACGGCGCTGCTGACCGGCAGACAGCTGCTGACAGGGCGTTTCTTCATACCCGCCGAGTTCCACTTCATCCAGCGCCTGCCACAGATCATCGTCCTCCACCGGCCAGTTGCTGACCAGCCAGCGCAGATTTTCCAGCGGCGTCAGCGCTTTTTTGACCGCTGCCAGGTGGCCCTGATACAGCCGCAGGGCAGCATAGGCAGAATAATCGTCATAAAGCGGCTGCCCGTGCCACAGCAGCTCACCGTCATAATCCCGGTTCAGCCCTGCCAGCAGACGCAGCAGCGTCGTCTTACCCGCACCGTTCGGGCCGGCCAGCTGTAACAGGTCGCCATCCTGCAGACGCAGATCCAGCCCCTCAAACAGCACGCGGTCGTCCCGTTCACAGCAGAGCTGCCGGGCTTCGAGATCAATTGTTGTCGGGCCGGTACTGGCAGGCATGACATAACCTTTACGCAAAAAACCGCCGCATTATATACAAAATCCTTCTTCCGGGTCGGGCGCCCGGAATCTATGATGGGTAAAGATGCGTAAACCTTGGCCGATATCAAATTTATGTTGCCTGACTCCCTGCCCCTGATCTCCGCCAACACCGTCAATGCTGCCTCTGCCCCCACCAGAACGGAGGCAGGAGCCGGCGACGGCCGCCGCCTCAGTGCCGAAGTGACTGCCCGCCAGCCCGACAGCAAAGAAGGCTCACAGCTTACCCTGAAAGTTGGCGACCAGACCCTGACAGTGAGCAGTAAACTGCCCTTACCCCAGGGTACCCGGCTGCAGCTGCTGCTGACGGAACAGCAGGGAAAGCCGGCACTGACGGTAGAGGATATCCGCCTGCCTGCGCCACCGGCCACGGGCAGCACCGCCGGTAACACAGCAGCAACACAGAATGCCACGGCGGTACAGACATTACAGCAACAGCTGAACAGTCTGCTCACACCCTCACCACAAATACCGGCGGCGGCCATCAGCCGCCTGCTCAGTTCACGTCTGCCGCTGCTGACTCAGGCCCCGGCAGGCAGCACACCCCAGGCTGGCCTCTACAGCCATACCTCCACAGCAACGACGGGAAGCACAAGCTATACGGCCCCGGCAGCCGCCGGCAGTGGTCAGGCGACAGCGTCTGCAGCCCAGTTGATCGGACGCCTGCTGGCCGCGATTCCCTCACCGGCGCCGGCGGAGACAGAGACGGCATTGCCGGCGCAACAGAGTGCCGTTAAACCGCCGTTAACGCTCAGTGGGCAATCCTCCTTGCCATCCGGACCTGCCGCCACCACGGACATTCCCCGCACCGTGCAGCAGATTCTGCAGCAATGGCAGCAACAACTGCCGGCGCCGCAGCAACTGGCCACCCCGCAGGGCGTACAGGATGCGGTACACAACAGTGGTCTCAGCTTTGAACAGAAACTGCTGGCACTCGCCAGCCAGATCCGCCAGCAGAGCGCCCTGCCGCCACAGACAGGAAGCGCTGCGACACCCGGCACACAGACAACCGCCGCCACGGCAGTCAGAAACCCGGCCACCTCCGCCGACGGCCAGCCGGCCAGCGCCATGAAAAATGACAGCAGCCCCACGGCACTGTTCCGCCAGTTATGGCAAAAAGCCGCCGCCCTCAGCCCGGCAGCCAGCGGTGCAGAAACGGCCCCCGGCAGTGGCAGTAAAGCTGCCGGTGTGCTCGACAGTATTCTCAGCCAGGTCAGAAGCCGGCTGGAAAACAACAGTGACAGCCTGTCACCGCAGTTACGCCAGCTGCTGCACAGCGATTATAAAGGTGTGATCAGCCGTGCCCTGCTGCTGTGGCTGAATCAGGCAAAACCAGCCGATGCCCCCCCACAGCGGGACCTCCCGCTGTCACTGCAGGCGGCAGAACCCGGCAGCCACTTCCGCCTGTTACAGACCGCACTGGCACAGACCGAAACCGAGCAGATTCAGCGCCTGCAGCAGGGACCGGAGCAGCAACTGAATATCCCGCTGTTCTGGCGCGACGGTGACAGCTTGCAGGAAGCCCGTCTGCAGATCAGCCGCGATGACAGCGGCAATGAACAGGCTGATGGTCAGAAGAAACGTGTCAGCTGGCGTCTGCGGCTGCATTTTGACCTGCAACAGCTCGGGCCACTGGATGTGGAGGTAAGCATGGCGCTGCCGCAGCTGTCCGCCACCTTCTGGTCTGAACAGCAGGACACCCTCGCCGGCCTCAGCCGCGAATTGCAGCCGCTGCGCAACCGTCTGCAGGCCATGGGGGTGGAAGTCAGTGAACTGGACGCCCGTTTCGGCCGGCTGCCGGAAAACAGCCGCAATCAGATTCAGCAACGGCTGATCGACACCCACAGTTAAGGTATCTGCCATGACGATTCCGCAGTCATTACTGGAAGCCACTGAAGCCATCGCCCTGAGCTATGACGGTGAACGGGCACCAACCGTCAGTGCCCGTGGCGAAGACGAACTGGCCCAGGCCATCATTCAGCTGGCACTGCAGCACGAAGTGCCGGTGTATGAAAATGCGTCACTGACACGCTGGCTGGCCGGACTGGAGGTTGGTGACGAAATCCCGCAACAGCTGTATCAGATTATTGCGGAAATTCTCGCCTTCGTTTACGCCCTCGAAGGCCGCAGCCCGGATTCCCCGGCCCCGGCGGCCGGAGCATAAAAAAACGCCACTCAGGCGCGGCGTTTTTTATCAGACGACAGTCCTTCAGGCCGGCTGTTCTGCCTGCCGTTCGACCATGTTCAGCAGCCAGCCGATGTGCTCCTGCACCACATCATCCGGAATCAGATCCAGACCCGCCAGCAGCAGTGGCAGCGCGCGGTAACGGTAGGAATCAATCAGGCCATGAATGGAGGCCACAAAAAACAGCGCCAGTTGTTTCTGCGCGGCTTCCGGGCGTTCGGCCAGCAGTGGAATGGCGTCGGCCAGCAGCGACAGCAGATGCTGTTGCCACTCTTCCACCAGACGCTCGACCTGCAGCTGCACTTCCTGATCCACTGACTCAGTCTCATCCAGGCTCAGCAGCGGTGGCTGAAACATCAGCTGATAGTAACCCGGGTAGCGCTGGGCAAAAGCAATCAGCTGACGGGCAAAGGTATAGAGTGCCTGGGTCGGATTACTGGCCAGCACCATCTGCTCATTGATATCCGCAAACGCCAGATCAAAGCCGCGGCGGCGGGTATGAATAAACAGGGTCTCTTTATCCGGGAAATAGTTGTAGATATTACTGGCGGTCATGCCCAGCTGAGAGGCCAGCTTACGCATGGAAAGATGATGAAAGCCGACTTCCGCCATCACACTGGACGCGCTGTCCATAATTCGTTCGCGCTGTGCCGCGATTTCTTCTGCCGTAAAAGGTTTTTTCGGCATTGTCCTACCCCTTATTCTGTTTCCGTCAGTACTGATTGCGGAACAGTTGTTTTGGTTTTAACCCTATCAAACGTCTGATTATCCATAAAATCAACCCTGTTAGCGGCTATTTCCATAAAAACTTAAGTAAATGTCAATTTGTTGTCACACTGATAAATCCTTCAACAGCGGGATTCCGCCGGCTTTCTGTGACCAGCCGGGCTGTTGATATGGCGCAAGAGTCCCGCTTATCCGCGTCAGTACAATGGCGGCAGCAAGGTGAGGTACTGATAATTATGACTGAGCAACTTTTCTGGGATCCGCTGCTGATCCAGCGTTATAACCGCCCCGGCCCGCGTTATACCTCCTATCCGACCGCGGTTGAATTCCGCCCGGCCGACGGTGATACAGACGAACGCACGGCCTTTGCCCGCCGCGACCACAGCAAACCGCTGTCGCTGTATTTTCATATCCCGTTCTGCCGCCACGTCTGTTACTACTGTGGCTGCAATAAAATTGTGACCAAAAATACCGACCGGGCAGCACCCTATCTGGCCGAGCTGAAGCGTGAAATCGCCATGAAGCGTGCGCTGCTGAATGATGATGCGGTGGTTGAGCAGCTGCATCTGGGCGGCGGCACCCCGACCTTCCTGAGTGATGAGCAGCTGGCTGACCTGATGCAGTTCCTGCGCCGTCAGTTCCACTTCAGTGATAAGGAAAGTGCCGATTTTTCCATTGAGATCGATCCGCGTGAACTGCGTCCGGGGACGCTGGCCCTGCTGCGGGAGCTGGGTTTCAACCGTCTGAGTTACGGCGTGCAGGATCTGAACGAAGAAGTACAGACCGCCGTGAACCGCATTCAGCCGGAAGCCATGATCCGTCAGGTCATGCAGGACGCCCGCGCCCTGGGTTTCCGCTCCATCAATATGGATCTGATTTACGGCCTGCCGCACCAGACGCTGGAAAGTTTTGACCGCACTCTGGATACCATTATCGAGATGAATCCGGACCGTCTGTCCGTGTTTAATTACGCCCACCTGCCGGAACGTTTCAAGCCCCAGCGCCGGATTGCCGCCGCTGATCTGCCCGGTGCTGATGAAAAGCTGGCCATCCTGGGTCACTGCATCAGTAAGCTGTCGGCAGCGGATTACCACTATGTCGGTATGGATCACTTCGCCCGCCCGGACGATGAGCTGGCCCGGGCCCAGGCGGCCGGTCAGCTGCACCGTAACTTTCAGGGCTATACCACCCACGGCGACTGTGACCTGATCGGCTTCGGTGTGTCGTCCATCAGCCAGATCGGCGATTACTATCTGCAGAACCATGTCACTCTGGAAAGCTGGCAGCAGGCGCTGGATGAAGAGCGTCTGCCGACCATGAAAACCCTGCAGGTGAGTGACGAAGATACATTACGCCGCCGTGTGATCACCTCACTGCTGTGTCATCTGCACTGTGATTTTGCCGGGCTGGACAGTGAATTTGGCATCGACAGTCGTAAACATTTGCAAAGCAGTCTTGCTGCGCTGGCGCCAATGGTCAAAGATGGTCTGGTCGCTATTGACGACCACAGCATCCAGATCACTGACAAGGGCCGGTTACTGGTACGCAATGCCTGTATGGCATTCGATACCTACCTGCAGCAGCATGAACAGCAACGATTCTCCAAAGCCATCTGAGACCTCTGCACGGCGTCCCTGGTACCGCCCGGGACGCCGCACTCTGATCGAAATCGCCGTTATTATCGCCGTCTTTATTGCCCTCAGCCTGTGGCTGTCACGCCATATGCTGCAGCGCGAAGCACCGGCGCCGGAACTGAATCTGCCCCTGCTGCACAACAGCAGCATGGCGCAGCTGCAGTGGCCGTCAGCCGCCGAACGGACACTGGTCTACTTCTTTGCCCCCTGGTGTTCCGTGTGCCGGGTCAGTATGCCGGGACTGAACCTGCTGACTGATGATGAACGCCTGCGGGTGGTGGCCATCGCCCTCAGCTGGGAAGAAAAAACCGCGGTGGAAGACTTTATCCGTGATACCGGGTTTCGCGGGGAAGTATTACTGGGCACGCCGGAAACCCAGCGCCAGTATCAGGTGAGTGGTTATCCCAGCTATTACGTGATCGACCGTAACGGCCGTATCCTGCATGCCGACCGCGGTCTGAGTACACCACCGGGACTGTGGCTGCGGACTCATTTTTAACGCGCCGTGATGGCGCGCTGCACGCCTTACAGAATGCCCGGCTCCCCTTTCCACAAAGCCCACTGCCCACCGTCGAACTGCAGATAGACCCGTTTTTCAAAGGGTTTGCTGTACGACTCGGCTGAACGCCGCAGGGTTCTGGCGATGCGGAACGCCGGGTCACTGATCCATTCCTGCATATCATCGACATACCACTGCACGTAGGCCTCGGCGTAGTAATAGCGGCCGATCAGATACGGGCTGGATAAATCCATAATGTGTTTCAGCCGCCCACGGCCGTAATAAAAGCCCTCGGCAGTTTCCTGTGGCTGCGCCTGCGGATAATCATAAACCCACAGCAGATGCAGCTTTTTCCGCGTTTCCGAACCGCCCGGCAGCTCTTCCATGCGCATGGTTTTTTCCCGAGCCACCAGACCGTGCTCAAACAGCGCCTCAAGCAGCCGCGCATCCTTGCTGCGGCTGCTGCGATCAATTTCATAAGGCAACGGAAAGGGCAGCCACATCAGAGGCTGTGCCTGTAACCCCCGGTCAATCACCGCCGCCGCGGTATTCACGCCCAGCACAGGCTGCGCCATCGCCGGCGTTATCAGGAACACCAGCAGGAAACTGACAAATAGCTTCATATCTTTCCTCCTGGTCACAAGAATAGCTGCCGTACGGGCCAATACCAGCCGTTACCGGTGACGGTGCCTGCTGTCATCCAAATGTCACAGGAGCATTTTAGAGTCACGCGGGTCAACAGAATATTGGGACTGATCATGCTTCAAGCCACTGCTACTGCCCGCCAACAGGCTGAAACTCAGGAATCACCTCTGGTAGCACGCATTACCAGTGATGCGGCAGAAATCCGCCAGGCCATGGAACTGCGCTACCGCGTCTTTGCTGAAGGTATGGGTGCCCGTCTGCCCACCGCCAGCGAGGGGATTGATCGTGACAGCTTCGACGATGTCTGTCTGCATCTGATCGTTAAAGATGTGATCAACGACAAAGTCGTCGGTTACAGCCGTATCCTGACTAATGAACTGGCGCAGCAGACCGGCGGCTTCTACTCTGCCACCGAATTTGATCTGAGCCGGATTATTATCCCCGGTAAACGCTATATGGAAATCGGCCGCACCTGCGTCGATCCGGATTTCCGCAGCGGCGCCGTCATCGGCCTGTTATGGTCCGGGATTGCCCAGTTTATGTCAGCGCACAACATCGACTATCTGATGGGCTGTGCCAGCATTTCGCTGAATGAAGGCTACAGCCGTGCTGTCGCCATCGTGAATCACCTGCGCGACAAGCACTTTACCGACGCCACCATGCGCGCTGAACCCAGACATCATATGCCGCGCATTGAGGTCGGACAGGACGGTAAATCCCTGATCCCGCCACTGCTGAAAGCCTATCTGCGCATTGGTGTGAAAGTCTGCGGCGAGCCCTGCCTCGACAAAGACTTTAATGTTGCAGATGCCCTGATCCTGCTGGCCCGTGGTGATATCAATCAGCGTTACCTGCGCCACTTCACCAAAAACGAAGGCTGATCCGCACACCGTTGCCCGGCGGCAACTCTGTACTCCCGGGCCCTCCGGTCCGGGAAACCCCATCATGATCCGCAAATGGCTCAGCTGGCTGACCTCAGCCTCCGGCCTGTGAGCCGGGAGAACTGGTCACCCGGGCCAGCAAAACCCTGTATATCCGCCGTAAAAAGGATGTCCGTCCGGGCTGAAAACAACACAGTGTCTGCTAGGCTTAAAGAGCACATTCACCGTATTAATGGAATTATCATGGCAACACTGACGATTGCTCAGGCGAGCGAACTGATCTGGGACCTGCTCCAGACTCTTGAGGATGCATACTGGGAAGCTTCAGTCTGCGAAGAAAAGGACCGGGTGTTCAATCTGATGCAGCTGCTGACCGCAGAATACATGGAACTGCTGAAAATCAGTGTGCAGGATCATCATTATGAATATGAGGTAATCAGCACCAGCCATGATGTGCTGGTACAGGTTATGTCCGACTTCCAGCGTGCCCAGATCAGCATGCCACGCCGCCTCACCACCGCCAGCCGCCTGAGCGCGCTGCTCAACCGTCTGGCCGCCAATCTCAGCGCCCAGCAAAGCTGAGGAAAAGGATCAGTTCGGCAGCAACTGACGCACCGCGGCGAGGTCCACCGTATCACTGATGCGGTTGCGGCCATTGCCTTTGGCGGCATACAGCGCTTCATCCGCCGCTTCCACCAGCAGACCGGCATGCTCTCCGGCAGCCGGTTCACACCATGCCAGCCCCATACTCAGCGTCACCCGCTCTGCAACCGCCGATGCCGGATGCGACAGATCCATACTATGCAGTGCGCTGCGGATGCGCTCCGCCACCACCTGCAGCCCCTCACGCTGCACACCCGGCAACACAATGGCGAATTCCTCACCACCATAACGGGCGACCAGATCCCGCGGGCGCTGCACTTCAGCTTTCAGACAGTGGGCAACCTGTACCAGACACTGATCCCCCTGCGGATGGCCGTAGTAATCGTTGTAGGCTTTGAAATGATCAATATCGACCATGATCAGGCCGATACTGCCGGCGGTACGGCGTGCCTGGCGCCATTCTGACTGCAGGAAATCATCCAGATAACGGCGGTTTGCCAGCCCGGTGAGGGCATCGGTCAGCGACATGGCTTCCAGATTACGGCGCTGTGCCTGCTGGCGCAGCTGTGCCTGTACCCTCGCCAGGCAGAGCGGCGCGTTGAGTGGTTTGTGCAGATAATCGGCCGCGCCGCTTTCCAGCGCCGCGATTTCAGCATCCGTGTCCTCATGGCCCATCAGCATTACCGCTGCCTGACGGGTCTGCGGGTGACTCTGCCACTGCCCCAGGAAAGCGGTGGTTTCCGCCGCCAGCAGGCTGCGGTCGAGCAACAGCAGATCCGGCTTATGGCTGAAAGGTTCTTCCAGCCAGTCAGACAGCTGCTGCCGGTTCTGCACGCTGACCACACAATATCCGCTGCTCAGCACATCGCCAAGCTGCGCCTGCACGGCCGGATTTTCATCAGCGATGATGATCAGCGGTTGAGTGGTCATGGTGTTTTCTGCCGTTAAATGCGCCATATCCTGTATATCGGCCAGAATACACTATTGCTTAAATTCAGTAATAAAAAACAAATGTTTTCTTATAGGCAGGAATATAGGGGCATAAAGGCGGCAAAAGGCACCGTTTATGAAACAGAGTTGTGAAAACCCGGATTTCTTGCCTGTGACATTAGGGAAGCGCCGCTAAGTTAGCTAAACTTATCCGCTAACCGAGTCACATTTTTAAAGATAAATCAGTTTCTTACATGCCAAAGTACCTGTTCGTTCTCATTTTCCTGTTCCTTGCCGGCTGCGACCAGCAGGAATCCCGGCCCGGCACGGTGACCGAGGTCACCATGCCGGAAGTCATCGATCTCCCCGATTTCACCCAGTACCGCAATGTGAAAAAGAAAAAGCAGGCTTTTTTCAGCTACATGCTGCCACTGGTGCGCGCGGCCAACGAAGAAGTGCTGATTGAGCGTCAGCTGGTTCAGTACTGGGCGGATGGCGGTTCACTGAACGGGGATGAACAGCAGCAGATTCAGCAGCTGTTATCCCGCTACCGCATTACGCTGGATGATGAGGATCAGCAGCAGGCCCTGCTGCTGCGCCGGGTCAATATTATTCCGCCGTCACTGGTACTCGCCCAGGCCGCCAATGAATCCGGCTGGGGAACCTCGCGCTTTGCCCGGGAGGGTAACAACCTGTTTGGTGAGTGGTGCTTCAGCGCCGGCTGCGGCATGATTCCGGAAGCACGCCATGGTAACGCCCGCCATGAGGTGCGCCGCTTTGAAACGCCGCTGGATTCCGTGCGCAGCTATATTCTTAACCTCAACAGTCATCCCCGTTACCGCGAGCTGCGCGACTTACGGCTGAAATCCATCAGCGGGAAAGGCTATGTCAGCGGCCAGTATCTGGTCGCCGGTCTGAGCAGTTACTCTGAACGCGGACACGAGTATATTGACGAAATCCGTAATATGATTCAGTTCAATAAACTGGGGCGCTACGATCAGCAGCAGCTTTCAGCCAGTGAACAACCTGCGCAACCGGCCTCTGGGGGATAAAAGTGCAGCCGAACGAACGTCGCTTCCGTGAGCGCTACAATGCCTCACCGCTGAAACTGGAAATACGTAAACTGGGTTGGTTCGGACAACCGAAAAAAATGCATCAGGCCATCGCCCGCGATTTCGCTATCGGTGGTGTGGCCATCGTTACCCCGCTAAAGCTGAAACCGGGGCAGAAACTGCTGGTCAGTATTGAAAACAACGATCACCGCCTGCAGGCCATTCCGGCAGTCGTGATGCGCAGCGAACCCCTGGAAGGCGACTATCTGTGTGCGCTTAAGTTTTCCATGGGCCAGCTGCCGGAAACCGCCAGCCGCGGTGCTTATACCGTCTTACAGCGTCTGGAAGGCAGCCTGAAAACTGCCGCCTGACATTCCCTGCGGACAGACTTCATAAGGATTTTGACGTGACGCCAGGCATTCTCGTAATCAACTGTGGCAGCTCTTCCATCAAGTTTGCACTGTATGCAGAGCAGGATCTGAATCAGCCCGTGCTGACCGCGCTGGCCGAACGCCTCGGCGACGAGAAGCCGGACATTATTTATCAGGGCACCATCAACGGTCAGCAGCTGCTGCCGGCCGGCGCCGACCACCGCCACGCCATGCAGGTCTTTATTGATCAGGCCCACGAGGATGTGCAGCAGCTGAACGGTATCGGTCACCGCGTGGTACACGGCGGCGAGCGTTTTCACGACAGCACGCTGCTGGACGATCAGGCGCTCAGCGAGCTGGAGCAGTTGAATCCGCTGGCGCCCCTGCATAATCCGATCAATCTGCTTGGCATCCGTCTGTGTCAGGAGCTGTTTCCCGGCGTGCCTCAGGTCGCGGTCTTTGATACCGCCTTCCACCAGACCCTCACTGAAGCCTCCTATCTGTACGGTGTGCCGTACGACTGGTACCGCGAAGACGGCGTCCGCCGCTATGGCTTTCATGGCACCAGCTACCGTTACGTCAGCACCGAAACCGCACGGCGGCTGAACAGAGACCCACAGGATCTGAATCTGCTGATCGCCCATCTGGGCAATGGCTGCAGTGCCTGCGCCGTGCGTGCCGGCCGCTCCGCGGACACCAGCATGGGCTTAACGCCGCTGGAAGGTCTGGTCATGGGCACCCGCTGCGGCGATATCGACCCGGGACTGATTGAACACATCATGCGCAGCCGCAACATGACGCTGGATGCGGTGATGCAGGTCCTGAACCGGAACAGCGGCCTGAAAGGGCTGTCGGGGATCAGTAACGATATGCGCACCCTGCTGCTGTCCGCCAAAGCCGGCAATGATGATGCCCGCCGTGCCATTGAGGTCTTCAGTTTCCGCGTTGCCCGCCAGTTCGCCGCCCTGTCGGTGTCACTGCCGTCCATTGACGCCGTGGTCTTTACCGGCGGTATCGGTGAACACGCGGCCCCCATCCGGCAGCGCATCCTGGCCAGCTGGCGCAGTATGAATTTCCGTCTTGATGAACAGCTGAACCGTAAAAACGGCGATGCCAGCGGCCGCATCAGCCAGTCCGGTTCACCACTGGCGATGGTGGTGCCCACCTCGGAAGAACGCATGATTGCGCAGGATACCCTGCGCCTGCTGGGCCGCTGACAGCCAGCCGGGTATTAATCAGTCTGTTATTTATCCGGGCTCATCACACAGCTGTCATAAAACTGAAGCATGATCTGCGCTCAGTCCGTAAGAGTTTTTTCTGATTACCGTGAATCTGACTTCAGAACTGCGCAGTCTCCTGCCCTACAGTCTGATGGTTGCCGCCGTCCTGGCTGCCGTGCTGACGGTTTCGTATCTGAGCACCCGTCAGAGCAGCCGGCCACTGCAACTGTCAGATTATTACAGCTACCGCTGTGGCGCAGAACCGTCCCTGCCGGACCGGGAGTTCCGCATTCTGACCGTTGCCCGTACCGAAGCGCGTGCACTGGCCGATTCGCTGTGCAGTAACCCCGCCTTCAGCGCCGTCTACCCCACCGTCTCCATCCGCTGGCAGCGCCGCGATTATCTGACCCTGGACCATATTCAGGAACAGAGCTTCGAGCTGTTTTTTAACCGTCAGCATGTGGTCAGCGGTATTGCGCCGAATTACACCCTGTTCTATTCGCTGTTCCACGACTCACCGCATTACACACTGGAATGGATCAGTGACGACGATCAGCCACAGCTCAGTGACGATTATTTCAGGCACAGAACCCTCGGCCTGCTGAGCGACCCGAAAAGCCAGAGCTATCACATTATGCCGCTGGATACCCTCAACGCTGCCGGCATCCAGTTGCCGGAATCGCGCATCATTTATTTCAGCGATACCTACTCACTGTATCAGGCCTTCAGCTCCGGACGGGTCGATGTGATCCCCGTACCGCGGGTCAGCTCCAGCGCTCAGATTCCTTTCCGCGCCGCTTACCGGCTGCTGATTTCAGATGATATGTCACCCGGCAGCTGGTACCTCAGCCAGCGGGTCAGCGCTGCTGTCCACTGTGACCTGCAGAACGTTCTTAACCGCTACGGTGAGAAGGTTTTCGACCATGAAACTGACCAGACCGACTGCCGCTGAAGCATTCAGGGCCGCAGCCATCTGGGCACTGCTCAGCGGTCTGTTGCTGTGGTTTTCATGGCACACTGCCACCACGTCGGCCCGCTCCGGATTCAGCAGCCTGCTGGATCAGCAACTGCTGCCGGCCATCATTGCTGACGGTGGTTACCGCATCGCGCAGTATGATCAGGATGAGTCACTGCTGACACGCATCAACCATGACCTGCAGCATCTCAGTGTCAGTGGCGTCCTGCCGGTGATCAGCAGCTGCAGTCTGCACCTGAGCAACCTGCACGGACAGGAACAACAGCCGGCCTTCACACCGGATCAGCGTATATCGCTGACCCGCAACACCAGTGAAGGCGCGCAGGATTTCCTCTTTTATCTGCGTTGTGATCCGGACTACCCGCTGTGGATCGGGTCGCAGCTGACACTGGCAGCGCTCGCAACCCTGCTGCTGTCACTGCTACCGGCACCACTCAGCAGTCTGCAACGTCACTGGTACCGGCTGCTGCAAAGCCGCGGTATGACAGCAGCGCAGGCGCGTCCGCTGGCAGGACGTATCGCCGCCCTGCCAGCACCAGCGCGTCACACGCTGGCACTGATACTGCAGCAGCGCCCGCAGGCCGACAGCGCTGAAGCCGTCCGCCTCAGCGCGGCTCTGTCCCGGCAACCGGACCCGGCCTGGCTGCAGCAGGCACTGGCGCGTAATGACTGCAGCCTCGCCACCGCGCTCGACATCGCCTGTGCCGCTGACAGCCTGAGTTTTATCCCCGGGCAGCAAACGGTGGTGATTCATGGCCTGCCGCTGCAGCTGCCACAGACGCCTTATCTCTATTACCTCTGGTATGCACTGCGGCGCAGCCGGGGGGAAAACGATGGCTGGTTCATTAATCCGCCAACCAACCGTCCGGACCGTGACACCGGCGCCGAGATCAGCCAGCTGATGGCCGCTCTGGGCGGTCATGGCAAAGCCATTAATGATCTCAACAGCGCCGGCCTGAAAGCCAAAACACTGGATCAGAACCGCAGCAAACTGAAAGACGAACTGACCTCTGCGCTGGGCGATGAACTGGCCCGGCATTATCTGTTTGAAACTGAACGGGATATGACCAGCGGCCGTACCCGATACCGCCTCGCCACCCCGGCCGCACAGATTAATATCCCCGCAGAAAGCCTGGGGGCTATTCCCAATGAATCGGAAAAACACCACTAACCAACTGATTTTAAAGGATTTTATTTTTAGAGATGTCTCTCTTCTGATTTAGAGATTGTTTTAACAGAGATGCCACGGACGCTCCCCAGCATGGCCGCCAGTCAAACAGCCCATCATCCGGAGTAACCGATGAACTATCTGAAACGCCGGCCGCTTTCACTGGCCATTTCCCTGCTGAGCCTGAGTGGCACAGCTGCCTTTGCGCAGGCAGAAGACGCTTCTGTTACCGACTCCCAGCAGGTGATTGAAGAAGTGGTTGCCGTCGCCTCACCGATCCGTGACAGCCAGGCCGCGGCCATCGATGCCAAACGCAACGCCGACAACACCGTCGACGTCATTTCCGCCGATACCATCGGCCGTTTCCCGGACCAGAACCTGGCCGATTCACTGGGCCGCCTGCCGGGTCTGGCGATTGAACGCGATCAGGGTCAGGCACGCTACATCAACTTCCGTGGCGCCCCGTTCCGCTATACCAAAATCGCCATCGACGGCATTGATGTGCCGGGTGCAGAAAATGGCCGCACACCTCGTTTTGACAGTTTTCCTTCGGCGATTACCAGCCGCATTGAGGCCAACAAAGCCATTATGCCCAATATGCCGGGTGAAGCCGTCGCCGGTTATATCAATATTGAAACGTTTGATCCGTTCAGTCAGGACGGTCTGTCACTGGCAGCCGATATCGGTACCGGTAAACAGGAACTGGGGGATGGTGATGTCTCCAAATACAGCTTCCGTACCTCCTGGTCGGGTGATCACTTCGGTGTGGTGGCCTATGCCTCACATAACGAACGTGAACAGATCACAGATAACCGTGAATACGATCTGGATAACGATAACGGCACCCTGGGTGTGAATACCCTGGAATTCCGTAACTACAAGGTGAAGCGTGAAGACAGCGCGCATGGCGCCAAATTTGAGTACCGTGGTGATGGTGTCGTGCAACGGGCCTATTTCAATACCCTGTACAGCGAATTTATCGACCACGAAGAACGTAACCAGTTCGTGTTTGACCTGACCGATGCCAGCGGGACTTCCGGCCAGAATATTGAAACCAGCGTCAGCCGCAGTCTGGAGTATGGTAAATACCAGACCTCCACCCGCTCCCACACCCTGGGAGCCGACATGGTTGCCGGTGACTGGATGCTGACGCCCAGCATCACCTCAACCAAAACCGACTACACCTTTTTCCTGCCGATTATCACCAGCGCCGGTGCCACCACCACTGTGGATTATGATCTGAGTGATATTGAAGATCCGCTACTGATTCTGGCGGATGATCTGTCATCCCTGACGTACGCTTATTCTTACGGTCTGCCGTATGCCCAGCAGCTGAAGACGGAAGAAACCAAATACAAACTGGATGCGGAGCGCGATATTACTCTGCTGGGTCAGCCATCACTGTTATCACTGGGAACTCAGTACGACCAGCGTAAGGGCCGTGGCTACACCGCGTCTTACGCTGTCGGTGGCCTGGGTGACATCAATATCGATGATTACAATACCGGTAACGGCTGGGACAGCAATACCACCAACTATGTGGGTGGCACGTATTATGACAACAAAGGCTTACGCTCAGCCTGGGAAGCGACCGGCAATCTGAGCAAAACCATCGCCGATGCCAACCGTATTTATATCGATGAAGATATCTTTGCCGTCTACGCCATGGCCACCACGGAAATGGGCTGGGGTAACTTCACCTTTGGTTCCCGTATCGAACAGACCCGTTACAGCAGCGAAGGCACCATGGATGGTGAACACATTAAAGCCGAGGATGATTACACCCATGTGCTGCCATCCATTCACGTTAATGTCGACGTCGCTGACGACCTGAAATTCCGTGCTTCGGCCACCACCGGCATCAGCCGTCCGAATTATTCTGAATGGCGTGCTTCCATCGCCGTTGACAGCACAGAGCAGGAAGCCAGCGGTGGTAATCCGGAACTGAAACCGGAAGAAGCCATGGGCTTTGATACCTCACTGGAGTGGTACTTCTCACCCGCCAGTCTGCTGTCCGCCGGTGCCTTTTACCGCACCATCGATCATGTGATTTATGCCAGTACCGAAGACGTTGATGGTGGCCGCTTTGTCCCGGCTGAAGCCGGTGAAAGCTGGGAATATACCAGTTACTTCAACGGCAGTGACGGTGTGATGCACGGTGTCGAATTCAACTTTATGGGCACGCTGGAAAGCGGCTTTGGTGCCAGCGCCAACGCCGCCTTTGTTAACAGTGAATTCAAGGATCAGGACGGCAATCAATACGACCTGCCGGGAACCTCTGACACCATCTATAACGCCTCACTGTTTTATGAAAACTACGGTTTCTCCGCCCGGGTGAACTACATGTTCCGCAGCGAATGGATTTCCCCGATCGAAGATCCGAGCGAAGTCTGGGGCGATCAGGAGCGGGTGGATATGTCACTCAGCTATGAACTGCCCTACAGCGCAGCCGGCGAAACCAGCTCGGTCTATTTCAATGCCAACAATCTGACCAACGAAACGGATAACCGTTATGCCGGCAACGGCACCATCAATCAGTCAGAAAGCTATGGCCGCAGCTATCTGCTCGGTCTGCGCCTGAACTACTGATTCAGTTTCCTCCATCTTCGGGCTGGCCGCTGCCAGCCCTTTTTTACTGTCCGATTGTTATTTTCAGGAATCCGTATGCAACGCTCAGTTATCTGGTTTTTATCCGCCGCTCTGGCCTTCTCGACACTCACGGCCTGCACTACTGCCGGCCAACCCACCAGCACCGTCACGACGGCCGTCAGCGTCACTCAGACCAGCGTCAGCTATAACGACGACAGCCATATTTACACCCTCAGCTGGAACGCCGGCGTCCCGGTCAGTATCGCCGTCAGCCAGACAGCGGATGGCAGCAACAGCCGCCTGCTGGCTGAGAAAATCAGCTCCGGGATGTTTCTCTGGCAGGGGCCGGAAACCGAACAACGCCAGTTTTTTATTATCACCCCGGAAAACAGCCCGGCGATTATCACCGCCTCGCGTCTGCTGCCGGTGGAAGGCGCCCTGAACCTGCGTGACCTCGGCGGCTATAAAACCGCAGACGGTCATACTGTCAGATGGGGAAAAATTTACCGCTCTTCCATGCTCGCGCACCTGACCGCTGACGATTACCGTTTACTCACCCCACTGCATATCGGCACCATTGCCGACCTGCGGGCTAATGAAGAACGGGCCAAAGATGTAACCAACTGGCAAGCCGGCGAAGTGACGCGTATCGAAACCGATTACAGCATGGATTACAGCCAGTTTGCCGGCATGATGAAAGAGATGGATGCCGCCAAAGCGAAAGCCATGTTTACCACCATGTATCCCGGTATTCTGCAGCAGCAGACCGCCAACTTCCGCAATATGTTCCGGCAGCTGCTGCACGATGACGATGCCCTGCTGTTCCACTGCTCTGCCGGTAAAGACCGTACCGGTATGGCGGCCATGCTGGTACTGACCGCACTGGGCGTACCGCAGGAAACCATCATGCAGGATTACCTGCTGTCGAATACCTATTACGCCGCCAATATTGCTTCGTTCTCGCAACAGCACAGCGATGGTAAACAGGGTGCGACCTCCGCCATGATGAGCCGTCTGCCGCCCGAAGTGAGCGCTGTATTTATGGGTGTCAGCCCGGAATACCTGCAGGCCGCCATGGATTCCATGAGCGCCGAACACGGCAGCGTGATGGGCTATCTGCAGCAGGAGCTGGGCCTGAGCGATGACGATATCGCCACCCTGCGCAGCCGCCTGCTGATGTAAACTGCAGCCGGGCCAAAAGCGGGTGCTCTGCCCGCTTTCACTCAGGTTCCCCACTGATATACTCCCTGTCAGTAAACGGACTGACAGCGGGTATTCCCATGATCAATATTCTGATTGCGCCAACCGGACTGGAAAGCGGTCTGACCACCATCAGCCTGGGCCTGATACGCGCGCTGGATGCGCAGGGGCTGAAGGTCGGTTTTGTCAAACCTGTGGCGCCGGATTACGCCGCCGATGAACGTTCCACTCATCTGGCACGTACCGTACTGCACCTGCATACACCCGACCCGATGCACCTGCATCAGGTACAGCAACGCATCAGTGACGGCATGCTCGACCGGGTACTGGAAGATGTTGTCGCCCTGTATGAAGAAGTCTGCCACGACTGCGATGTGATTCTGATTGAAGGTCTGGTACCCGACCGCAGCGAGCCCTACACCGCCAAACTCAATGCCGAAATGGCCAAAGCACTGAATGCCGACGTACTGCTGGTCGCCAGCGGCATGAACCGCAGCCCATCTCAGGTGCAGGCCGAACTGAAACTGCAGGGCGGGATTTTCCGTGGTTCCGCCACCGCCCTGATGGGCTGCATCATCAACAAAGCCGGACTCGCTCCCGATCATGACGGTATCCCGTCCGGCGAACAGGCCGATATTGCCGCCGGCAACGACAACGGCTACAGCGCCGCACTGTGGCAACTCAGCTCTGCGGAATGCCCGGTACTGGGGGTCATTCCCTGGAATGCAGAACTGCTCAGCCCGCGCATGCTGGATATCGCCCGCTCCCTGGAAACTGACATACTGCACGAAGGGGAACTGCACAGCCGCCGGGTGCTGCGGGTCGCGCTGTGTGCGCGTACGCTGGGCAATATGATTGATGTTCTGCGTCCCGGCACCCTGCTGGTCACCCCCGGTGACCGTGACGACGTCATGCTCGCCGCCGCCCTCGCCGCCACCAATGGCACTCAACTGGCCGGCGTACTGCTGACCAGCGGCCTGAAGCCGGCCAGTAATATCATCAACCTGTGCCGCAGCGGTCTGCAGACCGGTGTACCGGTACTGCTGAGCGCGCACGACACCTTCACCACGGCGCAGCAGCTGACCGGCATGCCAACCCATGTGCCGATGGATGACACCGACCGCGTCAATAACATCATGACCTCCGTGGCCGGACATCTGGCCGTACCGGCCCTGATGGAAAAGCTCGGCCAGCCACACCCCAGCCGTCTCAGCCCGGCGGCCTTCCGCCACCAGATCGTCAACAAAGCCCGCGCCGCCGGCAAACGCATCGTACTGCCGGAAGGTGACGAACCGCGCACCATTCAGGCGGCGGCTATCTGCCAGCAGCGCGGCATCGCCGACTGCGTGCTGCTCGGCGAGCCACAGCGTATCCAGCAGATCGCCGACGCCGCAGAAATCACCCTGCCGCCTGGGCTGCAGATCATTGATCCGGCCAGCGTACGTGAGCAGTATGCGGACAGCATGGTGGCACTGCGCCGCCATAAACAGCTCACCGTTCCCCAGGCACTGGCACAGCTGGAAGATAATGTCGTTCTCGGCACCATGATGCTGGCCCGCGATGAAGTCGATGGTCTGGTCTCCGGCGCCGTACACACCACCGCCAACACCATCCGCCCTGCGCTGCAGCTGATCAAAACCGCGCCGGACACAAAACTGGTTTCTTCCGTGTTATTTATGGGTCTGCCGGATCAGGTACTGGTGTATGGCGACTGTGCCGTCAACCCTGACCCGGATGCCGAAGAGCTGGCCGATATTGCCATTCAGAGTGCGGAATCAGCACTGGCGCTGGGGATTCCGCCACGCATTGCCATGATCAGTTACAGCACCGGCTCTTCCGGTAGCGGCGCCGACGTGGAAAAAGTACGTCAGGCCACAGCCCTGGTAAAGCAGCTGCGCCCGGATCTGACCATTGACGGTCCGCTGCAGTATGATGCCGCCACCACCGCCAGCGTGGCACGCAGCAAAGCCCCCGACAGCCCGGTCGCCGGTCAGGCAACGGTCCTGATTTTCCCCGACCTGAATACAGGTAATACCACCTACAAAGCTGTGCAGCGCAGCGCCAATGTCATCAGCATCGGGCCGATGCTGCAGGGGCTGGCCAAGCCGGTTAATGACCTGTCACGGGGAGCACTGGTGGAAGATATTGTTTACACTATCGCGCTCACAGCCATTCAGTCTCAACAAAAACAAGGACAACAATAAATGCCATCCCTGCTGACCGGTGTTATTGCCAGCATTCTGCTGGGCATCAATATTATTTTCTGGTGCTCACTGCTGTTTATTTTTACTTTTTTCAAAGTCATTCTGCCGGTCCCTGTTATCCGCCGCGGTCTGACCGCCATCCTGAACGCCATTGCAGAAAACTGGATCAGCTGCAACTCCGGCTGGATGTGGCTGACACAGAAAATGCGCTGGAATATTCAGACGCCTCCCGACCTGAACCGCAAAGGCTGGTATTTCGTTATCAGTAATCATCAGAGCTGGGTGGATATTCTGGTGCTGCAGCATGTACTGAACCGCCGCATTCCACTGCTGAAATTTTTTCTGAAACAGGAGCTGATTAAAGTTCCGGTGATGGGAGCGGCCTGGTGGGCGCTGGATTTTCCGTTTATGAAACGTTACTCAAAAGCCTATCTGGAAAAATTTCCCGAGAAAAAAGGCAAGGACCTGGAAACCACCCGCCGCGCCTGTGCCAAGTTCAGCACCATGCCGACCAGCGTGATGAATTTTCTCGAAGGCACCCGCTTTTCACAGCACAAACACGATGAACAGCAGTCGCCTTATCAGCACCTGCTCAAACCCAGAGCCGGCGGCATGGCGTTTGCCATTAATGCCATGGGCGATCAGTTTCATTCAGTGCTGGACGTTACGGTTCATTACCCCGATGGCGTGCCCACGTTCTGGGAATTCCTGCAGGGTAAAATGCAGCGCTGCACCGTGCTGGTGAACGAAAAGCCGATTCCGGATGCCCTGCATCACGGCAGCTATGAAACCGATGCCGCCTACCGCGAATCCTTCCAGCAATGGCTGCACGAACTCTGGTCAGAAAAAGATCAGCAGCTGCAGGCGCTGGAAAAAGCCGTCAACTGACCACCGTCGGTGCCGCTGTGGCGGCGCTGACGACCACCCGGTTGCGGCCTTTGGCTTTGGCCGCGTACAGCATGCGGTCGGCTTCACTCAGCAGGCAATCAGTACTGCTGCCGTCAGTCGCCGTCAGCGCAGCGATGCCCATGCTGACGGTCACCACCCCGGCCGGCGAATGCTGATGTGGCACCGCCAGATCTTCAACCGCCTGACGTGCTTTTTCCATCAGAGCCGCCGCTTCCTGTGCCGGGGTATCCGGCAACAGCAGAACAAATTCTTCTCCCCCGTAACGGGCGCAGACATCTCCCGGACGCTGACAGAAAGCCGCCAGTGTCTGTGCCACCTGGCGCAGACACTGATCGCCCCGCTGATGACCATAACTGTCGTTAAAATCCTTGAAGAGATCGATGTCGGCCATCACCATCGACACCGGAGCCTGATTGCGCTGACAGCGGCGCCATTCACTTCCGGCCTGCTCTTCAAAATAACGGCGGTTGGCAATGCCGGTCAGGGCATCCGTGGTGGATAAATAATGCAGTTTGCCGGTCAGATACTGCAACCGTTCCGCTTCCAGTGCCAGCAGGCGGTTTTTCAGAAAGTCGCTGCGGGCCGCACTTTCCGTCATAAAGGCCATATAACCACCCATTACAATCAGCAGCAGCCAGAACAGAATAAACACCGGAATAAAAAAGTGTACCAGATGCGCAATTTCATTCTGCCCGGTACGGCTTTCTGTCACCAGCAGGGTGGCGATGTAACAGGACAGCAGCAATACCGATACCAGCATCACTGCCCGGTAACTGAGACGCAGCGCCACCATGGTAAAGACCTGTATCGGTATCAGACCGAAATGGTAGGTATATTTCAGTTCACCTGGAATCATGCAGATAAATGCAATAATCGACAGGCCGGCAATCAAAATACCCCCCGCGGCAAATAAAACCATATACTCATTCAGCGATGAGCGTGGTACCCACCAGATAAAAAAAAGAAAACTCAGGCTCAGCAACAGACGCACGAGAAATATAACCGGCCCGTTATCTCCCCCGAGATAAAAGTCCGTCCAGGAAAAAGCCAGGTAAAACAGCAGACCACCAATCAGTATTTTCCGGTCAATATCGAGAAAACGCTGATTTCTGTGCGCGATATACTGGTCTTCCAGCGGTGCCGGAAAACTGAGCCGGCTGTGCCCGCCGGCAAGAATTGCCGACAGAATATTGATCTGATCTTCAGCTCGTTTTAAGGTGTCGCTCTGTTGTAAAAAACTGAATTCTGGCACCGGCTCTCCCCGATCTGCTTACCACCAGCAATTCCCGCTCAGGCAGTCTGATGTTCTTATCCATCCATAAGACACTGCAATCCGCCTGCAGACAATATCCGGACGCGCCGGTTTTTTTATATGAGAGGCACGAATGAAAGTTTACGAAGATATCAGCCAGTCCATCGGTAACACCCCCCTGGTGCGTATCCGCCATATTACTGACCACCCGGCCATTTACGCCAAACTGGAAAACCGCAATCCGGCCCACTCGGTCAAATGCCGTATCGGCGCCAATATGATCTGGCAGGCGGAGCAGGATGGTCTGTTGCGTCCGGGCATGGAGATTGTGGAACCAACCAGTGGTAACACAGGTATTGCCCTGTCCTTTGTTGGTGCGGCACGCGGCTATAAAGTCACCCTGACCATGCCGGAAACCATGAGCGCTGAACGCCGTAAAGTCATGCAGGCACTGGGCGCCAATCTGGTTCTGACCGAGGGTGCCAAAGGGATGAAGGGCGCGGTGGAAGCGGCAGAAGCCCTGCTCGCAGAAGCACCGCAGCAGCGCATTATGCTGCAGCAGTTCAATAACCCGGCCAACCCGGCTATCCACGAAAAAACCACCGGGCCGGAAATCTGGGCAGACACCGACGGCGAAGTGGATGCCATTGTTGCCGGCGTCGGTACCGGTGGCACCATCAGCGGCATCGCCCGCTATCTGAAAAAGCAGAAGGCCATCACTGCCGTCGCCGTGGAACCGTCAGCCTCCCCGATTATCAGCCAGAAACTGGCCGGTGAGGAACTGACCCCCGGACCGCACAAAATTCAGGGCATCGGTGCTAACTTTATTCCCGGTAACCTCGACCTGGACCTGCTTGACCGGGTTGAACAGGTGGACAATGACGATGCCATGGCCATGGCGCATCAGCTGATGTCGAAGGAAGGCATTCTCGCCGGCATTTCCTGTGGCGCGGCCATGGTGGCAGCACTGCGCCTGGCTGCCGAGCCGGAATTTGCCGATAAGAAGATCGTGGTGATTCTGCCGGATTCCGGTGAACGCTACCTCACCTCACCGCTGTTTGAAGGTTTTTTTGACCAATAACCGCGCATCCGCCTGGCTGGCTCCGGCCAGCCGGCCGCAGACCCTGCTGGATGGCGATCTGGATTTTTATCCGCACGCCATCCACCAGCCTGAGCGGCTGTTCCGTCAGCTGCTGGACGAAATTCCCTGGCAACAGGGCAGCATCAGCCTGTACGGTAAACGCCACCCCATTCCCCGCCTGCAATGCTGGATGGCCGATCCCGGTCTGGATTACCGCTATTCCGGTGAAAACCTGACCGCCACAGCCTGGACCAGCACACTGGCGCAGCTGCGCGCTGAACTCAATCAGCGTTTTGATCTGCGGCTTAATTCCGTGCTCTGTAATCTTTACCGCGACGGTAACGACAGCATGGGCTGGCACGCAGACAATGAACCCGAACTCGGCCCCCGCGCGCGTATTCTGTCGCTGACGCTGGGCAGCGAACGGGATTTTGCCCTGCGCCGCAGTGGCGAGAGCCGTCAGGCCGGTCTGTTAGCACTGCCGGACGGCAGTCTGCTGGATATGAAGCCCGGCATGCAGCAGCGCTGGCAGCACGCGGTACCGAAACGGAAACGACTGACCGGCGCCCGCATTAATCTGACCTTCCGCTGCATCCTGCCGGTCTGACTGACATCAGCGTGCAATCACCGATTCAATGCGGAACATGATTACCGGCGTGGTTTCATAATCTTTGTCGTTGTCCCAGATAAATTCCGGCGACAGTTCGGCGTATACCCAGTCGCTGTATACCAGCCGCCGGAAGCGCAGCGCGGCATAGTAATAACCGAAGGTCGCGCCGTTCTCGGTGTCGCCCGAGGCGCCGGCAACGTAAGCCATGGCCGTTTTCCGCGTCAGTTCATGATAGAGGCCCGCGCTGTAAGAAAGATCAAAGTAGCCGTCATTGAGCAGATATTCGGCCTTGGCCTTAACCCGGAACAGCTTTTCAATATTCAGCGGATAGTCCATGCGCAGGCGGGTTTCTTCGCCCCAGCCATCCACTGAATAATAATAAAAGCTCTGGGTCATGCGCATTTCCCAGTCAGAAAGATAGGCATAACGGCGGGCCCGGAAACGGATAAAGGGATCCGGCGGAATACCCCAGCGGATGCCGGCATCTAGGTTGGTTTTCCACTGCTCCGTTTCGTTGATAATAAACCGCAGGGCCGCGGTGTAATCCACATTCTCCACACTCTCGATCGGATCGGATTCACGCACGTCGTCATCGTCTTCTTCCGAGTCGAGCAGCAGGTTGAGCCGTTCGTTGGTGTTCGGCAGCACCACTTTCACACTCAGACCGAACTTGTAATCCACCGGGTCACCCAGCACCCGGCGGGTATAGAACGACAGTTTGGCGCGGCTGCCGCGCACATCATCCTCAGTGATTTCTTCACTGAAAAAGGAGTCAACAAAAAACGAATCAATATTGCCCGAGACACGGTCAAGATAACGCGCCAGCCAGTCTTTGGAGCGGTCGATCATCGCGGGCGAAACCTGGGTTTCCTGGCTGTAACCACGATCTTCCTGTGCGTCAGGAAACGGCAGATAGCTGTCGCCTTTCAGCATGGGCTCGGGTTCCAGCGCCAGCGCTGTGATGCTGAACAGCAGCAGAAGCCATCCCGGGCTTGTCCGCATTCTGCTTACACCGGATCGTGGTGAACGATGATTTCTGCGCGCGGGAAGCGGGCCAGAATGGCACGTTCAACCTCATTACCAATGGCATGGGCCGAACGCAGGGGCTGGTCGCCGTCCAGATCCAGATGGATCTGGATAAACTGAATCGCCCCGGCCTGACGGGTCTTCATATCGTGGAAACCACGCACCCCCGGACAGGCAGAAATCAGCGCCTTCAGCTCTTCCTCTTCGTCTTCCGGCATGGCCTTATCCATCAGCACTTCCAGTGCATCGCGGACAATCCCGTACACGCTGTACAGCAGTACCAGGGCAATCCCCAGCGCCACCACAGGGTCCAGCCAGTTCACATCCCAGTAGGCCGCCAGCAGCGCCACCACCACGGCAGCACTGGTGAGGATATCGCCGTAGTAATGCGCAGAATCCGCTTTGATCGCCAGCGAACGGGTTTTACGGTAAACCCAGCGCTGATAGGCCACCAGCAGCGAGGTCATGATCACCGAGAACACCATCACCGCGATACTTTCATCCAGCGATGTCAGCGCCTGTGGATGCAGCAGACGGTCAACCACGTGCAGCAGCAGGAAGGTGGCAGAACCGAGAATAAAGGCCGACTGAATCAGCGCCGCCAGACCTTCGGCTTTGGTATGGCCGAACGGGTGATCATCGTCCGCCGGCATCAGCGCATAACGGATGGCAAAGTAATTCACCACCGATGCGGCAATATCCATCAGCGAATCAAGCAAAGAGGACAGGACACTGGACGAGTCACTGATACTCCAGGCAAACACTTTGGCCAGCAGAAGGATGGTAGCGGTGGCGATAGAAGCCGTGGCAGCGCGCTTGATCAGTACGGAGTCAGGTGTCGTCGTCATTGCTCAGAAATAAACACAGTCGGGAAAGGCATGATTATGTCAGATTAGCAGCGGTTGTTCAGTCTTTCTGCCGTATACTGCGCAATACATGACACAGATTCAGGCAGCAGCGGCCGCTCAGCGCGGTTCTGACCGGCGCTGGTGTTATTATCCTTTACTAACAGGGGTATTAACTGCAGAATCTGGCCACAAATCAACCAGAAGCGGCCGTACCCGGTCATGATGATCAGGCTTCTGCCTGTCTGTATCAGGAAACCTTCCAATGACAATCCGCCATGCACTTGTTGTGGACGATTCCAAGTCCGCCCGAATGATGCTGCAGCGCCTGCTGAGTAAAATGAATGTTGAATCTGAAGCGGTGGAAAATGCCGAAGAAGCCCTCAGATTCCTGCAGAACAAACAGCCTGACGTCATCTTTATGGATCATATGATGCCCGGTATGGACGGTCTGGAAGCCACACAGATGATCAAATCCAACCCCCTGACGGCGGCCATTCCGACCATCATGTACACCTCAAAAGAGGACCGTGAATATCACCAGATGGCACTGTCCCACGGTGCTCAGGGCGTACTGGCCAAACCCGCCAGCCAGGATGCCATTATGGCAGTCATCCAGTCGCTGGACGAACCGGCGGCCAATGACGACAACAGTGCTCCGGCTGCCCAGATTCCGCTGATCGAGATCGATAAACTGATTGAGAAACGTCTGAAAGACGTTATCAGCGAAGCCCGCGCGGAAATTTCTGCTGCGGTCGACAGTGCCACCCACCAGCTGCAGCAGACCCAGAACAGTCAGCTGGAACTGATGCAGACCCGCCTGTCGCAGAAACAGGAAGCGTTTCAGTATGATGTCCGCGCCCAGCTGTCAGAACAGGAACTGTTCCAGAAAACCCGCCAGCAGAACCAGCGGCTGGCGGTGGCGGTCGCCGACAAAATGGTGAAGAAAAGTGCCGACGACCTGATTACCATCATCCGCACCAGCCAGACCTCTGTGGAAGCGGACCTGGCCTCTTTACGCGAACAGCTGAGCAAAGACATCGCCCGCCGCAGTAACCGGGCGCTGATCACAGGTCTGGCCGGTGGTGCCATCCTCGGTGGCCTGATCGGCGTTGCCGCCGTTCTGTTCCTGTAATCCGCCGCCCTGCAGCCGGCCTCTGCGGCCGGCTCATGGCGCAGCAGTACCTTCCTTTGTCCTTCACGCCTGTTAAACTTGCCCCTCTCACCCGACCCCAATAATAAGTACGATCAGGGATACGATAATGATCAGAACCATTGTGACCGTTTTGACGGTTATTACTCTTACCGGCTGCGCGGCGGCTACCCCATTGCTGGTTGCCGAAGCCGGCGGCCATAAACTGGCGCGCCACGAAGAAGACATCAAAGTCCGCGCGGCAGCAGCCCTGGCTGACGAGCCGGATCTGCTTACCTATTCAGTCCAGGCCATCAGCCGCGGCAAAACCGACGAAGCCGCCGCCACCTATATGAAGGGCTACAACGACCCGGATTACAGCCGCAATATGAAATCGCTGGCGCTGTATCAGATTGCCCTGCTGTATATGAACCGTTTCAGTGATCAGCGTGACGACCAGAAAGCCCTGCAATACCTGCAGCAGCACCGCCGTGAATTTCCGGATTCCCGCCTGCAGGACAGGATTCTGCAGCGTATGGCGCTGATCAGGGAACGGCAGCAGGAACCCGTGCAGCTCAGTGCCAGCCAGCTGCTGAAACAGGCGGACAGAAACCAGCTGCTGGCCCAGGATACGATTCCGTTTGATGCCGAACTGACCCCGATGAGCGAGCGCGCCATTACTCAGGGCCGGGTGGCCGACGCCGAAACTGTGTATCTGATTCTGTACAGCAACACCGCGTCTTCCGATGAAATGCGTGCCAAAGCGCTGTACCAGCTGGGCCTGATTTATATGAGCCCGTATAACCAGGCGGGTAATAATCAGAAAGCACTCGCTTACTTCCGCAAGATAACGGCCGAGTTTCCCGCCACCTCAGTAGCGGGTAAAAGTGAACAACGGATTGTGGCGCTGATTAACCGCCAGTAACCGCAAAAAGGCCGGGAATACCGCACAGCTGTCCCACAAATTTTTATTTAAACTTTTGTGAAAAATCCCAGTCCCCTTATCCTCACAGAGGGGACTTACCCCTCTCGCCGGACGGGCGCAATCCTGACCGCCATGGATGGCGGAAATGCCTGTTTTGCAGGAGTAAAAACAGGCGCGCTGTCTGGCTCGTTTATCCGATTCACAACCAGGTTGAATGTCATGTCGTTCACCAGCATTCAGCGACAGAGTGGTATTGAAAAACGGCGTCAAGGCTGCCACTCCTTCGCCTCTGGGAGCGCCGGAATGAATGATGATTTTTCCGGCCCGCCGGGCATGGATGCCCGGCGAGCGCGCAGCGACAGGGATGTCGCATGGACGCGTGGCCAGGAAAAATCGAGAGAATGAGGGTCACGCTCCAGAAAGCGAAAAGCTGGGGTCCGCCCGCCGGCAAGGGGATAAGTTCCCCTGCGAGGCATTGGGCGTTGCGGATGTAAACGTCGTCTACAGAAAACAGATTTCGTTAAAACTGTGGAACATCAGTGGGCAATACCGGCCTTTTTGCTGTGCAGCCTGCACCTCAGGAAGGCCACCAGTTTATATCTTCGTCTTCATCCTCATCATCGACGCAATCCTGAAAGTCACTGCTGCTGTCGTCATGACAGACGATGCTTTGCAGGACAATATCATCATCCGCGTCCACATAACCTTTCAGCAGCAGATACTGATCGTCACTGATGTAATCGTTCATCCGGGTGCAGAGGCTGTAACTCGTGCAGTCGAGCTGGGCGGAGGAATCATAAAGGTCAATATAACCACCACTGCTGCTGTCCAGACCGCTGCCACGCAGTACAAACAGGAAGGTATAAGAACTGCCGAAATATTCATCCGGGGATGAATCATCGTTCTGCAGTTCTGCCGCGGTAATGTTGCCGCCATTGGAGACGGTTTTATAAACATCGATATCGGAGCGGTAACCCCAGACTGGGGAAAAACCCTCAATACCGTCCTGCAGACGCAGTAACTCATAATCGTCGGAATTATTGACCTTGAACAGCAGACACAGCTGCGGCGTGGAAAAATTACAGTCACTGAGGAAATAGGCAACCCGCCAGGATTCCTCACTGGTGCCTTCACAGTTACTTTCAAAATCATCGCCATCAACCGCAGTACAGATAATGGACGATACCGTCAGCTCGTCTGCGCTGGCACTGAATTCCACCTGTGCCACCTGCTGGGCCGCCAGAATGGTTTCCAGATCGGCGCAGTAATCGCCACAGCTGAACGATTTTTCCCCGGCCAGTGAAAAGGTGTCGTCATCCAGTTGCTGCAGAATGCCGGAGTCGGTATAGAGATTCAGCGTGAAACTGTTTTCATCGGAGCTGACCGCTGCCTGCGCATCAATGGCAGAAAAAGAATAGGATTCCGGATCACCGTCATCATCAAATGAGGTCACCACGGTAACCTGATAGGTGTAGCCCCATGCAAAGGAGGAAAAGCCACTGAAGGAATCGGTCCAGGTTTCATAGTCATCCGCAGTATCCTCTTTCACGCGGAAACACAGGCTTGCTTCATCTTCGTCACAGGGGACTTTATAAAAATCAACGTACAGCGTTTCTTCTTCGTCATCCCAGTTACGCCCCAGCTGACAACCCGAAATGGCGGTCAGACAGCAAGCAAGCAATACCCAGCGTAAAATCATTCCGTCAGTCCCTGTGATGTAAGGTATGGCACAGCATACGTTGTTAACAGACGTTGCTGTATGTCTGCACTCAGATTTTCAATCCGCTGACCAAGTTCAATCCGGGTTGCCGCATCACTGCCGGCAGACGGTGCTGCCGGCCAGGCGGCAAAGCGTTCCTGCAGCAGATCGAAAGCGGCTTTATGCACCGGCATGATTTCAGTCATCCGGCACAGCTGCCGGTCGATGGCGTCCGCCATGGTTTCAGCTGAAGCCAGTTCGTCAGCACTCAGCGGCTGACCGAAATCGACAAAAATACGTCCCTTATAACCGGTCAGTCCGCGCAGAATGCTGCGTGTATCTTCATCGTCTGTTTTATCATAACGGCCTGACTCACGGCGGATCACCAGCTCACGGGCCTTATCAGCATCGCAGGGGTCCCATTCATACTGAATGGAAACCGGCACCGGACGCATCGCCAGCATGGTCTGTGTAAAGTCTTCACCCCGTTCGCGGCCATTCAGAGCCAGCATTTTCAGCACTGCAGTATCCGTTACATCCACACCGTCCTTGGCCCGTCCTTCCCGCTGCGCGATCCAGATGGAATGGCCATCATCCAGCGATGTGCGGATGTAGGATGAGAGTTTCTGCAGCTCCCGCAGCTTCTCACGCTTATTGGCCACCGAGCGTTTGACGATAAAACTTTTGTTCAGCCGCATAATGTCGGAGACATCCGGATGACGCAGCAGATTATCGCCGATGGCGATACGGCTGGTCGGCCAACCCGCCTGATGCAGGCTGAAATTGATCATGGTCGGATCCATGGCAATATCGCGGTGGTTGGAAATCCACAGATACGGCTGTCCCTGCTGCAGCCGCTCCAGACCGCGGATCTCAACCTTAGCCGCCGATTGTTGCAGCAGCGTGGCAACCCAGTCGGAGACCCAGTGCTGAAAATCCTCCACGCCGTGAATATCCCGGCTGCGGCGGCGGATTGCCCTCGCCGCCAGCGGCCGCAACAGGCGGTTCAGCCACAGAGGTAAGCGCGGATAACGGTATTTGAGAATGGCAGCCGGTAAGGTTTCTGACTGCGACAGACGCTGTAATACGGACGGGACTTCATCATCATTGAACGGGCGGATATCCGCGAAGGGGTCCTGCATGGGATCTCTCTGGTGCACATTAACTCGGGTAGCTGCTTAGTATATCCTAGTGCCCTCACGCGGGATAACGACCAGAGGTCTGTATGATAACTGAATGGGTACCGGCTGCTTCCGGACAAGCCGATATTGATGTTTCACTGCTGCAACAGTCAGCCGCCCTGGCGGAAACGCTGAAAAGCGATGCTGATGCGGTCCGGAAGGTCATCGGTGATGATACGCTGCTCACAATGCAGAGCTGGCTGAAGTTACCGGAAAGCGCCTGGCAGGCGCCTATTCAGGCATTACCGGAAAAAGATCTTTTCCCGCTGGCTGTCTTTTTTACCCTGGCAGAAAACGCCTTTTCCGGTTGGCAGTGTGGTTCCTCCAACCCCGCCATCTGGATTTTCCGCTACCTCAAGGCACAGCACGCACTGCCGGAAAAACCCGCCATCAAAGCACTGAAGAGCCTGACCGATAACCGGTATATTCCTTACGGCAGCGCACTCTGATCACTGCCCCGGTCTGTTGGCCGCTGCAGATAGCTGAGCAGGCTCAGGCGTAACTCCTCCAGCCGTACCGGTTTGGTCAGGTAACCATCCATACCGGCAGCGCTGCAGGCGGCTTTCTGCTCGGCCATCACATCCGCTGACAAGGCAATAACCGGTACCTGTGGCCGCTCCTGCAATGCACGGATCCGGCGGGTGGCCTCCAGGCCATCCATCACCGGCATATGACAGTCCATCAGTACCAGATCGAACGACTGATCACGGTATAACGCTACCGCCTCTTCACCATTCGCGGCCACGGTCGCCGTACAGCCCAGCCGTTTCAGCATCTGCAGGGCGACCTTCTGATTCACTTCGTTGTCTTCCGCCAGCAGGACCCGCACCCCGGCCAGCGCGTCCGCAGAGACCGGTTCTGTCGCTGCCGGTGGCGCGCTGCTGTCACGGGTGATCAGCTCTGCTGCCGGCTGAGTCCTGTTTTCCGGCTCCGTCAGCAAACGCAGCAGAATCCGTTTCAGCTGCTCCTGACTCACCGGCCAGTCCCAGAAAGCACGCACACCATCAGCCCGCAGCGCCTTTTCATTGGCCACCGCGGTTCCCGATGAACTGACCGCCAGCGGCACCTTACCGCGGCACCGCGGTAACAGCTGATCACGCTGGCGGCGGAAAATCGCATCGGCGACAATCAGCAGCTGTGGCTGTTCTTTCTCCAGTGCACGGAACAGCAGCCCCGCGTCCGCGAATTCCCGTACCCGCAGCGGAATACTGTGCGCTACCGACACCACCAGCGAACGGTTGACCTGTACTTCGTCCAGCACCCAGATCTGACAGCCTGACACATCTGCCGGGGGTGGCTCTGCAGCCAGGTTATCCGCCACCGCCAACTGCAGATCAAGCCAGAAGCAGGAACCGGTGCCGGCGGCACTGATGACCCCCACCTGACCGCCCATCAGTTTCGCCAGCCGCTGGCTGATACTCAGCCCCAACCCGGTTCCGCCGGCCTGCGTCGACAGACGGCCATGCGCGACCCGGTATTCGTCAAACACATAACGGGCCTGATCGGCGCGGATACCGATACCGCTGTCCTCCACCGAAAACCGCAGTCTGACACTGTCCTGCCCGCCACGGATCAGCGCCACCCGCAGCAGCACATGCCCCTGTTCGGTAAACTTCAGGGCATTGGTGAGGAAATTCATCAGGATCTGACGGATGCGGACCGGATCGCCAATGACCTGAGCCGGAACCTGTTCTTCAACGAAACACTGCAACGCCAGCCCTTTCTCACGTGCCCGGGCAGCCATCATATTCATCAGGTTGTCGCACATTTCACGGATGCTGAACGGGCCTTTGTCGATTTCCAGCATGCCGGCTTCGATCTTGGAGCTGTCGAGGATGTCGTTGACGATGGTCAGCAGGTGTTCAGAGGAATGCTGGATAACCCGCAGAAAGCCCTGCTGTTCTGAGGTCAGCGGTGTCTGCTCCAGCAGCGAGACCATGCCGATCAGGCCGGTCATCGGTGTGCGGATTTCGTGACTCATACTGGCGAGAAAGCGGCTTTTTGACTGACTGGCCTGCTCTGCGTCCTCTTTCTGCTGCACCAGTACTTCCCTGGCGCGGTAAATCTCCGTGTAATCAGAGCTCACCACCAGCAGGGCCTGCAGGCGGCCGTCCTGCAGCACAGGCAGCATCGTATTGCGCAGCCAGCTTTCGTGGCCGTCCTGCGTCAGGTGGATGTCGTAATAACTGGGTTGCAGCGTCGCCAGAACCTCGTCCATGGCATGGCTGAACAGCTGCGCCTGCTCTGCCGTGAGCAGATCGGTGGCCATCTTTCCCAGTACATCCTCACGCCGGTACTGATCAAGCAGATGATTGACTTCCAGAATGCGGCCCTGAGGATCAATTTCAGTGATGATGTCAGGCAGCTGACGCCAGAGCAGCGAGAAACGGCAGGCCGATTCGCCGGCCTTACGCAGGGCCGTCTGTGTCTGCCACAGACGGATAATCAGAAAAAGACAGACCGCGGCCAGCGCCGCACTCAGCAGTAACAGGGGTTCATCCATAGCGCCTCCTGCGCCGGCGGAATCATCCTGCTGTCAGGCCTCAGGCCGCCGCATCGCCGCTGAGTACAGCAGAAATGGCACTCTGGTCAGCCGGCCACTGATAACCACACCAGCCATCAGGCAGCTGCTCCGGTACGCCCATCCGGTTGAGCACCAGGGTCAGGGTTTCACGGCCATCACCATCACGCAGCAGACGCGAGACAGAATCGGCGTGCTCAGCAGAAAATACACACACGGCGCCCGGCTGGTGCTGAGCCAGCAGGAAACCGAAATGCAGCGGGTCCGAGGTAACCAGCGGTTCCCAGCCACTGCGGCGGACAAACGACGCCAGATCAGCAGAAGGCTCATCGGCAGCGGTCAGAATCAGCAGGGTACGTCCACCCAGCGCCAGATCGTCCGGCACCGGCATGTTGTTATCCTGCAGAAAACTGATAAAACTGCTCACCGGAATGCGGTTATCGCCGCGCCCGGGGAGCTTGTAAGCATCGAGGTGGCCACGCTCAATCCAGCGGATAACTGTGCGAAAGTTCACTCCACAGTATTTGGCGACTTCACCCGTGGTTAAGGCTTGTTTATCCCTCACAGCATGATCTCAAATTGGCAACTACACTGGGTTCAGTATAGATAGCCTTTCGCCTTTGCAAGGATAAATCGCTAAATTCCTGCGTCCCTGCAATGCTGGCGGTGCACAGACTGACACGTCAGAATGGCAGGCAGAGCGGCAGAAAAACAACAACAGGAGAGACGTCATGCAGCGGAATATCTTACTGGTCGATGATGAAGCCGGCATCATTCACGCGATCCGCCGCATGCTGCGCTCGGAGCCCTACCTCATTCATGAAGCGGCCAGCGGCGATGAAGCACTGGCCATTCTTGAACGTCATGACATCCAGCTGATGATCACCGACTATAAAATGCCGGGGATGGATGGTCTGACGCTGTGCCGTAAAACCCGCGAACTGTCACCGACCACCTATCGTCTGCTGCTGTCCGGCCAGGTGGATTACAGCGCCCTGCGGCGCGCCTGGCAGCACGGTGATGTACACCGCTTTGTCGCCAAACCCTGGGACAACCTGCTGCTGACCATGGACATCAAGGAAGGTCTGAAACAGCACACCCTGCTGAGCCGTATGCACCAGCTCAGCCAGCAGCTGCAGACCCAGCAGCCGACCCTGCTCACCGACAGTAACTGGATTGTCCGCCTGGCCAATGCGCCGATGTGCCGCGCACTGCAGTGCCGCGAAGAGGATCTGCTGGGGGTTAACCTGTTTGCCCAGGCACTGTCAGACATGGCTGTCACTCTGGAAACCGAAGTCACCCGTCAGGTGGAAGAAAACAAAACCTGGCTCGGCCACTTCACCCTCACCGGCCCGGCACAGCTGAAAAAACAGGCCTGGATGGCTATCGCCCCACTGGGCGATCAGTACCGTCTGTGCTCCTGCCACTGGGTATCGGATGATCTGAATCCCGGCCGGGATCTGAGTGACGAACTGAAACGCTATTCCGGTGAACACCACCTTGAGCGCCTGCAACAGGCCGCTGACCAGTCGCTCAGCGAGCCGCAGCTGATGGTCGTCAGCTTCTGCGACGGCGACGGTGTCAGCCGTGACCTGTCGGCCATGTGTTACGAACGTCTGCAGGCCGCCACTGACGACCTGTATGAGATTTATTCGCCCAGCCCCAGCACCTTTCTCATTCTGTTGCCGGCCGCCATCGGCAGTGCCCAGACCACACGCCTGACGCAGAATATTCAGCAGGACTTCAGTGACCCGCTGAATTATCAGGGACAGTCACTGGTGCTGGACCCTGCAATATCCATCGAAAGCAAACCCGCGGACATCAGCGACTGGGACGACTGGCTGCGGCAGCGGCTGGGGTTGACCCCCGCCGCCCTGACGCACAAACGGCCGGCCGGTAGCGAGCAGCCACAGCCGCAACCGGTCACCCACAGTGACAACCGCGTACTGCCGGTATTCAATCAACAGGGCGAATTGTCCGCCCTGCAGATTCCGGCCGAGGCGTTTGATGACGGCGGCAGCTGGCACAGCTGGCTGCAGGATGTGGTATCCACCTGGCAGCACCACTTCAGCCGGCCTCTGCAGCTCATCATCAGCGCCGCCGATCATACCGCAGCTGACATCCGGGCCCTGACCGATGAGCTGCAGCACAGCGGCAACCCCGCTGGCTGCAGTGTGATTCTGGCGGAGGAATGCGTCCTCAGTCAGGATGAAGAAGACCTCAGCTGGCGCGATGAACTGCGCGCCCGCCAGTGCAATATTTTTATCGCTAACTTCGGCCGCAGTTTTATCAACTCACGACAGCTGCTGGCGCTGCCGATCCAGGGTGTCAGTCTGGCCCCGGAATTCCTGATCCATATGCGCAACAGTAAATCCCTGCCGCAGAGCCGCCGGCTGCTGCAACGTATTCATGACCACGGCATGACCATTTTTGCCCCCAATATGGACAGCACCGAATCCCTTGCTTCAGCCCACCAGAGCAACGTCGACTGGTTGTCCGGCAGCATCCTGTCACAGCCCCTCAGCTGTGATCAGCTGCAGTGGTTCTCCGCCGATGGCGGCATCGGCTGAGGCGTTATTCATACGGAGAACAGGAATCATTATTGCGGTATGATAGGCGCTGCTATGAGGAGCCCTACTGTGAATAAAGATCAAGCCTATCACCAGATCGCCCTGGCCTGCCTGAAGGCCCTGCGCAACCCCACCGCTGCCGACGCAGAAGATCAGATCCAGATGCTCTATAAAGTGATTGATCAGGCCTTTGAACAGCAGTTCGCGCTGGTGCTGGCGGAACTGGAAGACTGCAAAGCCCGTCTGAGCCAGATTGAAAGCCTGGACCCGGCGCACAACACGCTGGCCGATGCACAGGCCATTTCTTCCCATCAGGGAACCGCCCACTAACCCGATTCCCGCACAGGAGCAGGCATGTTTTCGCCCCGATACTGGACCTTTTTCGCTATCGTCGTCGCCGCCATTGTATATTCTATGATCAGATTTTCAGACAAGCCGGATATCATTGTCAGCCCGTCAGATACCTACAGTTACCGCGCCCTGACACTGGATAACGGCATGAAAGTGCTGCTGGTCAACACCCCGGAATCCGATAAAGCCGCTGCTGCCGTCACCGTCAATGCCGGCAGTGGTGATGATCCGCAGGGCCGTGAGGGGCTGGCGCATTTCCTTGAACACATGCTGTTTCTCGGCACCGAACCTTATCCGGAGCCGGGTGAATATCAGAGCTATATCAGCCGCCACGGTGGCAGCCATAACGCCTTTACCGCGCACAGCCAGACCACTTATTTCTTTGAGATCGACAACAGCGCCCTGTCCGGTGCACTGGACCGCTTTGCGCCTTTCTTTATTTCACCGACTTTTGACGAAGCCTATGTCGGGCGCGAAAAAAATGCCGTTCACGCAGAATACAGCGCCAAGCTGAGAGACGATTTCCGCCGCATTTATTCGGCAGAAAAGATGGCCATGAACCCGGCCCACCCGTTTTCGCATTTTGCCACCGGTAATCTGGATACTCTGGCTGACCGCCCTGACAGTAACGTGCGCGACGACCTGCTGGCCTTTTACCGCAGCCATTATTCCGCCGATAAAATGACCGCGGTGGTGGCCGGTAATTATCCGCTCGATCAGCTGCAGGAGTGGGCCAGCGCGCATTTTGCCGCTGTGCCGGTACGTGACACCGAAGCACGTCAGCCACGTCCGCCCCTGTTTGTGCCATCGCAGCTGCCGCTGGATATGGATATTGAACCGGTGAAAGAAATCCGCCGTCTGCAGTTCACTTTCCCGCTGCCGGAATCACGCTCGGTGTACCGCTACAAACCGGTGCAGCTGCTGTCCAGCCTGATCGGCCATGAAGGCGAAGGCAGTCTGCTCGCGTTATTGAAAGAAAAAGGCTGGGCTGAAGGTCTGAGCGCCGGCCGCTCCATGGGCACGGAATTCGAAACCACCCTGGTGGTGCAGATACAGCTGACCCGCACCGGCCTGCTGCACGTCGACAACATCACCCAGGCGCTGATGCATTACATCGACCTCATCCGTCAGCAACCGCTGCCACAATACCTGCTGACCGAACAGCAGCAGCTGAGCGATCTGTCGTTCCGCTTTCAGGAACAGAGCCGCCTGTCAGACTATGTGGTACGCCTGAGCACAAACCTGCTGGTGTATCCGCAGCAGGACGTAATCTACGGTGACTACCACTGGGAACCGGTCAGTGAAGCCACCTTCCGTCCTTATCTCGATGCCCTGTCTGCCGGTAATATGCTGCGCACCCTGATCGCACCGAATGTACCGACGGAAATCACCGATCCCTGGTACGGCACCCGCATCCGTATCCGCCCCAGCGATTACCGCCCGCAGGACGTCACCACCGAGGGGCTCGACAGCCTGCAGCTGCCGCAGGAAAACCCCTTTATCCCGACCGACTTTGAGCTGCATGCCGATGCCGCCACTGAGGTACCGCAGAGTCTGATTGATGAGCCCGGCCTGCGTCTGTGGTATTACCCGGAACACGAATTCAGAACGCCGAAATCACGCATTCAGATTCAGTTCCAGAAAGCCAGCGTGCAGAACAGTGCCCGTGAACGGGTTATCGCCCAGCTGTATTCACGTACCGTCAAAGAAGCGCTCAACACCTACAGCTATCCGGCGTCCATGGCCGGCCTCAATTATGGCCTCAATGCCACCGGCCGTGGCGTTGAACTGGCGGTCGCCGGCTACCAGCACAAAATGCCGGAACTGGTGGAGCGCATTCTGCAGGAAATGGAAACCATCAGCCTCAGCGGGGAAGATTTTGAACGTTATAAGGCCTCACTGCAGCGCTCACTGGAAAACCAGCTGAAGAACAAGCCCTACGAACGGGAAATTGCCGTACTGAAACAGTGGCTGCATGACCCCAGCTTTGATCAGCACGAACTGCTGGCGGCGCTGGAAGATGTCAGCCGCAGTGATGTGCTGGCATTTGCCAGCCGCTTTGCTGATGACCTCGGCAGCCGCATTTACGTACACGGCAACATGAGCAGCGATCAGGCACGCCATATTGCCGCGCTGGTCAGACAGCACTTTGCCGGTACTGACGACCTGCTCGACCGTTCCGCCATTGTGCAGGTACCGGCCGGCCAGTGGCAGCAAAACCTCACCCTGGATCACCAGGACAAAGCCGTGGTGCTCTATATCCAGGGCCAGGAAACCACGGACAGCAACCGCGCCCGCTTCGCTCTGCTGGGGCAGATTCTGGGCGCACCTTATTACCAGCGGATCCGCACCGAACTGCAGATGGGCTATGTGGTGTTTGCCACACCGCTGCCACAGCGGCGCGTGCCCGGGCTGGCCTTTATTGTGCAGTCACCGCATGCCACACCGCAGGAAATTCTCGACCAGAGCACACGCTTCTTCGCCGGCTTTGAACAACAACTGGCGGAGATGAGTGATGAAGAATTTGCTTCCTACCGTCAGGGGCTGGCCACTCTGCTGCTGGAAAAGCCGAAAAACCTGTATGAGAAAGCAGCCTACTTCTGGCGTGAAATCGAAGATGACCGTCTCACCTTCGATACCAACAGCGCCATTGCGGCCGAGGTCATGAAACTGACCCGCGACGACATGCTGGCCCTGTACCGCAGCGCCATCCTGCAGCAGCAGAACCCGGCCATTCTGATGACTCAGGGTGGTGCGGTCGACGGCTGGCAGGCACTGGACTCAGCCGACCGGGCAGCACTGCCGCGTTTCTGAGTGCTGCTGACCAGCAATAAAAAACGGTCTGCGGGCCGTTTTTTATTGCCTGCCATTTATTGGCCCGCCAGAACCTTGCCTGACCCTGCCGCTGCGTCAGAATGACTTTTTTATCAGCAGGACAGACACATGACCCGAACCGCTTTTCTGACCGGTGCCGCCTCCGGTATCGGCGCCGCCACCGCCCGCGCCCTGTACGACCGCGGCTGGACGCTGGGACTCGCCGATCTGAACCAGCAGGCGCTGCAGGAACTGAGCGCTGGCTGGGACAGTGCCCGCGTCCGCTGTTATGCACTGGACGTTACCGACGCTGCCGCCTTTACCCGCACCATCGGCCACTTTACTGACTTCACCGGTGGCAGCCTGCAGTTGCTGTTTAACTGTGCCGGTATTCTGCACATCGACCATTTTGAAGCCATCCCCGCCAGCCGCCACCAACAGATCATCGACATCAATGTCAGCGGTGTGATCAATGGCTGTCTGGCGGCATTTCCGTGGCTGAAAAACACGCCGGCCGCCACCGTCATCAATATGAGTTCGGCCTCAGCTGTGTATGGCATTCCGCGGATGGCGACTTATTCCGCCTCCAAATTCGCCGTCAGTGGCCTGACCGAAGCCCTGCAGATTGAGTGGCAGCCCCACGGCATCCGCGTGTGTGATGTGATGCCGCCGTTTGTCAGCACACCGATGCTTAATGAGCAGAGCTCCGGCGCCCCGGTGCTTGACCGTCTCGGCGTGCATCTGCAGGCAGAAGATGTTGCGGCCGCAGTGATCCGCCAGCTTGAAGCACCGCGCACCCACCGGGCCGTCAGTGCCTTCTTTGCTGCCGCGTGGATGCTCAGTCAGATAACCCCGCGGGCAGTGACGCGGCGGATTATTCAGTTCCTCAACCGCTGAGCTGAGATTCTGCAGGCAGTCAGGTAAGATAGCGCCCCCACCCGTGGAGGCTCAGATGATTTCTGTAAACCGACTTTTCCCCCTGCTGGCCGTGATTTTCAGCCTCGCGGCCTGGTACGAACCCCAGCCCCTGCTGGGTCTGAAAGATGCCATCGTGCCATTGCTCAGTATTGTGATGTTCTGCATGGGCCTGACCCTGCGCTGGGCCGACTTCCGCCGCGTCTGGAACAAACCCCAGCCCATCGCCCTCGGCGTACTGCTGCAGTTTGTGCTGATGCCGCTGCTTGCCTGGGCGCTGGTGCATGCCCTGTCGCTGCCGCAGGAACTGGCCATCGGCCTGATTATTGTCGGCGCCTGCGCCGGTGGTACGTCTTCCAACGTGATGACTTATCTGGCCGGTGGAGATGTTGCCCTGTCAGTCAGCATGACACTGATGTCGACCCTGTGGGGGGTTGTCCTGACGCCGTGGCTGGTCGCCTTTTATGCCTCCGCCGACGTGGCAGTGGATACCAGTGCCATGATTCTCAGCATCGCCCAGATTGTTGTCCTGCCGGTGGCTGCCGGTCTGCTGTGTAATCAGTTTCTGCCACAGATCGGCCAGAGCCTGAGCAGCCGTCTGCCCGATATTGCCGCGCTGTTTATTCTGTTTATCATCGCCATTATCGTCGCCCTGAATGCCGATGAAATTGCCACCATGGGAATTTCTGCGGCGTTTGCGGTCATATTACATAACCTGCTTGGCCTGGCACTGGCCTATGCCATTGCCCGCTGGAACGGCCACACCGAAGTGGAAGCGCGCACCATTGCGCTAGAAGTCGGAATGCAGAACTCAGGTCTGGGCGTTGCCCTGGCACTTAAATTTTATGGCCCTGTGGCCGCCCTGCCCGGCGCTCTGTTCAGCGTCTGGCACAACATCAGTGGCTCGGCCCTGGCCGGCTGGTGGAAATGGCAGACAGAGCGCAGAATCAGGAAATCACGCGGATGAAATTACAGGCTTATCTGTTACTGCCAGCGCTGCTGCTGGGCAGCGCCCTGAGTCAGGCGTATGAAGTACGCCTGAGCGAACAGCAGATGCAGCAGGAACTGGATGCCCGCATGCCGGTCACCCGCCAGCAGGGGATGTTTATTCTCACCCTGTCTGAACCACAGCTGGCACTGCTGAGCGAACAGCAGCGCATCAGTATTCACAGCAAAGCCCTGATCAATACCACGCTGGGTTTACAGGGCAACGGCCGCGTTACCGTTAACGGCAAAGTCCGCTATGAGCCATCAGACTACAGTTTTTACATTGATGATCCGCAGGTCACGGCAATCAGTATTGATGGTCTGTCCCCCTCGCTGGAGCCACAGCTGATCAACCTGGCTCAGCAGGCACTGCAGCCGGCCCTCGAAGGCCAGCCGGTATACACCCTCAGTGATCAGGATATGTCCGAGTCCATGGCGCGCATGATGCTGAAGTCGATGACCATTGACGGCAGCGATATGGTGCTGGAGCTCAGTCCGTTCTGACGCACAAAAAAACCGGCCACTGGCCGGTTTTTTTGTCACCGCTACTCAGCGACGGAACGTCATACGCCGCAGGGTATCGTCTTTCATGCGGAAGTGATGCAGTAACGCAGCACCGATATGGGCCAGCAGCACCAGAATCATGGCCCAGGCTCCCAGGCCGTGCACGGCTTCAAAAAACTCATGCGCGCCTTCGCTTTTGCCCATAATCTGCGGCAGTTCAAGGCCGAACAGCGCCACCGGATAACCCGCGCTCTGACTCATCAGAATGCCACTGACCGGCATAATCAGCATCAGCAGGTAGAGAATACCCTGCACCGCTTTGGCCTTGACCACATCCGCACGTGGTGTGCCGGCCAAAGGGGCTACCGGGTTGGAAATCCGCACCGGAATACGGATCAGAATCAGGATCAGTGCCACCACCCCGAACGATTTATGCAGGCCGATCAGCTGCAGTTTTTCCTGCCCCTGTGGCATGTCTTCCATAATCAGACCAACGGCCAGCAGCGCAAAAATCACCAGAGCTGAACCCCAGTGCACCAGTTTGGTTGCCAGGCTGAACTCATCAGCAGCGTGTTTCATGGTATTCCCTTATAGTTTTGAGGTGATAAAAGGTTACCACCGGCTTTTTCGCAAAGGGAGCTTTTTATTCCCAGCCGGACCTCGCACCCACGCCATATTCATCTAAGCTTTGGCGGAATGAGAACGTTTCCGGAGGTCGCCATGTTTATCCATCATCTCAGTATCAGAACCAAACACACATTTATTCTTATTCTCGTGGTACTTGGGCTGATCATCACCTCGGCACTGACCGTCCTGCAGTTTTCCCAGCTGGGTGACCTCGGCGATATCCTCTATCAACAGGAAAAAGTAAACAGTGAAATGCTGATGCTGCGCCGCAATGAAAAAGATTTTCTTGCCCGCAAAGCACTGAAATATGCCACACAGTTTGAACAGCATGCCAACCAGGCTGACGCCCATCTTACGCAGCTGAAAACCGATATGAGCAGTATGAATCTGAACACCGGCCGTATTGACGGACTGGCAGATAATATCCGCGAATACCGCCAGGTATTTGCCGAGCTGGTCAGACAACAGACCGATGTCGGTCTGGATCATAAAAGCGGTCTGTATGGTGCCCTGCGCGAGGCGGTTCACAATGTTGAAGCCACGGCCAAAGCAGCCGCTGATTATGAAATCCTTTATTACATGCTGATGCTGCGCCGCCATGAAAAAGATTTTATGTTGCGCTCTGACGCAAAATATATGGAGAAATTCAATCAGGGAATCAGCGATTTCCGCGCTGCTCTGACAACCAGTCCGCTGGCCGGCGATAGTCAGGTAAGAACCCAGCTGCAGACCTATCAGGATGATTTCAGCGCCCTGTTTGCCAAAGAGCAGCTGATCGGCCTGAATGAAGATGAAGGTCTGCGCGGTAAAATGCGAGCCGCTGTACGGCAGACAGAATCCGGTTTTGACGCGCTGTCCACTTATATCAGCGAACAGATGGCCAGCAAACGCCAGACGGTTTATACCAATCTGGTTATCAGTATTCTAGTGACCTTCCTGATAGTCTCTGCACTGACCATTCTGGTATCACGCGCCATTTACCGCCCGGTGCAGGAAATCACCGCTCAGATTCAGCACATTGCCGGCGATCTCGATCTGACGCGAATGACAGAGCACCCCTCCGGGGACGAAATCGGTCTGCTGTCGCGGGCGTTCGACTCCCTGATCAGTACCCTGCGCAATACCGTGGATCAGGTGAAATCCGGAGCCGGCGAAGTGGCAGCTGCGTCCGAAGAAATGTCGGTCATTACCCGCGAAGTCGGCAACGCCAGTCAGCTGCAGCAGGATGAGGTCACGCAGACCGTTACCGCCATGAATGAAATGACATCCACCATCCAGAATATTGCCGGCAATGCCAATGAAGCCGCCAGCGCCGTGTCTCAGGTGCATCAGCAGGTCAGCCACGGCAAACAGATTTCAGATCAGGCCCGCAGTGAAATGGAACAGCTGAATGAAGAAATTCTGCAGGCCACCCATGCCATTGAAAAACTGCAGCAGGACAGCGCCAGCATCGGTGCCATTCTGAATGAAATTAATGCCATTGCCGAGCAGACCAATCTGCTCGCCCTGAATGCCGCCATCGAAGCGGCACGTGCCGGCGAACAGGGGCGTGGTTTTGCCGTGGTGGCCGATGAAGTACGCACTCTCGCCCAGCGTACACAGGAATCCACCGAATCCATCAGCAGCACCATCAGCGAATTTAATAAAGGCACAGCGGATGTGGTCAACACCGTCCTGAAATCCCGCGACCGTGCCGACAGCGGCATCAGTAAAGTACGCGAAGCCAGCGCTGCCCTGCAGGTTATTTATGATGAGGTCACGAATATCAGCGACCTGAATAATCAGATGGCCACAGCGGCCGAAGAACAGAGCTATGCCGCCGATGAAATCAACCGCAATGTCGTGCGCGTCAATGATCTGGCTGACACCAGCCGGCAGCAGGCAGCACAGGCGGCAGCAGCCAGCCAGGCACTGGCTGAACTGGCCGCCCGTTTAAGTGACACCGTGGAAAAATTCACCGTCAGCTGAGCAGATGCATAACCCGGTCACGGTAGCCGGTAATCACCTCGGCCGTACCCGACCAGGCTTTATCCAGTTCCGGGTCGCCGCTGTCCATAATCAGTGGCCGGCCCTGTAACGCACTGAGTTTGCTTTTTGTCGACACCAGCAGCAGATTCTGCCGGCCCAGACGCTTCAGCACCTGAGCGCTGAACTGCTGATTACCGCGGCCGGTAATATGGCCCTGGCCACCGATCACACTGAGTACCGCCCGGGCCTGCGGATACTGATCCAGTAATGCCAGAATGCCGTCCGCACTTAAATCACTGGCCAACAGCCGGCGGTTAATCACGGCATCCACCCCCAGCAGGGTATTTTCCAGCCCCAGTTCATCCATCAGCGCTGCCGTGGTTTTACCGGAGCCGATCAGATAGAGCACGTCGTCTTCCATCTCCTCGCTCAGATAAGCAGCAATATCCGCCACCACCAGCGCTTCCGCTTCAACGCCGCCCTGCTTCACCGACTGCACAAAATGGCCGGCCTGCGGAACCCGCATGTCGCCATAATGACGCGCGCGGACCTGATTGCGGCGGAAGGCTTCTTCGTCCAGATCGCGTACCTCTGCCGCGCGGATATCCACCAGCTGTCCTTCTGCCAGACGGCGTACCACTTCGGCCGACGCCGCTGGCGTAATGCCATAAACCGCAGAATGAATTTTCACCCCGGCCGGAATCCCCAGCACCGGCAGCGTTTCACCGACAACGCTGCAGATATCGCGGGCAGTCCCGTCACCGCCGGCAAACAACAGCAGGTCCACGCCACGCTGCTGCATCTCTGCTGCCGCAGCACGGGTATGTTCAGGACCGCTGCCCGTGTCCGGCAGCGTGATATCAAGCAGCGTGCAATGAAAACCCAGTTCCGTCAGCAGGCTGGCACCCATCTCTCCCGGGCAGGTCAGAAAATGCAGCTGCTCTTTAAGATCCGTTAATGACTGCAGCGCCTGGCGGGTCCGCAATTGCGCTTTTTTTTCCGCACCGCGGGCCAGTGCTTCACGGACCACCGCTGCACCGTCGCTGCCTTTCAGCCCTACCGCACCGCCGATACCGGCCAGCGGATTAATAATCAGTCCGAGCGTTAACATGCTGTCTCCGAACACCGGTTCCTGCCGCCGCCGGCATCAGAACCAGTCACTGATTTTAATGCCGACACCCAGACGTTCCTGATAACGGTTATAGTCGATCAGACTTTCACCGTAACCATTAAAATACTGCACATAACCTTTCAGTTTACGGTTCAGCGGGAAGGTCCAGCCGAGCTCTACCGCACCCCGGTTTTCATCCGGGTTTAAATTATTGCGCAGCATAATCGTCAGGCGATGATTACCCAGCACATGCATATAATTGATTTCGCCGGGGCCCATATAGTCATCAATATCCGGGTTATCGTTGTCTTCCGGGTCCCACGGGTCGGCTTCACTTTCTTCCGGCACCCGCCACCAGGCGCGCACCACAAACACACCACTCGGCAACACCGATACCATCTGACCGATAATCCGGTTCCAGCTGCGTGACAGAGAGCTGGTCTGGCCATTGGACTGGTGATTGAACGCCAATGAAAAATAATCAATCCAGTTATTTTCCGTCTGCCATGACAGAATCAGTTCCGGCTCATGGTTGGTTTCCCGGAACGGGCGGGAAATATCGCTGTTGTATGCCTGCCAGAAAGAGCGGTTGGTATAACCGAAATCAATCGCGCTCATTTTACCCAACAGGCCGGTGGACAGGCGGTATTTGAGGCTGAACTGAAATACGGCTTCCAGATGCTCATAACTGTTGCCCTCGCCGGCGGCCGGGTCATCCGTATAGTGCTCAATCACCTGATCCTGCTCTTCGTCACTGGGCTTGGTCTGATAAGTCAGCGGCAGAATATAGTTGGGGCGGTGCGGTAACAGGATATAGGGGCTGTCAGCCGCCATATCCTCGGTCTGAATTTTTTCCACCAGCTGTGGCAGCTGGCGGATGGCGGGTTTGATTTCTTCATCAGAAATTATTTCCACGCTGTGCGTTTCCCGTTTTAACGGCTCTGCCTCTGGCAGGGAAAAATCCAGAAAACCGCTGCTGTCATCATTCTGACTCTCTGCAGCCATCTCAGTCGTGGTATCCGCTGCCGGAACCTCATCATTGGCCAGAGTCCAGGCAGGGAGCATAGCGGAAAGCAGAAGAATAAAACGCGCAGGGGGCATTGTCGGGTTCCGTCGTTGTTTTAATTCATCAGGGAACCCCGGCGCGACCGCGCGGAACGGCCTTACGGCGGGGACCCCGGCAATGCCCGACACTATAGCGGCAAATCCGGCCGCGGCGAAGCTCAGACAGCGCGACAGTCTGTCTGCTGTCTGCTGTCTGCTGTCTGCTGTCTGCTGTCTGCTGTCTGCTGTCTGCACTCAGACGGTATAGCCTTCGGCTTCAAGATAAGGCGTACGGATCGCCTGATACTCATTTTTACAACCCGGACAGATGCGGATGTCTTTACTGAGAATGCGGTTATGCAGATGCAGCAGCTGCTGTTTGCTTTCCCAGCAGTATGAGCAATACGGCTGGCCGTAAGGACGGCCGTCCAGTGTTTTGTAATAACCATCACCCCGGCGGCGCAGATTGCCTTTATACACCAGCGCTTCATTCAGCCGCACCAGCTCTGCATCCCGGGCTTCACACACCCCCTGCAGCAGGCTCAGCTCCATTTTGCTGGAGGCAACAGCCGCGGTCAGATCCGCCAGCAGGCGCTTCATATCCGGCTTATCCAGCTGATAATTGGCATCCCTGATCTGACGTCCCACATCCTGAGCAAAATTCAGACTGCGTAATACATCTTCAACCGTACCCTGTCCCGGCATCGTCATTCTCCCGTCATATCTTCAGATCAAAAACGTCGGAAATCCGGCATTTTTATGATTTCACGGGAGACATTGCAGCTTCGATGCCAGATTTCAGGCCACGGCTTTACGCCGTCTGAGCCCGCGCTCACTGGCGGCCGGATGCTGGGCAATCAGCACACAGGCGAGCACCAGCACAATGGCGAACATCTGCACCAGCGTCAGTACCTCGTTGAGGAACAGTACCCCCGACACCACGGCCACCACCGGGTTAACCAGCCCGAGAAAGGCCAGTTTATCGACCGGCAGGCGCGATACGGAACGGAACCAGATAATGTAGCCCAGCCCCATGGTAACCGGCCCCAGCCAGCCCAGAGCGATGATGGCACCGGTATCCAGCGACGGAAACGGACTGCCGCTCAGCAGCGTCACGATCAGCAGCACAATACCGGCCAGAGCCAGCTGAGCACTGGTCATCACCATGGGTTTAATGTCTTTGCCCAGCACCGGAATAAGCAGCACTCCCAGTGACATACTGGTAGCCGCCAGCAGCGAAAACGCCACCCCCAGCCAGTCCAGCTGCTGCGGTGACTGCCAGACCAGCAGGGCCACCCCGGCAATACCACCAACAGCACTGAGCAGCTGCAGCGCCGACGGCAGTCGGCCCATCAGCGCCCGGATCAGCAGAATCTGCAGCGGCATACTGGCGGTCAGGGTTGCCGCCATACCGCCGGGCAGGCGCTGAATACCGGCAAACAGCAGCGCGGTGAAAATACCGATATTGAGTGAACTGAGCACCACGATCTGCAGCCATTTACTGCGCCATACGGACAACGGTACCAGCGGCAGCATCATCAGCCCCGGCACCAGAATACGCAGGGTTGCCAGCCACATCGGATCAATACCGGCCAGCCAGGCCTTGGTCACCGGATAGGTGGTGCCCCACAGCAGCGGTGCCAGCAGCGCCAACAGCCAGGCACTGGTGGCCGGCGTCTCTGTATTTGCGTTCATAATTTATCTTCATATTAAGATATTTGAAGAAAAGATAACAGCCGGAGGGAGACAGGTCAAATATCTTTACGTGAAGATATTATCCGGGCACAATCCACCCGATCAACCACAACAGGCCTGCCCATGACAGATAAACCGGATCATATTGATTTTGTCGTCAATCAGTGGCGTGAGGAACGCCCCGCACTGCAGCCGATGCCCATGGCGGTGATCGGCCGCCTGAAACGCCTGACCGCCCACCTGAGGCAGCAGATCGAAAGCAAACATAAGGAATTTGGTCTGGCCTGGGGCGAATTTGATGTGCTGGCCACCCTGTTACGCAGTGGCGCACCTTATTGTCTGACCCCGACCCTGCTGTTCCGCTCGGCCATGCTGTCGTCCGGCGCCATGACCAACCGCCTCAACAAGCTGGAAAAGCAGGGCCTGGTCGAGCGTCTGCCGGACCCGGATGACCGCCGCAGCCTGCTGGTCCGGCTGACGGATGACGGTTACCGGCTGATCAGCCAGGCCATCACAGAACATGTGGATACCGAAGCGCAATTGCTGGCAGCGCTGAGTGAAGATGAACAGCAACAGCTGAACAGCCTGCTGAAAAAGTGGCTGGCAGATTTCGAATAACGTTTCTGCCAGAAGACTATTCCCGCATTGCCCCTCCAGTATTGCCAAATCCGGATATATGCATCCAGATATGAATTCTGTGATCTAATACAAAGTGTAAGGATTTTGAAAACAGACCGTAGCGGCATTGGAGAGGCATATGGACAGGTGGCAGAAACGCAGTATTTTCCTGATCGGATTCAGCATGCTGATGGCCATCAGCGGCTGCAGTGGTGGCGGCGGTGGCAGCTCATCCCCGACGGACGCCACCGTCACCGTGTCCCCACTGCTGGACACCACCGCCGAAGTCACCTTTCCTGAGAACTCACCGTTAGACTTCAGCAATGCTTCAATCACACTGGCAGATGCAGAAATCAGCATCTCATCCACCAACACCGCCAGCGTTTCTGTTTATGCTGACCGCCTCAATCAGCTGAGTATCTTCCTGCCATCGCGGGATGGTGGTGAAAGTCCGACCCTGTATCTGACAACCACCGTGGTTCCCGGGGAAAGAACTATCCGCCTGAATGTTGAAGAAACTGCCATCGCCCTGATCATGGCGGCCCTGAGTACGGAATACACCGATAACGTTCAGACCGCCTCCTACACCAAATATGTCGTCAGCAAACACGCCGCTGACTTTGTCAGTGCCTTCAGCAGCGCGCTGGCGGATGATCCCTATATGCTCCGGGCAGATAACCTGCCCACCCTGCTCTCCTCGCTACTGGCCGACAGTTATTCAGCCGCCATCAATGCTGCCGACGGCGAGCTGGGGACCACTTTCAATACCCTGACCACAACATCGGTCGCGCCGCTGGCAGACCTTTATGAACCGGTAGTGTATGAAGAAGATTTCGGTAATTTCATTTTAAAAAGTGATGCCCTGCCGCCATTCGGCGGGCTGACCCTGATTCCGCCCAACAGCCTGACCAGTGAGGAGCTGGTATTGCTCAATGGCTCCATGATTCCCGTGCTGACCCGCATCACAGATACCAGCAGCGATATTGTGATCAAAGACATTCCTGCAGCCTTTGCCGATCAGGCATTCAGTAGCGATATTCTCAGTCCCAGCAGCGGCCCCTTCGGTCTGCAACTGCCGAACTGGGAAAACATTGATAGCGGCAATAAAAATCTGTTAGTTGAAATCTACAGCCCCGGTCTCAGAGACATCACCGACAGCCATTATTCCGACACTGGCAGTCCCTCCGCCGCCCTGCTGACGCGGGCAGTATTTTCCTCTGCCATTCTGCCGGTTATCGGGGCGGTTGTGCCCGGTGTATCCGGCGACAGTAACACCATTGCCAACGATGTTGCTGAGGTTATTTTCAGTACCCTATACAGCGCCGGTGCCTTTGAACACATCCTCTATTACTGGCCACAGGGTGAGTACGTTACCGGTCTGGAAAAAACCTATAACTCACTCAGCAATGCAGCACTGATGTCTGCCATCATTAATAAACTGATCGAAAAAGAACTGCTCAAGCCGGAAACCACGGCCAAACTGATTGCCCTGCTTGCGGTCAAATTTACCGCCGCGGAATACGCCATTGCTTCCGCTGCGATTTCCATCAACAGCCTCACTTATGGCCTGCTGAATACCCCCAGCAAAGTCACGTTTCAGGTGGTGTATCCGGTCGGCCTGCACGATCTTTATCCGATGTCAGTGGAAAAACTGCCCAGCGACCAGGTCAGCAGTGGCAATACGCAGGATTTCGTTCTCAGTGGCCATGGTTTCAGCCCGGTGGAATTCAATGGCGATACTTATTACGCCACCCTGCAACTCGAAGCCTTTGCGGCTGACGGCACCTCGCTTGGCTACAACACACTGGGCAATGGTGAATACACCCGTCAACCCTGCGGGACTGAGTGCACGGGTGATGCCATCATTTTCAGGCTGCCGGATTACGTCCTCGACCAGTCGACCAATGCTCATCATGTCGAAATTACCCTGCATCATTATTATATCGAGCCGGGTTATCTGGCTGACTACACCGACTGGTTCAATGATCTGGAAAGCATCAGCCTGCCGTATTTCGACAGTGCAAGAAAAAAATATACGGTGTACCTGACTCAGGATGTCGAAATTACCGCCATAGAACCGTCCGTGGTAACAACCGGTTCAGCCGTCACGATTACCGGCACCGGTTTTGCCAGCAGCAGTGGTGAACTGACCAATGAAGTGCTGTTTACGGATTATAACGGCGATCTGTTCGCCGGCTATTTAAGCAGTGAGTCTGACACCGAAATCCGCACCTACGTTGATGAGGATATTGATCTCAATGATCATGACACCGAAAGCTATCGTCATATCGGCAGTGGCAGTGTTTATGTCGAACTTTCCGACGGCTCAGAATCCAACGCCGTGCTGATTCAGGTCGTCCCCAAAACAGTCACTTTTTCACCGGAACCAGTGAGCGGCGATATGACCGACAGAGGAACCCTGATCAGCCTGAATCAGGTTAACGGTCTGCCGGTGTATTACTCTCTGAACGGTGGCCCCCTGATCGAATACAGCGCGCCAATTGAAATCACCGCGACCACCACCATCAGCGCGCACGCACAGCTGACAGTGGATGGGGTGATCTACCCGTCAGCCATCACCAGCCGTTCTTACGTCAGCTGCCTGGAAGGACAGACCTATATCCGCTATCCCCACGGCCCGTCCTGCGAATACATAGAGAATGAAGAGCTGATGACCATCCGTTACTGCCCACTGTATGAAACCCAGTACAGCGGCAACATGGTCACCCCCTACGGCACAGCAACCTGTTCTTATTCCCTCAGCAGTCTGAACCTGGCGCGCGAAAATCATATTGCCGCCGATGGCAGTACCCTGCTGGAAAGCACTCAGTACTGGGATGAACCCGTCGGCCGGCCCATGTATATCTGGCGTCCGTATGCCAGCTACAACTTCTGCCCTGACGGTTCATTTCTGGTGGTAGGCGAGAGCTGCGAAAGTCACTGAGGTGGCTATGACTGAGGTCCGCCGCTTATGCTGCCGCGGCGGACCTCAGCTCACAACGCCCCATCTGTGTCAGATCACCCACAGCTTCAGCGTCACCGGCATCAACCATCAGACGCAGCCGCTGCGCGTAAAACAGGTCAGCAATCCCCTGCAGGTCCTGCACTCCGTCACTCATCATCGCGCCGCCGATAATCCGCGCCATTTTCCGCCAGTCACTGCTCAGCATGGCTCTCAGCGCCTGATCAATACGGGCCAGCTGCTCAGCATTCAGGGCTTCAACCGCGGCCTGCTGTTCTGGGGTCAGGGTGTCCATGACGGTATTCTCCGTTTATTCCTGCATTGCTTTCCTGACTGGTCAGCCTGCATTGTTATTCAGAATCCTCACAAATAACAACCCTGTAAATAATAATCTCCGCCAGGCACTGGTACGGAACCCGGACAAAGCCGATGCACTGCACCCCCATACTCTGTCCGGAACGACTGTGATACAACAGGACACAGCCATGACTTCAGCAACTATCGGCGACAGAACAACGCCGCCACAGAACGGCATATGCCGGCAACAGACGCAGTGCGTCAGGGGCAAAGTCCATGATCAATGAAACCACAGCAGCCAGGTTAAAGGATCTGAAGAGCGCCAGTGCCGCCTTTGTCCGCGACCGGCAGCACAGCGCAGAAGACATACACAGGCTGAGAACAGCCGCGCGGGAAATTCTGTCCCTGCTCAGCGCCGGACAACAGACCGCTCCCGAACTGAAAAAACTGATCAAAGTGAGCAACAGCATCCGCGATATCGATGTACTGAACAGCGACTATCTGCCACATCTGCCGGAGGCGGTGCAGAAGAAAATCAGGGCTTCCCTGCTCCGGGAAACCCTGCAACGGCGAAGAAAAAAGGAACTGAAAAAACTGACCGCCTATCTGCAGCCGTTCAGCGTCAGTGATATCCGCTTAACAAAGTCGAAAAAACAAGCGCCGGCGGCGGCGCCGGCAGTACCGGATTTCAAGATGAAAAGGCTGCATCAATACAGAATATACATTAAACAACAGCTTTATATCGCCAGAAATACAGAGCCGGATAACCAACAGAAGATCCGTCGTCTGAGCCGGATTAAAGACCTGCTGGGTGATATTCACGATAACCACAATGCGCTGAAAATGATCCGCCGGCTGCTGCCGGGCAGAAAATATTTCACCTTACTGCAGGCATACAACCGCAAAGAAAATAAAAAGAAATACCACAAGGCAGGAATACTGATTGCACAACTGGCGAACCATTAGCCACACCGGCTGCCGGTGTGGCTACAGCAGGCGCTTTATTTCTCCACAAACGCCCGTTCAATCACGTAATGTCCGGCTTCCCCGGCACGGGCTTCCTTAAAGCCCAGACCATCCAGGATCGTGGTCAGGTCCGCCAGCATGGCCGGGCTGCCACACAGCATAAAGCGGTCATTATCCGGGTCCAGGTCCGGCAGACCGATATCCCGGGTCAGCTTGCCACTGGTAATGGCATCGGTTAAGCGGCCCTGAGTGCGGAATGGTTCACGGGTCACGGTCGGGTAATAAATCAGTTTTTCCCGCACCACCTCACCGAAATATTCATTGTGCGGCAGTTCGTTCAGAATCCGGTCCTGATAGGCCAGCTCCGACACGTAACGCACGCCGTGTGTGAGAATGACCTTGTCATACTGCTCATACACATCCAGATCCTTGATGATACTCATAAAAGGCGCCAGACCGGTACCGGTACTGAGCAGGTACAGATTCTTACCCGGCAGCAGACTGTCGGTGATCAGTGTTCCCACCGGCTTGGTGCCCACCAGCAGTTCATCACCGACCTTCAGATTCTGCAGGCGCGAAGTCAGCGGGCCGTCCTGCACCTTGATGGAGAAAAACTCCATCTCTTCCTCGTAATTGGCACTGGCAATACTGTAAGCACGCAGCAGTGGCTTGTTGTCCACTTCCAGCCCGATCATGGTGAAATGGCCATTTTTGAAACGCAGCCCCTGATTCCGGGTGGTGGTAAAACTGAACAGAGTGTCATTCCAGTGGTGCACACTGGTAACGGTTTCGCGGATCAGATTGCTCATAACCTTCGTTGTTTCCCATGTAAATTTGCCTTGCAGAGCATACTAACGCCCGCCAAAATATCGATAAATCAGATTATTTGAATATATCTGTTCGGTTTTATCGAAAAGGACCCATTATGCGCTATTCCCTACGCCAGCTGGAGGTATTCGTCGCTATCGCTCACCAGCAGAACCTGACCCGGGCCGCTGACGAGCTGGCGATGTCACAGAGTGCTGCCAGCAGCGCACTGAAAGACCTGGAAAGTCAGTTTGGTCTGCAGCTGTTTGACCGCATCGGTAAACGCCTGCAGCTGAACGAACAGGGCCGCCTGCTGCGCCCCCAGGCCGAAGCCCTGCTGGCTCAGGCTCGGGAGTTTGAGCAGAGTCTGCTGCAGCATGCCGAAGCCGGCCCGCTGAATGTCGGCGCCACGCTGTCGATCGGTAACTATCTGGCGGTCGGACTGATGGCGGAATATATGGCGCGCTACCCCAAAGCCAGCGTGCGCCTGGATGTCGCCAACACCCGCCATATTGTCGACCGCGTCCTCAACTATGAACTGGATGTCGGCCTGATCGAAGGCGAACTGAACCACCCCGAACTGGAGATGATTCCCTGGCGGCGCGATGAACTGGCTGTGTTCTGTCATCCGGATGATCCGCTGACCCGGCTGACGGAAGTCAGCGATAACGACCTGCGCAGTGCCCGCTGGATTCTGCGCGAGGCCGGCTCCGGTACCCGTCAGGCATTTGACCGCGCCATGTCCGGCCTGCTGCCGGATCTGCATATTGCGCTGGAACTGCAACACACCGAAGCCATCAAGCGTGCTGTCGAGGCCCGTCTGGGCATTGGCTGCCTGTCGCTGATTACGCTGACCGATGCCTTTAAACGCGGCAGCCTGGTGCGCCTGAATGTACCGGCACGGGATTTCAGCCGTCAGCTTTACCTGATCGTGCATAAACAGAAATACCGCAGCGCCGGCATTAATGCCTGGCTGAAGTTATGTCAGCAGGACGACGCGGCAGACTGATGCCTGGCCGCGGAAACAGATACAAAAAAAGCCCGGAAAATCCGGGCTTTTAACACTGTAAATCCGTCAGTATCTTTTATTTAACTTCGACTTCAGCACCCGCGCCTTCCAGCTCGGCTTTGATCTGCTCGCCGAGACTGTCGGATTTCAGCATCGCTGCCGCCACCGGTAGCGTTTCTTCAACTTCCGACTGCGGAACATCCGGTGCGGTAAATTCAATCAGTTTGCCTTCGTCAGTGGCATCATGACACCACAGGGTGGTGCCGTTCACCGCCAGTGCATCGACACAGTGTTCAAAATCACCGCCGCTTAACAGTACAAATTCTTCGCCGCTGAAATCACCACCGGCCAGACCTTCATCAGCCGATACGGCAAACAGATCATCACCGCTGACAGCGATATCGAGGATTTCGGCACCATTATCGGTTGCAGAGGTAAAGATATTACCGGCAGTTTCAAGAATAAATTCACCACTCTCGTAATCGTACAACAGCGTGTCGCCCTCGTCGTTTACTGTCATGATTAAGTCGTCATCGCCGTTATCCACTGCGCCGACACTTGGGAAGGAGCTTTCCAGAGATGCACTGGCGTATGAAATTTCCGCTACGGAGTAATCAAAGTCGATACCCGCGCCAAATACAAAGCCTCTGCCTTCAGAACCAGCACCGGATACCCAGAAGTCCACTTCGTATTCACTGCCGCCTTTGTCTGCGGTATCGGAAACCATCAGGCCGCCCAGTGAGTAGCAGCTGTACAGTACGGCATCGTCACTCAGGTTTATGCTGGCGGAGATATCGGTACCCGCCACATAGAACTCAAGGGCGGCGGCATCCGGCAGGTCTTCTGCGGCAATCTGCGCAGAGACGCCGCCACCACTGACTTCCGCACCGTCCGGCACGCCGGCTTCATCATAGCCACAGGTTGCCACGATGACGGTGTCCAGCTCTTCACCATCCACGGTCACGGTAACCGGTAAGGCCAGTACGTCACGGTAGTAGTCGCGCTCCAGCGTAATACCGGAATCGCTGAATTCCTTGCTGCCGCTTTCTGCCAGCATCAGTGAATGCGAGAAAGTGCCGTCGCCGTTATCCGAACGCTTCAGTGCCACAAGAGCACCATCGGTTGCCCCCTGGGGATACGTCAGGCCAACCAGTTCATCGCTGCCGGCGCTCCAGCCGGTATCCATATAAACAGTCGCAGCCGGTGCGTCATCAGAAGACGATGATGAACTGCTGCCGCCACAAGCGGTCAGAGCAGCCGTCGCGGCTATGACAGAGCTGAGGGTTAAATAACGGTTTTGCATACCTGTAATCCATGTCTGTTGTTAAAATCCGCGCTCAGTAAAACAGACACCGTATTTTCAGACTTCACCCTCTTGGGTGAAAATAACCCTATCGCCCACAGACAGAGCCAGATTTTGACATCCTCTCAACCAGTCAACCGTTACCTGAATGGCTACAGCGCAGCACTGCAGCAGCAGGCACAGGCATTATTGCAGAACGGACAGACTGCCGGCCTGCTGCTGAATAAATATCCGCAGGTGCACAGCCTCAACTCAGAGAAAGCCCTGTATCAGTACGCCCAGGAACTGAAAAACAGTTTTATGCGCAGCTCGGCCCCGATCAGCAAAGTGATTTACGACGACAAAATACACATCATTAATAATGCACTGGGGCTGCACACTTATATTTCCCGCGTTCAGGGCAATAAGCTGAAGGCGAAAAATGAAATCCGTATTTCATCCCTGTTCCGCAAGGTTCCGGAACCCTTGCTGAAAATGATACTGGTGCACGAACTGGCACATCTGAAAGAGAAACAGCACAACAAAGCCTTTTATAAACTCTGCTGCTATATGGAGCCGGCCTATCACCAGCTGGAGTTCGATCTGCGCCTTTACCTCTGTCACCGTGAGCAATACGGCGACCTGTGGTAACTCAGTGCTGCCACCAGGTCCAGATCAGCTTCAGCGCCAGCACCGTCAGCACCCAACGGAAGATCTGACGGAACCAGACTTCCGGCATTTTACCCATCAGTTTCAGGCCACTGCGGGTACCGAGATAACCACTCAGAATCATCAGACTGATCAGCGGCAACCAGCGCGCAAAGGCAAAACCGGCCAGCACGAAGGTCATTATTTTCAGGCTGTGTTGCACGGTCATGCAGGAAGAAAAATTTGCCGTGTACTGCCAGCGGTCCGTACCGCTGCGCCCCAGCCAGGCCGACACCAGCGGTCCGGTCGCGCCCACCAGCATAGTCAGCAGTGTGGTCAGCAGGCCTCCGGTGAACAGTCCCGCCGGTTGCCTGCCCAGTCCGATCTGCGGCATACGTCCCCAGCTCAGCCAGAGAATAAACAGCCCCACCAGTAACGGAATCAGGCCCGGCTGCAGCCGCACCAGCAGCAGTGAGGATATCAGTGCCGCCAGTAGCCCGCCGGCGGCAAACCAGCCGACCTTACGCCACCCGGTATGACGGCGGGTCAGCCAGGCGCGGGAGGTATTGGAACCCAGCTGCACAAAACCGTGCACCGGAATCAGAGCCGCCGGTGGCAGCACCGAGGCCATCACTGCAAGCAGAAAAGAACCGCCGCCGACACCGGCAGCTGCGCTGAGCAGCGAGCCGAGAAAACTGCAGCCCAGCAGGATCAGCAGCGGCAGTAAGCTCAGACCGGCAAACCACTGCTGGGCGATGCTGTCAGACATCCTCGCGCCCGTGCTGCATCCAGTGACGGGCGTAATCATAATCTTTTGCCGACACAATAAAGGCTTCCGCTCGCTCATTGATATCCGCGTATTCGGCGTTCAGGCGGGGTAATTCACTGGCCAGCTGCTGCAGGCTCAGCAGCTTATCCGCGTGCAGTGCCAGCAGGCGTTCACATTCCCGTGCCAGCTGCAGATAATCGTTACCGACTTCACGGTGACCGGCACAGGTTTTCTTGAAATCAAAAAAGGTCTGAATGCCGCCCAGCGCCGCCGCGAGCAGCGCCAGTCCTGCCCCCAGCCATTTGCCCCAGTCCGGCAGCTCAGCCTGCAGCAGTGAGAAAAATACCGAGCCCAGAATCAGGTTAATGGTCACCACCGGCACCCCGCAGAGCACATGCAGATTACGGCGCCGCAGCGAGGCATAAAAATGGCTGTGCTTGCCCAGGTGGGCGTTATAACGCAGGTGCTCCACCAGGCTGAGCACGGATGAGGCGGTCACACTTCCCGCAGCCGCTGGCGGCATAACAGAGGATTCAGGCATAACAGGCACAGTCAGAAACATCACAGATAAGGCCGGAGACTACCGTAGCCGGTCCGCTGCGGTAAACCTTTTCAAGCCCTGCGGCTCAGGGTAGTCTGTCAGCAATACCAATACACCGGAAAACAATATGGATAGCAGATGGTCCGGCATCCGCCCCACACTGGCACTGCTCAGCCTGCTGTTGGTGCTGACAAACAGCGATGAGGCAATGGCCCGGGAAATTGTCCGGGTCGGGGTGTACGAATACGCGCCTTATGTCATGAGCGCGGATGACGGCAGTTACTATGGCCTGACGCCGGATCTGATAGCTCTGCTCAATGAAAGTCAGGATGCTTATGAATTCACCCTGTATCCTGTCTCTGCCAAACGCCGTTATCAGGCCTTCAGCCACGGCGACTTCGATATGATTTTCTTTGAAAGTCCCGATTGGGACTGGCAGCACACAGAGCTGCAGATATCAGCCCCGTTCAATGCCGATGGTGAAGTCTACGTTGCCCTCAACGACCCGGGCCGCGGCCAGGACTACTTCGACAATCTGCAGGATCTGCGCCTGCTGGGTGTGCTTGGTTTCCACTACGGCTTTGCCGGCCGCAACGCCGATGAAAATTATCTGCGCGACCATTACCGTATTACCCTGTCATGGTCGAATCAGAAAACCCTGCAGCTGCTGTGTGAACGCCATGGCGATATCGCCATCGTCAACCGCTCGTTCCTGGCCTATTACCTGCGACATAATCCGGATAAAGAAAACGCACTGCTGGTGTCTGATCATTATGATCAGATTTACCAGCATCATATTCTGATCAGTCCGGAATTCACCCCCGGCGCAGAACAGATGAATCACCTGCTGGCTGAACTGAAACAGGATGGCCGTCTGAAAACCCTGTTTGCCGGTTACGGCATCAGCGAATGTTCAGCCCGGCAACTGGCTGAGAAACCGCGTTTCTGTTTCTGGTAAGACGGCTCAGCCATCTACCCGCTGCGCCAGCCGGCGGACACACGCTTCGCAGATACAGGCCTGGCCACGCAGCGGCGCCGGCACTTTATTAAGCAAGTCGTCGCTGAAGCTGATATCCGTTGCCATGCACCAGCAACTGCGCGGATCTTTACCCGCCTCCAGCGCGCATTGATTACGCCCGCCACACAAGGGGCAGCGGCTGCGATCTGTATCTGCTGCTGAATCCGGAGTTTCTGTCATCACTCACCCGTCATTACCTGCCGGCGGTTATCGTCAGCCATTAAACCACTGACGCCGTATGCCAGGGCCTCGCTACTGCCATAAAAAAAGAGCGCCGCAGCGCTCTTTTTACCACTTAAAAAAACCGTCACCGCTTACAGCAGGTTACGGCCTTTTTTCGCAGCGGTACGCAGACGCAGAGCGTTCAGCTTAATAAAGCCTTCCGCATCTTTCTGGTTGTATGCACCGGCATCATCTTCGAAGGTGGCAATGGCTTCGTCGAACAGCGAGTCTTCAGACTTACGGCCAACAACAATCACGTTGCCTTTGTACAGTTTCAGGCGCACTTCACCGTTAACCACTTTCTGGGTTTCGTCGATGGCGGCCTGCAGCATTTTACGCTCAGGAGACCACCAGTAACCGTTGTAAATCAGGCTGGCGTATTTCGGCATCAGCTCGTCTTTCAGGTGGGCGGCTTCACGGTCCAGAGTGATGGACTCAATGGCGCGGTGTGCTTTCAGCAGTACGGTACCGGCCGGCGTTTCGTAACAGCCGCGGGCTTTCATGCCGACATAACGGTTTTCCACGATGTCGACACGACCGATACCGTTGGCACCCGCCAGTTTGTTCAGCTCTTCCATAATAGTGGCCGGTGATTTTTCCACACCGTCCAGCGCTACGGCATCACCGTTTTTGAAGGTGATGTTCAGGTAAGTTGCTTCGTCCGGTGCGTTTTCCGGAGAAACAGACCACAGCCACATATCTTCTTCCGGCTCGGCCCATGGATCTTCGATCAGGTCGCCTTCATAGGAAATGTGCAGCAGGTTAGCGTCCATGGAGTATGGCGACTTTTTGCCTTTTTTCTTTTCTACGTGGATGTTGTGTTCATCACAGTAGGCCATGAGTTTTTCACGGGAGTTCAGATCCCACTCACGCCATGGCGCAATCACTTTTACGCCGGGTTTCAGTGCGTAAGCACCCAGCTCGAAACGCACCTGGTCGTTACCTTTACCGGTTGCACCGTGGGCAATGGCATCTGCACCGGTTTCGTTGGCAATTTCGATCAGACGCTTGGAAATCAGCGGACGGGCAATGGAAGTGCCCAGCAGGTATTCACCTTCATAGATGGTATTGGCACGGAACATCGGGAATACGAAGTCACGGGCAAACTCTTCACGCAGGTCATCGATGTAGATTTCTTTGATGCCCAGCGCTTCCGCCTTGGCACGTGCCGGTTCAACCTCTTCGCCCTGACCGAGGTCAGCGGTAAAAGTAACCACTTCGCACTTGTACTCTTCCTGCAGCCATTTTGCGATCACAGAAGTATCCAGACCACCGGAATAGGCCAGCACGACTTTTTTGATGTCTGACATGAATTTCTCCAGATGAAATCAGCCGTCGTATCCCTGCAGACCGGACCCGGCGTGCGTTTGAGCGACGGAAAAAGAAAAGGGCAGCATTCTAACGGTATGCTGCCCTTTTATCCAGCTCAGTAGCGGAGAATGCCCGGACTTACTGGCATTCCACCATCACGAAGGTGGTATTCCACATTTCCGTGCCTTCATCGCTGAAGCTGCGGCCGATCATGACATCACCGTACTTGCTGACATAAAAGCTGAGACTGTCTGTGCCCACGGTAACGGACAGGGTGCCATTGCTGAAGCTGTTGATGGTGCCGGTAAAACTCTCCGGTTCCGAGTACGACTGCAGAGACCCTGTCAGGCCAGCAATGTCGTAGCCGTCATAAGTGTAATACTGCACACTCAGTCCCAGCTCCATCTCATCTGCTGAATTACCGGTCACGCTGAACTGAGTGCTGCTGGTAATGGACAGAGTTGAAGTTTCGGAAGCGGCATTCACGCTGGCGTAGTTATCATCACCCTCATAACGGCCGGCCGTGTGGTTCTGAACCATGCAGTAGGTACGGCCCACCAGGTCCGAGGCATCAGTCACTTCCTGCGGCAGGGCATCAATCTGCGCCTGCAAATCTTCAATCGCAGACTGCAGCGTGCTGATGTCAGTGGCGTTGGCATCCACCGCAGTCGTCACGGCGGTAAAGTTACCGTTCACTTCAGAGGCAACCGCGGCGGTGCCACTCTGAAACGTGGTCATTGCGCTGCTGTCGACAGTGCCCGCCTGAGTGGCCACAGCCGCTGACAGTAACGCGATTCCTGCTGATACTTTGATAGTCATAATATTCTCCTGCTTAAATTCTTCGTGACTGGTTACTGCCAGTTGGATTCATTCCAGTTTGTTTCATCCCAGACCGCGTTTTCATCGCTGTCGCATGCATCACCGATACCGTCGCCGTCTTCATCTTCCTGGCCGGCATTCGCCACGGTCGGGCAGTTATCAGTGCCGTCTTCGACGCCATCCGCATCACCATCGCTGTTGTCCGGATACGGGTCAGAGTTATCACCGATGCCATCACCATCTGTGTCGGTGGTTTCAGTCGGATCATCATCAAACGCGTCGGCGTTATCACCGGTACCATCACCGTCTGAGTCCAGATATTCGTCAGCATCGTCAGGGAAGGCATCCGAGTTGTCACCGACGCCATCACCATCCGTGTCGGTGGTTTCAGTCGGGTCATCATCAAACGCGTCAGCATTATCGCCAGTGCCATCACCGTCAGAATCAAGCCATTCGCTGTCATCTTCCGGGAATGCATCCTCGCTGTCGGCCACACCATCACCGTCAATATCGGAGACCACCTCAGCCGTGCCCGGCGTACTGTCGATGCTGCCGTCTTCGAGTTCGGTGGTGGATGTTGTCACGCCGGTAGTATCCGTTTCTGCAGCAATCAGGGATTCGATATCACTGATCGTGGTGGTGGTACCGGGAATGGTCATCTGCGAAACATCCTGCGTCACCGAATCCTGCACCGCCGCAGCGCTGACAGAGCTGAATACAGACACAGCACCGGACTCAGACTGGCCGTCGATATCGCCGTCGGTCATATCCTCAACCAGCGCTGCCAGCACGTCGTCCGATGACGAAGCACCAGACAGAACATTTTCTGACAGGTCATTGACCACCACCGCCAGGGATTCAATCGCCTGACGATAACCGACCACACTGGTCAGGGCAGCCGTATCGGTCGTAGCAGCCGTCACCAGCGGTACTGCGGTATAAAGATCAAAGGATGTATCCAGACCAAAGCCCAGCGTTGACAGTACCTGGCCGGCAGCCACATCCAGCGCCGCAGAAAACTCGCCGGCATCAATGGTTCCGTTATCATCACCGGAATAAGGGTTGCCCTCATCGGCTTTGGCAGTGGCCAGTTTTACCGCCATGGTGGTCAGTGGCGTGGCGTAAACGGCAGTGCCGGTCAGCAGTGAATCGGCGTCCACTACGTTCACCAGGGTGGTAATAATCGGGGCCACACCGGTATTAATATCCGTGGTGGCATCGTTGGCAGAGAACTCAACCAGCAGCTGCTGACCGGCATAGGTCGATGGCAGAGTCAGACCGGATACGAATGACGTGGCATCCGTCGTTGCTGTACTGATGAGGTCGCCTTTCAGATCGGCAGCAGAGAGGTCGATGGCATACAGGCTGACATCGGCATTGGCCAGCGGCCCTTTCACAGCCGCTCCCGAGACAGTGGTGGATGAATCGTCCGACCCGGATGAAGAACCTCCACCATCCCCGCAGGCTGTCAGCAGCAGACTGCTGATGGCAATCGCCAGACAGGATTTAGAGTGTAATGGCATAGTAATTCCTTACGTTACGATCAGAGCACCGCGAAGCAGTCTGATCCCTGAGACTGACGGCTGAATTTCACCCAACCGCTGGCCGTATCCTAACGTAAGGAATGTTTCTGTTTAGTAAAAAAGTGCCAGAATTGGCATTTTTGTCGCATGTAAGCATTGACAAAAGTATTAGCAAATACTAGCCATCGCTTTTCCGCTCCGGCGGAATATAAATCAGATTCTCCGGAATCGGCATATCCTTGCGCTGCTCCAGACGGATGGTTACGCGGCGGTTCTCTGCCCGTCCGGCCGCGGTGCCATTGCTGGCTACCGGGTAGCGGTCTCCGTGGAAACGGGTGGTGATCATCTCCGGGTCAACACCCTGCTTGATAAAGTAACGCTCCACATCCTCGACCCGCGCCTTGGAAACCTGACGGTTGTCATAACGCCGCCCGACACTGTCGGAATGGCCGTCCAGATAAATGGCAAAGACTCTGGGATCGTGCTTCAGATAGTAAATAATCCGGTCCAGTGTCTTCATATCATTGCGGTCGATCTGTTCCTCACCGCTGCCAAACAGCACCTTGGAACGCGCCACCTGATCGAAATTCATCGGCAGCAGCTGCTTCACACACTGAATGTAGTCCTGATAACGGTCGGGAAATGCCACCGCCGACACATGCACCTGCACATAGCGCTCACCGTCATAGTAGGTTTTGTGACTGATGGCCGGCCACTTCCCTTCCAGCAGCGCATGCAGGAACTGGTTGCTGCGCCGCGCGTCCAGACTCAGGTTGGGAGACTTGCTGACGATACGCGAAGTGCCGAGGTTTTCGCTTTTGCCGGACGGCTGCCACGGCGGCGGCAGAATACTGATACGCGCCTGACTGAAATCCATCAGGTTACGCACAGTTTCCAGACGGAAAGTCACATCCTCACCGGCACGCTGATAGAACACCGCCTGGCCATAGCCCGGGATCTCCTGTTCAAAGCGGCAGGAAAACACCGAACCACTGACCGCCCACGCGGTATTTTCCACGGAGCTGCCGAATTCCAGTGCGGCACTGGCATGCAGGGCCAGCGCCAGTAAGGGTATCAACACGAATCTGTACATAACCTTCCGTCTGCTGCCAAGCCCGGCAGCATCAGCTTTATGGAGTATCTCAGAACTCTGTATCGGCCGGCTGCGGTAAAAATTAAGTATTCAGACGCGGTTTTCGTGCCACATTCCGGTACAATGCGCAGCCATCTACCCCTGAATTTTAGACAAGGCTGAGCAATATGACCGAACGTCTTACCATTACCCGCCCCGATGACTGGCATCTGCACCTGCGTGATGGCGCTGTGCTGCAGCACACAGTGCCGGCGACTGCCCGGGTAATGAAACGGGCGATCATTATGCCGAACCTGCAGCCACCGGTGATGAATGCGGAGCAGGCGCTGGAATACCGCGACCGCATCCTGTCCCGGGTTCCTCAGGGCATCAACTTCGATCCGCTGATGGTGCTTTATCTGACCGATAACACCACCCCGGAAATGATCCGCGAAGCAAAAGAAAGCGGGCGTGTAGTCGCCGCCAAACTGTACCCGGCCGGAGCCACCACCAACTCAGATTCCGGTGTCACCGATCTGGGTAAACTCGACGATGTGGCCGCCGCCCTGGCGGAACACGATATGCCGCTGCTGGTGCATGGTGAAGTCACGCAGAATCACATTGATATCTTCGACCGCGAAAAAGCCTTTCTGGATACCATTCTGGCGCCACTGGTCAGCCGCCACGCCGACCTGAAAGTGGTGGTCGAACACATCACCACCAAAGATGCGGCCGAATTTGTCAGCAGCCAGGGCGACAATATCGGCGCCACCATTACCGTGCAGCATCTGGCTTACAACCGTAATCACATGCTGGTCGGCGGTATCAAGCCGCACTTCTACTGTCTGCCGATCCTGAAGCGTAATATTCATCAGCAGGCGCTGCAGGATGCCGTGGTCAGTGGCAGTTCCAAATTCTTCCTCGGCACCGACAGCGCCCCTCATGCCAGAGGTGCAAAAGAGTCGGCCTGTGGCTGTGCCGGCTGCTTTACTGCGTATGCTGCCATTGAGCTGTACGCCGAAATCTTTGAAGACCTGGGCGTGCTCGGGAATCTGGAAGCCTTTGCCAGCTTCCATGGTCCGGACTTCTACGGCCTGCCACGCAACAGTGATGAAATCACCCTGGTGAAAGAGCCGTGGCAGGCGCCCACAGAAATGCCATTCGGCAACGATGTGATCGTGCCCCTGCGGGCCGGTGAAACCCTGCGCTGGAAACTGGAGTACTGAGCGTGAGCACAGAAGAAAAGCTGGAAAAGACCCTGATGGCCAGCCGCTTCCGCGGTTTCCTGCCGGTCGTCGTGGATGTTGAAACCGGTGGTTTCAATGCCGACACCGATGCCCTGCTGGAAATTGCCATGGTCACCCTGCGCATGGATGACGATGGTTATCTGCATCCGCACGAAACCATGAGCGCCAATATTCATCCGTTTGACGGCGCCAATCTGGAACAGGAAGCACTGGATTTTACCGGCATCGACCCGTTTGACCCGGAGCGGGATGCCGAATTTGAAATTGATGCCCTGACCAGCATGTTCCAGACCGTGCGCCGCGAGATCAAAGCCAATGGCTGCAACCGCGCCGTCCTGGTCGGTCATAACGCCCACTTCGATCACGGTTTCCTGCGCGCTGCGGTTGCCCGTAATGACATCAAACGCGATCCTTTTCACCCGTTTTCATCATTCGATACCGCCTCCATCGCCGCCATCGCACTGGGCCATACGGTACTGGCGAAAAGCTGCAAAATGGCCGCTATCGATTTCGATAACAGCGAAGCCCACAGTGCCGCCTACGATACTTTCAAAACCGCGGAACTGTTCTGCTATATCGTCAACCGCTATAAGGATCTCGGCGGCTGGCCACTGGCCGGGGCTGAGGAATAACGCGGCAGGCCGTACCTGAGGTACGGCTTTTTTATGCCTGTCGTCTGTCCGGCTGCAACCCGTAAGCAGGTACTTACCAGCTGCCACTTGACGGCCACCGACAGCAACACAACAGACGGCGCCGGTCACTGCAATCCGGCGGAATTTTCCGCTAAAATGACCGGCTGATAATCATTACTACAACGCCCGCCTGCGGGCCGCTCTGTGAGAACGACAACGACGATGGATTTCCGCTTTTATTACAACGAGCGCCAGCTGCCCTGCGCCCAGTTATCCATGGATCACGAGGCCTTCGGTCTGTGGCTGACTGACGAAATCAGCGATGATCAGACCAACCTGTCCGCTGTACTGGCAGCCGTTGACGCTATCCTCAATGGCCAGCGCAGCGACTATGAAGCTCAGGGCCATGACTTTACCCTGTTGCTCAGCCGTGACGATGCCAGAGTGATTGCCAACACCCTGCTCGATGATCACACAGCGGAAGAACTGCAGGACGAGGATCTGGATATTTATGATGCTGAGTCCCACGCCGAATGCGGCCTGGAAGATTTCCGTGACCTGCTGATTGAATGGCGGGATTTTCTCGAAGACTAAAACGTAAATCATCAGCAGGCTGAGCAAAAATAGCGTCAGCCCTGCTACCACGATCCGCTCCTCTTTTCTGCGCCATTTTTCTGAAGTACGGCCGTACCGCTATCCCCCATAAGCAGTAGATTCCCACAGACATTAATACACATATCGCTAAGATCTGTTACGCCATGAAAAAAATAGTGACAGGATATGACTACCGGGTTCACCGAACCCCGAAGCGGAGGGAATCACTATGATCAAGCGCATTCTGTTAACAACGCTCGCCCTCACTCTTGGCTGGTACAGCAGTGTAGCTGCCGCTGCCTGTCTGGGGGTTGAAGGCGGCGTGCAGACTCAGACCCTGTATGCCGGCCAGTCAATTGACGCCGGTACAGTCACCCTGACTGTCAGCGGCGATAACCTCGTCGTCACCTACAACACCCACGATGGCTGGACCCTCAGCGACACCCATCTGTGGATCGGAACTTCCCTGACCGATATGCCACAGACCCGTAAGGGCTCACCGAAAATCGGAAACTTCCCTTATCACAGTGGTGATATCAGCGGCAGCAGCAGCTACAGCGAAAGCATTCCGCTGAGCACGCTGGATTTCATCTGCCCCCAGGCTGATACCACCTACTACCTGGCCGCGCACGCGGTGGTCAGCAAAGTCTCCGGCGACGGCGACAACGTGCAGACTGAAACCGGCTGGGCCGATGGTATCCGCTTCGTTGAACAGGGTATGTGGGGCACCTATTTCACCATTACCCTGAGCTGTAACTGCGGGGATGACAGACCGCCGGTGGTAGCCGGTTGTGAAACCGCTTTTGCCTACAGCGGCGGCAGCAATGCTGCTGATGACGACATCACCACCAGTTTCCTGGTAATTGATGAAGATGCCGATGGCAATGGTGACTTCAACCGCTGGGGCTGGAGCAACGGCCCGGTCGGACCCGGCAGCTACAGCTGGGACATTTATGCCGGTGCCGGTCAGAGTGATATCAGCAAAGGCACTCTCGTTGGCCAGCTGAATGTGATTTACGATGGCTTCACGGCCTACGTGGATTACCTGATGTACAGCCCATATGTACTGCAGGAAACCCACCTGTATGTCGGTAATGAGTTACTGGCCTACGATGTCAACGGCCTGTTTACTGTCGCCCCCGGTCAGTACCCATACAGCCACGGAGAACTGGAGAATGTTTCCGGTGACAGCTACATTCTGTATGAACTGATGGGTGATCTTTATATCGTTGCCCATGGTGTCAGCTGCGCGCCATAACAACTGCAGCCAATGCAGCACAGAAAAACAGGCCTCTGGCCTGTTTTTCTGTTTAAAACCCGGCGCATTTTTCAGCGTCGCGGTCAAAATCTGAACTCCGGCCACGCATCGGCCTCTGCGCCACTACCAGCAACCGCTGATTTCCCAGCTCTGATTGCCGAGCATCACCTCATCACCAACGCCCAGCCCCATCAGCTGTTGCGCCAGCGGCGCCTGCGCACTGATCACCTGAACCATGCGGCCGTCGAGCAGCAGCTGACGGCCACCGACCGGTGTTATCCAGAAATGGCGCGGCACCTGCCCGGCACAGGTCAGTTCTGCCAGAGCTCCCGCGGCAATCACATCATCTTCGTCAAAGTCCGTCACCGGCCAACGGGCAATACGGATACGGATCTCCTGCAGCTCACGGATACGCTCCGACTGGCCATGTGCCAGGTAAGCCGCTTCCAGGCTCAGCGTGTCGTACTGATTTTCTGGTTTATTGTCTGCGTGTGACGCCGTTTCCTGCGCCTGACGGGCAGCGTCAATCGCCGTCCGGATGTCCTCATCAAGGACGCTCAGCAAAGCGGATTTCAACTGCGATTTAATGTCTGCATTCACCTGTTCAGTACCGGATGCCATTCGCTGTGGCATTATAACCCGGCCCCGACCAATAAGGACCGCTGTAGCATGACTGCCCTGAGTAACTGCCAATACATCCGCACGGTGCGCCGTGGCGAACTGGAATGCCTGGAAATCCGCCATGCGGATTTCAGCGCCGATCTGCTGCTGCAGGGAGCGCAGCTGATTTCGTTCACTCCCCGCAACAGCAGCAACTGGCTGTGGCTGAGTGATCAGGTGCAGTACCGGCAGGGAACCTCATTGCGGGGCGGTATTCCGCTGTGCTGGCCCTGGTTCGGCAATGCGGCCATGAATCCTGAAGCTGTCAGGCAGCAGATCACGGATATTGAGCAAGCACCGGCACACGGCTTTGCCCGTGTGCGTGACTGGCAGATTGACAGGATTGAAGAACACCCCACCCGCGTAACCATCGGGCTGTCGCTGGCCGATGCCCGTCACCCCTGCTGGCAGGCGGCACTGACTGTCAGTGCCACCTTCTGCTTCAGCGCCGGAGCCCTGCAAATCCGTCTGACCACGCACAATACCGGCACAGAGGCCGTTACCTTCTCGCAGGCACTGCACAGCTATTTTCCGACAGCGGATATTCACCGGACCGAAGTCCGCGCAGCAGACGGCTGCCGTTATATCGATACGCTGGATAACTGGCGTGAAAAAAAGCAGCAGGGGCCCATCACCTTCAGCGCGGAAACCGACCGTATTTATTACCCGCAGGGGCCGCTGAGACTGTCAACGCCGCAGCAGCAGCTGATGCTGCAGACGGAGGGCAGTCACAGTGCGGTGGTGTGGAATCCATGGACAGAAAAAGGCGCGCGCCTGAGCCAGTTTGGCGCCACTGACTGGCAGGGTATGTTCTGTGTTGAAACGGCCAATGCGCTGGAGGATGCGGTCACCCTGCCCGCCGGCAGCAGCCATACACTTGAGCTTTTGCTGACGCCGGGCTGACCGCATCAGCGATGCATATGCAGATGATCCTGCGCGAAATGAACCAGTCCGGGAAGAATCCGCCTGACCGCTGCTCCCTGTGTCAGGCGGCGTCCCCCTTTTGCTGGTAAAGGAACTGTGCCGTCACCCGGTCCATGCTTTTCAGATGCTGGCCGAACCAGTCGGGGATGGTTTCCAGCAGAAACTCCAGCACCGGACTGACATCGCCGCTGCTTTCAAAGTTCTGCAGCTGCTCACGGAACATATCCAGCACCCGTTCGTGCTCAGCTTTGTGCAACGGATAAGGCGGGAAGTGATAGAGCTGCATTTCTTCCTCTTCATGGGCGAAATGCTTCTCACAGTGATGATACAGATTCTGCAGATGAGGCAGCGCCGGCTCCCCCATCAGCAGTGACTGTTCGGCCCGGTTCAGCAGAGTCGCGAACTCTTCATGTTCGCGGTTCATAAAATCCTGGGCCAGTGGCGGGTGGTCACGGAATACTATGGTCATAACCGCTCCTGAGGGCGTTTTACGTTCAGACTAACGGAATGATTTATTCCGTTTCTTGACCATTATCAACGCCACTGGCTGCTCCGCTCCGGCTCAGCAGTACTGGGCAACGTCGACGATGGTCCGGCGCAGCCAGCGGTGCGCCTGATGGTGCTGCAACAGGGGTGACCACGCCATCTTGAGTTCAAACGGCGGGATCTTGAACGGCGGCGTTCTGACCACCAGCGACGCGGCTTCAGCCTGCATATCGGCTACCTTGCGCGGCAGTGTCGCCACCAGATCATTATTCAGCGCCAGCAGCGCCGGCATCTGATAATGACGGGTAAAGACGGAAATCTTGCGTTTATGACCCAGCTTGGACAGAGCATTATCCACCCACCCCAAACGGATGACTTTTTCCGGGTCGATACCGACCCCGGCGCCCATCCCGGTCTTGCTGACCCAGATGTGCATACTGGCCAGATAAGCATTCAGATCAAAACTGTCGACCATGGGGTGATCAGGATTGATCAGGCAGACAAAATCATCCTGCCACAAGGTCATCTGGTGAAAGGACTGCGGCATTTCATCGAAACGGTTGATGGCCATATCCACCTTGCCCGCTTCCACATCCTTGAAGGTCACATCCGACGGTGTCAGTACGTCCAGGATCACATCCGGGGCATCGGTTCGCAGACGCTTGACCAGCTCCGGCACCAGCGTTGATTCGGCGTAGTCACTGACCATAATGCGGAACACGCGGTGACTCGACAGCGCATCAAATTCTTCCAGCGGCTGCAGGGCGGTTTCCAGCTCGCCCAATGCCTTGCGGATCACAGGCTGCAGTTCCTGAGCACGCTCAGTGGGGGTCATACCATCCGAGGTACGTACCAGCAGGGGATCGGAAAAGAGTTCGCGCAGACGGCGCAGACCGTTGCTCATCGCCGGCTGGGTAATACCCAGTTGCTGGGCGGCTTTGGTGACACTGCCTTCGCGCAGCAGCACATCAAGATATACCAGCAGGTTCAGATCAATGCGGTCCAGATTCATGCACGGCCTCCGTGATTAAGGGCGGCCATTGTCTCAGGCTTTTCATCATTCACCAAGTGTATGTAAAAAGCCCTTCATATAACCCGGACAAATTATACTGGCACTCAGCGCAGGAACGGAGTGACCCAGGGCTTGTTGGCATCGATTTCTTCGCGGCTCAGGCCTTTCAGCTCATACGGGAAAACCAGCCAGTCATCCGTTTCACGCAGGCAGAAATCGGGACGGAAATCGACGCGGTTGTAGGAAGGACGCTGCCACAGGGTTGCCACACGCACGTCCTGCGGCATATTGCGTTTCAGCTTGGAACGCAGGCGGTTAATCACAGCGCTGATGTTATAGCCGGTACTGAATACGTCATCGACAATCAGCAGGCCGTCATCCACGTTCAGATTTTCCACCAGATACTGGGTACCGTGTACCCGGATTTCTTCCGGCGATTCCACCATGCTCTGATAAGCCGGCAGGCCACGGTAGGATGTCCGCAGCGCAATGTGGTCGGTTTTAACGCCCAGTGTCTGCAGACATTCCTGCACATAAATACCGACGGAGCTGCCACCACGCCACAGGCCGACGATAAAAGTCGGGCGGAAGCCACTCTCGAAAATCTGAACTCCGAGGCGGAAGGCGTCCTGAATGACGGTATCTTCGTCCAAAAATCGTTTCTGCATAACCAGCTCTTATGTGACAGTGATGGTGTTCGGGCGCTATCATAGCACATTGACCATTCGGTCAGGTAAAGCGATTGACGGGAGCATGATACAAAATGAGCAATAAACAGTACCTGACAGCTCAGGGCCTGCTGGAAGATTCTTACCAACTGGCCGCTCAGGTGTTCGACAGCGGCTTCCGCCCGACATTTATGATTGCCGTCTGGCGTGGTGGTGCACCGATCGGTATCGCGGTTCAGGAGTATCTTGATTACCACGGTGTGGAAACCGACAACATCGCCATCCGCACCTCGTCTTACCATGGTATTGATAACCAGGCGAAAGAGGTCAAGGTGCACGGTCTGAATTATCTGGTGAAAAATATCACCCACGAAGACAGCCTGCTGATTGTCGACGACGTTTACGACACCGGCCGTTCGATTGAAGCCATTATTGATGAACTGCGCCGCCGCGCACGACTGAACAGCCCGCATGATATCCGCGTGGCCGTGCCTTACTACAAGCCATCACGTAACCAGACGAAACGCGTACCGGATTACTATGTACATGAAACCGACGCCTGGCTGAAATACCCGCATTCTCTGGAAGGCCTCAGTGCCGCAGAAATCGGGAAAGGCCGGCCGGAACTGTACAGCATCATTAAGGATCACCTGCCGGCTGATCTGTAAGCCCTCACTCCGGTTCGTGCAGCATGCGGCGGAAATAATCCGCCTGCAGCTGCGGCACATTCAGCCGGCTCAGCCCTTCATTAAATATCTGCAGCAGTTGCTCCCTGTCTTTCTGAAAACACAGAAACAACTGTTTGTTTTCCAGCAGCCGCGGATGAAAACGCACCTGCTCAGCAATGGCCGCCAGTTCAGGATCACGGCTCAGACTGTAGCTCAGCACATGGCGGTCGATCACTGCCAGATCCACCCGCCCGAAAGCAACTTTCTGAATATTGGCCTTATCATTCAGTACCTCTGACGACACCAACAGGCCGTCGTCAATCATCCGGTCAAGATCCGCGGTATTCACATAATCCTTCACCACCCCGATGTGGTAATCACGCAGATCACCGATGTGCTGCCAGGGCAGAGGCTCGCCGGCCTGCTGTACAAACCCCAGCTGCCCTTCTCCGGCGGCATCAGAAAACAGAAAGGTATCGCTCAGCGCCGGGCTGAAATATTCCGGCAGATAACCGGCATAACCGGAAGTGGGCTGCCGGGCGAGATAAATAGCGCGGCTCCAGGGATAAAAATCCACCTCCAGCCGGTAACCCATTTCGGCAAACGCGCGGCGGGCGATACTGACCGTCGCGCCACCGCCGGGCAGATCCGGATCGGCATAGGGCGGCCAGCTCAGCGACGTCATCCGCACCAGACGTTCATCCGCTGCAGCACCGCCGCACAGAATGCCCAGCAACAACAATATCAGTGTTTTTTTCATCATCGCCCGGCCCATGGCTGCCCTGCTCTGACTGAACATTAGTGCACTGCCACGCTCTCTGCCGCGCTGAATATGTATCTTTATGACAAGCGCCGGCGGTTACATTCTGCCCGCAGACGCGGTACGTCAGTGCAGCCCATAGCGGACCGACAGGCCCAGCGTGGTATCTGCGTATTCGTTGTAATCCTCATCAATACTGGTTGTGCCCAGACTCAGGATAAACTCTGCGTCATTCACCACCCGGCTGAGACTGACGGCGTAATACTGATAGCTGGCCTTGTCTTCATCCCAGGCAAAGCGTTCCTTATCGCCGGACTGATTGTGCGCCACCGTGACACCCAGGCGGTAATCCCCCAGCGGTTCACTGTGCTGCAGACGGACAATCTGATTACTGGTGCCGGAACGGAAGTAATCCGGGGCGTAGTACCAGTACAGGCTGGTGTCCTGCGCCAGATACAGACCCACGGAATATTCGCCGTAGTCATACTCCGCCTCGTCATCACCATGAAAAGTCGACTGGCGGTAGCCCAGATCCACCCCCAGCGCCGGCAACAGATCGCGGTAAAAGCCGGCATAGACATCCCACTCCAGCCAGGTATCGTCGTCTTCACCGAAATCCACATTACTGGCCCAGGTACCGGCATACAGGCCGGAAGCCATGCGGTAAACCATTCCCGCCTGTAAGGCTGCCCCGCCTTCAGTACGGGAAACGCCATTCATGCGGTAATCGGACAGCAGATTCAGCTCATAGCCAACATCTGCCCGTCCCTGTGCTGCAGCCGTCACGCCGGCTGCCAGCAACAGAATTGCAGGCAATTTCATTCCTTTCTCCTCAATCGGTTTCGCTCTGTTCCGTCTGTGCGGACAGCCTGAGATGCCCGTTACGGGCGCAATATCACGCTGACCGGCAAACCTTACACAGACCTGACAAAAAAGCCCCTTAATGCTCCGGCGTTGCCGCCGACAACTACTATGATTCTTATCAGGGAGCGTGAACGCCCCTCCGTAACGGAGTATGCCCATGACCATCATAAACTCACTCTACTCTTCCGGCCTGAAAGCAACCGCCGATTATTCCACAGCGAATACTGAGGTGACGGATCAGGAAAAAGAAGAGGCTGAACAAAGCGGCCATGTTGCCCCGGTCAGCACCGAAGATCAGGTAAATATTTCACCACAGGCCATTGAGAAGCTGAATGCTGAAATGCAGGCCGATGCTGATCAGCGCGGCGAAGAAGACACCATGATGGCACCACCTCCGCCACCACCTCCGGCGGCAGAAGATGAAACGGCTGCCACCCTAAGCGACACAACAGAAGAAGCCGCTGAAGAAACCCTGACCGCCATGGCTCCGCCTCCTCCACCGCCGCCGGCAGCAGTAGATGAAACGGCTGCCACCGTAAGCGACACAACAGAAGAAGCCGCTGAAGAAACCCTGACCGCCATGGCTCCGCCTCCTCCTCCACCGCCGCCACCAGCGGATGAGGAGACAGCCACGGAAGATGACAGCGCGACAGCCTCTGACAGTGACACTGCGTCTGCCACGGAAGAAGCTGAAGACAGCGGACAGGCTGCCGCCGCCGGTGGTGGTTCAGCCAGCAGCAGCGTAGATGAGCAGATTGCCGAGCTGCAGGAACAGATCAAAGCCGTGCAGCAGGAAATCGCGCAACTGACTCAAAAAGCCAAAGAAGATGAAAGCGCTGAGGCCCTGTTGCAGGCCAAGCAGGCTGAACTGGGTGCCCTGCAGTCCGAACTGATGGAACTGATGTCGGAGCAGCTGCAGAGCGCCTGATCCGGCATAAAAAAACGGAGCCATTGGCTCCGTTTTTTTATTGCAGCAACAGCATTCAGCTCAGATGTTCAACCCGGATACGGGTCACTTCACCAACCGTGCTCGGCAGCGCTTCAATATCAGCGATCGCCTTATTCATATTCTTTTCCAGAATACGGTGGGTCAGCAGAATGATCTGCGCCAGTGATTCTTCTTCCTTCGGCTCTTTCTGAATAATGGCCTCAATATTGATGCCTTTTTCACTCAGAATGGTCGCCACCGAGGCCAGCACACCGGCCTGATCCAGCACCGGAATACGCAGGTAGTACGCGGTTTCCACTTCTTCGATCGGCAGTACCGCTTCATCTTCGATACGGTCAAAGGCCAGATGATTCACCCGCGCAAGCGGATCGGCTTCCATGGTACGCGCCAGGTCAATAATGTCAGCCACCACGGCCGAGGCAGTCGGACCGGCACCGGCACCGGCGCCCACATACAGGGTATCGCCCACGGCATTGCCATTTGCCATCACCGCATTCAGTACGCCATCAACCTTGGCGATCGGACGGGATTCCGGAATCAGGGTCGGATGCACACGCAGATCAATACCACGCTCAGTCTGGCAGCTGATCCCCAGATGCTTGATGCGGTAGCCCAGTTCTTCTGCGTACTCAACGTCTTCACGGGTAATACGGCTGATGCCTTCTGTGTAGCAGCGTTCAAACTGCAGCGGAATACCGTAAGCAATGGACGCCAGAATGGTCAGCTTGTGCGCCGCATCGATACCTTCCACGTCAAAGGTCGGATCGGCTTCGGCATACCCCAGCTCCTGTGCTTCTTTCAGTACATCACTGAAGTCACGGCCTTTGTCACGCATCTCGGTAAGAATGAAGTTACCGGTGCCGTTAATGATACCGGCCAGCCAGTTGATACGGTTGGCCGCCAGACCTTCACGCACAGCCTTGATAATCGGAATACCGCCGGCTACCGCGGCTTCATACATCACACTGACGCCTTTGGCTTCAGCCGCGGCGAAGATTTCTTCACCATGCACCGCGATCAGCGCTTTGTTGGCGGTCACCACATGCTTGCCGTTTTCAATCGCCATCAGCACCAGCTTACGCGCAACGTCGTAACCACCGATCAGCTCCACCAGCACATCGATGTCCGGATTGCGGGCCACGGCGAAAACATCATCCGTCACGTCCGTATTGCTGGTGTCGCAGGCCGGATTGGCATGACGCGCAGCGACCTGCGCGATAATAATCTCACGACCTGCCCGGCGTGCAATGTTTTGCGCATTGGTGGTCAGCACATTGAATGTGCCACCGCCGACTGTACCTAAACCACAGATACCTACTTTTACCGGTTTCAAGGTCATGTCTCCTGTTGTTTGCAGAGATGATCGGTTAGCGGCTCCGTCCCCGGAGCACAAAGGCCGGTATTCTACGCTAACCCGTGCGCTTGCCCAACCCGGCGGCGGCTATTTCCTCTGCCGGGTCATGGCGCAGCAGAAAAACACCGGCAGCGGTTGCCCCCGCCGCCGTTAAGCCGTTAAATCGGAAAGGCTGCAGCACAGGGACTGCAGTGCAGATAACAACATGAACAACACAGAACCGGCAGCCACGGTCATTGCATAACAGGAAGGCATATCCATGACGAATTTTCTGGTCTTAACCGTCATCGCCGACGATAAACCCGGCATTGTCGAACAGCTGTCCGCCGTGATCGCCCGCCACGGCGGCAACTGGCTGGAAAGCCGCATGGCACATATGGCCGGCAAATTTGCCGGTATTCTGCGCATCAGCGTTGATGGCGCGCACAACGAGGCGCTGCTGGCGGAGCTGGCCACACTGAAAAGCCGGGGGATTCAGGTAAATGCGGAGCAGGGCCAGGCCGACCATGCAGCCAACAGCATTGATCTGACCCTGAATCTGGTCGGCAACGACCGTCCGGGCATTGTCCGCGAAGTGTCGCAGGCACTGTCACACATGGGGGTGAATGTACTGGAGCTGACCACCGACTGTGACAGTGCCGGCATGTCAGCAGTGCCCCTGTTCCGGGCCGAAGCACTGCTGCGTGTGCCACAGGACTTCGATACTCAGGTACTGGCCGATGCGCTGGAATCCATTTCCAACGATCTGATGGTGGAAATCCGCCTCGACTGACGGCCGGCGGCGGGCCTTCAGCCCAGCGCTGCCCGTACCAGCAGATACACGGAATTCAGCGCCAGCAACACCATCATCACGCGGAAAAATGTTTCACTGTTGACGCGCTGTGACAACCAGCGGCCGAGCCAGGTGCCGAGAAAGGCGACCGGGATCAGCAGCAGTGTCATGGTGCCCACTTTCAGGTTCAGCAGCCCCAGCCAGGCATAAGGGATCACCTTCACGCCGTTCATCAGGCCGAAGGCAATCGCCATCTGGGCCAGATACTGTTCTTTGCTGATGTTCAGGGTCAGGAAATACGCCTGCATCGGCGCTGCACCGGCGTGTGCCAGTACACTGCCCAGCCCACCGAGACTGCCGAGCAGATGCGGTTTGAAACGGCCCCGGCCGTTACCGGCCCCTCCCAACAGCGGCCAGACCCGCTGCGCCAGCACCCAGATCCCCATGATGCCGATAATCGCCTGCACACCGCGCTCGCTGACCACATCGAGCAGCGCGGCGCCAATAAAAATGCCGCCGATAATCCCCGGTACCACCGGCAGCAGCATCTTCCAGCTCATATAGTGACGGTAAATACGGATGGTCAGTACATCCATCAGCAGCAGAATGGGTAACAGAATACCGATGGCCGCTTCGCCACCGATAAACGGCGCCATCATCGGCACCGCCACCACACCAATGCCACCACCAAAACCGGATTTGGAAATGCCGGTGATTAAAACACCGGTCACAGTCACCAGCAGAAAAACAGGATCCACAATGTTCCTTTCTGATTACAGTGCCGGTTGACGGGCTCCCGGCAGGTCAAATAACAGCGCCTCGCTGTTGCCGGCGGATGCCAGCTCCAGCACAGACTCTTCTTTCAGACCAAGACCGTCACCTTCCTGCAGATGCAGCACCCCGCCACCGGCGGTTACCGTCAGCGGTCCCCGGATCACATGCAGATAATAACTGCGTGTGCTGTCCAGTGACTGGCGGATGCTTTCCGCCTGCAGACGCACATGACTGACCACCGCGTTCTGGCGGATGGTCAGGGTACCGTCACGGCCATCCGGGGTAATCACCGGCTGTATGGCGGACGTGCGGGCAAACGGCTGCTGCTGGTATCCCGGCGGCGTGTCTTTTTCATCCGGCTCAATCCAGATCTGCAGGAAATGCAGTTCGTCAGTGGCCGACGGATTAAATTCACTGTGCGTAATGCCACTGCCGGCGGACATCAGCTGAAACTCCCCGGCCGGCAGAATTTTCTCATTACCGGTGGAATCACGGTGGGCAATACTGCCCTCCAGTACATAGCTGATGATTTCCATATTGCGGTGGCCGTGGGTTGCAAACCCCTTACCCGCAGACACCCGGTCGTCATTGATCACCCGCAGGGCAGAAAAGCCGTTAAAACGCGGGTCATAATAATCGCCGAAGGAAAACGTATGGGCACTGCGTAACCAGCCAAAATGGGCACGGCCACGGTCTCTGGCTGAGCGCAAGGTTATCATAATTCACCTCTCTGATGCGGCGGACACAAGCCCGCCTCCGGTTGTTGCATGCATGCAACGCTCTTTTAAACAGTCGGTGCGGACTTGGGGGCCAACAGTATGGAATAATCCCGTCCCGCAAACTTTCTGACGTTTTCCCCGTGACCGCATACTCATCTTCTGCCGGCCAGCAGGCACACCATCTCCGTGCGGATATGATGCTGGTGGTGGTAACCCTGGTGGCCGCCCTTGGCTGGATTTTCTCCAAGGAAGCCCTGAACGGTTTTCCGCCATTAATGTTTATGGGCCTGCGCTTTCTTATCGCCGGCCTGATTCTGGCGGTTCCCGGCTACCGCGCCCTGCGCCGTCTCCGCGCGCACGAGTGGCGTACCTCTGCGGTGGTCGGACTGGTCTTCGGAGCCGCCATGAGTTTCTGGATCACCGGTCTGTCGCAGTCATCAGCCTTGGGCGAAGGTGCCTTTATCAACAGCCTGTCGGTGGTCATGGTGCCGCTGATCAGTATGCTGCTGTTTGCGGAAAAACCTGCCCTCAGTGTCTGGCTTGCCCTGCCGGTCGCCATTGCCGGCCTCGCTCTGCTGTCGTTGCAGCACGGGTTTAATCCGGCACCGGGACAGATGTATTTTCTGGCCTCAGCCCTGCTGTTTTCGCTGATGCTGATTCTCAATGGGCGCGCCGCCAGCCGTATTCCGGCCCTGGCACTGAGCAGCATTCAGCTGGTCGTGGTCGGGCTGATGGCCTGCGTGCTGTCGCTGTTGCTGGAAGATCTGCCGCAGCAGTCCGGTGTCGCCATGTGGGTATGGCTGGGCCTCAGCATCACCATCGGTACGTCTGCCCGCTTTCTGTTGCAGACCTATGCCCAGGGGTTGACCACCCCCAGTCACGCTGCAGTGATCATGATTCTGGAACCGGTCTGGACCGCGCTGCTGGCCAGTGTCTGGTTTGACGAACACATGTCCGCCATCCAGATCACCGGCTGCAGCCTGATTCTGGCATCACTGCTGATCAACCGCTGGCAGGCGGTCAGCGGCTGGCTGCTGCGCCGCTGACCTGCCGCACTCAGTTCAGGGCGTGCGCCTGACCCGGGCGCGCATCCAGCACACTGACTTCAGCCGCCGCCAGACGTGGCTTACGGCCCCAGTTGCCGTCTTTGGCATAGCCCAGCGTCACCATCATCGCCGGCGTATAACGGTCGCCGATGGCAAACAGGGCTTTTACCTGCTCAGCATCGAAGCCGATCATCGGACAGGTGGCCAGCCCCTTGCCGGTAGCCGCGGTCATCAGGTTCATGGTTGCCATGCTGGCAGAACGCAGGGCTTCGTCGTGGGCTTTGGCGGCCTGACCGCTGTAACCGTCAGTCACTGCCTGCACCATATAGTCACGCACGCCTTCGTTATACACACCGGCATCCACACCACGCTGGGCAATCTCGGCCATACGTTCATGGCCCTGTTCATCGGCCAGCACCAGAATCACCGCCGCCGCATCCACCACTTTCTGCTGGCCGTAAGCGGCCTCTTTCAGCTGCTCTTTGGCCTGCGGATCTGTCACCACCAGATAACGGGTGTGCTGGATATTGAAAGCGGACGGTGCCTGCTGGGCGTAATCCAGCAATGCCAGGATTTCTTCGTTGCTCACCGTACGGCTGCTGTCGAAGTAGTTAACCGACGTGCGGTCAGTCAGTGCATCAAATACATTCATGGTTTCTCTCCTCCGTTGATGGGCACAGTTTAATTCGCTAAGGTCGATATAAAAGGTCATAATTTCGCATACCACATTCGATAAATACGAAAGCAGGAGCGGCGATGAAAACAACACTCGAACAATGGCGGATGTTCAAGGCAGTGGTTGATCATGGCGGCTATGCACAGGCGGCAGAGGCCATCCACAAGAGCCAGTCCACCATCAGCTATGGCGTGCACAAACTGCAGGAACAGCTGGGCGTGCAACTGCTGGAAGTTGAAGGGCGTAAGGCCGTCCTTACCGACCATGGCCGCATCCTGCTGCAACGCGCCGAACAGTTGCTCGATCAGGCCGAAAACCTCGATAAGGTCGCCGATTCACTGAGCTGTGGTGTTGAACCTCTGGTGCGTCTGGCGCTGGATCTGATTTATCCGCAGGATCTGCTGTTCGATGTGCTGGAGCATTTTTCGGAACAGTTTCCCAACACCCGGGTCGAACTGGAAGAGTTCGTCCTGACCGGCGGTAACGATATGCTGGTGGAAGGCAGTATTGATCTGCTGGTGACACCGAAAGTCCCGCCCGGCTGGACCGGTGAGCATATTTTCCGCGCCCGCTTTGTCCCGGTCTCGCACCCCGGCCACCCGCTGCAGCAGCTCGGCCGTGATGTGACTTACGATGATCTGGCCCAGCACCGTCAGGTGGTACTGCGCGACTCCAGTAAGAAATCGCGCCAGGACGCCGGCTGGCTCGGAGCTCATCAGCGCTGGACCGTTACCCATTCCAGCACCAGCCTGAACATTGTCCGCCGTGGTCTGGCTTACGCCTGGCTGCCGGAGCACAGTGTGCAGGAAGAACTCCGTCAGGGACTGCTGGCCACCCTGCCGCTGAAACCGGATGGCGCCCGTTATGTCGATCTCTATCTGGTGGAGGCCTACGGCGAAACCGCCGGTCCTGCGACCCGCGCGCTGGCGCGTCTGCTGGCCGGCGTCTGTGACAACCCTGCATAAACGGCGGAGAATGATATGACCATCGATATGACCCAGCTGCTGCTGGGCGTGCTGTTCAGTTCCATCGGCATCGGCTACAGCATTTACGGTAAACGTCAGCACCATAAAGTGGCGTTCTGGAGCGGCCTAGCGCTGATGTTTTACCCCTATCTGGTACACACCAGCCTGATGCTGGTGGTGGTCGGCATCGCCCTGATGCTGGTGCCACGCTTTGTGGTTCTGTGAAGCGGTTCAGAACATGCCCAGCAGCTGCCACCACAGGTAATCCAGCGGCACCAGTACCAGCAGAGTAATGGCCGCCAGCGGCCACAGAATACGCAGCAGATGTTTCACCGGTTCGTTGAACAGCTGCATGCCCACCAGCAGTGGCCCGGACTGGTACGGAAACAGAATGGTGGAAAATCCGATCACCTGCGTCATCAGCACCGTGGCCACCGACAATCCGGTCAGCTGCGCCAGATCACCGGCCATCGGGGTCAGCACCGCCGGCACACCGGGCAGCGTGGTCAGCATGCCGGTAAAAAACGACATCGCCACCAGCGAAAAGAAATTCAGCGCATCCCGGCCTTCTTCCATCGGCAGCCAGTGCTCCAGCGTTCCCGCCAGAATCTGTCCCAGCCCGGTCTGATTGACCACCGTCCCGACACCGAGTACACCGGCAATAAATAACAGCAGCGAAACATTAATCTGCTGATTGAACTGCTTATGCTCCACCAGACCAATTTTCGGCAACAGCAGAAAAACCGCGGCTGCCAGCCCTACCCAGGCCGGACTGATACCGTGCAGGGTATCGGTGAGCCAGAATCCCAGCGCCACCAGCAGCACCATCAGTAACTTTTTCTGCTCGCCACTGCTGAACGTTTCATCGTCCGCCGGGCGTTGTTCTGCCGGCTGTGGACGGTCGGCAAACAGCAGCGTAATCAGCACCGCGATCACCGCCGCCTTGATCATGCCCAGCAGCGGAAAGTGCAGCAGCAGATAATGGGTATAACTGAAATGCTGGTCGTAAATATTTTCCGCGGCACCGATCAGCACCATATTGGGAATATTCGACGGCAGAATCGTAAAGGTCGGAATATGACAGGCCATGGCCACCGCCAGCGCCACACCGGTACGCCCCCGGGAACCAGGCAGGAAACCACAGCGTTCGGCCAGCGCCAGCCCCACCGGTACCATCATAATGGTGCGCCCCATGGACGACGGCATAATAAAGCCCAGCAGGGTGCACACCAGCACCAGCCCACCGATCAGGTGCGCGTAACTGCGGTCCAGATGCTGCCCGAGAAAACCGGCAATACGGTGTCCCAGACCGGTGGAGCGGATTGCCATACCGATCACCATGCCGGAAAAAATCAGCCAGAACGCAGTCGACGAAAAACCGGCAAAAATAGCCACCGGCTGCGCCACCTGCAGCAGCACAGCGGCAAGAAAAAATAACAGGCTGGTGAGATATTCCGGCAGCGTACCGGTGGCCCACAGCGCCAGCGTCACCATCACAATGGCGGTGGTACGGCTCTGCAGCGCCGTCAGCCCCATGGGTTGCCACAGGGTAACGGCGGCTGCCAGCAATAAAATCAGAATAACGAACAACCGGCCGGGGGATCGGAGTACAGCCACAGGAACACTCCATACAGGAATAAGGACACTATTTTCCACGATCTGCTGGCTGCAGAAAGGCTACAATCTGACAATGGATATCTCAGAAGCGACATACGATGAACCGATCCGGGCCGGATTTGTGGAAGATCCGCAACGCCCGGTGCTGTGCTTCGCCAACCACCAGCCACGTGGTCACCGGGTGCGCAGTCACCGTCATCCGCGCGCGCAGGTGGTGTGGGCGGTGTCCGGTGCCATGCGGGTGGTCACGGATGAGGCCAGCTGGATTGTACCGCCGACCCATGCGGTGTGGATTCCGTCCGGTCAGCGCCATCAGGTGACCTCACTGACCGAAACCTCGGTGCGTTATCTTTATATCGACGCAACGGCCTGCAGTGGATTACCGCAGGATGCCCAGGTGCTGGAAGTCACCGCCCTGATGCGTGAGCTGGCGTTACGAATGCTGAAATACGAAACCCTGCTGCTGAACAACACGCCGCTGCCGGCAGCCGAGCAGCAGAGCCTGGATCTGACCCTGGCGCTGTTGCTGGATGAGCTGTCGCATCTGCAGCCGGCGCCGCTGTATCTGCCCAGCGCCCGCGACCGGCGTCTGCACCGGCTGATGCATACGCTGGTACGCCACCCGGATAATAACCAGCGGCTGGAAGAGCTGGCGGCCGGCAGTGGCGCCAGCGTCAGAACACTGGAGCGGCTGTTCCGCAAAGAAACCGGGATGAGTTTCCAGCAATGGCGCACACGGGTAAAACTGATGGAATCAGTCAACCGCCTGGTGGAAGGAGAAAGCAGTGCCGCCATCGCCCATTCGCTGGGCTACCGCAGCAGCAGCGCTTTTGTCGCTGCTTTCCGCCGCCATTTCGGCAAGCCGCCACAGAGTTTTATCCGCACCCGGGAATAGTCAGTCCCTGGGCGGTAACGGATGAATCGGCGGAATAATGTAGGAATTCAGCAGCAGACGGCCGTACACCACCCCACGCAGGGTAATCATTTTATCGGCAATCATATTCAGCTTATCGGCCGGCCCCTGAATCAGGATAATGGATAAGGTATTGGTGTTGGTCAGGTTAACGTTAAGACTGCTGATCACTTCGTCCAGATATTCAAACTGCAGGTCCTGCAGACGCTTGTTCAGCCCCGCTGTCGAATGGTTGTAAACCAGATTCACGGTCCCCGTCATCACCTCGCTGCCACGCTGTGAACGGTACTCGTTAATCTGATGGTTAATCATGTCACAGATGGCCTGGGAACGGCTTTCAAAGCCGCGCTGCGTGACCATTTCATCCAGCCCTTCCAGCAGGGTTTCGGGCATGGAAATACTGATGCGGCTGATTTTTTCTTTACTGCTCATATCATTTCCTTAACCGGCAGATGCCGGCCCCTATGCATGGGGGCATTCTGTTTTTCTTCCAGCGCTGACATGGCAGTCAGATGGATAAAGTCAACAATCGCTGACAACCGGCGTCACGGGCCACAGGCTCCCGTGACGCCGCCTCTGCTCAGAACAGGTGGCTGTAACGCTCAGTTTCCCAGGCGCTGACTGCAGTGTGGTATTCATTCCACTCCGCCTGCTTGTAACGGATAAATTCGTTACGCAGTTCAGTGCCCAGAACCTGTTCCACAAACGGGTCAGCGGCAAACGCTTCGATGGCTTCGAACAGCGTACGCGGCAGGAAATTAATCCCTTTGGCCTCACGCTCTTCTTCTGTCAGTTCGTACAGGTTCTTCTCCTGCGGCTTGCCCGGATCAATGCCCTCTTTAATGCCTTCCAGACCCGCTGCCAGCACCAGTGCTGCTGCCAGATACGGGTTAACGGCACCATCCGCATTACGGGATTCGCAGCGGCCACCGCCCATCGGCACCCGGACAGAGTTGGTGCGGTTATTGGAACCGAAGGAATTGAATACCGGTGCCCAGGTGAAGTAAGGCATATCGCCCTGCCGCACCAGACGCTTGTAGGAGTTAACCGTTGGCGCAAAGACCGCACACAGTGCCGGACCGTGTTTCAGGATACCGCCGATAAACTGGTAACCCAGCTTGGTCAGCCCCAGACCATACGGGTCATCTTCCGGCTTGCACTGGAACAGGTTTTCACCACTTTCCAGATCGTACAGTGACATATTGAAATGCGCGCCGTTACCGGTACGGTTGGAGAACGGCTTCGGCATAAAGGTGGCCAGCAGGTCTTCCTGCTTGGCGTATTCCTTGGCCATCATTTTCAGGAAGGTAAAACGGTCACAGGTAGTCACCACATCGGCGTATTTGAAATCAAACTCAAACTGACCGTTGGCATCTTCGTGGTCGAAGGAATATACGTCCCAGCCCAGATCATTCATGCTGGTAACCATTTTATCGACCCAGCTGAAATTGCTTAAAAAAGCGCGGGTGTCATAACAGGGTTTTTTCAGTTTGTCGTCCGGGTCCGGAATTTCAAGCGTACCGTTTTCATTTTTCTTCAGCAGATACACTTCCGCCTCGATACCCAGATTCATGCCATAACCCAGAGCATTGGCCTCCTCCAGCACTTTTTTCAGCAGCACCCGGGTATTCAGCATATAAGGCTCGCCATAGAGCGTATTATCGGCAGGCATCCAGGCGATTTCCGGCTGCCATGGCAGCTGAATAATATGGTCCAGATCCGGTACCGACGCGATTTCATCATCGTTCGGCGCCTGGCCCAGACCATCCAGAGCATAACCGGTATACAGCTCAGAACCATGGGCCATATGATGCAGATGGGAAATGGGAACAATTTTCCCCTTGGGAACACCGTGAATATCCACATAGGTGCCCATGCAGTATTTAACGCCTTTGCTCTTCAGCTCTTCCTGAATCGCAGTGATTTCCGCATCGGTTTTGGTCTCAATCATTTTAATTACCTTTTTCACATGATATTGACCCGACTGAGCCGTTAGGGCGGCTAGCCTGAAATTTTCGCCGGGGTTATGGTTGCAGCCGGCCGTTAACCTGAAAACAGATCACGGCTGACCAGTAAAGGGACAAGCGCCCTGTCAAACATTAAACGTCAGCATCCTCCAGGATGCTGTGGTTATAACTCTGATTTAATGGTGGCTCTTCATTCACTGCTTTATTCAGTACCGCCGTCAGGTCATCACACATCCAGCCGAACAGTTTTTCACCGTCCGCTGCCGTTGCTGCAGAGGGGGTACCGGTTACACCATTCAGACTGGTACGGTTCACCGGATGGCTGAATACACAGCCCTCGGTGCGGTCCGGGTCATCGGCCTGCTGCAGCTTATCTTCACGTACAATCTGTGGGTGCAGAGCCATCATCAGCGCGGTTTCAGCATGGTTGGCATGCCAGTCTTCAGCATCGTCGTGATGGGCCTTTTTCACCCGCTCTGAAATCTGTGCGGTATGCACCAGGGCAATCATCAGGTCGTCATGGCGGGCACGCAGAATTTCCAGCGCGCAACGCAGTGGTGCAGCATTGGTCACGTGGCCGTTAATCAGCACCAGCCGGCGGATACCGGAAGATTTCACCCAGTCACCGATATCAGAGATCACATCAATCAGGGTTTTCGGGTTCAGCGCTATGGTACCCGGCCAGCGCTTTGAATGACCGACTGAACAGCCGTAGGGCAAAGTCGGCAGCAGAAAAACATCGGTATTTTCCGCGACTTTACGGCACAGGGTATCAGCGATAGCGCTGTCCATGCCGCAGCCCATATGCGGGCCATGCTGTTCCGTGGCACCAACCGGCAGAATCGCAGTGCGGACACCGGACCTGACAGCTGCGCCGACTTCTTCCCAGGTCATACTGGCTAATTCGTACATCAGAATACACTCCCTACATCATCATTAACCGGCACCATACGCACCAGATTCAGGTGATCGTCATCGGTTTCTTCTGCCGGTGGATGAATCAGTTCTTCAATATGTTTTTTGGTCGCCAGAAATTCCTGTGACAGGAACTGATCCGGATGACGCGGTTGCGGTACCGGCACTTCCACCAGTTCCTGCACTTCCCCCGGATTGGCTTTCAGCACCAGAATACGGTCGGCCAGATACACGGCTTCATCCAGATCGTGGGTAATAAAGAACACGGTAATATCGATGTTCTTCCAGATCTCCATCAGATAAGCCTGCATTTTCGCCCGGGTCTGGGCATCCAGCGCGCCGAACGGTTCATCCATCAGCAGGATTTTCGGCTTATTGGCCAGCGCCCGCGCAATGGCCACACGTTGTTTCATACCGCCGGACAGCTGGTGCGGATAACTGTTTTCAAACCGCGACAGGCCGATCAGTTCAATCCACTGGCGCGCTTCAGCCTCGGCGCTGTTTTTATCCATGCCGGATTCAAGCAGGCCGAACATAATGTTGCGTTTGACGGTCAGCCAGGGAAACAGGGTGTACCCCTGAAACACCATGCCGCGTTCCGGACCTGGTTTGCTGACAGCCTTACCGTCGAGCAGCACCTGCCCTTCACTGGCCTGCTCCAGTCCGGCGAGAATACGGATCAGGGTGGACTTACCACAGCCTGACGGGCCAATCACACAGACAAATTCGCGTTTATGAATTTTCAGATCAATATTTTTCAGCGCGGTCACTTCACCATGCAGGCCGTTGAATTTTTTCGTCAGCCCCTTCACTTCCATGGTCACCGGACGCTGTTTCAGCCGCTCAAAACGGTCTTTGACTTCCGGGCTCTGCTTTTTGTAATCGGGTAAATTCACATCAGTCATCACATCTCTCCAATTACGTATTTACTTGCTTTGTTGCCACGGAAACAGACGACGGCCAATCCACGCCAGCAGCAGATCAATGGTCAGACCGAGAATACCGATCATCATGATGGCGGCGAAAACATTGTCGAAATTCTTGTAGCGGGCCTGCTGGGTAATAAACCAGGTAATACCGGAACTGGTACCGATCAGCTCCGCCACAATCAGATAGGTCCAGGCCCAGCCCAGCAGGATACGGATATCACGGTACAGGTCGGGCAGAATGCCCGGCACAACGATGCGGAACAGCATGGAGCGGTTGCCCGCGCCCAGCGTCTGCCCGGCTTCGAGTAATGCCGGATCCAGTTTGCGCGTGGTATTGGCAACCACCAGCACCTGCTGAAAAAAGGTACCGATAAAAATAATGGCAATTTTCGGTGCCTGATAAATACCCAGAATGGCGACGGCGAGTGCGCCAAAAGCCGGGGCCGGCAGGTAGCGGAAAAACTCAATAAAGGGTTCAAACAGGCGGGAGAAGAAATCATAGGTTCCGGCCAGAATACCCAGCGGAATACCGATAATGGAGGAAATCACAAACCCCCAGAAAATAACCTGAATACTGCTCCACAGGCTTTCGTGCAGCCAGGCTTCGCTGCGGCGCTGGGGTTCGGTGGTAAACGCGGTATAAAACGCAGTAACCACTTCGTGGGGAGCCGGCAGGTACACAGGGTTCGCCGGAATGCCCTGCGGCAGAGCCGTGCCATTTTCTTCAGCGGTGGCGGATTCGTTATAGAAAATTTCTTTATCCACCAGCATATCGTTACGGAAATAACTGACAGAACCCGGATCGGTCACCTTCATATCCGGATGCCAGATAAAGGGCACATAACTGACCATGCACCAGAGCAGAACAGGCAGGCCGAAGCTGCACAGAGCAACAAGCGTTCTGCTGCGGCGATCCAGTGGTTTATTAACGGTAAACAGTGACATAAGCTGTGCCTTTTACAATCTTTATATACAACATCAGAACGTATATCCCCCTGCCCACATGAATGGACATAAGCAGTAGCAGGGGGAACGCCGGTTACCCGGCGCAGGTATTTCAGGTCAGACAGACGGCTTACAGAGATTCCATAATGGAAGGATCAATGTAGCTGTCGACCGGTTGTTTATCGCTGTAGACCTTGTTGTCGACGTTGAACTGATCGGCAATTTCCGTGGAGCCATACAGAGACTTGAAGCCTTCCGCTTTCTTCATAAATGGCAGTGCTTCTTTCAGCGTCAGGATCTTGGTGCCATCGATAAAGCCTTTGTATTCCAGCGCTGACAGACCAACACGGGCCGCCATAATGCTGATGGCATCGTCACGGGTCGCCGGATCTTTCAGGTAATCCACCGCCTGATACCAGACTTTAACCACTTTCTTCCATTCTTCTTTGTGTGCCGACAGGCTGGCAGGTGATACGGCCAGCACGTCATAGATCAGACCAGGTTCGTTAGCACTGGAATAGATACGCTTGGAACCCGGAACCAGTTTCAGCGCCTGACCGGAACTTGGCTGCCACGCACCGATTGCGTCCACCTGACCGGAAGCCAGCACCTGAGGCGTTTCGTTGGTCGGTACATTCACCAGTTCAACGTCATCCTCTGTCATGCCATTTTTTTCCAGCGCATTCAGCAGCAGCAGGTGGTCAACAAAGCCCACTTCCACACCGATTTTCTTACCTTTCAGGTCCTTGATCGACTTGATACCCGGAGCACCGACAATCATGTCGTTACCGGCACTGTAGTCGTTGATCAGGATCATGACGTTCTGTGCGCCGGTAGAACCGGTCACCAGCGCATCACCGTTGGTCATCGCAACCGCATCCAGCTGACCGGCAGCAAAGGCATCCATACTGGCAACGTAGTCAAACCATTCGAACTGAACGTCCACCCCTTCTTTTTCGAACATTTTCTTCTCAATGGCGATTTCCCAGGCTACCCAGCCCGGCCAGTCGCTGTAACCGATTTTCAGTGGTTCAGCGAGTGCACCACCCGCCATTAACAGTCCAGCGAGCAATGAGCCAATAAAGCGTTTCTTGATCGTCATAGGTGTCTCCCGGTATTACGGTTTTGGATTCTGGTAATACTGGTCATAGCACCAAGCGTGCCATCCGGACGGTACAGCATGAATAAAATAAACCACCGGGAAAAAGCTGACCAAACGATCAGGCGGCGCCAAGCCGTTATAAAATCTCACTTATTCTGTTGCAGGAGCACAGCACAATGGTGCCGGGTCAGGTCTGCAGCGCAGAACGCAAAGCGGACATAAGAAACCTGGCTGACAGGCTGCTGATGGGTGCACTTCAGTTTAAATGCACCATATAAATGCAAAAAGATCCCGATGTCGCACCAAAGGTGCACAAAAAGAACATTATTCCCCTGCCAGGTCCCCGTCAGCACAGGACTTGCACAATGGCACAGTCTTCGCTTTATACTAATAACACCGCTGGCGCAGCCGGCGGTGACTACGCGGTACAGGGTAACGACAGCAGTTACCCATCAATAAGGGCACTAGGGTTCCGGCTGATTGCATCAGTGACTGGTCCGAGAGTGACCGACCTGCCAGCAGCGTACTGGAAGGTTACACGGAGGGATAAAAGCCCGGGAGATCAACAGGATGGTGGCAAACCATCATCGTTGTATCCGCTTCCGTGAAACCAGAGAGGACGCTTATGAAGCATTATTTCTCAATATATTTTTTCTCTTCACAGAGTCCGGACAGCATCCGTCTGTCGCGCGGGCAATCTGTTGTTTTTCATTTTCCGGGCAATCGGTAAGGAGTCGTTATGCACAACCAATATATGCTGGGTGAACCTGTTTACGAAGATACACTGGGCGGTGGCTGCCACTGGTCAATGCGGGTTAAAAAAGGCACCCTGCTGACACTCACCGACGTCAAAGGCGGCGCCAATGTCGGCATGCTGTTCTTTAATCCTTACGACCTGCTGGAAAAATACAACGCACCCGACACCCTGAAATGTCAGCATACGTTCAAACTGACGGCCGGTAACTGCCTGTATTCCGATATGGGTCGCATTTTCGCTTCCATTGTTGAAGATGACTGTGGCTGGCACGACACCGTGTGCGGCAACCTGAACAAAGAAAACCTGGAAAAAAAATGGACCCTGAAAACCTATCAGGAAGCGCATAACGACTGGACCAAAAACGGCTATGACAGCTTTCTGGTAGAGCTGGCGAAGTACGGTTTAAACCGTAAGGATATGGCCGCCAACCTGAATCTGTTCAGCCGCGTGGAAACCGATGATGACGGCAATATGCAATACATTGCCGGAGCCTCCAGAGCCGGTAACGCCGTTACCCTGCGCTTTGAAATGGATACCCTGGTCGTGCTGCACACCTGCCCTCACCCACTCGACACCGCCGGCGAATACCCGGTACGTCCGGTGCATTACCGTCTGGCCAGAGCCAAACCGGTCGCCGATGACGATCCGTGCAAAAACCACTGCGACGAAAACCAGCGCGGTTTTAAAAATAATTTCCTGTACAACTTCTGTGAAGCCTGAGGAGCACAGCACCATGATCAAAGCAAGCAACCTCGACCCGAACGATGCGCTGTTCCGTCAGGAAATTCTGGCCGGTGATTATTTCATTCACCGCATTGAAGCCGGACAGACCATCCGTATTCTCGATCTGGAAGGCAATCAGGCCGCAGACACCCTGTTTTACAATGCCGACGACCCCAGTGAACGCTACAGCGCTATGGATACCATCCGCGAACAGGGCAATGTGTATCTCACTGCCGGTTCAGTCCTGATGACCAATGAAAACCGTCCGCTGCTGGAAATTGTCGCCGACACCTGTGGCCGCCACGACACCCTGGGCGGCGCCTGTGCCACCGAGTCCAACACCGTACGTTATTCACTGGAAAAGAAATGCATGCACGCCTGCCGTGACAGCTGGATGCTGGCCATTGCCGAACACGAAGAATTCGGTCTGGATAAAGCCGACATCACGCACAACATCAATTTCTTCATGAATGTGCCCATTACCAGAGAAGGCGGCCTGACCTTCGCCGATGGTATTTCCGATGCCGGCAAATACGTGGAACTGAAAGCCCTGATGAATACCATTGTGCTGATTTCCAATTGCCCGCAGCTGAATAACCCCTGCAATGCCTATAACCCGACACCGGTTGAAGTGCTGGTGTGGGAATAAGCCGTCAGCCACAGAAACATGACAGCTCCGGACGACCGGAGGCTGACAGAATTTCCGGCGGGACGACCCGCCAGCAAGTGAGAATGGACCATGTTCAGTAAAGTCTTAATCGCTAACCGGGGCGCCATCGCCGTCCGGATTATCCGCACCCTGAAAAAAATGAATATCGGGGCCGTCGCGGTTTACCACGAAGCAGACCGCCACTCCCTTCACGTACAGCAGGCTGATGAAGCCTTCTGCCTGGGCAATGGCAGCGTGGCCGATACTTACCTGAATCAGGAAAAAATTCTGTCATTCGCCCGCGAAAGTGGTGCCGGAGCCATTCACCCCGGCTACGGTTTTCTCAGTGAGAACACAGGTTTTGCCGCCGCCTGTCAGCAGGCCGGCATCGTTTTTCTTGGCCCGCGTCCGGAGCATATGGATGCCTTCGGCCTGAAGCACAGTGCCCGCGCCCTGGCAGAAGCCAATCATGTCCCGCTGCTGCCCGGAACAGAACTGCTGACCAGCCTCGACAGCGCCCTGTCGGAGGCTGAACGTATCGGTTATCCACTGATGCTGAAAAGTACCGCCGGTGGTGGTGGTATCGGTATGCAGCTGTGCTACAGCAGCGGGGAACTGGCTCAGGCATTCGAATCAGTGAAACGCCTGAGCGCTAACAACTTCGCCAACGACGGTGTGTTTTTAGAAAAATTTGTCGAAAAAGCACGCCATATCGAAGTCCAGATTTTCGGTGATGGTGCAGGCAACGTGATCGCCCTCGGCGAACGTGACTGCTCCATTCAGCGCCGCAACCAGAAAGTGCTGGAAGAAACCCCGGCTCCCGGTCTGAGTGAGGCATTACGCAGCGAACTGCACGCCACCGCAGCCCGTCTGGGCGCGGCGGTGAATTATCAGAGTGCCGGCACGGTGGAATTTATTTTCGATGCCGGCAGCCACGAATTTTATTTCCTCGAAGTAAATACCCGCTTACAGGTGGAACACGGTGTCACCGAACAGGTTTACGGCGTTGACCTGGTGGAATGGATGATCCGTCTCGGCGCCGGCGAACCCCTGCCACTGGAGCAGGCATTTACCGCCCGCGGCCACAGCATGCAGGCGCGTATTTATGCCGAAGATCCGGTACAGGATTTTCAGCCCTGCGCCGGCCTGCTGAGCAGTGTGCAGTTCCCGCCGCAGAGCAGTGCGCTGCGGATCGATACCTGGGTGGAAAGCGGCAGCGAAGTCCCTGCCCTGTTCGACCCCATGATTGCCAAGGTGATTACCACCGCGGATAACCGTGATCAGGCGATGCAATTATTGACGGACGCACTGGCACAGACCGAACTGTACGGTATTGAAACCAACCGCCGTTATCTGCTGGATATTCTCGCCGACAAGCGGGTACAGAGCGGTGATGTTTATACCCAGCTACTGAAAACCCTGAACCACAAACCAACCTCAGTGCAGGTGCTGAGTGCCGGCACCCAGACCACGATTCAGGATTTACCGGCACGTACCGGTTACTGGGATATCGGGGTACCGCCATCCGGCCCGTTTGATGGTTATTCCTTTGCCCTGGGTAACCGTCTGCTCGGTAACCCCGACAACGCCGCCGGCCTGGAAATCACCATCAAAGGCCCGCTGCTGAAATTCCATGCGCCAACCACCGTACTGCTGGCCGGCGCCCGGACCCCTGCAACCCTCAGCCGTGGAGAAGAAAGCCACGATCTCGCCTTCTGGCAGCCAATTACAGTGCAGGCCGGTGATCTGCTCGACTGCGGCAGCGTCAGTGACGCCGGCGCCCGCGCCTATCTGCTGCTGGCCGGTGGTTTCAGTTGCCCCGACTATCTCGGCTCCAAAGCCACCTTTACCCTGGGTCAGTTCGGTGGCCATAACGGCCGCGCGTTACTGCCCGGCGACGTTCTGCATTTTACCGCCACAGACAATACCGTCGCGGCACTGCCGGCAGAACTGCAGCCGGCCATCAGCCACGAATGGGAAATGCGCGTTATTTACGGCCCGCACGGTGCACCGGAGTTTTTTACTCAGCAGGATATCGACACTTTTTTCGCTCACACCTGGGAAGTGCATTACAACTCCAGCCGCACCGGTGTGCGTTTAATCGGACCAAAACCGGAATGGGCACGGCAGGATGGCGGTGAAGCCGGTCTGCATCCTTCCAATATTCACGATAATGCCTACGCCATCGGCGCGGTGGATTTCACCGGTGACATGCCGGTTATTCTCGGTCCGGATGGCCCCAGCCTGGGCGGTTTTGTCTGCCCGGTAACCGTCATTACCGCCGACCTGTGGAAAATGGGTCAGCTGCGTGCCGGCGATAAAATCCGTTTTATTCCGGTCAGCCAGCAGACGGCGGTGGAGCTGGCAGAAAAACAACAGCAGGCCCTGCAGTCTCTGCAGGTGTCAGCAACTAACATCACCACCTATATGCCTGCCAGCCCGGTCCTGCATGAAATTTCCGCCGCTGACCACCCGACCGGAGTGATTTACCGCCCTGCCGGTGACCGCTATTTACTGGTGGAATACGGTCCGCTGCAGCTGGATATCCGCCTGCGTTTCCGCGCCCACGCCTTAATGCAGCATCTGCAGCAGCAGAAGACGGACGGCCTGTGGGAACTGACCCCGGGTATCCGTTCACTGCAGGTGCACTACGACTCCACCGTCATCAGCCAACAGGCGGTGCTGGATTTACTCATCGAAGCAGAAAATCACCTCGGTGACCTGAAAGACGCCGAAGTGCCATCACGCATCGTCCATCTGCCGCTGTCGTGGGACGATGAGGTCTGCCGTCTGGCGGCACAGAAATACATGCAGTCAGTGCGCGCCGATGCCCCCTGGTGTCCGGATAATATTGAATTCATCCGTCGCATTAACGGCCTTGAGTCTGTTGATCAGGTCAAAGACATTGTCTTTAACGCCAGCTATCTGGTGATGGGACTGGGTGACGTTTATCTCGGCGCACCGGTGGCAACCCCGGTTGATCCGCGCCATCGTCTGGTGACCACCAAATACAACCCGGCGCGCACCTGGACTGCGGAAAATTCCGTCGGCATCGGCGGCGCTTATATGTGTATTTACGGCATGGAAGGTCCGGGCGGTTACCAGTTTGTCGGCCGTACCCTGCAGATGTGGAACCGCTATAAAAAGACGAAGGAATTTACTCAGCCCTGGCTGCTGCGTTTCTTCGATCAGGTACGTTTCTATGAAGTCAGCCACGACGAACTGACCAGAATCCGCGAACAGTTCCCGCATGGCCAGTACCCGATTAAAGTGGAAGAAACGCGCTTTAATCTGGCGGAATACGAACAGTTCCTCGCGCAACAGGGCGAAGGCATTAACGCCTTCCAGCAGGAACGGCAGAAAGCCTTCCAGGCCGAACTGGAAGAATGGAAAGCCTCCGGCCGTTTCCATTATGAAGCCGATACCGAACTGGAAGAGGAAGGTGAAGAACGGCCGCTGGCAGACGATGAATTCAGCATCGACAGCCATGTGTCAGGCAACGTCTGGCAGTGTCTGGTCAAACCCGGTGACCGGGTGGAATCCGGGCAGCCGCTGATGGTGCTGGAATCCATGAAAATGGAAATCGATATTTCCAGCCATCAGGCCGGCACCGTGGTGGAAGTGCTGCGCGATACCGGTCAGGGCGTCAGCCCGGGTAAGGCGCTGGTGATTCTCAGACACTGAGCCACTGGCACCGCTCTGCCCTGCCGCAGAGCGGTGCCGGCCCACCTTGCCGCTGCGCTTATTCCCCCCCCCTGAACGCCCGCTTCAAACAGCAATCTGTGCAGATTGATCATTGCCCTGTACGGGAGGGTTTGCCATTATCCGTCCCGGAACAGCACTTGTGAGAAATTATCCATGTATCAGGACATCAGCTACAGCATTGATAACGGCATTGCCGTCATCACCATTAACCGCCCGAAAGTACTGAATGCCATCCGTATCCAGACCTATGACGACATCATTGACGCCCTGCAGAGCAGCGACCGCAATGATGAAGTAAAAGTCGTGGTCATGACCGGTGCCGAAGGCCGCTTCACGGCAGGTAATGATCTGACCGACCTGCTGCCACCCAGTGATATCAGTGAACTGAAAAAACGTGTGGGCGGTATTTTTGATACCTTCGCGCAGCTGAGCAAACCCCTGATCATGGCTCAGGAAGGTGTGGCCATCGGTATCGGTGCCAATATGCTGCTGCACGCCGACATTGCCTACGCCGGTAAAAGCATCCGCTACAGCCTGCCGTTCGCTAAAATCGGGGTAACTTCCGAAGGTGCCTGCTCGGTATTGCTGGCTGAAGCCATCGGTCCGAAACGCGCCAACGAACTGCTGTATACCGGCCGTTTCTTCAGCGCCGAAGAAGCCGAACGCTGGGGTCTGCTGACCGCCATGGTGGAAGACGGTCAGGCTCTGGAAACCGCCATGGCCACCGCCCGTGAACTGCTGAAAAACTCACAGGACTCCATCCGCGCGATCAAAAAGCTGGGCAAGGCCGAAGGTCACGAACAGCGTGTGCATAAAGCCGTGGAACTGGAAATGGAACTGTTCGGCAGTCTGCTCGACACCGCCGAAACCCAGGCCCGTATCGGCCATGTTCTGAAAGGCGGCAAATAAGGTTCCGTCCCCGCCTGCGGGCGGACTACCTCAGTCCGCCCAGATAGAAAAACGATTCCAGATCCGTCACCGCCACCCGGAATGTCCAGTTGGCATCCGGCCGCTCCGGCATGCCGGCAATGGAACGCTGCCCCAGTGACAGGCGGATTTTATCTCCCAGCAGACCGGTGGATATTTCCCAGCCCAGATAACGGTTGGCATCCCCCAGAACCCCGTCGCTGCCATCCACCCGGTGATCCAGATTTTCGTTAATGTTCAGATGAATGCCGAACGACGAATAAATCACGTGATCAAACGACGGCCGGTAACCGATCTGCAGTTTATAGTAAGACTGAGGTTCATCCCTGTAGCTGCCCCACATGCGCCGGTGCAGCGAAATTTCGGTTTCCAGCTGACTGCTGTCAAACACCCAGAAAGACGGACTCGGCGTCCAGGATAAAAACAGCCCGGTCTGGGCCGCATCCAGCCCGGCCTGATCCGGCAGGAAGTGATACCAGAACGGCGCTTCCGGCACCGACGTGATGGCCCACACATTTTTGCTGCCGTCGCGGTACAGGTTGGATGCCAGCGCTGCCAGACGCAGCGGTGTGACCATTTTGCCTTCCTGCTGTTCCTCCATCACCAGCAGACGCATGGATGCCCGCCGCAGACGCTCACGCGACCACTGTTCAAAATCCTGTGGCCGGTCAAGCAGTGACACCCGTGTTTCCTGCAACAGTTCAGATAACGGCTGATCCAGCGCTTCACACCGGCCCTGCGCCACGCACAGTGCTTTCTGTACCGTCAGCTCAGCCATAAACACATCCATGCTGGCACCGATAATCTGATCTTCCTGCTCCGACAGCGAGCGGAACGTGGCCAGAATCAGATAACCGGACATATCGTGCGGCAGATCGGCCGGGAAATAATCATTGAACGGCGCATTACCATGCGCCGCAATGCCCAGCTCATCCAGCGCAAAAGCACGCAGCATGTAACACAGATATTCCCCTGCCGCGCAGGTTTTATCTTCTTTTTCCCCCAGCAGCTCACGGCTGATGGCCACCAGTGCTTCCGCCCGCACGGTGCAGTCAGGCTGCCAGGCGTCTGCGTCCTGTTGTTCATGTTGTTCAGCACACAGATACTGCACGGTATTCATCAGACCATCATAAATACCGGCCGCATAATCGTAAGCACGGAAATCGCGGTCGGCAAAAGCGCCGAAATAATGCAGGTAATAACCGGTCAGCGGTGGGTAACGCAGACTCACCAGCAGGCGGCGGCCATCGCCATTGGCGTGGGTATTGAATTTATTCAGCAGGGTACGGTTCAGTTCCTGTTTGCGCAGACCGTAAAAAACCGGCATCAGCGCTTTCAGCTGCGCCGTCAGGGTATAACCGCCACTGTCCGCCGACGCCTGGCCGGGCATATTCAGCTGTGGATTCAGCAGTGAGCCGGATGCCGCGGTGCGGGTCTGATGCGGGTCGATAAACAGATAATTACCGCGGCCGCGCTCTTCACTCTCCCCCGGCTGCAGGCTGAGATCAACCGCCGTGCCCAGCGGAATATTGTCATACACGCCGCCATCAATAAAAAAACCTTCCTGCTGACGGTAGCCCGACGGGCAACGGCCGTTGCTGCCAGCACGACTGGCATAGCGCTGTGAAAAACAGTAATGCAGATGCACCCGGCCAAAGGCCACCGGAAAGGCACTGGACGCCATCGCCACCCGGATAACCTGCTCCATCGACAACAGACCGTCATCATTTTCCGGCAGCAGCAGATATTCAAAATCGCGTTCACGCGTCACCGGCAGGCGGCTGTTTCGCCACTGCAGTCGGCCATTTTCCACGCTGAGCTCAAGCGGCACGATAAAGCGCTGCATCTGTACATTCTGCTCGCGCGGTGCAACCGGTACGCGGATATTCAGGGGTGTGGTACGAGTCAGCACCATGCCGATCTGCAGCCGGCAGCCAGCGCGGTACAGCGGCTGCGCGGCATAATCCTTAAGCCGGCGTACCGTACTAATAAAAGGCTTACGGGCGAACAGAGAGTCAGTTAATACGTCGGCCTCACCCGGCAGGTCTGCCAGCTGCAGCTGATCGTAATCGTCTTCCCGGCCACTGAGAAAATGATCCAGAGACTGATTCCAGGTGCGGTAAAACAGATTATTACCGACCTGCCATTCGTCATCATGGCCGGGCGCCATGCAGTAACGCATGGCCGACATCAGCGCATTAATCGCCCCGGCCGAAGAACCGGTCACCGATTGCAGACGGTAATGATCCGCGGCCTGCAGATTACGCTGGCGCAGGGTCTCCACCGCGACCCAGTTAATACCGGCCTCATACACCCCGAGGCTGGCGCCGCCGGAGATGGTGAGGGAATACGGGGCAGGCGGCTGATCAGCGGCCTGCGCCGGCAGAGTACAGACCAGCTGGATAAACAGTACACACAGTCCACGCAGCAACACCGGCTTCTCCCTGATAAGTGTCCGCTCACGGCGGAAAATATAATGCCCGGATTATTGTTGATACCCGGCCGGAGTAACAGCCCGGCAACAAAACAACAGGCCATTCTTCACGTTCACACTGGCCAGCCAGCTGAGCGTAGCGATAATAACAGCTCACACGGCCGCAGCGCCGGAATAAACCAGCCAGAGGATAGTATGCAAGTCACCATTCTGCAGCACACCCCTTATGAGGATGCCGGTTACGCCGAAGTCCGCCTGCGACAGCATCAGGCTACCCTGAACCGCGTTATGGTGGCCGACCCGGCGGCGGTTTATCCGACACCGGAGCAGAGCGACATGCTGGTGATCTGTGGTGGTCCGCAGAGCGCCGGCGAGGAAGACCAATACCCGTGGCTAAAAGAAGAAAAAGCCTATATCCGGGCGGTGATCGACAGCGGCAGACCCGTGCTCGGGCTGTGTCTCGGTGGTCAGCTTATTGCTGCCGCGCTGGGCGCTGCAGTAAGCCGCAATCCGCAGCCGGAAATCGGCTGGTTTACCCTGCAGGGATTGGATGCCGGTGAAGGCACCTTCCGTTTCCCGCCGCAGTTTGAGGTGATGGAATGGCATTACGACACTTTCTCGCTGCCCGCCGGGGCCGTCAGACTGGCGTCATCACCGGCCTGCGCCAATCAGGCTTACCAACTGGGTGAGCGCGTGATCGGTCTGCAGTGTCATCCGGAAATGACAGCGGAAAATATCCGCTATCTGCTGACCCATTTCCCGCAGGAACTGAAGCCGCTGACCGGCATTCAGAGCGCCGCAGAGATCGACGCCGGCATCGCCCGCCATGCCGCACAGGCGAATCAGCTGATGGCGGATATTGTTGATTATCTGCTGCCGGCTGAGTCCTGACCGGACCGTGGCAGACTGGATAACGGCTGTTGCCGCCATTCGCGCGGCGACATTCCTTTCAGGCGCTTAAAGGCGCGGGAAAAGCGCGACACATCGGAAAATCCCCAGCGGAATGCAATCTCGGTCACGGACGATTCAGCATCCAGACTCAGCTCAGCAGCCGCACGTTCAATACGCAGGCCGAGAATATAACGTGACAGACTCTGCCCTTCGCTTTCAAACAGGCGGTACAGGCTGCGGCGGGAAATCGCCATTTCTTCGGCCAGCCGTTCCGGCGTCAGGCGGTAATCCGGCAACAGACGGCGGATATGCTGCTCCGCCAGCATCCGCAGCGGTGCCCCGTCTTCAGCGTCGGTCAGGGTTTTCAGTGCCGGATGCAGCAGCGCACTGAGCGCACTCTGCAACGCCTGACCATCCCCCTGCTGTGCACCAAAAGCTTCATCACGGCAGGCCAGCTGCTGCAAAATGTTGCGCAGTATCTGACCACTGATACAGCCCTGTGACAGCTTGGCGAAGCCACTGTCCCGTGGCAGCACCTGTGCCAGCAGCGAGCGTGGCAGATGCACCGACATCTGCTGCATCAGCCCCTGTGGCAGCATGTCGTAAGGGCGCCCGGAATCCAGCAGCGCCATCTCCCCCGGACGCAGCACAAATTCGCCCTGCGCATGGCGCAGGCCCATGGTGCCGTGGGTCTGAAGAATAAGAAAACAGTGCTGATCGTTCTGCAGACTGCCCGCCGGGTGCTGCACCCGGCTGGCATTGGTCTGGATATGGGCCACTTCCAGGCCGTCATGATTGCGGCGCTGGATATCCCCGATAAAGGGGATCTGTGGATTGCGCGTCGTGCGGAAGTTTCCGCAGATCTGGCTGACACGGTCTTCCCATACATCAATATCTGGCATAGCGGGCCCTTCTGATACACTCAGAATTTCCAGAATTTAATTTACTATTCAAATGAATTTGCAATTACCATTCCAGAACAGACCCGGCAGCCGGAACAGACCTTAATAGGCCATAATGACCGACTTCACCTCCGTGTATTCGTCAATAAAACTGCTGCCGAACTCACGTCCGATGCCGGAATGCTTCACCCCGCCAAACGGCACCGCCGGATCGACCATGGTGTGCATGTTCACCCACACCGTGCCGGATTCCACCTGCGGAATCATGCGCATCGCCGCCGACAGATTATTGGTCCACAGTGATGTGCCGAGACCATAAGGCGTGTTATTGATCAGCGCCAGCAGCTCATCGTCTTCGTCATAGGACATGAAACTGAGCACCGGGCCGAAGGTTTCTTCCTGCATCAGCACCTCGGTGGCACTGGCGGCGCGGACGATGGTCGGCTGCACAAAATAGCCCGGCCGGTCGATCACTTCCCCACCGCTGAGAATACGGCTTTCGCTGCCCGCCACCTGCAGATAATGACAGACCTTATCAAACTGCGGTTTATTCGACAGCGGACCAAACACCACACGTTCATCCAGCGGCGAGCCCACCGGTGCCGCGGCCAGTGCCGCACCCAGTTTACCGGTCAGTTCGTCCAGCCGTGAGGCATGTACATACACCCGCTCCGGGGCCGCACAGACCTGCCCCTGATGGATATAACCGGTCTGCAGCAGGCCGGCGACCGCACGGTCAATATCCGCGTCCTGCAGCAGGGCCGCGGTATTTTTACCGCCCAACTCCAGTGTGCAGCGGGTCAGATCGGCCGCAGCCGTCATATTTACTTTCTTCCCGGTAGCCACCGAACCGGTAAAAGAAACCTTTGCCACATCCGGATGTTCAATCAGCTGACGGCCGGTATCGCCGCCGCCATTGATCACGTTCAGCACACCATCCGGCAGACCGGCTTCTTTGGCCAGCTCCGCCAGACGCAGCATGGTGAGCGGTGTAAATTCACTCGGTTTGATCACCACGCTGCAGCCGCAGGCCAGTGCCGCCCCCAGTTTCCAGATGCCGATCATCAGCGGAAAATTCCACGGCACAATGGCTGCCACCACCCCGACCGGTTCGCGGCGGGTAAAGGCGCTGTACTGCTCCCCCGCCATGGACGGAAACGACGGCTGCAGTGTCTGGCCGGAAATCTTGGTGGTCCAGCCGGCAAAATAGCGCAGAAAAACAGCACTCTGCTGCACTTCAAACAGACGTGAAAGGTTGATGGATTTACCACTGCAGAGGGTGTCCAGCTGGGCAATTTCCTCACCGTTCTGTTCAATCAGATCCGCCAGTTTATTCAGGATCACACCGCGGGCGTAGGGATTAAAATTGGCCCACAGCGACTGAAAACTGCCTTTGGCTGCGGCCACCGCCGCATTCAGTTCGTCACGACTGGCGGTCGCAACGGCTGCCACCACTTCTTCATTGGCCGGGTTGATTATGTCAATCAGCGGCGCCGCATGACTGATGCAGGCATTCCCCTGAATAAACTGTCCATGCGGACGGGCCAGAAACGCTTTAACGGCTGCGGTTAACGGTACGTCAGACATCTGTATATTCTCCTCAGTCCGCGGCTTTCAGAATCAGATCGGCACCACGCTCACCAATCATCATGGCGACGGCGTTGGTATTACCACTCGGTACCTGCGGACAGATGGACATATCCACCACCCGCAGATTGGCAATGCCATGTACGCGTAATTCCAGATCAACCACAGAATCCCGGGCGGATTTACCCAGTTTGCAGGTCCCCCCCGGGTGATAAACGGTTTTCACATTCTGACGGACAAAGGCTTCCAGTCCGGCCTGATCATCAATACTGATATTATCCGGTTCAATCACACGCTTAATGATGCGCTTCAGTGCCGGCTGCTGCATGGCTTTCAGCCCCATCTGCACGGCACGCACCTGATTTTTCAGATCGTCCGGGTGCGACAGAACCCGGGCGTCAATTTCCACCAGTTCCTCTGCATTACTGCTTTTCAACCGGACTTCACCCCGGGATTTAGAACGCAGATGGCCGACCTTGATGGATACGCCGTGTGCTTCCGCTTCCGGTTTTTCACCCGGGGTATTATCGAAGTTGTCGAGCATGGGCAGGAAATGAAACTGCACATCCGGACGGCCACAGCCTTCGCTGTCGATAAAAGCACCGCCCTCAAGAATATTGGAAGTCATCAGTCCGGAACGGAACCACATCCACTGCAGCATATGCTTCACTGCGCTGAAGCCCTTATCAGCCTCATAAATGGAAATATTATCTTTGGTGGTGGCATTGACGGACATATGCTGATGGTCGTGGAAATTTTTCCCTACCGGCAGCTCAATACGGGTTTCAATTCCGACCTTACTCAGGTTTTCTGAAGGGCCGATACCGGACAGCATCAGAATTTTCGGACTGCCGATGGCACCGGAACTGATAATGACTTCTTTTGCCGCCTGAGCGACCACATCCGCACCGCCTTTGACCGCATAGGTCACACCCGTGGCACGGCTGCCCTGCAGGTTCACTTTTTTCACCAGCGCATGCGTTTTAACCGTCAGCAGCGGGCTGTCTTTAACCGATTTCAGATACGTCTGCGAGGTACTCTGACGCTCACCGTTTTTAATCGTCGCCTGATAGAAGCCGGCCCCTTCCTGTGAAGCACCATTAAAATCATTGGTATAGGGTAAGCCCATCTGTTCACAGGCACGGATACAGGCCTGGGTCAGCGGATGACGGTAACGGTTTTCGCTGACCGGTACGGCACCGGTTTCACCATGGTAACGATCACCCAGACTTTCATTGGCTTCTGCTTGACGGAAATAAGGCAGTACGTCTTCATAGCCCCAGCCATCGCAGCCCCATTCACTGACCCAGTCATCGTAGTCTTCTTTCTGACCGCGGATATAAATCATGCCGTTCACCGAGCTGCCACCCCCCAGCACCTTACCCTGTGCGATCAGCATCTCGCGGTTATTGCAGTGTTCCTGTGGCAGCGTCATATAGGGCCAGGATTTCTGCTGGAAAACCTTCACCACCGTCGCCGGGATTTTATGAAAAAGACTGTCGTCACTTTCACCGGCTTCCAGTAACAGTACCCGTTTACCGGCCTGCACCAGACGTGCGGCGACGGCACAACCGGCCGAGCCGGCTCCGGCGATAATATAGTCATACGTTTCTGCTGACATAATAACCTCTCTTCTGCGCATTATTCTGATGATGAACAACAGAATTTAACGATCAGAAATAAAAGGTTTCTTGTCTGTCCGTGCCGCCGGCCTGACGTTTTGTGCCAGTCACCTGCGGCGGCGAAAATAACAGGGAATAAGCCATGCCAATGCGGTCATTGGAACGGCAGAAAAGAGAAGAGGCAGAGAGAGAATTCCTCCTGCCGGACGGCAGGAGGAAACAGAGTCAATCAGTGTTCAGGCAGATTATTGAAGAGTAATTCCAGCATGCGGTTAAGACGTGAAATCTGCGCGTCAGTAATGCCTTTGAAACTCTGACGGAACAGATCTTCGGTAACCACCTGAATAGCTTCGATCGCCTGCTGGCCGGCATCGGTAATAATCACTTCCGTTACCCGTCCGTCATCACTGCGGGCACGGGTATCGACCAGGCCATCGTCTTTCATGCGGTAAATAATACGGGTGATGGTCGGCAGTTTGGCGACCGCGTGTTCGGCAATTTCAGTGATACTGGAAACCCCTTCCTGCTTGAGGATAAACAGCACCCGCCAGCGCGGAATATCCAGGCCGATCTTTTTCAGGGCTTTTTCCATCGCCAGCGTGTAACGGCCATGAACCCGGGCAAGCCAGTAAAACGGGAATTCTTCTTTTTCAAACTCGTCACTGCCGGGATTAAAGCGGCCACGGCGGGACTTCCTGGTTGTTTTTGTCATTGGGGCGTTCACGTAATGTATGTACAGATGTTCACAGATCCGGTGAGGCACTATACAAAACCCTATCTCCCCTGCCAATTATTTTCATTTTCAATGAAAATAATTCAGCTTATGAATTCTCTTCCATCGCACATCCACTCCGGCAGAATCAGATCTTCCCGGCGCAGCTGACGGACATCACTGTGCCCCATCAGCTGCAGGCAACGGGCGGTTTCCTCCGCCAGAATATCCACTACCCGGCCGGCGCCGTCCGCACCGCCGGCGGCTACGCCGGCCAGGGTTGCACGTGCCAGCAGCACCCCATCAGCCCCCAGCGCCCGCGCCTTGACGATATCGGCCCCGCGGCGGATACCACTGTCGAGCAGCAGACGGATGCGGCCCTTCACTGCCGGTGCCACCATGGCCAGCGCCGCCACGGACGACGGCGCCCCGTCCAGCTGGCGGCCCCCATGATTGCTGATCACCACCGCATCCAGACCGCAGGCCGCCGCGCGCAGCACATCCGCACTGTTCAGCACACCTTTGAGCACCATCTGCCCCGGCCACTGACGGCGCAGTCTGGCCACCTTATCCCAGTCGAGCTGCGTATCCAGCTGCCGGGCAATAAAATCCATCGATCCCAGTGCGGTGCGCTCAGGCGCCGGCAGATACGGACTCAGATTGCCCATCAGCGGCAGCCCATGCGGCACCATCACCCGCCACAGCCAGCGCGGATGCAGCAGCACACTGAGCTTGTTGGCCAGCGTCAGCTGGCGCGGGCGGATGAAATTACGCCGGTCCCATTCGCGGTTACCCACCACCAGCGCATCACTGGTAATCACCAGCGTCGATACCCCCGCGTCCCGGGCGCGCTGCAGCAGCGAGTCATTCAGGGCGCTGTCGCGCAGGGGGTACAGCTGAAACCACAGATCGGCCTGCGGCACGGCACGGCGGACCTCTTCCAGCGAGGCATTGGCGACCGTGCTCAGACAGAAGGGAATGCCGCGACTGGCAGCAGCACGGGCCAGCTCAATATCCGCCTGTGGCCAGAGCATGCCGTTATAACCACTGGGACCAATGGCAAACGGATAGGCGGCACGACTGCCGGCCAGCTCAGTCTGCAGATGCGGCGGCGCATTGGCAATCAGCGTCCGGGAGTGCAGGCGGATGGCACTGAAATCGTTGCGGTTCGCAGCCAGTGTGAGTTCATCCTCAGCGCCGCCAAACAGGTATTCGGCAGCAAAACCGGGCAGCCGCCGGCGTGCCGCGGCCATCATTTCGGTTACGCTCTGAATGCGGGCCATATCCTGGCCGCGGTAAAAACGTCTCATGATTATCGGTCCGCTGTAAAAGAAAAAAACGCCGGCAGACAGCTGTCCACCGGCGGAAAGAGAACCATAAATTCAGATCAGCAGCAGTGCTCAGAACTCAACATTATACGTGGTAATGAAGCGGATCTGCTCCCAGCCACGGTTGCCGTAGCTCTGGTGGTTAACCATGTCACGCAGGTCAAACTTCAGACCTTTGAAGGTTTCGTTCTGAACTTCGTAGCTGATGTAAACGTCCTGTTCAGACTGAGTCTCATCAGTACCACCTGCCATATGGATCTGATCTGCAGTAATGTAACGGGCCATCAGTTTCAGACCTGGTACGTAGTCCTTAAAGTTATAGGCATACTGAATACCGTAAGAGCGTTCACCCGGGAAAATAAAGGCGGTTTGTGACCAATGAACAGTATACGGCTGTGGAATATAACCATTAGGCGTCGGGAATAAAGAATCACCTTCCAGATCCTGATAGCTCAGTGCCAGCATATGGTTACCGCTCAGGAAGCTGAATTTAATGCCCAGTGCATCCACATCCATATCGCCATACAGCGCATTGGATGCAGCGTAACCTTTGCCATCTTCAGAGTTGGTAAAATATCTCAGCTCTGATTTCAGTTTGATGGTATCCGTCAGACCAGCCATGTGAGTAACACCGAAGTACTGCTGCTGATAGAAGTCGTTCATTTTACCGTAGTAGTAATCGGCCTTCAGGCTTTTGGTAACCTGGTAGCTCAGACCGATAAAGTCGATGCCTTCTGAACGCTCAGAACCATCGGTAACATACATATAGAATTTTTCACGGTCGGATGAATCACGGGTTACGGCTTTCCAGAAACGACCTGCTGTAATTTTCAGGTTTTCAATTTCGGAAGATTCCAGTACCGCACCTTCATAGATGGTGTTGAGCTGACGGCTGGTGTCATCCCAGGCGATTGGCAGATGAGGACGATGATCACCGATCTTCAATTCAGTTTTGGAATATTTGGCTTTCAACGTGCCACCAAAGCGACCGTAGTTGTCCACTTCTTCGCCATCTGAATCAAGAGGCAAAGAGCCGGTGTTACCTTCCGAATCCAGGTTAACAGCGCCATCAACCCACGCGTCAAGACCGAACTTTACATCACCATCGGTGTAACCGGAAATATACTGAACCTCTGCCCCCTGTGACCAGCTGTAAGTATCGGCTGTACTGCCGATATTTTTCTGCTCAATGTAAAAATTCCGCAATCCTATCTTGAGTTTATCATCCTCGGTAAAGCCTGCGTTTACTGCCCCCGAAACCAGTAAACCCAATGAAGCAGCTAAAATCCCACGTGTATACACGAACTTCTTCATATCTCTATCTCTCTTTTGCGTTGAGTACAGTTATAGTTCTTGTCGTGCACAACCAGCCGGAACCCGAGAAGGTAACCGGCGAGTTCTGAGCAAATACCTTTATATTTTATTAAAGGTTTATAATTTCGTTTTTATATAGTCTTGCTCTCACCGATCTTGTGATAAGCGCGGTTAAAATAGAAAAGTCCTTCGGCACGTTCACCGATGCGGATATCCTTAATCTGGCAATAAAAAACAGTGTGAGAACCCACTTCGTGAACATCACTGATACGGCAATCAAAATTCACTACGGCTTCATCCAGCGCAGGAGATCCTGTACCCATGTCTGTCCAGCTGTGTTTGGCAAAGCGTTCTTCACTGGTCTGATTGCGATCAGCGAAATCACCAGAGGCCGACTCATGTCCGGCACTGAGGACATTGACGCACAGCACACCATTTTCCTTAAAGTGGCCATTTGCGAATGACTTACGGTTCATGCACACCAGCAGTGTTGGTGGTTCATCCGTTACACTGGTAACAGCAGTGGCGGTAAAGCCGAAACGGCCGGCTTTACCATCGGTGGTAATGACAGAAACAGCACCACCCAGCATGGCCATACCGTTACGGAATAACTGAATATCAATCATGGTCTTTTCTCCGTTCAGATATCGAGCACAAGGCGCGGGCTTTTGGCACGGGAACAACACACCAGAATCTGATCGTTGTCTTCCTTTTCTTCGTCGGTGAGGAATACATCACGGTGATCCGGAATGCCTTCCAGCACATCACACAGACAGGTGCCGCAGGTGCCCTGCTCACAGGAAACTTTGATTTTCACACCGGCTTCGGCCAGTGCCTCAACAATGGTCTGATTCTCACCGACCTGTACAGTCACACCACTGGCTTCAGCCACGACCTCAAAACTGTCACCGCCGGTTTCCACATCAACCTGGAAAAATTCACGGTGAATATGATCGTCGGCAAAACCTGTAGCCGCAGCGGTATCAATCACCCACTCCATAAAGCCGGTCGGGCCGCAGACATACACATGGCCCTGGGTATCAGCCGGTCTGAGCAGACCGTCGATATCCAGACGCTGACCATCATGTTCATCATCGAACCAGGTATTCACACGGTCAGAAAATCCGCTGGCTGCGAGGTCTTCCAGGAATGCGCAAGTGGCGCGTGAACGTCCGCAGTACCAGAGTTCAAATGAACGACCGGCAGCCTGCAGCGCATAAGCCATGGCGATCATGGGGGTAATGCCGATACCACCGCCGATAAGAATGGAATGGCCAGCGTCTTCTGCCAGTGGAAACAGGTTACGCGGTGCACTGATCAGCACTTCGGTACCTTCATGCATCGTCTCATGCACAGCCACTGAACCACCGCGTGAAGCCGGGTCTTTGAGAATACCCAGACGATAGGCACTGGTATCAGCAGGATCACTGCACAGCGAATACTGACGCACAATGCCGTCACCGATATGCAGATCAACGTGAGCGCCGGCGGCAAACAACGGCAGAGGTTTTCCCTCCGGGTCGGCCAGTTCCAGGGCAATCACATCAGCTGCCTGCTGTTCGCGTCTGCGCACGATCACTTTCAGCAATTCATCACTCATTTTTAACTCCACCGGTAGTGATACCGGGTTTTTCTGCTTCAGTACTCTCAGCCTCAGGCGGAGTAATTCATTATTGTTCTGCGCCATGCCTCAGCGCATAAACAGACCGCCGTTGACATCCCAGGTGGTTCCGGTCGTGAAATACGCTTCCGGACGGGCGAGCATCACCACCACGTCACCGATAAAATCGGCATCGCCGAGTTTGCCGGCCGGAATATTGGCCAGCAGCCCCGGTAAACGGTCAGCCGGTACCAGTTCACGCACCATCGGCGAATCAACCGGGCCCGGGGCCACCGCATTAACGGTGACATTTTTACCGGCCATTTCTTTGGCAAAGACCTTGGTCAGGGTAATAATGCCGCCCTTGGACGCCGCGTAATGGGCACCGGTTGAGGTGCCGCCATTCTGGCCGGCCAGCGATGCCATATTGATCACCCGGCCATAACCCTGCTGTGCCATAAAGCCGCACATCACCTGACAGCCGGCAAAGGTGCCACCCAGGTTAATATTCACGACCTCGTTAAATTCCTGCTGTGAGATCTCCATCACCGGCGTCGCGCGGGTAACTGCAGCGTTATTCACCAGCACATGCAATGCACCCCAACGTTCCACCACGGCGGCCAGCGCTGCTTCAAAATCCTGCTGTAACGCCACATTCAGCGGCAGAGCCATTGTGCGTTCACCACTGGCATCCAGCGTGGCGGCAGCTGCTGCTGCCGCCTCTGCATTAATATCAGTGACAACGACACGATAGCCGGCCGCAAACAAACGGGCGGCAATATGAAAGCCGATGCCCTGAGCAGCACCGGTTACCAGCGCCACATGGGTTCTGTTTGCTTCGCTCATCGCAGACTCCTCAGAAAATAAAGCTGACGGTGCGCAGGAAACCTTCCGCGTGCAGCAGCTTCACAACTTTCTGCTGAATGGTGAAACCGTCTTCCGCCGGTACCAGCTGATATTCAACATTGCCCGGATAGGTCACCAGCTTGCCGTGACGCAGTTCATTCAGTGTCATGGCGCAACGTACGGTCACCAGTTCCGGTGTGGCTTCCAGCACCCGCACGCGTGACATCATGCGCACGGTATAGCCAACCGAGTCCGCGGATACGGATTCACCATTTTCCAGACGGGCGACACGCATGCGACGCATGGCGGCATCGTCCAGCGCCAGATTGAGCGTACCCAGATAATCGGTTTCATGCAGATCCGTGGGGACGATATACAGACCTTTTTCTTCCCACAGAGTCAGCCATTCCTGATAACCCTTATGGTCCAGCAGGTCAGCTTCGTAGCCGATGAATTCAGTCACCTGCGCCAGCAGTTGGGTATTGGATTTCATGACTTATTTTTCCTCGGATTTCACAGCAGACGGCGTCGACATCGCTTTTTTGTACTGGTAATAAGCGCCGCGCATACCGGTTTCAGAACACACGGCACCCTGTGGATTACCGTCCTCTGAAGTACGCAGGCGGGTCATGCCACGGTTAACCAGAATCCAGCCGTCGGTGCCGGCCATGGAGCCTTTCTGTACCCGCTCCCAGGCTTCGCCGTCATCCGGCGTGCCGAAACCCATCGGTCCCTGGAAATGCTCATGCAGGCGCATACGTTTCTGGTTAAATGCTGCCGGTGCCCCTTCACCACCCAGCGCCACGTGCTGGATTTCGGTCTCGTCTACCGATACCGGACGCAGAACACGGAAAAACGCCATCGAGCAGGAAACGTTCGGGAACAGGTTGAGGTTGAAACCGGTACCGTGCGCTGCACGTACCAGTTTTTTCACTTCGTCTTCCGTTTTGCCTTCATCGCGCAGCGCCTGTGCCAGCTCGTTGAAGCGTTCCGGAATCGGCTGATCAAGGTCCGCCTCAAGGTCAATCAGCTGCGGAATCATCACCATCACACTGTGACCATTACCCAGATCTTCAACAAAACCTTCGCCATCCAGGAAGTCGAAAATATCGGCAGTGGCGTCATCCAGAGAGGTCACAAAGGATTTGTGCACAATCGGGAAGTGGTAGGCATCGGTGGTATTTTCCAGCTGAATTTTCCAGTTACCCGGGAAATTAAAGCGGTGTTCACCCAGCACTTTCAGCGGGTAGCCACCGCCCTGCTTCATAAACAGGTCGATCCACTTTTTCGCCCCGCCAAGGAAATCTTCCAGCGGCTGAATATCTTTGTTGAAGGTGGCGAAGACCATGCCCTGATAAGATTCCCAGCGCAGGCTTTCCAGCGGCATGTCTTTTTTATCGAACACACCGTCATATTCTTCCGGCTTCGGCAGTGCACGCAGGGAACCGTCGAGACCATATCCCCAGCCGTGGTACGGACAGGTGAACGCTTTGGTTTTGCCTTTGCGGCCTTCACAGACGGTGGCACCACGGTGACGGCAGCGGTTCTGCAGTACGTGAATATTCATTTTCCGGTCACGTGACATGATCACCGGATGGCGGCCGACAAAGGCGGTTTTGAAGCTGCCGGCTTCCGGCACTTCACTTTCGTGACCGATATAGATCCAGTTATTGTTGAACACCAGGTCCATTTCTTCTTCGAAGATTTCCGGGTCAGAGTAAAGCTCTTTTCTTACCCGGCCATGTTCGGTGTCCACCATACCGGCAGCCTGCTGGCCGATATTTGTTTTCGCAATTAATTCACTCATCATTCATTCCTGTATTAATCGTCAGTCGTCAGAGTCACTGCCGGGCACCGGCAAACGTTCATCACTGGACCAGTGGTCCACCGGACGGCTGAACAGGTTTTCGGTCTGGAAACGGGCCATGCGCCACGTTCCCTGCTCCTGTCTGAAATCAACTTCCAGACGGGCGCTGTTAAGGTGTGAACCACCGGCACTGAAACTGGAAACCTGAATCATGTTCCAGCTGCCGTGGGCTTCATGGCCGCTGACAACGATCTGTTCAGATGTCAGAAAATGCACATTCAGTGAAAAATGTGCCGGTTCAGTGGCGTACTGCGCCAGCATGGCGACAATCGCGTCACGGCTGTCGTAACCACCAAACGCTTTGGCGTAACGTGCCCCTTTGCCTTGCCAGCAGGCATCGGCGGTAAAACAGTTACCCAGCTCATCCAGCGGCGTGGCCGGATTCAGGTGATCGCATAAATCCATATAGCGGCTGATGCAGGCACGGATCGCTTTTTCGCTCTCCAGTTCACTGACGCGCTGACGCAGCTGCTCAAGCTCGTTCATGATCAGGTACGCTGCACAATCAGTTCACGGCCGATACGTGCTTCCACTTTGCAGTAGCGCCACAATTTGTACGGCGTCTCACCCACCGGGGTGGCGCGGAATAAATTGCAGCAGGCTGCCACGGTGTCGTAATCAGCAACATCAGCCAGCAGATAGGTTGTCCACGGGTAACCATCAGACGGACCGACCATACTCTGATCGTCATCCATGTTGCCCAGAACACTGACACCTTCCATGTCATGAATACCATTCCACATCTGACCAAAGGCAGCCCAGACTTCGAGCTGCTCTTCACGTGGAGCATCCATAAAATTCTGATTAATACCCATGCAGAAAAGTACACGCAGCGGTTTTTTATCACTCATAATTTGGTCTCCTTATCGGATTACAGATAACCAGGTAACGGGTCATGTCCGAAGAACATGGCACCGGCATTTTTCAGGGTGATCACACCCATAAAGGCGTGCTGGGTCGGCATCATGGAGTCGCGCATAATCCGGCACAGAGGATGATCGGTATAAGTACTGGTCATGCCCGCTACCTGATAGGCAGTGCGGATGGATTCAGCACATTCACTGGTCAGGTGCGTGGTCGAAAGACGCAGCAGACTGACCTGTTGCGGCGTCGGTGCAGCGCCGGCTTTAATGGTGTTCCAGACGTCTTCGGTGGTGTCGTAAAAGAAGGAACGGGAAGCACGCAGACGCGCTTCAGCCCTGGCAATTTCAATCTGCACATATTCACGTTCGCCCATGTTCGGGGCACCGGTGACTGATTTACGTCCGGCCGCCATACCCTGCACAATATCGAGCGCTTCACGGGCCATACCGGCGGTGGTTACCGACAGCACCTGCGCAGCAAAAGAAAGACTCGGATAGCGGAAAAAATCCGAATCTATATTCGGCTTACCACCACGGACAAAGGTCCATTCTTCCGGTACAAAAACGTCCTCCACCACCAGATCGTGACTGCCGGTACCCACCATGCCGATCACATCCCAGTTGGGTTCAATACGGATTTTTTCCGCCGGCATCACCGCCATGCGCGGCAGAGGTTCACCATCATCCGGCTGAATGCCGACACCGATCAGGGAAGCCCCCATGGAACCACTGCCGAATTTCCAGCGGCCACTGACCATAAAGCCGCCATCCACACGTTTGGCCGGCTGGGTCGGAAAAATACCACCGGCAAATACCACATCCGGACCATCGCCCCAGACTTTCTTCACCGTATCCAGCGGCAGTGCTGCCAGATAAGCCGGATTCATACCGAAACTTGCCACCCAGCCGGCGGAACCGTCCGCGGCCGCAACCGCTTCCACCATCTGCAGAAATTCGGCCGGGCTGCGTTCATCCCCCCCCAGTTCCTGCGGAACCATGGCGCGGTAAACACCGGCTTTCTGAAAGCGTTCAACGATGTCTTGTGACACAAACTGCTGATCTTCAAATTCCTGTCTGCGCTGACGGATATCAGCCAGCAGAGCATCGAATTCAGCGCCTCCCCACAGGGATTTATCCAACTGATAACTGGGCATGAGTTTCTTATCTCCGGGTAAATTGCTTATTGCTGTGACAACGGCGGGCAATCACCTCAGCCACTGCACACAGCTGTTCGTCCGCCCCTTTCGCAGCCACCAGCTGCAGGCCTGCCGGCAGGCCCGAGGCACCCGTCAGAGGAATACTGATCGCAGGGTGGCCACTGAGGTTGAAAGGACGAACGCAGGAAGTCATACCGAGCAGAGCGCGGGTGTCGGCCGCCTCCTCTGCCGGTAATGGATAATCGGGCATAGTCGGCAGCGCCAGCACACTGCAGGACGCCAGCAGCCGGTCAGTTGCGGCACTGAACTCCGCTCTTACCTGTTCGGCATGAGCGAGCTCCTCATCGCTGGTGCGGCTGGCTGCCAGCAGGCGCCCGGTGACGTCATCACCGACCAGCCCCGTCGCCACCAGCTCACGGCAGGCGAGCCAGGATTCACGGTTAATAACCGTCATGCCGGCCGCGTAAGCCGCGTCCATTCCCGGCAATGACACCGGCGTCAGGGCAAAGCCCGACAGCGTCAGCGCCTCACTGATGGCGGCCTGAATTTCCGTATGAACGCCGTCGATACTGAGAACACCAATGGTGATGCCGTCAGCTGCCGGCTGCGCTGCAAAGTCAGGACAAATGACGGTCATAACGGCCTGCAGCGGTGCCATGGAGGCGGCAAAAACCCCGACACAGTCGAGTGTGGTCTGAGCCGGCATCACGCCACTGCGGCTGATACGGCCGAAGGTGGGTTTCAGTCCGAACACACCGCAACAGGCCGCTGGTATGCGCACGGAACCGCCGGTATCCGTGCCCAGTGCCGCGTCGCATAAGCCGGCGGCAACGGCGGCGGCAGAACCACTGGAAGAGCCGCCGGGAATACGGCCCGGGTAGCGCGGGTTCTCTGCGGTACCAGTCCAGCGATTAATGCCGGTAGTGCCGAATGCCAGTTCGTGCAGATTGGTCTTGCCGTTGACCTGCCAGCCGGCAGTCAGCAGACGCTGAACCACCTCTGCACTCTCTCTCGCCGGCGGCGCCATCTCCAGCGCCCGGCTGCCGGCCCGGGTACGGCAGCCACGAACGTCGATGGTGTCTTTCACCATGACGGTCGGCGCCTGGGCCGGACCCAGCCTGAGAGATTCAACAACAATCGACATGCACGCTTACCTCGTATTAGTCACGGACAGAAACGCAGCGGAAAAACCGCTCAGTCCGTGTCTGCGTTTTTTCTAAAATCCACAGACAAGCGTTCAAAGTCAATTTAATTTTCAATTATTTTTGCAATTAATATTTTGGTGCACGCAGATCAAAAAAGATCGTTATTGGTGCAAAAAACAGAAGGCTTAATTATCTGGAAATGATCCCACAAATAATCTCAAGTTATTGTTTTTTATATAATTTTTTAATAATCACGAAAAACAAGCATAAAATAAAACCACACAAATAAAGCGGTTTATAGCCATCAGCAAAGTTTACATTTCAAGTTTTTTAATGCGATTTTTAATCACTTTTTAACGTTAAAAAATGACAAAAATTACCCACCGGTAAAATCCTGCAATCCGCCTCCGGCCGTGGATTTATGCCGCCTCAGGCATGTTCCAGCAGCCGGCGGATGGCTCTCCAGCAGGGTCATGATGGCATCGTCACGCCCTCTGCCCGCTCCTTGTGCGCAACGGCTTCTGGCACGGGAGCTGCTAAACCCTCTGCGGCAACCTGCTCATCCGGGCAGGACAAAACTCAGCGCGCAGGGATCCCAGGTTGTAACCGTGCTCCGCACCGGCAACCACAGAACAGAAACGCCCTGCCCCATTCGGAGACCGTCATGCTGTCTAAAAAATTACTTTCTGCAGTCGCCCTTACCACGACCTTTGCCTGCTCTGTGGCCCAGGCCGAGATCAAAGTCGGCGTTGTCACCTCATCCACCGGGCCGATTGCCCTGGTCGGTATTCCGCAGAAAAATTCCGTACCCCTGCTGCCGACCACCATCGCCGGAGAGAAAGTCACTTACATCAACCTGGATGACAGCAGCGATCCGAGCACCGCTGTTAAAGCATTTAAAAAGCTCATTAATGACGAGCAGGTCGACGCCATCATCGGGCCAAGCGGTACCGCCAGCGCCATGGGTGTGATTCAGTTCGCGGCCGGTTCCGGCACGCCCATGCTGGCCCCGACCGGCAGTGCTGCCGTTGTTCTGCCGATGACAGAGCAGAAAAAATGGGTATTCAAAACCACCCAGAATGACGACCTGATTGCTTCAGCTCTGGTTGAGCAGATGCAGAAAGACGGCATCAAAACCCTGGGCATGATCGGTACTGCCGACCCTTATGGTGAAAACTGGGCCAAAGTGATGGCCGGCCTGACAGAAAAAGCCGGTATTAAAATCACCGCATCAGAAAGCTTCCAGCGTCAGGACACTTCCATTACCGGTCAGGCTCTGAAAGTCTTTATGGCTAACCCGGATGCCGTTCTGGTCGCCGCACCGGGCAGCTCTTCCGTACTGCCGCAGACCACACTGAAAGAACAGGGTTACCAGGGTCGCATGTACCAGACTCATGGTGCCGCACTGGATCCGTTCCTGAAACTGGGTGGTAAAGCAGTTGAAGGTACCGTACTGGCAGCCAGCCTGATGCTGGTACTGGATGAAGTTGCGGACAGCAAATCAAAAGAAATCGCTACCCAATACGTGAATGATTACAAAGCTCTGTATGGTCACGCACCGGCGACCTTTGGTGCCAATGTCTACGACGCTGGTCTGCTGCTGCAGAACGCTATTCCGGTTGCCCTGAAAAGCGCCAAACCAGGCACCAAAGAATTCCGTGCAGCCCTGCGCGATGCACTGGAAAACACCAGCGAACTGGCCGCAACCCAGGGCGTATACAACATGACTCCGGCAGACCACAGCGGTTTTGATGAACGCGGACGCGTGATGATTACCGTTAAAGATGGCCAGTGGAAGCTGCTGAAATAATCAGCAGCCGACGAGCGGAGAACACTATGAGCATTATTCTGAAAACCCCGATCACTGATTCTGTTGCCTGGAAGGGACAGGATCTGGTGAAAGACGACTCCTGGATTTTTTATCTGTCCGATGACAGTCTGGCCTGCATTGCCGAGAGTCTGGCGTTCTGCAAATCCCGCGGCGCTCAGGTGCCGGCGATCACTGCTGAAGACTTTCCGGTCAGCGGCAAGCTGAAAGAAGATATCGCTTTCTTCTCTGAAGAGCTGGAAAACGGCCGTGGCTTTGTATTAATCCGCGGTCTTGGCAAAACCGGCTACAGCGAAGAAGATCTGCAGACCGTTTATTATGGTATCGGCCTGCACATGGGCACCCCGGTCAGTCAGAACCCGAAAGGCGAGATGATCGGTAAAGTCACCAGTGTCGGCGATCCGTCTGAACGCAATACCCGCGTCTATGAAACCAACGCTTACCTGCCCTACCACACTGACCTGTCGGATGTGGTTGGCCTGTTATCCATCCGCAAAGCGAAAAGTGGTGGTCTGAGCAGCCTGGTCAGTGCGGCAACGGTTTATAACGAAATTCTCACCAAACACCCGGAATATACCGGCCTGCTTTACCGTCCGATTTATTTCAATCATCTGGGTGAAGAACTGCCGAGCCTGTCGCCGATTTTCAGTTACCACAACGGCAAGCTCGCCTGCCGTTACCTGCGTAAATACATCGAAGATGGTCAGGCAATCCGCAATATATCTCTGTCAAAAGTCGAACTGGAAATGCTCGATCTGATTGATTCCATTATTCACGACGACGCCATCCGCATGGATATGATGCTGGAACCCGGCGATATCCAGTTCGCCAACAATTACACCGTCATGCATTCAAGAACCAGCTTTGAAGACCATGATGATCCTGAACTGAAACGCCGCCTGCTGCGTCTGTGGCTGAAAATGCCGAATGCCCGGGCACTGGCTCCGGAATTTCCGGGCCGTAACGGCATTCCGGCCAGGCAGGATAGCTGACTCAGGCCTTCTGCCGGTGACGGCAGAAAAAGGCAGCGCCGGGCCGTGGATTGGCTCCGCGCTGCCCCGATCCTATTGTCAATTTGTTAGGGCTTGAACATGAATTTTCAAATCGCCGTCCTGCTGGGTCAGGATGGCATCACCAATGGTGCTATTTACGCACTGCTGGCTCTGTCCATTATTCTGGTATTTACCGTGACGCGGATTCTGCTGATCCCGCTCGGTGAATTCGTTACTTACGGCGCACTGACCATGGCTGCTTTTCAGAGTGGCCGCAGCACCGGCGTGGTCTGGCTGCTGCTGATTATGATTGTGATCGGTTGTGCGCTCGATATCAGGAACCTGCTTAAAAATGGTTACGACCTGCGTAAGGTGCAGTGGATTATCCTGAAACTTGCGTACGCCGGCGCCATGGTGGCACTGACTCAGTTACTGACACTGAGTGAAATCCCGATGTTCCTGCAGGTCATTCTGACTATGATGCTGCTGGTGCCGGTCGGTCCGATGATGTACCGCCTGTTCTTCCAGCCCATTGCCTCTGCCCAGCCACTGGTGCTGCTGATTGTGTCGATTGCTGTTCACGTCGCCATGGTCGGTATTGGCCTGCTGCTGTTCGGCCCGGAAGGCGGACGGACGCAACCCTTTTCCGATACGGTATTCCGTCTCGGCAGTGTGATGCTGAAAAGCCAGACCCTGTGGGTCATTATTGTTTCCATCGCCCTGATTGTATTCCTCTTCCTCGCCTTTGAACGCACTCTGTACGGTAAAGCCCTGCGTGCGACTGCTGTTAACCGCATGGGCGCACGGCTGATGGGTATTTCGCCGGATTTTGCCGGTAAAGCCACCTTTGCTCTGGCGGCCTTTATTGGTGTGCTGTCAGGGATTCTGATTGCCCCCATCACCACTCTCTATTTTGATTCAGGATTCGTCATCAGTCTGAAAGGCTTTGTCGGCGCCATTATCGGCGGCCTGATCAGTTACCCGCTGGCCGCCATCGGCGCCGTTGGTGTGGGTCTGGTTGAAGCCTTTTCCATGTTCTGGGCCAGTGACTATAAAGAAGTCATTGTCTTTACCCTGATTATTCCATTCCTGATCTGGCGCTCGCTGACCAGCCATCATGTGGAGGACGAAGAATGAAATCCCGTTATGTGATTACCGGATTTATTGCCCTCCTGGCAGTGGCACCACTGGTATTACCGACTTTTCAGATTACCCTGCTGAATTACATCGGCATGTACGCTCTGGTCGTACTCGGTCTGGTGCTGCTGACCGGTGTCGGCGGCATGACCAGTTTTGGTCAGGCGGCATTTGTTGGCCTGGGTTCCTATACCAGTGCGTATTTCACCGCCACCCAGCAATTCCCGGTCTGGCTCGAATGGGCTGCCGGTTCACCCTGGCTGGCGCTGATCGCCGGAGTGTTGCTGACCACGGCCGTGGCACTGATTCTCGGAGCCCTGACGCTGCGCCTGTCCGGCCATTATCTGCCACTGGGTACCATTGCCTGGGGTATTTCCCTGTATTACCTGTTCGGCACCATGAAAAATCTCGGTGGCCATTCCGGTATCAGTGATCTGCCACCGATTTCCGTGTTCGGTTTTGCACTGGAAAAGAACGAAGAAATTTATTATCTGATCTGGGCCATTCTGCTGCTGGCAGTACTCATCACCCAGAATCTGCTCAACAGCCGTGAAGGCCGTGCTATCCGCGCCCTGAAAGGCGGTCAGCTGATGGCGGAATCCATGGGTGTGAACACCTTCCGTTCAAAACTGATTGTGTTCCTGATTTCCGCGGTATTTGCTGCGGTGTCCGGCTGGCTGTATGCCCACGCACAACGCTTTGTGAACCCCAGCCCGTTTGGCCTGCACATGGGTATCGACTACCTGTTTATGGCTCTGATCGGTGGTGTTGCCAACGTCTGGGGGGCGCTGCTCGGTGCTGGTCTGCTGACCATGATGAAACAGTGGCTGCAGGATATTCTGCCATTTATTTTCGGTGATAAAGGAAATTACGAAACCATCGTCTTCGGTCTGCTGATCGTCTTTATTATGCATAAAACTCCGGGCGGCCTGTGGCCGATCCTGATGCACTTTGTGCCGGCCAGCCTGAAAACGAAGAAGAAACTGTTACCGGCTGCCACGGATAAACACGCCGCTGCCCCTGATCTGCCACGCCGTACCCAGCCGGAAAAAGGCGATCTGATTCTGGAAGCCCGCAACGTAACCCGTCAGTTCGGTGGTCTGGTGGCCAACAAAGAAATGAACCTGCAGGTTCACGCCGGGGAAATTCTGGCCCTGATCGGCCCGAACGGTGCCGGTAAAAGCACCATGTTCAACCAGCTGTCTGCCGTGGATACCCCGACCTCAGGTGAAGTGCTGTTCCGTGGTCAGAGCCTGAAGGGCATCTCCTCCCGTCAGGTGGCCAGCCTCGGCATGAGCCGCACCTTCCAGCACGTAAAACTGCTGCCAACGATGACGGTACTGGAAAACGTGGCCATCGGTGCTCACCTGCGCGGTGACCGCGGCATTATTTCCTCGGCCCTGCATCTCGAACGCGCTCAGGAAGCCAGCCTGCTGAAAGAAGCAGAACGCCAGCTGATCCGCGTCGGCCTCGGTGACTACCTGTACGAAGAAGCCGGCAGTCTCGCGCTCGGTCAGCAGCGTATTCTGGAAATCGCCCGTGCCCTGTGTGCTGACCCCTGCATGCTGCTGCTTGATGAGCCGGCTGCCGGCCTGCGTCTGAAAGAGAAACAGGCACTGGCGGAACTGCTGGATAAACTGCGCAGCGAAGGCATGGCCATTCTGCTGGTCGAACACGATATGGATTTTGTGATGAATCTGGTCGACCGTATTGTGGTGATGGAATTCGGTGAAAAAATTGCCGAAGGCCTGCCACAGGAAATTCAGACCAACCCGGCGGTACTCGAAGCTTATCTGGGAGGTGCCGAATGATGACGGCTACAACTGCAGAAAAAACCACAGCCGGTGAACTGCTGCTGGATATTCAGGATCTCCATGTTTCCTACGGTAAAGTGGAAGCGGTCAGCGGCGTCAGCCTGCAGGTCCGCGAAGGTCAGATCGTCACCGTGATCGGTCCTAACGGCGCCGGCAAAACCACCCTGCTGTCAGCCGCCATCGGCATGCTGAAAAGCCAGGGCGAGGTAAATTTCGACGGCCATCTGTATATTAATCCGGATGTCGAAATCATGGTTGGCAAAGGTCTGGGTCTGGTACCGGAAAAACGCGAACTCTTTACCACCATGACCGTGGAAGACAACCTGCTGCTGGGCGCCTTTATGCGTTACCGCAAAGGCGACGGCAGTTATGAAAGCACGCTGGCAGAAGTGTACAGTCTGTTCCCGCGCCTGTGGGAACGGCGCCACCAGCTGGCTGGTACCCTGTCCGGTGGTGAACGGCAGATGCTGGCCATCGGCCGGGCATTAATGGGTAAACCACGCCTGCTGATGCTGGATGAACCCAGTCTCGGTCTGGCGCCGTTAATTACGCGCGAAATTTTCCGTATTTTTGCTGACCTGCGCCGTCAGGGGGTTTCCATTCTGCTGGTTGAGCAGAATGCCCGCGCGGCCCTGCGCGTGGCGGATTACGCTTACGTACTTGAAGGCGGCAATGTTGCCATGCAGGGCAATGCCGCCGATCTCGCCAATGATCCGAAAGTGATCGAAGCGTATCTCGGTCTGGCCAGCAAACATCAGGAACTTCTGTCGAGCTGAAGCCCGCGGCAGGCTGGTCGTTCAGCCTGCCGCTTTCACGGGAAATATCATTATGCGTATCTGTATTGCAGGGGCCGGTGCCATCGGCTGCACCCTGGCCGCGCGGCTGACAGCGGCCGGTAACCGGGTGAATGTTTTTGCCCGCGGACAGACTCTGGCCAGCCTGCGTAAAAACGGCATTACCCTGACCGACGCGGACGGCACCTTTCATGCGAACGTACAGGCTTCGGATCAGGCCGCAGAACTTGGCCCACAGGATCTGATTCTGCTGTGCACCAAAGCTCATGCGCTGCCGGCCGTTATCCGTGCCATACAACCTATGGTGCAGGAAAAGACCATCATCATTCCGGTCGTGAACGGCATTCCCTGGTGGTACTTTCAGGAAACCGACAGCCGCTTCCGTGACGACGTCATCCGTGCCGTTGACCCTGACGGCGAACTGCAACGTCTGGTACCGGCCCATCATCTGATCGGCAGCGTGGTATTTATTACCGCAGCACGCGAGGCCCCCGGAGTGGTCAGGGCCAGTAATCCGCACCTGCTGATTATTGGTGAAATAAATCACACCATGAGCGGGCGTCTTCAACAGGTACAGGCCCTGATTGGCGGTTGTGGAATTGAAACCCGCGCGGTCGACAATATCCGTGATCAGATCTGGACCAAGGTCGCCGCCAACCTGACCTCAAATCCGTTATCCGTCCTGACCCGTGGTACGCTGGAACAACTGTATGCCGATAACCGCCTCAGCCCCCTGGTGCGCAGAATTCTGAATGAAGTCCTGCTGACCGCTGCGGCTTATGGTGCACGCATCCGTTTTGATCCGCAGACCATTATGGAAATGGGCGCCGGCATGGGCGCCGTACGCACCTCCATGCTGCAGGATTTTGATGCCGGCAATCCGCTGGAACTGGCTGCCATCGGTAATGCCGTTACTGAACTGGCAGCCAAAGCCGGGCTGGAGATGCCGGTAACCCGTTCCGTACTGGCATTAACCGATTTTCTTGCCGAACAGCAGTCAGCCTGAGGGCTGTGTTAAAAAATTCCCGGCCAGCAGAGCCGGATTAAAGGGCCTGTAAGCCCGTAAAAGGAGACTATCATGAACGACACAATGAACCGTCCTGAGCATATCAGTGAAGAGGAATGGGCCCTGCGTATCAAGCTGGCACGTTGCTATCACCTGGTGGATTTCTTTGGCTGGACCGAAACCATTTTCAATCATATTTCTGCCCGCCTGATGGAACAGGAAGGCGAATATCTGGTTAACCCGTTCGGCCTCAATTACACCGAAATTACCCCGGCAAACCTGCTCAAGGTCGACGTTGATGGCAATAAGCTGGATGATTCACCCTACGATGCCAACCCGGCTGGTTTTGCCCTGCACGGCGCGCTGCACACAGCCCGCGATGATATGCACTGTGTGATTCACACCCATACCAACCCGATTTCTGCCATTGCCATGAAAAAAGCCGGCTTCAGCCATAATGATTTTTATGGTGCGCAGCTGTACGGTCGTGTCGGCTACCATGATTTTGAAGGCATCACCCTGTTCCAGGATGAAAAAGACCGTATGCTGGCCAGCCTCGGCGACAAGCATATTCTGGTGCTGCGCAATCACGGCATCGCCGTTGGTGAAATGGATATTGAACGTACTTTCTTCCTGCTGTGGACCGTACAGCGTGCCGCAGAAATTCAGGTGACGGCCGGTGCCCTGGGTGGTGACGATGTGGTACTGGAAGAAGCCATCAGCCAGAAATGTGCCGACCTGACTCAGATGCTGATCAAAGACAGCGGCTTTGCCGTCAAATTCTTTGATGCCATGGTACGTAAGATGGAAGCGGAAAAAGGCCCCTGCTGGTAACACAGCGGCTGCATAAACCAGTGCACCGGGCTGTCAGCAGCCCGGTTTTTCGGGAGTTCTGTGATTTCGCCTCCCGGCGTTCCTTCATCAGTTCCGGGTTTCCGGAACTCCCGCTTTTTGTTTATTCACACGCCTTCTGCAGCTGTTGCAGCCAGGCTTCTTTAGTGCTGTCATCAGCAAAAGACGCAACCAGACTGTTACCGGCCAGGCGGGCGGCCTGTTGCCGGGTCATGCCCAGATGCTCCGCCAGCGCGGTGTAATTGGCCAGCAGATAGCCACCGAAAAAGGCCGGATCATCCGCATTCACGGTGACACAGAGTCCGCGCTCCAGCAGTTGCAGAATCGGATGCTGACTCATGTGCTCATACACTTTCAGGCGCGTATTGGACAGCGGACACACCGTCAGCGGCATCTGTTCTGCCTGCAGACGTTTCATCATGGCTTCGCTGTCGGTACAGCGCACACCGTGGTCAATACGCTGCACGTCAAGATAATCCAGTGCCCCTTCGATATAAGCGACCGGGCCTTCCTCACCGGCATGAGCAACGCGTTTCAGCCCCATGCGTCTGGCTTCGGCGAACACTTCGGCGAATTTTTCCGGTGGATTACCGACTTCCGAGGAATCCAGACCAACACCGATAAAATGTTTAATATAAGGTTCCGCCTGATTGAGTGTGGCAAAGGCCTCATCTTCACTCAGGTGACGCAGGAAGCACAGAATCAGACCACTGCTGATGCCGAATGCCTGCTGCCCGTCGTCTAAGGCGCGGGTAATGCCGTTAATCACGGTACCGATATCAATGCCACGGTCGGTGTGCGTCTGCGGATCAAAGAAGGGTTCAACATGTACCACACCTTCATCATGGCAGTGCTGCAGGTAAGCCCAGGTTAAATCGTAAAAATCCTGCTCAGTCCGCAGCACATCCGCACACTGGTAATAAATATCCAGAAACGACTGCAGATTGGTAAAGTCGTAGGCTTTTTTCACTTCTTCCACACTGGCATACGGCAGGTCGATACCATTACGTTCAGCCAGCTGAAACATGAGCTCAGGCTCAAGGGAGCCCTCCAGGTGGAGATGCAGCTCGGCTTTGGGCAGGGCTTTCAGAAAATGCTCATCAGCGACGTCGTCTGGCCGTGTCACCTGCAGGGAAACAGTTTGTGCAGTCATAATATCCGGATTATTTCGTTGTATTTACCAATAATAAAAGCGGCACCTGAGTGCCGCGTTTTATTCCGTCAGGCTGATTCTTTCTGACGGTATGCGTAGGTGGCTTCAAAACGGGACAGAAGCCAGTCACCACTGGTGACCAGATCGTATTTCGCCGGATGATCGGCAGAAATACAGGTCGGAATCGTTGTCACCGGGGTATCGTACTTAGGCTCAACAAAGAACGGCATTGAGTAACGGTGCTTGCCCGGGGCAAGGTTGCGTACACGGTGCGAGGTTGAGCGGTACAGATCGTTGGTCCAGCGCTGCATCAGGTCACCGATGTTCACCACCAGCGCACCTTTTACCGGTGGTGCACTGATCCACTGACCGTCTTTATTCAGCACTTCCAGACCACCCACATCGTCCTGTGCCAGCAGGGTAATGCAGCCATAGTCAGTATGGGCACCGGCAGCCATGGCGTCTTCCGGTACCACCTGACCTTCCGGGCGTGGCGGATAATGGATAAAACGCAGTACCGATACGTGTTCGGTTTCAAAATAGCGGGTGAAGAAATCATCCGGCTGTTGCAGCGCAATCGCCATCGCTTTCAGCATGCGGCGGGCTACGCTCATCAGCAGACTGTAATGCTGGTTCATCTGCTGCTGAAACCCCGGCATGTCACCGTATTGGTTCGGGCCGTAAAGTGCAGGACATTCACTGACAACCGGGTGCTCCGGGTGAATATCCAGCGCCATATCGAAAGTTTCTTTCCAGTCAGTCGGTTTTTCCGGGTCCAGCTGCTCGGCACCATAGCTGCCCCAGCCACGGTGGTTGCTGCTTTTCGCCATCTCAATCTTTTCTTTTTCCGCCATCGGCTGGGCAAAGAAACGTTGTGACAGGTCAAACATGCTTTCCAGCTGCTGTTCGGAAATACCATGGCCGGTAATGGCCAGAAAACCGATTTCACGGCAGGCACGGTCAATCTCGCTGATGACGGGTGCCCAGGATTCACGGTCCGGACTGCTGAGAGGAGAAATATCGATTACGGGTATAGATGTCATAACAAAGGCCTTTTTCAGTGTATTCAGCGTCTGCTCCATGGGCGGAGTTCAGACGTCCCTCTCCTGCGCCGGAAAGGAAATGCCGGTATTTGCTCTTACCAAGAGGGTATTCTCTCTTACCAAGAGGGGCATCAAGGCTCTTATGGTCTGGCTTCCCTGCAGGCGGAACGGGAGAACCCGTTCCGCCAAAACCCTGAAAACGGGTGAAATTACTTCGGAATGGTAGCGTCAATCCCTTCAACATACCAGTTCACACCAGCCAGCTCTTCGTCTGTCAGAGTGTGACCAGCCGGTACCACAACGTTGCCCTGGTTGTCTTTGATCGGACCAGTGAACGGGTGGAACTTACCGGATTTGATAGCAGCTTCAGCTTCAGCCACTTTGGCTTTCACGTCAGCAGGCAGGTTGTCGTTGACGGAAGCAACCACCAGCATGTCTTCAGCAAAACCACCCCAGAAATCCTGTGGTTTCCAGGTGCCGGCTTTGTACTGCTTGATCACGTCGATGTAGTGCGGAGACCAGTCATCCTGAATAGAGAACATGTGTGCATTCGGTGCGAATTTGCTCATGTCAGATGCCTGACCAATACCTTTCACACCACGCTTCTCAGCCGCCATCAGCGGAGCCGGGGAGTCAGTGTGCTGCAGCAGAACGTCCACACCCTGGTCGATCAGGGCATTAGCGGCTTCGCTTTCTTTAACCGGATCGTACCAGGTGCTTACCCACATGATTTTCATTTTCACGTCCGGGTTCACAGACTTGGCAGCCATGTATACCGCATCGATATCGCGGATAACTTCCGGGATCGGGAAAGACGCGATGTAACCGATGGTGTTGGTTTTGGTCATCATGCCGGCAGCGATACCGGAAACATAACGGCCTTCATAGGTACGCAGTACGTAAGTAGACAGGTTTTTACCACGCTTGTAGCCGGTTGCGTGCTCGAAAATCACTTTCGGGAAACGCTTGGCCACTTTTTCAGTCGGGTTCATGTAACCGAAAGAGGTGGTGAAGATGATGTCATTACCGCTCTGGGCCAGCTGACGGATCACACGCTCAGCGTCAGCACCTTCAGGCACTTTCTCAACGTAGGTGGTTTCCACGTCGTCACCGAAGTATTCATCAACCTTTTTACGGGCACGGTCGTGCTCATAGGTCCAGCCGTAATCACCAACCGGGCCGATGTAGACAAAACCAACCTTGGTCGGATCTTCGGCAACCGCGCCAGAGGCAGCAACGCCCATTCCCACTGCGACGGCAGCCGAAGCCAGCCAGCGTTGCCAGGTTTTCTGTTTTTTCATCATATATCTCTCCATTGTGTTTTCCGGTCACTGACGGACAGGTTTTTAAAACGATCGTTTGTGACTTCTGACTTTAGCAATAACTTGGCCAATTGGTCAGGAAAGGCCAAATAAAGTAGAAACCCGGAGCACAGCCCGTGCTCTTACGCCTGATCCTCATTTCAGCGAGACGTGAGAATACCGAAAACAGCCGGAGTGCGCACCAAAAGTACGCACAGCAGGAAAGCGGATGCACCAGAGTTTTACAGAAGAATACCGCAGCCGGAAGTGGCACTCAGGATGGAAAGCCCGGCACCAGCAGCGGGGAAATATCATCCGCCACAACCCGGTTACGGCCCGCGGCCTTCGCCATATACAGGCGTTCGTCCGCCGCATGGTAGAGTGCCCCCAGATCCATTCCATCCTCCCCGCTGACCGCCACGCCAAAGCTGGCGGTAAAAGGAACCGGCGTGCCGGCGACATTCAGACCGCCCTGCTCCAGAGCACGACGGGCGGATTCGGCCACCTCACCTGCACCATCCAGGTCCGCTCCCGGCAACAGGATGCAGAACTCTTCGCCACCGATGCGGAAGATGTAATCCGTTTTCCGTACCACCGACTGCAGCTTTTCGGCGACATAAATCAGTGCATTGTCCCCGGCCGGATGGCCATAGCTGTCGTTGATCTGTTTGAAGTGATCCAGATCCAGCAGAATCATGCCCACCGTCTGTCCACGGGTTTCGGCATTACGGATTTCTGAACTGACGATTTCTGCCAGCCGCATACGGTTCAGCAGGCCGGTCAGGCTGTCACGCTCCGCGATATGTAACAGGCGCCGGCTGAAACGTTCCCGCCCCTGCTCGTAATGGTGAGCAAAACTCCAGATGGCCATGGCGCAGATAATGAAGTTGGCCGTTGACACCGGTGACAGACTGGCAGAATCGTGAAAACGGTAATAGAAAATGGAAATGGCGGCCAGGAAATAGACCCCGGTAATCACAAAGCCACGCTGTACGCCGGTCAGCAGATAGGAAATCTGAGGAATCAGAAATACCCAGACAAATACCGTATCCGATGCCCTGGGCTGCGCCAGGGCAAACATCATGATCGACAGAAACGGCAGCAGATACGCCATGATCCAGGCGTCCAGATGCCGGGTATGGGTTGCCACGCGGTACAGAGCCAGCGAATACAGGGCCGCCCCGAGCTCCAGTGCGGCCAAAGCATAAAGGCCGCGCTGGCTGTTGAGAATAAAGAAAAGTAAGCCACTGACAAAGGTTATCAGAAGCAGCCCCTTAAGCACGCTGCGGCGGTGCGGGGGTTCCCGGTACGACATAAAGGCTCCTGATTCTGGGCCCAGCGGTTCAGATCGGTAAACTGCGTATCAGTCAGATGCCGCGCGGTTCATAAACGAACCACTCAGTAAACAACAGGCCGCGCCATCTGAGTGCATTTTAAGTCAGGATGGGTGATCTTTTGTACTGAAAGCAGTCACTTCCCGACCAAAGTCGCCGATATCAGCACCAGCGGCACAGAAAGTGGCATCCGTTGCCCGTGATAATCCTTTGCCGGCTCATATCAGAGACCAAAAAGGCAACCCGCAGGCCGCCTCTTTCAGGAACCGCTAATCAATTCACTCAGATGTTGTTGAACTGGTCAGAAGTGTTGACCGCCATGGATGGCGGAAATGCCGGAAACGCAGGGCGCAGTTTTCCGGCCTTAGCACCACCGGCTTTCAGAGCTGGTTTTCATAAGAGGCACCAGCAAGGTCTTTGCTGGTGAGTGCTCTGATTTTCAGGCACAAAAAAGCGCCCCGAAGGACGCTTTTTCAGAACACTAACGTGTCAGCAACAATCAGATGTTGTTGAACTGGTTAGAAGTGTTGACCGCCATGGATGGCGGAAATGCCGGAAACGCAGGACGCAGTTTTCCGGCCTTAGCACCACCGGCTTTCAGAGCTGGTTTTTATAAGAGGCACCAGCAAAGCCTTTGCTGGGGATCACTCTGAACCACAGACAATAAAAAGGCGACCCGAAGGTCGCCTCTCTTAAGAACAGCTAATCAATTCAACTTAGATGTTGTTGAACTGGTTAGAAGTGTTCTTAGCACCACCGGCTTTCAGAGCGTTCTCACCAGCAAAGTATTCTTTGTGGTCGTCGCCCATGTCAGAGCCAGCCATGTTCTGGTGTTTAACGCATGCGATACCCTGACGGATTTCTTTACGTTGTACGCCTTCAACATAACCCAGCATCGCTGCTTCACCGAAGTACTCTTTTGCCAGGTTGTCAGTAGACAGCGCAGCAGTGTGGTAAGTCGGCAGAGTGATCAGGTGGTGGAAGATGTTCGCTTCACGTGATGCTTCAGCCTGGAAGTTCTGGATACGCTTGTCAGCTTCCTGACACAGTTCAGAACCGTCGTAGTCAGCAGACATCAGCTTGGTACGGTCGTATGCAGAAACGTCTTTACCTTCTTTTTCCCATGCATCGAACACCTGCTGACGGAAGCTCAGGGTCCAGTTGAAGGAAGGAGAGTTGTTGTAAACCAGTTTCGCATCCGGGTGAACTTTACGTACACCGTCCATCATGGCTTTAATTTCGTGAACAGTCGGGATTGCAGTTTCAATCCACAGCAGGTCAGCACCAGCGTTGATGGCTTCGATACAGTCGAAAACACAACGTTCCTGGCCAGTGCCCTGACGGAACTGGTACAGACCAGAAGCCAGACGCTTAGGACGAACCAGTTTGCCGTTACGGCTGATCAGTACGTCGCCTTCAGCAGTGTCTTCCGGAGCAACTTCTTCAACGTCCAGGAAGGAGTTGTAAACGTCACCCTGATCGCCAACTTCTTTAACCACAGCGATTTCTTTGGTCAGACCAGCACCTTCGGAGTCAGTACGTGCAACGATAACACCGTCGTCTACGCCCAGTTCCATGAATGCATAACGCAGAGCACGCAGTTTGGCGTGGAAGTCTGCGTGAGGTACGGTTACTTTACCGTCCTGGTGACCACACTGCTTCTCGTCAGCAACCTGGTTTTCGATCTGCAGACAGCATGCGCCGGCTTCGATCATTTGCTTGGCCATCAGGTAAGTCGCTTCAGCGTTACCGAAACCAGCGTCGATGTCAGCAATGATAGGTACGATGTGAGTTTCGTAGTTATCGATCTGAGCTTCGATTTCTTTTTCTTTAGCAGCGTCGCCAGCAGCGCGTGCAGCGTCCAGAGCACGGAACAGACCACCCAGTTCACGAGCATCAGCCTGACGCAGGAAGGTGTACAGTTCACGAACCAAGTTAGCTACGGCAGTTTTCTCGTGCATGGACTGGTCAGGCAGAGGACCGAAGTCAGAACGCAGAGCAGCAACCATCCAGCCGGACAGGTACAGGTATTTACGTTCGGTAGTACCGAAGTGCTTCTTGATAGAGATCAGCTTCTGCTGACCAATGAAGCCGTGCCAGCAACCCAGAGACTGGGTGTATTTGGTTTTGTCTTTGTCGAACTCAGCCATGTCGCGACGCATGATGCCCGCGGTGTACTTAGCGATGTCCAGACCAGTTTTGAATTTGTTCTGCAGACGCATACGGGCAACAGATTCAGCCTGAATGGCAGACCAGGAATCACCTGCTTTGTCGAGTACTGCCGCTGCAGCTTTGATTTCGTCTTGGTATGACATGAGTCAATCCTTCATTTTTGGGTGGGTGACGTTGTCCTGACAGCCGCAATGGCTGCGGGCCTGACGTTGTTTGCAGGGGAATACTATTGATTTCATCCCCATAATTGAAATCAATAACGTCTATATCTGATATTTCTCAGATGAATGTAGGAAAAATCGTTTGCCGGGCCGGCAACGCCGCCCTGCAGACCTGCCCTCAGGCCCCGTCAGCCGGCAGCCTGACGGTAAAGGTCGTGCCCTGCCCGGGTTCACTGTCGACCAGAATCTCACCGCCGTGATCCTGCACCGCGTTGTGAGAGATGGAAAGGCCCAGGCCGGTGCCCTTGCCCACCGGTTTGGTGGTAAAAAATGGCGTAAACAGGTACTGCATGTGCTCGGCGGCGATGCCATGGCCGTTATCGCTGACCTCAACTTCCACCCAGCCGTCGCCGGCACGGCTGGCCACCCGGATCAGGCCATTCTCATCCACCGCCTGATTGGCATTGGCGATCAGGTTTACAAACACCTGATTGAGCTTGCCGAAGTAGCCCTGAATCTCCGGCAGCTCGCCATAACTGGTTTCCACCCGGGCGTGGTATTTGGTCTGGTTATTGAGAATATTCAATGCCGCGCGCAGACAGTCATTCACATCCACTGCGCTTTTCCTGCCGCCGTCCTGGCGGGTAAAGGATTTGAGGTCAGCAACAATCTGTTTGACCCGCTCCAGCCCTTCGATGGTTTCGAGGGCGAGGTTCTGATAATCGCTGAGCAGGTAGTCGATATCAAAGGTCATCAGACCCTGACGCCAGCCGTCGCGGACCTGCTCCAGCGTATCGCCGCCGCTGATCTGCTGATCGGCCTGCTGCAGAAAGCGCTGAATGTCCTGCAGCCCTTCCACCAGGCTGGAGAAATTACTGCAGATAAAGCCGAGCGGATTATTGATTTCGTGTGCCACCCCCGCGGCCAGCACCCCCAGTGAGGCCATCTTCTCGGACTGCACCATAGCGCGCTGCTGCTCCTGCAGCGCACGGTTGGCTTCCTGCAGCTGCTCATTCGACAGATACAGTTCGCGTGAACGGTCTTCCAGCAGCTGCTCGGCCTGTTTACGCAGCTGCTTCTCGCGCAGATAGGCTTTTTCGTATTCGGCTCCGGTCACGGCTTACCTCATCAGCGTTATCTTCAGATTGCAGTGATCCGCCCCATCGTGCATACAGGGGCTGTGCTCCATACTGATTGCGGTTCCATAATGGCGCGCGCTGCCACTGATCAGCCCTTCTGCCAGCCGGCACATCTTACGCGGCGAGCGGTATTCCATAATCAGCTCATCCGGCCGTTCATGGCGGTAGTCAAAACTGGGTAACTGCGCATCGGGGTACAGTTTGCGTACTTCCATATGCACAATGCGGTCAACGGAAATCAGGAAATCAATCAGATTGCCGGCGTTATCGAAAAACGCAGGAAAGCGGCGGTAGAATTCCGCCGCCATGTATTCACCGAAAGCAAACACCAGCGAGCGTTCATCGCTGCCAGTGATGGTTACCGCTGCCGCCACCAGCGCCATAAGGTTGTCGTCCGAATAGGTCTGGGTAGAGATATAAAGACCATCCGAGCCGGCTTCTTCCAGCACGGCGTTCCAGCCTTCCAGGCCGTACTGCTCTTCCACCATATCGCGCAGGATGTCGAATACGATGCCTTTCATTTTCAGCCCTCACTGTCGGTGGCCGCTGGCGGAGGATCACGGTAAACATGGATCTCCAGTGGTTCATCCATCAGCTGCTCCAGATGCTGCATTTTATGAATGATGTCGTGGTCGACCCGGTGATGTTTTTTCAGCAGTACCATGCCACGCGCGCTGAACAGATCCCGCGCCAGTACCATGCCGGGCTTCAGCGCCTGGCTGCTGATGCAGGCTTCATTCTGATTCAGATGGCTGTGCTGGTAATGGCGGGCCACGCGGATAAAGGCTTCCACCACCTGCGGGTCGTAGCGTTTGCCGGTCATGGCTTCGATTTCATGCCGCGCCTGCAGCGGGTTGCATTCAACGCCGTTGAAGCGGCCGGAAATCCAGTCGCTGTAATCACGTACCACCGCCAGAATGCGACTGCCCAGTGGAATCCGTTCGCCGGCCAGCCCGTCGGGGAAGCCACTGCCATCAAAGCGTTCAAACTGATGGCGGATGTAATCGCTGGCCACAGCCAGTGCCGGCACCCCGAACAGTGCCGCCTCGGCCAGTACCGGCCACTGACGGAACTGCTGCAGTTCCTGCGCATCGTAATCGCAGTAGGGCTTGCTGAGCATGGCATCGGTGAAGCCCAGCCGCCCCAGCCCGGACAGCATCACGGCTTTACGCAGGGCGTCGGTTTCTTCCTCGGTCATGCCCAGCAGGCTGGCCATTTCCTGCGCCATCAGGGCGTCCAGCAGGGTTGAGCGGCCACCGTTCTGATCGCGCTGGGCCGACAGACTGGAGGCCAGCGTCACCATGTGTTCGTAACTGTATCTGAGCTCCTCAGTCCGCTTACGGACTTTGGCTTCCAGTGCGCTGTTAAGGTTTTCCAGCTCAGCATTCTTGGTCGCCAGTTCTGCCGTCAGAGCGGCATTTTCCAGCTCCAGAAACCGCGCCTGCAGCAGGTCGCTGACCACCCGCCTCAATTCAAGATCATTCCAGGGCTTGTTCAGGTAACTGGAAATCTGCCCCTCATTCACCGCCTTAATAGTGGATTCGAGATCCGCGTAACCGGTCAGCAGCACCCGGCGGGTATGCGGCCATGTCTGTGCGGCCTCAGCCAGCAGCTCGGCGCCGGACATACCCGGCATGCGCATATCACTGATCAGCAGATCCACCGGCTGCTCGCGCATCACCGCCAGCGCATCCTCACCGGAGGGAGCGGTCAGAATAGCCACCGACTCCTGTCGCAGGGTGCGGGCCAGTGCCTTCAGCACATTGGCTTCATCATCCACCAGCAGAACCCGTGGGATATACCCTGTTCCGCTTTTGTCGGTTGCTTCATGCAGCATCGCGGGCGACCTCGCTCATTCCGGTTAAGCTCAGTCTAGACAAGCCGCCGGGCCAGTGAGGGCCGGCGGCGGCGGCTTATGGTCTTAAGTTCCAGTTCGTTATGAAGGCGCGGAATCTGTGCAGGAAAAGTTGTAAAAAGGCAGGAACAGGCGAATCAATAGTCATGATTATTCTGTCTGACCGGTGAGTGCCGCTATTGTAACCAGCCGGTGCTCACCGGAAATTTCACTGAATTTTGTAACCGCAGCGGCTCATACACAGTGTCTCAGACGTACGCGGCGGCAGCCACGGCACTGGACCAGGCCCACTGAAAGTTAAAGCCCCCCAGATGGCCGGTAACGTCCACCACTTCGCCGATAAAAAACAGCCCCGGATGTTGTTTCGACTCCAGAGTTTTTGACGACAACTCATCCGTATCAACACCGCCCAGCGCCACTTCCGCCGTGCGGTAACCTTCAGTTCCGGCCGGGCGCACACGCCATTGATGCAGGCCGGCAGCCAGACTATCCATGCTGCTGCCACTGAGTTGCGCCAGGGTCACGCTTTCCTCCGCACTGCCGGCCAGCCAGTGGGCGGCGAATTTCTGCGTTGTTTTTTCCGCCAGCCAGTTCTTCAGTGACAGTTTCGGCCGCTGATGCTGACCGGCCCGCAGTTCCGCCGCCACATCGACAGCAGGCAGCAGATTGATCAGCAGTTCATCACCGGCCTGCCAGTAAGAGGAAATCTGCAGCATGGCCGGACCGCTGAGTCCGCGGTGGGTGAACAGCATGTCGTCAGTAAAGCTGCGGCCGTTACAACTGACCTCCACCGCCAGTCCGGTGCCACTCAGTGCTTCAGACAGGTGACGGTTAACATCGGTCAGGGTAAAAGGCACCAGTCCGGCGCGCGGTGTGTATACCTGCAGCCCGAACTGACGGGCGATGTCATAACCGAACCCGCTGGCCCCCAGCGTGGGAATGGATGGCCCGCCGGTGGCAATCACCAGCGACTGACAGGCACAGGTTACCTCTCCGGCCTCAAGAAGATAACGGTATAAATCATCCGTGTGCGGGCGAATATCCTGCACCTCCGTGCGCAGCCGGATTTCCACCCCGGCCTGCTCACACTCATCCAGCAGCATGGTGAGAATATCGCTGGCCTTGTTATCGCAGAACAGCTGGCCATCCTTCTTCTCGTGATAAGGAATGCCGTGCCTGTCCACCAGCGCCATAAAATCCCACTGGGTATAGCGGGTAAGTGCTGACTTACAGAAGTGCGGGTTATGGCTGAGGTAACGCTCAGCCGCCACATAGTAATTGGTAAAGTTGCAGCGGCCGCCACCGGACATCAGGATTTTCTTGCCGGCTTTATTTGCATGGTCAAGCACCAGCACCTTACGGCCCCGCCGCCCTGCCGTTGCCGCACACATTAACCCGGCCGCACCGGCGCCAATTACGATCACATCAAATTTCTGTAGCATTTCGGTCATATAGTGGTCATCTGAAGCGACATTATGCCACTGAACGGCAGCGCACTATACGAACAGAAAAGAGACCGACAACTATGGAGCTGTTTGACCGTCCCGGATTACTGAAAGCCACCGGACTCAGCCCGGCACGGCTGGAGCTGCTGCTGCGCCTGCTGAAAGGGCCGGCCATGACACGGATCTACGGCCAGCTGGAACAGAAGCAGGGACTGGATATGATCGAAGAAGCCCTCGACTATCTGAGTATCCATATTGACTACGACGAGCAGGCCCTGCTCAGCGCGATTCCGGATGAAGGCCCGTTTGTCACGGTGTCCAACCACCCGTTCGGCTTTCTTGATGGCGTTATCCTGCTGTTGCTGATCGGCCGCAAACGTCAGGATTTCAAGGCCGTGGCCAATTTCCTGCTGAGTTACTTCGCGCCGATTGCCGATCTGTTTATCACGGTTAACCCGTTTGAAAGCTCCGGTCCCAAAGGCATGGGCGGGATGCGCAAATCGCTGGCCCATCTGAAACAGGGCAACGGCCTCGGCCTGTTCCCGGCCGGTGAAGTATCCACCTGGTACCGGGGCCAGCGCGGCATTGCTGACCGCGAATGGTCCATGTCGAGCATCCGCATGATCCGCAAAGCGGAAGTACCGGTGATCCCGGTGTATTTCCACGGCCATAACAGCCGCAGCTTCCACATGCTGGGCAAGGTTCACCCGGCCCTGCGTACGCTGCGCATTCCGGCGGAATTCCTGAAAAAACGTAATTCCACCATTCAGCTCGGCATCGGCGAACGCATTGAGTGGCCAGTGCTGGCCCAGCTCGCTGACAACGACGCACTGCGTGAGCGTCTGCGCCACGATACCTACGCCCTGGCGCGCAAGTCCGGCCACTGACCGTCAGCGGCCGCAGCGGACACAGGCAGAGTGCTTTATACTGCACGCCCCTGCCTGTGATTCCGGAATAACCATGACCCGCTTCAGTGCCCTCAGCCTGATCCCTGAACTGCTCGGTAACCTTGAACGTCTTGGCTACCACGAGGCTACGCCGGTACAGGAGCAGGCTGTTCCCCTGATCTTAAAAGGCCGCGACCTGATGGCCGCCGCCCAGACCGGCACCGGCAAAACCGCGGCTTTTACCCTGCCCGTGCTGCAACAGCTGCTGGCCGCTGACAGGGTCAGCAGTAACCGTGTGCGCGCCCTGATTCTGGTGCCTACCCGGGAACTGGCCGAACAGGTATTGCAAGCAGTGCAGAATTACAGCCAGGGTCTGCCACTGAACAGCTACGCCATTTATGGTGGCGTCAGCATCAACCCGCAGATGATGGCGCTGCGCAAAGGCGCCGATATTCTGGTCGCCACACCGGGACGGCTGCTCGACCTGTACCGCAATAATGCTGTGACCTTCAGCCAGCTGCAGACACTGGTACTCGACGAAGCTGACCGTATGCTCGACCTGGGCTTTGCTGATGAACTGGATGAACTCTTCTGCGCCCTGCCCCGCCGGCGCCAGACGCTGCTGTTCTCCGCCACCTTTTCCGGACGAGTAACCGACATGGCGGCTGTCATCCTGCGCGATCCAGCCAAGGTTACCATCGCCGCCGCCAACAGCGCGGCCGCTACCGTCAGCCAGTGGCTGATTCCGGTCGATAAAAAACGTAAAAATGAACTGCTGCTGCAGCTGATCGGACAACAGGCACAACAGCAGATACTGGTTTTCGTCAAAACCCGCAACAGCGTCGATGAGCTGGAAAACCAGCTGCGCCACGCCGGTTATGAAGTGGCCGGTATTCACGGTGAAAAATCCCAGGCCATGCGCACGGCCGCCATGCAGGCATTCCGCGACCAGCAGGTGCAGATTCTGGTCGCCACCGATGTTGCCGCCCGCGGACTGGATGTGGACAGGCTGCCGCTGGTTATCAACCTCGAACTGCCGGTGAACGCTGAAGACTATGTTCACCGTATCGGCCGCAGTGGCCGCAAAGGCAATCTCGGCGCGGCGGTGTCACTGGTCTGTGCCGATGAAGTCAATCAGCTGGCGGCGATTGAAAATCTGATTGGTCAGATTATTGAGCGGCGGGAAGAACCCGGTTTCGCACCACAGCACCGGGTGCCGCAGACCACCGCTGCCGGACAGGTGGTAAAGAAGCCGAAAAAGGAAAAACAGAAAACCATTCCCGCCTCCGGTCAGAGCATGGGTAATGCAGCCACGCGCCAGCAACGCGGCAAAGCCGGCGGTGGTCTGCGCTTTTTTGATCACAGTGACGATGGCGGTGGTAATAAGCCCGACAGACGGCGCCGGCGGCGGAAATAATCGCCCGGCACGTCTGCACCGTGCCCGGGTCAGATAGCCCGGCTCAGCTGCTGCAGAAAACGGCGGATGTCGGCCGGCGACCTTAAATGGTAAACCGTCTTCCCGGCCCCCGCCTCAACAACCAGCTGCCGGTAAGCCGGCGTCAGTTTTTTATGACACAGCCACAGCACTTTGTAGCTGTTCAGCGTTCCTTTCCAGAGCGGACTGTTTTCCGGCCAGCCTTCCGGATTCACAAACAGACCTTTCAACAGGCGCTTTGTCACCCATAGCGCATGAGTCAGCAGCGGCAGATCAACATAAATCAGGGTGTCGGCGGCAGCGAAACGCGCCCAGGCGGTCGGCACAGTACCAAAACCATCGATGATCCAGGCCGGCTGTTGCAGCAGGCCGGCATGGATAGTGAGATAGTCCTCATGCGGGATTTCCTCACCGCCCGGCCGGAAACGTATTTTATCCAGCGGATACAATGGCAGACCGCTGAGCGCGGCCAGCTGTTTCGCCAGCGTGGATTTACCCCCGCCGGCATTGCCGAATACTGCGACTTTTTTCATCTTGCCTCCTGTGGCTTCAGTGAAAACCCAGAAAGCTGACAGCAAAAACCCGCCTCCTGGGCGGGTTTAAAACAGCTTACACAGCAAAACCCACCATTCCTATGGAATGATGGTAATAATCCGGAAAGATGGGTGTGCGGGATAAGTCGTCATGGACTGATCATTGCTTAGCCATGGTCAGCTGTCAACCGGGCCATAGCCGGACTGACGCCCGCCTCACTGATTCCGCAGCAAACGGTTAACGTCTTTGGCCGGCGCAGAATCACAACGCACCTCTCAGAAGGTAATTCTGCGAGAAACCTGAGCACTGCTGGTTTTCGTCTCAATGGGTTACTCGTCACCGGCCCCGCCCAGCAGGGCTTTGACCGGTGCATAGGTACGGCGGTGAATATCACAGGGCCCCAGCTCACGCAGCGCTTCCAGGTGTGCTTTGGTACCGTAGCCTTTGTGTTTGGCAAAGCCGTAGCCGGGGTACTGTTCATCGAGCTGCAGCATTTCCCGGTCGCGCTGTACTTTGGCCAGCACGGAGGCAGCGGAGATAGACGCCACCAGGCTGTCACCTTTGATAATGGTGGTGGTATCCAGTGCAGTCTGCGGGGCTTTGTTGCCGTCGATCAGGGCATGCTGACAGGGCAATTGCAGACCATCAATGGCGCGGCTCATGGCCAGCATGCGCGCGTTGAGAATATTAAGACGGTCAATCTCTTCCACCGTGGCACGGGCAATACAGAAATCGAGTGCTTTTTCGCGGATTTCATCGAACAGACGCTCGCGCTTTTTTTCGCTGAGCTTTTTCGAGTCATTAAGTTCTGCAATCGGGTTGGCCGGGTCGAGTATCACCGCTGCCGCTACCACGTCACCGCACAGCGGGCCGGCACCGGCTTCGTCCACACCACAGTAGGGAATGCCCTGCTCCAGCAGGGCAAATTCTGCTGCAATCAGCTCTGCCATTAACGGGCGTCCAACAGTGCTGCAATGGCTTTGGCAGCTTCGTTATCGGCATCCCGCTTCAGCTGGCGGTGAATAAAGAGGAAGGTTTCATGCAGCTGGTGCATGGCGGCGGAATCTTCCAGCCGCACCAGCATGGCTTCTGCCAGGTGTTCCGCGGTGGCTTCATACTGAATATATTCCGGCACCACTTCGCGTCCGGCGAGCAGATTGGGCAGCGCCAGATAAGGCTGCGTCACCAGGTGTTTGAGAATGTGGTAAGTCAGGGGGGCAACGATATAGCTGACCACCATAGGCTTTTTCAGCAGCATGGCTTCCAGCGTAGCGGTGCCGGATGCCAGCAGTACGGCATCAGCTGCCGTCATGCAGGTATGTGACTGACCGAGCACCACTTTTACCGGCAGGTTCACCGGATAGCTGGCCAGAATATCTTCAATCTGATTACGCCGTTCAACGGATGCGGCCGGAATAATAAACTGCAGATCATTGCGTTTATGCAGCATCAGTTCGGCCGTTTTAAGGAACAGATTCCCCAGCCGCTGCACTTCGCTGCCACGACTGCCGGGCATCAGACAGACCACCGGCCGGTTCACGTCCAGCTGCAGATCGTCACGTGCCGGACCAACCGGGGTTTCAAAGGCGATTTTATCGGCCAGGTGGTGACCGACAAATTTCACCGGCACTTCATGTTCTTCGTAAAAGCGGGCTTCAAACGGGAACAGCGTGAGCATCAGATCAACGGCGCGGGCCACTTTGAAGACGCGTTTCTTGCGCCACGCCCACACGGACGGGCTGACGTAATGCGCAGTTTTAATACCGGCTTCACGCAGCTTTTCTTCCAGTGTCAGGTTAAAGTCCGGCGCATCAATGCCAATAAAGACATCCGGCGGATTCGCTTTCCAGCGTTTGATAAGATTACGGCGGACCTTAAGCAGCTCGAACAGACGGCCGAGCACTTCCACCAGCCCCATGACTGCAAGACGCTCCATGGGGACAAAACTGTGAAAACCCTGCGCCTGCATCAGCGGGCCACCAATGCCTTCGAATTCAGCATCCGGGTATATATTGCGCAGGGAGCGGATCAGGCCGGCACCGAGCATATCGCCCGAGGTTTCACCGGCAACAATAGCAATACGCATTTATCGGATAATGCCCCTTGTGGCCTGATTAAGGCTGTCCACCAGCAGGCGTACAGCATCATCCTGCGCCGCCACCGGGGTCAGTTCTTCCAGCGCTTCGGCCAGTGTCAGCCCCTGACGGTAAAGCGTTTTATAGGCTTTACGCACCAGCATAATACTGTCTTTGCTGAAACCACGGCGCTTCAGACCTTCGGCATTAATGCCGTGTGGTTCCGCCGGATAACCCAGCGCCATGACATAAGCCGGAATATCTTTCAGCACCACGGTACCTGCGCCACACATGGAGTGCGCGCCGATCATGCAGAACTGATGCACCTGAGTGGCACCGCCGAGAATAGCCCAGTCGCCGACTTTTACATGGCCTGCGACGTTGGTGTCATTCGCCATAATGCAGTTATCACCGATAATGCAATCGTGGGCGATATGCACATTAACCATAAACAGGTTATGACTGCCGACGATGGTGGTGCCGTTGTCCTGCACTGTGCCACGGTGGAAGGTACAGGCTTCACGGATCACGTTATTATCGCCGATGACCAGAGTGGTCGGCTCACCGGCGTATTTTTTATCCTGGCACTCTTCGCCGATACTGGCGAACTGAAAAATACGGTTGTCGCGGCCGATTTTCGTCGGGCCACGGACAACAACGTGCGGGCCAATAACAGTGCCGTCCCCGATTTCCACATCCGGGCCAATAATAGAAAACGGGCCAATTTCTACATTGGCCCCGATTTTCGCAGACGGATCAACAATGGCTCTTGGGTCGATCATGCTTGCTCCAGTTCGCGCTCCGCACAGGTTATTTCCGCCATACAGACTACTTCGTCATCGACCAGTGCACGGCAGTCGAATTTCCAGATACCACGGCGTCCGCTGAGGAAACGTGCTTCCAGAATAACCTGATCTCCCGGCACAATCGGGCGCTTGAAGCGCACGTGATCGGCTCCGGCAAAGTAATACAGTGTGGTCGGTTTCTTATTCTCTCCCAGCATCGCAAACCCGAGCAGACCTGCGGCCTGTGCCATGGCTTCCAGCGTCAGTACGCCTGGCATGATCGGATGGCCGGGGAAATGACCATTAAAAAATTCTTCGTTGATGGTGACATTTTTCAGGACACGGATAACCGCGCCGTCTGCACCATCCAGATCAACCTCTTTGACCCGGTCAACCAACAGGAACGGATAACGATGTGGTAATAATTGTTGAATCTTCTGAATACTGTCCGCTGACATCAGGCATCACCTTCTTGGCTTTTTTCTAACTGTTGCAGCCGTTTGGCCATAGAATCCAGTTGTCGGAAACGCACAGCATTACGCCGCCATTCTTTCATCGGCATCTGTACTGTGGCGCTGGAATAAGCACCTGGCACAGTAATGGATTTACTGATCAGGGCCATTGCAGCCACATGAACGCCGTCACACAGAGTCAGATGTCCGGCAATACCCGCCGATCCGGCAATGGTGCAGTGCTTACCAATGGTCGTACTGCCTGCTATTCCGGCACATGCCGCGATGGCCGTACCATCTCCGATCTTCACGTTATGTGCGATCTGAATCTGGTTATCCAGAATAACATTATTGCCGATGACGGTATTCCCCAGCGCGCCCCGGTCAATACAGGTATTCGCGCCGACTTCCACATCATCACCGATTCTGACACCACCAAGCTGGGCAATCTTATGCCAGTAGCCTTTATCCGGCGCAAAGCCGAAACCGTCCGCCCCGATCACTGCTCCTGAGTGAATACGCACCCGCTCACCCAGTACCACATCATGGTACAGGGTAACGTTCGCGTTCAGAATGCAGTCTTTACCCAGAACACAGTGTTCACTGATCACACTGCCGGCACCGATCTCACAGCCATCACCGATGTGACTGTTGTCACCGATCACAGCGTTGGCGCCGATTCTCACGTTCTGCCCGATGTCAGCGGTTGCCGCAACAACTGCTGAGGGATGAATCCCGGCCGGGGTTACAGGGCGGTTATCAAACAACTGGGTGACCCGGGCAAATGCCAGATAGGGATTGGCCAGAATCAGCGCTGCTGAGGGCACTTCCTCAGCCAGATCCGGGCTGATAATCACAGCCGCTGCCCGGGTGTCTGTCAGTTGTTTCCGGTAGCTGGGGTTAGCCAGAAAGCTGATTTCCGCCGCCGTTGCCTCTTTCAGGGTGTTGACCCCTGAAACCATCAGACTGCCGTCACCACGGAGCTCAGCTCCCAGATATCCGGCCAGCTCAGCCAGAGTTATTTGCTTGGTCATGTATCAGAAACTACCTGCGTTACTTAGCGTTCAGGCGTTCCAACAACAACTTGGTCAGGTCAGCCTTAGGTGATGAATAAACCACAGCGCCGGCCTGAAGGACGACATCATAACCACCTTCATCAATGATTGCTTTAAGCAACTCTTCAAGATTAGGCAACTGTGTTTGGAAAAATTCTCGCTTCCACTGCTGATCGGCTTTCTGAAGTTTGTTCGAATAAAACTTGTACTCAGTGGACGCCTGCTCGAAATCGTTCTTGAGCTTACGCACTTCGTCTTCACTCATGACATCAGCGTCTTTACTCATTTTCTCCTGCAGGCCCTGCAGTTTGCCTTTCAGATCTGTCAGTTTACTGAGATCGTCTTTGTTCTCGCCTTCAAATTTCTGTGCTGCGACTTTTGCTGCATCAGACAGGAACAGCGCCCGTTCCATATCCACAACCGCAACCTTGGTCTGCTCTGCGGCAGCCATATTTACAAACATGACTGTCATTACTGCGATTAACCAACGCATTCCAGGACTCCTTTTTCGTCGTTATAAGAATTAAAACACCTGACCCAGAGAAAACTCGAAGCCTTCTGTGTCATCACCACGCTGGTCATTCAGCGGGAATGAGTAAGTGAAGGTCAGAGGTCCGATAGCGGTGATCCAGGTCAGTCCGATACCGGTACTGTATCGTAACTCACCCAGATCGAAACCTTCATTACAGTACGGGTGTGTGGTGAGATCCGGCAGATCGGAATCTGACGGTACGTAGCATTCACTGGTGAATGCATTACCCGCATCAAAGAAGACCAGACTGCGGACAGAACTGCGGTCTTCGATAAACGGCAGCGGGAAGATCAGCTCAACACTGGCTTCAGCAAGTATATTGCCGCCGAGCGCGCGCGGATCGTCGAGCCAGTACGGAGCGCTGGCCACAGAACCTGAGTCATCGGTTTCGTAGACAGGCTTGTACTGATTGGGGTTACTGACACCAACGGCAGCGCCGTCTGCGTCAGTTTTGTAAACCACGGTTGGGGCGGAGTCGTCCACCACCGGACGACCAAGGTCGTCCAGCTCATAAACAATGTTACCGTCAGAATCGGTCTGCGCCACGCTGACCACTTCGTATTCAGGCAGCCCTTTCGGACCTAAACTGTTGCTGGTGTAACCACGCACTGAACCGATACCACCAGCACGGAAATTTTTGAAAAACGGCAGACGCTCGAGGTCACCGAAACCATCGCCATAACCCAGATCAGTACGCAGGCGGACACTCCACTCATCAGCCAGCGGGAAGTAGTAGTTAGCGGTATAGCCCAGCTTGAAGTAGGTCAGATCGCTGCCCGGCACAGACACATCCGCCGACAGTTTATGCTCGGTACCGGCGGTCGGGAACATACCCCGGTTCAGGGTGTTATAGCGCCAATTCAGACCCAGGGTATATTCGTCAAACACATCCCCTTCCTGGTCCATAAAGTCGATAATTTCGCGCGGTACGGTACTGCCTTCAAACATCTCGGTATTCTGATAACCGACCGAGAACGACAACCGCTGACGGCGGGAAATCGGGTAACCGAAGGTGACGTTACCGCCCATGGTATTGGTCTGGTAATCCGAGACGGTACTCAGGCTGGAATAGTCTGTTTCACGGTAGAACAGGTTAAAGCCACGGCTGACACCATCAATGGTGTAATACGGATTCAGGTAAGAGAAGTTATACGACTGCACGGTATCATTCTTCTGCACGCCCACCGACATCCGGTTACCGGTACCGAAGAAGTTGTTCTGACTGATGCTGGCACCCAGAATCATACCGCTGCCACCGGCGTAACCAACGTTGAAATTCAGACTGCCGCTGAGCTGTTCTTCAACGCTGTAGTTAACGTCCACCTGGTCATCGGTACCGGGAACCGCCGGGGTTTCCACGTTAACTGTTTTGAAGAAACCGAGCTGATTGAGGCGGGTTTTACCGGCTTCAATCTTATCGGTGGATGCCCAGCCCCCTTCCATCTGCAGCATCTCACGGCGCAGAACTTCGTCCTGCGTGCTGTCATTACCGGAGAAGTTAATGCTGCGCACATAAGTGCGCTTGCCGGGCTCGACAAAGAAGGTGATATCGACCGTTTTGTCGTCATCATTGATTTTGGGAATACCATCCACCCGGGCAAAGGTGTAACCGTCATTGCCCAGCCGTTTCGACATCAGGTCGCTGCTCGCCGTAACCCGGCGGCGGGAGAAGGTATCACCGCTGCCGATCACGTACAGGCGGGTGAATTCGGCTTCTTCCAGCACCAGATTACCGGCCACCTTCATGTCCTTCACGCTATAGACATCGCCCTCGGTGACATTGATGGTGATGTACACACCTTCTTTGTCCGGCGAAACCGAAACCTGAGTGGATTCAATATTGAAGCGGATATAACCGCGGTCGAGATACCAGGAACGCAGGGTCTCAAGATCGGCCGCCAGTTTTTCACGGCTGTATTTATCGTCGCTGGAATACCAGGACCAGAAATTCGTTGTCTGTAACTGAAACTGCTTCAGCAGCTCGTCATTATCAAAAGCCTTATTGCCAAGGATATTGATATGCTGAATGCTGGCAACACTGCCCTCATCGACATGGATTTTCAGCGCTACACGGTTACGTGGCAGACGCTCGACATCGGTTTCAATATTGGCGTCGTAACGGCCCTGTGCCACATACTGACGTTCAAGTTCGAGGGAAATCCGCTCCAGCGTGGAACGTTTGAACACCAGACCTTCCGCCAGCCCGGCCTGCTTCAGGCCATCCATCAGCATTTCGGTCTGAATGGCTTTGTTGCCGTCAATTTCAATACCGGTAATGGTCGGCAGCTCCACCAGCTGCAGCACCAGCACATTGCCGTCGCGGTACAGTTTTACATCGTTGAACAGCGCGGATTTAAACAACCGGCGGCTGGCCGCTACCAGGCTGTCACTGTCCACCTGATCGCCGACGTTAACAGGAAAGGCTTCAAACACGGTGCCTGCTGATACCCGCTGCAGACCTTCCAGCCTGATGTCTTCAACCGTAAAGGATTCAGCAGAAGCAACGGAAGACAGAACCCCCAGTAAAAGCGTAAACAGCAAAGAACGCATGAAAACAGTTATCCAGTCAGTCCGGCCTGATTACAGCCGGCTTATATCATTGTAAAAAGCTACCAGCATCAGGCTCAGCAGCAGGAACATACCAATACGAACAGCCATTTCCTGAACCTGATCCGGCAACGGCTTACCACGGATCAGTTCGGCGCTGTAAAACAGGATATGACCGCCGTCCAGCATCGGTACAGGCAACAGATTCAGCACCCCCAGCGACACGCTGAGCAGGGCCAGAAACGTGATGAAGGATTCCAGTCCGCCGGACGCTGAAGCGCCGGCTACTTTAGCAATGGTAATTGGGCCACTCAAGTTCTTTACAGACACATCACCCAATAACATTTTCCACAGCGACTCGAGGGTAAAAACGATGTAATCACCGGTTTTAACAACCCCCTGCCAGAGTCCATCCAGCACGCCGACATGGCTGGTGCGCAGCCAGCTGGCCGGGATTTCCGGCATGGATACCGCGGCACCGACAAAGCCGGTTATGCTGCCATCGTCCTGTTCCTTACGCTCAGGCGTCAGGCTGATCTGCAGCGGTACGCCATTGCGCTCCACATCCAGCGCCAGCGTCTGGCCAGCGGCCTCACGGACAATGGCCACCCACTGATACCAGTCGGCAATGCTTTCGCCATCAGAGCGCAGAATATGGTCACCGGCTTTCAGCCCGGCGCGGTCGGCGGCGCCATCAGGCAGTACTTCGCCAATCACCGCCGGCAACTCAATATAGCGCTGCTCAATGCCCAGCCCGCGCAGCGGATCAGGGATCTCCTGCTGCGCCAGCCAGTCATTCACCTGAATACGGGCGCCACGCTGACCACCGGCTTCTGTCAGCAGCGTCAGCTGCAGATCGACGTCCTCGCCGATATAGCCCACCAGCTGCCAGTTCACATCCTGCCAGGTCGCCACCGGCTCACCATTGATAGCGGTAATCTCATCACCCGGCTGAATACCGGCCGCCGCTGCCGGAGAGCCGGCTTCCACACTGCCAACCACCGGCGCCATGCCAGTCGTGCCTGCCACAGCCAGCAGCCAGTAGGCGAGGAAAGCAAAGATGAAATTGGCGATCGGGCCGGCGGAGGCAATGGCAATGCGCTGCAGCGGACTTTTGCGGGTAAAGGCCTGATCAAGCAGATGATCCGGTACCGGACCCTCACGCTCGTCGAGCATTTTCACATAGCCGCCCAGCGGAATCGGGGCAATGGCAAACTCAGTGCCCTGCTTATCGTGAAAAGACCAGAATGGCTTACCGAAGCCGACCGAAAAACGCAGCACTTTAACGCCACAACGGCGCGCTACCCAGAAATGGCCGTATTCATGAATAACCACCAGAATACTGATGGCAATGATGAAATACAGAAGAGTCACCCAAGATTCTCCGATGATCCGTCAGATGGTTGTTGAATCAGAGCCTCAGCGGCCTGCCGTGCCCAGGCATCAGCGGCGAGAATCTGCGCCAGTGCAGTCACGGGCTGAACCTCATGCTTCTTCATGACACGGGCAATCACACTTGGAATACCGGTAAAGGGAATTTGTTCCCGCAGAAAGGCCTCAACAGCAATCTCATTGGCGGCATTCAGCACCGCCGGCATGGTACCACCGGCACGGAAGGCCTCTCCGGCCAGCGCCAGACAGGGAAAGGTGCTGCTGTCCGGGCGTTCGAAACTGAGGGTAGCAATGGTAAACAGATCCAGCTCCCGCACGCCGGAGTCGATGCGCTCCGGCCATGCCATGCCATAGGCAATCGGGGTGCGCATATCCGGCTGCCCCAGCTGAGCAATCACCGAACCATCGGTGTACTGCACCATGGAATGAATCACGCTCTGCGGATGTACCACCACCTGAATCTGATCCGGCTGGCAGTTAAACAGGAAACAGGCTTCAATCAGCTCCAGCCCTTTGTTCATCAGCGTGGCTGAGTCGACGGAAATTTTCTGCCCCATCGACCAGTTGGGATGGGCAACCGCCTGCGCCGGGGTGACATCCTGCAGTTGCGCAAGGCGGCGGCCACGGAATGGCCCGCCGGACGCGGTGAGCAGAATACGGCTGATACCACAGCGGGCGAAATCACCATCATAGTGTTGCGGCAGGGACTGGAAAATCGCGTTGTGTTCGCTGTCGATCGGTAACAGTTCGGCACCGCCCTGCCTGACCGCCTGCATGAACAGCGGTCCGGCCATCACCAGACTTTCTTTATTGGCCAGCAGCACGCGTTTGCCGCTTTCCGCGGCTGCCAGGGTGGGCAGCAGGCCGGCCGCGCCGACAATGGCCGCCATCACCTGATCAACCGCCTCATGGGAGGCAATCATCGCCAGCGCGTCAGCGCCGGTCAGCACTTCGGTAGCGCAGCCGGATGGCAGCCGGCCAAGCAGCTCGGCGGCTGCCTGAGACTCGGCCATCACGGCATAAACAGGGGAAAATTCGACAATATCCTGCAGCATCTGCTCAACACTGCGTGCTGCACTGAGCGCAAACACCCGGTACTTCTGTGGATGGCGGCGCACCACATCCAGCGTACTCTGCCCGATGGAACCGGTTGAGCCCAGAACCGTCAGCTGTCTGATCATGCTGCCAGATTCCAGTCCAGAACCAGCATAAAGAATGCAAACACAGGCACCGCGGCAGCCATGCTGTCAATGCGGTCCAGTACACCGCCGTGGCCGGGTAACAGAGAAGAGCTGTCTTTGATGCCGCGGTGACGCTTCATCATGCTCTCCACCAGATCGCCGAGTACGGAAATCACCATGGTCACGACGGTAATCGTCAGCAGACGCAGCGCGTCCTGCATATCCATCGGCTGTACCCAGTGATCCACACAGAGGCCGAAGATCAGTGCCACCAGCAGAGTGGTCACCAGACCGCCCCAGAAGCCGGCCCAGGATTTCCCCGGACTGACATGCGGTGCCAGCTTGGCTTTACCCCAGCGTTTACCGGCAAAGTAGGCACCGGTGTCGGCTCCCCAGACAATCAGCATCACGTAGACAATCAGCAGCGAGCTGTGCGGCTGCTGTTTGAGGTGCATGAAACCGACCCACATCGGGATCAGCACACACAGCCCCAGCAGGGCGCGGATCGGCCGTGCGGCCCAGACTTCCGTACCACCCGGATACTGTTTCACCAGCGCAAAGGCGACTACCCACCAGAGCGCACCGACAGCCAGGTAATACACCAGGTATTCCCCGTGTATTTTCAGGAAACGGGCACTGATATACAGACAGAGGAACACCACGAAGGCGTAGAGGACACGGCTCCAGTTACGCTGATAGCCGGCAATATTGGCCCATTCCCAGGCGCCGATGGTCGCAATGGCGGCAATAAAAATGGCGAACTGTTTAAGCGGCAGAAAAAAGATGCCGACAATCATCAGGGGAGCCAGCACCAGCGCTGTCAGTACGCGTTCCTTAAACACCTTGTTTTACTTCCTCTAGCTGGTCGTCTGTGCGGCCAAACCGGCGGGTGCGGTCAGCGAATGCAGTTAACGCCCGGGTATATTCTTCTTCTTTAAAATCCGGCCAGTATACATCGGAGAAATACAGTTCGGAGTATGCGGTCTGCCACAACATGAAGTTGCTGATGCGCTGCTCGCCACCGGTACGGATCAGCAGATCCGGCGCCGGCAGATCACTCAGCCAGGTGTAACGGTGGAACAGCTGCTCATCAATATCTTCCGGCTGCAGATTCCCCTGCTGTACCTGTTCGGCAATACGCCGTGCGGCCGAGGCTATATCCCACTGACCACCATAGTTGGCAGCAATCACCAGCGTCATACCGTCGTTACCGGCAGTCAGATCTTCTGCCTCACGGATCAGCTTCTGCAGCTTGTCAGAAAAACCGGACACATCTCCCATGATACGCAGGCGGATGTTGTTGCGGTGCAGCTTGCGCACTTCCCGCTCCAGCGCCATAACAAACAGCTGCATAAGCGCACTGACTTCTGCCGCCGGGCGGCGCCAGTTCTCGCTGCTGAAGGCAAACAGGGTCAGTACTTCGATGCCCTGACGGGCAGAAGTCTGTACCACGGCACGTACCGCTTCCACCCCCGCTTTATGGCCGGCGACACCCGGCATAAAGCGGCGCTTGGCCCAGCGGTTATTACCATCCATGATAATCGCTACGTGGCGCGGAACCTGTCCGCAGGCAGCCAGGCTATCGTCAATACTGGTCGACATATAAGCGGTCCGCTTACACCTGCATCAGATCTTTTTCTTTCACTGCCAGCAGACCATCGACGTCGGCGATGAATTTGTCGGTCAGTTTCTGGATCTGATCTTCCGCCTGACGCTGCTCATCTTCAGAGATTTCTTTCTCTTTCTGCAGGTCTTTGATGCTGCTGTTGGCATCACGACGGATATTGCGGATGGAAACACGGCCTTTTTCGGCTTCAGCACGGGCCTGTTTGATGTAGTCTTTACGGGTTTCTTCGGTCAGCGCCGGCATCGGCAGACGGATGGTATCGCCGTTGGTGGCCGGGTTCAGACCCAGATCGGATTTGAGAATCGCCTTCTCAATCGCCGGCACCAGGTTTTTTTCCCATGGGTTGATCGCCAGCGCACGGCCGTCTTCAACGATCACGTTAGCCACCTGATTAATCGGGGTCGGTGTGCCGTAATAGTCCACCATGACATTATCCAGAATCGCCGGATTGGCGCGGCCGGTACGAACCCGTTTGAAGGCTTCCACCAGCGCATGCAGGCTTTTGTTCATGCGCTCTTCTGCATCTTTCTGAATATCGTTAATCATCGTTATTCTTCCTCACTCACAATCAGCGTACCGCCAGTGCCGCCGGTTACCAGACGGGCCAGCACTCCCGGTTCATTCATATCGTAGACACGCAGCGGCATATTATGATCCCGTGCCAGACAGATGGCGGTTAAATCCATCACGCCCAGCTGCTTCTCAAGCACTTCCTGATAGGTCAGGCAGTCATATTTTTCTGCGGTCGGATCTTTCTTAGGGTCGGCAGTATACACACCATCGACGTTGGTTGCCTTCAGAACCAGATCGGCATTGATTTCAATACCACGCAGACAGGCGGCCGAGTCCGTGGTAAAGAAGGGGTTACCGGTACCGGCGGAGAAAATAACCACATCGCCGGTTTCCAGCGCACGGATGGCACTGCGGCGGTCATAATGATCCACCACACCGCTCATCGGGATAGCCGACATCACGCGGGTCGGCATATTGGCCCGCTCCAGCGCATCACGCATGGCCAGTGCATTCATGACCGTTGCCAGCATGCCCATATGGTCACCGGCAACACGGTCCAGACCAGCTTCACTCAGAGCTTTACCACGGAACAGGTTACCACCACCGATCACCAGACCAACCTGTACGCCAATACCACGCAGCTGGCCGATTTCCAGCGCCATACGATCCAGTACTTTGGGATCGATACCAAAATCCATTTCACCCATCAGGGCTTCACCACTGAGTTTCAGCAGGATACGTTTGTATTTGGGGCTTTTTTGCTCGGCCATGGCAATCTCCAGAAAAGGCAATGAAATCTTCAGCGGTCAGGTTCCTCCTGACTCAGATGGCGGCGCCATCTGCCGGAACGGCTGTCGTCCGGTGCCTGCTCTGCGGCAGGCGGGAACCAGGGTGGTCCTGATCTCCCTGCAAATACAAATATGCCGGGCGAGCCCGGCATATGAGGTGGGTATTCAAACGCCTGAGTGTTTTCCTACCCTGACTGGATCAGCCTTTCAGCTGTGCAGCGACTTCAGCAGCGAAGTCAACTTTCTCAACTTCGATACCTTCACCGACTTCCAGACGGATGAAAGAGATGATTTCAGCACCGGCATCTTTTGCCAGTTTGCCAACAGTCACATCCGGGTTTTTCACGAATGGCTGTTCAACCAGACTGTTCTCTTTCAGGAACTTGTTGATACGGCCGCCCATCATTTTCTCAACGATTTCGGCAGGCTTGCCTTCCATATCCGGCTGAGCTTTGATGATGTCTTTCTCTTTTTCTACCACGTCAGCCGGCATATCTTCCGGACGAACAACACGTGGATTAGAAGCAGTTACGTGCATGGCGATGTCTTTTGCCAGCTCTTCGTTACCACCGTTCAGAGCGACGATACAGCCCACTTTGCCGTTGGAGTGCAGGTAAGCACCAACAGTCGGCGCTTCGATAACGGCCGGACGACGTACTGTGATGTTTTCACCGATTTTCTGAACCAGACCCATACGGGCTTCTTCCAGTTCACCTTCCATCAGCTTGGCAACATCAGTTTCTTTGGTAGCAACCAGCTTCGCCAGTACAGAATCTGCGAACGCTGCGAAGTTAGCATCACCGGCGGCAAAGTCAGTTTCAGAGTTTACTTCCACTACGAAAGCAACGCCGTTCTGAACTTCGATACGCAGTTTACCTTCAGCCGCCGCACGGTCAGCTTTTTTGGCTGCTTTCAGGCCGGAGTTTTTACGCAGGTCTTCAATCGCTTTTTCGATGTCGCCATCGTTGGCAGCCAGTGCTTTTTTGCACTCCATCATGCCCAGACCGGTGCGCTCACGCAGTTCTTTTACCATTGCGGCAGAAACGTTTGCCATGTGTGTAATCCTCTCAGTTAACTTGTCTGTTTAGCACCTAAAAAAAGGGGGCAAGCCCCCTTCTTCTGCGAGCGGCTGCGATTACTCAGCAGCGTCCTGAGCCGGTGCTTCTTCTGCCACTTCAACGAACTCGTCCGCAGCAACGCCGTTGGACTGCTTGCCTTCCAGAACCGCATCAGCAACAGCGCCGGCGTAGATCTGGATAGCGCGGATCGCGTCATCGTTACCCGGAATCACGTAGTCGATACCGTCCGGGTTGGAGTTGGTATCAACAACACCGATAACAGGGATACCCAGTTTGTTGGCTTCCTGAACAGCAATACGCTCGTGATCAACGTCGATCACAAACAGAGCATCCGGCAGACCGCCCATCTCTTTGATACCACCGATAGAACGCTCCAGCTTTTCCATTTCGCGGCTACGCATCAGAGCTTCTTTCTTGGTCAGCTGCTCAAAAGTACCATCGGTTTGTTGCGCTTCGAGGTCACGCAGACGTTTGATGGACTGACGGATGGTTTTGTAGTTGGTCAGCATACCGCCGAGCCAGCGGTGTGCAACGAAAGGCATGCTGCTGCGTTCAGCCTGCTCTTTCATGATCTTACCGGCAGCGCGCTTGGTACCAACAAACAGGATTTTGTTGTTACGGGCAGCCAGATCTTCAACCATTTTCAGCGCGTCGTTCAGCGCCGGCACAGTGTGCTCCAGGTTGATGATATGAATCTTGTTGCGGGCGCCGAAAATGTATTTACCCATTTTCGGGTTCCAGTAACGGGTCTGGTGACCGAAGTGAACGCCTGCTTTCAGCAGGTCACGCATACTTACTTGTGCCATGATATTTACCTTAAATAGTCGGGTTAGGCCTCCACATACCCGCGTCTCCGACCCGAACTTTCATCCAGGCACCCCGGTTCAGCGTTCCGGCATGTGTGTGTCATTTACAACGGAATCAGTTAATCTGATCCGCGGCGCTCTCAGCGCGGGCGCTTTATACCACTTTTTGCCGTCCGGCACCACCCCGGACGGGCAATCACGCTGCGCTGCAGCGCCCGCCTGCCGGGCCTGACCGCTAGGTTGGTTCAATCCCGGCGCGACAACCAGTACAATGAGAAACGTTTCTGTCAGTATCAGGTTACCAACCCCCTTATGAATGTCAGTATCAAGTCCGCTGAGGACATCGAGAAAATGCGCATTGCCGGCCGTCTGGCGGCGGAAGTGCTGGAAATGATCGGCCCCTACGTCAAACCCGGCGTTTCCACCGGCGAGCTGGACCGCATCTGCCATGACTATATCGTCAACGAACAGCAGGCCATTCCCGCCCCTCTCAACTACCGCGGCTTTCCCAAGTCCATCTGCACCTCGATCAATCAGGTTATCTGTCACGGCATTCCCAGCGACGACAAGCTGCTGAAGAAGGGTGACATACTGAATATTGATATCACCGTGATTAAAGATGGCTATTACGGCGATACCAGTAAGATGTTTTATGTCGGTGAGGCCACACCGGCCAACAAACGCCTGGTGGAGATCACCCAGGAGTGTCTGTATATCGGTATTGATATGGTCCGCCCCGGTGTCCGTCTCGGTGATATCGGCCATGCTATCCAGCGCCATGCAGAAGCCAACCATTACTCTGTGGTCCGCGAGTACTGTGGCCATGGCATCGGTACCGAGTTCCATGAAGAACCTCAGGTGCTGCACTATGGCAGCCCGGGTACCGGTCTGGAGCTGAAAGCCGGTATGACCTTCACCATTGAGCCGATGATCAATCAGGGCACCCGCTTCAATAAGCTGCTGAAAGACGGCTGGACGGTCGTCACCAAAGACCGCAAACCCTCTGCTCAGTGGGAACACACATTACTGGTGACCGACAGCGGCGTTGAAGTCCTGACCCTGCGCGAAGAAGAAGATCACTTCCGGAAATAATGATGGATGCCATGACGCCCGCTCTGCCCCATATCGATTCCGGCCAGTTGCTGCAGGATCTGCAGCAGTCTCCATCCCCGATCCCGGTCGTCAAACCACTGCTGCAACGGATTCAGGAGGAGGCTTTCAGTTACTTCCGTGCCACACTGGATGCCACCACACTGGTGCGCCATCGGGCAACACTGATTGATACCATCCTGAACTGTCTGTGGACCAGCAGTGAACTGCCGCAACAGGGACTGGCCCTGATTGCTGTCGGGGGCTATGGGCGGGGCGAGCTGCATCCCCATTCAGATATCGACGTACTGCTGCTGTGCCGTGATGAACACTCCATCAATGGCAATGCTGAGCACCTGCAGGCGTTTATCACCCTGCTGTGGGATCTGAAGCTGGATGTCGGGCACAGCGTGCGCACACTGGACGAGTGTGTTACTGAAGCAGAAAAAGATCTGACCATCATCACCAATATGATGGAAAGCCGCGTGCTGGCCGGCGATGCCACCCTGTTTGCCGAACTGAAAGACGCCACCTCACCACAGCATATCTGGCCGGCACAGACCTTCTTCAAAGCCAAATGGCAGGAGCTGCAGGAGCGGCACCGCAAGCACGACGATTCCGAATACAACCTGGAACCAAACGTTAAAAACTCCCCCGGCACCCTGCGTGATATTCAGACCATCAGCTGGGTGACGATGCGTTATTTCGGTGAAGGCAATCTGGCGGCACTGGAAGACAATGGTTTTCTGACCTCATTTGAACATGAGCGCCTGCGTGAGAGTCTGAGTTTCCTGTGGCAGGTCCGCTATGCCCTGCACATGCTGGCCGGACGCGAGGAAGACCGGCTGCTGTTTGACCTGCAGCGTGAAATCGCCGACCTGCTGGGCTTCAGTGAAGATAAGCGCATGCTGGGCGTCGAGCGTTTTATGTCACGTTTCTACCGCAACCAGCTGGTCACCACGGAACTGAGTGATCTGCTGCTGCTGCATTTCAATGAAGATTTCATGAAGTGCGATAAGGTCAATCAGGTGGAGACTCTGGCCGAGCATTTTGTGCTCTGCAATGGCTATCTGCGCGTCACTGATCCGCAACTGTTTGCCCGCGAACCGGCCTGGTTGCTGCGCGTGTTCCTGTTGATGGCTCAGACGCCTCAGGCGCAGGGAATTCATTCCGACACCATCCGCGCCCTGCGCGATCAGCGTCATCTGATTGATGCGGATTTCCGCAGCAAAGCAGAACATAACCGCATCTTCATGCAGCTGCTGTCGAACCGCACCCGGGTGGTGAGTGAACTGACACGGATGATGCGCTACGGCATCCTCGGCCGCTACATTCCTGAATTCGGTCATATCATCGGCATGATGGAGCACGATCTGCTGCATATTTATACCGTCGATGAACACAGCTTCCGCATGATGCGCTTCCTGCGTCACCTGCGCTTCGGTGAGGTACGGGAAAGATTCCCCATTGCTTCACGTCTGATTCACCGCGTCCAGAAGAAAGAAGTTCTTTACCTGACCGCCCTGCTGCACGATACCGGAAAAAGCATGGAAGGCGACCATACAGCCAACAGCGGTGAAATCGCCGCTGCGTTCTGCCGTCAGCATAACCTGCGCCCGACCGATTCCCACATGGTCGTCTGGCTGTGCGAAAACCATCTGCTGATGTCCAACGCCTGCCAGCGACTGGATCTGAACAACCCCGAAGATATTCACATGTTCGCGCAGGAAGTAGGCGATCAGAACCATCTCGAACTGCTGTATCTGACATCCGTTGCCGACACCGTCAGCACCAACCCGAAACTCTGGACCAGCTGGCGTGCAGAACTGATGCGCGACCTCTACCACAACACCAAAGAAGCCCTGCGCCGTGGCCTCGGAAATCCGCTGAACAAAGAAGATGTGATCGAAGAAATTCAGCAGGAAGCGATTCGCCAGCTGACCGGAAAAGGCATGACCGAGGATAGAATTCTCTCTATCTGGGGCGAACCCGGCGAAGATTATTTCCTGCGCGAAGGCGTAGACAACATTGTCTGGCAGACCCTGGAAATCGACGCCCACGGTCAGAGCACCCGGCCTCTGGTTTCCATCCGCCAGACCTCTGACCGTCAGAACGAGGGGGCCACTCAGATCTTTATCTTTATGAAAGATCAGCTCAACCTCTTTGCCGCCACCACCGCCACTCTGGACCAGCTGAACCTGAACATTCAGGACGCCCGCATTATGACCTCGGAAACCGAACACAATGCGGTCGACACTTATATCGTTCTGGATGAGCAGAACCGGCCGATTGACGACCCGGAACGTATCGAGCAGATCCGCACAACCCTGACTGATGCACTGGCGGACCCCGATGATTACTCCACCATTATCCAGCGCCGTACGCCGAGAACCCTGAAACAGTTTCAGGTCAGCACTCAGGTCGCCATGAGCAACGACCCGGTGCTGCAGCGTACAGTACTGGAAGTCACAGCAGCCGACCGCCCGGGACTGCTGGCCCGCATGGGGGCCATCCTCGCTGAATTCGGTGCCCAGCTGCAGGGCGCCAAAATTCTTACCGAAGGCGAACGGGTTTCCGATATTTTCTTCATTCTTGATGAAAACGGTCAGCCCTACTCAGATGCCGACAAATGCCGCGAACTGAAAGAAGCCATTATCCGCGGACTGGACGATCAGGTGGAAGCCCAGAGCGCCGTCTGACACCATTCAGCTGCGTCGAACAAAGATTACGAAAATTTGCGCTCAATCCCCGCGCAGACACAGGCTAAAGTAGACTCCATAAACACAGACCACGGAACCTATATGCCTGAACGTCAGTTACAGACCATTATCCCCAGCCACCCCACCGCCGATGGTGATGGCGTCAGAATACGGCGTGTCGCCATGTTTGATCAGCCAGCTACCGATCCTTTCCTGATGATTGACGAACTCTCGTCAGACAACCCGGAAGACTTTATCGGCGGCTTTCCCCCACATCCCCACAGAGGGATGGAAACACTCACTTACCTGCGCCATGGCTCGCTGGAACATCAGGACCATACCGGCAACCGCGGCATGATTCACAGCGGTGGTGCCCAGTGGATGTCCGCCGGACGCGGCATCATCCACAGTGAAATGCCGGCGCGTGAAATGCAGAAACTGCATGGCTTTCAGCTATGGGTCAATCTTCCTGCCCGGGAAAAAATGCTGGCCCCGAAATACCGTGACGTCCCGGCAGAACAGATTCCGCGGATACAAGGTAACGGCTGGCAGGCTCATGTGGTTGCCGGCCACTGGCAGATCGGACATGAGTCTGTGAACGGCCCACTGAATGATCTCGCCGCCGATGCGGCCTATATGGATCTGGAAATTGACGCCGGTCAGACGGCAACTCTGACCGTGCCGGCAGAGCAACGTATTATCGCCCTGGTTTATCAGGGCCAGCTGAAGACCCAACCTCTGGCCGCTGAAAAATCCCTGCTGGTATTCACCGACGGTGAAACACTGAAACTGAGCGCGGTCACCGACACAAAACTGATTCTTCTTCGCGGCCAGCCCATCGGCGAAAAGATCGTTCACTACGGGCCGTTTGTGATGAACAGCCCCGAAGAGATCCGGCAGGCCATTACGGATTATCAGTCCGGTAACTTCTGACGCTTAAAGCCGCCTCACCAGGCCACAAAAAAGCCCCGATAGCATAAGCCACCGGGGCTTTTTCATAGACAGGGACACCTTGTCCGACGGCAGACTGGCGGTGCTTTTGTTTCGGACAGACAAAGAAAAACCCCAGCAGGTTACCCTGCTGGGGTTTCGAATAAGAGCTTGATCGGCGAAGCCAACTACACCATGACCTGAACGGCGCAGCAGGTAGTTCATCGGCAAGCTCGCAATGAAAAAAGCCCCGCCAGCATAAGCTGACGGGGCTTTGAATAAGAGCTTGACGATGACCTACTCTCACATGGGGAAGCCCCACACTACCATCGGCGATGCTGCGTTTCA
>JAIXHJ010000007.1 GCA_030145845.1 Pseudomonadota bacterium
GAGGTCAGGGCTTTCGGGATTGATTGTGAAGCGCCGTCCGCGACCTGCAACGCCACGGACGGTGAAGATCTCAAAAACCCGCTATCCGGTGGATAGAAATGCTGCTCCGCTTAAGTGAACAGCATTAGGGCTATTGCCCGGCTTTTTTATGCGGCAAGGAAAGTCTCAGCAATCTTTACCGTGCGGGCCCCAATCATTCCAGCCCATGTCATCATCCCCCGGACGCGGACCACGCCCGTCATCCCCACGACGGTCACCGCGGTCGGCGCCTTTTTTGTCTTCTCCCGGACGGTGCCAGCGCTGTTTCTGACGCTCCACCATATCATCCCAGCGTTGTGCCTGTTCGTCCGTCAGAACGGATTTCAGCGTCTCGTTGAACTGCTTGCGCATGGCATCACCCTGCGCTTTATCCATCGGCCATTCGCCGGTGGTTTTCAGTTTCGACACTTTATCCAGCAGCTCACGTTCCTGCTCGATGGTCAGGTCCAGATTCAGTGCTACCCGGCGGGCCATGCGGATGTTCATTTTCTGGTGCTGCTGTTGAATCAGCTCCGCCGCTTTGGCTTTCTGGTCGTCATTCAGCACGGCGTGAATTTCGGCGCGCATATCCGACATCAGTTTGCGCGCATCGTCGCGCTTGTCATCGCGGTCGCCGTCTTCACGACGCAGCTCACGCATTTTGTCGCGGTAGCTGTCTTCGATATCATCAATTTTTTCTTCCTGGGCATCGCTCAGGTTCAGTTCATCCTGCCAGTTAATACCGTGGTGCTTGCCATCAAACGCGCTGGCCTGAGCGGTAAAAAGCAGGGCGCCGGCGGTTGCTGCCAGCCAGCTTACAATACGTAATTGCATAAACATTTCCTCTGATGAAACCAGCTGCTGCCATGGATTCCGTTATCTGCTGTTGCCAGGAATTTGCCGGTGCAGCCTCTGTTACTGTTAACATGTCCCAGTGTAATCATCTGCCGCCAAAGTTGTGTCCGTCATTGCAAAGATTTGTCACACCCCGGAGCGCGCAGAACAAGGCTTTTATTTTGGGTTATGATTCCTGTTATTCCGTCAGCAAACTGTAAAACCTTATGACTGATAAGCCCTCTCCCGACAGCCCGGCTGACGATGATCTGTTCCTGCAGGAAATGCAGGGCGTCAGACCTTTACTGACAAAAGACAAAGTCGAACTGCGTAAAGGCAATATCAACCAGGCATCGGTGGCTGCCAGACGTCTGGCAGCAGCCACAGCAACGGAACAGAAAGACGCCAACCACCTGCGCACCAGCGAGGTAAAGCGGGTCGGGCCACACGATGTACTGGGCTTTAAACGGCCGGGCATCCAGGACGGTGTGTACCGCAAACTGCGGCTCGGCAAATACGAAACCGAAGCCCGTCTCGACCTGCACCGGCGCACCATTGAAGAAGCACGGCGCGAGGTCTTCCGCTTTGTACAGGAATGCATGGCGCACGATATCCGCAGCGTGCTGATTCTTCCCGGCAAAGGCGACCGCAATATCAATGATCCGGCGCTGCTGAAAAGCTATCTGGTGCACTGGCTGGAAGAGCTGGAAGACGTTCAGGCGTTCCACACCGCCCAGCAGCATCATGGTGGCGCCGGCGCTTTTTACGTGCTGCTGCGCAAGAGCGAGCGCAAAAAACAGGCCGCACGCGAACAGTTCAGCAAAGGCCGGCTATAGCCCGGCCGGCGCTGAACTGACTGTTGCACAGACGGTATAGCCCAGGCACTGCAACCTTCTCTGTTTTCCCGCATCATAAACGGCATGTACGCAGGCCGCCTTTCAGGCTCCATTACGGACAATCAGCAGGCGCCGCAGCGGGCATCCTGACGCCGGTCAGCGTATTGTCATCGCTGACCTGATATAACAGGGTCTGCGTTTCCGATTACCGTCCCGCCCGGCCGCGGCGGATGTTATTACGTATTTCCCGGACACAGCACCATGACGGATACCCTGCCTGATACGGATACCAGCACCGGCCTTAGCAGCGCTGAAGCCGGCACCCGCCTGCAACAGTACGGCGCCAATGAAATTGCCGAAAAAACTACCCACCCGCTGCGCAAACTGCTCGGTTACCTGTGGGGGCCAATCCCGTGGATGATCGAAGCGGCCGCTATTCTGTCGGCGGTAGCGCAGGACTGGCCGGACTTTTTTATTATTTTTGCCATGCTGGTGATCAACGCCGGCGTCGCCTTCTGGCAGGAACACAAAGCCGATAACGCCATCGCCCTGCTGAAACAGAAGCTGGCCACCCGCGCCCGCGTGCTGCGTGACGGTCACTGGCAGGATCTGCCGGCGCGCGGACTGGTGCCGGGCGATATTGTGCATGTGAAACCCGGCGATGTGGTGCCGGCCGACATCTGTCTGCTGAAAGGTGCCGACCTGTCGGTCGACCAGTCAGCGCTGACCGGGGAATCCCTGCCGGCCGACAAGACCCTGGGCGAACTGGCGTATTCCGGCTCCATCGTGCGCAGCGGTGAGATGAATGCCCAGGTGCAGGCCACCGGCATGAACACCTATTTCGGCAAAACCGCAGCACTGGTGGAAAGTGCCGGTAACCTGTCGCATTTCCAGCAGGCTGTGCTGAAAATCGGTAACTACCTGATCGTTGCCACTCTGGTACTGGTGGCCGTGGTTCTGGTGGCCGGATGGCTGCGCAACGAGCCGTTGCTGGAAACCCTGACCTTCTCCCTGATTCTGACCGTGGCGGCGATTCCGGTCGCGTTGCCCGCCGTACTGTCGGTCACCCTGGCGGTGGGCGCCACCGTGCTCAGCAAAGGCGGCGCCATTGTTTCGCGTCTGGCTGCCATCGAAGAACTGGCCGGCATGGATATCCTCTGTTCCGACAAGACCGGCACCCTGACCCAGAACCGGCTGACACTGGGCGATGTTGTCGCCCTCAACGGCAGCCAGCGCGACGACATCCTGCAGCTGGCGGCGCTGGCGTCAGAAGCCGAAAGCAACGATGCCATCGACAGCGCGGTGTTTGCCGCCCTCGGCGCGCAACCCGTGCGCGGTAACGTCACCCGCTTCACCCCGTTTGACCCGGTACATAAGCTGACCCAGGCGGAGGCTGAACTGGATGGTCGCACGCTCGCCGTGGCCAAGGGCGCGCCGCAGGCCATCCTCAGCTGGGCCGCAGCCAGCGACAATGTCCGTGAGCAGGTGGCAGCGCAGGTGGATGTGCTGGCAGCCTCCGGTTACCGCACACTGGCGGTGGCAGAAAAAGACGCGCAGGGTAACGGCCGGGTGGCCGGACTGCTGCCGCTGTACGACCCGCCGCGCGAAGACAGTGCCGATACCATCAGCCGCCTGCAGCAGCTGGGCATCGCGGTGAAGATGATTACCGGCGACCATATCGCCATCGCCAAACAGATTGCCGGCCGCCTGGGTCTGGGCCAGCGCTTTGCCACCGCAGAGGATGTGTTCTCCGGCACAGAAGCGCCGGATGCAGCCCAGGTGCTGAAACAGGACGGCTATGCCCAGGTATTCCCGGAGCATAAATTCCGCATCGTCAAAACCCTGCAGAGCAGCAATCATCTGGTGGGCATGACCGGCGACGGCGTTAACGACGCGCCGGCCCTGCGCCAGGCGGATGTCGGTATTGCCGTCAGCGGGGCCAGTGACGCCGCCCGCGCGGCGGCCGATCTGGTGCTGACCGACCCCGGCCTCGGTGTGATCCGTGGCGCCGTCGAGGAGTCGCGGCGCATTTTTGAACGCATGAATGCCTATGCCATCTTCCGCATTGCTGAAACCATCCGCGTGCTGCTGTTTATGACCCTGTCGATTCTGGTGTTTGAGTTTTACCCGGTCACCGCGGTCATGATTGTACTGCTGGCGCTGCTGAACGATTTCCCCATCATGATGATTGCCTACGATAACGCCCGTCCGGCACTGAAACCGGTGCGCTGGGATATGCCGCGGGTGCTGACCATGGCCAGTATTCTCGGCGTGCTCGGCGTCGTCTCCAGTTTCACCGTGTTCTGGCTGGCGCAGAGTGTGTGGCAACTGCCGGAAGCCCAGGTGCAGACGCTGATCTTTCTCAAGCTGCTGGTCGCCGGTCATATGACCCTCTATCTGACCCGCAATAGTGGCTACTTCTGGGATAAACCCTGGCCCAGCATGAAGCTGTTTTTCACCACCGAAGCCACTCAGGTACTGGGCACGCTGGCCGCCGTTTACGGCTGGTTTGTTGAGCCCATCGGCTGGCCGCTGGCGCTGATGGTGTGGGGTTATGCCTTTATCTGGTTCCTGTTCAACAATATGGTGAAACGCCGGATCCTGCGCCTGTTCCACCATGAGGATCAGGCCTCAGCTTCACACGGATGCTGCTCATGACGACTGCCGGCGATGAAAAAAAGCCACTGACCCAGAACAGCGTTCCCTGGTTCTGGCCACTGCAACTGGCCAGCCACTTTGCCACGCACCAGCTGGAAGAATTCAACCGCGGACTGCGTACCATTGCCGAAGCCACCCGGCTGGAGCATGGCCTGGAGCCTGAATTTGCCAGCCCTAACCGCATCGCGCTCGACCTGCACACCATGCGTCTGCGCGATTTTTCCAAGCCCGACCCCCGGCGCCACGAAATTCCCACCCTGATCGACGCACCTTACGCCGGCCATACCGCGGTGATCGCCGATTACGCCGACGATCAGAGTCTGGTGCGCTCGCTGCTGGACAACGGCATCACCCGCCTGTTCCTGACCGACTGGAAATCAGCCACCTACCAGATGAAAGATTACGATATCGATAATTATCTGGCCGAAATGCATGTCGCCGTGGATGAAGCCGGTGGCCGGGTCAATCTGATCGGCCTGTGTCAGGGTGGCTGGATGTCAGCCATGTATGCGGCCCGCTATCCGCATAAAGTGAACCGTCTGGTGCTGGCCGGTGCGCCGATAGATACCGCCGCCGGTGAAGGCGCGATCCGCAATATCTCGCATATTCTGCCACTGGCTGACTACCGTAATCTGGTGAACATGGGCGGTGGCCTGTTCCTAGGCCGCTTTATGCTCGAAGCCTGGAAAAGCAGCAAACCCAGCCATCATTATTTCCAGAAATACGTCGATCTGTACGAACACATTGATGACCCCGCCTATGTCAAAAAACAGGAAGCCTTTGAAGCCTGGTATGAAAATCCGATCAACCTGCCGGGACGCTGGTATCTGCAGGCGGTAGAAGAATTATTCCAGCAGAACCGGCTGGTCAAAGGCACCTTTACCGGGCTTGGCAAAACCCTGTCACTGGCGGACATCAAATGCCCGGTCACCCTGCTGGCCGGCGAGGACGATGACATCACCACCCCGGAGCAGGTGATGAATGCGGAACAGTATCTGGGAACGGCAGCGGAAGAAATTGTGAAAGTAATGGTGCCCGGCGGGCACATCGGCTTATTTATGGGCGCTCATGCGCTGAATGATTACTGGCCGGACATTGCGCGCTGGCTGCAGCAGAAAAACTGAGCCGCGCGCCGCCTGACCTTCATTTTTTATAAGGGATGAATTTTTTCTCACTCACGGGAGTGATATCGCGTTCCTCTGGCTTCTTCGCTGGCTTCTCTTTAAACAATGGCCACGGCAATTCGCCGAACTCTTCAGTGATCGACATATCCGGGCACCCTTCTTTAACTTTATTCCATTTGGCCAACGTAGACTCACCAACCGTCATATGCATCGAATTAATAATCGAATCACACAGTTCCATTAAAGGCTTGGTTCTGACTTCGTCGCGGTAGATAGCAACACCACCGAAGTCGAGAGAAACCTGAACAAACTGATGATCAGTAACCGGAAAAAAAACAATTCGTGTAAGCATAGGGTTATCTTTTCCACCATTATGTATATGATGAAGATCACAGACCACCGCCTGGATCGTTGAAGATAACGACATAACACGCCAGTTTAACGGACCCCGATAAATTGGCTTTTTGCCTGATCGATGATACCCATAACTGATATCCAGATAATCTGCGATGGCCATCTCAAAGACTTTGGGATGGAACAGACTAGACTTTAAAAAACGTGAGTCCTTATCTGCAGAAATAAGAGCCGCATAGGCAGATAAATTTGCCTGCCTGCCGATAAACCACGGACCAACAAAGTACCAGGTATTTCTGTAGAATAAATCCCTGTCCCAGAAGTCCGGGGGGGCCTCGCGATTGCCACTGTATACCCGTTCCCAATTACCTTTCAGTATATTAGCAAGTCCTGGCTTACGTGAATCAACACTTTCCCACCGATTACCCAGTCCAAGTACAGGATTGGCCGGTGGAGCACTGAAATAGAAACCTATATCGCCAAATATCCATTTTTTTTCCCGGGGCTTGGTAAAATATGGACCACGAATTTCTGTAACTGTCGGGCGTTCATCCAAAGCCTTAGCGTACGGAAAAAATTTAAGCCAGTCCCACATAGAATTTTTACCTGTCATCCATATATGTTTTAACTTTCTGTAAGGCAAACACGGTTGAGCCAACGGCACCCGTTATAAAACCAGCACTAAGCAAAGCAGCTCCCCCTGTAGCGATGCTCCCTGTGAATAAGCCAAGAGAGACAAGACCATTAGCATCCATCAAACCATTGCCCAGACCGCCAGCATAATCCTTAAGACCATAATCATCGTCTTTATCTCTGAGCCGATTAAAGTTACCTTTCAGCGATGCTAAAGCTGGACGAACATGGCTATTACTGCTCAACAAACCATTATCCGATAACATGCCCATGCGTTTTGCGGAGTTGAATGCAGGCTGAGGATTCGACTTTGCCCAGCACATTTTCACGACATGGTTTTTATCTTTAAAAGACACATTTTTTGCATCCAGAGTCATTAAAGCCTGAGTTAACACCAGAGATCCTGCATGTTCCGATGTCCATTCCACACCGGATATATTGTTGGATTTTTCCATGGCATCCGCCAACAGCCCAGAAAAAGCGTAGGTTTTATTGGCCACATGAGGATTATAGTTGCGCATCCCTCTGAGCTCGCTGCCCAGAGGCGAAAAAAACAAATCAAAATCGCATTTTTTGGCTGCACCATCACCAAATAATTTACCCAGCTTTTTAGCTGCGTATTGAGCTGCCAGCTTAGGCTCAGCATATTTTGGATCAGCAATCACTACCAGGCGGTTATTCTCCGACAGAATTTGACCATCTTCTTGGAAGTTTACTGCTACTCCATTAACGCTGCTCTTGGAAACGCTATATACCCCAGGCTTTTCAAGACTCCCTTTCTCAATACTCTTATAGTCATCGCTCAGCTCAAGCTTGGTAATCGCCAGTGTATCATTCGGGCGGCGTTCCACTGTGGCGACAATACCCGGAACAAACACTACTACCTGCTGGAAGCTGTTGGTTTTAAAGTCGTTGATATTGGGGATAAAGACGTTGGTCTTGCCACCTAAACCGGTGGATAAAGCTTCCAGTTGCTTTAAGGCCATCATCGGGTAGTAATAACCTTCTTTGGCTGCTTGTGCGAGTATCTGAGCAGCCTTTTTAGTAACAGGAGTGAAAACTACTCTTTTTCCTGTGTTAGGAGTGCCCAGTAGTAAACCTTCAGGCGTCTGAACCAGGTTCATCGTGTCAGTCCTTTGTCTATATTTACGTACAATCCATAAGCCAACTGTTTAGCTGGGAGTGCAATATAACACAATCAAATGGCCAGTCACTGGCGGAACCTCAATGGCGATTCCCCATCTTCAGCAACAATCCTTTATTAAGCTCTGGTTAAATCCGTGAAGCGCTTAACGGTTTTTCTGATAAAACCTGAAAAATACATAAAACTAATACTATCGACCGATTCCGATAATCCGTCATTCATACCGGAAACTAAATACAATCCAGTATTGTTCAGCTTCTGAAGGTTGATGTGGTTATATTTCGGCTAGACAAATAACGCCAGCAATCCGGAAATGAAGAGCAGGTTAAAAAGCAGTTGGACGCTAATTACAAGGTGGCAGGAGCGATAAAGCCTCGTTAAAGTCAATGAACGGGGTCCTGGTGGGCAGATACAAACAGCTGACCGGGAGTAAACGGGGATTTAATCGCTATCCGCTCTCAGCGGTTGGCCTGTGCAGCTGCAATGTCTGCATCCAGCTCAGCCACCGCGTTGATCATACGCTCACGGCAGTCATCGGCCAGACGGCGTACATCCTCTTCGCCCATGCCATCAGTACTGACCGGTTCGAGAAAACGGCCAACCGCTTTGCCGGCATGCCATTTACGCAGATCAATATTTTTGTCCGTGCTGCTGAAGACGATCGGCACAATGGGTAACCCGGCTTCAATGGCCAGCGCAAAGGCGCCGCTTTTGAACGGCAGCATGCCCCGGCCTTTGCTGCGCGTACCTTCCGGGAATATATAAATCGCCCGGCGGCGTTTCTGCACAATGCGCGCCACCGATTTCATGGTATCCCAGGCTTTGGCTTTATTTTTACGGTTAATATACAGATTGCCGGCCAGCCAGAACGCCAGCCCGAATACCGGGATATAACGCAGTTCCGTTTTCCCCAGAATGGCAATGTTATCCGGCAGCATGGCCGTACAGATAAACACGTCCAGTACATCCTGATGATTAACGATATAGACGGCTTCACCCGCTTTCAGCGGCGATGCATTCTGCGCTTCAAACTGAATACCGAGCAGCGGCAGTGACCACGACATCATACCGGCGAGATCGCGGGTATTATTGCGGTGAAACGGGCGCACCAGACTAACCACCAGGGCAACGCAGCACACCAGCAGAAAATGCACGGTCAGATATAAAGCGCGGAATACAAATAACATGGCAACTCTCATTATTATTATCGCCGCCGCCGGCAACCCGGGTCAGCAGCGGCAGTAAACTGGCCCGCTATTATATCACCCGATAGCGGACCGGCAGACAGCAGACTGTTTTGCCATTAACGCAAAAACAGCTGATAGGCCATATTGCTGCTTTCATCCCAGTAAGGATAACCCAGCTCTTCCAGCAGTTTTTCCAGCTGGGCTGTTTTATCGGCTTCAACCTGCAGACCGATCAGCACCCGGCCATAGGCTGCGCCATGATTGCGGTAATGGAACAGCGAAATATTGAAATGTTTGCCGAGTTTACGCAGGAAATTCAGCAGTGCTCCCGGGCGCTCCGGAAATTCAAAGCGGTACAGAACTTCGTCGGTAACCGCCGCCGGTGCATGGCCGCCCACCATATGACGGATATGGTATTTGGCCATTTCGTCGTCGGTGATATCCAGCACCGGATAATTTTCGCTGCTCAGTTCATCCACCAGCTGCTGACGGGAGCCCGGTTCGGCACCGACTTTCACGCCGACATAAATCCGCGCCCGGTCGTCATCGGCATAGCGGTAATTGAATTCCGTGATCGGCCGTTTACCGATCAGGCTGCAGAATTTCTGGAAGCTGCCCGGTTGCTCGGGAATGGTGACGGCCAGAATAATTTCCCGCCCTTCACCGATTTCTGCCACCTCCGAAATATAACGCAGGCGATCGAAGTTAACGTTGGCGCCACTGAGAATGGCCACCAGATTCTGATTTTCACAGCCTTCACGCTCAACGTATTTTTTCACCCCGGCCACACTCAGGGCACCGGCCGGTTCGCACACGGCACGGGTATCGTCGAACACATCCTTGATCGCCGCACAGATTTCATCCGGGGTACAGGTGATGACTTCATCGACGGTGTTTTTCAGCACTTCCCAGGTGTTCTTACCGATCTGCGCCACTGCCACGCCATCGGCGAAAATACCGACCTGCGGCAGGATCACGCGTTTGCCGGTTTCCAGCGCCACCGCCAGACAGGCCGACTCGGTGCTCTCCACCGCAACGATACGGACTTCCGGACGCAGGGCTTTCACATAAGCAGCCACACCGGCGGCCAGACCACCGCCACCCACCGGAATAAAGACCGCATCCAGCGGGCCGCTGAGCTGACGCAGGATTTCCATGCCGATGGTTCCCTGTCCGGCAATCACCTCTGGGTCATCGTAGGGATGGATATAGGTCATGCCTTTTTCTTCCACCAGCTTCTGCGAATAGGTAAAAGCGTCGTCAAAAGCATCACCCTGCAGCACCACTCTGGCGCCACGGGCCTTCACCGAACGGACCTTGATATCCGGCGTGGTCCGCGGCATCACGATGGTCGCCTTAATGCCCAGTTTCTGCGCCGACAGGGCAACCCCCTGGGCATGGTTACCGGCTGAAGCGGTGACCACCCCACAGGCTTTTTCTTCTTCGCTCAGCTGCACAATTTTGTTGTAGGCGCCACGCAGCTTGAACGAATACACCGACTGTTCGTCTTCACGCTTGAGCCAGATCTGATTCCCCAGCCGCTCACTCAGAAACGGTGCAATACGCAACGGCGATTCCACGGCAACGTCATACACGCGGGCGGACAGAATCTTTTTCAGGTAATCGTTCAGCATGGGGATATTCCGGATCAGACAGAAAAATGCAGTGCAGAGCGCACACAGGGGACGCATTGTAACGCATCAGAGCATATAATTCGCTCAAACCCTGTAAAACAGATATTGCCATCATGACCCAAGACGAACTGAAACGCGCAGTCGGCGAGGCCGCCGCCGCCTATATCCTTCCGCATCTGGAAGAAGACAGCATCATCGGCGTCGGCACCGGTTCCACGGCCAACTGCTTTATTGATGCCCTGGCCAGCCATAAGCACCTGTTTGACGGCGCCGTGGCCAGCTCCGAAGCATCCGCCACCCGCCTGAAAGAGCACGGTATTCCGGTGTACAACCTGAACTCTGTCGGCAGCCTCGATTTCTATATTGATGGCGCGGATGAAATCAATGAACGTCTGGAAATGATCAAGGGCGGTGGCGCCGCCCTGACGCGGGAAAAGATTGTTGCCGCGGTGGCGAAAGAATTTATCTGCGTGGCCGACGAATCCAAGCTGGTCACTTCCCTCGGCACCTTCCCGCTGCCGGTGGAAGTGATCCCCATGTCCCGTTCCTACGTCGCCCGTGAGCTGGTGAAACTGGGCGGTGACCCGGTCTGGCGCGAAGGCGTGATGACCGATAACGGTAACCATATCCTCGATGTGCACAATATGAAGATTGCCTCGCCCATGGAAATGGAAACCAGGATCAATCAGATCACCGGCGTGGTCACCAACGGACTGTTCGCCCTGCGCCCGGCCAATATCCTGCTGCTCGGGACTCAGGACGGGGTGAAAACCGTTAAGGCAGACTGAGCCGTATGAGGATTAGCAGGAAGCTGATCCGCCGGGCCGGCATCATGACCGGCCTGGCTGTTATCCTCTGCGCCCTGTTGCTGGCGCTGCTGCCAACCCTGCTCAAACCTGTGCTTAACCGCTGGCTGCCGCTCTGGCTCAGCGATGACGATCAGACAGCAGCCTTTCATCTCAGCCACTTCAGCTGGACCGGCCTCGGTATTGACCAGCTGCGTCTGACCCTCAGCGACGGCACCCTGATTCAGCTCGATGACCTGCAGCTCAGCTACCGGCCCACGGAACTGCTGCGCGGTCATCTGCGCTCACTGCAGCTGGCGTCTGCACTGGTCAGCATGCCGGCTCCCAGCGCCGGAAAAGTAGCGGCCGCCGCCGCCGGTAATGCCCGCGAGGCAGCCCGCAGCCAGTTCAACCAGCCGGTCAGCATTCCCGCCTTTCAGCAGTGGCTGGACCTGCCGGCTGAACATATCCGCATTGATCATTTCCGCTTTCTGCACCCGCTGTTCAGCGCAGAGCTGAGCGCCGACCTGACCCCGGCGCTGTGGCGCATCCACGGTGACAGCCAGCTGGATAACCAGCCGCTGCCGTGGCAGCTGGAATTCCAGCTGCAGCAGAACGGGGACTGGCTGCTGCTGGTTGCCGAGCAGCAGACCCTGCTGCTGCAGCAGTATGGCCATGTACAGCAGGATCAGGCTGTCACCGCCATCCACCTTGATCAGCGCGCCGATTTCGGTGCCCTGAGTGAACGCTTACCCCAGCTGGCGGCCCTGCCGCTGCCATTACAGCAGCTGACGCTGCAGGCCGAACTGCAGCTGCCCAATCAGGGCGTCCTGCCACAGGATGCCGTGCTGGGAGCCGTGCTCAAAGCCGGCACCCGCGCGGCACAACTGCCCGGCGATGTGCACTGGCAACAGGGGGAATGGCTGCTGACGCTGACCAAGGAACAGGCCGGCAGCGACTGGCAGTTCCGCGTCGATGGCCAGCCGCAGTCTGTGCAGCTGGGCGCCGGCTGGGCCGGTCAGCCGCTGACCGTGCGCTCCGGGCAGCAGCTGAGTGGGCAGTGTGATGCAGCCCTGACGCAGTGTAATGCCAGCGGTCGTCTGCATAATCAGCTGCTCAGTCAGAACGGGCAGCCACTGGCGACACTGACCCTCTCGCCACAGCTGCACTGGCAGCGCACGCAGGGGCTGCAACTCAGTCTGCCTCTGAGCGCCGACAGTCAGGCCGCCCTCGCTTCCCTGACCGGAGTGCCCCTGCACAGTGGCCAGCTCAGCGGCCATCTCAGTGCCAGTGTGGATGAGGCCGGCCAGTGGCAGCTCAGCAGCCAGCAGGGTTTTGCCGGACGTTTCCTGCTGACGCCACCGGCGGGCTGGACCGTAGCGGATATTCAGCTGCAACTGTTGCCGGATCTGGACCTGCACGGTGATCTGAATGCAGCGTCGCTCCGCCAGCAACTGCTGCTGGAGCCACTGACCCTGCTCGTGCAGCCACTCAGCGCCCACTATCAGGGGGCGGCCGGTGACAGCGGTGAGCTGAATCTGCAGCAGACCCGTCTCAGCTGTCAGCCGGAAATGTTTGCCGCCGGCTTCAACGCCGCCTGTCACGCCGATGTCACGCTGGCAAAATCCAGCTGGCTCGGCTGGCCACTGCCCGATGCACACCTCAGCGGGCCACTGCATCTCAACATGAACCGCGTCAGTGGCGAACAGACCGTCGACGGTCAGTTCCGCGTCCGTGCCGCCAATGATCAGTTACAGATGCGCCTCAATCTGCAGCATGACCTGCAGCAGCAGCGCGGCAGTCTGCAGTGGCACCTGAATGATATGCCGCTCGACTGGCAACAGCTGGGGCTGGGTGAAATGAGCGCGCTGACCAACGTGGAACTCCTCAGCGGCAGCCTCGCCGGTCAGGGCTGGACCGACTGGCAGCTGACCGGACAGGGCTTCAGCATCAAACCGGATATGATGCTGCGGGCCGATAACCTCAGCGCGGTGTACGACAGCAGCATCGGCTTTGACGGCTGGAATGCCCTGATCGCCCTGCGCCGTCCGTTCGGCGGTGATTACCTGCTCGACGCTCAGGTCAGCGGCCAGAGCCTTAACCCCGGCATTGCCCTGAACGATATCCTGGCGCGCAGCCAGACCCGCATCCCGGCCGACTTTTCCTGGGCAGTGGCGGATATTTATGAAATGCATACCGATGTGCTCGGCGGCCGCATCCACACCCCGCAGATCCGCTTCGACAGCCGCAAAAAGATCAACGCTTTCGGCATTGAACTGGACCATATCCAGCTGGCCCGGATCGCCGCGCTGGAACCCGGCGCCGAGGTCGAGGCCAGCGGTACCCTGGATGGCGTGATTCCCATCGTGCTGACGGAGGAAGGCGTATCGGTGCCCGGCGGCGCGCTGTTTGCCCGCGACCCGGGCGGCACCATCCGTTATCACAACAACACCTCGCAGGCGCTCGGCCAGTCGGATCAGACCGTGGGCATGGCCATGCGTCTGCTGCAGAACTTCCGCTACGACCAGCTGCAGACCAATCTGCAGTATCAGCCCGACGGTGCCCTCAATCTCGGCCTGCAGTTTGAGGGCAGCAACCCGGATTTCTTTGACGGCCAGCGCACGCACCTGAACGTCAATCTGGATTACAACCTGCTCGATTTACTGGAAAGCCTGCGCGTCACCCAGGATGTGATCAGTAAGCTGGAAAGCAAATACCAGTAACCGCCTCAGCCACACAGATAGGTACCGGTACCGGTGGCAATCAGCAGCCCTTCCTCGTTGTGAAACTCCATGCGCGTCACCGCCACCTTATTACCGATGCGCAGCAGGGTGGCACTGGCCGTGAATTCCCGCCCTTTGCCCGGATGGAGAAAATCGGTGCGCATATCAATGGTGCCCAGCTTCGCCAGTTTCTGCGGCCGTTCCTGTTCCGGAATCTCATGCCGCTGCATACGCTGCCAGGTCGCCACCAGCGCCATCGCGCCGCCGGTCACATCCAGCGCGGTGGAAATCACACCGCCGTGCAGAATACCCTGCAACCAGTTGCCGACCAGGTCATCGCGCATGGCCATGGAAAATTCACAGCGCGTCTCAGTCAGTAATTCCGGCTTCAGTCCCAGCAGACGGTTAAAGGGAATCTGATCGAGGAAATTTTTTGCCAGCTGCAGCTGAGTGTCGGTAAAGCCTTCGCCATGCAGGGTCATAGGGGAACTCCGTTATTTTTATCCGGCCACCATTCTTACACGCCCGCCAGCACACGGAAGTGGCCGATCCGCCAGCATTGACTGGCAAAAAACAGCAGCCATGACACACAACCGTCATATTCGCCCGGCACAGTGCCGGCCCCGGCGGGGGACAAAAAGGCCAGCCGGTGCACTGGCTGAACAGAAAGTTTGCGTTAAATCAGCGCCGATTCGCGCTAAACTGGCGATACTTCTTACTGTGTTCCATCCTTCCCTGATCAGGAGACCTCTCATGGCTTTCAGCGATGCCCAACGCTTTTTCCCGGAAACCCGTATGCGCCGGATGCGCCGTGATGAATTTTCACGCCGCCTGATGCGTGAGACGACGCTGACCACTGACGACCTGATTTATCCGATGTTTGTCATGGAAGGACATCAGGAACGCGAAGCCGTCGCTTCCATGCCTGGCATTGAACGCCTGTCGATTGATGAGCTGGTAAAAGAAGTACGGATTCTGTACAGCCTGGGCATTCCCTGCATTGACCTGTTTCCCTACACCCCGGCCGATGCCAAATCGGAACTGGCGGAAGAATCCTTCAATCCGAACGGCCTGATCCAGCGCGCCATCCGCGCCATCAAGGATGCCGTACCGGACATGGGCGTGATGACGGATGTTGCACTCGACCCGTTCACCACCCACGGTCAGGACGGCATCATTGATCAGGAAGGTTATGTACTGAATGACCGCACCGTCGACACCCTGGTGAAGCAGGCTCTGTCCCATGCCGAAGCCGGTGCAGATATTGTCTCGCCATCCGACATGATGGACGGTCGCATCGGTGATATCCGCGAAGCGCTGGAAGAAGAAAGCTTTGTGAATACGCGCATCATGGCGTACTCCGCCAAATACGCGTCTGCCTATTATGGCCCGTTCCGGGATGCCATCGGCTCTTCCGGAAACCTGGGTAAAGGCAATAAATACAACTACCAGATGGACCCGGCCAACAGCAACGAAGCGCTGCACGAAGTGGCACTCGACCTGGCCGAAGGCGCCGATATGGTGATGGTCAAACCGGGCATGCCTTACCTCGACATCGTACGCCGGGTAAAAGACGAATTTCAGGTACCGACCTTTGTTTATCAGGTGAGCGGTGAATACGCCATGCAGAAAGCGGCCGCCCAGAACGGCTGGCTGGATGACGAAGCCATTATGCTGGAATCCCTGACCTGTATTAAACGGGCCGGTGCCGACGGCATCCTCACTTACTATGCCAAACAATACGCCGAATTAATCAACGGTTAACTGCCGCTTAAAGGACGGATTATGAGCGACGCCAGCAACGAAGAAAAAATCATCGACCTCACCAGCCCTGAATACTACATCAACCGGGAACTGAGCCATCTGCAGTTCAATATCCGGGTGCTGGAACAGGCGCTGGATGAAAGCCATCCGTTACTGGACCGGCTGTTTTTCCTGTGTATTTTCAGTAAAAACCTCGATGAATTTTACGAAGTCCGCGTCGCCAACCTGACCCAGCAGCTGACTTTTGCCCGTGAACAGGCCGGTGCCGATGGTATGCACCCACAGCAGGTACTGAGTGAAATTCACACCGTCTGCAGCGCCACCGTTGACCGTCAGTATCATATTCTGAACGACACCATCCTGCCGCAGCTGGCACAGGAAAATATTCACTTCCTGCGCCGTGCCGACTGGAGCGAGCCACAGCGCGAATGGGTACGTGCCTATTTTGAGGAAAGTGTACAGCCACTGGTCAGCCCGATCGGACTGGACCCGTCGCACCCTTTTCCCCGCCTGGTGAACAAAAGCCTGAACTTTATTGTCGCCCTGGAGGGTAAAGACGCCTTCGGCCGTGAAACCGGTATGGCGATTATTCCCGCCCCGCGTTCTTTACCGCGTATTGTGCGTATTCCGGATGAGCTGACCACGGGTGGTGATCATTTTATTTTCCTGTCGTCGATCATTCACGAATACGCCGACGACCTGTTTCCCGGCATGTCCGTCAAAGGCTGTTACCAGTTTCGCGTTACGCGTAATGCCGACCTGGATATCGACCACGAAGATACCGCCGATCTGGCGTCGGCGCTGGAAGATGAACTGCACTCGCGTAATTTCGGTGAAGAAATGCGCCTTGAGGTGGCGGATAACTGTCCGGAAGATCTGGCCAATTTCCTGCTGCAGCAGTTCAACCTGGAACAGAATGATCTGTACCGTGTTAATGGTCCGGTCAACCTGTCACGCATGATGGAAGTCATCGGTCAGATTAACCGTCCGGACCTGCAGTACCCGCCGTTTACACCGGGTCTGCCGAAGCATATTAAATTCAATAAAAGTATTTTCGAAAGTCTGCGCGAAAAAGATGTGCTGCTGCTGCACCCGTTTGAATCCTTCACCCCGGTGGTGGATTTATTACGTGAAGCCGCCAAAGATCCGCACGTACGCGCCATCAAACAGACGCTGTACCGCACCGGTGCCAAATCAGAAATTGTTAATGCGCTGGTTGATGCCGCCCGTAACGGCAAAGAAGTCACCGTGGTGATTGAACTGCGTGCGCGTTTTGATGAAGAAGAAAATCTTTATCTGGCCAACCGCCTGCAGGAAGCCGGTGCAGTGGTGGTGTATGGCGTAGTCGGTTATAAAACGCACGCCAAAATGATGCTGATTGTGCGCAAGGAAGGTGACCGCTACAAACGCTATGTGCATCTGGGGACCGGTAATTATCACGCCGGTAATGCACGCGCTTACACCGACTACAGTTTTATGACCTGTGACGATTCCATCGGCGAAGACGTACACAAGGTATTCCAGCAGCTGACCGGTATGGGTGAAGCCCTGCGGGTGAAAAAATTATTTCATGCGCCTTTTACCCTGCACAAAAAACTGATTGAAATGATCGACCGCGAACGCGCCCACGCCGAAGACGGCAAACCGGCACTGATCCGCATGAAGGCCAATGGTCTGACCGAGCCCAAAGTGATCCGTGCACTGTATAAAGCGTCACAGGCCGGCGTGGCAGTGGAACTGATTATCCGCGGCATGTGCTGTCTGCGTCCGGGCATTCCGGGCGTTTCAGAAAACATCCGCGTGCGTTCGGTGATCGGCCGCTTCCTCGAACACTCGCGCGTGTATTACTTCCTGAATAATGGCAAGGATGAAATCTATGCCGCCAGTGCCGACCTGATGGAGCGCAACCTGCTCAACCGGGTGGAAACCGCCTTCCCGGTGGAAAGCAATAAACTGAAAGAACGGATGAAAAGCGAGCTGGAAGTTTATATGCGGGATAACTGTCAGGCCTGGGATCTGCAGCCCGACGGTTCTTATCTGCGCGCCCAACCGGCAGCAGAGGAAGAAGTGGTCAAAGCACAGGCCATTCTGCTGGAGACGCTGGCCAGCGCCTCCTGATACAGCCGGAAAACTGACCGGGCAACCCCGGTCAGGCAATCTCCAGGGTAAAGCCGGCGTTTTTCTGCAACGCCACTTCTTCCTGCAGGTCACGCGCCGTCAGCGGATGTTCCGCCAGCCAGTTCTGTGGCATGGTCATGCGCAGACTGCCATCAGCCGCCTGCAGTTCAGGCACCGGCACCGGATGCACACCGCGGCTGTGATTAAGAATCACCGCCAGCCGCAACAAACGGCTCAGCTTCATCGCGCTGTCGCGCCGTGACGGTGTGATCTCCAGAAAAAGTTCTTCATGCCATTTCCGCCGGTGCGCCCGCACCAGCGCCGCCAGCTTACTCTGCCCCTGCCGGGTAAAGCCCAGCATATCCGCGTGCTGCAGCAGATAAGCGCCGTGTTTGTGAAAACCGCTGTGGGCAATACTGAGGCCGATTTCATGCAGCTGCGCAGACCAGTTAAGAAAAGCCGCCGACATACTGTCGAGCCGCCAGTCCTGCTGCACCTGACGGAACATGGCTTCCGCTGTTCCCCGCACCCGCTCGGCCTGCGCCTGATCGGCGTAAAAGCGCTCCGACATCGCCTGTACGGTTCGCTCACGGACATTTTCATGGGTGGAACGGCCGACCAGATCCCACAGCGCCCCTTCACGTAAAGCCCCATCGGAATAAATCATCCGCTGTGGCCCGAAGGTATCGAAAATCGCCTGCAGGATAGCCAGTCCGCCAATAAACACCTGGCGCCGCTCCGGTTTTACCCCCGACAGCGCCACATCATCCGTGGTTTCATACTGCAGCATCTGTTTGCGCAGTTTCTTCAGCCCTGCCGCAGTAATGCCTTCGCTTTCCCAGCCATTGACCAGCAGCGCCTGCTCCGCCGCGCGGATAGTCCCGGAAGAGCCCACGGCACTGTCCCAGCCAAGCTGTTTGTAATGGGTTTCAATATTCAGCAGTTCCTGGCTGGCGGCAGCCACGGCGTCGTTGAAACGTTCTTCGCTGATGCGGCCATCCGGAAAAAAGCGCCGCGTGTACGACACACACCCCATATGCAGACTTTCCAGCGCCAGCGGTTCGAAGCGCTCACCGATAATAAATTCGGTACTGCCACCGCCGATATCCACCACCAGCCGCTTACCGGCATCGTCAGCCAGCGTATGCGCCACGCCAAGATAAATCAGCCGGGCTTCTTCACGGCCGGCAATCACCTCAATCGGGTAGCCGAGCACCTCTTCCGCCCGGTCGATAAACTCTTTCCGGTTGCGGGCCGCACGCAGGGCATTGGTCGCCAGTACACTGACGCGGTTACTGTCCATCCCCTGCAGCCGCTGGGCAAATTCGCGCAGGCAATCCAGCCCGCGCTGCTGGGCGTCTTCTGATAACAGACCGGCAGCATCCAGACCGGCCGCCAGCTGCACCTTCTGGCCACGTTTTTCCAGCGTCCGGAACTCGCCCTGGAATTCCTGCGCAATCACCATATGAAAACTGTTGGAGCCAAGGTCTACCGCGGCAATCAGATCAGAGGCCACACCCTGAGTATCTGTCATAGTCATTTCCTGAAAACACTTTCCCACTGGCGCCGACGGACGGCTCCGCAGGCCGCTGCTGCCTGTTATTACCGGCAGTAACGGCACTGTCAGTTGTCTGACATTGTGACATATTCCGGCGCGGCGGGGATCAGTATCATGGTTACAGTAATTGATTCCGGACAAAGCCGGGGTACAATGCACTCTGCATCCGATATTCCAACCAGGGGAAACACATGAGCGATAACATTCTGACCGTAACCGACGACTCCTTTGATACTGACGTACTGGGCTCTGATCTGCCGGTTCTGGTCGACTTCTGGGCTGAGTGGTGCGGTCCATGCAAAATGATTGCGCCCGTACTGGAAGAAATCGCCGAAGAGTACGCCGGTAAACTGAAAATCGCCAAACTGAACATCGATCAGAACGAAGCCACCGCGCCGAAGTTCGGTATCCGTTCCATTCCGACCCTGATTCTGTTCAAAAACGGCAACGCAGAAGCCACCAAAATCGGTGCAATGAGCAAGTCTGAACTGGCTGCGTTCATCGAACAGGCCCTGTAAGCACGTTGTTTTTCCTCAGGAAAGTCACGCTTTCGTACGGATTGCGTGATTTTCCGGTGATAAAAAGGCGCTGCGGCGCCTTTTTGTGTAGACACCTGCATTTTATGTGTCTATAGTCGTACCACGTTTGGGAGTTCTTCCCACTCCGCCCTCTTCTTGATCACGCATCAGTATTTCTTTAAATAACTGCTATAAATCCGCCCTATATGAATCTTTCTGACCTGAAACTGAAGTCCGTTCCTGAATTGCTGGAAATTGCCCGTGAAATGGGACTGGATAACGTCAGCCGTACCCGCAAGCAGGATATTATTTTCACCATCCTGAAGCATCACGCCAAAAGCGGCGAAGATATCTACGGTGATGGCGTACTCGAAATTCTGCAGGATGGCTTCGGTTTCCTGCGCAGTGCCAACAGCTCTTATCTGGCCGGCCCGGATGACATTTATGTCTCCCCCAGTCAGATCCGCCGCTTCAACCTGCGCAAGGGTGATGAAGTTGCCGGTAAAATCCGGCCGCCGAAAGAAGGCGAGCGTTATTTTGCCCTGCTGAAAGTCAACCAGATCAACGGCGACAAGCCGGAAAACACCAAGAACAAAGTTCTGTTCGAAAACCTGACCCCACTGTTCCCGCAGGAGCGTTTCGTACTCGAACAGGGTAATGGTTCCACCGAAGACCTTTCTTCCCGGGTTCTGGATCTGACAGCACCGATCGGTAAAGGTCAGCGCGGCCTGATCGTGGCACCGCCGAAAGCGGGTAAAACCATGCTGCTGCAGACCATTGCTCAGTCCATCACCCGTAATAGTCCGGAAAGCGACCTGATCGTCCTGCTGATTGATGAGCGTCCGGAAGAAGTGACCGAAATGAAACGTTCGGTACGCGGTGAAGTGGTTGCCTCCACCTTTGATGAGCCACCGGCCCGTCACGTTCAGGTGGCCGAGATGGTCATCGAAAAAGCCAAACGTCTGGTTGAACACAAACGCGACGTGGTGATCCTGCTCGACTCCATTACCCGTCTGGCGCGTGCTTACAACACCGTTGTACCGTCCTCCGGTAAAGTACTGACCGGTGGTGTGGACGCCAACGCACTGGAAAAACCAAAGCGTTTCTTCGGTGCTGCCCGTAATGTCGAAGAAGGTGGTTCACTGACCATTATCGCGACCGCTCTGGTGGATACCGGCTCCAAAATGGACGAGGTTATTTACGAAGAGTTCAAAGGTACCGGTAACCAGGAACTGCACCTTGACCGTAAGATTGCGGAAAAACGCATCTACCCGGCCATCAACATCCGCCGCTCCGGTACCCGCCGTGAAGATATGATGTTTGATGAGATGTCATTGCAGCGTCTGTGGATTCTGCGTCGCCTGCTGACCGAAATGGAAGATGTGGCTGCGATTGAGTTCCTGCTCGATAAACTGCGTCAGACCAAAACCAATGACGAGTTCTTCGACAGCATGCGCGGCGGCAAATAAGCCATCGCCGGCAGACAGAAAAGGCCTCCCTGTGAGGCCTTTTTTTATGCTTCGCGGATAGCCCCGCCACGCCCGCGCAGATCTTTCAGCGCCTGCATCAGACGGTTTTCCAGCCGCTGTTTAACCTGCAGGTGCTCGATCATATTCTGACTGTCCGGCAGCTCAACATCGGTCAGAAACAGCGGATACGACAGATGACTGCCGCGCCGCGCCAGCACTTCCTGCACGACTTCCCGGTGCAGATCAGCACCATATTCCCACGGGCTGAACTCCATGCCGTCGCAGTAAAAGGTTTCCTGCTGGTGATTGTCCAGCACCGCCCGCAGATCGAGCACGCTGTTCTGCACCGGCAGATCCGGAATGCGCCGCCGGATCAGCTCAAAATCATAACTCTGATGGCGGTGGCGCAGCTCATAAAGCAGAATTTTGCGCGGCTGGCTGCGCCCATCCTGACGCTGCCAGCGCAGATCCACCTGACGCAGGAAACGCAGTACCGGCAGCAGCCAGTGCTGGCTGCTGCCTTCGGTCTCGGGCCACTGCTGATGCAGCAACGCGCCTTTTTCATCCAGAAAGTACAGATAGAGCCGGTCATCCCGGCGCCAGTAAAAGAGTTGCCACACCCCGGCTCTGGCCTGCTCAAACACCAGCCGCAGCGGGCTGCTCAGCAATGCAGAACGGTCAAGGGTATAGCCGATAAACTGACGCTGTGGACGCGCCAGCAGCGCCAGCAGCTTGGTCGGTGAGTCCGCCACCCGCAGCTCCATCTCTTTGCCATCCTGTTCCAGCAGATACCAGGTTTCGGCGGCTTCAATCAGGTAAGGCGATTTCGGCTGCTGCAGAAAATGCTGCAGCACATCCTCCAGCAACTGCTCCACCCGCAGACGGATAGCGCTGGCGCGCGAGGCGCAGTAACAGTGAACACTCCACGCCGGCCAGCCATCGCGGGCCGCCAGTGGCTGCTGCTGCAGCATGCTCTGCAGACACTGCATCATGCCGGCATCGCCACTGAAGCGCTGCACCAGCCATTCCCCCCAGCTGTTGACCGTTATCAGATCAATGGTCTGAATCAGATTTTCACGCGCCGAACTGTAACCCAGTGCATCGTCGCGGTTGCTCAGTTTCTGCATGCCGCGGCGGCTGAGTTCATGCTGCGGATCGACACCGGCATTGACCATCAGAAACCACTGCAGTGGCTGTGCCGGCTGCATGAAATCCTGACTCTGCGGATGGTAAGGCTCAATGGCCCGTACCACCTGGCTGATTTCTTTCAGCTCATACTGGCTGAGCGGGTTATGTGTCGGGTAGATGGCGAAACGGGTGTAATTTTCCAGCAGCCCGTTCACCCGGGCAAAGCACAGCAGCTCCACCAGACTGGGCGACTGCCGCAGCACCTGTTCATGCTCCAGCTGTTCGTTATCGCTGCGGTAAAACACCCCGGGAATCAGCTGCCAGATGTTACGCTTCAGATTCAGCGCCAGCTTTTCCTGCCCCAGCGAACGGACAATGCCGGGATTGATGTCCATAATCTTGCCCGGCCGGTTATCAAACGCCGCATACAGGCGGTTGCCCAGGGTACGGGTGTCCTGGCGGCTGATCAGCAGGCGCGGGGCGTATTTCTGACTGAAGGCCGCCAGAAAGCGGTAACTGCTGAGCATCTCACTGATCAGCGCATTGCGTTCGCGGGCCACCTTCAGCGGCGACCACTGTGGCCGCTGATCCAGTTCCTGCAGATAGTCCGCACTCCAGCCCCAGCTCTGACACAGTGCCTGCAGGGTTTCCGCACGCCAGCTGTTGCGCTGACTGCGGCTCAGCTCTGACAGCGGCAGCCGCGCCTTGTAGTAAAACGCCCGCCGTGCCAGCTGCACCCGTTCGGTATTGCCTTCACGTTCCAGCTGCGCCGTCAGACGCGCCAGCATCAGCAGGTAGGCATCGTTATTTTCTGCATCGCTGCAGCCGTTATGCACCTGCTCTTTCAGGTCCCAGCACAGCGGGCGGATATTCGGATACTGCGCCGCGTAGTGGCGGGTGATCAGCAGTTTCAGCAGTGACTTGTACGGGTCATGCAGCCCTTTGTTGAGCTGCCACAGACCGGCACCGACAAATTCTGACGGCGCGATACCGGGCATGGCGCCGAAATCGAGCCAGTGGTCCGCATTCACCCGGTGGTTGTGCACCAGCGCCTGCCAGAAGGCATCGGCCCTCCGTTCTTCGGCGTTGGGAATCAGCCACCAGCGCGGCTGGCGGCCGGCCAGCCACAGCGCACTGCGGTAAAACTCATCCAGCAGCAGACCATGCTGGGTACTGCCACAGTCATCGCCATCGGCGGTCTGACTCTGTCCGGCGCGGAACTCACTCAGGTTCATCAGGAAGATATGCAGCTCCGCCCCCTGCGACGCCGCCCACTGTTCCAGCAGCTGACATTTCTGGCGCAGCCCTTCCAGCTCGGCCGCCGCCAGCTGCTCGCTGTAACACAGCCAGACATCCATATCCGACGACCGGGCCTGGGCCAGCGAACCCAGACTGCCCATCAGGTACAGACCACTGATCTGCCGGGGATTAAAGCCACGCGGCAGCTGCACCCCCCGGGCAATGCTCTGCAGGCTCTGCAGCTGCTGTTCTGCCGGGGTGAAATGGGCAATGCCACAGGGTACAGCGTGACTGATAAAACCCGGCATGGCCGGGTGATTGAGATGCAACAGCAGGGGCAGCACGTCGAGTACGACCTGCTGGCGGCTGGTCATCAGGCTGCGGGCAACCTTCAGGCGCGCTCCGTTCAGATGCAGGAACGCCTTATGCCACTGATGAACCTGTTGCTGGGTAAGCGGACTGTCGATGGCGGGTATCATCTACCCAGTATAGACCGCCATCCGGGAAAGGATGGCGTCAAAAGACGCAGTGAACACGGTTCCGGCCGGCAATCACTGCCGTGCCGGAAGCGGGCTCAGGATCTGCGCAGGCAATGCCTGCTTACTTCATCAGCGCCTGCACATAGTTCGGCAGGGCAAAGGCGGCCACATGGACGTCCGCGTTGTAGTAACGGGTTTCGATCGCAGAAGCCTCCAGCCGCTGCCGGATCTGTTCTGCTGTCTGGCGACGCAGACCGGCGTCATCACTGGCCCAGGCCAGGGTCATAAAGCCACCGACGTAGGTCGGTACCGGCATCACATAGAAGCTGGTGTCGTTATACAGTCTGCTCAGACGTGTGTAGGTGTTGCTGATTTCTTCGCCCTGCATAAACGGCACGCCGTTCTGCGCCACCATAATACCGCCTTCCGCCAGACAGTTATTTTTCTCGTCGGCGTAGAAATCGGAGGTGAACAGGACTTCCCCCGGACCGATCGGGTCGGTGGAGTCGGAGATAATGACGTCGAATTTTTCTTTGCAGTTGGCAACAAATTCCTTGCCGTCAGCGATCACCAGATTCAGGCGTACATCATCGAAGGCACCCTGAGAATGGCGCGGGAAATATTCCTTACACATTTCCACCACGCTGGCGTCGATTTCCACCTGAGTCACATGCTCAATGTTTTTGTGGCGCATCACCTCACGCACGATACCACCATCACCGCCACCGATGATCAGCACCCGTTTCGGGTCCGGGTGCGCAAACAGCGGCACATGAACCATCATTTCGTGATAGATGAATTCGTCTTTTTCGGTGGTCTGCACCACACCATCCAGCAGCATCACGCGGCCCATAAAAGGCGTTTCCACGATTTCCAGATGCTGGTGTTCGGTTTTCACCTCAAACAATTGCTCAGTGACAGTGAATGACTGTGCATAGCCATCGTACAGGGTTTCGGAAACGACTTTCTTCTCAGACATAGGGGCACCTGTGCTTCGGATTATTCAGGGGGCGGGAGTATAACGGATCAGCCGCGGGCCGCCAGCGCCTGCACACGGATTAACCGGCAGTAGGCCCTGGCGCCGGCCATTTATCCGTCTTTGCTGACCACTTCCATGGCGTCCACATTCTGGAAGCCACGCGGCAGCTTGTTACCACGGCGGCCACGCTCACCGAGATAATGCTCAAGGTCAGCGAACTTCATTTTCAGATGACGCTTACCGGCAAAAATCAGCAGCGTATCGTCCTGACCAAAGGCCACGGCACCGACCATCAGCTCTTCCCGGGCGGCGGCCCGGGCACTGTTGATGCTGATCATCTTGTTGCCTTTACCGCGCGCCATCTGTGGCAGATCCGCCGCCGGGAACACCAGCATGCGGCCTTCGTTACTGACCGCGGCAATCCAGGATTTTTCCGGGTCAGCGATGGCAGCCGGATTCAGCACGCGGGCATTGTCGGGCACGGTGATCAGGTTCTTACCGGCTTTGTTTTTGCTCTGCATATCGGCAATGGTACCGATAAAGCCGTAACCGGCATCGGTACCGAGCAGATACTGGTCGTCATCCTTACCCATCAGCGCGGCAATAAAGCTGCTGCCCGGCGGCGGGTTCAGACGCCCGGTCAGGGGTTCGCCCTGACCCCGGGCAGACGGCAGGGTATGTGCCTGCAGACTGTAGGAACGGCCGGTGGTATCAAGGAAAATCGCATTCTGATTCGACTTGCCCTGCGCACTCATCAGGAATTTATCCCCCGACTTGTAGCTCAGGTTCTCAGCGTCGATATCATGGCCTTTGGCCGCCCGTACCCAGCCTTTATCCGACAGCACGATGGTTACCGGATCGGCGGACACCAGCTCGGTTTCGCTGAAAGCACGGGCTTCACCGCGGACCACCACCGGCGAGCGGCGGTCATCACCGAATTCTTCGGCATCCGCAGTGATTTCTTTTTTGATCAGGGTTTTCAGGCGGCGCTCAGAACCCAGGGTTTTTTCCAGGTATTCGCGCTCTTTTTCCAGCTCGTCCTGTTCACCGCGGATTTTCATTTCCTCAAGTTTGGCCAGATGGCGCAGTTTTAACTCGAGGATGGCTTCTGCCTGAATATCGCTGATGCCGAAGCGCTGCATCAGTACCGGCTTGGGTTCGTCTTCACGACGGATGATTTCGATCACCTCGTCGATATTGAGGAAGGCCACCAGCAGACCTTCGAGGATATGCAGCCGCGCCAGCACCTTATCGAGGCGGAACTGCAGCCGGCGGCGCACGGTTTCGGTACGGTAGGTCAGCCACTCGCTGAGCATGACCTTCAGGTCTTTCACCTGTGGCCGGCCATCGAGGCCGATCACATTCATGTTCACGCGGTAATTGCGTTCCAGATCCGTGGTGGCGAACAGGTGCGCCATCACAGCATCGGTATCCACGCGGTTGGATTTCGGCACGATCACCAGACGGGTCGGGTTTTCATGGTCAGATTCATCGCGCAGATCCGTCACCAGTGGCAGCTTCTTGGCCTGCATCTGAGCGGCAATCTGTTCCAGAATTTTCGCTCCGGACACCTGATGCGGCAGCGCGGTGATGACGATATCGCCGTCTTCCTTATGGTAAACGGCGCGCATTCTGACGCTGCCACGACCGTCGCGGTACAGCTTACGCAGCTCATCGCGCGGCGTGATGATTTCAGCATCGGTGGGGAAATCCGGGGCGATCACATGCTCGCACAGGCCATCCACATCCACCGACGGCTCATCCAGCAGGCGGATACAGGCGCTGGCCACTTCGCGGATATTATGCGGCGGAATGTCGGTGGCCATCCCCACCGCAATGCCTGTGGTGCCGTTCAGCAGCACATTCGGCAGACGCGCCGGCAGGGTGCAGGGTTCGTCCATGGTGCCATCAAAGTTAGGCTGCCATTCCACGGTGCCCTGACCCAGTTCACTGAGCAGCACTTCGGAGAACTTGGCCAGCTTGGCTTCGGTGTAACGCATGGCGGCAAAGGATTTCGGATCATCCGGTGCCCCCCAGTTGCCCTGACCGTCGACCAGCGGATAACGGTAAGAGAACGGTTGCGCCATCAGAACCATGGCCTCATAACAGGCGCTGTCGCCGTGCGGGTGATACTTACCCAGCACGTCACCCACGGTACGGGCAGATTTCTTGTACTTGGCCGTGTGTTTCAGACCGAGTTCGCTCATGGCGTAAATGATGCGGCGCTGTACCGGCTTCAGGCCATCCCCGACGTGTGGTAACGCGCGGTCAAGGATGACGTACATGGAATAGTTAAGGTAAGCGTTCTCGGTGTACTGCTTCAGCGACTGACGTTCGACGCCGTCGTCGGTGTAACTGATCTGATCTGTCATAGGGGTGCAGAGCCAGGGTCGGATGATAAACAACCCGGATTGTGACTGACAGAAGCGCTGAGGACAATGCCTCAGCCATTGTCTGCCACTGGCGCCGGCCGGAAATGTGGAGGGTGACCCTTGTTTTTCACGCACAAGGCGTCGCGGCCGGAAGCGGGATTATTGTTCGCGGTACATCAGGTACAGTTCTTCGCCACTGACCGGGCGCGCATAATAATAACCCTGCACCCATTCACAGCCGATGCGCTGCAGGGTCCGTTCCTGTTCCTGATTTTCCACCCCTTCGGCAACTACGGTCAGGCCCAGGCTTTTCGACATCAGGACAATGGCGCGGACAATTTCATAATCGTTCACATCATCATTGATATCGCGGATAAAGGACTGGTCAATTTTCACCACCGTCACCGGCATGGATTTGATTTTACTCAATGACGAATAGCCGGTGCCGAAATCATCAATCGCAAACTCCACGCCCATGGTGCGCAGCTGCTGGATCTGCTGCGATACTTCGGTGGTGCCGGACATCATCAGACTTTCAGTCACTTCCAGCTCCAGCCAGCGCGGGTCAAACGACAGGTGTTCCATAATGCCGGCAATGGTGTCGGCAAACGAGGCATTGATCTGCACCGCCGATACATTCACCGCCAGCTTTTCCAGCATCAGTCCCTGCTCGCGCCAGAACAGGAACTGCTGGCAGGCGGATTTAACCACCCAGTAACCAATTTCGATAATCATGCCGCTGGTTTCTGCCAGCGGAATAAATTCCAGTGGTGAAATCATTCCGCGCACCGGGTGCGGCCAGCGCAGCAGCGCTTCCACCCGCCGCGGCTGTTTTTCACCGGTGCGGAACTGAGGCTGGTAATTCAGGGTAAATTCATGGGATTCCAGTGCCGAACGTAAATCCTGTTCCAGAGACATGCGCGAGTGAATGCTGTCGGTCAGTTCACGCTCATAATGGCAGTAGCGGTTACGGCCTAATTCCTTGGCTTTATGCAGAGCCGCATCGGCGTTGCGGATCAGCTCATCCACTGTAGTGCCGTGCTGTGGATAAATACTGATACCAGCACTGGCAAACACACTCAGCAGGTGGCCCTGCAGACTGTAAGGCATGGAGATCACCTGCAGCAGCTGATCGCATTTTTCCTGAATTTTTTCCACCGAGTCGACCTGCGTCAGCACCACCACAAATTCATCGCCACCCAGCCGTGAACAGATATCCGAATCGCGGACATTGTTGTGCAGACGATGCGCCACATCCTTCAGCAGCAGATCACCGATATCATGACCAATGGTGTCATTAATATCCTTGAAACGGTCGAGGTCGAGAAAAATCACCGCCAGTGAATCACCGCGGCGGCGGGAAATCTGCAGCGCATATTCGAGCTTTTTATTCAGCAGCAGACGGTTGGGCAGGCCGGTGAGAACATCGTGGTGAGCAATATGCTCAAGATTTTCCTGTGCTTTTTTCAGTTCGGTAATATCCCGGCTTAAACCGAACACGCCCACCAGCTCACCGCTTTTATCGAAGATCGGGGTTTTCTGGGTTTCCAGCAGCAGCGCCGAACCATCAACGCCATACACCCACTCTTCGTTGCGGCTGACGGCTTTTCTGGCCAGCGCATCATTGTCTTTCTGGCGGAAGAAATCAGCGGTGTCCTGATCAAACAGTTCGTAATCCGTTTTGCCCACCGGGTCGGCACCGAAAAATGAACTGAAGCGGACGTTGCAGAACACATAACGACCCTGCAGATCCTTGTAAAACACCAGATCGGGAATGGAATCGAGCACATTTTTCATCAGCTCGGTACGCTCATCCAGCTGCGCATCGCTCAGCCGGCGGCGGCGCATTTCCGACCAGAACAGCATCACCGCCGCCAGCAGTAACACCGCCACCGATACCGCCAGCGCAATCAGACTGCGGTAGGTTTCCCAGAAACCAGCCTGACTGTTGAGCAGCACCGCGTCCACCGGCAGGTTGTCGGCGGCAATGCCGAAACCTTCCAGCACCGCAGTATCCGCCATGGTCAGATGATCCCCATGCCATTCCACCGCCAGATCATCCGGTGACACCCCGGACAGTACCAGTGCCGCCAGCTCGGTTGCCCGCCGGGCACTGCGGTCAATATCCACCACCACGCCACCGGCCAGCCCCTGACCGATGCCATGCGGCCACAGATGCCAGACCGGCGACTGCGCATGAGCCGCTATAAAATTGACCGCCTGCTGAAACGGGCGCCGCTCCCCTTCGCGGTCAGCACGTGCCGACAGCAGCAGCAGCGGCTGCCGGTCAACCGCCGCCAGAGCCTCGCCCAGTTCTTCCCAGCTCTGTGAGGCGAGGGAATGCAGCTGCAGTTCTTCATTGAGGCTGGAGGCGGCCTGGCGGATCAGCTGCAGGCGCGGTTCCCGCCCGGGCGAACCATCGGTAATCACATGCAGACGGGTAAAGCCCGGGTACAGGTAACGCATCAGAGCGATGTATTCGTATACCGGCAGGGACTCGTAAATTCCGGTGATGCCGCCTTTCATGCGCAGATCACGGATCAGATCAGCATTCTCAGCGGCCAGAAACACCACCGGCGTGCCGGGAAACGGCCGCCCTTCCTCAGCCATCAGCTGCAGCGCCGCATCGCCGGCGGTCATCACCAGATCAAAATGTTCGCCGTTGATCTGCTCCTTATCCTGCAGCAGCTGCCGGTAACTGCGCAGATAATCCTGACTGCCGCTGAAATCGGCATCCATATATTCGACATGCAGGGTAACGGGATCAGGGTGGGCGCGGCTGAAACCATCCCCCACCGCCCGCACGATCTGCTGGGCAATGGGAAACATGGGTTCGTACGATAACAGCAGCAACACCTGCGGGGTGTGAGGCGGAGCGGCGACGGCATCATCCGCGGACACCGCACGGACAGAACTGACAGCCGTCAGTAACAGCAGAAATGTCAGCAGTCGCTTTCCTGATACCATACAGGCGCCTCGTGATGGAGCATCAGTTCAGGTGGTGTCCCGGGCAGCGGTCAGGCTATCTCTGCTTCGTTACCACGGGTTTCAAGCCAGTGTTTGCGGTCAGAAGCGCGTTTCTTCGCCAGCAGCATATCCATCAGCTCGTTGGTACCGTCACCCGGTTCCAGTGACAGCTGCACCAGCCGGCGGGTGTCCGGTGCCATGGTGGTTTCCCGTAACTGCATCGGGTTCATCTCACCCAGCCCCTTGAAGCGCTGCACATTGACCTTGCCACGTTTCTTTTCGGCTTTGATGCGCTCCAGAATGCCCTGTTTTTCATTCTCATCCAGAGCGTAGTACACATCCTTGCCGATATCGATGCGGTACAGTGGCGGCATCGCCACATACACATGACCTTCTGCCACCAGTTTACGGAAATGCCGCACAAACAGTGCGCATAACAGTGTAGCAATGTGTAAGCCATCGGAGTCCGCATCGGCGAGAATACACACCTTACCGTAACGCAGTCCGGACAGGTCATCAGAGCCGGGATCAATGCCCAGTGCCACCGCGATATCGTGCACTTCCTGCGACGCCAGAATCTGCCCCGGGTCGACTTCCCAGGTGTTCAGGATCTTACCGCGCAACGGCATGATGGCCTGGAATTCGCGGTCACGGGCCTGCTTGGCCGAGCCACCGGCCGAGTCACCTTCCACCAGAAACAGCTCACTGCGCTCACTGTCCTGGCCGCTGCAGTCCGCCAGTTTGCCCGGCAGCGCCGGTCCCTGAGTCACTTTTTTACGCGCCACGGTTTTCGATTTGCGCAGCCGGGTCTGAGCGCTGGAAATGGCCAGCTCGGCGATACGCTCGGCTTCTGTGGTATTTTCATTCAGCCACAGGGCAAAGGCATCTTTGACCACGCCGGAAATAAACGCCGACGCCTCACGCGATGACAACCGCTCTTTGGTCTGACCGGCAAACTGCGGGTCGGCCAGCTTGGCCGACAGCACATAGGAACAGCGGTCCCAGAGGTCGTCCGGCGTCAGCTTGATACCCCGCGGCAGCAGGTTGCGGAATTCACAGAATTCACGCAGTGCATCCAGCAGGCCGGAGCGGAAACCGTTGACGTGGGTCCCCCCCTGCGCGGTCGGAATCAGGTTAACGTAGCTTTCCTGCAGCAGCTCGCCGCCTTCCGGCTGCCAGTGCACCGCCCAGTCAACGCCTTCGGTTTCACCGGTCATGCTGCCGGTAAAGGGTTCCGCCGGTACTACTTCGTAACCGGTACTGTGAATCTTCAGATAGTCTTTCAGACCGTCTTCGTAATACCACTCGGCACTGTCTTCGGCATTCGGCGCATTGAATTTAATGCGCAGTCCCGGACACAGCACCGCCTTGGCGCGCAGCACATGCTTCAGCCGCGGTACCGAGAATTTGGCTGAATCGAAGTATTTCGGGTCGGGCAGGAAACGTACGCTGGTGCCGGTTTTCTTCTTACCGCAGGTGTCCACCACCTGCAGATCAAGTGCCTTGTAACCATCCCTGAAGCCAATACGGAAGACTTCGCCGCCGCGCCAGATGGTGACTTCCAGTACCTGTGACAGGGCGTTCACCACCGACACACCCACACCGTGCAGACCACCGGAGAACTGGTAATTATCGTTGGAGAACTTACCGCCGGCGTGCAGCTGGCTGAGGATCAGCTCAACCCCGGACACACCATGTTCCGGGTGAATATCGGTCGGCATCCCCCGGCCGTCATCCAGCACCGTCATGGAGCCATCGCCATGCAGGGTGACTTCCACATACGACGCGTGACCCGCCAGCGCCTCATCCACCGAGTTATCAATCACTTCCTGCGCCAGGTGGTTCGGACGCGTGGTGTCGGTATACATACCGGGGCGTTTACGCACCGGGTCGAGACCGCTTAAAACCTCAATCGATGACGCTGTATATTGTTTGGACATTCAAACCTCTGAGTGCCGGCAGACCTTGTATCAGCCGGGGAGTATAGCGGGCCGGAGGCGCGGATGGGAACGCCGGCGCCGGTCAGCGGACGGCGTGACGCTCCGCCCAGCCCAGAATCATGGGCATACGCTCAATAAAGTGCATAAAGCTGTGATTACCGCCGCCCTCAGTCCAGCTGGCGCAGCGGCGGTACAGGGCGGCCGCCTGACGGTAATCAAGGGTCTCGTCACCGGTCTGCAGCAGCAGCAGCAGGCGTTCAGGATGAGTGATCTGCGGGCAGTCGAGAGCTTGCAGCTGAGCGATGTGTTCCATGGTCAGTTCATGGGTTTCACCGCTGTAGAAATGTTTGTTCGGGCCCAGATAATGCTCAAACAGGGTAAAGGGGCGCACCGCCGGATTGACCAGCACGGCCGCCACCGCTTCGTGTTCCGCCAGCCAGGTGGCGTAGAAACCACCCAGCGAACTGCCGATCACAAACACCCGCGCAAACCGCTGCCGCAGTTGCTGCAGGGACGCCAGCGCCAGTTCCATCGCCTGTTGCGGAGCAAACGGCAGTTCCGGCACACACAGCTGCGCCGGCGTCAGCTGCTGTGCATAAAACTGCATCAGCTGCTGTGCTTTATGTGATTGCGGGGAACTTAAAAAACCGTGCAGATAAAGACAGCCGGTGTCAGCGGAATACAAGGAATCAATAACCTTTTACTGAATAGTCGATTTCGAACTCGATACCTTCGACCCGGCTGACGCCGGTATCGATGCCGCCGTCATCGTGCAGATCCAGCCAGCGGTAACCCGGTGCCCGGGTATCCACCGAAAAGTCTTCAGAGCCCGGTGTAAACTGCACACAGGTGGACGGGGAGGACAGGAAACGGACGTTATCAATCAGCTGGTCACTTTCCTGATGCACATGTCCCCACAGCACACAGCGGACATTGTCGTAGCGGCGGATCAGGGCGAGAAACTCATCACCATTTTTTACTCCAATGCGGTCAATCCACTGACTGCCCATCGGCAGCGGATGATGATGAAAGCTGATCAGGGTATGCAGATGCGGTGCATCCTGCAGTGCCTGTTCCAGCAACGCCAGCTGCGGCGGCAGCAGACGGCCGTAAACGGCTCCTTCAACCTGGGAATTGAGCAGCACCAGCTGCCAGTGCGGGGTACGGATCACCTGCGTCATGTGTTCCGTATCTTTAGCGACCACGCGCATTGATACCGGATCGTCGTGATTGCCTTCAAACCAGAACACCGGACAGCCGAAGGGCAGCATGGCATCGTGCAGACGCTGATACGCCTGCACCGAGCCGTCCTGCGACAGGTCTCCGGTGAGCAGCATGGCATCAATGGCGCTGCGCTCAGCGCGCACCATATCCAGCACACAGTTCATACTGTGCAGGGTTTTCATGCCCAGCAGATGGCCGTCTTCCGGACCATTAAGATGAGTGTCTGTAATCTGTACCAACCGCAGCGTGTTGCCTGAATCCAATGAATACAAACTTCACCCCTGTCCCTAAGCCTGATTAGTCTGAGTGTCCAACTTTACCGGTGAATGCGCAAACTGCGCCACGATCAGCTTCACATTCGTCTGTAAACACCTGTAAAGGGGCCTGCAGACCATCAGGGGGAGGATATCCGGCCCTGCTGAATCGTCAGCGGCTGTTCTGCCTGTCCGTATTTTAAACAATGATCCAGCCATTCAGCCAGAAAACGGTTCAATTGTACCTTTTCGTCCGGCAGCCGCATGGACGGATTCGGATAAGCATAGCGGCCGTCGAAGCGGCGCTGATTCTGATAACCCGTCACTTCGGCCATACCGGCATCGTGGTAGAGCCTGACCTCCATCGCCAGCGGCTGCAGCCAGTCGGGGCTGAGACCTTCCTGAGATACCGACACCATGGTGGTGTAACGGTGATCTTCTTCCACCACCAGCCGCACCCGGGCACGGTGACCGTCAGAACTGAGAATAAAGGTGCGCTCGTCTTCCTCGCCCGGCAGCAGGCGCATCAGACGCAGGTAATTGGCTTCGCATAAAGCAGCCATTTCCTGCAGGTCAGGGACGTAGCGTTTTCTCGGTTTCAACAGGCTCTCCCGCTTATCTTCCGGGCCGGGCAGGTTAACGGATCAGACCCGCAGTCGCCAGACTCAGAATGAATACAACTAATAAATCAGATGTCTATTACTTTCCGTACGTACCGGCCACCACCTCAGCGTGGTGAATTTTCAGCCATTGCAGCGCCATAATGGTGGCCGCATTGTTGAGGGTACCGTCTTCCACACCCTGCCAGGCCTGGTCAAAGTCCAGCCGGCAGAGGCGGATATCTTCATGCTCATGGGCCAGACCGTGAACCCCGCCGACACCATCACTGTCGATCAGGCCACAGTATATCTGCACCCGCTCGCTGGTTCCGCCCGGCGATACCCAATAACGGCACACCGGCAGCAGTTGGTAAAAAACGCAGCCGGCTTCTTCTTCAGTTTCACGCGCCGCCACATCGGCATAGCTTTCACCCGGCTCCACCATGCCCGCCACCAGTTCCAGCAGCCAGGGGGAACGTTCATCCTGCAGGGAGCCGATGCGGAATTGTTCCGTCAGCACAACAACGTCACGCTGCGGATCAAATAACAGCACACAGACGGCTTCGCCACGCTCAAATAACTCGCGCTCAAATGCAGCGGTCCAGCCACCGGCAAACAGGCGGTGACGCAGGCGGATGCGGTCAATACGGAAAAAACCCTGATAACCTGTGGTTTTTTCCAGCACTTCCACGTCATTATGGCTGAAATCCGGGTTCTTCATGCTTGACCTACCTATATTACTGAATAAGAATATTCTAATTCCGGAGGCGCAACAGCAGGACACGATGTGTTGCTGCTTGCGGAACAATCAGTACAAAGTTCATCCGATTTTTTCTGTTAGAATCGGGTAATTAACTGAAACCAATTTGCTGCGAAAGGCAACTTTATGAAAAAACTGCTCTCACTGACGACTGCCTTACTTGCGTCCGGCGCAGTCTGCGCTGCGGACCTTAGCACCATCTACGAACAGGCAGCCAGCAATGATGCGGAAATCGCAGCGGCACGCGCGACCCGCGAGGCGAACGCCTACAACGTCACCATTGCCCGTGGTGCCTTACTGCCCCAGGCACAGATTTCTTACGCCCACACCAGTATTGATTCCGACCTGAGTGGTGCGGTGGTGAGTCAGGTTGTTGGCGGCAACACGGTTATCGTCGATGCCGATATCGACAGCAGCTATGACCGCGACCTGCTGACCCTGTCGGCTTCCCAGACCCTGTTTAACCTGAACAGCTGGTACAACTATCAGGCAGCCAGAACCGGGGATGAAGCCTACGCTCTGCAACTGCAGATGTCGGAACAGCAACTGCTGCTGCGTACCGCTACCGCGTATTTTGACGTGCTGCGCGCCAAGGACAACCTGTCCTCAGCCCAGGCCGAAGAACAGGCGGTGAAGCGCTCACTGGAACAGACCAAGCAGCGCTTTGAAGTGGGCCTGATTGCCATCACCGACGTACACGAAGCCCAGGCCAGCTATGACCTGTCGTATGTGAATCTGCTGGGTATGGAATCCGCGCTCGACATCAGCTACGAAGCACTGGAACAGCTGACCGGCCAGCGCTTTGACGAAGTCTCCCCGCTGCGCGCTGAAGTGCCGATGGAACTGCCTGAGCCAGCCAAGGCGGCTGACTGGGTGGAATCCGGCATGGAAAAATACCCCGGCATCCTGATGGCGGAAGCCAATAAAGATGCAGTACGCCTGCAGCGTAATGCCACCCGCTCCAACCATCTGCCGACCGTTACCCTGAGCGGTGCGTATCTGGATGGCGACCAGTCAACGGTCGACAGCAATGGCGATCCCTACAACGGCAACATCACCCAGATCGGTGTGGAAATCTCCATGCCGCTGCTGGCCGGTGGCTCGCTGTATGGCCAGAGCAAGCAGGCTGCACTGAACTTCGCGGCTTCTGATTACCAGCTGGAACAACAGCGTCGTGCGGTAAAACAGAACATCCGCAGCCTGTTCCGTCAGGTACAGACCGATGTGCTCAACATCAAAGCCCGTAAGCAGGCCATCACCTCCGCCGAAAGTGCACTGGAAGCAACAGAAACCGGCTACCGGGTCGGTACCCGTAACATCGTGGAAGTGCTGGATGCGAAGAAAAACGTCTATGCGGCACAACGTGATTACGCCAACGCCCGCTATGACTACATCATCAACCTGCTGACCCTGAAACTGTACGCAGGTACGCTGAGCGAAGGTGATATCCAGCTGCTCAACACCTGGCTGGTCGCTGCCTGAGCAGACACTGACCATAAAAAAACCCGCCACTGGCGGGTTTTTTTATGTCTGCCGCTACACCTCAGATTTTCAGGTAACCGGCACAGAGTTCAGTCAGCCGGCCTACCGCCCCGCGGTTTTCTTCCACCACCTGCTGGCCGTGCTGCCCCATTTCCCGGCGCTGATCGTCTGCCGCCAGCAACGCCTGCAGCTGTTCCTGCAGACGCGCTGGCTGGTCACTGACTTTGGCCAGCGCACCCTTGCTTTCCAGCTTATCGACAATGGCCGCGAAATTGAAATAATGCGGGCCGATCAGCGTCGCCTTGCCCAGCGCCGCCGGTTCAATCGGGTTATGGCCTCCGCTGGGCACCAGACTGCCACCCACCAGCACCAGATCGGCGGCGGCCAGCAGCAACAGCATTTCCCCCATACAGTCAGCCACATACACCTGCGTTTCCGTACTGGCCGTGCCGGTGCTGCGGCGCTGCAGTTTCAGACCGCGGGAACGTACGGCGTTGGCAACGACGTCGAAACGTTCCGGATGTCGCGGGATCAGCAGCAGTAACAGCTCCGGGCAGCTCTGCTGCAGCTGTGGCAACAGATCGAGCAGCATTTCGTCCTCACCGGCATGACCGGAAGCCAGTGCCAGTACCGGCCGCTGTTCCCCCCACTGACGGCGCAGCAGCTGACCGCTGTCATGGATACCGGCCGGAATCTGCATATCGAATTTCACCGAGCCGGTCACTTCCAGCCGTTCCTGCGGCAGTCCCAGATCAATAAAACGCTGACCGTCGACCGCATTCTGCACCGCCACCAGCGACAGCCGCTGCAGCATCGGCCCGGTCAGGGCCTGAAACTTCTCATAACCACGTGCGGATTTCTCCGACAGACGGGCATTGGCCAGCATCACCGGAATATTGTGCTGTTCACAGGCGGCCAGCAGGTTGGGCCAGAGTTCGGTTTCCATCACCACCAGCAGGCCGGGATTCAGCCGGCGCAGGAAGCGGCGCCAGAACACCGGCAGATCGTAGGGCAGATACATGTGAAACACCGACGCCCCGAACAGCCGCTGTACCTGTTCGGAACCTGTTGGCGTGGTGGTGGTCACCATAACCGGAACATCGGGATAACGCTGACGGAAGTTCTTCACCAGCGGGGCCGCCGCCAGGGTTTCACCCACCGACACCGCATGAATCCACAGGCCGTTGGCCCGCGGCCGGTGCGGCAGCCGTCCGAAGCGCTCACCCAGACGTTTACGGTAGCCCGGGTTCACTCGTCCCCGCCACCACAGGCGGGCCACAAACACAGGTAATAACAGAGCATAAACAAAGGTGTATAAAACGCGCGCCACGCTGCCTGACCATCGGTTGCCGGAAAGCGCCGGATGATAGCACAAGCCTGTGCCGCAGAAGTGCACAAAAGCCGTGCCCGTCAGGCACACCCCGGCGCCGGGCTGTGCTAAACTCGCGCCCTGTTTTTGCCTGTTCAGAAGATAAGCACTATGGATGTCACTGTTCCTGATTTTCACCGCGCCCGGGTACTGGTGTTCGGCGATGTAATGCTCGACCGTTACTGGACCGGCCCCACCTCGCGCATCTCGCCGGAAGCGCCGGTGCCTGTGGTTAAAATCCAGGACACAGAAAACCGCGCCGGCGGTGCCGGCAACGTGGCACTGAACATCGCCACCCTGGGGGCCGGCGTTGACCTGCTCGGCGTCACCGGCCGGGATGAAAACGGCCAGGCACTGGCGGCGATGCTGGAACAGGCAAAAGTCAGCTGTCATTTCCTGCAGCACGCTGACCACCCGACCATCACCAAGCTGCGCATTATGAGCCGCAATCAGCAGCTGATCCGGCTCGACTTTGAAGAGGCCTTCCACGCCACCGATCTGACCAGCCTGTATCAGGACTACGACCAGCGCCTGCAGGACAGCGGCGTGGTAATCCTGTCCGATTACGGCAAGGGCGCACTGAGCAACCCGCAGCGCCTGATCAGTGCCGCCCGGCGGGCCGGAGTGCCGGTGCTGGTCGATCCGAAAGGAACCGACTTCGACCGTTACCGCGGTGCCACCCTGATCACGCCGAATCTGAGCGAATTTGAAGCCGTGGTCGGCCACTGCACCGACGACGACACCCTGGTGGCCAACGCCCGTACCCTGATCAGTGATTACGACCTGCAGGCCGTGCTGGTGACGCGCAGCGAAAAAGGCATGACACTGGTGCAGCGCGATTGTGAACCTTTCCATCTGCCGGCGCGCGCGCGCGAAGTCTATGACGTGACCGGTGCCGGCGATACCGTGATCTCAGTACTCGCCTCGGCCCTGGCGGCCGGCCGGAGTCTGGAACAGGCCACCGTCCTGGCCAATACCGCCGCCGGGATCGTGGTCGGCAAACTGGGCACCGCCACCGTTTCCACCGAAGAGCTGCGCCGCGACCTGCGCAGTGAAAATCATCAGGGCGCCGGCATTTTCGATGAAGACAGCCTGTTGCTGCTGGTCGAAGAAGCCCGCCAGCGTGGTGAAACCCTGGTGATGACCAACGGCTGCTTCGACATTATTCACCCCGGCCACGTGCAGTATCTGAAAGAGGCCAAGGCACTGGGTGACCGTTTACTGGTGGCAGTGAATGCCGACGAATCCGTCAGCCGTCTGAAAGGCCCGCAGCGGCCGATCAATCCGCTCGACCACCGCATGGCGGTGCTGGCCGGGCTGGAAAGCGTCGACTGGGTGGTGCCCTTCGCCGAAGACACCCCGGAACGGTTAATCTGCCGTGTGCTGCCGGACATTCTGGTAAAAGGCGGCGACTATCAGGTGGAACAGATTGCCGGCGGCCAGTGTGTGCAGGCCAACGGCGGCGAGGTGATTATCCTGAGCTTCAAAGACAACTGCTCAACCTCGGCCATTGTGAAAAAAATTCAGGAGAACGAAGCATGATCATTGTCACCGGTGGTGCCGGTTTTATCGGCAGCAATATTGTCAAAACCCTGAATGCCCAGGGGCGTAAAGATATTCTCGTGGTCGACGATCTGAGCGACGGGAAAAAGTTTTACAACATCAGTGACTGTGACATTGCCGATTATCTGGATAAGGATGATTTTCTTAACCGGGTTAAAAATAACGACGGCATTCTCGATAACGTCGAAGTGATTTTCCACGAAGGTGCCTGCTCGTCCACGACGGAATGGGACGGCAAATTCATGATGGAAAATAACTACGAATATTCCAAAGTGCTGCTGCATGCCTGCCAGGCAAAAGGCATCGCCTTTTTATACGCCTCCAGTGCTTCCGTGTACGGTGGCAGTGACGTTTTCAGGGAAGAACGCGCACACGAAAAGCCGCTCAATGTTTACGGCTACTCCAAATGGCAGTTCGACCAGTATGTACGCTCCATTCAGCATACCTTCACCAGTCAGGTGGTGGGCTTCCGTTATTTCAACGTCTACGGTCCGCGCGAGCAGCACAAAGGCTCCATGTCATCGGTGGCATTCCACTTCAACAACCAACTGCAGGAACATGGCATCTGCAAACTGTTCGGTGGCAGCGGCGGTTATGCGGACGGCGAACAGCGCCGTGACTTTGTCTTCGTCGGTGATGTGGTGAAGGTAAACCTGTGGTTCTGGGCCAACCCCGGTAAGAGCGGCATTTTCAATCTCGGCACCGGTAAATGCCAGAGCTTCAATGATGTCGCCAACGCCGTCATCAGCTGGCACAAAGACCACGGCATTGATGGTCACAAAGAATACGTTCCCTTCCCGGATCATCTGAAAGGGGCTTATCAGAGCTTCACCGAAGCAGATATCAGCGCACTGCGTGCCGCCGGTTACGACGCGCCTTTTGCCAGTGTGGAAGAAGGGGTTAAGGACTACATGGACTGGCTGAATGGCTGAGAAAGGATTTTTTGCCGCCATGCCGCGCCACTTAATGGCGCCGGCATACTGGCCGGCGTGGCTCGGCATCGGCTTTATGAAACTGATCACCCTGCTGCCTTACCGGCTGCAGCTGTGGCTGGGCAAAGCACTCGGACTGCTGTTGCATAAACTGGCGCGCAGCCGCCGCCGGGTGGTGGAAGTGAATATTGCGCTGTGCTTCCCTGAAAAAACGGCACCGCAGCAGGCTGCCCTGGTGCGGCAGAGCTTTATCGACAATGGTATCGGTCTGATGGAAACCATGATTGCCTGGTTCCGGCCGCAGGACTATCTGCTCAGCCGCGCCCATTTTCATGGCCTGGAGAAACTGGCCGCCGCTCAGGCTGAAGGACGCGGAGTGATGCTGCTGGGTGCGCACTACTCCATGCTGGATCTGGCCGGAGCCCTGATCACCAATCATATCGACGCCAATATCAGTTACCGGCCGCAGGATAACCCGGTGATGAATTACCTGATGGAACGTGGCCGCGCACGCCTGTACGAAGGCTGCTTCACGCGTAAGGATATCCGCAGCTTTATCCGCACCCTGAAGCAGGGCAAGGTGCTGTGGTATGCCCAGGATCAGGACTTCGGCCGCAAGAACAGTATTTTTGTCGACTTTTTCGGCGTGCCGGCGGCCACCATTACCGCCACCTCCCGCATCGCCAAAGCCGGTAACGCACTGGTGATGCCGATCACCTATTTCCGCCGCGACGACAACTCGGGCTACGACATCACCATTCATGACCCGTTACCGATTCCGGGGGAAAGTGATGAAGCCGATGCCCGGGTGGCCAACGCATTTCTTGAGCAGCAGCTGCGCCAGCATCCGAGCCAGTACCTGTGGCTGCACAAACGCTTTAAGACCCGCCCGGACGCCAGTGAGAAAAAAGGCTCGATTTACCGCTGATAACGGGCCTTTTTCATCATGCTTTTGCATCATCCGCCCTTAATACCGTCATAAAAAACCGGTACAAAGAGAGCCGTCCTTTCCGCCGCATATACGGAGCCGGCATGAAGCCCGCCTTAACAGTTTTTGCCGGTGCCGAAGCACTGGAACATATCCGCAATCACGGCCTGCAGCCGGACGATATTGACATGGTGCTCGGTGCGTCCGGCGGGCCGAAATGGCTCTCCCTCGCCGCCATTGACCGCTACCTGATCTCAGAATGGTTCAGCCAGCGCCGCCGGCCCCTGCACCTGCTCGGCACTTCCGCCGGCGGCTGGCGGCTGGCCTGTTATGCACAGAACGATCCGCTGGCAGCCCATGCACGCTTCCAGGAAGCCTATATGGGGCAGAATTATTCCGCCAAGCCCTCGGCGCAGGAAGTCGGCGGCGAATGCCGTCATATCCTCAGTGAAATACTGGGCACTGACGGCATTGCGGAAATCATTCATCACCCGGTCATGCGCTATAACACCCTGGTAACCCGCTGCCGCGGGCTGGGTGCCTCGGAAAATAAAGTGCTGCAGGGGCTGGGCATGGCCGGCGCCATGACCTCCAACCTGATTGCCCGCAGTGCCATGCGGCCCTGGGTGGAGCGGGTCTTTTTCCATCACCCGCAGAAGCCCCCGATTGATCACTTCCCGCACCTGCCGGCACGCCATGTGGCGCTGACAGAAGAGAATCTGGCGCCAGCGATTCTTGCCACCGGAGCCATCCCGCTGGCCATTTCCGGCGTGCATAATATTCCCGGTGCGCCGCGCGGCGCCTATCGTGACGGTGGGATCACCGACTATCAGTTCGATCTGCCGGTACTGCCGGAACAGGGGTTTGTGCTCTATCCGCACTACTTTGCCAAAGCACCGATCGGTGGCTGGTTTGATAAGAAGCTGAAATGGCGGGCCTCATCGCGCGACTATTACCGCCGCACCATCATCATCGCCCCGTCGTGGGAGTTTGCCGCCACCCTGCCCGGCGGCCGGATTCCGGATCTGGATGATTTCTATGCGTATCCGGATTATCAGCAGCGCCGCCGGCGCTGGGATATTGCCGCTGCCGCCTGCGAACAGCTGGCGGATGAACTGGCCGATATTCACGCCAACCAGCGCTGGGCCGAAGTCGCAGCCCCGTTGCCCTGGTAAGCCGGGATAACCCGTGTCAGAGGCGGAATTCGTAACTGACCGTCAGCGTCAGCGAGGTTTCGCCACTGCCGGCCGGCAATGCCGGAAAGGGTGCCGACTGCTGCACCGCTGCCTGCAGGGCATCGTTCAGTTCGCGGTGAACCGACGGACGCAGTGGCCGCACCGCCAGCAGACGGCCATCAGCAGCGATGTCCGCTTCCAGCACCACCGGCCCCTGCTTTTTCAGGATGCGGGCCGCCGCCGGGTAAACCACCGCCGCATAAATACGCTGCAGCTGCGCAGCGCGGTAAGCGGCCAGCAGCTGTTGTTGCTGTGCGGCCGGCAAAGGCCCCTGACGCAGTGAGGCCGGCGCCTCAGGCATCGCCGTCAGCGGCTGCTCGTCTTCCGACAGTGAAAAACGGTAACTCACCGCCAGTGGCCAGCTGTCACCATCCAGATCCGGCGGTACTTCCACCTGCAGAACGGCTACCCGCAGTGCCCGTACCAGTTCGCTGTTCAGCAGATCCGAAATCTGCGTATTACGGATGTCCGTCTGCAGCACACTTTTATCGCGCTGCAGACGGAAATCCACCTGCGCCAGGCCCTCTTCCTTAAACTGTTTCGCCCAGGCCGGGTAACTGACCTCCGCCTGCACCTGCCGCTGCACACGCCACTGCAGTAACTGCAGATAGTAGATCTGTTCCTGTGCCAGCACCGCCGCCGTTTTACCCGCTCCCAGCACATTACTGGTCTGCCCGACCAGACGCCGGGCCTGCTGCTGCGCCGCCGCCTGCTGTGCCTGCTGTAAGGCAGCCGCTTTCTGCAGCTGCTCACGTTCGGCATCATCGCGCGCGGCCTGCAGGTGCGCCTGCTGTTGCTGCTGACGGGCCTGTTCCTCTGCCTGCGCCTGTTCAGCCAGCCGGGCTTCTTCGGCCTGACGCTGTTGTTCCCGGCGCGCATCTTCTGCCGCTGCCTGTGCCGCCAGACGGACAGCGGCGCGCGCCTCCGCGGCAGCGGCAATGGCCGCTTCCTCTGCCAGCCAGCCGGAATACAGCTGCTGGCGGGCTTCCGGAATGTGATGCGACAACAGCGTCTGCTGCTGGCCTTCATCCATCGCGGTCAGGCCCAGTATCTGCTGCCGGAACTCCCGCGACGGCGGCAGTTTACCGATCCAGGTACGCAGCAGCGCATCGAACAGTTGCGGTCCGTCCACGGCCATCGCCAGTTCACGGTTAAGCTGAATCCGGGTGGCACCACCGGGCTGAAAATCAATGCGGATCTCGTCACCGGTCTGCAGATCGTGACGCAGCAGACGGGTGAAATCCATCAGTGCCTGCTGCAGTTGCGGACTGGCCTGCAGGCCGTCGTTGTTGATGGCGATGTTGTTCTGCCACTGGCTGCGCCATTTCCGCGGCGACCAGTGATCAGCGGTCACCACCAGCTGCATCCGCCGGGCAACCGCCGGGGAAAAAATGGTCTCTGCCGACTGCGCCGGCTGTGGCAGGTAAAGGCCGGCCAGATAGTAATTGCGGGTCAGCTGCTGATAAACCGCACTGCCGTTCAGTACCAGATCGGCGCTGGCCGGCAGCGCACACAACAGCAACAGTGCCAGACTGACAGACCGTCCGCACCTGGCCAGCAACAAAAACATCGGAAACCGCTCCCTGCACAGATTACTCGCACCCCATTGCCGGCTTACCGGCTGGGCACCTGATGCTTTTCATTATAGCAGTCTGTCCGTCACTGGCCTGATCTGAGCAGGATGAATTCAGGCGGTTTCAGTACGCAGCTGGCGGTCCTTACGCAGCACCACAAAGGTGAACAGGGTGGCGGTGATAAACATGGTCAGGCCATACACACTGGGGGCCACCGACATTTCCGTGCTCTGCAGAATGCCGGTGGTAATCAGCAGCGCCAGCGTGCCGTTCTGCAGCCCCACTTCGAGACTGATGGTGCGCGCCTGTGCTTCGCTGTGCAGCAGCCAGCGGCCAGCCGTGTAACCCAGCGCCATGGTGGCAATATTGAGCAGTATCGCCGCCGGACCGGCCGCCAGCAGGAAGGTCAGCATCCGTTCCCCGAGGTTGATGCAGATGGTGACGATAACGGTCGCCAGCACCAGTACTGAGAAGCGGCTGATCACAGGCTCCATACGGCGGGCAAACTGCGGCCAGCGGGCGCGCAGGGCCATCCCCGCCATGACCGGGATGACGGTAATCACCATCAGTTTCAGCCAGGTGGACAGTACCGGCAGCTCGAAATGGGAACCGCTGTCGCTGTAGTGCCCGATGGCCCAGACGCCCAGCAGCGGAATGGTGAAGGGGGTGATAAAGCCGATCACCGCCGTCAGCGACACCGACAGACCAACATCCGCGCGCGCCAGATAGCTGTACAGATTCGAGGTGGTGCCGCCGGGGCAGAGGGAGAGAATAAACAGGCCGATGGCCAGCTCGCCATGCAGGCCGGTGATTTCAATGATGGCGATGGCAATCAGCGGCAGCAGTGCCATCTGACACACCGCACCGATAATAAAGCCCCGCGGCTGGCGGAACACGCGGCGGAAATCTTCCACCGTCAGGCCCAGACCGACACCGGCCATAATCAGGATAAGCGCAGCCGGCAGGCCGATCTGAATAAGGTTCAGAAGCATGGGGAATCCCTGTGTTGTTATTTTTATACTGACTGAGTCAGTCCACAGTAGCAGAAAAGCGCCGCCGCACAGGGGGCAAAAGTGTCAGGGATTGTCGGATTTATGAACAGTGACGGTAAAAGCCTTTCACCTGATTCCACAGGTTAAAGCCCAGTGTCTCCGACAGTCCGCGGCAGTTCTGCCGGGCCTGATCGCGTGCCACCGGCTGGCCATCACGGCTGGCCCAGATAATCCAGTTACCGTCGGCGGTGGTGCTGTGGCGCAGATGCGGGAACAGCTGCCGCAGATGATGCAGACAGTCCGTCTGCTCACGGTGTTCTTTCCACAGATTGAGTACCAGCCAGCCACGGCGTTGCAGATGAGCGGCACACAGGGCGAGAAAATCCGGCTGCAGTACCAGCGGGTCCAGGCCATCGGACTGGTACAGATCACAGATCAGTAAATCGCATTCACCGGCCGCCGCGTGACTGAGGTACTGGCTGGCATCCATGGTATGGGTATGCAGGCGGCCGCCCCGTGGCAGACCGAAATACTGCCAGGCCACCTGAAACACTGCGCCGCGCACATCCACCGCCTGAATTTCGGCCTGTGGCAGATGGTGGTGCAGCACCGAGGCGATGGTGCCGCCGCCGACGCCGAGCAGCGTGATATTGCGCAGCGCCGCCGGCGCATCAGCCATCTGACTCAGCACCCCGGCCATGGCCCGCGCGTACTCATGCTGCAGGCGCAGCGGATGACTTTTCAGCTGGCAGCTCTGTTCATCGGCGGTGCCGAAACTGAGATAGCGTTTATTGCCGTCATCAAACACCAGCAGCGGGCCGAACTCATCGTAACGGCGGTGCAGTTCACGCCCGAGGTGGCCCAGTGAGGCATTGAGCAGGGTTTTCATCAGTCTGTGCTCAGAGGGTTTTGAAGAACACCTTGGAATTACGCTGCCAGTTGTACAGACGCTGCCGCTCCTGCGGCAGTTCATGCACGGTACCGGCGACAAAGCCGTGTTCAATGAACCAGTGCGCGGTGCGGGTCGTCAGCACAAACAGCTGCCGGTACTGACGCCGGCGCGCTTCCTGTTCGATCTGCTCCAGCAGCCGCTGGCCGCGGTTGGTGCCACGGTAATCACTGTGCACCGCCACGCAGGCCAGTTCCGCCTGATCATCCGAATAAGGATACAGGGCGGCACAGGCAGTGATCATGCCGTCGCGTTCAATCACATGAAAGCGGTGAATCTCGTTCTCCAGCAGTTCGCGCGGCCGGTGTACCAGAATGCCCTGCTCTTCCAGCGGCCGCAGCAGCTCAAGAATACCGGGTACATCATCGGCACGGGCAGCGCGCAGCTGATCGTAAGCGTACTGACTGACCAGCGTCCCGGCCCCTTCGCGGGTAAAGAGTTCCTGCAGAATGGCACCGTCATCGGCGTAACTCAGCATGTGTACCCGTGGCACGCCCTGGCGGACGGCCCGCAGGGCACAGTCGGCATGACTGCGTGCTTCACCGCTCAGGCTGCTCAGCTGCTGCTCCAGATCGACACAGGTCAGCTCTTTGACAAGGCCGGTGCCGTCGTCATCCGGCAGACCGGAACTTTCGCCCATCAGAATCAGTTTATCGGCCCGCAGTGCGGCCGCCGCCTGCTGCGCTACGTCTTCAACGCTGAGATTAAACATTTCTCCGGACGGTGAATAACCGGTACAGGACAACAGCACCACATTGCCCTGCGCCAGCAGGGCAGCAATGGCCTGATGTTCGATACGGCGGACTTCGCCGGTGTGCTGGAAATCGACGCCGTCGATGACGCCCAGCGGCTTGGCGGTGACGAAGTTGCCGCTGACCACCCGGATGCGGGCGCCGTGCATGGGCGAGTTCGGCAATCCCACTGACAGGCGGGATTCAACATCCGCCTTCACCATGCCAACAGCCGCTTTTACCGCGCCCAGCGCTTCGCCATCGGTAATGCGCTTGCCGTTGTGAAACTGGCTGTGGATATGCAGCCGGCTGAGGACCGCATCAATCTGCGGCCGGGCACCGTGCACCAGCACCAGATGCACGCCCAGACTGTTGAGCAGGGCGATATCCTGTACCACGTTGGTAAAGTTATCGTGATCAATGGCGTCCCCTTCGAACATGATGACGAAGGTGCGGTCACGGTGTGCATTGATGTAAGGCGATGACTGGCGGAACCAATGCACATAGTCGGTCGGGTTCACGGCGATTCCTTAATCTGTTCCTGTGCCGGATTTAACCACGCTCTGCGGTCAGGCAGAAGTCTCTGATCAGCGCCCGGATCAGCTCAACACAGGGGTTGATCTGATCCAGCGCCAGATATTCATCGGGCTGGTGCGCCTGATCAATGCTGCCCGGACCCAGCACGATGGTGTCGATGCCGAGGGCCTGCAGGAAAGGCGCTTCGGTGGCGTAATTCACGGCCTGGCTGCGCTGACCGGTGAGGCGCTCTGCGGCCTCTACCAGCGGACTGGTCTCAGCCGAGGCAAAGGCTTCCACGCCGGGGAACAGCGGCGTCAGCTCAAAACTGACCTGATGCTGCTCAGCCAGCGGGGCCAGCCGGCGGCGCAGCTCTTCGCGTAAGTCATCATTGCTCATACCCGGCAGGGTACGCAGATCAAACGCCAGCTCACAGGCGCCACAGATGCGGTTCGGGTTATCGCCGCCGTGAATACAGCCCAGATTGAGGGTCGGCACCTGCACAGCAAAGTGGGCATTGCGGTACTGCTGCGCCAGTTCAGCGCGCAGATTCTGCAGTTCCCCCAACAGCGGCACCATGGCATCCAGCGCATTCACGCCCAGCGCCGGATCAGAAGAGTGGCCGGCCTTACCGGTCAGGCGCACGCTCTCCATCATAATGCCTTTGTGCATACGCACCGGCTGCAGACTGGTCGGTTCCCCCACCACCGCATAACGGCCCTTAGGCTGCCCCTGTTCCGCCAGGGCCCGGGCGCCACACATGGAGCTTTCTTCATCGGCGGTGGCCAGCACGATCAGCGGCTGTTGCAGGTCCGCGGCCCGCAGTTCCTGCACGGCTTCAATCACCAGGGCAAAGAACCCCTTCATATCGCAGGTGCCGAGGCCATAAAAACGGTTATCCCGTTCGCTCAGGGTAAAGGGATCGGACTGCCAGCGGTCAGGGTTACAGGGCACCGTATCAGTATGGCCGGCCAGCACCAGGCCGCCGTCCCCCTGCCCCAGTGTGGCAATCAGATTGGCCTTGCCCGGTTCACCGGCCACCGGCAGGATTTCAACGGCAAAGCCCAGCGCCTCAAACCACTCCGCCAGCAGCACAATCACTTCCAGATTACTGTGGTCATACTCCGGCAGCGACGAACTGATACTGCAGGTTGAGATCAGCCTGCGTAAACGGCCGGTCAGATCAGGAACAACTGCGTGGCTCATACCCATACCTTTTATCGTTATCCGCCGGCGTCCGCTTGCTTAAACCCGGCTGCGGCCGGACAATGGCGCCATGACAAAAGAAACCGAACTGAAACTCAGACTCAACCCGGATGACGTTCCGGCACTGGCCGCTTTTCTCGATGCCAATGCCCGTCCTGACGGCCATTCTACGCTGAAAAACTGGTATCTCGATACGCCGGATGCACGCCTGGTGGCGGCCCGTGCCGTACTGCGTATCCGCGAGCACGCCGGCGGCTACGAACAGACCCTGAAAACCCGGGGCAGCAGTCAGGCCGGCCTGCAGATCCGTGGCGAGTGGAACTGGCCGGTCGCCGGTCCGGCGATTGAAACCACCCCACTGAACAGCAGCGATGTCGCCGGCCACTGGCCACAGAACATCGACATCAGCACGCTGGGCGAAGTCTTTACCACCCACTTTGAACGCCACGCCTGGCTCTGGCAGCAGGATGACTGTACGGCGGAAGTGGTGATCGACCGCGGCGAGATAGCCGCCGCCGGCGCCGCTGTCCCGCTGTGTGAAGTGGAACTCGAACTGAAGCAGGGCACAGCCGCCGGCCTCTGGCAGCAGGCCATACAACTGGCGCAGCAGGCGCCACTGTGGCTGAGCGACGTCAGCAAAGCCGAACGCGGTTACCGCCTCGCCCGTCTCGGCCGCTCCTGGCAGCCACGGCCACAACTGACCGATGAGCAGGATCTGGCCACCGCCCTGCCGGCGCTGCTGGATTATGAATTCCTCAATCTGAAGCGGGCGCTGGAAGCCTGCCTGTGGGATAACGACCTCAGTGGTGCACTGCGGGCCAGAAATCACTGGCTGGCGCTGCGCGGCCTGCCGAGACTGGCCGGTAAAGTGCTCAAACGCCGCCAGACACGGGAACTGCGCGCCGCGCTGGATGTCTGGGAAGCGCCACTGCAGAAGCTGGCTCTGCTGGCGCAGCTGACCCGCTATCTGAATGGTGCCGATGATGCCAATGCCGTGGCCGCCGAACTGAAAGCTGTGCATGCCCTGTGGAAACAACAGGTCCGCAGTATCCGTAACAGCAAAGAGCTGGCCGCCGCCCTGCTGCAGGCTGCCAGTGAACTGTATCACCTGCCACGCGATGGCCGGTGCGGTGAAACAGCGCGTCACTGGCTGCGCCACCTGCTGCTGCAACACGGCACCCTGCTGGAACGGCTGAAAAGCCGTCGTCCGCAGGACGATGAACAGTGGCAGGGGCGTGAACACGACATTGCCCTGCTGTGTCAGCTGGCCGATTACTCCCGCGCCCTGCCGTCCGTATCCCGCGGCACCGGTACCGCTGGCAGCGGCATCGGTGACGGCCGCTGGCGGGTACTGACGGATATGCTGGGCGCTCAGGCACTGCTGCAGCGCCCGTGGCCACTCGCGGAACAGGATGCCCTGCGCAGTGTGCAGGAATACCGTGACTGGGCCGCCGAGCATCTGAGATTTCTGGCCAGACAGCTGTAACAGCGGCCAGAACTGGGTTAATCAACAGAAGGTTTCCGGATATGCAGGCTCAGGCTGAACGCCACCTCTCCTTGCAGTCGCTGATTGATGATCTGCACCGTGATCAACTGCTCAGCGAAGAAGATTATCAGCTCGCCCTGACCATCCGCCGCAAACCCGAAGATGCCGCCCTGCATGTGATTACCCTGCTGGCGCGGCAGAATCTCGGCGACGCCCGCCGCCATGGCAAACCGCTGGATGAACAGACCCTGGTTGACTGGCTCAGCCAGCGCTGCGGCATGGATACCTTCGTGATCGACCCGCTGGAAGTCGATGTCAGCCACTGCACGGAAGTGATGTCCTACGCGTTTGCCGAACGGCACCGCATTCTGGCGGTTGAGGTCAACGCCGATACGGTGGTCGTGGCCTGTGCGGAACCGGAAGTGGCCGGCTGGGTGCCGGACCTGGAACACGTCACCCGCCGTCAGGTACGGCGCGTGCTGGCAGCACCCGGCGATCTTGACCGCTACCGGGTCGAATTTTATCAGCTGGCCAACTCGGTTAACCGCGCACGCCAGACCCACAGCGGCGCCAGTGCGGTACAGAATCTTGAGTCCATGCTCGAGCTGGGCAAGGCCCGCGCGCCGGATGCCAACGACGAACATATCGTCAACATCGTCGACTGGCTGCTGCAGTACGCGTTCGACCAGCGTGCCAGTGATATCCACATTGAGCCCCGGCGCGAAGTCGGCCATGTGCGCTTCCGCATCGACGGCGTGCTGCACACGGTCTACAACCTGCCGGCCGCGGTATCCATTGCCGTGATTGCCCGGATCAAATCGCTGGGGCGGATGAACATTGCGGAAAAGCGCAAACCCCAGGACAGCCGTCTGAAAACCAAGACGCCGTCCGGACAGGAAGTGGAACTGCGTCTGTCCACACTGCCGACCGCCTTCGGTGAAAAACTGGTGATGCGGGTGTTCGACCCGGATGTGCTGGTGCGTGGTTTTTCCGAACTGGGCTTCAGCAAGGAAGATCACCGCCGCTGGAGCCGTATGACCAGCCACAACCACGGCATTATCTTTGTTACCGGCCCGACCGGTTCCGGTAAGACCACCACCCTGTATTCCACCCTGAAGCAGCTGGCCACCCCGGAAGTGAATGTCTCCACCATCGAAGACCCGATCGAAATGGTGGAATCTTCGTTCAACCAGATGCAGGTGCAGCCGGGCATCGATCTGACCTTTGCCAGTGGCGTCCGCGCCCTGCTGCGTCAGGACCCGGATATCATCATGGTGGGCGAGGTGCGGGATCTGGAAACCGCTGAAATTGCGGTACAGGCGGCGCTCACCGGCCACCTGGTGTTATCCACCCTGCACACCAACGACGCGCCATCCGCCTTTACCCGGCTGATGGAGCTGGGGCTGCCGGCTTATCTGATCCGCTCCAGTGTGCTCGGGGTGATGGCGCAGCGTCTGGTGCGGACACTCTGTCCACACTGTAAAGTGCAGCAGCCGCCTGATGAGAAGGCCTGGAAACAACTGACCGCTCCCTGGCTGGTCAAAACGCCGGAGCATGTTTACGCTGCCAAGGGCTGCCTGGAATGCCGCGGTACCGGTTATCTCGGACGCATGGGGATTTATGAAGTCATGCCGGTGACCGACACGCTGGAAGGCCTGATCACGGATCAGATGGATCATGCCAGACTGCGGCAGGCAGCCATGAAAGAAGGGATGCACAGCCTGCGTCTGAGTGGCGCGCACAAGGTGGCGGCCGGCATGACCACCATTGAAGAAGTCATGCGGGTGGCACCGTTGAACCGGCATACCGGTTAACACCCTGACAAAACTGACAACTGGTACGCGGCGCAACGGCCCGGGTACCGCTACAATTAACCATTAGTTATGAAACAACAGGAAAAAAGGACTCCGCGTGAATATCAGCGTACCACCGATCATTGACCTCGAAGCCTCAGGCTTTGGTCGGGGCAGTTATCCGATTGAAGTGGGTTTTGCGCTGGAAGACCGCGAGGTTCACAGCTTTCTGATCAAGCCGGCACCCGGCTGGCTGCACTGGAGTGTGGAAGCTGAGCTGATTCACGGCATCCCGCGCGAGCAGCTGCTGGAAGAAGGCCTCACGCCACGCGAAGTGGCACTGAAAATGAACGATATGCTGCGCGGCAAGACCCTCTACTCCGATGCCTGGAGCTTTGACAGTTCGTGGATGGGACGCCTGTTTGACGAAGCGGAACTGGTGCAGCGCTTCCGCATCGAAACCATCAACAAACTGCTGACACCGGAACAGATGGAAATCTGGCACGACACCAAAAAGACTCTGTGGACCGAGATGCAGATTGTCCGTCACCGTGCCGCCAATGATGTGCAGGTACTGCAGGAAACCTTTATGCGGGTGGTTCAGGCCAGCGCCTGAACCTCACCGGCGCGTTCGCGTTATCCCGCACAGGAAAGCAGGCTCTCAGACCCGTTCGTACACCACAAAGCTGTAGTCGTAAGGATTGCCGCCTTCGGCTGCAAAGTCTTCCCGTGCCAGCGCCTGCCACTGACTGCGGTCAAAGGACGGGAAATACGCATCACCGTCCACCTCTGCATGCACTTCAGTCAGGTACATGCGCTCCACCAGCGGCAGCGCCTGTGCATAAATTTCAGCCCCACCGATAATCAGCGCTTCGTCCTGTCCATTGATCAGGGCGAGATTTTCCGCCAGATCACGGGCCTCCTGCAGTGACGCAACCACGTTCACACTGTCGGTGCGGCCAGGTGGCTGATAATCCGTCTGGCGGGTGATGATGATATTGGTCCGTCCGGGCAGCGGTTTACCGATACTCTCGTAGGTTTTGCGTCCCATGATAATGGCTTTGCCCATGGTCACCTGCTTGAAGTATTTGAGGTCGTTGGGCAGATACCAGGGCAGCTTGTTGTCGATACCGATGACATGGTTCCGGGCCAGGGCGACAATCAGGGAAAGTTTCACAGTCAGCTCCGTGCAGAAAAACGCCTATCATACTGCATCTGCCCGGCAGGTGCTGTCAGCGGCAGCGTTTCAGCAGCGCCGGCATATCCGCAGGCGGCACCGGCCGCGAGAAGAAAAAGCCCTGATACTGGTCACAGCCGAACAGTTTCAGCACTTCCAGGATTTCACTGTCTTCCACCCCTTCTGCCACCACATTCATGCCCAGATTATGCGCCAGACTGATAATCGAGCTGGCGATGGCGGCATCATGGCTGTTGGTCACGATGTCTTTGACGAAGGTGCGGTCAATTTTCAGGTAGTCGATGGGCAGGTCTTTCAGATACGCGAGCGAGGAATAACCGGTGCCGAAATCGTCAATCGCGGTCCGCACCCCCAACCCGCGCAGGTCGGTCAGGATTTTTACCCCCTGACGCATATTCCGCATCAGGGTGCTCTCGGTGATTTCCAGTGTCAGGTTTCCGGCCGGCAGACCGGCATCCTGCAGCGCCGCTTCCACACTGATCACCAGATCCGGGCGTGAAAACTGCCGCGGAGACAGGTTGACCGACAGACGTGCTGACGCCGGCACCACCTCCTGCCGCAGCCATTCGGCAAACTGTCCGGCCGCACGGCGCAATGCCCATTCACCGAATTCAGAAATCAGCCCGGTGTCTTCCAGCACCGGAATAAAGACGGTCGGCGACACATCCCCCAGCAACGGATGCTGCCAGCGCAGCAGAGCTTCGGCACCGGTAAAGGAGCCGGCGCTCACATCCAGCTGCGGCTGATACACCAGATACAGTTCTTCGCGGTCCAGCGCATGATGCAGGCCGCTTTCCAGTCCGGCCCTGACGCGGTCCTGCGGGGCTTCTTTTTCGCGGAAGATACGCAGCCCGTTATGGTCGTGACGGGCCTGATGCATCGCCACTTCAGCGTGGCGCAGCAGCCGGTCCGGATCAAAACTGCTGCGGCTTGCCAGCTCCATACCAAAGCGCAGGGAAACAAAGATTTCCTGCCCTTCGATAATGAAGGGCTCATGAAACGCGGTCCGGATTTTCTCCGCTACCTGCTCCAGTCCGTGCTCACCGCTGACCGGTTCCAGCACGATGGCAAAATTATCACCGCCGAGACGGGCAATGGTGTCAGAGCGGCGCAGTACCTTCTGCATACGCACCGCCGCCGCAATCAGCAGGGTATCGCCCACCCCATGGCCGTGCAGATCATTGACCAGACGGAAGCGGTTGATGCCGATACACATCAGGCCGACATCGGTATTGCGCCGCTGCCCCTGTGCCAGGGAGTGCAGCAGCCGGTCCTGAAACAGGGTACGGCTGGCAAGTCCGGTGAGGTCATCATGACTGGCGTAGTGGCTCTGTCTGGCCATCGCCTGACGGCGCACTTCGGCGCGGTGCAGCAGCGCGTTGAAATGATCGTCTGCGCGGTGGATAACTTCCTGCACGCCAAGCAACAGCAGACGCAGCTCATCGCATTCACCGACCACCACCATGGCAGCTTCCGGCAACGCCGAGCGCAGACGCATCACCAGCTTTTCCAGCCCATCCGAATGTTCTGAACAGGTAACCACGACCACGCCCTGGCCAAGTTCAGTCCAGACATGCGTCACGGCCTCCACCGAATGGCAGAGCTGTCGGGAAAAGTCGTCACTGGCCGGCAGTTCCGTTGCTCCGGCATCATGATCCGCAGGCAACAGCAGCAGTGGCAGCTTGTGTTCAGATGACATCAGAGGTTGCATAGAATCCTTTCACCCGGCCTGACCAGAAAATAATCAGTATAGACACTATGCCAGCTGACACAGCAATCAGAAAGCGATGAATTGCGACAGCGGGGGAAAGCGGATGTCCGGCAGAACATCCGCGACCAGCGGCAGATCAGACGGCAACCGGGGCCTTGATATGCGGATGGGACTGGTAGCCTTCGATAACAAAGTCTTCAAAGCGGTAATCAAACAGGCTTTCCGGCTGACGCTGAATCACCAGCTGTGGCAGCGGCAGCGGTTCACGGCTGAGCTGCAGATCCGTCTGCTCAAGATGATTGGCATACAGATGCACATCACCGCCGGTCCAGACAAAATCACCGACGGCCAGACCGCACTGCTGCGCCACCATGTGTACCAGTAGGGCATAACTGGCAATATTAAACGGCACGCCGAGGAAGATATCCGCACTGCGCTGATAGAGCTGGCAGGAGAGTTTGCCGTCCGCCACATAGAACTGGAAAAAGGCATGGCATGGCGGCAGCGCCATATTATCGATTTCCCCCACATTCCATGCCGAGACAATAATACGGCGCGAATCCGGGTTGTTCTTAATCTGCTCAATCACCTGGGTGATCTGGTCGATATGGCGACCATCAGCAGCCGGCCAGCTGCGCCACTGGGAGCCATACACCGGGCCGAGGTTACCGTCGTCATCCGCCCATTCATCCCAGATGGAAACGCCGTTTTCCTTCAGATAGCGGATATTGGTGTCACCGCTCAGAAACCACAGCAGCTCATGAATAATCGAGCGCAGGTGCAGTTTCTTGGTGGTGACCAGCGGGAAGCCTTCACTGAGATCAAAGCGCATCTGATAACCGAAACAGCTGTAAGTGCCGGTACCGGTGCGGTCTTCTTTAAACACCCCATGCTCACGCACGTGGCGCATCAGATCCAGGTATTGCTTCATGCTTTCTGTTCTCCGGTTTGCGGGCTGCGGTAGGCAATCACCAGCAGCACAATGCCGACCACAATCATCGGCAGACTCAGCAGCTGTCCGCGGGTTACCCAGCCCAGCAGGTCAAAGCCGATCTGGGCATCCGGTTCGCGGAAGAATTCGGCAATGGTACGGAAAACCCCGTAGCCGATCAAAAATACCGCACTGACAGCCTTCTGTGGCCGCGGCCGCGAGGAATAAAACCAGAGAATGACAAACAGCAGGAAGCCTTCCATACAGGCCTGATAAATCTGTGACGGGTGGCGCGGCAGTTCTCCGGCGCGCGGGAACAGCATCGCCCAGGGCACCACCGCCGGATCGGCGACCCGCCCCCACAGCTCACCGCCGATAAAATTACCGATACGGCCAAACATCAACCCGACCGGCACCATCGGCGCACCGAAATCAGCAATCTGGAAAAAGCTCTTGTGATACTTGCGGCCAAAAATCAGGAACGCGGCCAGCACCCCCAGCAGACCACCATGGAAAGACATACCGCCTTCCCATACCCGGAACAGCCACAGCGGATCCTGCAGGAACTGCGGGAAGTTATAAAACAGCACATAACCACAGCGGCCACCGAGAATGACCCCCATGGCGCCGTAAAAGATCAGGTCGGATACCTGCTCCGTTGTCCAGCCGGAATCCGGTTTACGCGCGCGGTAGCTGGCCAGCCCCCAGGCGGTGGCGAAGGCCAGCAGATACATCAGGCCATACCAGTGGACTTTCAGCGGGCCAATGGCAAAGGCCACCGGGTCAATTTCAGGGTATGTCAGCATGACAGCTTCCTTGGACAACAAAATTCACAGCACAACACAGACAGATGAAACCTGTATGAAGTGCCTCAGAAAAACAGGAATTTACAGCCTACGACCAGTAACAGCAGCGCAAAGGCCTTTTTCAGCTTTGTCTGATCCAGCCGGTGAGCCAGTCTGGCGCCCACTCTGGCAAACGGCACGCTGGTGATCACAATGCCAATAACCGCCGGCCAGTAGAGAAACCCGGTACTCCAGGCCGGCAGATCCGCATGTCCCCAGCCGGCCAGCACATTACTGACCGCACCGGTCAGCGCAATCGGCAGACCACAGGCCGCGGAGGTCGCCACCGCCTGGCGCATAGGAATCTTCATCCAGGTCAGATAAGGCACCGTAAAGGTGCCGCCACCGATGCCGAACCATGACGAACCAAAGCCGATAAAACCACCGGCAGTAATCAGCCCGGCACTGCCCGGGCGCTTACCATGACCGCCCGGTTCCAGACCAAAAAACATTTTGGCCGACAGCAGCAGCGCAAACACGCCGATAATATTCTGCAGTACCGGACCCGGCACCGAGGTGATCAGCGAGACGCCGATGGCCGTGCCGATCACGATACCAACCGCCATTTTCGCCACCAGCGACCAGTCAACCGCACCCTTGCGGTGATGCTCCAGCACCGAGCTGACCGACGTAAAGACAATGGTCGCCAGCGAGGTCGCCACTGCCATATGAGTCATCACGGCTTCACTGACGCCCTGGGCAGCGAAGCTGAAAATCAGCACCGGCACAATCACCATGCCGCCACCAATACCGAACAGACCGGCCAGTAACCCGGCAAAAGCACCAACGGCGAGAAATAAAAGAAACGTCAACATACGCACGACCCTGAAAAATCAGCAAAGCGGGTTTAAGGGCCCGGCATTATGACCTAAAGTGTCGCCGATGTCGGTAGTGGCCCGGAGGCGGAATCTGTATGTGCCTGATTGTGTTTGACTGGCAGCCGGGTCAGCCCCGCTGGCTGACGCTGGCCGCCAACCGTGATGAATTCTGGCAGCGCCCGGCACGTCCGCTGCACCGCTGGCAGGACGACGCGGACATCATTGCCGGCCGCGATCTGGAGCAGGGCGGCACCTGGCTGGGCATTACCGGTCAGGGGCGGTTTGCCGCGCTGACCAATATCCGTGCCCCGGGCGCCGGGCCACAGAATCCCCGCTCCCGCGGTCATCTGGTGGCCGATTACCTGCGCGCCACCAGCCACCCGGAACAGTGGGCAGCAACACTGCGTCAGTCCGCCGCGGACTACGCGCCCTTTAACCTGCTGGCCGGTGACCGCCACAGCCTGATATACATCAGCAATTATCCACAGCTGCGCTGCGAAACCGTAACGCCGGGCGTTCACAGCCTGAGCAATGCCTGGCTGGATACGCCTTGGCCGAAAAGCCGGCTGGCCGAACAACAGCTGCAGCACTGGCTCAGAGAACCGGCTGAGCAGACCCTGCCGTCCCTGCTCAGCCGCCGCCAGCCGTTTGCTGATGAACAGCTGCCGTCCACCGGAGTGCCCGCAGAATGGGAACGCATGCTGTCCGCCCAGTTTATTGTCTCGCCGGCCTACGGTACCCGCTGTTCAACCGCCCTGACCGGCACCGCCGGGCAGCTGACGGTGCATGAAATCAGCTGGCAACCGGACGGCAGCGGGAATAATACGGAAAAGCACGACGTTGTTCTGATATAAGGGCCGCAATGGCCGCTGCTTTCCAGGCCGACAAAATACCGCCGGATTTTCCCCTGTTACAAAGACACCGCCTAACTGACTGTTTTATAAGGCAGCAATTTTCTGACATTTAAATTCGTTGCGTTCGTTTACAAAATTATTGGCAACCGTAGCGCGATTCACATCACATTTTTCCCCGCCAGCGTCCATACTTTTGTGCATGAACTGCACAAACGCACCCGGAAAATCGCAGAGAGTTGTCGGACTCACCGGCCTGATTGGCCTGGTGTGTGGCGCACTGCTGTTTGCGGCTCTGGCAGCCAGCATCAATACCAAGCCCTATATGCCGCCCAAAGTGGCGCAGAAGTATATGGAGGAATGGTTAATCGAATCCGCGCGCCGCGTGGCGGGTGAGGTGCGCCTGAAGCATGTGCAGTCGATCGAACCTTTTTACCTGCGCCGCGACTATCAGCCGGTGTGGATGGACAGCTTTGAACTGACCGGTGCCGGCAAAGAACTGCTGCAGGTCCTGCGCGAAACCGCCGCCGATGACTGGCGTAATTACGGTTATGAACTGGCCACGCTGGAACGGGAAGCCAGCCGTCTGTCGAACATCCCGAAACAGGCCACCTCGGTCGAAGTGCTGCTCACTGATGCCTTTATCACCTATGCCCAGCAGGCGCTGAACTCGGAACTGCTGCCGGATGTTGGTGAAGGCGATCACGCCATCCGCAAGGTATCAGCACAATCCCATCAGCCGGCCGTTACCGAAGAACAGATTGTCGAGCTGCTGGCCGACTCCATCCGCCGTAACGATCTCGATGCCCTGGTGGAAAAACTGACGCCATCGCACCCGGGTTATATCCGCATGCGCAAGGAGCTGAACCGTTATCTGGCCATTGCCAACTCCGGTCAGTGGTATCCGCTGGCCGATGACCTGGCACTGGAAGAAGGCAGCCGTCACCGCCTGGTGCCGCACCTGCGCTGGATGCTGGGCCAGTACGGTGACCTGAAGAAAGGCGCTCTGTCATGGCTGTTCAAGGAAGCGGAAGAACATACCCGCGCGCCCGGCGAACATGAGCCACACGACCTGACGCGGCCGGAGTTCCTGTTCGATGCCGCCCTTACTGACGCCCTGAAACATTTCCAGAAACGCCACAGTCTGCATGCAACCGGTGTGCTGGATAAAGACACCCTGACCTGGCTGAATATCCCGCCGTATCAGATGGCACAGAAAATCGCCCTCAATATGAAACGCTGGCGCCACCTGCCACGCGATCTGGGTGAGCGCTATGTGATGGTGAATATGGCCGATTACCGCCTGCGGCTGATGAGCGGCAGTTCCGTCGAACTGGATATGAAGGTCATCATCGGCAACCTGCAGCGCCGTACTCCGGTGATGGCACAGAAAATCAGTACGCTGGAGCTGGCACCGACCTGGTCAGTACCGCGCCGTATTGCCGTGAACAGCCTGCTGCCGAAGATCCGCCGTAATCCGGCGTATCTGGAACAGAAAGGCTATCAGGTTATCCAGCATATCAACGGCGTCGATCAGTTCGTATCGCCGTATGATATCGACTGGAAGAAAGTCTCCTCAAAGAACTTCCCTTACCGGCTGGTACAGAAATCCGGGGATGACAATGCACTGGGGACCGTGAAATTCCTGTTCCCCAATGACAAGGATATTTACCTGCACGACACCTCCCAGCCACAGCTGTTCAATCTTGAAAAACGGGCGCTGAGTTCCGGCTGCGTGCGGGTTGAACAACCCCGGCTGCTGGCGGAAAAGCTGCTCCGTGGCCAGCAGGGCTGGACCCGCAACTACATTGATGCCGCCATTGATCAGAACCGTACCACCCGTATCCGCCTGCAGGATGAAGTGCCGGTGTACCTGATGTACTGGACCACCTGGGTCGACGAAGACGGCACCCTTCAGGTGCGTGACGACATCTACAGCCGCGACCTGATTGCCGGCCTGCCTCCGGTTAACCCCGCCGTCAGCCTCTGAGCGGCCACCAAGCGCCGCTTTCTGCCACCACCGCGCTCTTTCTGCTGACGTCAGTCCAGCCCGATTCCTGGTTGTTACATTTTTCTGTATGACAAATGTAGCTTTACGTTGCCACGCGAACCGCTGCCCATTTCTTTTGGCAGGCGTTTGGCATACTCCCCTGCAACTCAAGCGTTATTCCGACAGCAGGGGAAAAACATGCACCACCGACGTCAGTTTCTGCAGCAGGCCGCCAGCCTGGGAGTCGCCGGTCTTGCCGCTTCACTGATCAGCCCGGCCGCCTCCGCCGCCGGCGAAGAACGTACACTGCGGGTCTACAATATCCATACCGGGGAAATGGTGAACAGCACCTTCTGGGCGGATGGCCGTTACATCGACGAAGAAATTCAGGCGCTGGACTATCTCGCCCGTGACCACCGCGCCAATCAGGCGATTGCCCTGCAGCGTCAGCTGTATCAGAACATGTACCAGCTGCAGCAGCTGTTCAGCAGCCATGAGCCGCTGTATGTGATCTCGGGTTACCGCGCGCCGAAAACCAACGCCGGTCTGCGTCATGCCAGCGACGGCGTGGCAGAACACAGCCTGCACATGCAGGGCCGCGCCATTGATATCCGCATTCCCGGTGTCTCCCACCGGCATCTGCACAAGGCCGCCCTGGCCATGGCCAGTGGTGGTGTCGGTTACTATCCGAAAAGCGGCTTTATTCACATCGATACCGGGCGCGTCCGTCACTGGACGGCCTGAGTGCCGCCCACTGGCGGCGGAAGGGAAATCAGGTTCTCAGCGGCCCGATAATGCGGCCGAAGCCGGCCTTCTCAAGTGACAGCTGCAGGGTGGAGTTGATCACCGGCGCGCTTTCCAGCTTCATCACCTGAGTCAGCAGCTGCTGCGCCCATTCGCGGCGGATACCGCGGATCACCGATTTCACCTTGGGCAGGTTGGTGGCGTTCATTGACAGCATTTCATAGCCCATGGCCATCAGCAGCACAGCGCCCAGCGGATTACCGGCCAGCTCACCACACACACTGACCGGTTTACCGATCGCGTGCGCTTCATCGGCGATCAGTTTCAGTGCGTTCAGTACCGCCGGGTGAAATGCCTGATAAAGATCCGCCACGCGCGGATTATTGCGGTCCACCGCCAGCAGATATTGGGTCAGATCGTTGCTGCCGACCGACAGAAAATCCACCCGCTGGCCCAGCTCCCGGATCTGATACACCGCCGCCGGGACTTCGATCATCACGCCGACCTGCGGCATCTCAACATTAATGCCTTCTTCCAGCAGCTCGGCATGCGCGCGGTAAACCAGATGCAGGGCATCGTCCACTTCACCGACACTGGTCACCATCGGCAGCATGATACGCAGGTTATTCAGGCCTTCGCTGGCCTTCATCATCGCCCGCACCTGCACCAGGAAAATCTCCGGATGATCCAGAGTGACACGGATGCCACGCCAGCCAAGGAAAGGGTTGGCTTCGTTGATAGGGAAATAGGTCAGCGCCTTATCACCACCGACATCCAGCGTGCGCATGGTGACCGGGTTAGGCGCGAAGGTCTGCAGCTGCTGATGGTAGATCTGCTGCTGCTCACTTTCACTGGGGAAGCGGTCTTTCATCATGAATGGCACTTCAGTGCGGTACAGACCCACACCTTCAGCACCCCGTTCGAGGCTGCGCACCGCATCGGTAATCAGGCCGGTGTTAACCCACAGCGGAATGCGGTGGCCATCCAGCGTTTCTGCCGGCTGGTTGCGCAGGCCTTCCAGATCTTTCTGCAGCGCCTGCTCTTCGTCGTAAATCGCCTGATACTGTTCACGCAGTTCATCGGTGGGGCTGGAATAGATATGGCCGCGGTAACCATCGACAATCAGCTCCAGCGTGTGCAGCTGAGCATAGGGAACATCAACCACCCCCATCACCGTGGGGATGCCCATCGCCCGCGCCAGAATGGCCACGTGCGAGTTGGATGAGCCTTTCACCGACACCAGACCGCGCAGTTTCTCCGGCGGTACCTCGCCCAGCATCGCCGGCGTCAGTTCTTCACTGACCAGAATGGTGTCGTCCGGGAATTCATATTCCGGCGGCGTATCATGGCCCTGCAGATGCGCCAGCACCCGGGTGCCGAGATCAATAATATCGGTGGCCCGTTCGCGCAGGTAGACGTCTTCCATCATCTGGAAATGACCGACGTACTGCATCACCACCTGACGCAGCGCTCCCTGCGCCCAGTTACCGTCTTCAATGCGGGCTTTGACCTCAGCGCCCAGCGCCTGGTCATCCAGCATATTCAGGTAAACATCGAACAGGGCCATTTCTTCCGGGCTGAGCTCACTGCTGAGCTTCTTGCCGAGCATGCGGATTTCCCGGCGGGCGGCTTCCATGGCGCGTTCGAAACGTTCAATTTCTTCCGCGATCGACTCCGCCGGCTTATCCACCACACCACCGAGGTCAGCCGCCGGGGATATCACAAAGGCTTTGCCCAGCCCGACCCCGGGCGCACCCGGCGCGCCGAGGAAACGGGTGGTTTTCTTTTTCTTTTCCTGCGTCGGCGGGATTTCAAGAATATTGCCGGTGGCTTCCGCATGGGCAATCACCCCGGCCAGCTGTGCCGACATGGTGACCAGAAAAGCTTCTTCGCCGGCATCAAACTGACGGCTGTCGCGCTGCTGCACCACCATCACGCCCATCAGGCGTTTGTGGTGGATAATCGGCACCCCGAGGAAGGAGCGGAACGGATCTTCACCGGTTTCTGACAGGAAATGGAAACGCGGGTGTTCGGGCGCATTGTCGATATTGATCGGCTCTTCACGCGAACCGACCAGACCCACCAGACCCTGAGACGAACTGAGGCTGACCCGGCCCACCGCTTCCTGCTTCAGACCTTCAGTGGCCATCAGCACGTAGCGCTGGCTGTCCGGGTCGTACAGATAAACAGAACACACCTCGGTCTGCATGGCTTCGCGGATCCGCGCCACCACCACCTTAAGGGCGTCACTGACGTCAGTTGCTGAACTGACCTCCTGTACAATCCGTCTCAGAATATCGAGCATATTCTCAGCCCGTTCTCCTTTGCAGCTTGGCAATCCGTGGCGCCAGTTCGGTCATGGCCCGGCGGTAAACATCCCGTTTGAAGGGTACCACGCCCCCCAGCGGGAACCAGTAACTGACCCAGCTCCAGCCATCAAACTCCGGCTTGTCACTGGCGCTCACATTAATCTTTTCATCGTCGCTGAGCATGCGCAGCAGAAACCATTTCTGCTTCTGTCCGACACACACCGGCCGGCTGTCGTGTCTGACCATCCGCCGCGGCAGGCGGTAACGCAGCCAGCCGCGGGTACAGCCCAGTATCTGCACATCCTGCGGCGTTAAACCAATTTCTTCCATAAGCTCCCGGTACAATGCCTTTTCGGGAGACTCACCCTGCTTGATTCCCCCCTGGGGGAACTGCCAGGCATCCTGACCAATCCGGCGCGCCCAAAGTACCTGTCCTTTGTCGTTACAAAGGATGATACCAACATTCGGCCGGTAACCCTGTTCGTCAATCACAATGCCATCCAATTTTCTCTGATGGTTCAAAACTTGCCGATTTCCTGCAAAAGGTCAAGCAGACACGATGGACAGCAATCTGCCAGCGCGGACGGCAACAACAAACACCACCCTGCCGGAGGCCCGGAGAGGCGGGAGAAATGACAGGTGTTTAGAACCAATAACCTGTTTTTTTTCTTCGTACGTAACTCATAATTATAAGGAAAGTATGCGCCGAAGCCCTTAGAATAGCGACTTTATTTCCCGGCAGCAGAGCAAAAAGGCGGATTTCGTGGCATTGGCAATTTTTGATCTCGACCACACCCTGCTCGACAGTGACAGCGATCACGCGTGGGGTCAGTACCTGGTGGATAAAGAGCTGGTTGACCCGGCCGTACACAAGCACCGCAACGATCATTTTTACGAGCAGTACAAGGCCGGCACGCTGGATATCCATGAGTATCTGGCGTTCTCACTGAAGCCCCTGACCGACTACTCGCTGGAAGACATGCTGGCCTCCCGGGAAGCGTTCCTGAACGAACGCATCGTGCCGATGATCTCGCAGAAAAGCCGCGACCTGATTGCCCATCACAAGCGCCAGGGCGATACCCTGCTGATCATCACCGCCACCAATGGTTTTGTGACTTATCCGATAGCGGAACTGCTCGGAATCGATCACATTATCGCCCCGCATCCGGAATTTATTGACGGTGGTTACACCGGCCGGGTGGTCGGTACGCCAAGTTTCCAGCACGGTAAGGTCATCCGCCTGAATGAATGGCTGGAAGAACAGGGCTATGAACTGACGGACAGCTGGTTCTACAGTGACTCGCATAACGATCTGCCACTGCTGGAAATCGTTGATCATCCGGTCGCGGTGGACCCGGATGACACCTTAAGAAAGGTCGCTGAGGACAAAGGCTGGCCGGTTATTTCATTACGCGATCAGGAGACATAAGGGGTGACACTGCGCAAACTGACGCTGGGGGCTGTTTTTCTGGTACTGGCGGGCTGTGACCGGCAGGACAATCAGTCCATTCACGTCGATGTGACGCCGGCTCCGCAAACCGTCTATGAGCTGTCCGCAGAGCAGAGCGGCGCCTTCTCCGCCTATCTGGGGCTCAGCGCTTACACCATGATGTCTGCCGCGACGCAGGATGCGCAGGAGCTGGATAACCGCCTGCAGTCATTTCTCTATCATCCGAATCCCATGAGCCTGAAGGAAGCACGCGAGGCCTGGCGCCGCGCCTATTCTTCCTTCCTGCGCACCCTGATCTTTTCCCACATGCCACTTACCGATCCGCCCGACTGGCATAAGAAAGGCATCGATTATCAGCAGACCCTGACCCTGATCGACAGCTGGCCGATTGAAGGCGGCTATATCGATCACGTTCCCGGCTACCCGTTCAGCGGTATCGTTAACGACCTGACTCTGGAACTGAATGAAGAAAACCTGCTAGCCCAGCACGGTTTTTCCGACCCCAGCTATGCCAGCCTCGGTTTCCACGCCTTTGAATTCATGCTCTGGGGCGAAGATGGCCGGCGTTCAGCGCGCGACTTCTTCCCGCAGGAAAACACCGCACCGGTGCTGGTCGCCAGCGAAGGTGGCAACACAACAGAAACCGGCGACCCGATTGCCGGAGCAGAATCGGAAGCGGACGGTGCGGCCAATTATGAGGCCGTGGCAGCGGGCGATGTTGAGATCCAGAATCACAACCGCCGCCGGCAGTATATTCAGCTGCTCAGCGAACAGCTGCAGAAGCATCTGCACCGCCTGCAGCGGCGCTGGGAGCCAAGCAATGGCTACTATGCCACCCTGTTGCAGCGCTCCGAGCCGGTACAGGTGCTGACGGCCTTTATCAATGCCACTCAGTCACTGTTATCAGACGAGCTGCTGGCGCGGCGTCTGAATGGCAACAGCAGCGAATTCAGCAACGCCACCTGGGCCGATATTCAGGCCATTCTCAATGGCGTACAGGAACTGTATCTGCCACCCGCCAGCGCCGAAGCGGCCACCGGCATCGCCGCGCTGCTGCCACCGGCACAGCAGGAAAGCCTGATCAGCCGCTGGAATCAGCAGTTCGCGCTGCTCAACAGCACGCTGGCACAGTGGCAGCAGGAAGGTCAGGTGAGTGAGGCAACCCGCCAGCAGTGCCGCGAGCGGGTCATCGAGCTGATGTCCGTGCTGAAGCAGACCGCTGACGCCCTCAGCGTGCCGCTGCTCAGCAGCCACTGAGTCAGCGCGTCGGCAGCACCCGGGCGAATACCGCCTTCAGGTAGCGGGTTTCGGGAATTGCCGGCAGCACCGGATGGTCAGCACCCTGACTGCCGACATGCTGGATCATCACGTCACGGTCCAGCTCCCGTCCCAGCGTACGCAGAATATCCGGCAGACGGTCTTCGCCCAGATGCATTGAGCAGGAGCCGGAGACAATCAGGCCATCCTTGCTGAGCAGACGCATGGCAATCTGGTTGATGCGTTTATAAGCCTGCTCGCCGGCCTTGATGTCTTTACGGCGCGGAATAAAGGCCGGCGGATCCACCACCACGATATCGAAGCGTTCACCGTTATCGCGCAGCTGTTTCAGTGCCGCAAAGGCATCGCCTTCCCAGCAGTGTATTTTCTCTTCCACACCGTTCAGCGCGGCATTCTGTTCCACCCAGTCCAGCGCCTGAGCGGAAGCATCGACACAATGAACTTCCGCCGCGCCATGATTAGCGGCCTGCACGCCCCAGCCACCCACGTAACTGAACACATCCAGCACCCGCTTACCCTGCACCAGCCGGTTAAGCTGGGCGCGGTTTTCGCGGTGATCATAGAACCAGCCGGTTTTCTGGCCGTGAATCACCGGCGCCATAAAGCGGGTATCGTTCTCAATCAACGGCGCGCAGTCATCTTCCAGCGCACCCTGAATCACTTCGACGTATTCCGGCAGACCTTCCACCGCGCGCAGCTTGCCGTCGTTCTTCAGCACGATACAGTCCGGCTTCACGACTTTGGCAATGGCATCCACAATATCCTGACGGCGTAATTCCATCGCCACACTGCTGATCTGCACCACCACGGTAGCGCCGAAACGGTCCACCACCAGCCCTGGCAGGCCGTCACTGTCACCATACACCCAGCGGTAACACTGCTGCGGGTACCACAGTTCACGGCTGCTGAGGGCAATTTTCAGGCGGTGCACAATCTGTGAAGCATCCAGCCGGGCCTTGCTGTCACGGCTGAACAGGCGCGCACAGATGAGCTGTTCCGGGCTGGCCACCGCCACCCCCAGCGGCTTGCCACCAGCGGCTTCAATAATGACTTCGTCACCGGCCTGCACGCTTTTCAGCGGTGTCAGTGCGGTATCCACTTCATTGCTGTAAACCCAGAGGTGGCCGCCTTTCAACCGGCGTTCGGCTTTGGCTTTCAGTCGCAGTGTGGGCAGCATGGTTTTCCTCCGGCGGCCGGTTACAAAAATCGCTGCATTATACGCATGCTGCTACAAACGTCTGCTGCCGGCGGTGCTATATTTTATCCAGACATTTTACGCCAACCACCACCAGCCGCCGGAATCCCCCATGTCCCAGGAACTCACCAGCGAACAGATTCAGAATATTCTGCAGGGTATCCGCATTCCGCCACAGCCACAGATTCTGGTCGATCTGCAGATGGAGCAGATCATGCCCGACCCGGATCTGAACCAGATATCCAGACTGATCAGCCAGGATGTCGGCCTCGCCGGCACCATTCTCAAGGTGGTGAATTCCCCCTTCTACGGCCTGCGTAACCGCATAACCTCGGTGCATCAGGCAGTGACCCTGATCGGTCTGAACAGCGTCATCAATATCATCAATGGCCTGTCGATCAAGAGCCAGATGAGCGATGAAACCATCATCAATATGAACCGCTTCTGGGACACCGCCAACGACATCGCCCAGGTAGCGATGTCAGTCGCCAAGCAGGTTGGCTACCCCAATCCGGACATGGCCTATCTGCTGGGGCTGTTCCACAACTGCGGTATTCCACTGCTGATGCAGCGCTTCGATAATTATCTGCAGGTCATGGAAGAGTCGTATGCGCACCCGCAGCTGCGGGTAGTGGATATAGAGAACCAGCAGCTCAACACCAACCACGCGGTGATCGGTTATTACACCGCCAAGTCGTGGAACCTGCCCAAATCCCTGTGCGACGTGATCGCCGAGCACCACAATGCCACGCGCTATTTCTGCAGTGAGCATCAGAAAGACAGTGACGGCAAAACCCTGCTGGCGATCCTCAAACTGGCCGAACATATCTGCGGTAATTACCGCATTCTCGGTCGTCAGCGCGAGGATCTGGAATGGCAGAATATTTCTGCCGAGGTGCTGACCTATCTGGGGCTGGGGGAATACGACCTGGAGCAGATGGAAGCTAACTTTGCCGAGCTGGGCATCGGTTATCAGAATTACCACCTCTGATAACCGCCCGCGGCCTCAGAGCGCGTCCAGTTTGGCGAAGCTGGCCACCAGCCATTTGCTGCCGGCGTCATCAAAGTTCACCTGCACGCGCAGGCCATTGCCCTGACCTTCGTACTGCAGCACGGTACCTTCGCCGAACATTTCATGTGCCACCCGCTGGCCCAGCGCATAAGGCAGGTTGTCCTGCAGCAGCTGGCGCCCGGTCATGACTTTCGGCCGCGCACTGAGCGGCCGGCTGACACTGTTTTTCAGCCGCACTTCACTGATCAGTTCAGCGGGAATTTCGCGGATAAAGCGTGACGGTGTGCTGAAGTTTTCCTGCCCATACAGGCGCCGGCTTTCGGCGTGGGTGATGATGAGCTTTTCCATCGCCCGGGTAATACCGACGTAGGCCAGGCGGCGTTCTTCTTCCAGCCCTTCAGCTTCGTCCATCGACATCTTGTGCGGGAACAGGCCCTCCTCCAGACCCGCCAGCACCACCTGCGGAAACTCCAGCCCTTTGGCCGAGTGCAGGGTCATCAGCTGCACCGCATCTTCATACTCATCGGCCTGACCATCCCCGGCATCCAGCGCCGCGCGGTCGAGGAACTGTGCCAGCTCCAGCAGCGGTGTTTCTTCAGCATCGTCCGCTTCCGGCTCTTCATCGGCATCAAACTGACGCGCGGCGTTCACCAGTTCCTCCAGGTTGTCGATGCGCGCCTGGCCTTTCTCGCCTTTTTCCTTGCGGTGGTGTTCGATCAGCCCGCTGTGCTCAATCACATGGCCAACGATTTCGTGCAGCTCCAGTTCGTCCAGGCCAACGCTCATTTCGTCAACCCGGTCCATAAAACCCTGCACCGCCGCACTGGCCCGTTTCGGCAGTGCGCTGTTCTTCACCGCCAGGGCACAGGCATCCCACAGGGAGCAGCCCTGATCACGGGCCACACTGCGCAGGATATCGACGGTTTTTTCGCCGATGGCACGGGCCGGCACATTAATCACCCGCTCGACCGAGCCATCATCGTTACGACTCAGCATCAGGCGCAGATAGGCCAGCGCATTCTTGATTTCCAGCCGCTCGTAGAAACGCTGACCGCCATAGATACGGTAGGGAATCGCCGCCCGCAGCAGGGCTTCTTCCAGCGTGCGCGACTGGGCATTGGATCGGTACAGAATTGCCATGTCACGCCGTTCCCGGCCATCCCGCGCCCAGGCGTCAACCTGGTCGGCAATATAACGGGCTTCGTCCTGCTCATTGAATGCGCTGTACAGCGAGATCGGTTCACCGTCTTCACCATCGGTGCGCAGGCTCTTGCCCAGCCGGCCACTGTTGTTGGCAATCACCGCGTTGGCGGCATCAAGAATGGTTTTGGTGGAGCGGTAATTCTGCTCCAGCTTGATCAGTTCGGCGCCGGCAAAGTCCTGCTGGAAATCGCGGATATTGCCGATGTTGGCACCCCGCCAGCCATAGATGGACTGGTCGTCGTCCCCCACCGCCATGACGGACACCGAATTACCGGCCAGCAGGCGGATCCAGGCGTACTGGATGTTGTTGGTGTCCTGGAACTCATCCACCAGAATATTGCGGAAACGCTGCTGGTAGTGTTCACGCAATTCATCATTATCTCTGAACAGCTCATGCGCCCGCAGCAGGATTTCACCGAAGTCCACCAGACCATTCTGCTCACAGGCCTGTTCGTACAGGTGATACACCTCATGCAGCGTGCGCGCAAACGGGTCGGCGGATGGCATCACATGGGCGGCCCGGCGGCCTTCGTCTTTCTGCTCGTTAATGAACCACTGAATCTGCCTGGGTGGATAGCGGCTGTCATCAACATTGTTTTCTTTCATGACCCGCTTGATCAGGCGCAGCTGGTCGTCGCTGTCGAGGATCTGGAAATGCTGCGGCAGACCGGCTTCGCGCCAGTGCAGTTTCAGGAAGCGGTGTGCCAGTCCGTGAAAGGTGCCGACCCACAGGCCGTTGGCCGGGATGCTCAGCAACTGCTCCAGACGGCCCTTCATTTCTTTCGCCGCCTTATTGGTAAAGGTCACGGCCATCACCGCAAACGGCGATACGCCCTCCACCTGCAGCAGCCAGGCGATACGGTGTACCAGCACCCGGGTTTTGCCTGAACCGGCGCCGGCCAGTACCAGCTGATGACGTGAGCTGGCAGCCACCGCGTTGCGCTGGTTATCGTTCAACTGATCGAGAAGTAATGAAATATCCATGGCGCGCAAGTTTACCAAAGCGCCGGCTGAATGACTGCTTTTTTATACAGTATCCGCCGCCGCTGCAGTGGGCGGGAAAACGCAAAATAGTCTTTCCGGGCAAAAGCCTTTTATAATCGCCTCTGAGTTGAACAGGAACCCTGCTGTGAAGAACAGTCCTATCCTTGCCGAGATTGCCGCCGCGATCCCTAATCTGCGTAAATCCGAAGTGAAAGTCGCCGAGTTTGTCCTCAAGGCACCGCAGCAGGTGATGCATATGCGCATTGTTGATCTGGCACAGGAAGCTCAGGTCAGCGAGCCAACCATCGTGCGCTTCTGCCGTGGCATCGGCTGTAACGGCTTTCAGGAGTTCAAGGTCCGCATCGCGCAGGAAATGGCGATTGCCAACAACATCGGTCAGTTCGCCATCGCCGAGGACGACAGCATCGAGGATATCTGCGACAAGATCGCCGATACCACCATCCAGCGTCTCCATCAGGTGAAAACCCAGCTCAAGAGTCAGCAGGTGGCGGAAGCCGCCAACGCCATCAGCAATGCCCGGCGGGTGGAGTTCTACGGTTTCGGTGCCTCCGGCGCCGTCGCCATTGATGCGCAGCACAAATTCTTCCGTCTGCAGGTCGCCACCGCGGCCTACAGCGACCCGCATATGCAGGCCATGTCCGCGGTTACCCTCAGCGCAGAGGATGTGGTGGTCGCCATCTCCCAGAGCGGACGTACCAAAGATCTGCTGCATTCCGTGCAGCTGGCGCAGCAGCACGGCGCACTGGTGGTGTCACTGGCACCGGCCAATACCCCGCTTAGCCAGCTGGCGGATCTGCCGATTGATATCAATATCGAGGAAGATACCGAGCAGTTCACCCCCATGACCTCCCGTATCGCGCACCTGATGGTCATCGATATGCTGGCCGTTGCTGTGACCCAGCGCCGCGGGCCGGAATTCGCCACTCACCTGAACGCCATCAAACGCAGCATCAAATCCCTGCGCCTGGACTCCGACTAAGCCCTCAGCGGCCGTAACAATCTGAGCATTTAACCTGAATCGTCCGTTCCGGCGCTGTCTGGCCTGCCTGGCCTATTGGTAATCAGCGCTGAAAGTGTCATTCTTTTGCAACCAATAACAAGAAAAATCACAGCAGGACTCACTGTGATCAACCAGAAGGAATGACTATGGAAGCTGCCATCAAGTATGAATCACACGAAGAAGTTGTTTCTTTCGATCAGAAAGGCAACGTTATCGTTAATAAAGACTCCCCTATGTCAAAAAAGCTGATGGCACGCCGCGCCATTGAAGCCCACCTGGAACGCAAACGACTGGAAAAAGACCTCGAAGATTATTACTTCGGCGAAGTCTGACAGGATCACAAAAAAGGCCGCCGGATAATCCCGCGGCCTTTTTTGTGTGCCTTCAGAAAAGCACTGACATGGTAGCTATTTTCTCCACCCATAAAAAAAGCCGGTCATAAGACCGGCTTTCTTTTTTTCCGAAGACCTGTGATCAGGACTTACCGGTGAACTCCGGATAAGCTTCCATACCACATTCGGACAGGTCCACACCTTCGTATTCTTCTTCTTCAGTCACACGCAGACCCATGACCACTTTCAGGATCAGCCAGACGATGAAGGAAGTGACGAATACCCAGATGAAGATGGTCAGTGCGCCAACCAGCTGACCCATGAAGGTTGCATCAGCGTCAGACAGCAGTACCGCGAAGATACCCCACAGACCAACCACACCGTGCACAGAGATAGCACCCACCGGATCGTCGATTTTCAGTTTATCCAGAGTCAGGATAGAGAACACAACCACGATACCACCGATGGCACCAATGATGGTTGCCAGGAACGGGCTTGGATCAGCAGGTTCTGCAGTGATCGCGACCAGACCAGCCAGAGCACCGTTCAGGGCCATGGTCAGATCCGCCTTGCGGAACAGGATGAAGGCAGTAATCAGAGCAGCGATCAGACCACCCGCAGCAGCGGCGTTGGTGTTCAGGAATACACTGGCCACTTCGTTGGCAACGCCGACGTCAGACAGCTGCAGAGTAGAACCACCGTTGAAGCCGAACCAACCCATCCACAGGATGAAGGTACCCAGAGTTGCCAGCGGCAGGTTGGCACCCGGAATTGCACGTACTTCACCGTTAGGGCCGTATTTGCCTTTACGTGCACCCAGCAGGATAACACCGGCCAGAGCAGCAGCAGCACCTGCCATGTGAACAATACCGGAACCGGCATAGTCAGAGTAGCTCAGGTCATACATACCCAGAACAGAAGCACCACCCCAGGTCCATGCACCTTCCATCGGGTAGATGAAACCGGTCATAACCACGGCGAAAGCCAGGAAGGCCCACAGCTTCATGCGTTCAGCAACCGCACCGGAAACGATGGACATGGCAGTAGCAACGAACACTACCTGGAAGAAGAAGTCAGACGCACCGGAATATGGCAGACCAGCGTCTTCCACACCGTTACGGAAATCAGCCTGTGCAGCCAGAACGCCGGCAACGGCTTCATCAGTCATGCTGGCAACGCTGTCAGTACCGCTCAGGAAGTAGCCGCCACCGTACATGATTTCGTAACCACAGATCAGGTACATAGTACAGGCGATCGCATACAGAGCGACGTTTTTGGTCAGGATTTCGGTCGTATTTTTAGCTCGTACGAGACCGGATTCGAGCATGGCAAAACCAGCTGCCATCCACATCACCAGTGCACCACACACCAGGAAGTAGAAGGTGTCGATGGCATACTGGAGCCCATAAAGTTGATTCATGCTTTCCATTCTAAGCCCCCCGCATAAGGCCTTATGTAATTTATTTACTGAGAATTATCAGATCGCGTCTGCGCCGGTCTCACCGGTACGGATGCGGATAACCTGTTCCAGGTTAGTAACGAAGATTTTGCCGTCACCGATTTTGCCGGTGTTCGCTGCCTTGGTGATTGCTTCGATGACTTTGTCAGTCAGGTCATCAGCAACCGCAACGTCGATTTTTACTTTCGGCAGAAAATCAACAACGTATTCAGCACCACGGTACAGTTCAGTGTGACCTTTCTGACGGCCGAAACCTTTTACTTCGGTCACTGTGATGCCCTGTACGCCAATCTCGGACAGTGCTTCACGCACATCGTCAAGCTTGAACGGCTTAACCACAGCAGTAATGAGTTTCATAGAAAACCCCTTTGTTAAACGCTACGTATTTAGAATGATCAATGGCCCGTGCGGGGGCACGGGCCATTGTATCGGTTTTACATTTCAATAGGCAGACTGTAGTAGAAGGCTACTTTCAGGTCGTCGTCGTAGGAATCATCTTCATCCATATCAACGATTTTGCTCAGAGTGAATGACAGGTTGTCATTGAAGGCATAACCCACGTCAACGTGGGTGTAATCTGCTTCAGAACCTTCGTCATCAGCGAAACCGATAGTCAAGGAATAAGCATCGTAACCGGCGCCCAGAGTGATGTAGCTGTAATCGTCATTGCCGTCACCAGCCAGAGGACCGGTGTAAGAGAAAGAAACGAACTGATAACCCAGACCGATGGTGTACTCAGACAGTTCGAAGGTATTACCTTCGCGATCACCGTCTTCCAGCGACTCACCTGGATAAGTATAAGTCACTGCCGAGATGTCATAGCTGAAGTCACCGGCTTCGCCAGCGTAACCAACGTACAGGTCATATTCCTGCCCTGCACCACTATCACCGCTGCCGATCCATACGCCGCCATACAGGCCACCCATGGCCACATCCAGTGAGCCATCAACCATAGCGGACCCCTGACCCAGGTCAGTACCACGCCACAGGTACATGTTAGAAACACCGGCAGAGGCAGAGATTTCCACATCAGCAGCCTGAGCAGTGTTAACAGCCGCCAGGCCCGCAGTCATAGCGCCGGCCAGAACGATAGCTTGAGACAGTTTTTTCATGGTTCTTTTCCTTCATCAGTTAGCGAAAGCTTTTTTAGGTATTGGTGCATCCGCACCGTTTTCTTTCTGTTAAAACCAGGTATCACTCCTATAGCAGTGGGTGTGCCAACTTTTAAAAAGCGCTTCATATCAGGGGTTTAGCGGGGGTTTTCCTGACAAACAGCGTTTTTGGCGTTTTTTTCTGGTGCAATCAGATCAATAACGCACAAAAAGTGAGCACTACCAGTGCCAAGCTAGCACTATTCCTGAGCATAAACAGTGAAACCGATTCCGGGTCAGGCAAATTCCTGCACTTTGCTGATGCAGATCAGCATGCCGTGATAATATGGTGTGAGTTCTTTATAGCTTTCTGCGAGGTTACCCATGCTCAACAGTGATCAGATCCGCACCCGAATAGAGCAGTTATTGCAGCAGACTCCCTTCAGTGGCCTGTCGCAGGATCTGAAGCTGGCGCTGCAGGGGCAGCTCAACAGCCTGCTCAGCAGTGCCGATATCGTCAGCCGCGAAGAGTTTGAAGTTCAGGCCGAGGCGCTGCGCCGTACCCAGGCCAGACTGCTTGAGCTGGAGGACAAGGTTGCTCAGCTGGAAGCGCAGCAATCCTGAGCAGCCAGCCCCGGTGGCTCAGATGGCCAGCAGCCGCCGGGCTTCTTCTGAGGTTTTCAGCTCATCGCCGCTGCCGGCGGCGACAACCCGTCCCCGCTCCAGAATAATAAAGTCATCCGCCAGCGCAGCAGCAAAGTCCAGATACTGTTCCACCAGCACGATGGCCATCCCGCCGCGTTCACGCAGCAGTTCGATCACCTGTTGAATATCCTTGATGATGGACGGCTGAATGCCTTCCGTCGGCTCATCCAGAATCAGTACTTTGGGGCGCAGCAGCAGCGCCCGGGCAATGGCCAGCTGTTGCTGCTGACCACCGGACAGATCGCCGCCACGGCGTTTCAGCATCTGCTGCAGCACCGGAAACAGGGAAAAAATCTCGCTATCGATACAGCGCTGGCGTTTCGGCAACGCCGAGAATGCCGTCTGCAGGTTTTCTTCCACCGTCAGCTGAGCAAAGATGTCACGCCCCTGTGGCACATAGGCGATTCCCTGCCGTGCCCGCTCATGGGCGGCACGGCCATTAAGCGATTGTCCCTGCCAGCAGATATCACCGGCACGCGGACTGAGGTGGCCGGACAGCGCTTTCATTAATGTGGTTTTCCCCACTCCGTTGCGGCCTAACACACAGGTTACCCTGCCGGCAGCAGCCTGCATGGATACCCCGTATAACGCCTGACTGGCGCCGTAAGCGACGTCGAGATCACTGACTGTTAACATACCTTTCTCCTCAACGTCCTGCTTCAGCGGCCCAGATACACTTCAATCACCTGCGGGTTGGCTTTCACACTATCCAGTGAGCCTTCCGCCAGCACGTGACCTTCATGCAGTACCGTTACCTTACAATCCAGTGCAGCAATAAAATCCATATCGTGCTCCACCACCATCAGCGAATGTTTTTTTGCCAGGCGCTTGAACAGTTCTGCGGTTTTCATGGTTTCCTCATCCGTCATCCCTGCCGCCGGCTCATCAATCAACAGCAGCTCCGGCTCCTGCCCCAGCAGCATGCCGATTTCCAGCCACTGCTTCTGGCCGTGGGAAAGACTGCCGGCCATCCAGCCGCGTTTATCCTGCAGATCAATCATGGACAGGATTTCATCCAGCTTGCTGCTCTGATCCGCCGACAGTTTGTGTATCAGCGCCTGCCAGATTCCGCGCCCACCCTGCAGTGACATTTCCAGATTTTCAAACACCGTCAGACTTTCAATCACACTGGGTTTCTGAAATTTACGGCCAACGCCTAAATTCGCGACCGCCGCTTCATCGAACTTCGTCAGGTCGAATGTGTTTTTCGCCGCATCGGTAAAAATAATATCGCCGCTGTCCGGCCGGGTTTTTCCGGTAATCACATCCATCATGGTAGTTTTGCCAGCGCCGTTGGGGCCGATAATGGCGCGCATTTCTCCGGGCTCAATCACCATGGATAACGAATTCAGCGCCTTAAATCCATCAAAGCTGACGCTCACCCCGTTCATATACAACACTGCGGGGTTATCAATATGTTTCGGAACAGCCGTCATGTCTGGTCTCCCTGTGCCAGTGGTGCTGCTGTGTTCTGTCGATGGCGGTATTTTTCCCGGATCAGATCCCACAGGCCAACCATACCTTTCGGCAGCCATAATGTTGTAAGTACAAACAGACCACCGAGCAGGAATAACCAGAGTTCAGCAAACGCGCCGGTAAAAACCGTCTTGGCGTAATTCACCAGCACCGCACCAATCACAGCACCGTACAGCGTATTGCGGCCACCGACTGCAACCCAGATAATAATTTCGATGGAATTAATCGGTGCAAATTCGCCCGGATTAATAATGCCGACCTGAGGAACATATAAAGCACCGGCAACCCCGGCCAGCATGGATGACACCACAAACACAAACAGCTTGTAATATTCCACGCGATAACCGAGAAAACGTGCACGCGATTCTGCATCACGGATGGCGACCAGCACCCGGCCGAGTTTCGAGGTGACGATAAATCGGCTGATCAGATAGCCGCCGATCAGTGCCAGAACGGAAGCAATAAATAAAACGGCCCGGGTTGAATCCGACTGCAGACTGAAGCCGAGAATATCCTTGAAGTCAGTCAGACCATTATTACCGCCAAATCCCATGTCGTTGCGGAAAAAGGCCAGCAGCAGGGCGTACGTCATTGCCTGGGTAATAATCGACAGATAAACCCCGGTCACACGCGAACGGAAAGCGAGAAAGCCGAAGACAAAAGCCAGAATCCCCGGCGCCAGCAATACCATCAGCATGGCAAAAGCGAACGAATCAAACCCGTACCAGTACCAGGGCAGTTCCTGCCAGTTCAGAAACACCATAAAATCCGGCAGTTCTGCATTGCCGTACACACCCCGGTCGCCGATCTGGCGCATCAGGTACATGCCCATGGCGTATCCGCCGAGCGCAAAAAATGCCCCATGACCCAGACTTAAAATACCACAGTATCCCCAGATCAGATCCACAGCAATGGCCAGCAGGGCATAACATAAATATTTACCCAGCAGCGTCATGGTGTAGGTGGAAATATGAAAAAAAGAACCTTCCGCAAACACCAGGTTGCAGAAGGGGATGATCACCGCCAGCACCAGCATCAGCAGAATCAGTTTGCGGCCACCGGAATCACTCATTAACAGCCGCGTCAGAGGCCCCCTGTTATCCTGTATCGTCATGGCAGCCTCCTAAGCGTTATCCACAGCGCGGCCTTTCAGGGCAAACAAACCCCGTGGCCGTTTCTGAATGAAAAGAATGATAAACACCAGCACCAGAATTTTTGCCAGTACCGCCCCCGCCAGAGGTTCAAAGATTTTATTCGCCACCCCCAGCGACATAGCCGCCACCAGCGTACCCCACAGATTGCCGACACCGCCGAACACCACCACCATAAAGGAATCGATAATGTACGCCTGACCCAGATTCGGACCGACGTTGGTCAGCTGTGATAAAGCAACCCCGGCAATACCCGCGATGCCGGAACCAAGACCGAAGGTCAGTGCGTCCACCCAGCCGGTACGGATGCCCATGGAGCTGGCCATCGGCCGGTTCATGGTGACAGCGCGCATCTGCAGACCGAACAGCGTGCGCTTCAGTACCAGTGCCAGCAGCGCCAGCACCAGCAGGCTGAAAATAATGATGTATAAACGGTTCCAGGTGAGCTCCAGTGCCGGATTGACCATAAAGGTGCCGGCCATCCACTCCGGGGTGGCCACTTCACGGTTTAATGGACTGAATATTGAGCGTACCGCCTGCTGCAGGACCAGGCTGATACCAAAGGTCGCCAGCAGGGTTTCCAGTGGCCGGCCGTACAGATGGCGGATCACACCGCGTTCAATCGCTACGCCCACCACCCCGGAAACCAGAAAAGCCGCCGGCACCGAGACCACCAGCGACAGGCCGATATGCTGCGGCAGCAGCTGCTGCACCACATAAGTGGTATAAGCACCGAGCATAATCATTTCGCCATGGGCCATATTGATGACCCCCATCACGCCGAACGTAATGGCCAGACCAATGGCCGCCAGCAGTAATACCGCACCCAGTGCGAGACCAAAATAGAGGTTTTCAATATAGCCGTTCATCGACACCAGGGTTTCAATATCGGCCAGACTTTTCTCAGCCATTTTCAGCTCATCGCGGCGGCTGATTTTTTCTTCTTCACTGAACCCCTGAATAAACTGATTCAGACTGGCCCTGACCTGCGGATAAAGGGAACCATCCAGTGCTGCCAGCCCCTGACGCCGTTCAGCCGCCTGATCACTGGCCAGCAGGATGAGCCCCTGTACCAGCGACAACACCTCACGCACAGCGTCATTCTGCTCTTTCGCCAGTGCCTGATGGATAATCTCAGGTTCGACATCCGCGCTGCTTTTCAGCAGATTGGTCGCCGCCTGCAAGCGGATATCCGGGTTACGTGAATTAATCTGCGCCTGCGAGATCAGGTTGCGCAGGGTACGGCGCAGGGAATTATTGACACCGATTTTTTTCTTATCGCGGCGGCCAAGGTTTTCCACCGCTTCGTTGCTGAGTGCATCGGTAATGCTGTCATCTTCAGCAACAATCAGAATGCGCTGATCATCTTTTTTATAATACAGAGCGCTGTTAAGCAGTGCGCTCAGCAGCGGTAGTGAACGTTCATCGTCCAGTGCGGCAATCTGTTCGGCGAGCACGGCTTTTTCACGGTAACTGGCATCGATCAGCTGCGTAGCCAGTGTTTCAAGACTGCCTTCCTGTGCCTGGCTCAGCGCACACATCATCAGCAACAGAGCAGCCACTATCTGCCTGCATAAAATCATCATGGAAACATCCTGTCTTGTGCAAGGAACGCCTCCGCCAGTGCGGAGGCGCTGTGCTGTGCTTATTTGGCAGCACCACCACAGGTTTTGGTGACGGTATTGTAGTTGCCGCACTTGACCGGCGCCGTCCAGTCAGAGATCAGGTTTTTGCTTTCCGGCAGATAATCCGTCCAGGCATCACCAGCGACCAGTCCGTCGGTTTCCCAGACGATATCGAACTGGCCATCATCCTGAATTTCACCGATCAGCACCGGTTTGCTCAGGTGATGGTTTTTATTCATTGTTGCCATACCACCGGTCAGGTTCGGTGTTTCAATACCGATCATCGCCGCTTCGACTTTATCAACATCGGTGGTACCGGCTTTTTCAACCGCTTTTGCCCACATGTTAAAGCCGATATAGGTTGCTTCCATCGGGTCATTGGTAACGCGTTTATCGTCCTTAATAAAGGCGTGCCACTGTTTAATAAAATCATCATTTTCTTTGCTGTCGGCACTCATAAAATAATTCCATGCCGCCAGGTGACCGACCAGCGGTGCGGTATCAAAACCGGACAGCTCTTCTTCACCCACAGAGAAAGCCACCACCGGAATGTCTTCTGCACTTACGCCCTGGTTTGCCAGTTCCTTATAAAAAGGAACGTTGGCATCACCGTTAATGGTAGAAACCACCGCCGTTTTTACGCCGGTGCTGCCGAATTTTTTAATGTCAGAAACAATGGTCTGCCAGTCAGAATGACCGAACGGGGTGTAGTTGATCATGATGTCTTTTCCGGCAACGCCTTTCGACTTCAGATAACTTTCCAGAATTTTATTGGTGGTACGCGGATACACGTAATCAGTACCGGCCAGTACCCAGCGTTTGACGCCCACATCCTTCATCAGATAATCCACCGCCGGAATCGCCTGCTGATTCGGTGCGGCACCGGTGTAGAACACATTGTAAGAAGACTCTTCACCTTCGTACTGCACCGGGTAGAACATCAGACCGTTCAGTTCTTCAATAACCGGCAGTACGGATTTACGCGAAACAGACGTCCAGCAGCCGAAAATCACATCGACCTTATCTTTTTCCAGCAGCTCGCGCGCTTTTTCCGCAAACAGTGGCCAGTTGGAGGCCGGATCAACAACCACAGGTTCGAGTTTTTTGCCCAGCAGGCCACCTTTTTTATTCTGCTGATCCACCATCATCAGCACGGTATCTTTCAGCGTGGTTTCAGAAATTGCCATGGTACCTGAAAGGGAATGCAGGACGCCGACTTTAATGGTATCGGCGGCGTGTGCCAGGCTGATGCCTGCTGCCAGCGCGGCAGTCGCAAGAACTTTGCTGGCTTTACTCAGGGATTTAAATCCGGTTTTTTTCATGGAGTCGTCCTTCATCGTTATAAATTATCGTCAGCCCACTTTCTGCTACCCGATTCCGTGGGCTGTTTAAAGGCTTGCACTAACCTCAGAGCAAAGCCTGTACCAATGACTCAGGCATGCCCTGTTAAGCACGGGTTACCCTGTGTAACAGGCCGGTAAAATAAATACGCGAAGGGAAATAAGATTTATCCGCACTCATCCTGCACAGATAAAAGACAGTGCGCACCAAAACAATGCGAACGTTGAATTAACCCGGATCAGGGCTGTCTGCCACTGACCGGGCGGATATTGATGTTGTATTGCTGTTTCGCCAGCTGGATACGGTGCAGGGTAATGGTGCGTACCGTGTTCTTACTCAGCTCAATATGCTGCGCCAGCGCACTCACCGTGGCATCACTGTTGCCGGCCAGAATACCGTCCAGCAGGGCGTTGTGTTCCCGCACGGTTGCTTCGCTGCGGCCCTGCTGGGTGAAATCCAGCCGGCGGATAATACGCAGGCGTTCACACACATCGCGGTGAATGGCCGCCATTTCCTGATTGCCTGCCAGCCCCACCAGCGCAAAATGAAAATCTTCATCCAGCACCGCCATGGCCTCACTGTCATCAAAGGCCGGATTCTGTTCATCACGCCAGACCTGCAGCAGCGGCGCCAGCAACACCGGCCGCTCAGACGCCGCACACAAGCGCCGCACCGCTTCGCTTTCCAGCAGAATGCGGACGTCATACAGGTTTTCAAAATAACGGAAGTCGAACGGCCGCACCTGCCAGCCACTGCGGAAATGCACCTGCACATAGCCGTCACGTTCCAGCCGGTAAAGCGCTTCACGCACCGGCGTACGGCTGGCCGCCATCCGCCGGGCAATTTCACTTTCGCTGAAACGGTCACCGGGCAGCAGCTGAAAATCAAAAATATCCTGCTTCAGCTGCTGATAGATGCGTTCGGCAACGTTCTGCGGCCGTTCACTCATACGCCCGGCCTCAGTTATTCAGCTGGGCGATATAAGCACGCCAGCCACCAAATTGCGTAATATCGGTGGCGCTGGCCACGGCTTCCGGCTCACAGATAAAGCCTTTCACCAGACGACCATCACTGAGTTCCAGCGTGCCGATCCCCAGCGGCTGTGGAATTTCTTCCACAAAACTGCCGAACGCCGCCTTATCCAGACGCCACAGTTCGACGATGATTTCCGCACCATCGTCCGCGACGCGCACCAGACCCGGCTTCGGCGGGGTAGTGTTGGCCAGCGCGTACAGCCGGTATTTTTTCGCCGTCAGGGTCTGTTCCAGCAGCGTCGCATGACGGCTGCTTAACTGATGATTCAGCGGCATACCGGTCAGGTGCGCACCGACCACCGCCACCACCACCGATTCATCCTCACGCTTGCCCAGCAGCACAGGCGCCGTCGGCAGACGCAGCTCTTCCTGCCAGTGGGAGCCAAAGGACAGCAGTGCCGGTTCGCTGAAGGCCGGGGCAATCAGGGTCACGCCAAACGGCAGGCCATCACTGCGCAGATCGGCCGGCACGGAGACCGCCGCCAGATCCGCGAGGTTAACGAAGTTGGTGTAGGTGCCCATCTGGCTGTTGGCCTGCACCGGTTCAGCCTGCAGATCAGCCTGGGTCGGGAAGCGTGGTGACGTCGGCACAAACAGCGCATCCACTTCGGTGAACAGCTGGCTGATACGGCGCACATAATCCATGCGCTTATATTCGGCTTTAAAAGCATCCACAGCGGAGCCCAGATTGGCGCCCTGTTCACCGCGCTTACCGCCGGTAACAATGCCTTTCACCACCGGGTCCAGGCCCGGCAGATCCTGCTCCATAAATTCACCGACCGCCGCATAACGTTCTGCCACCCACGGTCCTTCGTACAGCAGCGCCGCCAGTTCAAACAGCGGGGTAAAGTCCGTTGGCACCAGTTCATAGCCCATGGCTTCAGCCCGCTGCAGCGCCTGCTCATACGCCGCTTTTTGCACGTCATCACCAAACCAGGGGGCATTGACCGGCACCGCCAGGCGGCGGATGGTTTTCAGTGGCGAGTCACCCAGCGGACGGGAATACGGGTCCAGTTCGTCATACACGCCGGCCACCGCCAGCACGCGTTCGGCATCGGCAACATTGAGCGAAAACACCGACACACAATCAAGGCTGCGGCAGGCCGGCACCACGCCACGGGTACTGGTGGCGCCCTTACTGGCTTTCAGGCCAACGATGTTATTGAAGCCGGCCGGCACGCGCCCGGAACCGGCGGTGTCGGTGCCCAGCGAGAAGGCGACATAGCCACTGGAGACCGCCACCGAGGAGCCGGAGCTGGAACCACCACTGATGTAGTCTTCATTAAACGGGTTACGTACCGCCCCGTAGGGCGAGCGGGTGCCCACCAGCCCGGTGGCGAACTGATCCAGATTGGTCTTGCCCAGCACAATGGCGCCGGCGGCTTTCAGTACTTCAATCACACCGGCATCGGCGTCCGGCTGATAGGCGTATTCCGGACAGGCAGCGGTGGTGGTAAAGCCTTTCACATCGATATTGTCTTTGGCGGCATAGGGCACGCCATACAGCGGCAGGGCCGCCGTATTGCCACCCGCGGCGGCCAGCAGGTCCTGCAGTTCCGCCAGCTGCTCATCCAGCTGCTGCGGCGAGGCCAGCTCAATCCAGGCACTGCCATATTTCAGTTTGCCATCCACACTCTCCGCCGCGCGGACTTGCGCCAGCAGTGCCGGAAGTTCCTGTTCCGGGGTTCCGCCCGCGCGGTAAACCCGGGCCCAGTCAGTCAGGGTGCGGCCCATCAGTGGCATAGTGCCGGTTGCCTGTGCAGTCATCGTTCAATCCTCTGTGTTCAAACTTGTATACAAGATACAGAGCGATTCACGTGCCAGTTTCCGCAGCAACCCCACCCACCCCGGCGCAGAGCCCGTCATTGCTGGCTTTGCTCGGCTTCCGGGCGGGCAGAGGTCATGACAGAGAAAAAGATTTGCGCACCGTTACGGTGCAGCATCAGAGTTCCGAGGAGTGGGGCAGGCAGCCACCATGATGGTTGGCGTAGTCCTGCAGCCAGTGGATAAAGTCAGCTTCGGGCAGTGCTCCCGACCAGAAAAAGCCCTGCGCTTCGGCACAGCCCAGCTCCTTCAGCTGCGCCAGTGTTTCCTGATCTTCCACCCCTTCCGCCACCGCGCGCAGACCCAGGCTGCCGGCCATCTGAATAATCGCCTGCACCAGTGGCCGGTCGCGCCGCGACTGACCAAGCGGACTGACAAACGAGCGGTCGATCTTCAGGCTGCTGGCCCGGAAGCGGCGAAGATAAGCGAGATTCGAATAGCCGGTGCCGAAATCATCAATGGCAAACACCACCCCCAGCGAGCGGATTTCTTCCAGCTGCTGCTGAATGCTGTCACTCTCACCAATCAGCATGGATTCTGTCAGCTCCAGTTCCAGCGCATCACCGGGCAGGCCGGCTTCATTCAGCGCCTGACGTACGGTATTGGCCAGCCGGCCATCACGGAACTGAACATACGACAGATTGACCGCTACCTGCAGATTACGGTATCCCTGAGCCCGCCAGCGGGCACAGGCCTGACAGGCTTCCCGCACCACCCAGTCACCGATTTCAGCAATCAGGCCGCTGCTTTCCGCCAGCGGAATAAATTCGTCCGGCGGGATATAACCGCCGCCTGCCTGCGGCCAGCGGATCAGGGCTTCAGCGCCGTTGATGCAGCCACTGTCCAGGCTGATCCGCGGCTGGTAATAGAGATGAAACTGCTGCTGGTTCAGCGCGCAGCGCAGCGACTTCATCAGGTTAAACTTATCCACACCGGCACGGCTCATATCCTCGTGATAGATGCGGTAAACATTACGTCCGTCAGCCTTTGCCTGATACATGGCCATATCCGCATAACGGCACAGCTGACCGTAATCCGACCCATGCTGCGGCGCCAGTGCAATGCCCACCGAACCGGAGATGTCGATCTGGTTCTGCATAATGTAAAAAGGGGTGGAAGCCGCCGAAATCAGCGCGCCGGCCAGTGCCCGTACACGCTCCTGATCCGTTTCGCGGCAGGTGGTCAGCAGCAGGAATTCATCGCCACCGAAACGGCACAACACATCGTCTTCCCCCACCAGCACCTGCATGCGTTCTGCCAGCTGCTGCAGCAACAGATCGCCGGCGGCATGACCCAGTGAATCATTCACCGGCTTGAAGTTATCCAGATCAAGAAACAGCAGTGCCAGCTGACAGTTTTCCTCAACACAACGGCGGTAAAGACGGTGAAATGCGTTCTCTGCCTGGCGGCGGTTGGCCAGTCCGGTCAGTTGATCCATATTGGCCAGCCGGCTGATGGTGCCCTGACTTTCCCGTACCCGCTCATTTTCATCGCGCAGACTGTCGAGCAGATGGCGCTGATCACGCAGCAGCAGATAAGCACTGAAGCCGGTCAGCAGCAACACAATATCGGTAAACACGATATGCCGCGGCGCGGTTTCATAAATATACGGCGTATGCACACCGGTCAGCGTCAGAATGCCCAGCAGCGTCGGATAACCCACCATAAAAATCAGCAGGCTGATAAACAGGATTTTATTCCCCAGAATCGCGGCAAAGATCAGCACCCCGGGGTACGCCAGCAGGGACATATCGCGCACCCCCTCTGACTTCCACGCCAGCACCGACAGCATCAGTGTCAGCGACCAGAGAAACACCCCGGCTGCCAGCGACGGATGACGCTGATACGCCAGCCAGGCGGAGAAAGCCACCAGCAGACAACCGGCCAGCAGAAACACCTGCACGCGCCCGTCGGCCACGGCAGCCGCCACGATCATGCCCGCCAGCGCGACGCTGATCACCTGAAAGAGACGTTTTGCCTGACGGTCCCTGCCGTCGTCGGGGAGTGAAGTCTGTTGTCCGGTCACGGAGTGCCTGTATTGTTTTTAATCACCTGTGTCTAACTTTAGACTCATAAGAAGAAAGGGCCATTGTCGGCATGTGCCGTTTTTTTTGTAACCTCCGGGTACAGATCAGCGTTAATGCATTTTCTGTCAATACAATGTCCGCGAATACCGCTATGCTTGAAGCGCTGTTAACGGACGGATCTACCGATGAATCTGAAACCCCGTTTTCTGCTGCTGACCACGATCCTGATCCTGTTATCCGGGGCCGGTATCTGGTTGTTCAGCCAGCAGATTGCGCTGAATGTATTGCAATCCTGGGCCCTGCGTCATTTTGAAACCCAGGTCAGACTGGAAAAAGAACGCTCGCTGCAGCCCGTTATCCGGGAAGTGGCACTGGCCCGCCAGTTTGCCGATTCCAGCATTCTGCTCGACTGGGCCAGAGACCCGCAGGACGACGGGAAAAAGCGTCAGGCGCTGGCCGAAATGGAATCCTTCCGCCACAACTTTGCCGAGCACAGCTATTTTGTCGCCCTGCTCGCATCCGGTGATTACTACTACAACAACGCCGACAACGAATTTGCCGGTCAGGAATACCGCTACAGCCTGCGTCCCGACAATCCGGACGACCGCTGGTTTTACAGCATCATTGAACAGAACCGTACCATCCACCTGAATGTGAATCCGGATATTCCGCTGAAAGTCACCAAGCTGTGGATTGATGTGCTGCTGCGCGACGGTGATCAGATCCTCGGCGTGGTCGGCACCGGTCTCGACCTGACCAACTACATCAGGGCCGTCACCACCGCGCCGGAACCCGGCATTGAAAACCTGTTCTTTGACCACGAAGGCGCCATCCAGATTTCACGCGACATCAGCCAGATTGATTTCGCCAGTATCACCAAAAATGACAGTGAGCAGAAAACCGTCTGGCAGCTGATCAGCGAAAAAGACCAGCGTGATGAGCTGCGTACCCTGATGGCCACCGCCCAGCAGAATGCCGGTGAAGTCAGCAGCCTGTATATCACTCATAACGGCGAACCGGCGCTGGCCGGGGTGATGTATCTGCCGGAGGTCGACTGGTATGTGATGACCCTGCTGGATCTGGATGAACTGCTGCCGCTGAGCACCTTCAACAGCATCTTTATTCTCGCCGCCGCCAGCGTGCTGATCTCACTGCTGCTGTTCAATCTGGCACTCAACCGTCACATCCTGCGACCGGTAACCAAGCTCGAACGTGCCATCACCCGCGTCCGCAGCGGTGATACCACCGTTCCCGACCTGCCGCATAATATGCCCGGTGAAGTCGGCCGCCTGCTGGATCACTTTGCCGCCATGGCCGGCGACGTGATTCATTCGCGCGAAGTACTGGAAGCCAAGGTGCGCCAGCGTACGGAAGAACTCGAACGCCAGACCCTGACCGACCCGCTCACCGGCCTGCTCAACCGCCGCGGTATGCTGCAGCAGCTGACACTGGAGATGAACCGGCTGCAGCGCGAAGACTCCCTGTTCGGCATCATCTGGCTGGATCTGGACCACTTCAAAGACATTAACGACCGCTATGGCCACGGTGCCGGCGACAGCGCCCTGGAAGCCACCGCCGACCATATCCGTACCCACCTGCGGGCCTACGACTTTGCCTCCCGCTGGGGCGGTGATGAGTTCCTGATTCTGGTCAAAACCCCCGACCCGCACCTGCTCGATCAGCTTGGCCAGCGTATCTGTCAGGTGGTGGATGAAATGGAACTGCCACAGGGCGGTGAATATATCCATGTCACCATCAGTGCCGGCAGCTGTATGGCACAACCAGGCAACTCGCTGAACGACGTGCTCACCTGTGCCGACAAGGCGCTGTACCGCGCCAAATCTGCCGGCCGCAATAACTACCGCAGCGGCTCCCAGCACACCGGCTGACGCCGCCTTGTGCCCGGGTTAGCCCGCCAGTCATGCACCGGCAGCGCCATGATGGGCACCTACCAACCATTAACTCAGAGAATAGTCTGCTATTCAGACTATTCATTTCATAGATAAATAAGAACTTCCTACACTGGCTGCATCACGTCACTTTCCCTGAAAGAGGTCAGTATGGATTTTCAGCATTCCGCCAAAGCGCAGGACTATCTCAAGCGCGTCAAAGCCTTTATGGCAAAAGAAATCGAACCGGTTGAAGAAGACTACCTGCGCGAGCTGCACAGCCTGGACAACAAATGGGTGGTGCTGCCCATCATCGAAGAGCTGAAAGCCAAAGCCCGTGCCGAAGGCCTGTGGAATATGTTCCTGCCCGACGACCACTATGGCGCCGGTCTGAGCACACTGGAATACGCCGCCGTGGCGGAACTGACCGGCCGCTCCTTTATCGCCCCGGAAATTTTCAACTGTAATGCCCCCGACACCGGCAATATGGAAGTGCTGGAGAAGTACGGCTCGCCGGAACAACAGGAACAATGGTTACAGCCGCTGCTGGCCGGTGAGATCCGTTCCGCCTTCTGCATGACCGAACCGGGTGTGGCATCGTCCGATGCCACCAATATGGAAGCCACCGCGGTGGTGGAAGGTGACGAAGTGGTGCTGAATGGCCGCAAATGGTGGAGCACCGGCATCGGTCACCCGAACTGCAAAGTCGGTATTTTCATGGGCCTGACCAACCCCGATGCCCCACGCCATCAGCAGCATTCCATGGTGCTGTTCCCGTTCGATGCGCCGGGGGTAAAAATCGAACGTATGCTGCCGGTGTTCGGTTTCTACGATGAACCATACGGCCACGGCGAAGTCAGCTTCGACAACGTGCGCGTACCGCTGAGCAATATGATCGCCGGCCCCGGCCGCGGTTTTGAAATCGCTCAGGGCCGCCTCGGCCCCGGCCGTATTCACCACTGCATGCGGCTGATCGGCATGGCGGAAAAAGCACTGGAACTGATGTGCAAACGCGCCGCCGGCCGTACCGCGTTTCACAAACCACTGGCCAACCTCGGTGGCAACCGCGACATCATTGCCAACGCCCGCATGAACATTGAACAGGCGCGCCTGCTGGTATTCAAAGCCGCGTGGATGATCGACAAAGTCGGCGCCATGGGCGCCATGAGTGAAATCTCGCAGATCAAAGTGATCGCACCGAATATGGCGCAGCAGATTATCGACGCCGCCATGCAGATGCACGGCGGTGGCGGCCTGTCAGAAGACTTCCCGCTCACCGGTCTGTTCACCGCCGCCCGCGCCCTGCGTCTGGCCGACGGTCCGGACGAAGTGCACCGTGGTCTGATCGCCAAGATCGAAATGATGAAATACAAAAAATACATGAAAGAAGCCTGATGCAGCCGGAAGCGCCGCCGACTTGTGGCGCTTTTGCCCCTTAACAGGCTATTCGTAACACAATAATAATCAGCGGCAGACATTCTGCCGCTTCAGCATTTTGAGGACACGCAATGAAAAAGGTACTGATCACAGGCGCCGCCAGCGGTCTGGGCCGGGCACTGGCCCTGCGTTTCGCCCGCGAAGGTGCGGACATCTGTATTGCCGACATTAATCTGGGCGGCGCGGCAGAAACCCTGAATCTGGTGGAAAAAGCCGGCGGCAAAGGCTGGATTTATGAACTCGACGTGCGCAGTGAAGAGGCCTGGAATGCCCTGCGTGACGCCGTTGCCGAACGCTGGCAGGGCATCGACGTGGTGATCAACAACGCCGGTGTGGCCACCGGTGACCGCATCGACGCCGGCGACTGGGCCTGGTGGGACTGGATCATCGACATCAACCTCAAAGGCGTGGCGCTTGGCTGCCGCACCTTTACCCCGATGATGAAACAACAGGGCAGCGGCAGCTTTATCAATGTTGCGTCACTGGCCGGCCTGCTGAAAGCACCGTCCATGTCATCCTACAACGCCACCAAAGCGGCGGTGGTCGCCATCTCAGAAACCATGCATTTCGAGCTGATGCCATACGGCATCGGCGTGACCGCGCTGTGCCCCGGGTTCTTCCGCACCAACCTCAATCACGGCATGAAAACCTCCGACCCGGATATGCTCAAATTCGTCGACAAAGTCTTTGAAGCCTCGGCGCTGGATGCCGACGATATTGCCGATGCCGCCTATAAAGCCCTGCAGAAAAATCAGAAAATCTGCAATCCGCATCCGGCCGGCCGGCGCGCGTATTTCTTCAAACAATACCTGCCGTTCCTGTTCAACAAAGGCATGCTGAACATGGCCCGCGGTCTGAAAAAGCGTGAAGATCAGCGTATCGCTGCAGGAAAGGGCTGCTGAGATGAGTGAACAGTTTATCGACGAAGCCAAAGCGCTGCGCGACAGCGACGCTTTTGATATTCAGGCGGTACACAACTGGCTGACGGCTCAGGGAAAGGATTACGGTGACCAGCTGCCGCAGGTTAAACAGTTTTCCGGTGGTGCCTCCAACCTGACCTACCACCTGAAATACCCGGATCAGTACGCCAACAACGATTTAATTCTGCGCCGTCCGCCGGCCGGGCATAAAGCCGCCAGTGCGCACGACATGAAACGCGAATACAACGTTATGGACCGGCTCAGACCTGTCTATCCGTTTGTGCCGGAAATGATTGCCTTCTGTGATGATCACAGCGTTATCGGCAGCGATTTTTACGTAATGGAACGCATGCGCGGCATTATCCCGCGCGGTAATCTGCCCAAAGGTATGAAGCTGACGGAACAGCAGGCACGCGCGCTGTGTATTTCCGTGTTCGATAAATTAATCGACCTGCATCAGGTCGATTACGCAGCCGCCGGCCTCAGCGATCTGGGTAAAGGTCAGGGCTATGTCCGCCGTCAGGTCGAAGGCTGGAGCAGCCGCTACAGCAAATCAAAAACCTGGAATGTTCCCGGCTTTAAAAAAACCATGAAATGGCTGCAGGCCAATATGCCGGCGGATGTAAAAACCTGCATTATCCACAACGATTACCGTATGGATAACGTGGTGCTCAATCCGGATAACCCGGGTGAAATTATCGGCGTGCTCGACTGGGAAATGGCCACCTTAGGCGATCCGCTGATGGATCTTGGCGGCGCCCTCGCTTACTGGGTACAGGCTGACGACGATGCCATGATGCGTTCTATCCGCCGCCAGCCCAGCCATCTGCCGGGCATGCTGACGCGGGATGAAATTGTCAGTTATTACTGCGAGCGGATGGGGCTGGATAAAAAACTCTGGCCCTTCTACGAAGTGTTCGGATTATTCCGTCTGGCGGTGATCGTGCAGCAGATTTACTACCGCTATCACCATAAACAGACCGACAACCCGGCGTTCAAAAACTTCTGGCTGTTTGTGCATTACCTGAACTGGCGCTGCAAACGCATTATGAAAAAATCCGGGCTGAAATAATGGCCGCCGTGTATCTGGTACGCCACGGTCAGGCCGGCTTTGGCAAAGCGAATTACGACCAGCTGTCAGACACCGGACACCTGCAGGGTGAACTGGTCGGTAAATCGCTGGCGCTGCGCTCGGTGGATGCCCCGCATGTGATTCATGGTGCCATGCAACGCCACCGCGAAACCCAGCAGGCGGCACAGAAACACTGGCAAAGCGGAACCGTGGCAGCCGAGATGGCCGGCTTCAACGAATTTGACTCCGATGACGTCATTGCCTGCGCCTACCCGGAATTCAGCGACAAGGCCGTGCTTGGTGCCTGGGTTATGGCCCAGCCTAACCGTCGCAAAGCCTTTCAGGAATTATTTGCCAATGCCGTGCAGCGCTGGACCAGTGGTGAGCACGACAGCGATTATCTGGAATCCTGGGGCCACTTTACCGGCCGTGTCCGCGACGCCCTGCAGCAACTGATGGTCCGCGCCGATGGCCAGGATGCCGTGGTCTTTACCTCTGGCGGCCCGATCACCGCCATTGCCCAGTACTGCCTCAACCTGACGGACGACAAAGCCTTCGATATGAACTGGACCCTGCTCAATGGTGGCATTACCCAGCTGCTTTACAGCCGCAGCGGCCGCCTCAGTCTGGCGTCGTTTAACGAACAACAACATCTGGCTCAGGCCGGAAAACATTTTCTGACCTACCGCTGAGCGGTAAACAATAAAAGGGGAACCCGACATGAACCCACAAGAACTGTTTAACCTGTCCGGCCGTATTGCGCTGGTCACCGGGGCCAGCCGTGGTATCGGCGAAAGCATCGCCAAACTGCTGGCCTCAGCCGGTGCTCACGTGATTGTTTCCAGCCGTAAAATTGATGGCTGCCAGCGTGTGGCCGACGAAATTACCGCCGCCGGCGGCAGTGCCGAAGCGCTGGCCTGCCACATCGGTGAAATGGATCAGATCGAAAACTGCTTCAGAGTCATTGAAGAAAAACACGGCAAACTGAATATCCTGGTGAATAACGCCGCCGCCAACCCGTACTTCGGCCACGTGCTCGACACCGACCTCAACGCTTTCCAGAAAACCGTCGACGTCAATATCCGCGGTTATTTCTTTATGTCATCAGCCGGTGCAAAACTGATGAAGAAAAACGGCGGGGGTTCCATTGTGAACGTGGCTTCGGTGAACGGCGTGATTCCGGGTGATATGCAGGGGATTTACTCCATTACCAAAGCGTCCGTTATTGCCATGACCAAAACCTTCGCCAAAGAATGTGCACAACTGGGCATCCGCGTGAACGCCCTGCTGCCGGGTCTGACCGACACCAAATTCGCCAGCACCCTGACCAGTAACGACGCCATCCTGAAAATGGCGATGATGCATATTCCGATGAAACGCGTCGCCATGCCGGACGAAATGGCCGGTACCGTGCTGTATCTGGCGTCTGATGCATCCAGCTACACCACAGGGTCAGCGATTAATGTGGATGGTGGTTATCTGCTGGTGTAAACCAGCAGGTGAATCTTCAGAGACCAAAAAGCGGGCATCAGCCCGCTTTTTGGTGTCCGGAAGGTATTCGTTGATTTGTTAATGCGTTTAGTTAAGCCGCACAACTTTTACGACCCTTGCTTCTGAAAGTTGAATTAACCCTGTCTGCATGCGGCCGTAATTATCCCGAATAGCCAGGCAAACCAGTCCTTTACCTTTAAGCAAATCCTTAAACTTTTCAGATACCTTATTTCTGTGGTGTTTTCCCATCACAGGAATGACGTCAGCCACTCGATAAGATCACCACTCACCACGGTTACGGCATCTGCGGTTTGTGCCTGCCTCTATACCATTTATTACGGAGTATTCAGAGAATACTTCCTCCGCGGCCGGGCTTCTTAACCTGTTTTCACTACAAACGAACAAAAAATGCATGGGATTCCTGCTGATGTGTCGCAGCTTGGTCCTACCTATGCTCATCCAGGCACCGCACCTTTCGTTTGCATAAAAACAACTCATTGCCAGCAAAAGGAAAAGCCTGATCGTTAAAATATCCCGCAGAAGCGGAATACGCCTGCTCAGTTGGCTCCCCAGCCCAGAGAAATACGCCATTCCATCGACTAAAAATTCAGGTAACCCACTGATTTTAAACAGTAAACATCACCGGTAAGTATTAATGATGCCTGAGGGCTTTTGTCAGGCAGACACTGGCCCGCCAGTTGAATATCTACTCATTGATGTTCACTGCGGTACGATCGAAATTCTGCGGACAAACCTGCTCTTCTGCCTCGCGCCACAACCGTCAGCACCGTATAGTGACCGTTAATATGTCACCGTTTTACAGGCCGTTGTCCGTTATGAAACTCGTTATTCCTGTCTCCGTGATTGCCGGTCTGATTCTGACCATGATCTACAGCCTTTCCACCGCCGCCGTCTCCGGCCATAACACCGAAACCGGTGAGGCGATTAATCTGTCGGGCTGGCAGGCCATCTATGTTTATGTCGCACAGAAGGGCCTCGACAGTTACCTGATCATGCTGCTGCCGGTGTTTATTACCTTTACCGCAGTGATTGCCATCACCGGCCGCTACCTGCTGAAAAAACGTCAGAAAACGGCACACTAAGCTGCTGATACCGGACTCAGTGCCGGTTAAACTGTGGGCAAACACATAACAATAACAAGTGAGCCCTTATGAAAAAGCTGACGCTGACTCTGGCCGTCCTGCTGCTGATTGCCGCTGCGGCGCTGATCAGTCTGCCTTCCCCCATTAATGCTGTTGCGGTCGACATCCCCGGACCACGGCCGTTTGCCGGTACGCTGGCCGCCAACGATACCCTGCAGAGCACACATATTATCCGCCTGCCGGCAGGTCAGCGTGGCGGTGAGGATGTCGCCCGCGACGCGCTTGGCTGCCTGTACACCGGCACTCAGGATGGCAGCATTCTGCGCAAGTGCCATTACAGTGACTGGGAAACCCTGGCCAATACCGGCGGCCGTCCGCTGGGGCTGCATTTTGATGATCAGCAGAACCTGATTATTGCTGATGCCGGCAAGGGCCTGCTGGCACTGGACCCGAAAGGCAGTCTGCGTGTATTAGCCGACCGCTACCGCGGTGAAAAACTGGGCGTGACCGATGATGTGGATATCGGTGCCGACGGCACGATTTATTTCTCTGATGCCAGCAACCGCTATCCTTTAAGCGCTATCGTGCACGATATTCTTGATGGCCGGCCCTCCGGGCGGCTGTTCGCCTACCATCCGCAGACGTCAGCGCTGACGCTGCTGGCCGACGATCTGGCCTTTGCCAATGGCGTCGCCGTGGCGGCCGATCAGAGCTTTGTCCTGATCAACGAAACCTTCCGCTACCGCATCCGTAAACTCTGGCTGCAGGGGCCGCGTGCCGGTGAACAGGATATTATCCTCGATCAGTTACCGGGCCTGCCGGACGGTATTGCCCGTGCCGCGGATGGCACTTTCTGGGTAGCGATGTACGCGTTGCGCCCGGCCGTGGTCGACCGCTTTCACAACCAGCCCTGGGTCAAGAATCAGCTGGCCAAATTACCGGCATGGCTGGCGCCGGTCCCCAGGCCTTATGGTCTGATACTGCAGATTAATGCTGACGGGGAAATCCTGCAGAGCCTGCATGACCGCGCCGCGGTTGCTATCGGTGAAATTACGTCGGTACAGCCGGAAGCCGATGGCCTCTATCTGGGCACGCTGCACATGGACAGGATTGGTAAGCTGGCGTATTAAAGCGCCGGGATTTGCCGTCTGATGGCTTATACCCGGAACGCTGCCTATGCCATGAATTGGAAAACAAGGCTTCGATTACCACCAGACTCATTCAGCAGCCTTAGGCAAACAGAGCCAGATGAGATCTGACGGCTACTGTATGCCTTACCATTTCACAGACATCGGTATTCAGCCGTACAGTGCCGGACAAATCAGCCACGACCCGGATATAATCCGGCTCCTGTCTTTTCCGGTTTTACAGACAAAGGAATGTTTACCATGGAATTGCTGTTTGTTCAGAAACCAACAAACACCGCTGAGCTCCTCGGCGGGCTTGATACCAACGCCATCAATGCAATCTGCCGCACCAACCAGACAGCCACCGGAACCCAATTACCATCCGGGTCGGTGTTTTCACTGGAAAGTGACCGGCTGGCAACCATTATCCAGGCGCAGCTGAATCACCTGCCCGCAGCACAAAAGCAGTGTCTTCATAAAGTCGTACAGACCTGTGGTGATGAATCTCTGGCGCTGGCGGCTTTTCTTGACCGCTACTTCAGTGATCACAATATCGATAAGCTGAATACTGCCATCGGTGCATCCGCTACGGCAGCAACAGCCCGGCTCGATAATTTCGAGAAAGCCGTGGTCGAATATCAGAAATCGCTGAATAACCTGCGTGCACTGGCAGCATCCGGCAGACATGGCCGTGGTCCGGCAGCAGCGCTGCAGAAAGCAAAATTCCGCGTCAAAGAGGCTTACCAGACACTCGCCAGACAGTACGGCAACGAACTCCGTCGCTTTGCTGCAGAAGCCCATCGTGGCAAAAACCGCGGTAATGCGTTTAACAGCTCAGAACGTGGCATCGTCCTCGCGACGCGCAAGCCCAATTCGCCGAAAGCGGATGTCCGCCTCAATGTCGAAAGCCACCTGCAGGCCAGTCAGCTGGCCCGTATGGGTAAGCTGCTGAATGGTCTGGGTAACGTCACCATTGCTGCCGATGCATCGATGCGGGTGATTAAGGTGATGAATATTGAAGACGCCGGTGGTGACTGGATGCGGGAAGGTGCCAAGCAGATGACTGGATTTGGAGCAGGAGCAGCTTCAGGAACTCTGGTTGGACGTGCTGTATTTTCCGGAGGCGTAATTTTAGCTGCTCAAGCCGGCTTGTCTCTCGCGGGTCCTGTAGGATGGGTAATTTTAGGCGGTATTTTCACCTTCAGCTTGGTAGCGGGATATTTTGCCGGAACTGCAGTAGACGAGTTTGCCCAAGGTAAATCCGATAAACTCATGGGGTACTGACAGTGGAAATCATAGATAAACTATCGTTAATACTGTTTGTTGGTGGTTTATTTTCACTAGCCATAAGCTGGTTCACTTTCAGCTACATTTGCATTCCCAAAATAGACAAACGCATTGAAAATGATCAAAAACCTAAAGTATGCCCGATTAATTTATGGGGACTTCGAACATTTGATATGGCGATAGGTACAGCCCTGCCGATAGGTGATGCATTAGTTGTAAAAGGACATCCTATTTTAAGTATTGTAGATATACGTTCATACACTAGTCGCTTTGACAGGATCGTTAGCTCGTGTTTACTGATATCAGTTGCGACGTTGATACTTACGGTCATGATCTTGGGCTGATAGATACCACCCTCAGGCCAGTCAGCTGGCATGCATGGGTAAGCTGCTGAACGGTCTGGGCAAATATCACCATTGCAGCCGACGCATCCATGCGGGTGATTAAAGTGATGAATATTGAAGAAGCCGGCGGCGACTGGATGCGGGAAGGTGCCAAACAGATTACCGGGTTTGGATTTGGTGGGGCTTTTGGGGTTGGTATAGGACAGGCAGTATTCACCGGAGGAATGTCTGCCGTTTATGCAGCCGGTCTAACCATAGCTGGACCAATAGGATGGACAGTTTTAGCAGCTGTGTTTACAGTAAGCCTTACTGCAGGTTATTTTGCAGGTGGCATCGGCGATTCATTTGGCCAAAATGTTTCATCCCGGATTATGGATAACCAGTGAATGAACGGATACGACCTGATCCTTTTAATATCCGTGACTCTGTTTATTTTCAGCGCCATTAGCTGGTTTTTATTCAGTTATGTATTCATACCGAGAATAGATAAACGTATAGCTGACAATGGTAAGAGTAAAGTTTGCCCGGTGAATATATGGGGACTCAGAACATTATGGATAGCAACGGCTATTGCCATTCCGGTAGGCAACCCTCTGAATCATGAGCATAATCCATTTATCAGCCCAAAATCTGTACGACCCTACACTACTCAAGCGGATAAAGCTGTAGCCCGTATTTTGTTTATTTCTTTCTACGGTTTTCTGATAATGGTGCTATTGAGCTATCTCCTGTATCCAGAAAAATATTCCTCATAGATATATGACGGCATCAGATTCAGTCAGATCTCAGGGGCGATAATGAAACCCTAAGATCTGATTGACCTCCGTGCATACAGGGTGAGGCTTAATGCGCCTGCTCCCAGTTATCACCGATTCCGGCTTCCACCACTAACGGCACGTTTAATTCTGCGGCGGCTTCCATCTGTTTTTTCAGTTCAGCAGCGAAATCCCCGGCCTGATCTTCGCGCACTTCAACGATCAGTTCATCGTGCACCTGCATCAGCAGGCGCGCATCAAAGCCGCTTTGCGGCAGCCAGTTATAGACGCGCACCATGGCGCGTTTGATAATGTCGGCGGCGCTGCCCTGCATCGGCGCATTAATCGCGGTGCGTTCGGCATGCTGACGGCGTGGGGCATTTTTACTGCGGATTTCCGGCAGGTATAAACGGCGGCCGAAAATGGTTTCGACATAGCCCTGTTCTTTGGCGTGTTCCCGGGTGGAATCCATATATTCACGCACGCCGGGGTAACGCTGAAAATAGAGGTTAACGTATTCCTGTGCTTCACCCCGGCCGACGCCGATCTGCTTCGCCAGACCAAAGGCTGACATGCCGTAAATCAGACCGAAGTTAATGGCCTTGGCAGCACGGCGCTGGTTATCTGTGACTTCACTTTCTGTCACGCCGAAAACTTCCGCCGCGGTAGCGCGGTGAATATCCCGGCCCTCGGCAAAGGCGCTTAACAGACCGGCATCACCGGACAGGTGCGCCATAATACGAAGTTCAATCTGGCTGTAATCCGCCGCCACCAGTTTATAACCAGCGGGTGCAATAAAGGCCTGACGGATTTTACGTCCTTCTTCGGAGCGCACCGGAATATTCTGCAGGTTCGGATCGGTGGAGGATAAACGCCCGGTGGCGGCTACCGCCTGGTGATAGGAAGTATGTACACGGCCGGTATCCGGCGAAATCATCAGTGGCAGCTTATCGGTGTAGGTGCTTTTCAGTTTTGCCAGACCACGGTTTTCCAGAATCAGTCGCGGCAGTTCATAGCCGTCATCGGCCAGCTCCTGTAACACTTCTTCCGCCGTCGATGGTGCTCCCTTGGGGGTTTTCTTTTTCACCGGCAGGCCCAGTTTTTCAAACAGGATTTCACCCAGCTGTTTCGGTGATCCCAGATTAAAAACCTGACCCGCTTCGTTATGGGCTTCCTGTTCCAGCTGCTGCAGGCGGATGTCAATCTGCTGACTCTGCTCATGCAGTTTATCGGCATCGATCAGGGCACCGTTTTCTTCCATGGCAAACAATACCGGCATGACCGGCATTTCAATATCCGTAAAAACGTTCTGCAATGAAGGCTGGGCTTCCAGTTCCGGCCACAGGCGCTGATGCAGGCGCAGGGTAATGTCAGCATCTTCCGCTGCGTAGGGGCCGGCCACGTCAATGCTGATCTGATTAAAGGTCAGCTGTTTGGCACCCTTGCCGGCGATTTCTTCAAAATGAATGGTTTTATGGCCGAGATATTTCAGCGCCAGGCTGTCCATATCATGACGCGTGGCCACCGAGTCAAGAATATAGGATTCCAGCATGGTGTCGAACTGTACGCCACGCATGTGAATGCCGTGGTTAGCCAGCACATGCATATCGTATTTCATGTGCTGGCCGACTTTTTTGTGGTCTTCACTTTCCAGCAGTGGTTGCAGCTGTGCCAGTACCGCTTCACGGTTAAGCTGAGTTTTACCTTCGGGGATACAGACCTCATCATGCGCCAGCGGCACATAAGCCGCTTTGCCGGCTTCCACCGCAAATGACAGACCGACGATCCGCGCTTCTTTATAATTCAGCGAGGTAGTTTCAGTATCAAAGGCAAACAGGTCGGCCGCCTGCAGTTTTTTCAGCCAGTCATCCAATTCCTGCTGATCAAAAATAATGCTGTATTCGGCTTCGCCGGCAAACGCTGGCGGAATGTCCGCAGCCGGGGCACGGTTGTCACCGCCGGCGGCAGCTACTGCCGGGGCAGCATCGCCACTGAGTTCGGCAATCCAGGCTTTGAATTCCATGGTGCGGAATAAGTCCAGCAGAGCGTCTTTATCGGTTGCGCAACTTTTAATGTCACTGAGGCCGGCTTCCAGTTCCACATCGCATTTAATGGTGGCCAGCTCCTTGGATAAAAATGCCTGTTCCCTGTGTTCTTCCAGCCGCGCTGCCATGGTTTTGGCGCCGCGGAATTCCAGATCCTTAACCTTATCCAGATTGCGGTAAATATCTTCCAGGCTGCCCAGCCCAGCCACCAGCCCCACGGCTGTTTTTTCACCCACCTTGGGCACACCGGGAATGTTATCCACTTTGTCGCCCATTAACGCCAGATAATCGATGATGTGCTCCGGCGGCACCCCGAATTTTTCCTTAACCCCGTCAATATCCATGGTGGTATCGGTCATGGTGTTAATAAGGGTGACGTGGCTGTTCACCAGCTGTGCCATATCTTTATCGCCGGTGGAGATCACCACTTCCTGATCGTGGGCAATGGCCTGTGCCGCCAGCGTACCGATCACGTCGTCAGCTTCCACGCCGTCAATAATCAGCAGCGGCAGGCCCATGGCGCGGATAATGTTATGAATGGGTTCAATCTGTTCGCGCAGTTCATCCGGCATCGGCGGACGGTGTGCTTTATACTCTGCGTAAATATCGCTGCGGAAGGTTTTCCCTTTGGCGTCGAACACCACAATCAGCTGTGATTCTGCGAAATCTTTCTGCAGCTTACGGATCATACTGATCACGCCCTTCACGGCGTTAGTGTGCAGACCTTTCGAGTTGGTCAGCAGCGGGATGGCGTGAAAGGCACGGAACAGGTAAGACGAACCGTCAACGAGAACCACGGGCTTGGACATGAGTCATTCCTTTTTCGCTGGCCGGCGTCGTACAATGCCAGCAATACTTAACAGAACAGATAAACAAACTGAGGCCAGTTTACCATGAAGCCACGTCAACTTCTGACCACCATCACACTGGCTCCGGCCCTGCTGATGGGCCTGACCTTCAGCACACTCAGCCAGGCAGCCGATCCGGCCGAAACCATTACCATCCGCAACGATGGTGATAACACCTATTACGAGTTCCGCATCAACGGTGAAATCAGCGAAATCAAGGTCGTGCCGAAAAAAGGCCCGGCCTATTACCTGGTGCCCACCGAGCAGGAAGACGGAGATTTTGTGCGCAAGGACAACCCGGAAATGCGCGTGCCTAAATGGGTTATTTTCCGCTGGTAAGCCAGCGCTGCTTCGTCCGCTTCGGCTGCAGAACACAGCCGGGCGGCGCTTCTCTGCTGTTCAGACGGCGGCCGCAGCTTTAACATAGACAGTTGTTTCTCCAGCAGTCTGCGGTTATTGGCATGTCGGTTTATACCTCCCTCACGCATCAGGATGTTGCCACCTTTCTCGATCCGTTTGATCTGGGCACCCTGGTGGCCTATCAGGGCATCAGTGCCGGGATTGAGAACACCAACTATATGGTGACCACCAGCACCGGCGATTATGTGCTGACCCTGTTCGAGCATCACCACAGCGATGAAGTCCGCGATTTCGTGCGCCTGGCACGGCATCTGGGCCGCCGTGGCCTGCAGGTTCCGGCTCCCCTGACCGATCATAACGATATCTGGCTGCACAGCCTGAAAAACAAACCTGCGGTGCTCTGTCAGCGTCTGCCCGGAAGCCATATCAGCGATCCGCAGCCGGCTCACTGCTATGCCATCGGCGCCGCGCTGGCGCAGATGCATCAGCTGGCGGAAGATCTGAATCCGCGCCCGGCCGATGCCCGCGGCTTCGACTGGTGGATTACCATCAGCCCGGAACTGTCAGCGGATCTGACGGCCGCCGAGCGTTCTGTTCTCGACGATGAACTCATCTATCAGCAGCAGCACCGTGAACAATGGCTGACCCTGCCGCAGGGCTGGATTCATGGCGATCTGTTCCACGACAACGCGCTGTTTACCGCAGACGGCCAGGTCGGCGCCATTCTTGATCTGTACAACGCCAGCGAAGGCACACAGATGTACGACCTGGCGATTATCGCCAACGACTGGTGCTGCCATGAAGACGGGGAATGGAAAGCCGGTTGTGTCGAGGCCCTGCATCAGGGCTACAGCAGCGTCAGGCCACTGCTGCCGGAAGAGCTGCAGAACTGGACGCTGATGCTGCGTGGCGCCGCGCTGCGATTCTGGCTCAGCCGGCTGCTGACGCGCCGCATTCAGCAGCAGCTGCATGGTGAGCTGGCGTTACAGAAAGACCCGGCCGAATTCCGCGATAAACTGATTATGCGCCGCAATCAGTCACGAGCTGCTGCAGCTCAGTAAGCAGACGACGGTCATCCCACAGATTCTGTGCCCCGTACCAGAGCGCGGTCATATACCGCATCTGCGCGCGGGCAAAACGCCAGACGCGGTCGTCGGCCACACCGGCCGCAGCCAGAATCGGCTGCTCATCAGCTGCCTTCAGCCCGGCACTGCCCAGCAGGGCGGCCAGATCCCACAACGGATGCCCCTGCGCCGCGTATTCCCAGTCAAGCAGCACCAGCCGGTCGCTGGGCGTCCGGATCCAGTTGGCCGGCAGCGGGTCCATATGACACAGGCTGCGGCGCTCATCCGGCATACCACCCAGCAGGGTCTGGGCCGGTTCCCGCAGTGCCAGCAGCGGAGATGCCGGGTCGCGTGCAGTAATCATATTCCAGTAGGCCGTGGCCTTGGCACTGATGCTGAGCGGCGGCAGCTGCGGCGGTAACGGCAGCTGATGCAGACGCTGCAGCGTATCCGCCATGCGGGCCACCGTGGTGGCATTCATATCCGCCTCAGTGAGCGGCTGCCCCGGCACGTATTCACGGATCCAGTAGCCACCGGCCGGCGGCCGGTAACGGATCACCGGCGTCAGGCCGTGAGCGGCCACCAGCTGATGCACCGCCAGTTCGGCATCACGGTTGATATCCAGTGCGGCCGAGTTGCGCCCTTCAACCCGCAGCACAAAATCACCGCGTTCCAGCGGCAGCAGAAAGCACTGATTGGTCAGCCCGCCGGCCAGTGTGCGCAGCTGCTGCACAGCCGGGGCTTTACCGGTCAGCCCCCAGCGGGGCCAGTCGGCGAGAATTGCTTCGATCACGGCAGTTTTTCACCCACCTGCCAGGCCGCCGGTGTGGCCAGGCTTTCTCCGGCATCACCCGACTGCTGCTCCCGGTACTGGGGCAGCCAGCGGAACCAACCGATAATCACCAGAATCACATACAGCACCATCAGCAGCGCGGTCAGATACAGCTCTTTATTGAAGTAGAGCACACCGGCTACCGAGTCGATTACCACCCAGTAGAGCCAGTTTTCCAGCACCTTTTTCGCCACCATATAGGTCGTGACCACGGCCCCCCAGGTGGTGAAAGAATCCCAGTAAGGGTAAGCCGCAGAGGTGTAGCTGGTCAGCAGCCAGCCGCTGATCAGACTGGCGACCACCACGCCGGCAAACACCAGCAGATGGCGCGGCAGCGTCCACACCTGAATCGGCAATTCCGCTTGTGTAACCCCGCGGCGCCACTGCCACCAGCCGTACACCGCCATCACCAGGTAATAAACGTTCAGTGCCGAATCCATCAGCAGGCTGACATCCCAGAACAGCCAGATAAAAATCAGCGTGCTGAAAAATGCTGCATACCAGCACAGAATATTCTGTTTCATCGCCAGCAGCAGATAGGCAATCCCCAATGCCACGCCGAGGATTTCCCAGACGCTCATCGCCGCGGCCGCCTGCTGGATTGCGTTTACAATATCGTTCATCGTCATTCCATAGGATTGGCCGGCTGCGTTTCACAGCCGGCACTGCCAAATCAGCCGTGCGGGTTTAATACCGGGTCAAGATTACGGCCGATAAACTTGCACACAAAAATGGATCGGCCGAATTCTTCCCAGCTGTTACGGATTTCGGTTTTTAAAGTATCCATCACCAGATCGTAATCACCGAACACCTGAGTGCTCATGGTATTGGTGACCACGCTCAGGCCTTCCACATCGTTCAGGCGATCAATAAAGCCTTTGATATAAGGAAGGTAATCATCGCTCAGCGGGTATTTGCTGATTTCCACAGAAATTTCCATCGTTGTTCCTCACATCTCAGAATGAATAACGGGCTTCAATCATATACAGGCGCGGCTCGCCCAGCTGCACATAGCGGTGTTCGGCATAACCGTCACGCGGGTCATTACCGAAGCCACCGAAACCGCGGGTTTCCACATCCGCATTGGTCAGGTTGCGGCCACTCAGCGCCACTTCGGTCTGGCCGCGCTGATAACTCAGGCGCGCATGCCACAGAACATACGCTTTTGCTTTTTCGTCATGGCTGTCAGAAAAATAAAACTCATCCTTCGCTTCGCTTTCCAGCCGCAGGGCAAAGTGATCGCTCAGCTGATAACTGACGGCGGTGGCCAGACTGTAGAGCGGGGCATGCGACTGGGCACGGCCGTCCTTATTAAATTCATCATCGTCAGTCTGGTAGGAATAATCGATAAATTCCGTGCGCAGCCAGCCGTAGCTGAACAGCCAGTTCAGGCGCTCATTAATATCCCAGCTGCTCTCCACTTCCAGTCCGTAATTACGGCCTTCGGCGGCATTGGCCAGATAATCCTGAAAGGTGATGCTGTTATCCGCATTCTGGATGGCGTAGGAGCTCTTCACCTGCTGGTCTTTGCGCTGAATATAAAATGCTGCAATCCGCGTGTGCAGCGCATTATCCAGCAGACTGGATTTCAGCCCCAGCTCGAAGGTGTTGTTGAATTCGGTGTCAAAACTGCGGTTGTCTTCCGAGATATCCGGATCGGTATTCACGCCACCGGCTTTATAACCCCGCGCCAGCGACACATAGCCAAGATGATCATTGGCCAGCAGGGTTTCCAGCGTGACTTTACCGCCCCAAAGGGTTTCGCTGGTGTCATCTTCGACATTGCTGACACCGGCATCCAGCGCACTGGCATTATCGGAGAAATCATTTTCCCAGCGTTCAGCGCGCAGGCCATAAGTCAGCGTGGTAAACGGCGTGAACGCTGTACTCAGTTCGGCATACACAGAGTAGGAATCCACCGCCAGATCACTCTGGTACTGAGCGGCACTGTAAGTGTAATTACGGCGCAGATTCTCATCGCGGCGCAGCCAGTAAAGCCCCATCACCCAGTCGGTGCTGGCGGCAAAAATGCGCCCGTCCGGGCCGGACAACAGTCGCAGGTCGAGGCTGTTGCGTTTGAAATCGCGCAGGTACTGGTCAAAGGATGAGTACTCATCCGGGTCATAACCGACATAGGTCCAGTCTTCGTCGTAACTGTATTCGGCGCTGCTGTTGCTGCCGCTCAGTACCGTTTCCAGCCGCACTGAGCTGTTCAGATCGCGGTTGTAAGACAGCGCCCAGGCCGTGGTGTCCTGACTGTCGCGGCCGGGCTCATCTGACAGCGTGGTGCGGCTGTTATCGAAGGTAAAGGCGTCGTAGCCATTGTCGATATCCGCATACAGCAGAGTCAGCTTCAGTTCGCTGTCAGCGTCCGGCTGCCACGCCAGCTTACCGCGTACGATTTTTTCATCCTGCTGCTGGGTGTCATCACGGTTCAGGTAATCATCTTCCATATATCCGTCCGATTCATAACCGTGTACGGCGATACGGCCCTGCACATTCTCACTCAGACTGCCGGAAAGCGCTGCCCCGAGACCATAACTGTCATAGGTACCGGCTTTGGCGGCGACGTAGCCTTCGGTTTCCGCCGTCGGATCATTGCTCTGAATACTGATCATGCCGGCCAGCGCATTGGCGCCGAAACGGGTGCCCTGCGGGCCGCGCAGGATTTCCACCTGCTGCACGTCGAACAGGGTTGCCGCCGCCCCCAACCCGGTCATATCAATACCATCGATGACCAGCCCCACCGACGGGTTGACCGGGTCCACAAACTGACTGCGTTCGCCGATACCACGGATCTGAAAATAGCGGCCGCGGGATGCGCCGGACGCGAAATTCACGTTCGGGGCAAAACTCAGTACCTGTTCCAGGTGTTCGGCCGAGCGCGCTTCAATCTGCTCACTGCCGACCACAGTGACAGCTTCCGGGATCTGCTGCACATCGGTTTTGCGGAAATCCGCCTGCACCGTCTGCGTGCCAAGATCAACCTCATCCGCCGCCAGGGCAGTTAACGGGGCCAGTAAACAGAAAAGCGATAAAGGTGTTTTTTTCATTCGGGGTCATTCCTCAGAGTGCAAGAAAGACCCGGCGACTGCGCAGGACAGCAGATGCTGTCTTGTGATGTGATGCGACTGCACGGAAACAGATCACCGTTTACCGGCCGTAAACGGTGCTGCTGAACAACCGCCCCCATTCCTACGCCGGTACTAACCGGATCAGGTTCTAGGGGTTCGCCGTTTACCTGCGGTAAACATCCGGCATCTCAGGCCCGTCTGCTGACGTGCCACCCCCTGGGACGGCGCCAATGATACGCGGATTAGCGGTAATTGGAATACAGAAAGCAGCCCGGGTATTACCCTTCCTGACAATAAATCCGCTTGCAAACGGCAGAAAAAACCCCATTCTGATGATCAGAAATTTCAACCTGTTTGCATTCACTGAGAGGATTCGCAGATGCTGCGTATTGTTCTGTTTCTGGCCACCAACCTGGCGGTCATTTTCGTCGCCAGCATTACCCTGTCGCTGCTCGGGGTCGGCAGTTATCTTGAGCGCAGCGGCGGTGGACTGAACCTGACTAACCTGCTGGTGTTCTGTCTGGTATTCGGCATGGTCGGTTCCATCATCTCGCTGCTGCTGTCGAAAACCATGGCCAAATTCGGTATGCGGGTACAGATCATTGATCGTCCGCAGAATGCCGGAGAGCAGTGGCTCCTGAGCACCGTCAAAGAGCTGTCTGACAAAGCCGGTATCGGCATGCCGGAAGTGGGGATTTTCTCTTCCTCCGCGCCGAATGCCTTCGCCACCGGCTGGAACCGTAATAACGCGCTGGTTGCCGTATCGACCGGCCTGCTGCAGCGCATGGACAAAGAACAGGTAAAAGCGGTACTCGGCCACGAGATCGGTCACGTTGCCAATGGCGATATGATTACCCTGGCGCTGATTCAGGGTGTGGTAAACGCTTTCGTGATGTTCTTCGCCCGCATCATCGGTAACTTCGTGGACAAAGCCATATTCAAAAATGAAAACGGCCCGGGCATCGCGTTTTTTGTGACCACCATCGTGGCTGAAATCGTGCTCGGCATTCTCGCTTCAACCATCGTTGCCTGGTTCAGCCGCCGGCGTGAATTCCGCGCCGATCAGGCCGGTGCCGAACTGGTCAGCCCGGCGGCGATGGTCAGTGCTCTGGCAGCGCTGCAGCAGAGCTACGATCAGCCCAGTGAACTGAACGGTGAACTGGTGGCATTCGGTATCCGCGGTGAGGGTAAATTTGCCGCCCTGTTCTCCACCCACCCACCACTGGATGTGCGCATTCAGGCACTGCGTCAGCGTTATGGCAGCTGAGCACGGCTGGAAAACAACAACGGGAGGCTGAGCCTCCCGTTTTTTATGCCGGCGTCTTACAGTTCTTTCATCACCCGGCGCACTTCCGCCAGATGCCGGCGGCTGACCGCCACGCCTTCCGCCAGACCGCGCAGACAGAGCTGATGACCGCCTTCATCCACCGCCTGCAACCGTTCCATACGCTGCTTCGCCACCAGCGTGCTGCGGTGGACGCGGATAAACAGCTGCGGGAATTCGTCTTCCAGCTGCTTCAGTGATTCATCAATCAGGGTTTCACCGTCCTCATGCAGCACGGTGACGTACTTCTGGTCAGCATGGCAGCAGATAATACTCTCCAGCGGAATCAGCTGCAGGCCATTGTGGGTGCGGGCACTGAGGTGCGTGCGGCTGCCCGGTGCTGTTGCCGCCACGGCACTGGCCGGACGCTGGGCCAGCCATTCCCCGGCGCGCTGCAGCGCACGCGACAGATCTTCACGCCGTACCGGCTTAAGCAGATAGTCGAGCGCTTTCACCGCAAAGGCCTGCAGCGCGTGTTCATCATACGCCGTACAGAACACCAGCAGCGGTGGCTGCGGCAGCTGCTGCATTGCTGCGGCCACCTCCAGCCCGCTGCGTCCCGGCATCTGGATATCCAGTAACACCAGATCGGCTCCGTGCTGCTGCAGCCACGACAGCGCAGCACTGCCGTCACCGGCTTCACCGGCGCAGACAAAGTCATCGTGTTCCTGCAGCAGACGCTTCAGACGTTCACGCGCCAGCGGCTCATCATCCACCAGCAGCACCCGGTAACTCATGCTTTACTCCCGTCGTATCCCACCCGCGGCAGCTGCAGACAGGCAATGTATTCGCCGTCCTTTTCTTCCGTCACCAGCCCGGCTTCCTCATCCAGTGCCAGCAGACGGGCACGGATATTGGTGTGCGCCATGCGGTTACCGCTGTCACTGCCGGCAGCGGCGTCACGGCTGTTGCGGATCACCAGCCACCAGCGGTCCGGATTGCGGCCACAGGCTTTGCACACCAGCTCAACGCGGATATAGCCCGGTTGCGTACTGGGCTGAATGCCATGATAGACGGCGTTTTCCAGCAGCGGCTGCAGAATCAGCTGTGGCACTTTAACCGGTGGCAAGGCATCGGGCAGCTGCCATTCCACCTGCAACCGCTCCCCCAGCCTGACCTGTTCAATGGCCAGATAACGCCGCCCCAGTTCAATTTCCTGCGCCAGCGCGACCTGGGCTTCATCATTTTTCAGCACCGCGCGGAACAGCTGCGCCAGATCGACCAGCATCTGCTCGGCCTTATCCGGGTCAACCATAATCAGCGATGCCACGGTATTCAGGGTATTAAAGAAAAAGTGCGGGCGGATATTGGCCTGCAGGGCAGCAAGGCGCGATTTCAGCTCCGCCTGAGCCTTGAGCTTCCATTGACTCTGCACGTAAAAATAGCGCATCGCCATCGCGCCAAAGATGCTGCTGATCAGCACATTACGCAGCACCCAGGGCCAGTCGATCTGCCCAGTGTGCAGCGGCCACATCAGTTCACCGGTCACACTGACCAGCAGGGTCACCGAGGCGATCACCAGCATGGCCACCGCCGATACCGTTACCACCGGCAGCCGCACCAGAACCACCCGCAGCTGACACAGGGCCGCCACCGACAACAGGCAGACCCACTGCACAAACAGGGACACCACACTGAAACGCTGCCAGGAATAATCGGGCAGGCTGCTTTCCATCAGGGTCAGCGCCAGCACCAGCGCCTCGCTCAGTGCCAGCAGGATAATCACTGCGCGGGTATTGCACAGGTCGGGCAGGAAGAAAGCTTCCAGTAAGTCCTGCTGTCCGTTACCTGAGTTCTTGGCCACCGTCAGTTCCTGCTGCTGTCAGACAGGCGCTAGTCTGTCCTGCCGCCGGTTTCAGGGCAAGGGCATGAGTCACGAATGCGGGCGACAGATTGTGGCCGGACTGGTTATAATCCGCGCCGTTACTGAATTCTGCACCAGTCTGAGGTCATCATGTCTGATTCTTCCAACCCATCCGCCACCAACTCCTCCTGGGGCGGCCGCTTCTCTGAACCTGTTGATGCATTTGTTGCCCGTTACACCGCCTCGGTCGGCTTCGACCAGCGTATGTACCGTCAGGATATTCAGGGCTCGGTGGCACACGCAAAAATGCTGTGCAAAGTGGGTGTGCTGACGGAACAGGAACGCGATGACATCATCCGCGGACTGGAAGAAGTGCGCATCGAGATTGAACGCGGCGACTTCGCCTGGTCGGTCGAGCTGGAAGATGTGCATATGAACATCGAAGCCGCACTGACGAAAAAAATCGGCATCACCGGTAAGAAACTGCACACCGGCCGCTCCCGTAACGATCAGGTCGCCACGGATATCCGTCTCTATCTGCGTGACGAAATTGATGTGATCAACGCCGAACTGAGCCGTCTGCAACAGGGCCTGGTGGAACTGGCAGAAAAAGAAGCCGACACCATCATGCCCGGTTTCACCCATCTGCAGACTGCCCAGCCAGTGACCTTCGGCCACCATCTGCTGGCCTGGAATGCCATGCTGGAGCGTGATTATGGCCGTCTGCAGGACTGCCGCAAACGCATCAACCAGCTGCCGCTGGGTGCCGCCGCACTGGCCGGCACCACTTATCCGATCGACCGTCATTACACTGCGGAACTGCTGGGCTTTGACGCACCGACCGAAAACAGCCTCGACTCGGTTTCCGACCGCGACTTCGCCATCGAATTCTGCTCCGCCGCGTCACTGATCATGATGCACATGTCACGCTTCTCGGAAGAGCTGGTGCTGTGGGCTTCCGCTCAGTTCCGCTTTATCGACCTGCCGGACCGCTTCTGCACCGGCTCCTCCATCATGCCGCAGAAGAAAAACCCGGACGTGCCGGAACTGGTGCGCGGTAAAACCGGCCGCGTGTACGGCCATATGATTTCGCTGCTGACGCTGATGAAATCCCAGCCGCTGGCTTACAACAAAGACAACCAGGAAGACAAAGAGCCGCTGTTCGATACCGTCGATACCCTGCGTGACAGCCTGCGCGCCTTCGCCGACATGGTGCCAAATCTGATTGCCCGCAAAGATGATATGCGCGAAGCGGCCAAACGGGGCTTTTCAACCGCCACCGATCTGGCGGATTATCTGGTACGTAAAGGCATCGCCTTCCGTGATGCCCATGAAATCGTCGGTAAATCCGTGGCTTATGGCGTACAGACCGGTAAGGACCTGAGTGAAATGACACTGGAAGAACTGCAGCAGTTCTCCGGCGAAATCAGCGCCGATGTCTTCGACGTACTGACGCTGGAAGGCTCAGTAGCTGCCCGTAATCATATCGGTGGCACAGCGCCGGATCAGGTACGGGCAGCAGCAGCACGGGCGAAACAGGCACTTTCCGGACGCTGAGTTAAGACAGAAAAATGGATGCTCCAAAAAATCAGGGATTCGTTTATGCCGCCACGGGTCATCCGGGCTATACCGAATTAGCCATACGTTCGGCACTCAGCCTCAGGGCTCAGTGCCCGCACGCCAGGATTGATCTGTTCACCGATAAAGCCGTTGAAACGGATGTTTTTGATCAGGTACACATCAGCACCGATTCCTGGTTCCGGCCGAAAATTGATGCCCTGATAAACTCACGTTTTGAACAGACGGTGTATATCGATGCTGACACCCTGATCATCGACGATATCTCAGATATTTTCTTTCTCCTGCAACGCTACGACATTGCCGTCACTCAGGATCAGGGCCGTAACAGTAAGCACTGCCGGGAAATTCACAGTCTGGAGTTTCCACAATCATTCCCGACCCTGAACGGTGGCCTGATCGCCGTTAACAAGCGCCCGGAGACCACCGCATTACTGCAGGCCTGGCGGGATATTCTCAAGGAAACGGGCTCGCGTAAGGACCAGCCGTCCCTGCGGGAATTGCTCTGGCAAAGCGAACTGCATATCGCTGTTCTGCCACCGGAATACAACGTCATGCATCTGCACTGGCTGGATTCCATCAACCACCGCCACGGGCTGCCCAAAGTTATCCACAGCCCGAAAATGCACCGTTATTTTAAGAATAAAGGGAAGAAAATCGCCGGACTTTACCAGCTGCTGGGCGCAAACCGGCTGAAACGGCTGCTGAAAATCCGCCGGGATACCGATTACCGCACTCTGCAGGACATCCCGGAAGATGTACTGTTCGGCGACCTCGGTACCTATTCCTGGCAGGACAGGCTACGCATCAAACGCATCAGAAAACGCTACCTGACCCGGTAAGGGCCAGGGTCAGGCTCCCGGTGCTTTCCGACGGAACAGCGCCTGAATATTCACCACCTGCACAAAGCGGAAGACCAGTACCGCGTGCATCACGCCGATAATGCCGCCGGCGGCATAGTCGCCACTGCCCAGCAGTTCCACCACCAGCAGCGGTAACACCAGAATCGGGAACCAGGCCAGATAGCGGTAAAACAGGCGTTCAAAGCGGGAACCCGGCAGGTCTTTCTGTGGCGTGCCGGTTGTTGCTGCGCTGTTGTTATTTTTCTTTGGCATGAAGACCTCCGTTGAGCTGACTGACAGAGGACCACAGACCGACACCGCCACTCCATTAGGCCTTGGTATAGGTAGTTCTGACGCCATTAAGGTCATTTGCTGCCGGCAGGCCCAGCAGAGCAATGCTAATCTTAGGCAGATATTGTCTGAACCTGAGGTTTGTGTGCGCCGAGGCCTGCTCTGCCTGATTCTCTGCGGATGGCTGTCCCTGACAGCGGGCTGTTATTCAGTGCCGCCGCCCCTGCGCGTCGGTACCAATGTCTGGCCCGGCTATGAACCACTGTATGTGGCGCGTTCCCTGGGCTACCTGCAGGATGAAGAGGTCCGTCTGGTCGAACTGCCCTCCGCCAGCGATGTAATGGATGCCCTGCGCCTCGGACATCTGGAAGCCGGAGCGCTGACGCTGGATGAAACCCTGTCGCTGCTGGCAGAAGGTGAAGATCTGGTGGTGGTGCTGGTGTTCGATATTTCCGCCGGCGCCGACGTCATCGTCGCGCGGGACAGTATCAGCCGTCTGCCGCAGCTGGCCGGCAAGACCATTGCAGTCGAAACCACTGCCGTCGGCGCCCTGATGCTGCAGGCGGCGCTGAATATGGGTGGCCTGACGACAGATCAGGTTAATCTGGTCCACCTGCCACTGAGCGATCATCTGGCCGCCTTCCGCGCCCACCGCATCGACGCTGCCGTCACCTTTGAACCCTATGCCTCGCAACTGACCCGCGCCGGCGCCCATCAGCTGTTCGACAGCCGGGCCATTCCCGGACAGATTGTCGATGTGCTGGCCGTCCGCCGCGCGGCACTCGACGATTACCAGTATCAGCTGCGCCAGCTGATATCCGCTTACTTCCGTGCCCGCAATGATCTGCAGCAGCAGCCGCAAACCAGCCTGCCACTGTTCAATCAGCGCCTGAAAGTGGCGGAAGACGATCTGCCTCATCAGCTCGACGGGCTGGATCTGCCGGATGCCGCCACCAACCGCCAACTGCTCAGCGGTAATCCATCACCACTGGAGAAAACCGCACGCCAGCTGGCCGTCGTTATGACCCGGCACAACCTGTTGCAGCAGCCGTTGCCGCTGAATGCCCTGACCCGGGCCGACTTTATCCGGGAGGCGCCATAATGGCCGCTAAACGCTACTCCCTGCGGCGCGCCCTGCTCAGCTGGTCAGCACTGGCACTGGGGATCACCGCCCTGGTGGTCAGCTACTTCCTGTTTCAGGCCATGACCAGCCAGTTCGCCACCACCTGGCAGAGTAAAATGGATGCTGAGCTCAGTGCGCTGCGCCTGACCCTGCAGAATCAGTTGTCTCAGGGCGACTGGAGTCATGCGGACCAGAGCCTCAGCCGTATGGCCACCCGCCTGCATGTACGCCACCTGCAGCTGATCGTGAATGACCGTGTCCGCCTCTCCACCCGCCGGGCAGAGCTGGGGGATACGGTCAGCGTACGGAACCTGCCAACCGGTTTCCGCCTTGCCGGCACCGAAGCACAGCATGCACAGCAGGAAGCGGAGTTTTTCCAGCTGCTGCCCGTCTCATTCCGCAGCGGCAATAAACTGCGCGACAACCAGCAGGCCTGGCTGCTGGCGCATTATGATGCCAGTCTGCAGTACCACCGGCTGCTCAGTCAGACCGCACAGAAAGTGGCACTGTTGCTGGCCATGCTGCTGCTCTATACCCTGGGTCTGCAGTATCTGATCAAGCGTGAAGTACTGAAGCCGCTCGACCGGCTGGTGACCTTTACCCGCACCCTGCGCGATGGTCATCTGGGCAGCATGATCCGGACCCATGCCTCAGCCGAATTCACCCAGCTGGAAACCGCGTTCAACAGCCTCAGCCGCCACCTGCACCACTCCATGCAGCAGGTCCGTGACCAGCACATGCGTGATCAGGCCTTCACCCGCGCGTTTCCCGACGTGGCTTTCCTGATCGACAACGAAGGCCATATCCGCAGCCGCTACGGCAGCGGCGAAAGCCCGATCCGCGCGCTGCAGGGTGATCTCAGCGGCCAGCCGTTCAGCAACTGGCTGAGCGAGCACGATGCGGCTCAGCAGGAGCGCTGCCGGCAACAGGCCATCATCAGCCAGGATACCGTCATCAGCGAATTCCGCCACGATGATTTCTATATCGAGTCACGCATGACGCCGCTGCTGGACGACAGTAACAGCCACGATGTGCGTACTACCGGGGTGTTGTGGCTGATCCGCGATATCAGCGAGGTTAAACGCAAACAGCAGCTGATCGAATATCAGGCCAACTTCGACGCCCTGACCAGTCTCGCCAACCGCCGTTTCGCCATGCTGCATATCGACAAGAAAATGGCCCATGCGCGCCGGGTCGGACGCTATGGAGCCGCGCTGTTCATCGATCTGGATCACTTCAAGAACATCAACGACTCCCTCGGCCACCCGGTGGGCGATAAACTGCTGATTGAAATGGGCTCGCGCCTGATCAGCGCCGTGCGTGAAGAAGATATGACCGCCCGTCTGGGAGGCGATGAATTCCTGCTGCTGGCGGACGAACTGGCGGAAAACCCGGAAACCGCGGCCACCCTGGCCGGTGAGCAGGCCGCCCGCCTGCTGGAGACCATCCGCCAGCCATTTCAGGTGGATATGCACAGCTTCCACCTGTCGGCCAGCATCGGTATTGCCGTCTACCCCTACCCGGATCAGGAAGCCGCTGACCTGATCCGCCAGGCGGATACCGCCATGTACCACGCCAAGTCCCAGGGCCGCAGCAGCATCAGCGTGTATACCGAAAACATGCAGCAGGAAACGCAGGACAAACTGAATCTGTTCAACGACCTGCATCAGGCCATTATTGATCAGGCCTTCACCCTGGTGTTCCAGCCACAGCTGAACGACCGCGGCGACGTCAGCGGTGCCGAAGTGCTGTGCCGCTGGAGTAATAAAGGCACGCCGGTGCGGCCGGATATTTTCATTGCCGCCGCCGAAGAAACCAGCCTGATTGTGCCGCTCGGCCAGTGGATTCTGAGTGAGAGCTGCCGCACCCTGAAGCGCTGGCAGGAACAGCAGCTGTTGCCCGCCACCTTCGGCCGGCTGGCGGTTAATATCAGCCCGGTACAGTTTCTTGATCCTGGCTTTGAACAGCTGGTCGTCAGCGAAGTGGAAAACAACGGCCTCAGCCCGGATCAGCTGGAACTGGAAATCACCGAATCCATTTTCCTCGGTGATAAGGGCATTATCCGCAGCAAGATGGAAAACCTGCACCGGCAGGGATTCTCATTCGCTCTGGATGATTTCGGCACCGGCTATTCCTCGCTCAATTACCTGCAGCACCTGCCGCTGGATAAACTGAAAATCGACCGTGCCTTCGTTATGGATATCAGTGATCAGGACCGCCCCGCGCGGATTGTGGATTCCATCATCCAGATGGGACGTAACCTGAATATGGACATCATCGCCGAAGGCGTGGAAACCGGTGAGCAGCGGGACTACCTGCAGGCCCGCTTCTGTCACCATTATCAGGGGTTCCTGTTCAGCCGGCCGCTGGCAGAAGAAGAATTTCTGCAGTTCCTGCGGCAGAATAAGGCATCCCGAACTGCTGAAGTCTGAGCCGTGCTGCCACTGGTTTACCATCCCAATTATTCCTGTCCCTTCCCGCCGCAGCACCGCTTCGTGATGTCGAAGTTTGTGCGCCTGCACGACTATTGCCAGCAGCATGGGCTGATCGGACAGCACAACCTGCTCCGCCCGCAGGCTGCCTCACTGCAGGACCTCAGCCGCGCCCACAGCCGGGAATATCTGGCTGCCCTGTGTGATGAACGCCTTGATCCGCAGGCCTGGCGCCGCATCGGGCTGCCCTGGAGCCAGGGCCTGATCGACCGTACCCTGACAGCGCCCAACGGCACCCTGCTCAGCGCCCGTCTGGCGCTGCAGTACGGCATGAGCAGCCACCTCGCCGGCGGCACCCATCACGCCCATCACGATTTCGGCTCCGGTTTCTGCCTGATCAATGATCTTGCCTACACCGCATTAACATTGCTGCACACAGGAGAGGTGAAACGCATCCTGATTTTCGATCTGGATGTGCATCAGAGGGATGGGACGGCGGCGATTCTCGCTCATGAAGCGCAGGCTTTTACCTGCTCAGTGCACTGCGAGAAGAATTTTCCCTTCCGCAAGTCCGTCAGCGACCTGGATGTCGGACTGGAAACAGGGCTGGCCGACAGCGCCTATCTGGAGGTGGTGGAACAGACCCTGATCCGGCTGCTGGATGAACAGCAACCCGATCTGGTGCTGTACGATGCCGGCGCCGACGTCTGGGAACATGATGTGCTGGGCCATCTGAATATCAGCCTTAACGGTGTGCGCGAGCGTGATGAACGGGTGCTGCGCCACTGTCTGCAGCGCCATATTCCGGTGACTACCGTGATCGGCGGGGGCTATGACAGCGACCATGAACGGCTGGCCCGGCGCCATGCCATCGTGGTGGAAACCGCGGCCCATCTGTTTCCCCAGTATCTGTAGGTTTTCTCAGCTCAGCAGCCCGGTCAGCTGCTCTTTCAGCCACATCACCGCCGGGTCCCGGCTGGCCTTTTTATGCCAGTAAAGATGCATTTCCAGCGGCGCCAGCGTCAGTGGCAGGGGGCGGATCAGGCAGTCTGGCTGCAACTGTGCCATATCCCGGGCGAAACTGTCCGGCAGCGTCAGCAGCAGATCGGTACTGCGCACCACCTGCATGGCGGCGTAATAATTCTGGCAGCGTAACGCCACCTGCCGCACCCGGCCCAGCCGGGTAAGGGCAAAATCCTCAACGCCCGGACCTTCTGCCCGGCTGGATACCAGCACATGCTGCGCCTGCAGATAGGTTTCCAGCTGCCAGGGCAGCGCCGCCAGCGGATGACTGCGACGCATCACCACCACCAGCCGCTCTTCGCCCATGGCCTGGTGCTCAATATCATCCGCCACCGGCAACAGCACATCGGCGGCAAAATCAATCTGCCCGGATGACAACGCACTTTCCATATCGCGACGGGCAATGCGGACGCTGCGCAGCTGAATGCCCGGCGCCTGCGTCTGCAGCCGCGCCATCAGCGGCGGCAGGGCTGTGGCTTCCATCACATCCCGCGCCGCCAGGGTAAACACACGCGTTGCCCGGGCCGGATCAAAATTCAGCCCTTCGGTCAGGGTCGATTCCAGATCCTGCAGTGCCACCCGCACCCGGCCGACAATCGCCTTCGCCAGTGGTGTCGGTGCCACACCTTTGCCGGAGCGTTCAAATAATGGGTCATTAAAGCGCTCACGCAGCCGCCCCAGCGCATGACTGACCGCGGGTTGTGACAGGTGCAGACTCTCGGCGGCACGGGTCAGGTTGCCTTCGCGGTAAATGGCGTCGAAGACCACAAACAGGTTGAGATCGACTCTGGACAGATTCATACGCTGCATAATGATTATCCACCTGAATAAACAGAGTGAATTTTAACAAATGCATTGCCGTTTATCTCAGGTTCATGTTTCTGCGCTATGGTTTTCTGGTTAATGACAAAACCAACAAGGAAGAAATCATGAAACCAGGATCTGTATCCGCCCTCCGACTGCTTACTCTGCTGTTAACCAGCACCCTGCTGTCCGCCTGTGCCAGCCACCAGATCGGCCCCGAAGCTACCTTTGTATCGCCACAGGATCAGGCTGACCCGCCACTGGAAGTCTCCGCCGCTTTCCGGGGTGACCTCTGCAGCCCTCAGATCGGCTATCTGGTATTTTCCGTCCGCAATCCACAGGATAAATGGCAGCGCCTGCGCAATGTTGAACTGCTGTATCCTTACGCCGGGCAGGAAGCCGGAGCTTTTACTGTTGTTAGCGGCAAAAAGCTGCTGGCCTGGGCCGATGCGCAGAATCTGAAAAACCAGCGCGAAAGCCATAATGCCAGTATGGCCAGGCTGGCCGCTCTCACGGTGTCCAGGGTCATGATTGAGGATGAAGATACCCGTGAGGCAGGCGCAGCCCTTGGGGCTGCAACGGTCGCGCAGAGTATCACGGCTTCGCTGTCGGCCTCGGCAACGGCAGCATCGAAGCCGGCAGGTGACCGTTCCAATCATATACTGGCAGATGAGCTGATTATTCCTCCCGGTATGGACCGTTCCTTCTGGACTCTGCTGTCGGCCACCCCGGAAGCACCACTGATGGGCTGGATCACCGTTCGCTATAGCGATGAAAGGGGCATGCCCCACCAGTTTGTCGCCACCCTGCCCAGATGGGAACAATGCAACTGGCAGCAGTCCCGGGTCAGTTTCCTGAAAAAATGGGGACAGGAACAGGGGCTGATTGAGCGCAGCAATACGACGGACGGCCGTGATGCATTTTCCTCCCGCAAGCTGATGCAGCTCGAAGAGGAATATCAGGCGCAGCAACAGGCCATGGCCAGTCAGTAGGGGCGGATTTGACCCGTTTTCATCCACGCCGTATCTTGACACTGTCAACATAACAACCCGACGGAGAAAACCATGCCCGCTTACGAATGTTTCAAAGTGGAGACCAGCAATCACATTGCCCATGTGCAGCTGTGCCGCCCGGATGCCATGAACAGTATGAACAAGGCATTCTGGGTCGAGCTGCCGCAGTGCCTGCGCGATATTGAAGCCGCTGCCGAGGCCCGGGTGATTGTCATTTCTTCCACCGGTAAACACTTCTCTGCCGGCATGGATCTGGCAGTCTTCTCCGATCCCAAAGCCCTGCCGATGGGTGGTGATCCCGGCCGTATGGGTGAAGCCCTGCGCCGCCTGGTACTGGATCTGCAGAACAGCCTGTCGGCACTGGAGCAGGTACGTATTCCGGTGCTGGCGGCCATTCAGGGCGGCTGTATCGGTGGTGCACTGGATATGGTCTGCGCTGCGGATTCCCGCTACTGCAGCGCCGATGCTTACTTCACCATCAAGGAAACCGAACTGGGCATGACGGCAGATGTCGGCACCCTGCAGCGGCTGCCGAAACTGATGCCGCAGGGTGTCGTCCGCGAGTTGGCCTACACCGGCCGTAAGTTCAGTGCTCAGGAAGCCAAAGCGCTGGGCTTTGTTAATGAAGTGTATGAATCCCAGCAGGCCATGCTGGATGGCGTGATGGCCATCGCCGCAAAGATTGCCGCCAATTCACCGCTGGCAGTCAGCGGCTGCAAGGAAATGCTGAACTACAGCCGTGACCACAGTGTCGACGACAGTCTGAAATATATGGCCACCTGGCAGTCGGGTATGTTCCGGCCGGAAGATATGCTGAAAACCTTCCAGGCGAAAGCGCAGCAACAGGTTGCCGAATACCCGCCACTGCGGCCGCTGAAAGGTCTGTTTGAGGAATAAAACAAAAGGAAGGCAAAACCATGTTGCCTTCCTTCTTCATCAGAATTTTAATCTGGCGCCCAGAAAAAAATTCCCCATTGACGAGTTTGTCTCCACCTTGGTACCGGTATCTGCGAAACGGACTTCCTGCCAACTGATCACTTTCAGTTCATAACCGGCTTCAATTTCAAAATGCTTATGCAGATCGGCGATAATGCCACCCATCAGATTAAATGCGATACCGCTGAGATCCTCGTCATCAGTAAACAGGTCTGCAGTATCTTCCCAGACATAAGCCCCCAGACCAATACCGATTACGGGTTTGACCTTATGTCCGCCAAATGGAATCTTGAGATTAAAATCAATGCCACTGAATTCATCATCTGCTGCAGTGTCTTCAAAATCTGCGGTTACAGAGTTAAAGCCTACTTCCAGCCGGGCGTTGCTACGCAGAATAATACCCAGGTTTAATCCGCTGACGGATGTATCCATATCAGAAGTATACGAATAAGGACCACTTTCAACTTCCGATTCCCCGCTACCTGTTCCTATATTGAGCCCTACGTAAAAACGCGCCCGATCATCCACAGCATCTGTATTATCTGTTGCCAGAGCATATGGGGTAGCGAGCATCAATGCAGAGGTTACAGCGATGTGCCAGACAGTCTTGTTCATTGCTAATCCTTAGCCGGAAGAAAAAACGGATACTATCCGTATCTGAGCAGCTACAACAATGTTTCAGAGCGACAAAGTATTGCTGGTCCAGAAGTGCTCAAAATCAGCAGCTGGTAATGGCCGGCTGAAGTAGTACCCCTGAATGGCGTCACAGCCGTGGCTGGCGAGGAAGCCGAGCTGCTGGTGCTCTTCAACACCTTCCGCGATCACCTTCATTTTCAGGCTGTGGGCCAGCTGGATAATGGCAATCGCGATCCCCTGATCAACCTTGTTGTTTTCCAGCTCACGGACAAATGACTGATCAATTTTCAGTTTATCGACGGCGAAGCGTTTGAGATAACTCATGGACGAGTAGCCGGTACCGAAATCATCAATCGACAGGCTGAAACCGGCCCCGCGCAGCGCTTCCATGGTTTTGCGTGCATCATCCGGATTGTTCAGCGCCACAGCTTCGGTCAGCTCCAGTTCAAAGTCCTCTGGTGTCAGGCCTTCCGCGCGAACAATGGCATCTGCCGAGGCCACCAGATCCGGCTGAATAAACTGCAGCGCCGACAGGTTAATCGCCAGATTCATATTCTCCATACCCTGCTGCCGCCACTGTTTCAGCTGACGCGCCGCCTGCTGTATCACCCATTCACCAATGGCCACAATCTGGCCGTTGCTTTCCGCCAGCGGAATAAATTCCGCCGGTGAAACATCGCCCCACTGCGGACTGCGCCAGCGCAGCAGCACTTCGGCGCCTGTCATACGCTGAGCCGTCAGGTCATATTGCGGCTGATACGCCAGCCACAACTCGCCCCGCGCCAGCGCATGTGACAGAGAACTGCTCAGTGCCAGTTTACGCAGACTGTGCGCCTGCATCTCCGGCGCATAGAAACGGAAGTTGTTACGCCCTTCCTGCTTCGCCCGGTACATAGCCGCTTCGGCGCAGGCCATCAGCAATTCAAAACTGTCGCCGTCGCTCGGGCCGAGAGCCAGACCCAGTGACGCGGTCACGCTCAGCTCCTGCGCTTCCTCACTCAGCTGTAACGGCTGCTGAATCAGGGTCAGCAGTTCTTCCGCCAGCGTTGCCGCACGGTCCTGGTCCATCCCCGGCAGCAGCATAATAAAGCCATCACCGGAATGGCGGCCAAGCGTGTCCTGCGCCGAGATCAGGGTGCGCAGCCGCAGGGCAATTTCACGCAGCACCAGATCGCCCATGTTGTGGCCCAGCGTATCGTTGATGGCTTTGAAGTGGTCAAGATCCAGCCAGATCAGCGTCAGCGGCATGCGCCGGTTACCGGTACGCTCACGCACCTGAGCGAAGCGGCTCTTGAGCAGGTCACGGTTCGGCAGACCAGTCAGCTGATCATAATGTGACAGTTCTTCAATGCGCTTTTCCGCCGCCCGGCGGGCCGTAATATCTTCTTTGTGAGCGATGTAATTCACCACCTCGCCCTGTTCATCCCGCAGCGGGTAAATCAGCGCTGACTCGGTATAAAGATCGCCGTTTTTATTACGGTTAACCAGTTCACCCTGCCAGGCGCGGCCGCCCAGCAGGGTTTCCCATAATGAACGGTAAGTCTGTGGCGGAGTCAGCCCGGATTTCAGCAGGCTGGGATTGCGCCCCAGCACTTCCGCTTTGTCATACCCACTGAGGCGGGAAAAAGCCGCATTCACGTATTCAATCCGTCCGTCCAGATCGGTGACTATAATGGGCGACGGGTTCTGATCCACCACCTGCGACAAACGCCGGATCTGAGCTTCCTGCTGACGCCGCTCGGTAATATCGGTGGCCGACACATAAACCGCACCGTAATTGGCCGTGGCACGCCACTCCATCATGTGGATGCCGCCCTGCACATCCAGCAAGCGGCTCTGGAAGGAAACCGGCCGTTTGGCTATCGCAATCTGACTAATTGTATCCTGCAGCAGCTGTTGATCATCCGGATGTGAAAACTCCAGTACATTACGGCCTTCCAACTCCCGGCGGGAGCAGCCCAGTACCCGCTCCCAGGCGCTGTTCACACGCAGAAAGCGGCCATCCAGATCGCCAATACAGAACATGTTCAGATTGGCTTCAAAGAAATAATCCAGCTCTTCCTGCTGATGACGCAGCCGTGTTTCAGATTCCAGCAGCTGGAAATAGGGCTGCTGTACCGTCTCCACAAACAGAGCACGGTAAAGAAACAGGTAAGCCACAATTTTGTAGACATGGCCGAGAAAATTATAAAGATCAGCCACATCCCCATAGAGGGTGAAAAGAAATTCACTCATCGCCATGATCACCGCCGCCGCGAACAATCCGGCAGCGTGGAAACTGCGCGGCCGGCGCATGCTGCGCAGCAGCAGCAGGGCCGTCAGCAGGTACAGGGCAATCAGTATATATTCGAGCCCGATTTTCAGCGTTGTCAGGCCTTCGCCGTCAATATAAGTTTCGGGCACGCTTTGCGGATAACCCAGAAACCAGACCGAACTCAGCGTAACCAGTACGCCAACCAGGGCCAGCAGGGTGTTGCGGCTCAGCGGCGGTCGCTGCAGATCAGGGAACATGGCACTGACCAGCAGCCCCAGCGCCGCCAGCAAACGCGCCGCCAGCCAGAAATTGATGGCCTTCTGCGGGTCCGATTCAGTGATCAGGTCCGGCATGCCGGAAAAAGACAGCATGTGAAAGGTGTCCAGCACCGCCACGCCAAGAAATACTGCCGACAGCCAGTACACATGCGGGAAGTCGCGCAGGCGGATGGCATTCCAGCCGATGGTGAAGATCATGGCGGCCATACTGATGGCAGTAATCTCCAGCACAATATGCAGTGGCAGATAATCCGCCAGGCCCTTTTCAAACGGAAATACCGGGAGAATCGTTGTGAACAGCAGAATTGCCGTCAGAACCAGAATCGTCAGCACAGCGCGCTTCATTTCAGCACGGTGACTGGCATGCATGATCATTAAATAACCTGTCAGATAAATAGTCTCATCGCGCAGATGCAGGCCACTGCCGCTGTTCTGCACACCTCTGAAGTTTAGCAGGCGCGTTGACTGTGAGTATTATCAATAGAACAGGGAAAGGGAGTTTTGTCACAGAGAGGGGAGAGTTGGTCGGAACGAGAGGATTTGAACCTCCGACCCCTGCCTCCCGAAGGCAGTGCACTACCAGGCTGTGCTACGTTCCGGCTAAGTACGCCTAATATATTAATTTTTTTAGATTTTTCCAGTCCTGCGGGTGGAATTCTGTGTATTTTTTTCATCGCACGCTTAAAGAGCCGGGCTTTTAAACGCCAAACCGGAAATTGAGTACTTGCGCGGTTTTCCGCGGATCTGCTGGCCACCGGTGTTGTCGCAGCTGGCTGCGGCTTCCGGCAGATATAAAAAAAACCCGCAAAGCCGAAGCAATGCGGGTTTTAACGATCGACTGTTTAAGCTTAGTGCTTACCCGGTTCCCCGCGATTCTGCTGGCCACCGGTGTTGTCGCAGCTGGCTGCGGCTTCCGGCAGATATAAAAAAACCCGCAAAGCCGAAGCAATGCGGGTTTTAACGATCGACTGTTTAAGCTTAATGCTTACCCAGTTTCTCGCGGATCTGCTGGATAGTACGCAGCTGCGCAGCCGCTTCAGCCAACTGAGTGAGCGCGCGGGAGTAATCAAAGTCTGCACCCTGATTCTCAATCGCCTGCTCAGCATGCTTTTTCGCTTCCAGCGCAGCAGCTTCATCCAGATCGCCGGCACGGACGGCTGTATCTGCCAGAACAGTCACCTTGTTAGGCTGAACTTCCAGATAACCGCCGGATACGTAAACGATCTCTTCTTCGCCGTTTTGCTTAACAACACGGACAGGACCCGGCTTCAGCGGCGACAGCAGGGCTGCGTGTCCAGGCTCGATACCCAGATCACCCAGTTCACCGGCAGCCACAACGCGTTCAACCAGACCGGAGAAGAGACTCTTCTCAGCGCTGACGATATCGCAATGGACGGTAATAGGCATATTCATATCCTCAGAGAGAGGAGGCCGGATGACGACAACTTACTGCCATCCGGACCCGCCCGCATTACAGGTTCTTGGCTTTCTCAACCGCTTCGTCAATGGTGCCGACCATGTAGAACGCCTGCTCAGGCATTTCATCGTAGTCACCATTCAGAATGCCCTGGAAACCACGGATGGTTTCTTTCAGGGACACGTATTTACCAGGCGCACCAGTGAAGATCTCTGCCACGTGGAATGGCTGAGACAGGAAACGCTCGATTTTACGTGCACGGGCTACCAGCTGTTTGTCTTCGTCGGACAGTTCGTCCATACCCAGAATCGCGATGATGTCTTTCAGCTCTTTGTAGCGCTGCAGAACACCCTGAACGCCACGAGCGGTGTCGTAGTGTTCATTACCGATAACCAGTGGATCCAGCTGACGGGAGGTGGAGTCCAGTGGGTCGATCGCCGGGTAAATACCTTTGGCCGCAATATCACGGGACAGTACAACAGTAGAGTCCAGGTGAGCGAAGGTGGTGGCTGGTGACGGGTCAGTCAAGTCATCCGCAGGTACGTATACCGCCTGGATAGAAGTAATGGAGCCTGTCTTAGTGGAGGTAATACGCTCCTGCAGAACACCCATTTCTTCAGCCAGAGTCGGCTGGTAACCTACCGCTGAAGGCATACGGCCCAGCAGTGCGGATACTTCGGTACCGGCCAGTGTATAACGGTAGATGTTATCCACGAACAGCAGTACGTCTTTACCTTCGTCACGGAACTTCTCAGCCATGGTCAGACCAGTCAGAGCCACACGCAGACGGTTGCCCGGGGGTTCGTTCATCTGACCGTAAACCATTGCTACTTTGGATTCGGCTTTGTTTTCCAGGTTTACAACACCGGACTCAGCCATTTCGTAGTAGAAGTCGTTACCTTCACGGGTACGCTCACCAACACCGGCGAATACAGACAGACCGGAGTGTGCCTTCGCGATGTTGTTGATCAGTTCCATCATGTTTACGGTTTTACCAACACCGGCACCACCGAACAGACCGACTTTACCACCCTTGGCGAACGGGCATACCAGGTCGATAACCTTGATACCGGTTTCCAGCAGGTCAGTAGAGTTTGACTGCTCGTCAAAGCTTGGCGCTTTGCGGTGGATGGAGTAGCGCTCTTTTTCACCGATCTCGCCGCACTCGTCGATCGGGCGACCGAGTACGTCCATGATACGGCCCAGAGTTTCAGTACCAACCGGTACAGAAATTGGAGCGCCAGAGTTAGTCACATTCAGGCCACGTTTCAGACCTTCTGTGGAGCCCATCGCAATGGTACGTACCACGCCGTCGCCCAGCTGCTGCTGAACTTCCAGAGTAGTTTCCGTACCATCAACGGTCAGGGCGTCGTAGACCTTGGGTACACTGTCGCGTGGGAATTCCACGTCGATAACGGCACCGATGATCTGTACGATAGATCCGCTCATTTTCGGTTCCTCTTAAACTTAAACCTTCGTCCCGGGCCTTAAACGGCCGCGGCACCGCTAACGATTTCTGAAATTTCCTGGGTAATGGCTGCCTGACGAGCTTTGTTATACAGCAGATTAAGCTCGTTGATCATGTTGCCGGCGTTATCGGTGGCGTTCTTCATCGCCAGCATACGCGCGGCCTGTTCACAGGCGTTATTCTCAACCACACCCTGATATACCTGAGATTCCACGTAGCGCACCAGCAGACCTTCGAGGATCTCTTTGGCATCCGGCTCGTAGATGTAGTCCCAGTGATGTTTCAGTGATTCGTCTTCCTGTGCCTTCAGGGGCAATAACTGCACCGCTGTTGGCTGTTGGGTCATGGTGTTCACAAAACGGTTATGCAGAATGTACAGACGATCGATTTTGCCATCGTCGAATGCATCCAGCATGACTTTCACCGCTCCGATCAGGCTGGACAACTCAGGGGCATCACCCAGATGAGACTGGGACGCCACTACGTTGCCACCAAAGCTGGAGAAGAACAGGGAGGCTTTGGAACCGACTGCGCAGTACTCAACCTCTACACCCTTGCTTGCCCATTCTTTGGTTTGCTGTGCGACTTGTTTGAACAGGTTGTTGTTCAGACCACCACACAGGCCACGGTCGGAAGACACCACGATGTAGCCAACACGCTTCACTTCGCGGTCCTGCAGATAACGGTGACGGTACTCAGACGTCGCATTGGCCAGGTGACCGATCACACCGCGGATTTTATCCGCATACGGACGGCTCTGTTCCATGCGCAGCTGAGCGCGACGCATCTTACTTACCGCAACTTTTTCCATTGCGGAGGTAATTTTCTGCGTGCTTTTAACACTCGAAATCTGCTCTTTAATTTCTTTTCCGACTGCCATAACTAAGCTGCCTTACGTTTCTCGTGAATCCAGCTGGCGGGCAAGCCCGCCAGCACCGGACTTACCAGGTCTGAGTGCTCTTGAATTTCTCAATACACTCTTTCAGACCGGCTGCGATTTCATCGTTGTAGTCGCCTTTAACGTTGATCTTCGCCATCAGTTCAGCGTATTCGCTGTTGGCGTAGCTCAGCAGGGCGGCTTCAAATGCCTGAATCTTGTTCACGTCAACGTCTTCCAGGAAGCCTTCAGTCGCAGCGTAGATCGACAGACCCATATCAGCGGTAGACATCGGGGCATACTGACCTTGCTTCATCAGCTCGGTGACTGCCTTACCGTGTTCCAGCTGTTTACGGGTTGCTTCATCCAGGTCAGAAGCAAACTGAGCGAATGCCGCCAGTTCACGGTACTGAGCCAGAGCCAGACGGATACCACCGCCCAGTTTTTTGATGATCTTGGTCTGCGCGGCACCACCTACACGGGATACAGAGATACCCGCGTTCATCGCCGGACGGATACCGGAGTTGAACAGGTTGGTTTCCAGGAAGATCTGACCGTCGGTAATGGAGATCACGTTTGTCGGTACGAACGCCGATACGTCACCACCCTGGGTCTCAATGATCGGCAGAGCAGTCAGGGAACCGGTTTTGCCTTCAACACCACTTACGCTCTTAACGTAGTCAGCGTTGACGCGGCAGGCGCGTTCCAGCAGACGGGAATGCAGGTAGAAAACGTCACCCGGGTATGCTTCACGGCCCGGAGGACGTTTCAGCAGCAGGGAAATCTGACGGTATGCCCAAGCCTGCTTGGTCAGGTCATCGTATACGATCAGCGCGTCTTCGCCGCGGTCGAGGAAGTATTCACCCATTGCACAGCCAGCGTACGGCGCCAGGTACTGCATCGCTGCAGGATCGGCTGCACCAGCGGCAACAATGATGGTGTGTTCCATTGCACCGTGCTCTTCCAGCTTGCGTACAACGTTAGCGATAGAAGATTGCTTCTGACCAATCGCTACGTAAACACATTTAACGCCGGTACCTTTCTGGTTAATGATGGCATCGATCGCCATCGCAGATTTACCAGTCTGGCGGTCACCAATGATCAGCTCACGCTGACCACGGCCAACCGGCACCATGGAGTCAACGGCTTTATAACCGGTTGGCAGAGGCTGGTCGACGCCCTGACGTGCAATAACGCCTGGCGCAACACGCTCTACCGGAGCAAAGGTAGAAGTTTCGATCGGACCTTTACCGTCGATTGGGTTACCCAGTGTGTCGACAACGCGACCCAGCAGAGCTTCGCCAGTCGGTACTTCAAGGATACGACCAGTACACTTGGCGGTTTGGCCTTCAGCCAGACCCTGGTAATCACCCAGAACAACCGCGCCTACAGAGTCGCGTTCAAGGTTCATTGCCAGGCCGTAAACACCGCCTTCAAATTCAATCATCTCACCGTACATAGCGTCGGCAAGACCGTGGATACGAACGATACCGTCGGATACAGATACGACGGTGCCCTCGTTCTGGGCTTGTGAAGTCACATCGAGACTTTCGATGCGTTTTTTGATGACTTCACTGATCTCGGATGGATTCAGTTGCTGCATGCATCGTCCCTCAAACTAGGATTTCATCGCTTCGGCTAATTTTGACAGCTTGCCGGTAACCGAGCCGTCAATCACCAGGTCGCCTGCACGAATGATGGCGCCGCCGATGAGAGATTCATCGACTTCGCTGGTCAGACGTACATCGCAGTTCAGTTTGGCTTTCAGAGCCTGCGCCAGCTTATCTGCCTGGTCGCTGCTCAGTTCGAACGCAGAAGTCACGACAACATCGACTGTATTCTGCAGTTGAGCTTTCAGCTCTTCGAACAAAGCGGCAATTTCAGGCAACAGCGGCAGGCGCTTGTTTTCTGCCAGAACGGCTACCAGGTTTTTGGCTGCGTCATTCAGCTTGTCGCCACATACGTCAGTCAGAGCCTGAGCCTGCTGAGCGGCAGTCAGGGAAGGGTGCACCAGAACCTTCGCCATATCGGCATCGGCAGCGTAAGCCGCCAGCAGAGCCAGGTCATCAGACCAGGCATCCAGTGCACTCTTTTCCTGCGCTTCAGCAAACACGGCCTTGGCGTATGGCCGAGCGAGAGTTGTTAATTCAGCCATGGCAACCTCGCTTACAGTTCGTCAGCTAATTTATTCAGCAGCTCAGAGTGAGCGGCCGGATCAACTGACTTACCAAGAATTTTGGCTGCGCCGGCAACGGCCAGCTCAGACACCTGCTTACGCAGTTCTTCTTTTGCGCGGTTCGCCTCTTGCTCAACTTCGGCTTGAGCAGCAGCTACCAGGCGGGCACCTTCAGTACGAGCGGCTTCTTTAGCCTCATCGATAATCTGATTAGCGCGCTTGTTAGCCTGTTCGATGATTTCAGCAGCTTTCGCTTTGCTTTCGTGCAGTTGGGAAGCGGCTTTTTCCTGAGCCAGTTCCAGGTCGCGTTCAGCACGGTTAGCTGCGTCCAGACCATCGGCAATTTTCTTTTCACGCTCCTGCATGGCCGTTAACAGGTAAGGCCACACAAACTTCATGCAGAACCACACGAAGATGGCGAAGGTGATGATCTGGCCGATCAGAGTCGCGTTAATGTTCACGCCAGAGCCCTCATGTTCATTGATTAAGGAAGTTCGTTTTTAACTTGAACCCTTAGGCAGCGAACATCAGGTACAGGCCCAGACCAACACCGATCATAGGAACGGCGTCCAGCAGACCAGCGATCAGGAACATTTTACCTTGCAGCATTGGACCCAGTTCAGGCTGACGTGCAGTACCTTCCAGCAGACGACCACCCAGCAGACCAAAACCGATTGCAGTACCCAGAGCACCCAGACCGATCATCAGAGCCGCAGCCAGGAATACCAGACCTTGTTCCATAATTTTCTCCAAATAGAAGTAAGTTAGTTAAGTGAGTTAAGGGTTAAAAAATTAATGATCTTCGTGCGACATGCTCAGATACACGATGGTCAACATCATGAAAATGAACGCTTGCAGTGTGATCACCAGAATGTGGAAAACCGCCCAGGCCCATTGCAGAACACCACCCATAATGGCCAGCGCCGCACCGGCAGAGAACATCAGCGCGATGAGGATGAAGATCATCTCACCGGCATACATGTTGCCGAACAGACGCAAAGCCAGCGAGATAGGCTTGGCGATCAGAGCAACGGATTCCAGAATCAGGTTAATCGGGATAAAAATCGCCTGAACCACCGGGTTCTTGGCGCTGAATGGCTGCAGAGTCAGCTCACCCATGAAGCCACCGATGCCTTTCACCTTGATGGAGTAGAAAATCATCATGGCGAATACCGTCAGGGACAGACCGAAAGTAATGTTAACGTCGGTAGAAGGCACCACTTTCATGTAGTGCACACCCATCGCACCAAAGATAGTTGGCAGTACGTCTACCGGAATAAGGTCCATGAAGTTCATCATGAAGACCCAGGTGAAGATGGTCATTGCCAGTGGGGCAATCAGCGGGTTACGGCCGTGGAACGCTTCCTTAACCGTGTTGTCAATAAATTCGACGATCATCTCAACGAAGTTCTGGAAGCCGGACGGCACGTCAGTGCTGGCTTTTTTCGCCGCACGCCAGAACAGGAACATCAGCAGGGCGCCAAGACCGAATGACCAGCCCAGGGTATCCACATTAACAGCCATGAAACCCATATCGGCCGCTTCCTGCTTGGTGTGCGCCATGGTCCAGGTCGCTTCGGTCAGCTCAGATTCAGTGCCATCAGCATTGTGGCGGACGTAACCAGCCGGCAGTTTGCCGTAAGTGAGATTGGTTAAGTGGTGCGAGATATACTCTTGGGAGTTACCAGCCATCGTTTACTCTCGATTTCAAAGGTTCATAAATTGGCTATCTTGGCCGAAGCTATGTGCCCCAGCTGCACTGTTATGAATCCTGCAAACAGTGCCAGAACATTCAGTGGCTCCACGCGCTGGAAGATGACACCAAAACACAGCGCCGTGAGCACAAATTTCCAGGACTCACCCTGGTAAAACGACTGCACCACCTGCGCAGCTGACCGGGCACCGCTGTAACGGAACGCCCGCCAGATAAAATACGCATTGGGTACAGCGCAGGTCAGGCCACCCAGCAACGCTGATTTGGCAGCCAGAGGACTGTGCAGCAGGGCAATCAGAGCCACCAGCATCGTGAGGAACAGTTGGAAAATCACGATCCGGTAGACCGGTGGGCGTGGTATGCCAGGCATCCGGAGCCTCACAATTGGTCAAATTTCTGCAACAGCCCATTTTAAGGCGGCCGTGATTATATGGGCTGGCCCAGCGCTCATCAACCGAAACAACAGAGAAAACGGGAATTATTCGACTAAGGGCGGTGATGCAGGTCAGTTAAAACCCTGATGGTATTAAAACTGACCCGGATTACGCAGAAACGTCAGGAATTGTCAGGCCTTGCTGACTATTTGATGTGCGCCAGAATGCCATCCAGCTCGTCCAGCGAACTGTAGTTAATCACCAGCTTGCCCTTGCCTTTGGCCGAGTGGGAAATGGCCACGCTGGCCCCGAGACGGTCACCCAGCAAACGCTCCAGACGCTGGATATCCGGGTTGGTGCGCGTGGCTTCCTTATCTTTGCCCCGGCCTTCCTGCAGATGACGCACCAGGGCTTCCGTCTGACGTACGGTCAGAGCGCGGCTGACCACCTGAGCCGCGGCCTCACTCTGCTGGCCACCCTCCAGGCCCAGCAGGGCACGGGCATGACCCATTTCGATATCGCCGTGCTCAAGCAACTTCTTCACATCATCATTGAGATTCATCAGCCGCAGCAGGTTGGCCACGGTGGCACGGTTTTTACCGACCGCTTCCGCCACTTCCAGCTGGGTCAGTTCGAATTCGTGCTGCAGACGGTAGAGGGCATTGGCCTCTTCCATCGGATTGAGGTTTTCGCGCTGAATATTCTCGATCAGCGCCATGGCGATGGCCGCTTCATCCGGCACATCGCGGATCAGTGCCGGCACCCGGTCGAGCTGGGCCAGCTGCGAGGCGCGCCAGCGGCGTTCACCGGCAATGATTTCATAACGGTTGTCACCGGTGGCCAGCGGCCGCACAACAATCGGCTGCATCAGCCCCTGCGCTTTGATTGACGCCGCCAGTTCTTCCAGCGCTTCCGGCTGAATATCTTTACGCGGCTGATACTGGCCCGGCTGAATCCATTCCACTGGCAGGTGACGGAGTTCGCCCTCGGTGGTGGTGATGCTCTCATCCGCCACTTCGGTCGTTTCTGCCGGGGCGTCCGTTTCATCCTGAGGAAGCGTTTCAACAGCCGCAGCACGGGAGCTGCTCAGCAGCGCATCCAGACCACGGCCCAGACCGCGTTTTTTCTTTGTCATGCGAGATCAAAACCTTTTTTATTTCTTCCGCGCCGCCTGGCTGGTGCGGCGGTTCATTTCCCCGGCCAGGGCCAGATACGCCACCGCACCGCGGGATGATTTATCGTAATTCAGTACCGGCAGTCCATGGCTCGGCGCTTCCGCCAGACGCACATTGCGCGGAATCACCGTGCCATACACTTTGTCACCAAAATGACTGATCAGCTGGGTGGAGACATCCACCGTCAGGCTGTTGCGCGGGTCATACATGGTGCGCAGCAGACCTTCGATTTCCAGCTTCGGATTGAGGGCATCGCGGATGGACTCAATGGTCTGCAGCAGAGCACTCAGGCCTTCCAGCGCATAATACTCACACTGCATGGGAATCAGCACACCCTGAGCGGCCACCAGCGCGTTCACCGTCAGCATATTCAGTGAGGGCGGGCAGTCGATCAGGATATAGTCGTAGTCGGGGCGGATTTCTGCCAGCGCTTCACGCAGCTTGGTCTCACGCCGCGACAGATCCATCAGCTCCACTTCGGCGGCGGTCAGATCGGCGTTGGCCGGCAGCAGGTCGAAACCGGCCTGCTCAGATTTATGCACCGCTTCGGCGGTACGGCATTTACCGGTCAGCACATCGTACATCGACAGCGCCAGATCGTGCTTGTCGATACCGCTGCCCATGGTAGCGTTGCCCTGCGGATCAAGGTCCACCAGCAGTACGCGACGCTTGGTGGCCACCAGAGAGGCCGCCAGATTCACGGCTGTTGTGGTCTTGCCAACGCCACCTTTCTGATTCGCGATCGCCAGAACTTTGCTCACGGTACAGCTTCCTTAATTGCCCTGAGGCATTCAGTGTTATGCCGCCGGCTGTGGCAGCAGACGCAGCAGATGCCGCTCGCCTTCCACACCCGGCACCCGGATGGCAATGCTTTCAGCCACCCGGAATTCATCGTTGATTGCGCTGATTTCGTCGTCGGGGTATTGCCCCTTCATGGCCAGAAAACAGCCGTCTACGGCGCGCAGATGCCGGCACCAGCGGGTCATGTCGGCCAGCGAGGCAAACGCGCGGCTGACAATCATATCGAAAGGCTCAGAGGGATGATATGCCTCGACCCGATCGTTCACTATGGTCACGTTGTCCAGCCCCAGTGCGGTGCGGGCCTGAAACAGGAAGCGGGTTTTTTTGCCATTACTGTCGAGCAGGGTAAAGCGCTTATGCGGGTTCATGATCGCCAGCACGATACCCGGCAGGCCCGGGCCGGTGCCGACATCAATAATGTTGTTCACGTCCTGCACATAAGGGTGCACCGCCAGGCTGTCGAGCAGGTGCAGCCCGACCATGCGCTGCGCGTCCCGGATCGCCGTCAGGTTATAGGCCCGGTTCCATTTCTGCAGCAACCCGAGGTACTGCATCAGCGCATCCAGCTGCTCTGCAGAAAGCGTGATCTGCAGTTCGGCAGCGCCCTGATTCAGCTGCTGGCGTAAGGCATCTTCTGTCGGATTCATTGTGCTCGGACCGGTTGGCAGAAAGGCGCGGATATTAGCACAGGACGCCTGCCGCCGGGAGACGGCAGCAACGATTCACCGGGCTTCTGGCCGCCATCACCAAAGTGGCATTGGGAAAGTCTGCCCGGCGCACTAATATGTCAGGCTTCAGTAACGGAGCTGCCCATGAGTGTAAGTACCCACTACCAACCATCGTCACACTGGTGGCCGATTCTCGCAGCAGCCGTTGCCCTGATTGTGGCCCATGTGTTCGGCCGTTTTATTTATACGCCGCTGCTGCCGCTGCTGGTCAGCGATGGCCTGATCAGCCTCAGCCAGGCGGCTTCGCTGGCCACCTGGAACTACACCGGTTATCTGACCGGCGCCATGGCGGCACTGTTTTTCTATCAGCGCGGGCAGGGCAAAGCCGTCCTGCTGGCCATGCTGCTGAGCAATGCCCTGATCACCCTGCTGCAGCTGTGGGCGGAACCGTATCCGCTGCTGGCCCTGCTGCGCCTGCTCAACGGCATCAGTAACGGTGTGGTGTTTGTGCTGGCTCCGGCACTGGTGCTGGAGTGGCTGGCAGAGCAGGGCAAGGCGCACCTCAGTGGTCTGATGTATCTGGGGGTCAGCATCGGTCTGCTGATTTCCAGCCTGCTGGTCGATCTGACCGATCAGTGGCTGCAGGGGGCCTCGCGCTGGCTGCCGGCCGCCGCCGCGGCACTGCCGCTGGCCCTGTGGAGCACCTGGTACCTGGCCCGCCTGCCCGGGCATGTGCCGCTCACGCGTTCTGATGACCATTCACCGCTGTGGGATAAAGCCAGTACGCCGTTATTTCTTGCCTACACGGGTGCCGGTCTGGGTTATATCCTGCCGATGACCTTCCTGCCCGCGGTTTCCGCTGACTGGGGGATAAATATGGTGCCCAGCGCCTGGCTGATCGCGGCTGCCGCGTCACTGCCTTCCATCTGGCTGTGGAACCACCTGGGGTCTGCCATCGGCGATAAACAGGCCCTGCTGTGGAATTATGCCGTGCAGGCTGCCGGTGTCAGCGCCATTCTGCTGCTGCCGCAGCAGAGCGCCGGTCTGTGGCTGTGTGCATTGCTGGTCGGCGGTACCTTCCTCGGTACCGTGCTGCTGACTCAGCGCCTGGCGCGCACCCTGCACCCGCATCAGGGACCGCGCCTGAGCGCTGCCCTGATTGCCCTGTACAGTGTTGCCCAGCTGGCCGGGCCATTACTGGCAAAAGCCGGCGTGGAACATGGTGCTTCCCTGTCATCCACCTTTATCTGGGGACTGGGTGCACTGGTGTGGGGGTTTATGCTGATGCTGAAGGTGCCGGCGGTCAGAAACGGCCACTGATACTTACCTTAAGGTAATCAGACTGATCCGGCAGGACGGGTTACACTGAGAGTAAATCCATAAACCGGTCCTGTTATGAAAACCCAACCCTCTCTTTATGTGCCGCATGGCGGCGGGCCCTGCTTCTTTATGGACTGGCCCGGCAATCCTCATCTGTGGGACAACATGGCAGCCATGCTGCGCTCTGTTCCGCAGCGTATTCCCCAGGCGCCGAAAGCCATTCTGCTGATCAGCGCCCACTGGGAAGCTCCGGTATTTACTTTTGCCGGCGGCACCTGGCCGGCGCTGGAATACGACTATTACGGCTTCCCGCCTCACACCTATGAACTGACTTATAAAGCTCCGGGGGCACCGGAGCTGGCTCACCGCGCCGCCGGACTGCTGCGCGAAGCCGGCATTGAAGCTTCCGTCGACGACACGGCCCCCTGGGATCACGGGGTGTTTATTCCGTTGAAAGTAGCCTACCCGGATGAGGAGGTGCCGGTGCTGGCCATGTCGCTGAAGGAAGGGCTGGACCCTGCCGAGCACATCGCTGCCGGTAAGGCCTTACGTGCCCTGCGTGACGATAACGTACTGATCATCGGCAGCGGTCTGAGCTATCACAACCTGCGTGCCTTCTTTGCTCCTTCAGGCGCCGATATGCAGGCCGCCCAGGCGTTCGATGACTGGCTGAATGAAGTCGCCGGCCAGAACGAAAGCAGCCGCAGTGATTCTCTGCGCCACTGGACCACAGCCCCGGCCGCGCGTCAGGTGCACCCGCGCGAGGAACACCTGCTGCCGATGATGGTGGTGGCCGGTGCCGGTGCCGGCGATACCGGTGCGGCGTTCTATAAGGAACAGGTGGCCGGTAAAGCCGTCTCGGCCATCGCCTTCGGGCTGGATTAAGGCCGGCCCCGGGCCGCCTTGATTCCACACAGGTTAAGGTTGGTTTAAGCATACCTGCTCTATTCTGGCGCCAGAATCTGAGGAGAGTCTGTTATGAACCAACCTGCTACTGAAAGCCATCCGCAGCATGACCGCCAGATCCGTGTCTGGGACCCGCTGGTACGGATTTTTCACTGGGCGCTGGTGCTGTTCTTCTTTACCGCCTATCTGAGCGAAGATGTATCCGCAACCCTGCATGTGTGGGCCGGCTACGCCGTGGCCGGGCTGATCAGCTTCCGCCTGCTCTGGGGCCTGATCGGCAGCCGTCACGCCCGCTTTACCGATTTTGTGCGCACCCCACGTAATGTGCTCTGTTACCTGAAGGATATCCCTGCCGGCCGGGCCCGGCGGTATATCGGCCACAACCCGGCCGGCGGTGCGATGGTGATCGCCTTACTGGCGTTTCTCGCCGCTACCGTCATCTTCGGCATGGCAACACTGGGCGCAGATGAGAACGCCGGGCCACTGGCCGGCAGCTGGCTGGCGTCGTTCAATGAGCACACGCTGAAAGAAATCCACGAGTTCTTTGCCAACGGCACCCTGACACTGGTTTTCCTGCACGTGGCCGGGGTGCTGTTCAGCAGCCTGCATCACCGCGAAAATCTGGTACGCTCCATGATTCACGGCCGTAAACAGGCCCGCGATGACGATGTTGATGCCGGACGTCCCTGAACACCCGTCAGAGCCGGTGCCGTCATCGCCGGCGGAGGATAACTGAATGAAGGCAATACATGCCCTGCTGATGCTGACGGCCATCGCCACACTGCCGGCCGCCAGCAGCGAATACCCGGACCCGGAACAGGTCCGTCAGTGGGTGGAACGCGGCGAAATCCTGCCCCTGGAAGACATTCTGGCGCGCCACCAGCTGCCCGGTGATCTGCTGGACGCTGAAGTGGAATGGGAAAATGAGGTGCTGGTATACGAGCTCAAATGGCTCGACAGCGATCACCAGCGTCATAAAACCTGGATTGATGCCCATACCGGTGAATGGCTGGGCGACAACAGCAAAGGCTACCATCCATGAAACTGCTGCTGATCGAAGATGACCGGCAACTGACCGACGCCCTGCAGCCGCTGCTGCGCGACGCCGGTTATGCGGTGGAGATCGCCGACAACGGTATCGATGGCGAATTTCTCGGCAACGAGCTGGCACCGGATCTGATCGTGCTCGACCTCGGTCTGCCCGGCAAACCCGGGCTGGACGTACTGCGCAGCTGGCGCGCCGCCGGTAACCGCACCCCGGTGCTGGTACTGACCGCGCGCGACGCCTGGCATGAACGGGTCGACGGCCTCAAGGCCGGGGCCGATGACTACCTCGGCAAGCCGTTCCACACCGCCGAACTGCTCGCGCGGCTGGAAGCCGTCGGCCGCCGCCACGGTGGTCAGGCCAGCAATGAACTGAGCTGGCGCGGGGTAAAACTGGATACCGAACGCCAGCAGGCCACCAGCGCCGACGGCCGCGTCATCGACCTGACCGCGATTGAATTCCGCCTGCTGCGTTACCTGATGCAGCACCCGCGTGAGGTGCATTCCAAAACCCGCCTCAGCGATCATGTCTACGAAGAAGAGCAGCAGCGTGACAGCAATGTGATGGAGGTTTACATCAACCGCCTGCGCCAGCACTTCGGCAAAGACTTCATTCTCACCCGGCGCGGGCAGGGCTATCAGCTGGCGCCCGGAGAGACTGAATGATTTCTGTCCAGCAACAACTGCACCGCCAGTGGCTGATTACCCTGCTGGTCATCCTGCTGCCACTGCTGGTGCTGGCCGACTACGGCGTACGGCGGATGACCACCCACTATATTCTCGACCACCTCGGCCAAGACGCCGACAGCCTGATTTCGGCCATGACCGAAGATGATCAGGGCCGCTGGCAGGTCGACGAACAGCGTCTCGGCAGCCTGTACCAGCGCGTGTATTCCGGCCATTACTATGCCGTGCATGGCGATGACACCGACCTGCACAGCCGCTCACTGTGGGATCATAAAGTGCCGGATATGCAGCTGCCCCCGGGCAGCAGCCGCTACTGGCAGCAGGCCGGCGTCAATCACGGCAGCCATCAGGAAACCTGGCTCATTCTGGCGCAGGGCATCCGCATCAGCGACCACACCTTTACCCTGTGGGTCGCCGAAGATATTTCCCCGCTGATGAGCCTGCTGCAGCGCTACCGCATGATCGCTCTGGCCCTGCTGGCCGGCTCCATGGTCCTGCTGCTGATCGTGCAGCGACGGCAGCTGCGTAAAGCCTTTGCCCGCCTGCAACCCCTGCAGCAGCAGCTGCGCGAACTGCGCTTCGGCGAGCGCAACAGCCTGAACTCAGCGGTGGCCGATTACCCGCAGGAAGTACAGCCGCTGGCCGAAGAAATTGACCGTCTGCTGACCCTGCTGCAGGAACGCGTCAGCCGCTCGCGCAATGCGCTGGGGAATCTCGCCCACGAAATGAAACGGCCACTGCAGCAACTGCAGCTGCTGGCCGAGCAGCTGAGTCCGGCGCAGCAGCAACAGCAGCGCCAGATCCTGCAGCAGCTGCAGACCCTGATCCAGCGCGAGCTGAAACGTGCCCGTATCGTTGGCCTGTCATCGCCGGGACGGCAGACCCGGTTGGCCGACGAGCTGCCGCCACTGCTTCAGGTACTCAGCCAGCTTTACCCCGGAGTGAGTATCCACTGCGCTTATGAGCCGGAGGCCGTCATGCCGCAGGACCGGGATGATGTACTGGAACTGCTCGGCAATCTCCTCGACAACGCCTGTAAATACGGCGGTGGAGAGGTCACGCTGACGGTAGAGCAACAGCCACAGCAGTGGCAGATTGAAGTGACCGATAATGGTCCGGGGATTGCCGCAGAAGATCGTGAACGCCTGCTGCGCCGTGGTGCACGGCTGGACGAACAGGGCGAAGATGGCAGTGGCCTGGGGCTGGCCATTGTCAGTGATATTGTTGCCAGCTATCAGGGCACACTGGCGCTGCGGCCACACCTGCCGCAGGGACTGCGGGTGCTTATTACCCTGCCGGTCAGGGGCTGATCAGCAGCCCCGTGTCACCACAAACTCATCCTTGCTGAGATTGCGCTGCTCAAAGTTCAGGTGGTACTGCACCTGATGCAGGATATCTTTTTCAGAGCGCCGCTCTGCCAGCCGGCTGAGCAGCTGGGTAAAAAGAATATCTTCCATATAGGGACCGTTCAGCACCTTATTCTGTGCCGCCGCATCATCCAGCTGCTGCATCAGAAAATCGACGATCTGCTGCTCACCACTCATAAGCCGTCCTCCATTGGTACAGACAACCAGTGTGGCAGCAGAAATAAAAACGGGCTTGATTTGCATCAGCTTCCGGCACCACACCGCCTTACAGGCGCAGACCAATGGCCAGCCGGTTCAGGGCATTCATCAGCGCCACCGCGATACTCAGATCAGAGATTTCGGCGTCTGAAAAATGGGCCTGCAACGGTGCAAACGTCTCATCCGCGGCATGGCCTGCGGTCACCTGGGTCAGCGCTTCTGCCCACTCCAGCGCCGCCCGCTCACGCTCACTGTATTCTGTACTCACACGCCAGCCGGCCAGACTGTCGATGCGCGTATCGTCCATACCGTCGTCACGTAATGCCGCAGCATGCATCTGCAGACAGAAAGCACAGCCGTTGATCTGTGATACCCGCAGGTACACTAACTCGGTCAGGGATTTTTCCAGCCGGCCACTGGCCAGTGCCTGCTTGCAGGCCACCAGTCCCTGATACGCCTGTGGTGACAGCGTCCGGAACGGCAAACGGGGATGACTCATCACTATTTCCTCATCGTCAGGTCAGAAAAGAGGTTGCAGAAAAGCGCACAGTGCCTGGCGTGCTGCCTTCACATCAGGGCCCGCCGGCTGACCACCGGGCAACCAGACAAACTCTGGCTTATACAGGCCCGCCAGCGGCAGAGTCTGGCTCAGATACGGGGTCAGAAAGTCCGGCTGACGCGCGGATTCACCCTGACAGGTGCCGCCGCTGCGGATCAGCACCAGCACCGGCCGCGGCGGCAGTAAGCTCTGTTTGCCCTGTGCCGTCATCTGCATGGTACGTCCCTGACGCAGCACATAATCGAGCCAGAGTTTCAGCGCCGCCGGCAGGGTAAAGTTGTGCAGTGGGGTGCTGATGATCACCGCCTGCGCCCTTTCCAGCTCACCGATCAGCTGTTCCGACAGGGCAAAAACCGGCGCCGTGGCAGGTCCGGCTGCGGTCACTGCGCGGGCATACTCCGCGCTCAGTGACGGCAGTCCGGCGCAGTCGCGCTGCGTTACACAGAGATTGCGAGGCTGTGTTTCTGTCAGCAGTGACTGTATCTGCTGCATTCCCGCTGCTCTGTCAGCAAACGGGCTGGCGTTAACAACCAGCAGCTGTTTCATTGCGAGGCCCCGACAGCCTGACTGAAGTGCAGCCCACGGCTCAGCAGGCCGTGGCGGAAATAAAAGCGCTGCGCCAGCGCATTCCCCAGCGCCGTGTCCAGCACCAGATGACGGCAACCCTGTTTTCCGGCCTCCTCCTGCACGGTCTGCAGCAGCAATGTCCCTGTGCCGCAGCCATACTCTCCGGCGCGCACCACCAGATCATCGAGATACAGAAAGCGCCCGTAGAGCAGGTTGTCACTGCAGCGGAAACCGGCCACACCCGCCACAGTATCCCCCTGCATGGCGGCCAGCAGACGGTAGCCCTGGGTCGCCTGATGGCTCAGCCGCCGTACCAGTTCCGCCGCCGTGCCGATATGCGGCCGCAGCGTGTGCAGCAGAGGAAAGCAGGCCTGAAAGTCAGCGGCCGATGTCATATAGCGCAGTTGTAACCCGCTCATAGTGTTTGCCCCACCGATTGTCTGCAGCAGACTTTAGGCTGACAATGACCTGCAACACAGGGCCAAAAAATGGATTTATGACTGGGACATACCACATCAGTACGGAGGATCTGCGGCCATCGCCGCAGTCTGAGCTGGCGCTGTACCGCCAGCTGTACGAGCGTTTCCGCGCCGCAATTGCCTGTGGAAAACTGCAGCCCGGCGACCGCGTGCCGTCCATCCGCAGCCTGGCCAGCGAACTGAATCTGGCGCGCGGTACGGTGGAGCTGGCCTATCAGATTCTGAGCAGCGAAGGCTACCTGGTCAGCCATGGCGCCGCCGGCACTCTGGTGTCACCGGAACTCAGTGGCGCCGTGCTCAGCCCTCCGCGGCCGTCAGCCGTGGCGGAGCCGGATAGCCACCCGCTCACAACCTCCGGCGCCGGTCTGCTGCAGCCCGGCCTGCCGGCGCTGGATGCCTTTCCGCACAGCAGCTGGACACGTCTGGCCGGCCGCAACCTGCGTGCTCTGCACAGAACCGGGCTGCTAAGTCCGGACGTGGCGGGCTATGCGCCCCTGCGTCAGGCTCTGGCTTCCTATCTGGCCATCAGCCGCGGTATTCACTGCTCAGCAGAACAGATTTTTATTACCGCCGGTTACCGTGGCGCCCTCGATCTCATCTGCCGCACCCTGCTGCAACCCGGCGACAGCGGATGGTTCGAAAACCCCGGCTACCGGTTTGCCCGTGAATTTCTGCAGCACAGTGGCATGCAGCTTCATTCCGTGCCGGTGGATCAGCATGGTCTGGTGGTGGAGCAGGGCATTGAGCAACATGCCGGCGCCCGCTTTGCGGTGGTGACGCCAACCCATCAGAGTCCCACCGGCGTGACGCTGTCACTGGCCCGGCGGCTGGAGCTGCTGCGCTGGGCCTCGCAGCATCAGGCCTGGATTATTGAAGATGATTACGACAGTGAATTCCGTTATCAGGGGCAGCCATTACCGGCGCTGAAAAGTCTGGATCACGACGACCGGGTGCTGTACAGCGGTACCTTCAGCAAGGTGCTGTTCCCGGGCCTGCGCCTGGCCTATCTGGTGGTACCAGCGGCGCTTGTATCCGGCTTCCGCGCCAGCGCTGGCTGGCTACCGGGAGCCGGGCACATGCATCTGCAGGCGACCGTCGCGGACTTTATGGCGCAGGGGCACTTTGCCCGTCACCTGCGGCGTATGCGTACCCTGTATGCGCAGCGCCGTCAGTATTTGGTCAGCGCCATCGGTGAGGTATTCGGCAAGCGGTTGTCAGTGGACCCGGCGGCAGGCGGTATTCATATTCTGGCCCGGCTGCCGCCGCAGGAGGATGACCGCTTACTGGTTCGGCGGGCGCAGAAGGCCGGATTCGCCCTGCAGGCACTGAACGACTGGCGCACGGAGGAGGCGGAGGCCGGTGGGCTGATAATGGGCTTTACCAATATTGCCGGTGCTGACGCCGCCCGGGCACTGGCGCGTCAGCTGCTGGCGGCGACAGACAGCGCCTGACTCAGGCGCTCAGTTTGCTGACCACATTTTTCTTTTTCAGGTGAATCAGGATCTGGCTGATCGCCGCCGGGGTAATGCCGGAAATGCGTGACGCCACGCCCAGGGTTTCCGGTTTAACCGTGTTCAGCTTCTGCTTCACTTCGTTCGACAGACCCCCGATGGCACCGTAATCCAGATCATCCGGCAGCTTCGTATTTTCATAGCGGCGCAGCTGTTCGATTTCTTCCAGCTGGCGGGCGATATAGCCGTCGTACTTGGCCTGAATTTCCACCTGCTCCGCCACCTGCGGGTTATCCACAGGCTCGCCTTTCAGGCCCGCCACATCGGCGTATTCCAGACCCGGGCGCTTGAGCAGATCGTGCAGGCTGTATTCGCGCGCGAATTTACTCTCGCCTTTGGCTTCCAGTGCCGCCGCCTGTTCCGAGCCGGGCTGCACCCAGGTGGTTTTCAGCCGTTCCGATTCTTTTTCGATCGCTTCTTTTTTCGCAGAAAAAGCCGCCCAGCGTTCGTCATCCACCAGCCCCAGTTCACGGCCGGCTTCGGTCAGGCGCAGGTCGGCGTTGTCTTCGCGCAGCACCAGGCGGTATTCCGCCCGGCTGGTGAACATGCGGTAGGGCTCTTTGGTGCCCATGGTGATCAGATCGTCGACCAGTACACCGATATAAGACTGATCACGACGTGGTGTCCAGGCGTCTTTTTCCTGCGCCCGCAGGGCAGCGTTGGTACCGGCCAGCAGGCCCTGCGCGCCGGCTTCTTCATAGCCTGTGGTGCCGTTGATCTGGCCGGCGAAGAACAGGTTGTTCATGCACCTGGTTTCGAGGCTGTGCTTCAGCTGCTGCGGGTCGAAATAGTCGTATTCGATGGCGTAACCCGGGCGGGTGATGTGCGCGTTCTCGAAGCCGCGGATGCTGTGGATATATTCAATCTGCACGTCAAACGGCAGCGAGGTGGAAATACCGTTGGGGTACAGCTCGTTGCTGTTCAGACCTTCCGGTTCGACAAACACCTGATGGCTGTCCTTGTCGGCGAAGCGCATGATTTTGTCTTCGATCGACGGGCAGTAACGCGGGCCGATGCCTTCGATTACACCGGCGTACATGGGCGAGCGGTCGAGGTTGTTGCGGATAATCTCGTGCGTGCGCTCGTTGGTGTGGGTGATGTAGCAGTTCACCTGCTGTGGGTGCTCCGCCAGCGAGCCCATAAAGGACATCACCGGCAGCGGTGTATCGCCCGGCTGCACCTGCATCACAGAGAAATCCACGCTGCGCGCGTCGATACGGGCCGGGGTACCGGTTTTCAGACGGCCGACATTGAACGGCATTTCGCGCAGACGCTGCGACAGAGCAATGGACGGCGGATCACCGGCACGGCCACCGGAATGGTTTTCCATACCAATGTGGATAAGTCCGCCGAGGAAGGTTCCGGCCGTCAGCACCACCGTGGTGGCATGAATACGCACATTGGTGTTGGTCACCACGCCACAGACGGTCGAACCGACACCATCGCCCTGCACGATCAGATCATCACAGGCGGCCTGGAAGATATCCAGATTGGGCTGGTTTTCCACAATGTGGCGGATCGCGGCACGATACAGCTGGCGGTCGGCCTGAGCCCGGGTGGCACGCACCGCCGGGCCTTTACGGCTGTTGAGGATACGGAACTGAATACCAGCCCGGTCCGTGGCGCGCGCCATGGCGCCGCCGAGGGCGTCGATTTCTTTCACCAGATGGCTTTTGCCGATACCACCGATGGCCGGGTTGCACGACATCACGCCCACGGTATCCGTGTTGTGCGTCAGCAACAGGGTCTTACACCCGGTACGCGCCGCGGCCAGCGCCGCTTCAGTACCTGCATGACCACCACCGACCACAATGACGTCGTAACGCACCGGATAATCCACAACTCACCTCAGAATGCTGTTATTACCGGCGGAGAATGCCGCCGGATAGAAAAGGGCGCGCAGTATATCAGTGTCCGGGGCTGATTGGCAGCCTGCTGAGTGATTTTTGATCAATCAGGTTATCCACTTTATCCACACCGTTTTATACACTGTTAAGAATCTGCCTGAGGTTTTGTGATATTTCCTGAATAAACTATATAAATCATTAAGTTAGATACTGAATAACCTTGTGCATAATTGTGGACAAATTATCCGGGAGACTAAGCAGCTGAAGTTATTCAGCCAGATACCCCAGCTTTTACGCCGGCTTATCACCCTCAATTCACAGGGTTATACACAGAGAAAAGGGCAGATTTCTGCTGCCGCAGCGGTGTGCTGCAGTGACCGAGCGGAGAATGGGAAGGGAAAACGGGCAGCCCCGGCAGGACGCCGGGGCCGTACAGCTGGCCGGATCAGGCCGGGGATTATTCGGTGGTGGTATCTGTCGTGTCCGTTGTGTCCGTCGTCGTATCGGTGGTGTCCGTGCTATCGGCCGGCGGAGCAAAGGTCATAAACAGCAGATCAGGATCTTTACGCAGGTAGAATTCCAGTTCGCCATCGGTATTGAAACCGGCGTAACCACTGGCACTGTTTTCGTTGAAGTCCGGGCAGCTGCTGCGTTCCGTCATGCTCACGCGGTAGAGGTTGTAATCGGTATCCAGCGTGCTGATGGAGCCGGTAAACTGGCAGCCACTGTCATCGGTGGTCACGCCGGTGAAGCTGACCCCGGCAGCGGAGCTGCTCATCACCATCTCATAGCCGGTGGCGGTCCACTTACCGGTCAGCGTCAGTTTCGACAGCGGCGCGTTGTTGCGCCAGGTACCGTCGCGGGTCAGTTCCACATTACCGGAAGCCGTCCCGTCGATACTGAAGCCGCCGAACAGTGAATCATTGCTGGAGCTGATGGAAGCCAGCTGCACATCAAAGTCCACTTCATGCTCGCTGCCGTTGGCAATGTACTGCTCCGCGTCGGTATCGGACGCTGCACTCAGGGTATAGCTGGTCAGGGCCATTACCGCCATCTGATCGCTGTCATCCAGCACCGTGGTGCCGTAATAACCGCTGTTTTCATCCACCGCGTAGAGATTGCCGTTGTAAATCAGCACCCGCATATTGGCTTCGCTGGTTGCGCCTTCGTTCAGCACACCATCCCAGAAGCCATTCAGGGCCACGGTCGGATCGGTGACCGTTTCCCCCTGCTCATTGACCACGGTTTCCGGGTCGTCTTCGGCGATACAGCCGCCCAGTGCCAGTGAAATACCGGCCATTGCTAATACTGACAGGCGCACAGCCTTCTCCTGCTTAACATCACGTATCTGATAAGCATAGCAATCGGCCGCAAAGCTGCCGGCTTTAGCAAATTCGTCAGCTGAACAGACGCGGGTTATTCACAGGGGCAACAGACCCGGTTACGGCCGCTGCCCTTGGCCAGATAGAGCTGTGCGTCGGCGCGTTCCACCGCGGCAGCCATACCACTGTCGTCCGGCAGCGCCTGTGCCATGCCAATGCTGATGGTCATCGGAATATCGTCGGCCAGTGGCGTTACCTCCACCAGACGGCGGATACCTTCCGCCAGACTGAGGGCATCTTCACAGCGGCTGAAGCCGAGAATCAGCAGAAATTCTTCGCCACCGAAGCGGGCAATAAAGTCGGTTTCGCGCAGGTTTTCGCGGAACAGGGAGGCAATATGTTTCAGCGCCCGGTCGCCGATCATATGGCCGTGGCTATCATTGATCTGTTTGAAATGATCGATATCGGCCAGCATCACCACATAAGGCTGACCGCTGCGTTTCATCATGGCAAATTCACGCGTCAGATATTCATCGGCCGCCAGCCGGTTGGCCAGCCCGGTGAGCGGATCGTGCCGCGCCAGCGACTGTAATTCGAGGTTCAGATCCACCAGTTCAGCGGTGCGCTGCTCGACCATATCTTCCAGCTGGGCGTTGGCCTGTTCCAGTTCACTGCGGACTTCCGCCAGCTGCAGTTCAGCGCATTTGCGCGCGGTGATATCCGACAGGGAGCCGACCATACGCAGCGGCAGCCCCTGTTCATCACGTTCCACCAGGTTACCGCGGTCGTGCACCCAGATCACATGGCCGTCGGCGTGAATCAGCCGGTGCTCATGATCATAGGGGTCACCACCGGCGAGGCAGCCCTGCAGGCTGTGCATCACGCCATCGCGGTCATCCGGGTGAATCAGCCCGGAAAAGAACTCCAGCGGATGCTGCAGCGCGTTTTCATCCAGCCCCAGCAATTCGCACCACTTACGGTTATGGGAAACCATATTGGTGCCGATATGCCAGTCCCAGATACCTTCACCGGCAATCGCCAGTGCTTCTTCATAACGCCGCTCACGTACTTCAATTTCATGGTAAGCCTGGATCAGATCAGTAATGTCGCGGGCAATGATCAGCATTGCCGGTTCGGCGTGAACCCCTAAACGCAGCGCTTTTTTTACCGAATAAAAGCGACGCGTTTCACCGCTGACGGCATCGGTGACGTCTTCTTCCACCACCTCAGTACGGTCACTTTTCATCACTTCCAGCTGACTTTCACGGAAGGCCCGTACCTGTTCCGGATTATCAATAAAATCGGCGTCGGTTTTGCCGATCATCTGTTCCGGTGTGGTGTTGTACAGCCTGGCCAGGGTTTTGTTGGCCAGCAGAAAACGTCCGTGCACATCCTTGATCAGAATAATGGACGGCGACTCATCCATCACCGTGCGCAGCAACTGACGGGAGTCGCTGGCTTTGCTCCAGCGCGCCAGCGCTTCCAGATCGGTATCGGCGGCCGGGCCGGAAGCGCCGCAACTGCGGCAGTGCACATGCCACTTACCGGCACCCGACAACAGGCCGACCTGCGGACTCAGGCAGAACGGGCAGACAGCGGCAGCAACAGATCGGGATTCAGGCATAGAAATCCGGGCGGTCTCTCTTGAATATCTGCTTTCAGTGTAGCGCCTGCCGCGGTTAAAAGCCTGACCAGTTTGTAACGGACTGCTGCAGATACCTACCCACATCATCGGCGCCTGCTGATGCCGTCACTCACACGGGAAGCTGAAAAACAGATCAGGCATAATCAGAAGTATTCATGCTGTTTTTTACCGCTGACCTGAATTATCAGCAGAGGACCCGGACCGTTGGCTCGCACAAACAACCGCAAAAACCAGAACAAAGCCCTGAAACCCGTCAACCTGAGCCTGCCCGGGCAACCCCCGCGTACGCTGCCGGCCGGTGAAGCCCTGCAACAGATGAAGCATCTGCAGCACAGCGGCCAGACGGCGGCGGCAGCAGCCATTGCCCGGCAACTGTCAACCCAGCTGCCCGGTCTGGACGAACCCTGGCTGCTGCTATTCGGTGTTCTGCACAATGCGGCCAATTATCCGGCGCTGGGGCAGGAGGCAGAGCGCTGTCTGCAGCATAAAACGCGCTTTATTCCGGCTCTGATCAGTCTGTCAGTGGCAAAGCGCATGGCACAGCATCACGACCAGGCGCTGGCCCTGATTGATAAAGCGCTGAAGCTGGAACCGGCCAATGCGGAAATTCTTAATCACCGCGGGGTGGTTCTGAAAGAAATGGGCCGCCTTGACGATGCCCTGCAGGCCTTTAACCGCTGCGCTGCACTGGCCCCCGCCAACGTTAACGCCATCTGGAACCGGGCCGACCTTGCCGGTGTTCTGGATGAGGCAGAATATCAGCGCTGTGCAGCACTGGCGGATAATCCCGCACTGAACGCCGGTCAGCGGGCAATGGTTTTTTATGCCCTGGCCCAGAGCGATGAAAAAGCCGGCGATTACAGCCGCCAGTTTGAACACATCCGTCGCGGGGCGGCATTAAAACGCTCGGTCGTGGCTTACGATCATCAGGCAGAACTCAGTCAGATTAACCGCGTTGCCGGTTTCTATCCTGCAGCGGCTGCAGCGCCTGTTACCGGGCATCAGGCCGTACCGGTTTTTATCTGCGGCCTGCCACGTTCCGGTACCACGCTGTGCGAACAGATTCTGTCCAGCCATCCGGCAGTGACCGCCGGCGACGAGCTGAATGATCTGCCACTGGCCGCCGCACGGGTATTACAGCAGAAAGGTCTGCGCAAACCCTTTCCCGACTGGGCTGCAGACATGACGGCGGCGGACTGGCAGGCCATCGGCGATCAGTATCGTCAGTCGACCGGTGCCCTGCAGAGTGGTGGCTGGTTCACCGATAAAAACCTGCAGAATTATAAAGCCGTGGGGCTGATCCGCCGCGCGCTGCCGGAAGCCAGAATTATTATCTGCCGGCGCGAGCCCATGGATAATTTGTGGGGTTGTTACCGCCAGTATTTTGCTGAAGGCATGAATTTCACCTACGACCTCGATGAGCTGGCCGATATCTGGCAGGCCAGCGACCGTCTGATCCGTCACTGGCAGGCCACGGAAAACGATATTTTTATTCTGCATTACGAGCAGCTGACGCAGGACCCGGAAACCATTATCCGCCAACTGGTCAGCTTCTGTGGTCTGCCGTGGGATGATGCCTGCCTGAATTTTCACACCAATCAGCGCGCCGTGCGTACCCTGTCTGCCACCCAGGTACGTAAACCCATGAGCCGCGAACGTGTTGCCCAGTGGCAGCGTTATCAGCAGCAGCTGGCACCACTGCAGCAGAAACTCGGCCTGTAATCCGCGCAGGAAAGACAGGTCGTTTATGGATCAGTCTTTCCCGCCCTCAACGGAAACTTTGCGGTTCAGCCACAGTCTGTCATTACAGTAAGCTTCGTTCTGCGAAGTGAATATCTCCGCCACCACAATAAGGAGAGCAATATGAGTACTCAGTGGATAAACATCAGCAAAGAAGACGGAAAAGAATTTAACGGCTATCTGGCTCTGCCACCCGCCGGCCAGGGCCCGGGCCTGATTCTGCTGCAGGAAATCTGGGGCGTTAATGACCACATCAAAGCCGTGGCAGAACAATATGCCATGTCCGGCTTTGTCGTGCTGGCGCCCGATGTGTTCTGGCGCTTCGGCCAGCAGATCGCCCTGAATTACGACGATCAGGGTAATGAAGCCGCCTTTGGTTACCTCAACGCACTGGATAAAGATCAGGCCGTTAACGATCTGGTCAGCGCCGTCAATACACTGAAATCCCTGCCGCAGGTCAGCGGTAAAACCGGGGTGATGGGTTTCTGCATGGGCGGCGCTCTGGCGTTCCGTACCGCCGCCGCAACCGATGTGGATGCCGCCGTGTGTTATTACGGTGGTGGCATCGCCAATGTCATCGACGAAGCTGCCAGTATTCATTGCCCGATTATGTTCCATCACGGTATTAAAGACGGGCTGATTCCGGCGGAAGCACGCGAAACCATCCGTCATCACTTTGCCGTGCGCAAAGATGCCGTGCTGTACGATTACGACGCTGATCACGGCTTTAATTGCTGGGGCCGTCCGGCCATGTACGACCAGCCATCCGCCACCATCGCTCAAGGCCGCACGCTGGAATTTCTCGGTCAGTATCTGTCTGACTGAGATACCAAAAACCGGCATAAAAAAGCACCGCCTGGCGGTGCTTTTTTATTTTAACGCGGCAAAAACAATATTTACTTTGGCCCCATTCCCGGGCGGAACATCATAAACTCATTATCGGCACTGATACCAAAATAACTGGCAGGCCCACCGGCACGCAGAATCGGCTGCGCGGCAATGGTCTGATAAATACCATCCACCAGATATTCCTTATCAATATGCACACCCACAACCTCACCTAAAATCAGCCAGTTATCCAGTTTTTCACCGGCAGCAGACGTCATCTGAATCAGCTGCGTCAGCCGGCACTCAAACGACACCGGCGTTTCGGCCACCCGTGGCACACTGACGATCTCAGACGTCGCCGGGGTCAGCCCCGCCAGCGCAAATTCATCCACCTCAGGACCGACGCCGGCGCTGCTCTCATTCATCTGCTCCGCCAGAGGCCGGGTCGCCAGATTCCAGCAGAACTCACCGCTTTGCTCAATATTACGCACACTGTCTTTCCAGCCACTGCTGCCGAAACCAATAATCGGCGGGGTATCACAGAAAGCACTGAAAAAACTGTACGGCGCCAGATTCAGCACGCCATCTTTATCCTGTGAAGAAATCCAGCCAATCGGACGTGGTCCGATAATCGACTTGAAAGGATCATGCGGCAGGCCATGGCCGGATTTGGGTTGGTAGAAGTAAGTGGAGTCAGACATGAATTTTTCCTCAGAAGTCAGAACCTGCATTATAACTAAAGGGGAATGTTGTTATAACCCTACAACCAAGTCAGCCAATAAAAATATTTTCTCTATGATACTTTATTAGCCTGAAATCCGGTGAAAAGTCATTAGGAAGTTGGAGTTTTTTACCTTCATGACGATGAAAATTATTTTTTACAAAAGTTGATGAATTCCCTTTTAAAGTTTTAGATAGAATTACTTCGCCATTATCCGAAATAGTAAGTAATCCTTGATCAAAAGCTCTGTCATGAATGCTGGATAGGCATAATCCATTTCGTGGATTCATCCGTTGTTTTTCATCGTCTCGCCAAGGTTTTATATGACTAGCGACCAACAATTTAGAAACATCTAAGCCAGAAATACAACAGCGATTCTGGTATGAATTAAGTACCATTTTACGAAAGACGCCCTGACCAATCCTTACGCGAGACAAAACAATTTTATCTTTTCCAACCAGCTTATTTTCCAGTACTTCTGTCAACAAATCTGATTCGATCTCAAAGCGTTTAATCAGCTGATGATACGTAGAATTAAATTCTTCTTGCTGATCAACATGCCACTGCCAAATGTCTCGGTCCTTATTTGAAACATTCGGTAAACCAACTCGACCATTAGCCGTGATTTCAGGATCTAAACTAGCAAAATTACATAACTTCATGGATAGCGATGAGGGTGTTCTACCCATTATTTTTGCTAGAGCAATAATCTCTGGCGTTTTTCTATCAAGGCGACCAAAGGGCAAAATATGATATAAATTGAGTGCTAATATTTGCTCTTCTTTTGTCCAATTTTTTCTTGGCGTCCGTTGCACAATAAACCTCTCTTCCCAATAAAAAAACTGCCAAAAATCTCACCCTGCAGATCATCGGTGGTAAATTCACCGGTAATTTCATTCAGGGCGTTCTGTGCCATGCGCAGATATTCTGCGAGTAATTCGCCGGCGCCCATGCCTTCCAATTGCTGGCGGCCAAAGTCGAAGACTTCCTGTTTACAGTTAAGCAGGCAGTCCTGTTTCGGATTCTATATTAAAATCCATCACCTGTTTTACCCATTAAGCCGGCACTTCAATATCGCCTGCTCAATCTGCTCCCAGTCCAGTTCACGAGAGCTGATAATTTCTATACGTGAATCCCGGCGGTAAGCGACTTTATCAAAATCGTGTTCATCACGGACGCGGTTGTAGAACACCCAATCACGGTCAAGGCGGATTACGCCCTTTATCCGCTCCACATCATCGAGCCCGTTTAACACCTCTTCCAGTGCCCAGTAATCAAAGCAGTCGTCCCGATGAAAAAGCCAGCCGCAACTGAAGAGCCCACTGCCATGGCCGGTTTTGCAAATAGGGTTCGCCGGTTCTGGCTGGGCTTCATGGTTGTGGTTGTTAGCATGTTGGTGCCCGTGGCTATGATCGTGGTTGTGCTGATCATGATTGTGCTTATGAGCTTCGGGAAACTGCGCTTTAAGCTGACCATTACGTACCATATCCAGCAGGGCGGGATCGATTTCCCCTTTCGAAATGCGACCAATGTGCTGCTTAGGCGGGAACATATTGCCAACACTGTCTTCAGCAAGTTTTATCTGTGCTTCTTCTGCGAGATCACATTTATTGATAAGCACCACCTCGGCCAGGTTAATCTGGTCATGGAAGGTTGCGTTATCAATAACATCCGGATGCGTCAGCGTTCTGGGGTCCAGCAGGCACACGGTGGCACGCAGATCGAGTTTATCGAAGAAGCCCGGGCCCATCAGAGTATCGATTATGCCTTCGGGGTGGCCAATGCCCGTCGGTTCAATAATCAGGCGGTCGGGATTGGCACGCTCAATCAATGCCCGCAATGTCTGCCCCATTGAAGCCCCCAAAGAACAACAGATACAGCCGCCGGCCAGCTCCTGAATATAAAGGCCATCCTGATCCGGCATCATTTCCTGATCAATCCCGATCTGCCCAAACTCATTCACCAGTACAGCCCATGATTCACCCTCCGGCCTGTTTGCCAGCAGAGCGTTAATGGTGGTCGTTTTTCCAACGCCAAGAAATCCGGTAATGATATTTGTGGGAATACGGTGGGGCTGGTCTTCGCTCTGTTGTTTCATAACTGCTCTGTTAACCGATGGAATTTAAAAAGCGTGATGTTGCTGTTATGGGCAGTTATAAACTGCCAACAGACTTCAGTGCCGATTATTTCAGCGTTATTTACCAATACAAAAACTGCCAAATATCTCACCCAGCAGATCATCGGCGGTAAATTCACCGGTAATTTCATTCAGGGCGTTCTGTGCCATGCGCAGATCTTCGGCGAGTAATTCGCCGGCACCCATGCCTTCCAGTTGCTGGCGGCCGAAGTCGATGGCTTCCTGCGCGCGGTTAAGGGCGTCGATATGACGGCGGCGGGCAAGGAAGCCACCTTCGGAAGCTGCATCAAAGCCCATGACCTGTTTCAGGTGTTCACGCAGCACATCCACGCCGGCGTTCTGTTTGGCAGAGAGGGTGATGGTGGGAAATTTGCCGTCACTGTTTAGGCCGATGATTTCGGTGGATAAGTCGGCTTTGTTGCGGATGACGGTGACGCGGCCATTGTTCAGTAAATCGTTGGCCGCTTCTTTTAAACCGCGTTCGTCATACAAAGCGTGCAGCAATTTTTCCGGGTCGGTTTCTGCGGCAGTGGTTTTGCTGGAGTCGATCATTAACAATACGCGATCGGCCTGAGTAATTTCTTCCCAGGCGCGCTGAATACCGATGCGTTCCACTTCATCCGGCGCGTCGCGCAGACCGGCGGTGTCGATAATATGCAGCGGCATACCGTCGATGTGGATATGTTCTTTGAGAACGTCGCGGGTGGTACCCGCAATATCGGTGACAATTGCCCGCTCCTGACCCGCCAGGGCGTTCAGCAATGAGGATTTACCGGCATTCGGCCGCCCGGCAATCACTACGTTCATGCCTTCACGCAGAATGGCGCCCTGGCCGGCTTCTTTCAGCACGGCCTTAAGTTCGTTATCCACCGCATCCAGCATGGCAGCAACTTTGCCGTCGGAGAGAAAATCAATTTCTTCTTCCGGAAAGTCGATGGCCGCTTCGACGTAAATGCGCAGCTGAATCAGCTGTTCCAGCAGGCTGTGCACACGCTTTGAAAATTCACCCTGCATGGAACGCAGCGCACAACGTGCGGCCTGCTCGGAGGCGGAATCAATTAAATCGGCAATGGCTTCAGCCTGAGCCAGGTCCATTTTGTCATTGAGGAAAGCCCGTTCTGAAAATTCCCCCGGGCGCGCCAGCCTACAGCCCAGTGCCACCACTTCTTTCAGCAGCAGATCGAGCACCACCGGGCCGCCGTGACCCTGCAGCTCGAGCACGTCTTCACCGGTAAAGGAGTTCGGGTTGGGGAAGAACAGGGCGATGCCTTCATCCAGTACCGTGCCATCGGCGGCGCTGAACGGCCCATAGTGGGCGTAACGCGGCTTCGGTACATAACCCAGCACCTGCCGGGCAACAGTCAGCGCCAGGCTGCCGGAGACCCGGATAATGCCCACACCTCCGCGTCCCGGAGCGGTGGCAATGGCAGCAATGGTGTCCTGATGAATGGCGCTGGTCATGGGTCAGTTCCGCTGTCTGAAAGCGCTCAATTGTACATGAGCGCGCGGCCCGGCACTAAGCGGCTGCGCCTCTTCAGTGTGCCAGCAGTGCCTGCAGCGATTCTTTCACCGGAGTGCCGCCCTGAGTCAGTTCAATGATAACGCGACTGAGGCGTGGCCCGGTGATCAGTTCTGCCAGTGTCAGCGCCACATCGGCACGGCTGATGGTGGAGTAGGGCAGTGCCGGCCCGCTGTCGATCAGCCCGCTGCCAGGATGATCCGTCAGCGTTCCCGGACGCAGAATAATCCAGTCGAGATCCGTGGAAGCCAGGTGTACGTCGGCCAGCTTCTTCACCCGCAGATAATTTTCGAAAGTCGGTGATACCAGTTTGCGGCGACCGGCTTCGGGAAAGGCTGAGACCAGCAGAAAACGGCGGATACCGGCCTCCCGGGCAGCGGCCACTGCCAGCTCCAGACCATCACCATCGATGGCGTTCGTCATTGCTTCTCCGCCTTTGCCTCCGGCACCGGCGGTAAATACCACCGCATCACAGCCGGCCATCAGCTCTGCCAGCCCGCTGCTGCTGAGGGTCAGCAGATCACCCCGGACCGGAATTGCACCCAGCGCCCGCAGTTCATCCGCCTGGGCCGGATTGCGGTGCATGGCAATCGGTTGCTGGTCACGACGGACCAGTTCGGCACACAGCAGACGGCCGATTTTTCCGCCCCCACCAACAATGAATATCCTGTGCATAAAAAACTCCGCAGTGTTTTTAACAGGCTATGAGAGCGCTGGCGGCAGATAAAGGTTTCGTGTGAAAAGAAGTGTTGCGGCAATAAAAAAGGGCTGCCGTAGCAGCCCTTTTATTAACACCGGATATCAGGCCGATTTTTCAATCTGTTTGGTAATCACATACTGCTGTGCAATCGACAGTACGTTGTTGGTTACCCAGTACAGTACCAGACCGGCCGGGAACCAGAGGAAGAAGATGGTGAAAATAATCGGCATAAACTGCATCACCCGGGCCTGCATCGGGTCCGGCGGAGTCGGGTTCAGTTTCATCTGCACGAACATGGACGCACCCATGATCAGCGGCAGAATGAAGTAAGGGTCCATCACCGACATATCGGTAATCCACAGGAAGAACGGCGCCTGCCGCAGTTCCACGGATTCCATCAGCACCCAGTAGAGAGAAATGAACACCGGCATCTGTACCAGAATCGGCAGACAGCCACCCAGCGGATTGATCTTCTCTTCTTTGTAGAGCTTCATCATTTCCTGACCGAGTTTTTCACGGTTGTCGCCGTACTTCTCTTTGATCTCGTTCATTTTCGGCGCCACTTTACGCATGTTCGCCATAGAGCGGTAACTGGTGGCTGACAGTTTGAAGAAGGCCGCTTTCACCAGCACGGTCAGCAGAATAATGGCCACACCCCAGTTACCCACCAGTGAGTGGATCTTTTCCAGCAACCAGAACAGCGGCTGGGCAATCCACCACAGCCAGCCGTAGTCGACGGTCAGGTTGAGGTTTTCAGCAATTTCAGACAGACGGTCCTGATCTTTCGGACCCACGTACAGACTGGCGCCCAGTTCTTTGCTTTCACCCGGAGCCACCGTAGTCGGCTCGTCATAGAAACCAAAAATGTAGTTACCTTTTACATAACGGCCGTTGTAAGTGTGCTGCTCTTCTTTCGCCGGCACCCAGGCGGCCAGGAAGTAGTGCTGCAGAATGCCCGCCCAGCCGCCGGTCTCAACGGTTTTGTACGGCTCGTCTTCCAGATCCGAAAACTTCACTTTTTCGTAGCGGTTTTCTTTGGTGGTCAGCGCCGCACCCAGATAAGCAGACATACCCATGCCGGAACCTTTCGACGGATCGGCTGAGTTATCACGCTTCAGCTGGGCATACAGACGGCCCTGCCAGTTCTGATCGGAGGTGTTGTTAACGCGGAAATTCACATCCAGCAGATAATCACCACGACGGAAAGTGAAAATCTTTTCCACAGTGGCTTTGTCTGTGGTGGTGGTCAGCACCACCTGCAGCTCATCCTGACCTTCGCTGAGCTGATAGTCCGTCTGTTCACTGCTGTACATCACCGGTGCTTTCAGGTCCTGACTCAGCAGGCCACTCTGGGCAACGTAAGTACGGCGCTGATTGCGTTCCATCAGCACGAACGGCACGTCTTTCTGGTCCACAGAAGCCGGATATTCCGGCAGCAGGACTTCAACAATTTCACCACCGCGCGGATCAATCACCACATCCAGCACGTCGGTTGTAACGTGAATCAGCTCACCAGATGGCGCCGCTGTTTCCACCACCGGGGCTTCAGCAATCTGCGGGGCATCTTCGTGTACAGCAGGTTCAGCGGCTGAAGTATCCGGCAGATCCGGGGTTTCAGCTGAGTTTTCAGCAGCAATCGGTGCGGTAATCTGAGCCTGGTGTCCGTAATCGTCATTCCAGGCGAGGAAGAGAAAATACGAGCTGATAGCCAGACCAATTAAAATGACCGTTCGGCGGATATCCATGATTAGGGTTTCCGTTGACAACAATGGGAATGGGAGGCGTGTTTTTCGGGTAAATCAGGTACCGGATCCACACCATGGGAACCCCAGGGGTGGCACCGGAACAGCCGTTTCAATGCCAGCCAGCCACCACGGAGCGCGCCATAACGACGGACTGCTTCTTCAGCGTAAGCTGAACAGGTGGGATAGTAGCGACAACGACTGGGAAGAAAAGGGCTGATTGCGTAGCGATAGACAGCAACCAGGGCTAACAACACTTTAGCGCCCGGACTGGCGGCGTTTTTTTCGGTTGCCGTTTGCTTGTCTGTCATGGGATGGACGCTTCAATCTGAACCAAAGGGCGTCAATCATCTCACGAATTTGCTGGTTGTCCAGTTCGGCAAGACCAGAACGGGCGAGCACCACGAAATCAAGCGCTGCCATCTTATGTTGCTGATGGCGGAATGATTCGCGGACCAGCCGCTTGATGCGGTTACGGTCAACCGCCCGTTTGATCTGCTTTTTTGCCAGAACGAATCCGATTCTGGCCTGGTCCTGCTCATTCGGTGTTGCCAGCACCAGAAGGTGTGGCGAACTGCCGCGCAATTCGGTGTTATCAAAAACCCGCTTGAATTCGGCCGGACGTAATAAACGCGCCGACCGTGGGAAAGAGGATTCTGACATTAAACCGGATTACGCAGCTCAGATGATCAGATTAAACAGTCAGACTGTGACGGCCTTTGGCACGACGACGAGCCAGAACCTGACGGCCGTTTTTAGTGGCCATACGAGCGCGGAAGCCGTGGGTACGCTTACGCTTCAGGACGCTTGGTTGAAAAGTACGTTTCATAACACTGTCACCCGGTTAAGTGATTAGGGGTCAATTTTCAGGGCCGGGAATTGTATGAGAAAGCACCAGCAATAGCAACGCTGATTTTCATGGCTTTTCAGGCTTTCTGATCCGCGTGTTTTTTTATCAACTCACTGACTGAACTGAATACTTATCTTATGTGATGTGAATGAAGAGAGAAGAAGTTCGTTATTTTTATTCTTAGTGACCCCGATTTCTGTGGAAAACCATAAAAAACCTTTAAAAATCATTAAGATAGAGCGATGATAAGCACATGGGTTTCCTGCTTCAAAACCTTTGACAAGCGGTCGGTAAGACGGGGACGGATTGTGAATGAAATGAAGCCTGGCAGATGATTTCAGGTTATCCCCAATTCTGTCCGGATCTTTCCCCTATGTTTATCCACAGGATTGGCAAAGGGGAGAAATTAATCCTCTCTTCTGTGGATAACCGGAGGCTGCTCAGTTAAAATGTCCGGCTCCTCTGAAGTTCACGATCTGATATAAAACGGAAAGCAATAGTGGCATTCACAGCTCTGTGGCAGGACTGCCTGGGACAGTTACAGCACGAACTCCCCGCGCAGCAATACAACACCTGGATCCGGCCCCTGGTGGCCAGCGCCGATGACGGAAAACTGGTCGTCAGTGCGCCCAACCGTTTTGTAAAAGACTGGGTTAAAGATAAGTACCTGCAGCGCATGCAGGAAATCCTGTCTGAGCTGAATGGTGGCCGTATCACCCATATTGAACTGGCGGTCGGTGAATCACAGCCGATGTTCCGCCCGCCGGAAAACCGTTCCCGGCCGGCTCCGCCACCGCCGCCGCCGCGTAATGAGAGTATGTCGTTCGCCGCGCCGCGCCCTGAACCTCAGAGCAGTGAACCGCAGCGTGAGTTTTCGTTCTCCGGGCCCGGATTTGATGACGTGGTGCAGCCGCGTACCAGCTACGGTGAATCCCCGGTGGTACCGGCACCGCCGCGCCCGAAACGCGAAGTGCAGGTTGAAGGGGGGCTGCAGCATCAGAGTTTCCTCAATCCGACCTTCACTTTTAAAACCTTCGTTGAGGGTAAATCCAACCAGCTGGCTCATGCCGCTGCCCGCCAGGTGGCTGAAAATGCCGGTGGTTCTTACAACCCCCTCTTTATATATGGTGGGGTTGGTCTGGGTAAAACTCACTTAATGCACGCTGTGGGTAACTATCTGCAGAGCAAAAATGCCAACGCCAAGGTGCTGTATGTGCATTCCGAGCGTTTTGTGCAGGATATGGTGAAGGCGCTGCAGCTGAACGCCATCAATGAATTCAAACGCTTTTACCGGGGCCTCGATGCGCTGCTGATTGACGATATCCAGTTCTTCGCCGGTAAAGAGCGTTCCCAGGAAGAGTTCTTCCATACCTTTAATGCCCTGCTGGAAGGCGGGCAGCAGATGATTCTGACCTGTGACCGTTATCCGAAAGAGATCAACGGTCTGGAAGAGCGTCTGAAGAGCCGTTTTGGCTGGGGTCTGACGGTGGCGGTTGAGCCGCCGGAGCTGGAAACCCGTGTCGCCATCTTAATGAAGAAGGCTGAACAGACCGGTGTTGATCTGCCTGATGATGCTGCCTTCTTTATTGCCCAGAAAATCCGCTCCAATGTGCGCGAGCTGGAAGGGGCGCTGAAACGGGTGGTGGCCAACGCCCATTTCACCGGCAGCGAAATCACGCTTCCTTTTATTAAGGAGTCGCTGAAAGACCTGCTGGCACTGCAGGACAAACAGGTCAGCATCGACAATATTCAGCGAATCGTCGCCGAGTATTACAAAATCAAAATGGCTGATTTATTATCTAAGCGCCGCACCCGCTCGATCGCCCGGCCCCGTCAGGTGGCGATGGCGCTGAGCAAGGAACTGACCAATCACAGTCTGCCGGAAATCGGCGACGCCTTTGGCGGACGTGACCATACAACAGTTCTGCATGCGTGCCGCAAGATCAAAGAATTGCAGGAAACGACCGCAGACGTTCGCGAAGATTACAAGAACCTGCTGCGTTCGCTGACAACCTGATAACAGGTTAAAACAGAGTTACAGAAACATTCACCGGCGCGTTCAGAAAGCAAGTGAACACGCCCAGGACCTGAGTGGAGAACCATGAAATTCGTTATATCCAGGGAAGCCCTGCTTCGTCCTCTGCAGTTGGTAGCTGGCGTGGTGGAAAAGCGCCAGACACTGCCGGTACTGTCCAATGTACTGCTTGAGGTTCAGGGCCAGCAACTGTCGCTGACCGGTACTGACCTCGAAGTTGAACTGGTTGGCCGCGTGACCCTTGACGAAGTTGGCCAGGAAGGTGAAATCACGGTTCCGGCGAAAAAGCTGATGGATATCTGCCGCTCGCTGCCGGATGGTGCTCAGATCGAAGTGGAACAGGAAGAGCAGCGCGTTAACGTGCGCTCCGGCCGTTCCCGCTTTACGCTGTCGACGCTGCCGGCGACCGAATTCCCGAATGTGGAAAACATTGCCGGTGAACAGGAATTTACGCTGGAGCAGGGCAGCCTGCGCCGCGTTATCGACCGTACCAGCTTTGCTATGGCACAGCAGGATGTCCGTTATTACCTGAACGGTATGCTGTTTGAAGTGACCTCCGCCAGCCTGCGTACTGTGTCCACCGATGGTCACCGCCTGGCGACCTGTGTTGTGGAAATCTCCGGTCCGGATACCGCCCAGCAGATTATTCTGCCGCGTAAAGGCGTACTGGAACTGGCCAAGCTGCTGACCGATGCCGAAGCGTCGGTATCACTGGCGCTGAGTGCTAACCATCTGCGCGCACATACCGAAAACTTCACCTTCACCTCCAAACTGGTGGACGGCAAGTTCCCGGACTACAACCGCGTGATTCCGAAGAACGGCAGCAATGTAATGCTGGCTGACCGTACCGAACTGCGCCAGGTATTTAACCGTACGGCGATTCTGTCGAATGAAAAATACCGCGGTGTGCGTCTGGTGCTGGATACCGATCTGGTTAAGGTTTTTGCCAACAACCCGGAGCAGGAAGAAGCGGAAGAATCACTGGCCGTCGACTATAAAGGCGATGCGCTGGAAATGGGCTTCAACGTTTCCTACCTGCAGGACGTGATGGGTGTGCTTGACACCCAGCTGGTGAAGATGACGCTGTCTGACCCGAACAGCAGTGCGCTGCTGGAAGAGCCGGAAGGCGGCGATGCCATGTATGTTGTGATGCCAATGCGTCTGTAGTCCTTCAGGGCCCATTTCCTTTATGCCAATCCGGCAGCTTAAAGTCAGCGGCGTGCGTAATCTGCAGCCGCTCGACCTCTCTCTCCACTCCGGTGTGAATTTTATCTACGGCGCCAATGGCTCCGGTAAAACCAGCATTCTGGAAGCCATTACGCTGATGGCCACCGGCAAATCTTTCCGTACCTCACAGCTTAAGCATGTGCTGCAACTGGAGGCTGACGGCATCCGGATTGAGATGGATGTCAGCGATGAAACCTTCGGTGACTGCCACCTCGACAGCCTGCGCCTGAAGGGCGGTGATCATCTGCTCAAGCTTAATGGCTCGGTGCTGACCTCTCAGGCGGAGGCCACGCACTGGCTGCCGGTACAGATTATTGATCCTACGACGTTCAAATTGCTGTCCGGCTCGCCGGAAGAGCGGCGCCAGTTCATCGACTGGGGTGTGTTCCACGTGGAACAAAGTTTTATGGATCAGTGGAAAACCTTCCGCAAACAGCTGAAGCAGCGCAATGCCGTGCTGAAGCAGAAAGAGGAAGAATGGCTGCCGGTGTGGAACAAAGGCTTTATCGAAAGTGCGCAGGTGATTGACCAGCATCGCCGCGACTATCTGAAACGCTTCAAACCAGAGTTCGAACGTATCCTGAACGAGCTGGATGACTCGATCGGCGTGTCACTGGCGTACTACCCTGGCTGGGATAAGGATTCCGCTCTGGAAGAGGTTCTGCAGCGTCAGAAGGAGCGTGATATGGTGCTCGGCTACACCCAGTCCGGCCCACACCGCGCTGAACTGCGGATCAAGGTCGATAAGCAGCCGGCGGCCGAGATTCTCAGCCGTGGTCAGCAGAAAACCGTGGTCGCCGCGCTGAAGATTGCCCAGGGGGCGATGTTCCAGCAGGAGACGCAGCGGAGCACCATCTATCTGGTTGATGATCTCGCATCAGAACTGGATGAAAAGCATCGTTTCGCTTTATGCAAACTGCTGGAAGATTTAAAATGTCAGGTCTTTATTACCAGCATTGATAAAGACAAGCTGACCGATATCTGGAAGCCTGCAGCCAGTAAAGTGTTCCACGTGGAACAGGGACATGTCCGTGAAGACAATCCGGCTCAGGATTAATCGCAACAGCTGATCAATGAGCATCTGACTGAGTGACTCAGGTACAGGTGCCGACTGCACAGATTCACACAAGAGGAACACCAGATGAGTGGCGAGCAGAATTACGATTCGTCGAGTATTAAAGTCCTGAAAGGCCTGGATGCGGTACGCAAGCGCCCGGGCATGTACATTGGCGATACCGACGATGGAACGGGTCTGCACCACATGGTGTTCGAAGTCGTGGATAACTCCATTGACGAGGCACTGGCCGGTCACTGTGATCAGGTGGATGTGATCATCCACGAAGATAACTCCGTCTCTGTCTCTGATAACGGCCGTGGTATCCCGACCGAGCTGCACCCGGAAGAGGGGGTTTCGGCGGCTGAGGTTATCCTCACCGTACTGCACGCAGGTGGTAAGTTCGACGACAACTCCTACAAGGTCTCCGGTGGTCTGCACGGCGTGGGTGTTTCCGTGGTAAACGCCCTGTCAGAGAAGCTGAAACTGACCATCCGCCGCGGTGGCAAGGTTTACGAGCAGGAATACACCCATGGTGTACCGGACTACCCGCTGAAAGAAGTGGGCACGACCGAAGGCAAAGGCACCACAGTGCGCTTCCTGCCATCGAAAGAAACCTTCACCAAAACCGAATTCAGCTATGAATATCTGGCCAAACGTCTGCGTGAACTGTCGTTCCTGAACTCCGGTGTCCGCATTCATCTGAAAGATGAACGGGTGGCGGATAAAGAAGATGTCTTTGAGTTTGAAGGTGGTCTGGCATCCTTCGTGAACTTCCTCAACGAAGGCAAGAACGCGGTTAACGACGTATTCCATTTCAATGCCGAGCGTGAAGATGGCATTGCTGTTGAAGTGGCCATGCAGTGGAATGACAGCTTTCAGGAAAACATTCACTGCTACACCAACAACATTCCCCAGCGTGATGGTGGTACTCACCTGGCCGGTTTCCGTGCCGCCCTGACCCGTACCCTGAACAGCTATATCGAAAAAGAAGGCCTGGGTAAGAAAGAGAAGGTGGCGACCACCGGTGACGACGCCCGTGAAGGTCTGACGGCCATCATTTCGGTTAAGGTTCCGGACCCGAAATTCAGCTCACAGACCAAAGACAAGCTGGTATCCAGTGAAGTCAAACCGGCCGTTGAGCAGGAAATGGGGCGCCTGTTCTCTGATTACCTGCTGGAAAACCCACAACAGGCCAAGGATCTGGTCGGTAAGATGATCGACGCTGCCCGGGCCCGTGAAGCCGCACGTAAAGCGCGTGAAATGACCCGCCGTAAAGGTGCGCTGGATATCGCCGGCCTGCCGGGCAAGCTGGCTGACTGTCAGGAGAAAGATCCGGCACTGTCTGAAATTTACCTGGTGGAGGGTGACTCTGCGGGTGGTTCAGCCAAGCAGGGCCGCGACCGCCGTACCCAGGCGATTCTGCCGCTGAAAGGTAAGATCCTGAACGTCGAGAAAGCCCGTTTCGACAAGATGCTGTCGTCAGCTGAAGTCGGCACCCTGATCACGGCCCTGGGTTGTGGTATCGGCCGCGAAGAGTTCGATCCCGATAAGCTGCGTTACCACAGCATCATTATCATGACGGATGCGGACGTCGACGGTGCGCACATCCGTACGCTGCTGCTGACCTTCTTCTTCCGCCAGATGCCGGAAATCATTGAGCGCGGCCATATCTTTATTGCTCAGCCACCGCTGTACAAGATCAAGCGCGGTAAGCAGGAGCAATACATCAAGGATGAAGAGGCGATGGAAGCCTATCTGACGCATATTGCGCTGGAAAAAGCGGCCCTGCATCCATCCACCGATGCGCCATCCATTACTGATGAAGCCTTTGCGCAGCTGGTCGCCGACTACCGCGCAACTCAGGATACCGTCAGCCGTATGGCCACACTGGTACCGCGGGAAGTGTTGCATGAAATGCTGACCCTGCCACGCCTGACCGCAGTAGCACTGGCAGACAGCGCTGCCGCTAATGACTGGGCCGAACAGCTGGGTGCACGCCTGCCGGATGCCGGCCGCAGTGGCAGCCACTTCCATATTGATGTGATCGGCGATGAAGAGCACAACAGCCACAAGATTCAGGTGAAAGTGATCACCCACGGCATTCCGAAGGAATACCTGCTGGACACCGATTTCTTCACCGCCGCCGGCTACAACAAGCTGGCTACCATGAGTGAAAAACTCAGTGATACGCTGGAGGAAGGTGCCTATATCCAGCGTGGTGAGCGTGTGCATGTGATCGAAGACTTCTGGGACACCATCCAATGGCTGCTGAACGAAGCCAAGAAGGGCTTCAATATCCAGCGCTATAAAGGTCTGGGTGAGATGAACCCGGAACAGCTGTGGGAAACCACCATGGACCCGGAAACCCGCCGCATGCTGCAGGTGACCATTGACGACGCCATTGGTGCCGACAAGATGTTCACCACCCTGATGGGTGATGAAGTCGAACCGCGCCGCGCCTTTATTGAAGCCAATGCGCTGAACGTGGCCAACCTGGACTTCTGATCCGGCCAGCTGTGTTTCACGTGGAACAGCATAAGTAACTATTGTTCCACGTGAAACATTATCCTCCGGCAGCGGAGATACCTTGAAAGCCCCGGTAAACCCAGAAGGTTACCGGGGCTTTTTTATGGCCTGGCACAAACCGGTAAGACAGAGGTGAAAGCATCAGGGATTCCAGCCGGAGAGCTGCCGGACTGACAAGGAGGCGCCTGTGATTCCCTACAGACTGCACGACGAGAAAGAAACCCTGCTGTTTTATTCGCAGCGGCTTAACGATGACATGAGCCGTCGCATCATTGAGCGTGGCCGGGTCCGAAATCAGCACGAAGCGCGGGAGTTAGCTGAGTTTTTCGGTCGGGCACTGGCGGCATCAGCCCGCAGTGTGAAAGACCGGGCTGGTGAAGCGGCGCACAGTTATGTTTTTCAGACGCTGACAACGACACTGACAGCCTGCTTTCATCTGGCGGGGTATCCGTCGGTATGGGAAGACGTAACGGGCAAAAACTGATTCGCTTGTCAGTAATATCCGGAGCCGCCGCCGCAGGCCAGTGCTGACGAACCGCTATGGATTTCAGTAATCTGTGCAGCGTAAGCTTTGCAGTGCTGGCCCCTGGCGTGTGAACGTCCGGGTGTCCGGCTGGTCGCAATCAGCGTACGCATTAATCTGATACCAAGGAGTCCCGGTGCGAATTTTTATCCTGCTGTTACTGGTGTTGACGGTCATTCCTTTGCGCGCTCAGGAGCCCTCACAGGACGCGCAGCCTGCCAACCCTGCCGTTGATACTTCCCAGGTCGAAAACCTGATCAGCACGCTGGAGAATGACGCTGAACGGCAGCAGCTGATCGAACAGCTGCAGCTGCTGGTTGAGGCAAACCAGGAAGAGGCCGGGCCGCTGGAAAGCATTACCGAAGCACTGAATATTGAACAGGCAGGCACCGGCCTGGCCAGTGAAGTGGTGCATTTTCTCAGCAGCTACGGCCTGAGTAAGAGCTTTATCGGGGATCTGGTGACCTTTGCGCTGATGCTGCTGCTGATCGCCGCCGGGGTGTTCATCAACGGTCGCCTGTCGCTGTTGTTTGACCGCCGTCTGAAAAAGCTGCGTAAGCGTTTCCATCTGGATGGCCGGCGCTTTCACAGTCTGTTCCGGCTGCAGCGCTGGGCCGGTTATGGTCTCGGTCTGGCGCTGCTGCTGTATTCCGCACTGCATCTGTTTGCCAGCTATCAGGGTGGCAAAAGCCAGGCGCCGGCACTGAGCGGGCTGTTCAGCACCGGCTTTGTGCTGGTCGTGGTGTTCCTGCTGGTATTGCTGATCTGGGAAGGGGTGAATGCTTCGCTGGAGGTGGTGGAGTACAAAAACCGCCGCCTGAATCCGGCAAGGCTGCAGACGATTACACCGATTATCCGCAACGCGCTGCTGTTTGCCCTGACACTGATGGCACTGATGGTGGTGCTGTCGGAACTGGGCGTGAATATCATGCCGCTGCTGGCCGGTGCCGGGGTACTGGGTATTGCCATCGGTTTCGGCGCACAGACGCTGGTGCGCGACTTCCTTACTGGTGCCATGGTGATCTTCGAAGATCTGCTGCAGATCGGTGATGTGGTGCAGCTGGGCGATAAATTCGGCGTGGTGGAGAAAATCACGATCCGCAAAATCCAGCTGCGCGACCTCGACGGTACCGTGCATACCGTCCCCTTTGGTGAAGTCACCATCGTCAGCAACCTGACCAAAGAGTACAGCTATTACCTGTTCAATGTCGGTGTGGCTTACCGCGAAAATGTTGATGAGGTGATTGCCTGCCTGAAGGAACTGGATGCCGGGCTGCGAGCCGACGAAAAATTCGGCCCGCTGATCCTGGAGCCGATTGAGATTCTCGGGCTGGATAAATTTGACGACAGTGCCATCGTCATCAAGGCGCGTACCAAGACGCTGCCACACGAAAAATGGACGGTCGGGCGTGAATTTAACCGGCGCATGAAGATCGCCTTTGATGAACGCAATATCGAAATTCCGTTCCCGCATCAGACCATCTATTTCGGCGAAGACAAGCAGGGGCAGGCGCCCAATGCCAATGTCCGGCTGGTGCGTGAAAGCGGGGGGATCAGAGCGGAAGAATAAGAGGGCCGCAAGCGCGGCCCGGCTCCTTTGCGGGGGAGCAGAGAAAGCAGAATCCCATGGGCAGGCCCGGGGCAGCATTCTCTGGCCGCGACTTTACCGCGTTGGCCGGCGCTTGGATATCAGCAATCCGTCTCAGCCGTATCAGGGCAGAGACGCGCTGCTGTCAGAAGCGCTTGCCGCTGGTGCCGTCGGTGACCAGTTCGCCCCCGAAAGGGGTGGCGGAGATACGCTCGACCTGATCGTTGATCCATTGCTCGGTGCGGCTGCTCAGTTCCGCCGTGGTGATATCGGTACTTTCCATCACCGGGCTGATCACCACCTTAATGGTGCCCGGACGTTTGACCCAGGAGGTGTTCGGCCAGTGCTCACCGGAGTTGTGGGCGATGGCGATCACCGGCGCCTGACTCTTGGTGGCCAGCATGGCACCACCTTTGGAAAAGGCTTTGCGTTTGCCCGGCTGCACGCGTGTGCCTTCCGGGAATACCAGCACATGAATGCCTGATTTCAGGCGGTCTGCACCCTGAGTAAGTACCTGCTTCATGGCGCCGGTACGCTTGCTGCGGTCAATAAAGATGGGGTGAATCAGGTTCAGCATCCAGCCGAACAGCGGCAGGTAGAACAGCTCTTTTTTCACCACCTGCACATGTGGGGCAATCAGGGTCGGCAGGAAAAAGGTTTCCCAGGTGCTCTGATGTTTGCTCAGCAGCACATGGCCGCGGCCGTCGTGCGGAATATGTTCCCGCCCTTCAACCTCATAACGCACGCCGCACAGCAGTCGCAGGGACCAGATGGCCAGGCGGCAGGGAATGCCCATAACAAAGTAATTGCGCAGTTTCAGTGGCAGGAAGATGCCGATGGTAAAGCTGGGAATAAACCAGAGCAGCGTGATCAGTATCAGGCACAGATAAAACAGCAGGGTACGCAGTTGCCAGTTCAGGGGAACGGTTTCAGGGCCTGTTGTGTCCGGTGTCGCTTTCATAGGAGTCACGCTGTGGGATAACAGTGCGTTTATATCATGTTAACGCGCTCAGGCTGTTGCCTGCAGGGCATAACTCTTTCCTTCTGAACGGTCCTATGATGACAGTAAGGCATCAGTGAAGGCCGCCAGGTCGTCATACACCGGCGTTTGTTCCAGCCCGGCCGTGGCGGCCAGTTTCGCTTCGCTCTTCGCACCCTTGCCTGTACGTACCAGCACCGGACGGCAGCCGGCGGCCGTCCCGGCCTGCAGATCGCGGATGGAATCACCGACCATCCAGGCGCCGGCGGCGGAGGTGTTCAGCGCCCGCTCAATCTGATGAATCAGCCCTGGCAGTGGCTTACGGCAATCACACTGGTCATCCGGACCGTGCGGGCAGAAAGCAATATACGCAAATTCTCCGCCGGCGGCGCTGACCAGTGCGGTCATTTTTTCATGCATGGCCGCCAGGTCCGCGGCGCTGAAATACCCCCGTGCCAGACCGCTCTGATTGGTGGCCACGGCGACGGTATAACCGGCACGGCACAGGCGCCCGACCGCTTCGGCACTGCCGGGAATGGCGATCCATTCATCCACGGACTTCACGTAGTCGTCGGAATCCTGATTCAGCACGCCATCGCGGTCGAGGATGATGAGTTTCATGCGTTTTCCTGTTTCTGATTATTAAGTCTGAGTATACCGTGCTGCCAGTTCTTCGTCCTGACGGTGGCTGCTAATGTCAGCTTTCTGATAACAACAATAACTCAGTAAGGAAATACGATATGGACGTTCAATCCCTGCAGCGCAGTGCGGCGCTGCTTCTGTGTGCCAGCGGTCTGTTGCTGACCGCTTGTAAAGGCGATGATCAGACGGCGGCGAAGAAAGCGGCCGCCAGCCCTGCGGCCGTCATAGTTGATAACTGCAGCGGTACCTGGCCATCTTACTGGCAGGACCCGGCGCAGAAATTTGCCCCGATGTGGGCCGGACAGGAAATCAGTAATGTTCCGCCGGCTGACTGGAGCGGGCCGGTATTCCGGTTATCTGACCGTTACCCGCGCCAGCCGGTGGATGATAAAGCCGCACAGAAATGGCGTGACGGACGTTTTGACGCGTTGTTTACTGCCTCCACGCCGGCAGCCACGAAAAAGCAGCTGGCGTACGAATATGGCTGGCTGGTGATGGATTATATCCAGCAGGGCAATGTGAACCGTCCGGGCATGGAAGACTGGGATGTATGCAGCAACAGTATCCGCCCGTGGTTCAGTATTCCGTTCCAGACCTACGACGCCATGAGCGGACGTGAATTCACTCATGGTCTGACCCGGGAAGCGCCGGTCACTTTTTCCACTCCGGCCGGCAACATAGATACCACCATGTGGGCGGTGGGTTTCTTCAATGCCACCGCGGCCTACACCCTCGGCACGGTCTGGCAGCAGGATGGTAACGCGGTGATTCCGCAGCAGGATGTCAGTTTTCACGAAGGGGCGGTGGTCGGCAAACCCCTGTTCAATACTGCGACGGAAAAACAGCTGCCGGTACTGGCACATCAGCCAGCCTGGCAGGCCAATATTTCTGACCCGTCTTTCTGCCACTGCACACCGGCAGAAGGTAACGAATGTACCCTGATCGAAGAAAGCCAGCAGTGTCCGCGCAGCACGACCGAATGGGGACCGGTACGCCTGCTGCAGTTTGATTTTGCCGTCAAGGACAGCCGCGCGCCGGGCACTCAATGGGTATTCGGAACCTTTGTCGCCGATGGTCAGCGTAAGGCTGATGAAGCCGACCCGTGGAAGCGCATCAGCCTGCTGGGCGTGATGTGGGGCAATGACACGCCACCGGCGGGCGGACTGGCGTATGACTATCCGCCGGACGTGAAAAGCAAAGGCTTTGCTGAGGAAGTGATTTTCTGGGATACCGTGGATGAGCTGAATAAATACGGTGGTGATGATGTGATGAAACGTATGGGTCACCTGGGTTGTAATTTCCGCCTGAATGGCCCGGCAGACAATGCCAACAGCTCCTGCATGTCCTGTCACGGTACGGCGTCAGTACCGGATAATAACGTCACCACGCCACCGCTGCTGTCACAGTTTTCCGGCAATATTACGCACGAGTGTGTGACACCGGATGCCACCGATTTAAATACCGGTACTGATCGCAGTGGCGCACCGGCAAACGTGAAAAATGGCATCAGCTTCAGTGCCATCGACAGCATTTATTTCGCCAATGTACCGGCGGGTAAACCCTTTAATATGACGGTGCAGACCAAGGACGGGCCGGTAAACGTCATGGGTGACGGGGTGCCGGATTATGGCACGCAACGCAGTGAATGGATTTCGCTCGATTATTCACTGCAGTTATCCATTTCCCTGACCCAATGGATGCAGTGGCAGGCCAATGCGGATGACCCGCAGGAAGAGCGCATTATGATGAAAGAAATTCTGCGCGGTGAATAAATTGTGCTGAGATAACAATAAATACAGCCAATAAAAAAGGAGAGACTGAAAAGTCTCTCCTTTTTTATTGGCCAATATTCCGCTGTATGTTTACAGCAGGGAAATATCCGCGATACCGATAAACAGATTCTGCAGCTGTTTCAGCAGCGCCAGACGGTTATTTTTCACCGCTTCGTTATCGGCCATCACCATCACATTGTCGAAGAAGGCATCGACCACATCACGCAGCGTGGATAATGCTTCCAGTGCAGTGGCGTAATCGCCTTTGCTCAGTGACGGAATAATCAGGTCTTTCAGGCCGGTCATCTGTTCAAACAAGGCTTTTTCTTCCGCCGCTTCAAACAGACCGGCGTCAACGTCAGCAGACACGGAGTCGCCGCCATTTTTTGCCAGAATGTTGGAAACCCGCTTGTTGGCCGCTGCCAGGGAGGCGGCGGATTCATGCTGGCTGAACTGATGCACAGCCTGTACCCGGCGGTTGATATCCAGCGCGTTGGTGATGCCGATAGCACGCACGGACTGGAACACGCCGGCCGGAATGTTTTCGTCGGCGTACCAGGCGCTGAAGCGGTCCAGCAGGTAGTCGGTGAGTACGGCTTTGGTATCGGCCTTCAGTTCTGCCGCCCAGTCGTTATCGAGCGCCCAGTCGATCAGGGTGCCGAGTTCGATATTGATCTGTTTTTCCACCAGAATGCGCAGCACACCCAGCGACGCACGGCGCAGGGCGAACGGGTCTTTGGAGCCGGTCGGAATCTGGCCGGTACCGAACAGGCCTGCCAGACTGTCGAGACGGTCGGCGAGTGCGATCAGCGTACCGGTCTGAGTTTCCGGCAGTGCATCACCGGCGAAGGCCGGCATATATTGTTCGATCATGGCCGCGCACACTTCTTCCGGTTCGCCATCGTGCTCGGCGTAGTATTTACCGGCCAGACCCTGCAGGTCGGTGAATTCGAACACCATGTTCGACACCAGATCGTTTTTGCACAGGTGCGCAGCGCGCTGCACCAGCACTTCGTCAGCACCCAGCTGCTCGGCAATTTTTGTGGCCAGTGCGCTGATGCGGCGGGTTTTGTCGGCGATGGAGCCCAGACCATTGACCCACACCACGTTTTCCAGTTTCGGGAAACGGCTGGCCAGCGGATGTTTGCGGTCGGTATCCCAGAAGAAAGCGGCATCCGCCAGACGCGGACGGATCACTTTTTCGTTACCGGAAATCACCTGCGCCGGATCTTTCGATTCGATGTTGGCGATGGTGATGAAGTTCGGCAGCAGTTTGCCGTCTTTCATCACGTGGAAATATTTCTGATGCTCTTTCATGGAGGAGATCAGCGCTTCCGGCGGTACGCGCAGGAAGTCTTCGTCGAAGGAACCGGCCAGTGCTACCGGCCATTCGTTCAGCGCGGTCACTTCGTCCAGCAGGTCGTCGTCGATGACCGCTTCGCCGCCGAGTTTTTTACCTTCGGCTGTGACCTGTTCTTTGATCAGCGCAGAACGCTCAGCGAAGTCGGCCATCACGTAAGCCGCACGCAGTTTGCCTTCGTATTCACCCGGCGCGCTCAGTACGATTTCGCCCGGCGCATGGAAGCGGTGACCACGGGAGGTGTTACCGGCTTTCAGACCCAGCACTTCGGCATCGACCACGTCGTTACCGAACAGCATCACCAGCCACTGCACCGGACGCACGAATTCAACGCGCGAAGCACCCCAGCGCATACGCTTCGGAATCGGCAGTTTATCCAGACTGTTGGCGACGATATCGCCCAGCAGTTCGCTGGTCTGTTTGCCTTTGATTACGCGGTTGAGCATCAGCTTACCGGCGTTTTTGCCGTGGGATTCCGGTGCGGTTTCCAGCTGGGAGGCATCGGCGCCGGCACGTTCGGCGAAACCAACGGCGGCTTTGGTTGGCTTGCCATCGGCGTCAAAAGCGATCTTGGCTGGCGGGCCGTACAGAGTTTCTTCTTTGTCGGCCTGCTGTTCTTCCAGGGCGGCAATGCGCACGGCCAGGCGGCGTGGTGCGGCAAAGGAAACGACCTCGCCAAAACTCAGGCCGGCGTCTTTCAGGCCGTCTTCAATACCTTGGGTAAAGGCAGCGGATAAATTTTTCAGCGCCTTCGGCGGCAGTTCTTCGGTACCCAGTTCAACTAAAAAATCGCGGCTCATTACTTCTTCTCCTGGGCTTTTTTCTCAGCTTTTTCAGCCTGCTCAGCTTTCTGCGCTTCGTATTTGGCAAGGACGTCAGCACGGTTGGCTTCGTCCGCCAGCGGGAAGCCTTTTTCAGCACGGCTGTTGAAGTAAGCCTGAGCAACGGCCCGGGCCAGGGTGCGCACGCGCAGGATATAACCCTGACGCTCAGTCACGGAGATCGCACCGCGGGCATCCAGCAGGTTGAAGGTGTGGGAGGCTTTCAGTACCTGTTCGTAAGCGGGCAGCGGCAGGCTGGCGTCGATCAGGCGCAGGGCATCTTTTTCGTACTGGTTAAAGGCGGTGAACAGGAAGTCGACATCGGCGTGCTCAAAGTTGTAAGCCGACTGCTCCACTTCGTTCTGGTGGAACACATCGCCGTAAGTGACGGCTTTGCCGTCCGGGCCGTAAGTCCACACCAGATCGTAAACGGAATCCACTTCCTGCAGGTACATGGCGATACGCTCGAGACCGTAGGTGATCTCACCGGTCACCGGGAAACATTCCAGACCGCCCACCTGCTGGAAGTAGGTGAACTGAGTCACTTCCATACCGTTGAGCCACACTTCCCAGCCCAGACCCCAGGCGCCGAGCGTCGGCGATTCCCAGTTGTCTTCGACGAAACGCACGTCGTGCACTGTGGTGTCGATGCCCATGGCTTTCAGCGATTCGAGGTATTTTTCCTGAATATCCACCGGGTTCGGTTTCATCACCACCTGAAACTGGTAGTAGTGCTGCAGGCGGTTCGGGTTTTCACCGTAACGGCCGTCGGTCGGACGGCGGCTGGGCTGCACGTAAGCGGAGCTCCAGTTTTCCGGGCCGATGGCCCGCAGGAAGGTCGCGGTGTGGAATGTCCCGGCACCCACTTCCATATCGAGGGGTTGGTTAATCACACAGCCCTGTTCGGACCAGTATTCCTGCAGGGCAGCGATCAGGCCCTGGAAGGTTTTGACGTTATGGCGACTCTGACTCACGGTGGGATTCCTGAATTCTCAAAGAGTGTGCATGGTCTGCAAAATAAAAAGACGCCGGATTATAGCAGCGCTGAGCGATGATTACAGGGGCTGAGTTGTGTTGCTGTGGCGGCCGGCGGCAGGATTTCCGCCGGCTGAGTGCGCTTCAGGGTAAGTGAATACACACTGAAGCACCGCCACCGGAACGGTTGCCGTAGCTGACACGGCCGATTTCTTCGCCGGTTTTGTGCGCTTCAGCAATCAGGCGGATAAAGAACAGGCCCATGCCGGTGCCTTCGGTTTTGGTGGTTTCCTGCTCACCGTTGAGGATGCTGTCTTCAAAACCATGGCCATTGTCTTCCACACAGATCGACAGGCCCTGACTGTCGTCGGCGCTGATATGGATATGGGTGGCGCCGGCCTGAGCGCTGTTGGTGATCATGGTGATCAGCGCCAGATTGAGCAGGCTTTCGTTGTAGAACCCCTGACAGTCTTCGCCGATTTCGTTGTGAAACTGGATGGTCGGGAACTGCAGCTGGGTGGATTCAATGGCGTCGGCGGCGGTGTCGTGCGGCCAGGCGTCATCCATCGGAAAGGCGGACTTCTGTTCCAGACGGAACAGGCTGACCATCTGCAGGGTGTCGTTCTTCAGTCGGTTGGTGCGCTGCAGGATGGGTTCCAGATGGTGGTGGTAGCGTTTGGGAATATGCGACAGGGCTTCCTGTTCATAATCTAGCAGTGCCTGCAGCTGGTTTTTCAGATCGTGGATAACTGCGCCGGCAATGTGTTCGAATTTCATCGGTTTTCCCTGTTACATTCCCGCGGCACGTTTCAGCCGCATAAAGGTGCTCTTCAGACGCTCGTATCGTTCAAATCGTTCATCATTATCACCGATTTTGCCCACTCTCTGGAAATAGCGATAGCAGTCGCGCAGCTGATCGACGTCTATCTGGGTGTTTTCAATCAGGCTGAGCTTGGCCTGAATCGCATTCAGCAGCACGGAAACCCCGGCTTCATCATAGGAGGCGGCCTCGTCGAAGGCGATGACGGCATTGGCATAATCGCCTTTTTCATAAGCCCCGACGCCGGTTGAGTTAAGCGCGGCAGCGTGTTCGCGGATCACCACCTGATTGAGATTGGTTTCCAGCGTATCCAGCTGCTGCAGCGACGGGCCACTGAGGCCGCTGTCGCGCAGGGTGCGCAGCATCTTCTTGGCTTTCACATGCTGGCCGGTATCGATATAGGCTTCGGTCATCTGCAGCTGCTGTTCGGCGCTCGGCTCTTTCATGCGCTGCAGCACTTCCTCCGCCCGCTTAGCGGATTGGCGGGCTTTGTCGTCGTCTTTCAGGGCGACGTAGGTTTTACCTTCGGCGATGCTGCTTTCGAACATCACGCTGTCCTGACCGGCGTAGTCCTGACGCAGTTCTTCGATGGCGCGGAATACTTTATCGGCCCGGGTGCGTTGTTCGCGGCCCTGCGCGGAGCCCAGCAGATGACGCACGCTCTGGGTGAACTGCAGATAGTTTTTTGAGGTTTTGTAGCAGGAATTGCGGCCCAGACGGATGGCGGCCTCAAAGGCGGCTTCGGCGACCGGGTAGTCTTCATTGGCATAGGCGATGCGCCCCAGCTCCATCTGCCGCAGCACGGCTTTGGGGGAGATGGCCACGGCTTTTTCCAGCTGCTTCTGGGCTTCCAGCGGCTTGCCCAGACTGTTGAGAATAATGGCACTCCAGTCGTAACACTGGACGTACAGCGGGTGGGCAACCAGCGTCTGTTGGATGATGGCCAGGGCGCCGCGCGAGTCACCGAGAAAGTGCATGCAGATCGCCTGCCCCAGACGTGCCCACGACACCGAGCGCTGGTTGAGCAGAGCCGAATACACGCGGATGGCTTCATTGTAACGCTGCTGGCGGATATAGAGTTTGCCCAGTACACGGGTGAGCGGCATACGCATTTTTTTATCGCTGGCCAGCAGTGCTTCGGCCAGCTGAATGGCTCCGTCAGTATCATCGTTGTCAATCGCCTGATCGACCCCGGCGAGGCGTTCCTTGATGGTAATAATGCGGATCAGCCGCTCGCGCAGCATATTCAGCGTAAAGGGCTTGGTGATGTAGTTGTCGGGCTCATATTCCAGTGCCCCCATCACCATATCGACGGCGTTTTCACCGGTGACCAGAATAAACAGCGAGCTGGCGCGCAGGCGGTTGCAGTAGCGCGCTTCTTCCAGCACCTGCTGACCATCCTTACCTTTGCCGAGGTTGTAATCGGAGAGGACGATGTCGTAATCCTTCTGCAGGATCAGTTCCATGGCTTCGCGGCCATCGGTGGCCGAATCCGGCTGGCTGGCGCCGAGCATGGTAATCATTTTTTTCAGGGAACTGCGCGCCTCAACCAGATCATCAATGATCAGGATGCGCTTATCCTTCAGGGTTTCTTCGAGGTTAATCATCAGGCGGTAATGAATATTTAACGGGATCAATTGAGTCTAGCAGAGCAGTGCCGGCCTGCCGGGTGTTTTGCCGGCCGGCAGCAGCGGGTAAACTGCCGCCTTCCGTAACAGAAGGGTGAAGACATTGAAGGCACTGACGGGATATCTGGTAATCGGTGTTATCCGGCTGCTGAGCCTGATGCCACTGGGGCTGGCACAGAGAGGCGGGCGTCTGCTGGGCCGCATGTTGTGGTGGCGCCGGACCCGCTCGCGTGAAGTGGCGCGGGTGAATATCCGTCACTGTTATCCACAGCTGAATGCCGCGGAACAGGAGCAGTTGGTGCACGATACCCTGCTGCAGAACGGTATGGTGGCCGCCGAAATGGGGGCGATGTGGGGCTATTCGCCGCAGCGCTGCCTGCAGCTGATCCGCCATGTGCATAACAAAAATCTGTTGGATGACGCGCTGGCAGATGAGCGGGGCCTGCTGGTGCTGGCACCGCATCTGGGCAACTGGGAGCTGCTCAACACCTATCTGGCCGCACAGGCTGAGCTGACCGCGATGTACCGGCCGGCGAAAAATGCCGTGTTCGATCAGTGGATGCACCGCCGTCGTGAAGCCACCGGCGGTAATCTGGTGCCGACTACTTCGGCCGGGGTGAAGGCTCTGTTCTCGACGCTGCGTAAAGGCGGCATGGTGGGGGTGCTGCCGGATCAGGAACCGAAAGAACGCAGCGGCATTTTTGCGCCTTTTATGGGAATGAGCGCACTGACACCGAAAATGCCGCAGGAGCTGCTGGCGCGCACCGGAGCCCGTGCGGTGTTTGCTTTCACCCGGCGCCTGCCGGAGGGCAAAGGCTTTGATGTGTATTTTCTGGCAGCGGATGAGGCGATTTATGCTGACGACCGGGAAGTGGCAGCGGCGGCGATGAACCGCGGTGTTGAAGCCTGCGTTGAGCATTGCCCGGAGCAGTATCAGTGGACTTACAAACGCTTCAAACGCCAGCCCGGCGGCGGCAAGGAAAAAGATCCGTACCGCATTGCCGGGGTGCCATAAGCGGCGGGACAGGCAGGCTCAGCTGCGCCAGAAACGCGGGCTGAGCAGCACCAGCAGGGTAAAAATTTCCAGCCGGCCGAGCAGCATGGTCAGCGCCAGCAACCACTTGGCGGTATCCGAAATATCGCCGTAGTGGGTGGACACATCACCCAGCCCGGGGCCGAGGTTATTCAGACAGGAACCGACGGCAGAGAAGGCAGTGACCTGATCCAGCCCGGTCGCCATCAGCGCCAGCATCATAACCATAAAGGTGACGATATACATGGCAAAGAAACCCCACACCGCATCCAGAATCCTGCCCGGCACCGCGCGGTTGCTGATTTTCACCGGAATGACCGCATTGGGGTGAATCAGGCGGTGGATTTCACGCACCCCCTGCTTATAAATCAGCAGCACACGGATCACCTTCATGCCGCCACCGGTGGAGCCGGTGCAACCGCCGATAAAGGCCATCATAAACAGCAGTACCGGCAGGAATACCGGCCAGACTGAGAAGTCAGAGGTGCCGAAGCCGGCGGTGGTGGCCACCGATACCAGCTCGAACAGACCGTAACGCACTGACTGGCCGAAATCGAAGGTGCCGGTGTACCAGAGGGCAGAAATCGTCATCACCGCACCGCCGGCCATCACCAGAAAGAAGAACTTCAGTTCCGAATCCTGCCAGTAATGGCTCAGGGTTTTGTTGCGCCAGGCATAAAAATGCAGCGAGAAATTCAGCGCCGCAATCAACATAAAGAAGATGGCGATGGCCTCGATCAGCGGGCTGTCGAAGTGGCCGATGGAGGCATCATAGGTGGAAAAACCGCCAATGCCGACGGTGGCAAAGCTGTGCACCACGGCGTCGAACAGACCCATGCCGGCGGCCCAGTAAGCCAGCGCACAGGCAATGGTCAGAAACAGATAGATGTACCACAGCGCCTTGGCGGTTTCGGCGATGCGCGGTGTCAGCTTGGAATCCTTCATCGGCCCCGGCATTTCCGCCCGGTACAGCTGCATACCACCAATGCCGAGCATTGGCAGAATCGCGACCGCGAGCACGATAATGCCCATGCCACCCATCCACTGCAGCTGCTGGCGGTACCAGAGAATGGATTTGGGCAGGAACTCCAGCCCGGTCATGACGGTGGCGCCGGTGGTGGTCCAGCCGGACAGGGATTCAAAGAAGGCATCCGCAAACCCCAGCCCGGGATTTTCTGACAGCATAAACGGCAGGGTGCCGGCCAGCCCCAGCGTCAGCCAGAACAGCGCCGCGATCAGGAAGCCGTCACGGGTACGCAGTTCCTGACGTACCGAACGCACCGGCAGCCAGAAGGTAAAACCGATGCCGAATACCAGCGCCATCGCCGTGATAAAGGCACTGGTGGCGCCATCGTCATACCAGACGGACACCAGAATCGGGGGCAGGATGGCGATGCTGAACAGCATCAGAAAAATACCCAGAATACGCGCAATGACGGTCAGGTGCATAAGCGAGCCGGATCCTCAGAAGAAGCCAAGGCCGACCTGGAACAGACGCTCCACATCCGCGATGTGTTTTTTGTTCATCACAAACAGAATCACGTGATCGTTGGATTCCACCACCACATCGGAGGTGGCCATAATCACGTCCTCACCGCGCACAATGGCACCGATGGTAGTGCCCGGCGGCAGTTTGATTTCGCGGATCTTACGTCCGACCACCTTGGATGAACGGCTGTCACCGTGGGCAATGGCCTCAATGGCCTCGGCGGCACCACGGCGCAGTGAGTGAACATTCACTACGTCGCCACGCCTTACGTGCGTAAGCAGACTGCCAATGGTGGCCTGCTGGGGCGACAGTGCCACATCGACCATGCCGCCCTGTACCAGGTCGACATAAGCGGCTTTGTTGATCAGGGTGATCACCTTGCGGGCGCCCAGCCGTTTGGCCAGCAGCGACGACATGATGTTGACCTCGTCGTCGTTGGTCAGGGCACAGAATACGTCCGTGCTCTCGATGTTTTCTTCTTCCAGCAGGGTTTTGTCGGTGGCGCTGCCCAGCAGTACCACACTGCGGCTCAGGTGTTCGCTGAGGAACTCGGTACGTTGTGGCGAGTGTTCAATGATCTTGATCTGATACTGCTTCTCCAGCGAGCGCGCCAGCCGGTAACCGATATTACCGCCACCGACGATCATCACCCGCTTGTAGGAATCTTCTTCGCGGCGCAGCTCTTTCATCACCCGGCGGATGTTTTCCCGCGCGGCGACAAAGAACACCTCGTCGTCGGCTTCAATGATGGTGTCACCGGTGGGCTCAATCGCTTTGTTGCGGCGGAACACCGCCGCCACCCGGGAATCAATATTGGGCAGGTGATTCTTCAGATGATGAATGGCCTGTCCGACCAGCGGGCCGCCGTAATAGGCTTTCACTGCGACCAGCTGTGCCAGGCCGTCGGCGAAGTCCATCACCTGCAGCGCCCCCGGATACTGCAGCAGGCGGCTGACATAGTTGGTGACCACCTGCTCGGGTGAAATCAGCACGTCGATGGGAAAGGCGTCGGCGCGGAACAGATCGGCCTGTTTCAGGTACTGACCGGTGCGGATGCGGCTGATTTTGGTCGGCGTGCGGAACAGGGTATAAGCCACCTGACAGGCGACCATATTGGTCTCGTCGGAGTTGGTGACGGCGATCAGCATGTCGGCGTCATCGGCGCCGGCGTCACGCAGAATATTGGGGTAAGAGCCGCGGCCGAGAACGGTCTTGATGTCGATGCGGTCCTGCAGTTCACGCAGGCGGTCGGCATCGGTGTCGACCACGGTAATATCGTTCTGTTCGTTGGCGAGGTTTTCCGCCAGCGAACCGCCGACCTGACCGGCTCCCAGGATGATGATTTTCATACTGTCTCTGTACCCCGAACCGCCACGCTGGCAGTGTTATTCTGTCTTACTCTGCTTTCGTCATCAGAGCGTAGTAGAAACCGTCGTGACCGCCCTGCTGTGGCAGCAGTTGTCGCCCGGCATTACAGGGGTTTCCCCACGAAAAGTCCAGTTTCTGCAGTGTCAGGTCATGCGTTGCGTCAGCAAAGCGGCGGATCTGCTCACTGTTTTCCTGCGGCAGCACGGAACAGGTGGCATACAGCAGGCGGCCTCCGGGCTTCAGCAGAGACCAGGCGCTGGCCAGCAGGCTGGCCTGCAACACCGCCAGCTGCTCAATATCCTCACGGCGGCGCAGCATCTTGATATCCGGATGACGGCGGATCACGCCGGTGGCGGAACAGGGCGCATCCAGCAGGATGGCATCGAATGGTTCACCGTCCCACCAGGAGGCCGGCGTGGCCATATCGGCGCAGACCACGTCCGCTGTTAATTGCAGACGCGCAAGGTTTTCATGCACCCGGCCGAGGCGGCTTTCTTCAATATCCAGCGCCACGACCCGGGCCGCGGCACGTTCCAGCAGCGCGCAGGTTTTGCCACCGGGGGCGGCGCAGGCATCGAGGATGCGTTCACCGTCCTGCGGTGCCAGCAGTTGGGCGGCCAGCTGTGCGGCTTCGTCCTGCACACTGACATCGCCATCAGCGAAACCGGGCAGTTGGGTGACGTCGCAGGATTCTGCCAGATAAATGCCCACGTCAGAATAAGGTGCCGGCCGGGCTTCAATGCCCTCTGCCTGCAGACGCTCAAGATAATCCGCGCGGCTGCCATGGCGGATGTTCACACGCAGACAGAGCGGCGGCCGTTCGTTGTTCTGCTGCAGAATGTCCGGCCACTGTTGCGGCCAGGCTTTGGTCAGCATTTTGACCAGCCATTTCGGGTGACTGGTGGCGGTAACCGGATTGTCATCCAGTGGCGGCAGCAGGGATTCGTACTCGCGGCCATAGCGGCGCAGGCAGGCATTGATGACCGGCTTGGCGTAGCCTTTGCCTAGCTCTTCGCAGACGTCGACGGTGGCGTGCACGGCGGCGTGCGGTGCCTTGCCCTGAATGGCGAGCTGGTAGAGGCCGATGATCAGCAGCGCGTGCAGATCCTGATCTTCCGGCCCGAACGGGTTTTTCAGCAGAATTTTGCTGAGGGCGTTGAGGCGCTGAAAGTGACGGCAGCTGCCGAGGGTCAGATCGCGCAGGAAGCCGCGGTCGGCCGCTTCCACTTTATCTTCCAGCGGTGGCAGGCACTGATTCAGTGACTGGCCAGCCATGACCGCGCTGACCGCGGTGGCGGCGGCACGACGGGCGCTGAGGACGGTGCTGCGGGCGTTATCCCAGGGAGATGGGGCGCTCACAGGTCAGACGCCAGCATGTGATTGGGCTGGAATAATTGCGGGTGGCCGAGAATCACTTCCGCCACCGACATCGGCTTTTTACCGGCCAGCTGCAGGCGGGTGATACGCAGTACGCCTTCGGCGCAGGCGACATCCAGCCCCTGGGCGCTGACATTGGCGATGGTGCCGGGCAACAGGTGAGTGACTTTGGTCAGCGGTTCTGCCATCAGCACCCGGATGCGCTCATCGCCGAGCAGGGTGTAAGCCATCGGGAAAGGATTGAAGGCACGCACGCGCAGCGCCAGTGTTGCAGCCGGCTGTGACCAGTCGAGCAGCGCTTCCTGCTTGCTCAGCTTGTGGGCGTAACAGGCCTGTGCGTCGTTCTGTTGTTCAGGCTGCAGTTCGCCGGCTTCGAGCTTCTGCAGGGTGGCCAGCAGTGCCGCCGGACCCATATCGGCCAGCCGGTCATGCAGGCTGCCGCCGGTGTCGTCTGCGCTGATGCCGGTGGTGACTTTACTGAGCATGTCGCCGGTATCAAGGCCGGCATCCATCTGCATAATGGTGATGCCGGTAACCTTGTCGCCGGCTTCAATACAGCGCTGGATCGGCGCCGCACCACGCCAGCGTGGCAGCAGAGATGCATGTACATTCAGGCAGCCGTAACGCGGTGCATCGAGCACGTTCTGCGGCAGGATCAGGCCATAAGCGACGACGATCATGACATCGGCCTGCAGGCTCTGCAGTTGTTCAACCGCGGCCGGGTCTTTGAAATTCAGCGGCTGATAAACCGGCAGCTGGTGCTCCAGCGCCACCTGTTTGACCGGGCTGGGCTGCAGTTTTTTCCCGCGGCCGGCTGGCCGGTCGGGCTGGCTGTAAACACCGATGACCTCGTGCTCTGACTCAATCAGGGCGCGCAGGTGCACGGCGGCAAAATCCGGGGTGCCGGCAAACAGAATGCGTAAGGCCATCGGTTATTTACCCTGCCGGGCTTCAAGCTTGTGTTTCTTTTCCAGCTTGCCTTTGATGCGGTTACGCTTCAGGGGCGAGATGTAATCGACCATCAGCTTGCCTTCCAGATGGTCCACCTCGTGCTGAATGCAGACCGCCAGCAGGCCACGGCACTCCAGTTCGAACGGCTTGCCGTCGCGGCCGGTGGCCTTCACCAGGCAGTGTTCGATCCGGGTCACTTCTTCATAAAACCCTGGTACCGACAGGCAGCCTTCCTGCATGGTTTCCGGTTCACCTTCGAGTACGGTGATCTCAGGGTTAATAAATGTTAACGGTTCGCTTTTATCCTCGGATATATCAATGGTAATGATACGTTCGTGGACATTAACCTGAGTGGCGGCCAGACCGATGCCCGGCGCCTGATACATGGTGTCGAACATATCGTCGACAATGTTGCGTACCCGCTCATCCACTTCGGCCACTGGCTGGGCCTTGGTGCGTAATCTGGGGTCCGGGTATTCTAAAATTTCGAGTATGGCCATAGAGTTGCGTACTTTTATAGAACTGAGTGCGGCTGACTTGCTAAGATGCGGGTCAGGCAATGAGTTTCAATGCGTGATTGTCAATCCGCTAATGATAAAGGGAATACAGGATGAGCAAAACCATCAAGGGCATTCTGATGGCTGGTCTGGTGGGTCTTTCTGTCAGCGTCAGTGCGCTGACGCTGAAATCCGATGCACCGCGGACGTATATCGTAAAGAAAGGCGATACCCTGTGGGATATCTCCGAGCGCTTTACCAACGACCCCTGGGAATGGCCGGAGATCTGGTATCAGAACGAACAGATCAGAAACCCGCACCTGATTTTCCCCGGTGATGAAATTGGTCTGGTGATGATTGATGGTCAGGCACGGGTTACCGTGACCCGCCGTGGTGATGCCAGCCGCACGGTGAAACTCTCCCCGGGCACGGTGAAGATGCAGCCTTCTGTCCGTGTCGAGCCGATTGAATCCGCAATTCCTGCCATTCCGCAGGATGCCATCAGCAGCTTCCTGCGCGAGCACCGCGTGGTTGAGCCGATGGTACTGGCGACAGCGCCACATGTGTTATCCGGTGAGGATGACCGGCTGCTGATGGGCGCTGGCGGTAAGGTCTATGCCCGTGGTCAGTTTGACGGTGAAGTCGCTGCGGCGTATGGCATTTTCCGCAAAGGACAGGTCTATCAGGACCCGGAAACGGAAGAGATTCTGGGCCTCGAAGCCACCGATATCGGTATGGGCCGCATCATCGATCAGCAGGGCGATATCGTGACGGTTGAGCTTGAACGCACTAACCAGCAGGTGGCCATCGGCGATCTGCTGCTGCCGACCGAAGACCGCGAACTGCTGGCCAATTATTATCCGAAACCACCGGAAGCGGCCGTGAACGGCCAGATTCTGGCGGTTTCCGGCGGCGTAAATCAGGTTGGTCAGTACGATGTGGTGGTGCTGAACCGCGGTACCCGCGATGGCCTGTCGCCCGGTTCGGTGCTGATGATTATGAAGGCCGGCAGCATTGTTTATGACCGTGTGGCGGAAGAGAAAGTCCGGCTGCCGGACGAGCGTGCGGGTTCACTGATGGTATTCCGCGCGTACGATAAAATGTCTTACGGTCTGATCATGCGCGCCACCCGGCCGTTACGGGTAGGCGATAAGGTGCAGAGCCCCGATTTATAAGGAATCCCACATGCTCAGGGACGAGCTGTTACGGGCCTGGTGGCGTCTTTCACGCCTGCCGGGCGTCGGCAATGTCACCCTCAATGAGATCCGCAGCCAGCTGGATCATCCTGCCGCATTACTCTCCTGCACCGCTGAACAACTGATTGCCATGGGGCTGAAACCGGCGGCGGCGCAACGCTGGGCGCAGGACCGTTCTCTGGACGACGGCTTTCAGCAGCTGCAGCAATGGCGTCAGCATAACCGCTGCGGCGTGATGCTGGCCGGTATTGCACCGTATCCGGAAGCTCTGGCCAGCCTGCGGGATGCGCCTCTGTTCCTGTATTACCATGGCGACCTGCAAGCCCTGCAACAGCCGATGATTGCCATGGTCGGCAGCCGTAATCCGACACCTTATGGACTGGAGTGGGCGCAGACAACGGCTGCAGAACTGGCCGCCGCCGGGCTGACGGTGGTCAGCGGACTGGCACTGGGAGTTGATGGTGCTGCTCACCATGGTGCTGTGCGGGGCGGACGGACCATTGCCGTTCTGGGCAGTGGTCCGGATGTGATTTATCCACAGCGCCACCTGGGGCTGGCGCAGATGGTGATGCAGAGTGGCCTGCTGTTGGCGGAATTCCCGCCGGGCACTCAGCCCCAGCCGGCGCACTTTCCGTCACGTAACCGCATCATCAGTGGCATGAGTCTGGGCGTGGTGGTGGTGGAAGCGGCGCTGAAAAGTGGCTCGCTGATTACCGCACGGCTGGCAGCAGAGCAGGGGCGGGAAGTGTTTGCCCTGCCGGGAGCGGTGACCAACCCGCTCAGTCATGGTTGTCATCAGCTGATCCGTGACGGCGCCTGTCTGGTACAGAGCGCCGCCGATATTCTGACCGAGCTGGCTCTGCAACCGGCCGGCAGCGGGGCTGGCAGTCAGGTGGCCGGGCAGCAGACAGAACTGCCACTGCAGCCGGAGGCAGCGGCTCAGGTGCCATCCCTGGTGACGCATATCGACTACACCGCCACCAGTACGGACGTTATCGCCATCCGTTCCGCTCTGTCGATTCCGCAGTTACTGCCACAGCTGCTGGATCTGGAATTGCAGGGCTGGCTGATGCAGGTTCCGGGCGGCTATATGCGGCTGAAGTAATGTATTCCCGTCAGATAAGTTCTTTTGTATTAGACGTTTTCCATCCATGAGTGGTTTTTGTGTCCGTTTGACGCAAAGAAAAACCGTTCAATTCCGCAAAAATCATCACGACTGCTGAACAGACAGACGTTCTGTCAGGACATGTCTGCCGCTCAGCCGATACAATGCCGCCGCCTGCTGACATAGCTCTCAGGCACAAACGGAGATTGGCTGAAATTCAGGGATGGTCTTGATGAATAAACTCGTATTTATTCTGTCTGCGCTCGCATTTTTTTCTTCCTCACTGTCTGTTCAGGCCGCTGGTGGCCGCACAGATTACGATCTGGATGATGATGGTCTGATTGAGATTAATGATCTCGCCGACCTGCATGAAATCCGCAATAACCTTGATGGTTCCACACTTTACGGCGACAGCAGTGGCTGCCCGGATAGCGGCTGCAACGGCTTCGAACTGACGGCGGACCTGGATTTCGACACCAATGCCGATGGCGTGATGGATGCCGGTGATGATTACTGGAATGACGGTGATGGCTGGGAGCCGGTGGGAAGCTATATAAGCAGTAGCAACAATGACCCCTTTACCGCTGTGTTTGAGGGTAATGGCTACCGCATTCTGAACCTGTATATCGACCGCAGCGGGACCTCTTTCGTTGGCTTGTTTGGCTATGCGCAGGGCGCTGATATCCGCAATCTGGGCCTGGCCGGCGTGTTGATGCAGATTACGGCTTTCAAGTATGTGGGGGGACTGGCTGGTTATATAACGGAAAGTAGTATCGTCAACAGCTACTCAACCGGATCTGTTACGGCTACTTCCAGCTATGCGGGTGGCCTGATCGGTTATGCTAACAGTACAGTAACCGGCAGTTATGCGGCAGGGCCAGTAAAGGCATATGCCAGTAATAGCTATGTCGGTGGACTGATTGGTTATGCAGCGTCTGCCGCCAACGTCAGTAACAGTTATGCCACGGGGTCCGTCAGCGGCAATAGCTATGTAGGCGGGCTGATTGGCTACCTGTCTTCTGACAACACTATTACAAATACGTTCGCGACCGGATACGTCGAGTCAAATTCCCGCGGCGGTGGTCTGATTGGCGATGAAAGTCCTTATACCACCAACATGGTCAGCAGCAGTTACTGGGCGGAGGACAGCACAGGTCAGGTCTCCAGTGATAACAGCAGTACTGCCGATAGCTATCTGGGCGTTACCCTGGCGGAGCTGCAGTGCCCGACTGCGGCTGATAACAGTAGCTGCGTCACGGATCTCACGCTGTACTCAGGCTGGGCGGATGCGACTTATAGTGATGGCGATGACAAGGTTGTGGCTTACTGGGACTTCGGCACGGGTACTCAACTGCCGGGCCTGAATCTGAACGGCACGGTTTACCGTGACAGTGATGGCGATGGCTCACTGGACGACGATGACGCCTTTAAAGATAACCCGGCGGCGTCGCTGGATGCGGATGAAGACGGCTACCCGGATGCCTGGACCCTTGGTTGTGATGCCGACTGTATTGCTGCATCCGGTCTGTCTCTGGACCAGTTCCCGTCTTCTGTAGCTGTCTGGCAGGATGAAGATCTGGATGGCTATCCGGACAGCTGGGCGGATGGCTGTGACAGTGACTGCCAGGCAGCGTCCGGCCTGACGCTGGACAGCAACCCGGATGACTATGACAACGACGGTCTGACCACAGCAGATGACGATGACGATAATGGCGATGGTGTGACCGATGCCGATGCTGATTCGGATGGTCTGATTGACATTGCCTCACTCGAGCAACTGAATGCTATCCGTTACAACCTGAACGGTAGCGGCCTGACGCTGACTGAGGGCGGTGAGACGGACAGTAGTGGCTGCCCGGCCCACATTATTAACGGTGTGTTACAGAACCTCTGTCGAGGCTACGAACTGACGGTGGATCTGGATTTCGACACCCACGCCGACGGTGTGATGGATGCCGATGACGATTACTGGAATGACGGTGATGGTTGGGAGCCGCTGGGCGATTACAACGATCCTTTTACGGCTGTGTTTGAAGGTAACGGTTTCCGGATCCTGAATCTGTATATCGACCGTGGCAGAACCTCTTATGTTGGCTTGTTCGGCTATGCGCGGGGTGCTGATATCCATGACCTGGGCCTGACCGGTGCGCTGATGCAGGTCTCTGGCTCTGATTCTGTGGGTGGCCTGGCTGGCCGGACAGAGGGAGGTAATATTACGACCAGCTACGCAACCGGGGTTGTTGCTGGATACGAGAATGTGGGTGGCCTGCTTGGTTATGCCGACAGCGGCACAGTAAGCGGCAGTTATGCGACAGGGTCCGTCAGCGGCAGTACCTCTGTGGGAGGGTTGATTGGTTATGCCTCGACTGATAATACCGTCAGTAACAGTTATGCCACGGGGTCCGTCAGCGGCAGTGGCTTTGTAGGTGGGTTGATTGGCTACCTGTCTTCTGACAACACTATTACTAATACGTTCGCGACCGGATACGTTGAAGCTGATTACTCAATTGGTGGTCTGATTGGCTATAGCCTATATACCACCAACATGGTCAGCAGCAGTTACTGGGCGATGGACAGCACAGGTCAGGCCTCCAGTTCGCGAAGCCTTGCTGCCGATGGTTATCTGGGAGCTACCCGGGCGGAGCTGCAGTGCCCGACTGCCGCCGATAACAGCAGTTGCGTTACGGATACCACGCTGTACTCAGGTTGGGCCGATGCGACCTACACCGATGGAGATAACAAGGTTGTGGCTTACTGGGACTTCGGCACGGGTACTCAACTGCCGGGCCTGAATCTGAACGGCACGGTTTACCGTGACAGTGATGGCGATGGCTCATTGGACGACGATGATGCCTTTAAAGATAACCCGGCGGCGTTACGGGATATGGATAAAGATGGTTACCCGGATATTTGGAATGTGGGTTGCGATGCTGACTGTGTTGCCGCATCGGGTCTGTCTCTGGACCAGTTCCCGTCTTCTGTAGCTGTCTGGCAGGATGAAGATCTGGATGGCTATCCGGACAGCTGGGCGGATGGCTGCGACAGTGACTGTCAGGCAGCGTCCGGCCTGACGCTGGACAATAATCCGGATGACTACGACAACGACGGTCTGACCACAGCAGATGACGATGACGATAATGGCGATGGAGTGACCGATGCCGATGCTGATTCGGATGGTCTGATTGACATTGCCTCACTCGAGCAACTGAATGCTATCCGCTACAATCTGGCCGGCAGCGGCCTGACGCTGACTGAGGGCGGTGAGACGGACAGCAGTGGCTGCCCGGCCCGCATTGTTGACGGTGTGCTGCAGAACCTCTGCTGGGGTTATGAACTGACGGCGGACCTGGATTTCGATACCAATGCCGATGGCGTGATGGATGCTGGTGATGATTACTGGAACGGTGGTGAAGGTTGGGAAACATTAGGGGGCAGATATAGTAAGTTTTCCTCGAAGTTTGAAGGCAATGGTTACCGGATCGCCAACCTTTATATTAACCGCTCTTCTACGTCCCGCTATATTGGTTTGTTTGGATATACAGAGGGTGCTGAAATCCGCAATCTGGGATTGTCCGGAGACCTAACACAGGTGACAGGAGGATGGTATGTCGGTGGGCTGGTTGGTTTCGCGGAATATACGGAGGTAAGTGGAAGCTATATGCATGGTACTGTGACTGCTATTAACGGTGGTGGAGGGGGATTGATTGGTTATGGTGATGAAAGCGCCTTCACCAATGTCTTCGCAATCGGTGATGTAACGGGCCGCTCATATGCAGGCGGTTTAGTTGGCTATCTCTATGCTTCTGATGTCACTAACGGCTACGCAGCGGGGAGTGTTTCGGCCACCAGTCGTGCGGGTGGAATCGTTGGCTATGCAAGAGAGGATGCTTCCATCCAATACAGCTATTGGGCAACGGATTCCACTGGCCAGACAGAGGTTCTGGGCGATGATGATACAACATCTGTTCTGGTACAGAATGCCGGGGTAACACTTGCTGAGCTGCAATGCCCTACTGCCGCCAACGATACCGACTGTGTCTTTGGTACAACCCTGTATCAGGGCTGGGGAAATTACTTTTACTCTGATACAGAAGAAGCGGTCAGTTATTGGCAATTTGGTACTTCCGAAAATCTGCCTCAGATAGTCTGGTTTAATTATCTTGCTGATCTGGATAGCGATGCTGATGGTGTCATGGATGAGTATGATGCTTTCCCTACCGATGCGACTGAAACCACAGATAGCGATGGTGACGGTGTGGGCGACAATACTGACGCTTTCCCTGATGACGCCAGCCGCTGGCAGGCTGAAAGTACTTCCGGTGGCAGCTCCGGCGGCGGCTCTGTGCTCTGGCTGCTGACTCTGGCACCGCTGGTCCGGGTCGGCCGCCAGGTGCCGAAGCAGGCAGCCTGACGGTTGACCGTCTGCAGGCGCCTCTCCGGTCAGTGGGAGGCGCTTTTTTATCTTGCGATTCACTGACACAAAAGTTTTGTAACAGGCATGGAATGGCTGTTACACACCGGGTACAATTGCGCCGCTTTTTGCCCCCTGAAGGTGCATGAAAGCGCTCAAATGATCAGGGATGTTCTTATGTATAAAGTCTTTTTGATGCCCGCGGCCTGCGTTCTGCTGGCGTCGGCATTGTCAGCACAGGCGGCGGATGGCCGCAGCGATTATGATCTCGACGATAATGGTCTGATTGAGCTCAATGATCTGGCGGATCTGGATGCTGTCCGCCATTACCCCGATGGATCTGCTCTTTATGGCAGCAGCGCAGGTTGTCCGGCTGCCGGCTGCCGTGGTTTTGAACTGACTGCCGATCTTAACTTCGATACCGATGCCAATGGCGTTATGGACGCGGCCGATACGTTCTGGAATGACGCTCAGGGCTGGCAGCCGCTGGGCACGCCATCAGCGCCTTTCACCGCGCTGTTCGATGGCCGGGGTCACGAAATTCTTAACCTGTATATCGACCGGCCGGCGGAACAGCGGGTGGGCCTGTTCGGTGAGGTGCGTGACGCCGATATCCGTAATCTGGGCCTGAGCGGCGCGCTGGTGAGCGTCCGCGGAGATGACCGTGTCGGGGCGCTGGCCGGCAATATCAGTAATTCAGCGGTGCAGGCCAGTTACAGTGAAGGTCTGGTCAGTGGACGCGAGCATGCCGGCGGGCTGATTGGCTACGCGTTCGGCTCTGAGATTCTGGCAACCTACGCAACGGGCCCGGTCAGCGGGCATAAATACATCGGCGGGTTGCTGGGCTATGCCAGTGAAGGCTCGGTCAGTGCCAGCTATTCCACCGCCAGTGTGTCTGCCGGTAAACGGGCCGGTGGCCTGATCGGTTTTACCTACAAGCATGTGGTCAGCGCCAGTTATTCTGCCGGACCGGTGAAAGCAGGCAACGAGGAAGCCGGGCTGGTCGGTTACAGTTATGGCTCCGAAATTATCGACAGTGTGTGGATCAATACCCTGACGGCCGCTGACGGCAACGGGCTGGCTGAACTGCAGTGCCCGGTCAGCGCCGGCAGCGGCAACTGTGGCACACAGACCCTGTATCAGGGCTGGGACCGTTATGCCTATCAGAATGCGGCCGGTCACCTCGTCCGTTACTGGGACTTCGGTGACAACACTCAGTTGCCGGGGCTGAACCTCAGTGGCCGTATCCACCGGGATGGCAATGCTGATGGTAATACCGATGAAGCCGTTCTGCTGCTGAATCACACGGCGTCCGGGGAATAATCGCCGACAACGGCGTATGTCGCTCCGGCACGCCGTTGCGTGCCATCTTTACTGTCGGTAAAACTGCCCTCTTGCCGCCTTGGCGCCCTTGTTGTAGGGTGCCGCCTTTCCCTTCGTAAACAACAGGCAAATCAACAGTGAATTCCTGGCATCTTGCACGGGCGGCACGTTGTGTCCGTTCCGGTGGTGTATTGGCTTATCCTACCGAGGCTGTCTGGGGGCTGGGCTGTGATCCGGCAGATGATGACGCCATTCTGCGTATTCTCGAACTGAAACAACGACCCTGGCAGAAGGGCCTGTTACTGGTGGCATCATCACTGGAACAGCTGCATGACTGGATCATGCCGCTCAGCAGTGATGATCTGAACACCATCTGGCCGACCTGGCCAGGCCCGGTTACCTGGGTTTTACCCTGTCAGGACTGGGTATCGCCGATGCTGCGTGGGGAACATAACACGCTGGCGGTGCGTCTTACCGACCATCCGCAGGTGCGCGCATTATGTGATGAAACCGGGCCGCTGGTGTCGACCTCGGCCAATCCGGCCGGTAAGGAACCGGCGCGTTCAGCCCTGCGCGTACGCCAGTATTTCGGCGATCAGCCGGATTATATTCTGCCCGGAGAGCTGGGCGGCCGTAAGCAGCCTTCCGAAATCCGTACCTTAAACGGTGAACGGCTGCGTTAAAGGAGACAGTTATGAGCCAGACTCAGTCCGGCTGCGATGTCGCAGCTGTTAAACGTTTTCTGCTGGATCTGCAGGACCGCATCTGCAGCGCGCTGGAAGCGCAGGATGGCAAGGCCACCTTTACCGAAGACGCCTGGGAACGAGAAGAAGCCGAAGGCGAACTGGCGCTCACCGGTGGCGGCCGTACCCGGGTGATGGCCGATGGCGGTGTGATCGAAAAAGGCGGGGTGAATTTCTCCCATGTGCAGGGGGCCCGTCTGCCGGCATCGGCCACGGCGTCGCGGCCGGAACTGGCCGGGCGCAGTTTTCAGGCCATGGGCGTGTCACTGGTGATTCACCCGCACAACCCGTACGTGCCCACATCGCACGCCAATGTGCGCCTGTTTGTGGCAGAAAAAGAAGGTGAGGAACCGGTCTGGTGGATGGGTGGCGGTTTTGACCTGACCCCGTATTACGGCTTTGAAGAAGATGTGGTGTTCTGGCACCAGACGGCGAAAGACCTGTGTGAGCCGTTTGGCGCGGAGGTTTTCCCGCGCTACAAAAAGTGGTGTGACGATTACTTCTTCCTCAAGCACCGCAATGAAGCCCGGGGTGTCGGTGGTCTGTTCTTCGACGATCTGAACCGCTGGGACGGTGAACTCAGCTTCGATAAATCCTTTGCTTTTATGCAGGCCGTCGGCAATGGCTATATCGACGCTTATGTGCCGATCGTCGCGCGCCGGAAAGATCACGAATACGGTGAACGGGAGCGTAAATTCCAGTGCTACCGCCGTGGCCGCTACGTGGAATTCAATCTGGTCTTCGACCGCGGCACGATTTTTGGATTACAGACGGGTGGACGTACCGAATCCATTCTGATGTCACTGCCACCGGTGGTGCACTGGGATTACGACTGGCATCCGCAGCCGGGCTCGGCAGAAGAGAAGCTGTATACCGACTTCCTGCCGCATAAAGATTGGGTCTGAGGGGAAAACGATGACAGACCTGTACAGTGTAATGGGCAACCCCATTAATCACAGCAAATCACCACAGATTCACAGCGCCTTTGCGGCGCAGACGCGTCAGGATCTGCTGTACACCGCCCAGCTGGTGCCGGTGGACGGCTTCACGGAAGCGGCCGGCAAATTTTTCCGTCACGGCGGCGCCGGGCTGAACATTACGGTGCCGTTCAAGGAAGACGCCTACCGTTTTGCCACGCAGCACAGCGAGCGGGCGCTGCGGGCCGGTGCGGTGAATACGCTGAAGAAACTGGATGATGGTACGGTCTGGGCGGACAACACCGACGGCGTTGGTCTGGTGCGTGACCTGACGGTGAACAACCGCGTTGTCCTGCAGGGCAAACGCATCCTGCTGCTGGGTGCCGGTGGTGCCGTGCGGGGTGTGCTGCAGCCATTGCTGGAGCAGCAGCCGGCGGAACTGGTGATTGCCAACCGCACACTGGCCAAAGCACTGCAGCTGGCAGACGACTTCGCCGATCTGGGTAACATCAGTGGCTGTGGCTTTGATGATCTGCAGGGCAGCTTTGATGTGGTGATTAACGGCACTTCGGCCAGTCTGGCCGGTGAACTGCCGCCGCTGCCGCCGACGGTCATTGCCGCCGGCAGCGTCAGTTACGACATGATGTACGGCAGTGGCATCACAGTGTTCAATCAGTGGGCGCACAATCAGGGCGCAGCCACAACCATTGATGGTCTGGGCATGCTGGTTGAGCAGGCGGCGGAAGCGTTTGAACTGTGGCGTGGCGTGCGTCCGCAGACGGCCAACGTCATTGCCTCCCTGCGCAGCGAACGCCGTCACCGCTGAGGTTGGCACCACAAGAAAAAAACGCCGCTCTGCAGAACAGGGCGGCGTTTTTTATGCCCGGCGGATGTTCAGGCGGGTACGGTAGCCAGATCCAGCTGTTTACGGTAACGCACCACCGCCACCGCCGACAGCACCCCGACGGCGCACACCGTGGCGACGTAATAGGCGGGTGATAACGGATCTTCCTTCAGCAGCAGGCTGACCACCAGCGGTGTGGTACCGCCGAAAATGGCGTACGCCAGATTGTAAGAAAACGACAGCCCGGTAAAACGGATGGCAGCGGGGAAGCTCTTCACCGCCACCGCCGGCACCACGCCGGTGAGGCCGGCAAAAAAGCCCACCACGGCATACAGCGGGAACAGCAGCCCGGTGTCGCCGGCCAGCATGCGGCTGAAGAAAATCCAGTAGCTGACAGCCACTCCGAGCGAGAAAATCCCCAGAATCAGGCCGTTACCGAAACGGTCAGCCAGCGCCCCGGCCACCAGACAGCCGACGATTACGCAGACAATGGCCAGGCTGTTGGCTTCCAGTGATGTCTGCGGGTCCAGCCCGGCCAGTTTCTGCAGCAGCGACGGCGTCATCAGAATGGTCACCACGACAGTGGCGGTCAGCACCCAGGTGACGGCCATGGAAATCAGCACTGATGGAATGTGATTCTTCAGCACGGATTTTAGTGGCAGCTCATCGGCCAGCTGCTGGCGCGCCTGCATCTCGGTGAATACCGGGGTTTCATGCAGCCAGCGGCGCAGATACATGGTGACAAAGCCGAGCACACCGCCGAGTACAAACGGCAGACGCCAGCCCCAGTCGTGTACTTCTTCCGCTGACATCGACGCATGAATACCGGTTGCCACCAGCGAACCGAGCAGGATACCGGCCACCAGTCCGGCCGACAGCGTGCCACAGGCAAAGGCGGTGTGGCGGGGAGAGACGTGTTCGGTGACAAATACCCAGGCGCCCGGTGCTTCGCCACCGATGGCGGCGCCCTGCAGCACACGCCAGAACAGCAGCAGCAGCGGCGCGGCAATGCCGATGGTTTCGTAAGTCGGCATCACGCCGATGGCCAGGGTCGGCACGGCCATCAGGAAGATGCTGAACATAAACATGCGCTTACGTCCCAGCAGGTCACCGAAGTGGGCCATGATAATGCCACCCAGCGGCCGGGCCAGATAACCGGCGGCAAAGATGCCGTAGATCTGCACCTGACGCAGCCAGTCGGGCATATCGGTGGGGAAAAACAGGGCGCCGACCACGTTGGCGAAGTAGATATAAATAACGAAGTCGTAAAATTCCAGCGCGCCGCCAAGGGCAGACAGGCTCAGAGTCCTGGCATCGTTTAAGGAAAGACGGGAAGTGGGTGTTTTCATGATGATTCGATTGATACGGAGTGAGCGGCCGGATTAACAGCCGGCCATGAACAGGGGGACGGAGTCTACCACTATTTGCTCAGCAATTGATCATCCGCCGCCGGGGCGGATCAGAGCGGATGTGCTTCACTCAAGCCACTGAATGCCGTTGGCGCGCAGCCATGAACGGTCGAGCTCCCACAGGATGCGGCTGATGCCGGGCGTGGCCGTGATGGTGGCGGCGGCGTGGGCCTGATGATCGGCCAGTGCCTGCTGGGCCGTGAGATAGGCATCGCTGCTGACGGAAGCGTTGGCCAGCTGCGGATCAATCGCCCCGATCATCTGTGGCACCGGCACGGCCGCTGAGCGGGGAGTGCTGACCACCGCCGTACTGCCTTCAATACGCAGTACACGGAACTGATAGGGATAGCTGGCCAGGTACGGATCGTCCGCCAGCTGGTTATTGATCGCGCGTACATTGCCCGGAACCCACAGCCAGTTCACCAGGATAATGCCCAGTACCAGCAGCAGAAAGGCGGCATAAATTTTCATACCCTTGGTCATCAGCGTTCCCCTGTCTCTGACAGGAAACATAGTAACCTGCCGGCCGCGGTAAAAAAACGCCGCCCGGTGCAGGGCCGGGCGGCGTTTCTGTAGGTGCCGGAACGGGGCGCGCTTATTCTGCGCTGAAGGTCAGCTGCAGCACGGTGGTGGTACCACTGACTTCATTACCGACGGCAATGAAATATTCGCTGTCACGGCTGAAGAACTCAATGGACTCCGGACCCAGATCGCCGGCGGCGGTGTTGTAGGTATCGTTATCACATTCCGCATCGTCGTCGACCAGTGTGCATACCGGCTGCGAGAAATCGCGGTTGCTGAAGTACGACTGGAACACCGGCGCTGATGGGGTGGAAATGTCGTACACCATGATGCCGCCCTGACGTTCCAGACCGACGAAGGCAAAGGTCCGGCTGCCGATCTGAGCCACTTCAATGGCTTCCGGCTCGGTGCCTTTGTCATCGCTGCGGCTGTCGGCTGAATCATTGCTTTCGTTGTCGGAGTTGAAATGATCAGCGTCAGTGGCATAAACGCGCCGGGCAATATCATCGCCACTGTCGAACACCCGTTCACCGGCAGCATTCCAGATGGAGAACGAGCGGCCACCGAAGGAATACAGAGTGTCGCCGGCGGCGTAGCTGTCTTTATCGACCACAAACTTCAGCCGCTTGAGCTGGTCGTTGTCATCCAGCGCAGCGTACAGCGGGTGTGCTGCATCCACCAGGTCGTACAGGTCACCACCGCGCATTTCATCGAGGTAAGAAATACAGTCGTCTTCTTCCGTGCTGTACATGGTGGCATCTTCGTCATCACCACCAACGGAATAATCATCACCGTCCCAGCTGTGACCGGCGTTGTCACAGGTTTCCTGGGTGGCGTCGTAAACGTATTCGCGGCCATCACCTTCGTTGGCTGACAGGATATAGGTGGCGCCATCAATCACCACGCTGGCCAGGGTGTCCGGCATATACAGACCGGCGAGCTGTTCGTAGCTGGCGAACTGACCGGTACCGGCGTCTTTGTTGGAAGCATCCAGCTGGTTACCGGATGCGGCGTCCCAGGCTTTTTCACCCAGCGCCACGATGGATGACACACTGGCGTTTGCCACATCGATAATCGCCATGGCGTTGTTTTCCTGCAGCGCCACCCAGGCGGTGCTGCCGTCTTCACTCAGCGTCAGATATTCAGGCTCCAGGTCCTGCGCGACGGTGGTGCCGTCCGGGCCGGAGATACGCACACCGGAAGGCAGTTCAGACGCGCGGCTGCCGCCCGTGTTGAAGTCTTCAAAGCCGACCTGGTGGACGATTGCAGAATCGTAACCGGCGGAGATATCGACGATGGTAACCGAGCCTTGCGGATCGTTGCTGTAATCGCCGGATGGTTCACCTTCGTTGGCGCTGAGAATGTAGTTACCGTCAGCGGACAGGGTCACCATATCCGGCAGCGCGCCGGCGCTGTAGGTCGCCAGCAGGGAAAGATCTTCAGAGTCGTAGAGGGCGATAATGCCGTTATCCTGCTTGTTATCGGCCTCAATGGCGACGGCCACTTTACAGTCTTTGGCGGAAACGCTGTTGGCGGCGCCGATGGCGATACCGGCGGAGGTGGCGGCACCGGAAAGATCAATGCTGGTGCTGCGGGTCAGGGTGGCGCTGCTGTCGTCGTATTCGAGCACATCCACGGTTTCTGCTTCAGCATTCACCACGTACAGGCGGTCTGAACAGGTGTCGTAGCTGACGATTTCCGCTGAGCTGCTGGCGAAGTCATTGTCTGATACGTAGGTCGCCACCTGCGTCAGTGACAGGCTGCCGGATGGCGTGTTGTCACTGTTGCTGTCGTTATTGTCATCACCACCACAGGCAGTGAGCAGAGTGGCGCTGATGGCCAGGGCAAGCAGATTGCGGTTCATCCTGTTCTCCGTCATGAAAAATTCGCAAATGCCGCGAGGGTGACGTGAGAAAATGACAAACCGGTTAAGACTTTATTGCAGAATTATTGCTGCTGCAGCCACTGCTTCAGTTCTTCCGCCTGCGGCAGCCCCTGCAGTGCCGGCCCGTGACGCTGGCCATCCGCCCGGAAACGCTGCAGCGCCGGGGGGCCGAACACCTGCCAGGAGGCCAGCAGGCCGAGCTGTTCACGGCTGCTGCGGGTGATATCGAATCTGACCACTTCGTAAGCCGCGAGTGCCGGCTGCAGACTGCGGCTTTCCATCAGCTCATCCATTTCACGGCAGCTGGTACACCAGTCGGCGTAGATATCCACCAGCACCGGTTTCGCAGCGGCAGCGATGATATTTTCCAGCTCATCGACCGATTCCACGTGACGTACTTCGGCCGCCGGCTGCCGCGGCATGACCTCCAGCATACCGGAGCGCAGCGGTGACCACAGTGAGCCATTCCCCTGTGCCGCTCCGGTCAGCCACAGCACACCGCTGACCGCACTGATCAGCGCCAGCGTGCGGGCAAAGCGCTGGCGCGCCGTCTGCGGACGTTCCAGCAGGCCCAGATACACAGCACAGCCCAGTGCCAGCATACCGCTGAGGGCGAGAATCGCCGGCGGTGGCAGCAGCCGGCTGAGCAGGCCGATGGCCACTGCCAGCAGACCGACCCCGAAAGCGGCTTTGATGATCAGCATCCAGTTGCCGGCTTTCGGCAGCAGACGGCCACCACTGAGACCGATGATCAGCAGCGGTACGCCCATGCCCATGCCCAGCGCAAACAGCGCACTGCCGCCGGTGACCACATCACCGGTGGTGCTGAGATACATCAGTGCACCGGCCAGCGGCGCCGAGACACAGGGCGACACGACCAGGGCGGCGAAGAAGCCCATCAGGAAGGTACTGAGCAGGTGCCCGCCCTGCTGGCGGTTACTGAAATCGTTCAGGCGATTGCGCAGGGCTGATGGCAGCTGCAGTTCAAACAGGCCGAACATGGACAGCGACAACACCACAAACAGCGTCGCCGCGAGACTGATCACCAGCGGAGTCTGGGTGAAGGCCGCGAGATTCACCCGGGCGCCGAAGGCGGCGACCAGCACCCCGATCAGGGCATAGGAGCAGGCCATACCGACCACATACGACAGTGCCAGCGCGAAGCCCTTACCGGCCGACAGGCGGCTGGCGTTCTGACCGGCAATAATGCTCGACAGAATCGGGATCATGGGGAACACGCAGGGCGTCAGCGACAGGCCGATTCCCAGCCCCAGAAAACTGAGCAGAATCCACCACAGGCTCCTGTTGGCCAGGTCACTGCCGCCGGCAGTGAGACTGCCGGCACTGCTGTGTGGCGAGTCATCCAGCGTCAGCGGCTGCGGCGGATAGCACAGCCCCTGTTCCGAGCAGCCCTGATAGCTCAGCGTCAGGCTGCCGTCACCGCTCTGCGTGATGTGCACATCCAGCTGCTGGTGGAACACCTGCACTTCACCGAAATTCTTATCCAGCTTGGTTTCCGACGGCTGGCCGAAACCCATCTCGGCCGTGGCGGCGGCATCACCGCCGAGGGTCAGGCGCTCACGGTAGAGGTAATAGCCCGGGGCAATGGTGAAGTGCACCTGAAACCCGGTGGCGGTCTGACTGACCAGTGGGCGGAAGGCGTCGGAAACCGGCAGGAAGGTATCGTCGTCGGCATCGTCCAGCGCCGACATATCCGGCAGGCCGCCGGCCCACAGCGCGCGGCTCAGCGACATCAGCAGCAGCAGTAAAACATACGGCAGGGCAGGCACACGGGTCATTGCAGAATCCTGATCGGAAGTTGGGGGAATCAAGTCAGGCGCAGTATGGCCAGCAGCGCTTAACGGCACCTTAAGGAAGTCTTAAGGGCTGTTAAGGCTCTCTTAAGGTAAGCGCCCTAATCTGGGTGCTATTCAAACTCAGCCAAAGAGCAGTGGAGGTGTCTGTGCGACGGATTCTGATGGGACTGGCGGCGCTGTGCCTGTCGGTCAACGCGCTGGCGGCAGATGTCGATTTCGACCAGCTGCAGGGCAAAGTGGTGTATCTCGATTTCTGGGCGTCCTGGTGTGGCCCGTGCCGTAATTCCTTCCCGTGGATGGAAGCCATGCACCGGCAATACGCGGATCAGGGGCTGGAAATCATCGCCGTTAACCTGGATCAGGAGCCGGAACTGGCGCAGAAATTCCTCAGTGAATACCAGCCGACCTTCCGTATTGAATACGACACCAGCGGCAGCATGGCTGAGCACTTCGGCGTCGACACCATGCCGACCAGTTTCCTGATCGGCCGCGACGGCAAGGCGCGCAAAAAACACAAAGGCTTTCACGCTGACCGCAAAGCAGCCTACGAAAGCGAAATCCGTACCCTGCTGGAGGAATGAGGATGATCCGACTGATCACCCGCAGCCTGCTGGTGCTGCTGACCCTGGCGGGCATCAGTGCCTGTGCCGGCGTCAAACCCTGGGAGCGTGATCTGCTGGCCAAGCCGCAGATGGAACTCGACAGCGACCCGCTGCAGACCGCATTCGATGAACATATTTACTTCAGCAAAGAGGCCAGCTCCGGTGGCCGTGGCTTTGGTGGCGGAGGTTGCGGATGCAATTAAAAGACAAACAACTGGGCAAGCGTCTGGCGCTGGCGACCACCGCTCTGCTGGGCGCGCATGGTCAGGCCCAGGCCGCTGACGGTGACTGGCTGGTCAGCTCCGCGCTGCTGTATTACAGCGAAAGTGATGACCGCGTGGAAGCGGTGGAGCCTGTGCTCAACCTGCGCCGCGAATACGAAGACGGCAGCGCCCTTAACCTGCGGGTGGTGTACGACTCACTGACCGGCTCGTCGCCGAACGGGGCTGCCATCGCCAATGTGCCGCAGACCTTTACCTCGGCCTCCGCCGCCGACCGGCTGGCCGATGCCAGCGCGGAGGAACTGGCGGAATACGGCAGCCGTGGCAGCTACACCGTTGCTGCCGGTGAACTGCCGCTGGACCCGTCGTTTGAAGACAGCCGTGGTGTTCTCTCTGCCGGCTGGACCCAGCCGCTGAGCAACAATTACACCCTGAACGTCGGTGGCAGCTATTCCAGCGAAGGTGACTTCACCTCCATGAGCGCCAACGCGGCCATCGCCAAAGACCTGAACAACAAAAACACCACTCTGTCGCTGGGCGTGAATCTGGAGTTCGATAGCATTGAACCCAACGGCGGCATCCCGGTTGCCCTGAGTACCTATGCTGATCACACCACCGCCGGCAGTGACGACACCAAACAGGTGGTGGATATGATGTTCGGTGTCACTCAGGTACTGAACCGGCGCTGGATCACCCAGCTGAATCTGGGCTTCAGCCAGTCTTCCGGTTATCAGAGTGATCCGTACAAGATCCTGACCGTCGTCGATAACGGCAATCTGATTACCGACCCGAATAATCCCGACAGCTATCTGTATCTGTATGAGAACCGGCCGGAAGACCGGCAGAAACTCAGCCTCTACTGGCAGAACAAGGTGGCCATCGGCAGTGAGGATGCGGTGGATATCGGTTACCGCTACATGACCGATGACTGGGGTGTGAACTCGCACACGCTGGACCTGACCTATCACTGGCAGCCGCTGGAACACTTCTATCTGGAGCCGCATCTGCGTTATTACACCCAGACCGCTGCGGACTTCTATGAGCCGTTCCTGAACGCCGGGGATGAAGTGGATATCAGTGGCAGCACGGTCACCGCGCTGGTGGCGGAAGCGTCCTCCGATCCGCGTCTGGCCGCCTTCAGTGCCAATACGTATGGTCTGAAAGCCGGTTTCCCGCTGGCACAGGATGAGGAAATTTCCATCCGTCTGGAATACTATCAGCAGCAGGACGACAACAGCACCAAGGCGGTGGCTGCCGGTTCCAATCTGGACGGCATGCCACAGTTTACCGAGCTGGAAGCAAGCTGGATTCAGGTCGGCTATACCTTCCGCTGGTAAGGTGCCCTTTCCGGCCGTAACGGCCTGACCTGATAAAGGAGTGCCGCATAAGGCATGGAGTTTCAGCTGCAACTGACTCAACTGGACGGCTTCTGCCGGGTCAATTACCCGGCCATGGCCTGCCTGTGTGAGCTGCTTATCGACACCACCGATGCCGCGCTGGCCCTGCATCTGGGCCAGCAGGCGCAGGCGGAAACCCGCCGCATCGAACAGAAATTCTCCCGCTACCGCGATGACAACATCATTGCCCGCATTAATCAGGCGGACGGCCAGCCGCTCACGCTGGATGAGGAAACCGCCGGCCTGATCGACTTTGCCACCGAACTCTGGGACGCCTCCGAAGGACGTTTCGATATCACCTCCGGCCTGCTGCGCCACGCCTGGCATTTTGATGGCTCCGACCAGCTGCCGGCAGAAGCCGATGTGGAAGCCCTGCTGCCACGTATCGGCTGGGACAAGGTACGTTGGCAGCGGCCAGAGCTGCAGTTGCCGGCAGGGATGGAAATTGACCTCGGCGGTATCGGCAAGGAATACGCCGTGGATAAGGTGTTTGCCCTGCTGCAGGCAGAATTCGACGGCGCCCTGCTGGTCAACTTCGGCGGTGATCTGCGTGCCCACGGCCCGCGCCGCGATGGCTCCGCGTGGCAGGTGGGGGTGGAGAAAGTCAGCCGCGGCCAGACCCTCGAACTGCTGGAGCTCAGCCATGGCGCCCTGGCCACCAGTGGCGACAGTCAGCGCTATCTGCAGCGCAACGGCATCCGTTACAGCCATATTCTCGACCCGCGCAGTGGCTGGCCGGTGGCGGAAGCCCCGCACGCGGTGACGGTGGTGGCCCCGACCTGCATTCAGGCCGGCGTGTTCAGTACGCTGGCGCTGATGATGGGCGCGGAGGCGGAGGAATTTCTTGATCAGCAGGATGTGCAGTACTGGAGCGTACGCTGATGCGGCTGCTACTGGTGGAAGACGACGCCATGCTCGGCAAAAGTCTGCAGCAGGCACTGCAGGCGCAGAACTATGTGGTCGATTGGGTGCAGACCGGTCTCAGTGCGCTGGCGGCACTGCAGGCGGAACATTTTGATCTGGCGGTGATGGATCTCGGCCTGCCCGGGCTGGATGGCATCCGCGTGATCGAAGAAGTGCGCGATCAGCGCCTGCCGCTGCCGATCCTGATTCTGACCGCCCGTGACAGCGTGCAGGACCGGGTGAGCGGGCTCGACGCCGGCGCCGACGACTATCTGCTCAAGCCCTTCGATCTTAACGAACTGTTTGCCCGCCTGCGCGCGCTGGGCCGCCGCAACAACGCCAGCGCGGTAGTGAACGAACTCAGCTTCGGCGACATCGTGCTGGACACGGTGTCGCATCAGGTCAGCTATCAGGGGCAGCCGGTGGTGCTGTCGCGGCGCGAACTGCTGCTGCTGGAAGTGTTTCTCGGCCGTCCTGGGCAGGTGTTCACCCGGCAGCAGCTGGAGCAGTCACTGTATGGCTGGGGCGAGGAAGTGGAGAGCAACGCGCTGGAAGTGCATATCCACCACCTGCGGAAAAAGTTTTATAACGGCCTGATCCAGACCGTGCGCGGCGTCGGCTACCGGCTGAATACGGGGGGGCCGTCATGAAGCTGTCCATCCGCAGCACGCTGCTGTTGCTGCTGTTCCTGATCCTGCTGCTGGCAATTCTGCTCAACAGCGTGCTGGGCCATCTGCTGGTGCGGCATGAAGTCAACGAAGTGTTTGATGCCGAGTTGGCGGTCAGCGCCAAACTGATCAAGGGGCTGCTGGAAGACGACGATCTGATGGAAGACCTGCCGCGCATTGCGCAGGTGATGGACGAAAGCCTTGGCCGCGTGCAGCCCGATCAGCCGGAACTGGAAGCCTATGAGCGCACCCGTCTGATCCAGATCTGGCGGCAGAACGGTGATGGCCTGCTGTTCCGCTCACCCGGCGCGCCGTTTCATGCGCTGGCACCGCTGCGCGCCGGGTTTTATCACCATCAGGGCCAGAGCGCTGAGTGGCTGGTGTATGTCACCGATCTGCCCGCTGCGGATGCCTGGCTGATGGTGGGTGAATACCCGCATGCGCGCAATGAAATTATCGGCGAGCTGGGGGGGATCTTCGGCGTTTCCGGCGTCGTGGCACTGATCCTCTGTACTTTGATTGCGCTGGCCGCGATCGAATTTGGTCTCAGCCCGCTGCGTCAGCTGGGCAGTATTCTGCGCCGCCGTTCGCTGCAGAACCTGCAGCCGGTGAGCCTCAGCCGCACGCCGAAAGAGCTGCGTCCGGTGGTCGATGGTCTGAACGATATGTTCAGCCGGCTGTCTGCCGGCTTTGAACGCGAACGGCGTTTTGTCGCCGATGCCGCGCATGAACTGCGCACGCCGCTGGCGGTGCTGAAACTGCAGACCCAGCATCTGCAGAATCTCGACTGTGGTGAGCTGCAGCAGGAACTGCAACAGCTGGAGCAGGGCGCAGACCGCACCGGCCGGCTGGTGGAGCAGTTGCTGTTGCTGGCGCGTATGGATGACAGTCACAGTACGGCCAGCGCGGCGCCACAGGATATGGCCGAACTCTGCCGGCGCACGCTGGCGGCACTGCAGTGGCAGGCCGATGTACACCGGGTGGATCTGAGTTTTGATGCGGAGGAGCCGCTGCCAGCGCTGGCAGTGGAACCCTCACTGGTGGAAATGGCACTGCGTAATCTGGTGGATAATGCCATCCGCTATGGCGGAGACGGGCAGGCGGTGGACACCCGTCTCTTCCGCCAGGACGATGATCTGTGCCTGAGTGTCCGCGATCATGGGGCCGGGGTGGCGGCGGACGAACTCAGCCGTCTGAGCGAACGCTTTTACCGCGCCGGACGCAGTGGCGACAGCGGGGCCGGTCTGGGGCTGTCGATCGTCAGCCGCATTATGGAAACCTGCCACGGCCGCTGTCAGCTGGCCAATCATGCTGACGGCGGGCTGGAAGTGACGTTGGTCTTTCCGCTGCCGGCCAGTGCGGCGCCGGCATAAAAAACGCCGCCTGAACATAATGCTCAGGCGGCGTTTTTTTATGCGCTCAATCCGGCTGCAGGATCAGCCGGGCTCAGTTTCAGCCCGGACCCGGTATCAGCCTGGAAAGGTACCGTTGTGGTAGATTTCCTGCACGTCTTCCAGGTCGTTCAGCAGACCGGCAAAACGCTCAAACTGCTCAACGTCGTCACCTTCAATCGGGTGCTCAGTGGTTGGCAGGTAGGTGATTTCTTCGACTTCAAAGTCAATCTCACCGTTCAGTTCGTTGAGTGCCGTTTTGGTTTTGAAGAATTCTGTCGGTGGCACCAGTACGGTGATCATGCCGTCTTCACAGTCGATGTCGGACACGTCCACATCGGCTTCCATCAGCGCTTCCAGAATCGGCTCTTCGTCGTCACCGGCAAACACGAACATGGCGCGGTGATCGAACATGTGTGACACAGAACCCTGTGAACCCAGTTTCGCTTTGCATTTGGAGAACACGCCGCGGATTTCACCGAAGGTACGGTTGTTGTTGTCCGTTAAAGCACTGATCAGCACCATGGCGCCGCCCGGGGCAATGCCTTCGTACAGGGCTGGCTGGAAATCTTCACCGCCGGCACCGGAGGCTTTATCCAGTGCTTTATCGATCACGTGGGTTGGCACCTGATCTTTCTTGGCGCGGTCGATCAGACTGCGCAGCGCCAGGTTACCGGAGGGATCGGTACCACCGGCTTTGGCGGTGACGTAAATTTCACGGCCATACTTTGAATAGACTTTGGTTTTTGCCGCGGCCGTTTTGGCCATGGATTCTTTACGGTTCTGAAACGCTCTGCCCATGGGAATTGCTTCTTGTTGGCTGGTTAGGTGAATAAAAAACAGCCGCGATTGTACTCCGTAGGGCGGTAGCTGTCTTGTCCATGGCCATGAAAGCCGCTGTCAGCGCCCTGCGGGGGCAGAGCGCGGCGGAAGCAGACAGATAGCCTTATTATCATTTGGTTATATCAATATCGCGAAATATTAGTTATCAGTTATAAAAAACTTCCCTACACTCCGCATCCTGTACTGATATGACATTGTTTGTGGAGTTAAAGATATGTCGACCGTCCTGCGTTTTGGCAGCCTCGTTACCCTGACCGCTGTGAGCCTGAGTGCTCAGGCGACCAATGGTTATTTCACCCACGCCACCAGCGTGCGTGCCCAGGGAATGGCAGGTGTCTCGCTGGCGATGGCACACGACAGCCTGAGTGCGGCCAGCAACCCGGCGGCGCTTACTGCACTGACCGCTGAGCAGCAGCTGGATCTGGGGGTGACCTACTTCAAACCGGAACGCCGTGCCACCATCAGCGGCAACGGCTTCGGTATCGACGGCCGTTACGACGGCAACGATAGTGAAGCGTTCTGGATGCCGGAAATCGGCTACGCCCGTCAGCACTCCAATGTGCTGAGCTATGGCCTGGCACTGTACGGCAACGGCGGCATGAACACAGATTACGGCGATAACCCGTTTGCCAACTTCGGTTCCAGCGGCAGCGCCGGCGTGAATCTGGAGCAGATGTTTGTTACCGGCAGCGTGGCTTACCGCCTGAACGACAGCAACAGCATTGGCTTCGGCCTCACCTGGACACGCCAGCAGTTTGAAGCCAAAGGGCTGCAGGCTTTTGCGGCCATGTCGCAGGACGCGGATAAGGTCTCCAATAACGGTACCGATACGGCCACTGGCTGGGGCATCAAGCTGGGCTGGCAGGGTCAGCTGACGGATACCCTGAGCGCCGGTATCAGCTGGAGCTCTGAAATTGAAACCAGCGAATTCGACCGCTACAGCGGCCTGTTTGCTGAAGACGGTGGCTTCAGTATTCCGGAAAACTACGGCGCCGGTCTGGCCTGGCAGGCAACCCCGGCACTGACGCTGGCGGGTGACTGGCAGTACATTGCCTACGGCAGCGTGGCATCCATCGCCAACGACCTGACTCTGGCCGCGCCACTGGGCTCTGATGACGGTGCCGGTTTCGGCTGGGACGATATCAACGTCTATAAGCTGGGGGCACAATACGCGCTGAACCAAACCATCACCCTGCGTGCGGGTTACAGCTATGCCGATCAGCCGATTCCGTCGGGCCAGACCTTCTTCAATATTCTGGCGCCGGGCGTGATTCAGCAGCACATCAGCCTGGGCGGCAGCTGGGATGTGAACGACAGTCACTCACTGTCGCTGGCTTACACCCATGCTGTGGAAGAAACCGTCAAAGGTAAAAACTCCATCCCGGCCGGATTTGGTGGCGGCGAAGCCGATATCACCATGTTCCAGAATCAGCTGGCGCTGGCGTGGCAGGTTAAGTTCTGAGACCCGGAAGGAAATAAAAAAGCCGCTTAATCAGCGGCTTTTTTATTATGCGCCGCTGTCAAAGAGGCTGGTCGTATCCTTCCGCAATATGCTTATCTTTTAAGCGCACATAATTCCCGGCGCCATAAGTAAAAAAGCTGCGTTCTTTTTCGGTAATCGGCCGCGCCTGTTTGGCGGGGTTGCCTTTATACAGATAACCACTTTCCAGCACCTTGCCCGGTGTGACCACGGCACCGGCGGCAACGATCACATCGTCTTCGACAACAGCACCGTCCATGATCATGGATTTCATACCGATGAGTACGCGGTTGCCGATGGTGCAGCCGTGCAGCATGGCCTGATGGCCGATGGTGACGTCGTCGCCGATGATCAGCGGGTAGCCGCCGGGGTTGTAGTCGGAGGCGTGGGTGATGTGCAGCACGCTGCCGTCCTGCACGCTGGTGCGCGCGCCGATGCGGATATGATGCATATCGCCGCGGATGACAGCTAATGGCCAGACTGAGCAGTCGTCGCCCAGCTCCACGTCACCGATCACTACGGCAGTGCGGTCGACGAATACCCGTTCACCCAGTTTCGGGCTATGGCCCTGATAGCTTCTTACGTCTGACATAGCGGCTTATTCCGGCGGTATGATTGAATTTCTGCCTATTTGACCCAATATCGGAACCAATAGCCACCGTTCACTTACCATCGTCTATATCAGATACCGGAAGATTTTCATGAGCAATCCCCTGTTAGAGAGCCATCTGTTACCCCCGTTTTCTGCCATCAGGCCTGAGCATGTGCTGCCGGCGATTGAGACGATTCTGCAGCGCAACCGTGAGCGCATTGAGCAGCTGCTGAGCACGGTGAGTGAGCCGACGTGGGACAATTTTGTCGCCCCGATGCAGGCCTGGGATGATGAGCTGTCGCAGGCGTGGTCGCCGGTCGGACACCTCAATGGTGTGCTCAACAGCGATGAACTGCGCGATGCCTACAACGCCTGTCTGCCATTGCTGAGCCAGTACAGCACGGAACTGGGCCAGAACAAGGCGCTGTGTGATCGGTGGAAGGCACTGCGTGATTCGGCGGAGTACGAAGGCCTGAACACGGCGCAGAAAAAAGCGGTGGATAACGCCCTGCGCGACTTCCATCTGGCTGGTGTCGATCTGCCGGCGGAGAAGAAAAAACGCTATGGCGAAATCCGTCAGCGGCTGTCGGAGCTGACCTCCAAATTCGCTGAGAACGTGCTTGATGCCACCAACGCCTGGCAGAAAGTGATCCGCGACAAATCCGAACTGGCCGGCCTGCCCGACAGCGCGCTCGACCTGCTGGCCCAGCAGGCGCAAGCGAAAGACGAGCCGGGTTACCTGATTACGCTGGATTTTCCGTCCTATATGCCGGTGATGACCTACGGTGAGAACCGTGAGCTGCGCCAGGAAATGTACACCGCCTACGTTACCCGCGCCTCGGATCAGGGCCCGGATGCCGGTAAGTACGATAATACGGATAACATGAACGAAATCCTGGCGCTGCGTTTTGAACTGGCGCAGCTGCTGGGCTTTGATTCCTACGCGGACTATTCGCTGGCCACCAAGATGGCGCAGTCAGCGGATGAAGTGCTGGGCTTCCTCGACGATCTGGCGGCCAAAGCCAGACCGCAGGCTGAGCGTGAATTTGCCGGGCTGAAAGCCTTTGCCGCGGAGCAGGGCTGTGCGGATCTGCAGCCGTGGGATGTGAGCTTCTACAGCGAGAAACTGCGTCAGGCCCGTTATGCCATTTCGCAGGAAGATATCCGCCCTTACCTGCCGGTGGATACCGTGATTAACGGCATGTTCGAAGTGGTCTCGCGGCTGTATGGCGTGAACTTCGAAGAGCAGAAAGCATTCGATACTTACCATCCGGATGCCCGTTTCTTCCACGTCACCAAAGACGGTCAGCAGATTGCAGCCTTCTATCTGGATTTATACGCACGTGCGAAAAAACGCGGTGGTGCGTGGATGGATGACTGTCGTGTGCGCCGCCGCACCGCTGACGGTGTGCAGCTGCCGGTCGCGTATCTGGTGTGTAACTTCACGCCGGCGGTGGGCGATAAACCGGCCCTGCTGACCCATGATGAAATGACTACCCTGTTCCACGAGTTCGGTCATGGCCTGCACCATATGATGACGCAGGTGGATGTGCCGGATGTGTCCGGTATCAACGGCGTCGCCTGGGATGCGGTGGAACTGCCGAGTCAGTTTATGGAGAACTGGTGCTACGAGCCGGAAGCGCTGGCGTTCCTCAGTGGCCACTATGAAACAGGTGAACCGCTGCCGCAGGAACTGCTGGATAAACTGCTGGCGGCCAAGCACTTCCAGAGCGCTATGATGACCATGCGTCAGCTGGAGTTCGCCCTGTTTGATTTCCGTCTGCACCGCGAATACTCAGCCACTGAGCGCGTGAATGTGCAGGACCTGCTGGATGACGTGCGCAAAGAAGTGACCGTGGTACCGGTGGTGGATTTCAACCGCTTCCAGCATGGTTTCACACATATCTTCGCCGGCGGTTACGCGGCGGGTTATTACTCCTATAAATGGGCCGAAGTGTTGAGTGCAGATGCCTACTCACGCTTCGAAGAAGAGGGTATTTTCAACCGCGAAACCGGTGAAAGCTTCCTCAACGAAATCCTCAGTAAGGGTGGTTCGGAAGAAGCGGCCGTGCTGTTTGAGAACTTCCGTGGCCGTAAGCCATCGGTGGAACCGCTGCTGCGCCATTCCGGCATTGTTGTTGAGGAGGTTGCCTGATGAGTAATTACCAGTCCGTTAAACGCCCGCGCCGCTTTATTGCCGGCGCCGTCTGCCCGAAATGCAGCGAGATGGATAAGACGGTGATGTACACCAACGATAACGGTGACGAAGTGCGCGAGTGTGTGTCCTGCGGCTTTATCCAGACCAGTTCTGAACAGGCGGCCGAAGATGCGGCGGCACAGGAGCTGGCTACCCGCGTGACGCCGGAAGGCAAGGCCGTATTCGACGACGGTGAGCAGCCGCTGAGAATTCTGGGCGGCAGTGACAATAAATAACACAATCTTTTTTGACCACCCAGTCAACTTTGGTTAATCTGACATCAATACAGCACCCAAGTGACGGCCGTCTGACGTAAGGATACTCAGACGGCCGTTTTGCTTTCCCGTCATGCGTTCCGTTATCCGTTTCTCTGCGGCAACACACCTTTTTAATTCCACCAGCTTCTGAACACTGCAGGCCCGTGCCGGTCATGGCTATACTGGCCAAAGCCCATTAGACTGACCCATCCCTGTAAAGCCCGCGCAAGGAGCTGCCGGACTCATGCTGACAAGCTGCCGTCGCCTGATACTGATTCTGCCCGTCGTGGTTATGGCCGGCTGCGCAACTTATGGCGCGGGCATGAACGGCGCCATCGCCGATCTGCAGCAGGGCGATTACGACGGCTCGGCGGCAAAAATCCAGAAAGAACTTTCCCCTACCGGCAGCGACCGCCTGCTGTATTTCCTTGAACTGGGCATGGTGCGTCAGCTGCAGGGGGATTATGCCGCCAGCAATGAGCTGCTGGAGCAGGCTGAACGCATCGCCGACGATCTGGAAACCAGCCGTGTGCGCGATGAACTGGCCGTGCTGATGACCAACCCGCGCATGGGTGCTTATGCCGGTGCTGAATTCGAGCGCGTGTTTATCAACTACTACAAGGCACTGAATTACCTTGGCCTGGCAGAACAGGCGCCGACGCGCAATGCCAGACTGGATGCGCTGGAAGGCGCGCGGGTGGAAGCGCGGCGGGTGATTATCCGTCTTAACGACATCAACTCGCGCAAAGGCAATTACCGGGAAAAAAAGGATAAGGATGAGCAGACCTTCAGCCAGCTGATGGACGTGTTCGCCAAACTGATGGGCAACCTGGTGGATGCTGACGACTGGCAGTACCGCGACGATGCCATGGCTCACTATCTGGCCGGTCTCAGCTTTGAAATGAACGGTGAATACGATGATGCCAGAATCAGTTACCAGAAAGCCGCCGAAGCCTACGAAGGCGGTTTCGTAAAACAGTATTTTCTTGATCCGCAGGTGACGCAGCAGGCCTGGTTTGATGTGATCCGCATGATGCGCCGGGCCGGTGGCTACGAACATGACTGGCCCGTTCTGGCAGAAAAGAAACTGGACGCCGGCTGGCGGCAACAGCTGGATGACTGGTCACCGGATAAAGCTCAGCTGGTGGTGCTGGAAGACAAGGGGCTGGCACCGCAGCGCCGCGAAATGAACCTGGAGCTGTCGGTGAATCCGGGTCTGCGTTCACTGCAACTGCGGCCTTACCTGATCGGCAATGACCGTGATGAACTGCGCTGGTTCTATGTGCTGTACGCCGACAAGAACCTGTACGGACTGGTCACCGGTTATCTGAACCTGACCCGCAGCACTTATCAGCCGGTCTTCTTTACCAAAACAGTGCCGCTGGGGCCGCTGTGGTACAGCGCCGAACAGCTGGGACTGATTGATGCCATCGGCAGCTCCATGCGTGTGACTGTGCCCTATTACTCCCCGCTGACGCCACTGGGGCCTTCGACACTGAAGGTGGCGGGGCAGAGTCTGCCGCTGCTGGAAGCCTCCAGTCCGGGCATGATCGCGCTGCAGGAGCAGCTGGTGAACGCCGGCCATGACATCCGCGCGGCGCTGGCCCGCTCCGCCTTCAAGGCGCTGGCGGCGATGAAGGCCGGGCAGGCCGCGACCGATGATAATTCCGGCGCCTCGCTGTTTGCGCTGGCCGGCAAGCTGGTGGCCCAGCTGACCGACGCCGCCGAGACCCGTAACTGGCTGCTGCTGCCGCAGGATATCCGCCTGCGGCGGGTGACTCTTGAACCCGGAGAGCAGACACTGGAACTGGATTCCACGGTGAAGGGCGGTGCGCTGGCCAGTCACCGCGCCACGGTTAACCTGCAGCCGGGTGAAATTTATCTGTGGCGGGTACGTACGCTGGATAAGGGCGGTGTCATTGCGGATGCCGCTCCGGTAAAGAAAGTAATGACGACCGAATAACCGCAAGGTTCTGAAAAGGAAGGACACAACTATGCTGACACGCTTAACGAAACTGACTGCCTGCACCCTGCTCGGCGCTGCTGTTCTGGCCGGCACTGGCTGTACCACCAAGGTAACCCGTCTGGACAGCAGCGAAGAAGTCGCGCTGTCTGACCGCTGGAACGCCAAAGATTCTGAGCTGGTGGCCAATGAAATGATCAGCGACATGCTGTCATTCCCCTGGGCACGTGATTTTGAGATGAACAACAGCCGCCGGCCGACGGTGATCATTTCGCGCATCGCCAACAAATCCCATGAACACATTGCCATCGACACCTTCGTCAACGATATCAAACGCGCCATTATCCGTTCCGGCCGGGCTGATTTTGTTGCTGGCGGTGACGAGCGGGATGCGGTCCGCGATGAGCGCCGTGATCAGGAGCTTAATGCCAAAGATGCGAAGGCCATGGGGCAGGAAAAAGCGGCGGATTTCGCCCTGTCCGGTACCATCAACTCGATTGTTGATCAGGTCGGCAACGACCGCGTGACCTTCTATCAGGTGGACCTCAAACTGATCGATATGGAATCCAATATCGAAGTCTGGAACGGCCAGAAGAAGATCCAGAAACTGCAGGAAAAATCCAAGTTCGGTTTTTAACCGCGGGGAGGATCGCGCGTGAACAGACGTATTCTGGCCGCAGCTCTGGTGCTTGCCGGCGTCAGCCTGTTACCGGCCTGTGCCGGTCCTGACAGCCGCAGTGGCAGTAGCGCAGCGGAGGCGGAACTGGCCGCCGCCGGGCAGCCTTTCTGGGTGACCCGGCCGCCGCTGAAAAACGGCATGGCCTATGGTGTTGGCTCGATGGAGATTTATGGCGACCAGGCGGCAGCGCTCAAACGTGCGGCCGAGCTGGCGCGGGTGGATCTGGTTGCGCAGCTGAAGGTGACGGTCAGCGGTGACTTTTCCAGCACCACCACGGAAACCTCCGGCAGCGGCCGCGACAGTGAGGTACAGCGCAGTGTCAGTAACTATGCCCGCAGTCAGGTTGCGCCGGCCGAGCTGGATGAAATCATTACCGCCGATACCTACACCGACGGGCGCTACGCCTACGCCCTGGTGGAACTGGACCGCAGTCAGGCTGCTGCCCGTCTGCGCCGCGATATTGCCGATGTCGATCAGCAGATTGAAGACATTGCTGCCAGCCCGCTGAGCGGCACGCCACTGCAGCAGCTGCGGCCACTGTTACCGGCGGTGAAACTGTTTGCCCGGCGCGAGCGTCTGGCGGAACGGCTGCAATTGGTCAGCATGGAGCGCCGTGCAGAACCCGCAAGCGCTGCACTGCGTGCCCTGCAGCAGTCCATCTATGACCGCATCGGTCAGTTGCGGGTCACCCTGCAGGCCACGGATGAGGGCGCCCGTGAGCTGCTCGGCGGCGTCACCGAAGCCCTGACGCAACAGGGGCTGAAAGTGCAGAGCAGCGGCCAGGCGGATCTGCTGTTTACTGTCAGCGCGGCGCTGACCCGCAAACAGCAGGGCGGCAACTACTACGTCTTTACCCACAGCCGGGTCAGCATCGCCGATGCCGATGGCCGGGTGATGAGTTCCTTCAGCAAACAGGCGAAAGGCGTTTCCGGGCTGCCGGAAGTGGCGCGGGTTAAGGCCGCGCAGGCGGTGGCGGCACTGATTGCGGATGAACTGGCGGCGACGCTGGTGGATAAGATTCACTGAGCCAAAGCCGGGGAGACCTCCCCGGCAATGCCTCGGCCGCCGGTAAGGCTCAGCTGCTCTGGCGCACCCCTTCAATGTTCAGTTCCAGCATCACACTGTCTGATTGCGGATCCGCACCATAGTGAATACCGTAATCCTGCAGATGCAGTACGGTCATACCCTGAAAGCCGGCCAGATAATGGCCATTCCTGTCTTCGCCTTCACCGACTTTCTCCAGCGCAATGCTGATGCGGTGGGTGACGCCATGCAGAGTCAGTTCACCGCTGAGTCTGCCGGTATTGTCGGTCGTGGCGTGGTAGCTGGTGCTGTTGAATGTGGCGGCGGGAAAGTGACTGACATCCAGCAGCGCGTCACTTTTCAGCAGCGCATCGCGCGGCGTGTTGTTGCTGTCGATACTGGCGGTATGGATGGTGATCTGCACGGATGACTGTTCAGGGGCCGTGGCGCTCCAGTCAAACTGCCCGGAAAAATCATCGAAGCGTCCCGTGACCCAGCCGTAGCTGAGATGCGGCACCCGGAAATTGATTGCGGCATAACCGCCGCGGCTGTCGATCTGGTAGGTATCGGCGAAAGCAACGCCGGGAATGATGCCGGAACAGGCCAGGCCTGCGGCCAGAATGAGGTTTTTCACGGGACAACTCCAGAGATCCGGGAACGGATGCAGATAATGGGAGAGAGTCCTGTGACCGGAGCCGTGGCTCCGGGTTCAGTTGTCTGTGTCGGCTTTTGTCAGGGCCGGCGCGGGTTACAGCAGGTTGCTGTTGAGGCCCATTTCTCCGGACATGGATGACCAGCGGCTGCCGATGCGGACCAGATTGGTCGCCTGCAGGCGGCTCATAAAGGCTTTGAAATCGGGATTCTGGTAGGCCTTTTTCGGCCCGAACAGGCGTTCGACGGCGACATTCACCAGCTGGTCCAGATCGTTGGCAAACGGTTCACCGATCAGGGTGTGCACAATCACGTTGGACAGCGTCATATCCATCGGCACCATTGGCTGGCCGACCTGAGCGATATAGGTTTCGTTCACTTCTTCCAGCAGCCGCTGAGCGAGGTATGCCTTGCCCATCAGGCAGGTCAGGGCGGTGCCTTCGTTCAGGGCTTTCGGTGGCAGGGTAAAGAACTCGCTGGCGACCTGAACAATCGGCGCCACGTATTGCGTCAGCCCGGCTTCCAGTGCGGCATCCTGCAGATCGTGCAGCATCTGCGGCGCATCCTCAATGTAACGGACGACAAACTGCAGCAGTTTTTCTGCCGGCTCACCATCGGGCAGGTCGATAATACGGGCGACCTGATCCGCGCGCTGGCTGAGAGCATGTTGCAGGTGATGAGAAGTTGCTTCTTCGGCAATGGCGTTGTGAATCTGTTGCCTGATGACTTCCGTGGACATAGCTTGCCTCGTTTCCAATCTGCCATCCCGGACTGCCTGTCAGCGGATACATGATGCTGTACAGCGGTATGGCACTACTCAGACTGAAATTAATAACAGAACTCTCTGTTTGGAAAAATTCTTTAAAATCAGTGGTTTAAGCGTCTAATTTCGTTGCTTGTGGGAAAGTATAGTAAAGTTTGACGCCCTAACCAGACGATTTACATAAAATTTTGCGGACTGCGCCACAGTGTCAGGAAAGTCCTGTACATAAAAACCGCGCGGGCGAGCATAAACGCATAGAAACTCCACCACAGGCCGCTGTTTCCCCAGTCGCTGGTCAGCCACCACAACGGCAGAAACACCAGCAGCGCGGCGGCAATCATGGCATTGCGCATACTGGCTGTGGCCTGCGCACCGATAAAGACACCATCCAGCCAGAATCCGGCCATACCTATGACCGGCAACCAGAACAGAAAGTTCTGGTACTGGCTGAGAACCGGCAGTAACTGCGGGTTATCGGTCAGCTGCTGCAGCAACCAGGGGCCGGCGGCGACAAACGCCAGGCTGAGCAGCAGTGCCATGATCAGCATATCCACCCCGGTGAGGGCGATGGTGCGGCGCACTGTCTGTGGCTGCTGTTGCCCCAGCGCCTGCCCGGTCAGACTCTCGGCGGCGTGAGCAAAGCCATCCAGGGCATTGGATATCAGCATCAGCAGCGCGATCAGCATGGCGTTGGCGGCCAGTACCAGTTCACCCTGGCGGGCGCCCTGAGCCGTAAAGAAAGCAAACACCCCGAGCAGCAGCAGGGTGCGCACAAACAGATGGCGGTTGATACGCAGCATCGGCGCCAGCAGCGCCAGCGGCGGACGTTTTCCCGGGCTGACCAGACCCAGCCGGTACGCCGCCAGCAGGGCCAGCAGCAGACCGCTGTAGTCAGCAATCACGCTGCCCAGTGCGACGCCGCCGCTGGTCATATGCAGATGGAAAACAAACAGATAGTCGAGCGCGGCATTGATCAGGTTAGCGATGGTCAGCACGATCAGTGGAATGCGGGTGCGGCCAAGGCCGATAAACCAGCCGGTGAGCACATACTGGCCCAGTACCGCCGGTGCCGCGCACAGGCGGATAAGCAGGTAATCACGGGCACCTTCCTGTACCGCGCCGCTGCCGCCCATTAATGGCAACAGCCAGGGCAGGGTCAGGGCGGCGGTGGACAGCACCAGTATCAGCACCGGCAGCACCAGCCATAAGGCATGCTGCAGCACGGCCACCTGTCCCTGACGGCGGCCTTCGGCCCGGGCGGCGAGGGATGTGGTGCCCATACACGCACACTCAGGTTTGTTTTTTTGACAAATTAGCTATAAATGCCATAAACACGGCTTTCTAGGGCATTTGTCTAACGTGCTTCTTTGACACTGATAGAACTTCAGAATGTTGACAAAAAAGCCGTTCCA
>JAIXHJ010000008.1 GCA_030145845.1 Pseudomonadota bacterium
AAGCCTTGTAAGGAGCTGATCTACACAACATTCTGACCATCTGCAATTCTATTACAGTCTCTGCAACAACTCAGAGACTGTAAATATTGCATCATTCTGCTGCTATTTATCGCGGCGGGCTTCACGACCCGCTCGCCGAAAGGGGTGATCGGGGTGATTTCGCCGTGGAATGCGCCGTTCCTGCTGATGACCTGGAAGGTTGGTCCGGCACTGGCCTGCGGTAATACCGTGGTGCTGAAACCGTCGGAAGAAACCCCGTTCACGGCCAATCTGCTGGGCGAAGTGATGAACAAAGTCGGTATCCCGGCCGGTGTTTACAACGTGGTGAACGGCTTTGGCCCGGACGCGGCCGGTGAGTTTGTCACCACTCACCCCGGCGTGGACGCCATTACCTTTACCGGTGAAACCCGCACCGGCACCGCCATTATGAAAGCCGCCGCCGAAGGCACCCGCGATGTGTCGTTTGAAATGGGCGGCAAGAACGCCGGTATCGTGTTTGCCGATGCCGATTTCGACGATGCGGTTAACGGCATTTTCCGTTCTGCTTTTCTTAATACCGGCCAGGTCTGTCTGGGCACGGAACGTGTGTATGTCGAGCGGCCAATTTTCGACCGCTTTGTGGCGGCACTGAAAGAAAAAGCCGAAGGCGTGAAGTTTGGCCGGCCACAGGAAAAAACCAGCAATTATGGTCCGCTGATCAGCCGCGAGCACCAGAATAAGGTGCTGTCTTACTACGCCAGAGCGGCAGAAGAAGGCGCCACGGTCGTTACCGGTGGCGGCATTCCGGATATGGACGGTGAACTGGCGGAAGGTAACTGGGTGCAGCCGACCATCTGGACCGGCCTGCCGGAAACCGCAGCGGTGGTGAAAGAAGAAATTTTCGGCCCCTGCTGCCATATCCGTCCGTTCGACACGGAAGACGAAGTCGTGGCGCTGGCCAACGATACCGATTACGGCCTTGCCACCACGATCTGGACCACCAATCTGACCCGTGCACACCGTATGGCGGCGCGGGTGGATGTGGGGATTACCTGGGTGAACGCCTGGTTCCTGCGTGATCTGCGCACCCCGTTCGGTGGCAGCAAGCAGTCGGGCATCGGCCGCGAAGGGGGTGTGCACTCACTCGAGTTCTACACCGAAATGCGCAACGTCTGCATCAAACTGTAAGGAGAGGCGCATGGATAACGAACTGATTCAGCAGCTGGGTGATCAGCTGTACGACGCGTTTGTCAGTCAGAGCACACTGGTGCCTTTTACCACCCGCTACCCGGATATCACGCTGGAAGACGGTTACCGCATTCAGGAACGTTTTATTCAGCGCCGGCTGTCTGCCGGTGAACGCATTGTGGGTAAGAAAATCGGTGTTACCAGCAAGCCAGTGCAGGATTTTCTCGGCGTCTTTCAGCCGGATTTCGGTCAGCTGACCTCCGCCATGGTGTACGCCGAAGGCGACGCGATTGATCTTGACGGCCTGATTCAGCCGAAAGCCGAAGCCGAAGTGGCCTTCGTTCTGAAAGAAGATCTGATCGGTCCCGGCATTACGGCCATGGATGTGATCCGGGCCACCGATTACGTCGTGCCCTGCTTTGAAATTGTCGATTCACGCATCGATGACTGGCAGATAAAAATTCAGGATACCGTGGCCGACAACGCTTCCTGCGGGGTGTATGTGCTGGGTAAAACCCAGGGCGATCCGCGCATGATCGACCTGACACTGGCCGGTATGGTGCTGGAAAAAAATGGTGAATTACTGTCGACCTCCGCCGGTGCGGCGGTGCAGGGTTCGCCGGCCAATGCGGTTGCCTGGCTGGCCAATACGCTGGGTGAACTGGGCATTCCGTTCCGCGCCGGTGAAGTGATTCTGTCCGGTTCGCAGTCGCAGCTGGTGCCGGTCACCGATGGCGACACGCTGACCTGCACGGTCGGTGATCTGGGGGCCTGTACAGTGACCTTTAAGGGCCGTACAGCGGTGGAACGCAAACAGGAGGGCGCAGCATGAACGCTCTGGAAACAACCCTCAGTCGTGAGGATGTGGTCCGCCTGTGTGAGCGGGTGGAAGGCGCACAGAAAGAAGCCCGCGCCATTACCAGACTGACAGAAGAATATCCGGCCATGAATATGGACGACGGTTACGCCGTGCAGAATGCATTGCGCGCCCGTTTCCTGCAGCAGGGTCATAAGCTGGTGGGCTGGAAAGCCGGCCTGACGTCGAAGGCAAAAATGCAGCAGATGGGGGTGGATGTTCCCTCCATTGGTTTTCTGACCGACCGGATGGCTGTGCCGGAAAACGGTGTGATAGCGCTTTCCGAACTGGTGCACCCACGGGTGGAATGTGAAATTGCGTTTATGACCAGTCAGGAACTGAGCGGTCCGCACTGTACCGCTGAACAGGTGCTGGCCGCTACGGCTTATGTGATACCGGCGATCGAAATTATCGACTCACGCTTTAAGAAATTCAGTTTCGATCTGCAGAGCGTGATTGCGGATAACGGTTCATCCGCCCGCTTTGTGGCCGGTGGCCGGCCGCGCTATGCCAGCGAACTGGATCTGCGCACCCTCGGCGTGGTGATGGAAAAAAACGGCACTATTGTCGAAATGGGCGCCGGGGCGGCGGTCATGAATCATCCGGCGGAAGCGGTCGCGATGCTGGTGAATATTCTGCATAAGCTGGGTGAAACCCTGGCAGCCGGCAGTTTCGTTATGAGCGGCGGTATCACCGCGGCCGTCGCGGTGGAACCGGGTGACAGTGTGATTGCCCGCTTCCAGAACATGGGCTCCGTGTCCGTTTCATTCAGCGAATAACACATTATTTACGACTGACCGGGGATTATCCGTCTCTGCCGGCCCCCCGGAATATAACAACAAGAGGGCATCAATATGCCGATTATTGAAGTGCATTTACTCGAAGGGCGCTCCCTGGAAGACAAGGCCCGCTTTGCTGAAAAAGTGACGGCTGCCGCCGTTGACGCTCTGGACTGCAGTCCGAATACGGTCCGTATTCTGATTACCGAACATAAAAACGGTGAGTTTTTTGTCGCCGGTAAAGCGGGGCGGGCAGCCGATCAGGCCGCCGTGGATGTTGCCACGGCCTCTGGTAAATAACCGACCAGGAACAAGGATACTGATATGAAAAAAATAAAATGTGCATTAATCGGTTCGGGCAATATCGGCACCGATCTTATTTATAAAGTGCGCCGCAGTGAGGTACTTGAACCGGTATGGATGGTTGGCATTGATCCCGACTCCGAAGGGCTGCAGCGTGCCCGGGATATGGGTCTGAAAACCACGCATGAAGGGGTGGATGGTCTGCTGCCACATGTGCTGGAAGACGGTATTCAGATTGCCTTTGATGCCACCTCGGCTTACGTGCACGCGGAAAACAGCCGCAAGCTGAATGAGCTGGGTGTGCTGATGATTGACCTGACACCGGCGGCCATTGGCCCGCTGTGTGTCCCGCCGGTTAACCTGAGTGAGCAGGCGGCAAAAAAAGTCATGAACGTGAATATGATTTCCTGTGCCGGACAGGCGACGATTCCGATTGTGAATGCCGTCTCGCAGATCCAGACGGTGGAGTACGCTGAGATTATTGCGTCGCTGTCGTCACTGTCGATCGGGCCGGGAACCCGGGCCAATCTGGATGAATTTACCTTTACCACCTCCAACGCCATTGAAAAAGTCGGCGGGGCGAAAAAAGGTAAGGCTCTGGCGATTATTAATCCGGCCGATCCGCCAATGATTATGCGCAATACCATTTATTGCCTGACCGAAGGTGAACCGGATGAAGAAGCCATCACCCATTCCATTCTGTCGATGATTGAGCAGGTGCAGAAATACGTACCGGGGTACCGTCTGGTGAATGGTCCGGTGTTTGATGGCAATAAGGTATCGGTCTTTCTGGAAGTGGCCGGGCTTGGTGATTACCTGCCAACCTATGCCGGTAACCTCGATATCATGACCGCCGCGGCGACCCGCACGGCAGAAATGTTTGCCGAAGAAATGATTGCCGGAAAATTCACCCCGCAAACAGTGGAGGTAAGCGCATGAGCAAGCGACTGAAAGGCCGGAAAATTACCCTGCACGATATGTGTCTGCGCGATGGTATGCACGCCAAGCGCGAGCAGATTTCTGTTGAGCAGATGGTGAAAATTGCCACCGCGCTGGATGATGCCGGTGTGCCTTATCTGCAGGTGACGCACGGTGCCGGGCTGGGCGGAAATTCGCTGCAGCACGGGTTTGCCCTGGCTTCCAACGAAGAATATATCAATGCCGTGGCCAGCCGCATGAAACAGGCTGTGGTATCGGTTCTGCTGCTGCCGGGGCTGGGCACGATGAACGAACTGAAAAGTGCTTACCGTGAAGGTGCACGGTCTGTTCATGTGGCCACGCACTGTACCGAAGCCAACACTTCGCCACAGCATATTGCCTGCGCGCGTGAACTGGGTATGGACACCACCGGCTTCCTGATGATGTCGCACCTGAACGATGCCAAAGGTCTGGCAGAACAGGGCAAACTGATGGAGTCGTACGGCGCGCAGACGGTATATATCACCGACTCAGCCGGTTTTATGCTGCCGGATGATGTCACCGAGCGTATTACTGCATTGCGTGAAGTGCTGGACCCGAAAACCGAAATCGGTTTCCACGGCCACCATAATCTGGGCATGGGCATTGCCAACTCCATTGCCGCGATTGAAGCCGGTGCCACCCGCATTGATGCTTCGGTGGCGGGTATGGGGGCCGGTGCCGGTAATACGCCAATGGAAGTGTTTGTGGCGGTGGCTGAACGTATGGGTGCCACGACCGGTACCGATCTGTTCAGACTGATGGATATTGCTGAAGACATTATTGTGCCGATGATGGATCAGCCGGTACGGGTGGATCGTGATTCCCTGACCCTGGGCTATGCCGGTGTGTATTCCACCTTCCTGCTGCACGCGAAAAAAGCCGGTGAACGTTACGGTGTGCCGGCACGGGATATTCTGGTCGAGCTGGGTCGTAAGAAAATGATCGGTGGTCAGGAAGATATGATTCAGGACACCGCCATGACCATGGCCAAAGAACGTGGTCTGTTAAAAAGCGTCAGCCTGTAAGTAAGAATCTGTCTGCAGTGTCGTTCCCCTTAACCGGAGGAACCTTTGCTTCCCTCTGCGCCGGCGTGCGCAGAGGGCTTTTTTTCGCCGTCCGGCTGCAGCAGCGGAGATACCCTTATGAATAACAATAAAAACACTGCCGTGGTGGTGGGCGCGACCGGCGCTTTCGGCCAGGCAATTATCCGTAAACTCAGTGAACGCGGCCTGCAGGTGCTGGCCGTGGCACGCACCGGCGCCGCATTGGATGCCTTGTGTGGTCAGCATCCCGGAGTGGCGGCCTGTGAGGCCGATATCGCGGCGGACAGCGCCGTTGAGGCCATCCGCAGTGCCCTGCGCGGGCCGGTACAGATGGTGGTACACGGCGCTGGCGTCGGGGTGGCCGGCGGTATTCTCGACGCCCCGGTGGCCACCATGGTGGATGCCGTCAATATCAAGGTGGGCGGTTTTATGCGTCTGTGCCGGGCGGTGGATGAGCACCTCAGCGCCGGCTCCAGACTGGTGGCCATCGCCGGGCATTACGGCCTTGAGCCGACGGCTTATGCCGCCTCTGCCGGTGTTGCCAATGCCGCACTGTTCAATCTTGTCCGCCAGTACAGTCTGGCGCTGGGCCCGCGCGGCATTACGGCGCACAGCCTCGCCCCCGGGCCGGCCGATACTGAACGTCTGCACCGGGTGGCACAGACCCGGGCGGAGCAACAGGGCCTCAGCCTGGCTGAGGTTCTGGAGCAGATGAAATCCGACTCGTCCATTCATGCCTTTACCACCGCGGAGCAGGTGGCCTGGGCGGTCGCCATGCTGCTGGATGATGAAGCCGCCGCCATGACCGGTTCGGCGCTGATGCTGGATTCCGGCCGTCGTCGCGGTCTGCCGTAACGCTGACAGAGGAGAAAGCTTATGCCGGTTGTTGTGTTTAGTCTGCCTGCATCCCTGCTGGATGAAGACAGAGGCCGTCAGCTGACGGTTCAGGCCTGTGCGGCTCTGGCGCGCATTCTTGATGCCCCGCCGGAGCGGGTACGCGCCAGTGTGACTGCTTTACCCGACTGGGCAGTGTGCGCCGGTCAGAGCGCGGCGGCGGCGCCGTTTTACCAGTTTTATGTGTTGCAGGACCGGCCGGCAGAACAGGTGGCGGCACTGCATCAGGCATTCACCGGGCTGCTGGTGACGGTCTGTGGTGCTGAACGCGGGCTGATCCGTGGCGTGTGTCTGCGTATTGCGCCGGATGACTGGGCCATCGCCGGTCTGCCGGCCAGTGAAATCCGCCGTGCGGAACTGGCGGCGCGCGGCGCCTGATACTTTTCCGGTATCGGCCTGTGGCGTAAATGGTATTAGAGCAGGCTGGTACGGGTTGTTAGCCTGTTACAGACAGCGGATCTGCCGCTGACGGATAATAAAAATTAAAAAACGAGGATGCTATGAAACATGCTGTCCGTATTGCCGGCATTGACCGGACTTTCTGGTGTGATGAAAACGATTCTCTGTTAACCGGCATTCTGAAAGCCAATTCTTCCGGTATTCCGGCCGGCTGCCGCGGTGGTGGCTGTGGCGTCTGCAAAATTCAGATTTTATCCGGTGAATTCAGCACCGGCTGTATGTCCGGCTGCCATGTCAGTGCGGAAGATAAAGCGGCCGGTAAATTACTTGCCTGCCGGGTTTATCCCCGCAGTGATATCGAACTCAGCGTGATCGGTAAAATGATCCGCTGTTTTCAGAAAGTGGCCTGACCCTTTACAGGGTCGCCTGTAACACACCGGATGACTGGTGTGTTTCCCGCAGGACGCTGAGAAACGATTCCAGAATCGGTGACGTGTGATCTTTCAGGTAAACACAGCTGAGATCCACAGACGCGCCTTCCGGCAGGTCGTGAATGGCCTTGTACTGCACGCCGGGCAGGCTCAGTTTGGTGGCCGAGGCCGGCACCAGGCAGACGCCGAAACCACTCGCAGCCAGTGCCACCGCCGTGACGGCATCCCCTACTTCCTGTGCCACGGTGGGCAGAAATCCCTGTTCCTGACACAGGGTAAATACCTTATCGACAAAATTCGGCCGCCCGGTATTCGGGAAAGCAATAAAGGGTTCTTCTGCCAGGGTACGGAACGGCAGGGTTTTGTGCGCCGCCAGCGGCGACTGATCGCTGACGGCGATATAGAGTTTTTCCGTGGCAATCACTTCGCTGATGATATCCGGCAGCGGTGACAGTACGCGGTTGAAACCCACCGTAATACGGCGCTGACGCAGTGCCTCAATCTGTTTGCCTTTTTCCATGGTATGCAGCACCACGTTGACGTCCGGATGGCGTTTGCGGAAGGCCTGCAGCACTTTCGGAATGGTGTCGAGAATCGCCGAACCGAAAATACCCACATCCAGTTGTCCGAGTTCGCCACGGCCTGCTTTCTGCGTGCGTTCTTCCGCCAGGGATACCAGTTTGCGGATATTACGCGCCTCTTCCAGCAACAGGGTGCCGGGCTCCGTCAGCTCCACCCCTTTGGGGGTACGCAGGAATAACTGTACACCGAGACTTTCCTCCAATTGCTGAATCTGACGGGTCAGGGGAGGCTGTGAAATATGCAGGCGGAGTGCTGCCCGGCCGATATTGCCTTCTTCGGCAACGACGATGAAGTACTTCAGTTGTCTGAGATCCATGGTGCACTCCTTCGGATAAGACCATACCAACAAGGTATCAGAAACCCGGTGTATTAGTATTAGACGAGTATCGAGTAGCTAAGATAACGTGAACCCAGACGTAAAAGAAGCGCTCTGTTACGCACAGGACTGCTTCTTTAAAACGAACAATTCGCCTCAGGAATAATAAAAAAAGGGGGCCTCCATGGCTGTTACTGGTGTACTTCGTCCGGGTCACGCACAGATCCGGGTTATGAATCTCGAAGAAGGTGTCCGTCATTACCGTGACGTTCTGGGACTGATCGAAACCGGCCGTGATGATCAGGGCCGCGTTTATCTGAAAGCCTGGGATGAAGTGGATCACAACAGTGTGATTCTGCGCGAAGCCGATCAGGCGGGACTGGATTTTTTTGCCTTCAAAGTTCTGGATGACGCAACGCTGGATAAGCTGGAAACCGGCTTACAGCAATACGGTCTGAAAACCGAACGCATGCCGGCCGGTGATCTGCTGGAAACCGGTGAGCGGGTGCGTTTTGAACTGCCCTCCGGGCATCTCATTGAGCTGTATGCACACAAGACCAATATCGGCAACGGTAATGGCATTGTGAATCCGGCACCGTGGAACGAAAATGCGGAAAAAGGCATTGCCCCGGTACGAATGGATCACTGCCTGCTGTACGGACCGAATGTGGGTGAAGTACAGAAAATCTTTGAAGACGTGCTGGGCTTCCAGCTGGTGGAACGCACGCTGACGCCGGACGGTGAAGCCAATATCGGCATCTGGTTAAGCTGTTCCAATAAAGTGCATGACATTGCCTTTGTGGAACATCCGGAACCGGGCAAGCTGCACCATGTTTCATTTTATATCGACAGCTGGGAGCGTATTCTTCGTGCCGCCGATATTATGAGCATGAACGATGTGCCGGTGGATATGGGACCGACCCGTCATGGGGTTACCCGCGGCGGTACCATTTATGCCTGGGACCCGTCCGGTAACCGCTTTGAGACCTTTATGGGCGGCTATATCGTTTACCCGGACCATGAAGTGATTACCTGGACCTTTGAAGGGCTGGGTGAAGGTGGCGGTCTGGATTATGCTCACCGGAAACTGCATGAAAGCTTCTTAACCGTCGTCAGCTGATGCCGATGCGGTAATACATGAATGCGGTATAAAAAAGCCCTGCACTGCAGGGCTTTTTTTATTTTTACGGTCTGCTGCCTGAATAGCGCTATTCCGGTACATACACCATTTTGCCGTCGGGCAGACGGTAGGTGACCCCGGCTTTAATGCCCTGGCCCTCACCGATCTGACCACTGCTTTCATAGCGCGTCAGCTCTTCACCTTCTTTGATGGTGATGGTCATATCATCTTCGCCCGGGTTTTCAATCACTACAACGTTATCGGATGAAAACGGATTGAGTGGATTGCGGACGATAATAATCAGCAGGATAACCGTAATGACCAGAAACAGGTCGATCAGGTTAACCACCGACAGAATCGGATCGTCATCATCCTGTTCAAGAAAACGGCCGGCCATCGGTTATTCTCCTGTCGCTGTGACGGCCGCACCGGCGGCGCGTGCCCGTTCAATCATCCGCAGTTCTTCAAACAGCCAGCGGCGCTGAATATTCAGTACGGCAAAGCTCAGGCTGGCGGCGATCAGGGCGAGTGTTACCCCGGCGAAAGCGACGACCATATTTTCCCCCACGGAAGCGGTATTGTTTTCCGACAGCGCCAGCAGCGCCGGACCCATCGGAATCAGCGTCGCCACCAGACCCAGCAGTGGCGTCACCCGTGACGTCAGGCGCAGCAGTTCCAGCCGTTTCATAATCCACAGTTCCAGATCGTCGCTGTGAATGCCGGCGCTGGCGGCGTATGCGCTCAGTCCGGTGGTGACTTTACCGCGGCGGCGCAGCAGATAATCCATCAGCAGACCTCCTGTCGCCATTAATGAGTAAATCAGCGCCGAACAGATAAGTAACAACGCGGGAATTAAAAAAACGGAAGACACCTGATACAACAGGGACTCAAATGCATTCATCAGTGGTTACTCATGGTTTGATAATGTTGACGGCGCAGTCCCTGACGCAGGGCACCGGCGGCAATAATGATGATCAGCAGCAGCCAGATCAGCCAGCGCTGTTGTGGGTCAGGCTGGGTTTCACTGGCCTGAACCTGTTCCAGCACCTGCCCCTGCACTGTCTGTGCGGCCGCATCCGCAGCGGATTCCGCCGGCGTGGCATCGGCCTGCAGATTGAGACCAAAGCCCGCTGCCTGTGCCTGAATAAACTCAACCGTTTGCTCAGCACCTGTGTTGGCTTCATGGTTTTTACGCAGCTCGTCCCAGCGTTCAATTAATTGCTGGCGGGTGTCAGCCGGGGCATCCCAGTAGCCTTTACGTACGGCTTCCAGCATGCGTTCAACCAGCTGACGCTGGGCATCCGGATGTACCTTCTCAAACCATTCATTGAGGCCGAGATCCCGCTGATCCATCACATAGGTGTCGTGCATGGCCTGCCACTGGTCATCGCGGATCATATGGCTGTCCATGGCCTGCCAGCCGAACATATTATTGACGACTTTCAGCATCTGTACGGCGCCGGCATAGCCTTCGTTCTGCATCGACTGAATCCACTGCGGGTTCTGGTAACGGGTACGCAGTTCATCGGCGAGAAAATCGCTCGCCTGATTGATTTCTGTTTCCGCTGTGCGGCTGTTGGAAATATAAAGCGCAGGGTTTTCACCGTTCACTTTTTTCGCCACCGCCGACAATCCGCCCAGATATTCATACGGATGATCGGTGGATAACAGTCCGTGGACATTGGATGAGCGCGACAGCACGGCAGCATCCACACCCTGCATCTGCGACTGCAGCAGACCGAGTTTTTCCACCGGCGCTCCCCAGTCATGGGCCGAATAGATATGCGACTGACTGCGGATAAAGGTATCGGCCAGTTCGCTGTCGTCTTCCCAGCTGGTGGAGTCCATGGCTTTGGCGGTGACACCGCTGCCATAATCCCCCGGCGGATTGCTGAAGATACGCGCCGATGAGTAATTCGCCGCCTGCTGTTCCGTCAGCCCCTGCTGCAACAGCTGCTGCTTAATTTTCTCACTGTTGGCCGCAACCGGATTACTGGCTTCCTGCAGGCTGGCCAGCTGTTCGATCACGGTGGCCAGTTTGGTCATAAAACCATCGAACTGATCGCGGTAAACACTGGTGGCATGTATCACCACATCCAGCCGTGGGCGGCCCAGTTCGGCCGCCGGAATAATGGCAAAGTGACTGACCCGGCCGCCTTTATCCCATACCGGTTTTACCCCCAGTGCCTGCAGAATCTGTGCTTCCGGCAGGCCCAGGGTGCGGATGGTTTCCGATGACCACAGGGAAAAGGCCAGCTTGTCTGCTGCTTCACCATGATGCTGTTCACGGTAGTCGGCCAGCAGTTGTGTCAGGGATTTTTCCGCGGCGTCATAGGCGGCTTTGCCGGGAATTTTTTCCGGATCGAGGGCATACAGATTCGTACCACTGGTGGTCTGTGGATTCCGCACCGGGTCTCCGCCGGGACCGGGGGGCACAAAGCGGCCGTTCAGAGCCTGCAGCAGAGCTTCCATTTCACCGTTATTACGCAGGGACTGTTCAGATTCCTGTGCCTGTTGCATCAGATTCTGCAGGGTTTCATTTTCTGCCTGCTCAGGGTTTTTATCACCATTGAGGTATGGCAGCAGATACTGATACGCCGGGTCGTCTGTCAGCTGATCGAAATTCACCGCAAACATTTCTTCGCTGTCAAAACCCTTTAATGCGGCCAGCGCCTGATAATAGGGTTTGCCCAGCTGTTGCATAATGGTGCTGGCACGCTGTTCCGCTGTGGGCGATTCGCCAAAGGTGTGTAAACCGATAGGAATAGTCGCTTTGGCCAGGCGGTGCAGGTGGTCATGCAGCACCGGGATAAAATCATCCGGCTGTTGATGAATTTTTTCTTCACTCCAGCCGAGATCAGTATGCAGATTATTTGCAGTGGTTAAATCCAGCATCTGCTGAAAGGTTTTATCTCTTACCGCACCGGCTTCCAGTTGCAGATACTGGTGCATTATATCGTGAATATCACGCAGTTCATCATAGAAACCCGATGGCGCAAAGGATGGCGTCTGATGGCTGATGACCACCGCGCGTCCGCGGCGTTTGGCCTGCATGGCTTCACCGATATTATCCTGAATATAAGGGTATAAAACCGGCACATTGCCCACTGCCAGATTCGGATAATCGTAGGCCCATAAACCACGGTCTTTACCCGGCGTCCACTCCTGCGTGCCGTGTGTGCCCAGATGAATAAAGGCATCGGCGTGCCAGTTATTACGCAGATACAGATACGCTGCCAGATAATAATGCGACGGGACTTCTTTTAAGTCGTGGGTACTTTCACCAATTTTTCCGGCTCTGGGTGGCTGTGGCAGCCAGATAAAATTTTTACTCTGTACTGCAGGAATAACAAAGCAGGGTTCGCCATTGACGGTGCGTACCGCCGGATGATTTTCAGCATTGCCCCAGCGTTCAGTCAGCTCGTTGCTGACGGATGCCGGCAGGGTTGCCAGCCACTGCCGATAGTCGTTAAGCGGCAGAGTAACGGCAAAGCCTTTTTCCAGCAGCTGATCAAGAATCTGTGGTTCATCCTGCAGGTGGTAATAACCGTCCAGCATGGTTTTTGCGGATTCGATTACAGTCTCTTCATCGCTGCTTTCCGTTGTATAACCGTTATCTTTCAGCGCCTGCATAATATTCACAATACTGCGGGGCACATTCAGGTTGGAGGCAGAGATATTGTCTTCACCGCCCGGGCTGTTCCAGAACAGCAGAGCGACGTTAATATCGGCATGGCCGGCTGTCTGCAATTTTGCATTGGCGATAAAGCGCCCGCTTAATAATTCCATCTGTTCGGGAATGGGCACGATATTGCCGTCTTCCACCGCGGCCAGCACCAGCGGATCACTCATACCCCAGCTTTCCGGAATGGTCATTAAGGTGGCAGAAGAGCGGGCAGAAATGCCCTGTACCGCGTCACGCCATTGCTGAATGTTGCCATCGCGGTAGGTCATGCCCATGACGACGGGAATATTCAGCTGGTTGAATTCGGCTTTGCGTGCTTCACCATCCAGCATATGGGTGGTATTCATCAGCATGGCGGGTTTTGCCGCTGCAATCTGAGCGGTAATGCCCTGTTTATTCATGCGGTCGAACCAGAATATCAGCGGAATACCACCGGCTTTTTCGATGCGGCTGATTAAATCATCGTAAAACGCCATCTGGCCGTCGGCAATACTGGAATCTGACATCGCCACGGCCAGTACCGGGGCCTGTTCCGGCCAGCGCTTTTTACCCCAGCTCAGATAATCCTGCAGATCGGTAAAGTAGCGTTCGGCGGCGCTGTGATAGTAACCGGTTGCGGGTAATGGCCGCGGAGCGGGAACCGCTGCCGTATCACCACCGCGGAAAGCGGCGCGGATATAGCGCATCAGATTGGTAAAGTTTTCCTTACCACCGGCGCTGTAATAGCCCAGCAGTGACTGCATTACCGGGCGCTCAAGGTGTTCGCCCAGCGGGCGGCCGCCACCGATGGCAAGCCAGGGGGTTGTGCTGGCGGCCAGCGCCTGGCGGGAAAATTCCATCACCTGCGCACGGTCATTGCCGCGCGGTGTGTCGAGGATGATCAGATCCCGGCCGGAGGGCCAGTCAGTAGCGAGGTCAGCGGCGTCTTCAATAACAATGCCCTGCACACGGATATTTTCTGCCGCCGCCAGCTGCTGCAGTAAGGTAATTTTTCCCGGCATGACAAAATGGTTGGTAACAACAGCCACCTGCAGTATGTCGTCCTGCGTTCCGGCCGTTGCTGTATTGGCCGCCGCTGCCTTGGCGCCCATAGAAAAAACGGCCGCACCGGCCAGAAAGGCACAGTGCAGCCAAAGGAAACGCAACGCGTTAAACCTGAAGTGGGCGGTCATGATCAGAACTCAGCGGTCAGACCAAAACGCAGCTCGCGGCCCGGTTCCACCCGTGCAAACAGGTCGGATTCATCGGCCAGGCGTTTATCGAACAGATTATCGACGCCGGCATAGACTTTCAGGTTCGGAATAACACGGGCAGAGAAGTCGATATGATGGAGGTTATATTTCGGTGCATATTCCTCATCAATATACTGTTTGCCGACAAACTCTGAACGCCAGCTGACCACAGAATCGTGGGCGAAACGCCAGTTCAGTTTCAGATTGGCAACATAACGCGGACGCTCTTCCAGTGGTTCGTGATCACCGCTGTTGACGGCGTCCAGCAGGGTGGAATTGATATCCAGATTAAGGCTGTCGGTCAGATCACCACTGAAGGCCAGTTCCACACCGCGGATCAGGGATTCGTCCACGTTTTCGTATTGACGACGCTCGCTGCCGCGTACGCCACAGTCGGTGTAACACACGCTATGTACCAGATCCTGCAGGTCATTACGGAAGATCCGGGCTGAGGCCAGAATGCTCTGCTGATGGTATTCGATCCCGGCTTCATAGGTTTTTGAACGTTCCGGTTCCAGGTCCGGGTTACCTTCCACCCAGAAGCGGCTGCCACCGCCGAGGACTTCGTATTCTTCCGACAGTTCTGTCAGGGAAGGGGCGCGGAAGCCTTCACCATAACCACCTTTGATGATCAGGCTGTCGCTCAGGTCGTACACGGCATACACCCGTGGGCTGACTTCATTACCGTATTCTTCGTGGTTATCCACACCCACACCGGCAGTCACCTGCAGGTCGGCACCGATCTGAATTTCGTCCTGGGCAAAAACAGACTGATGCGTGGCACTGGTGTCACCATCGCTGGCGGCATCAATGTCATACAGGGTTTCTTCGCGCAGCTGGCCACCCAGGGTCACAAAATGTTTACCGGCCGCCAGCGGCATGCCGATGTGGCCTTCAATAATCTGATCTTTGACATCCTGCGGATCGCTGGCGCTGACACCATTGGTACGGCGGTTATCGCGGGTTACTTTTGACTGGTAAACATCGACGCGGGCATGACCCCAGTCGAAATTACCATCGTAGCCCAGGCCTGCCTGAGTACGTTCAATGTCGTCTTTATAGGTGTAATAACCGGCGCTGCTGGAGCTGGTGTCACGCTCACGTTTATCGTGACTGGAGCTGTAGCTCAGGCTCAGCTGGTGATTTTCAGACGCTTTCCAGATCAGCTCACCACGGCCGGAAGCCGACTCCCGTGCTTCCAGTTCAGAAATCTGTTCATCGTCTTCGCTGGGCAGATTATTGCGGTCATACAGCTGGCCGGCGAGCGAGAACGACAGGCTTTCGCTGGCCGGACCGGCAACATAAAAAGACGATTTATTCACTGCACCGTCGCTGCCTTCGCCCAGCGTGCTGGTATTCAGCGACACTTCCCCGCCGATTTTATCTTCCGGAATACGGGTAATAACGTTCACCACACCGCCCAGGGCATCGGAGCCGTACAGAGATGACATGGGGCCGCGTACCACTTCAATGCGCTGAATGGCAGACGCCGGCAGCCAGCTCAGTTCGTAATCAGAGTGGGCAATCACCGCGTTGCTGCTGCTGATACGGCGGCCGTCAATCAGGTACAGGGTATGTTCCTGTGGCATACCGCGGATGCTGATGCCGCGGCGGGTCATGCTGGTATCGGTCAGGTAAATGCCGGGCTCATGTTCGATGGCGTCGGCGAGGTCATCTGCGTCCTGCAGCTTCAGTTCTTCCTGAGTCACCACCGAGATGCTGGCCGGAGCATGCAGCAGGGCACTTTCGCGGCGGTTGGCGGTAACGACCACACTTTCCAGACGCGCCTGTTCTTCGTCCTGTGCAGCAGAAACGGAGGGGGTTGCCAGTACGGCGGCCATGATGGACAGGTGGAGGGCGGAATACAGATAAGGAGATTTCATTGCTGATATGTTTGTTGGTTAATTTGCGCACTGTTATAACATAACGTATTGCTGATGCGAAAGTGCCAGACGGAAATCCGCGCGGTTATCCGCTCAGTGGCGGCCTCTGTCGGGATTGTTCACGCGCCGCTGGCCGGGAAACGCACTCAGCGTCCCATGGCCGCCAGCGTGGCAAAGACAATAATGGCTGCTGCGGCTGACAGTAGTGCTGCCATGATCAGCAGACGTTGCCTGTTGAGGCGGGGCGATGGCGCGGTATCCGTGGCGGTGGTTCCGGTGGTCTGCAGGGCGCCGGCGGCGAAGACCGTGAGGGGCACTGACAGAATAAGCCCCAGGGTTTCCAGCCAGCGCAGCAGATCCGGCATGGGGGTCGCTGACAGCGGAAATATCTGCAGCAGATCCAGTGCATACACCAGAAAGTAGCTGGCCGCGCAGAGGATGGCCGCGAGCCCGCTGTGACGCCACTGCCTGAGCAGCAACAGGGGAATGATAAAGCTGGCCAGACCGAGCAGGGTAAGAAAGGTGTTGAAGGCCGCCAGAATCAACGGGCTGTAATGGGAAAAATCCCGGCTTTCCACCGGGCCGCCGGGAATCATGCTGCTCAGCAGCAGGGCGGAAATGAATAACAGCAGCGCGCTGATTCTGCGGCTGCGATTGCTGTTGCTGGTCGCCATGACCGGTTTCCTGTTACGCGCCGGGCAGGCCGGGAAATGTGGGAAGCGCCGGCAGTGCGCTATCCCATGGAGCGCGGCTGGCAACAAACAGATGGGCCTCAGGCGACCGCGGCGGCGGCGTATCCAGACTGCCGGCCGGCAGCACGAGCAGATTATCTTCTGTTTGTACAAAGGGCAGTGCTGAGCCGCATTCGCGGCAGAAACTGCGCATGTGCCGGGTTTCTGCCAGGCGGAAAACGCGGACCTGATCTGCGCCGCTCAGCCACTGCAGTTCGCCATCGCCGGCAAACAGATTGGCGGCGTGTGCTGAGCCGCTGCCTTTCTGACAGCGCTGGCAGTGACAGAGAAAAAAGTGATTAAAACAGCCGCTGGCCTGGTAGCGTACGTTGCCACAGAGGCAGGAACCGGTGAGTGTTGTCGTCGTCATACAGGCATCCCTTCCGTTGATGATGGCTGCCGGTCCGTGTGCCGGCGTATTGTTTTCGTGATTTTCCGGCTTACCAGTAACCCAGCAGGCTCCACCAGATTCCGCCGACCAGTGTCCACAGGAAGAGATTCACCAGACTCATGATAAAGCCCATGATCCACCAGTCTTCCATGGAGACATAACCGGAACCGAAGATAATCGGCGAGGTACCGGTGGCGTAGTGGGTAATCGACATCATCAGGGATGACGCACCGGCCATCAGCAGGGCCAGGAACATCGGCGGAGCCCCGAGGGCGAGGCCGGCAGCATAAAATGCAGCGAACATGGCAGTGATATGAGCGGTGGTGCTGGCGAAGAAATAATGGGCATAAAAATACACCGCAACCAGCACCAGTACCGACATTTCCCAGCCCAGACCAAAGCCGGCGATATTGCTTTCCACCACGCCGGAAAACCAGCTGACCAGGCCGAGTTTATTGAGGAAGGTTGCCATCATCACCAGCGCGGCAAACCAGGTGACGGTATCCCAGGCGGATTTTTCTTTCAGCACATCATCCCATTGCAGCACCCCGGAAATCAGCAGCACAGACAGGCCGAGAAAAGCCACCGCGGTGGTGTTGACGGCAAACAGGTCGCCGAACAGCCAGGCAGGAATACCGGCCCACAGCAGCAGCATCAGTGCAAAAACCGAGATCATGATTTTTTCACCGCGGTTCATCGGTCCCATGGTCTGCAGTTGTTGATTGGCAAAATTCCGGGCATCGGGGGTGCGGGTAATTTCCGGGCGGTAAATGGCATAAATCACCAGCGGCATCAGCAGAATACACACCAGCCCGGGTAACAGGGCGGCCAGTGCCCAGGTGCCCCAGCTGATATTCAGATCCATGCCGGTGGCATCGGCAACAAATTTTACCACCAGAGGGTTGGGGGCGGTGGCGGTAATAAACATCGCGGATGTGATGGGGTTACTGTGGTAATTCACCAGCGCCAGATAATGGCCGATTTTCCGTTGTGTGCCGTGTTCCGGATCGGAACCGAAACTGCCGGCAATGGAACGCATAATCGGATGAATAATACCGCCGCCGCGGGCGGTGTTGCTGGGGGTAACCGGTGCCAGCACCAGCTCTGACAGTGCCAGTGCGTAACCAACCCCCAGTGTGCGGCTGCCGAACCAGGCAATAAAATGGTAACCGATGCGGTTCCCCAGTCCGGTTTTGATCAGGCCACGGGAAATCATAATGGCAATACCGATCAGCCAGATCAGGGAATTGGAAAACCCGCTCAGAGCATCGGCAACAGCCCCCTTCGGACTGTCACTGGTGACGCCGGTAATGGCGACCAGTGTAATGGCCACAACCGCCAGGGCACCGATGGGCATGACCTTACCGATAATGGCGGCAATGGTGCCGACAAACAGCGCCAGCAGATGCCAGGCGTTAGCACTGACGCCTTCGGGCACGGGAATAACAAACCAGATCAGCAGAATAATGGCGACGCTGATCAGCGCTGGAATCACTTTAATACCGCCGGCTTGCATAACCGCTCCTTAACCTGCCTGAGTAAAACCCTGCCAGTATAGAGCAGCGCCGTTTGCGGGCGTTGACCGGAGGCAGGATTGCGCTGATTGTGTGACGGCGTAAGCCGGTGATGCGGGGACAATGTCAGGCAGGAAGAAGTTCCCGCCCGGATGGCGTCAGGCGGGCGGGCCAGCGCCGCTCAGTCGCGGCAACCGGCCCGGACCCGCTTACAGCAGGGTCGGATTCGGCAGACCGGCATAAACGTCCTGCGGATCGAAACGACGGGTCTTTTCCGTATAAATCAGCGCTTCGCCCTGACGGCGTTCATCCGCCAGCGGAATCCGGCGGTAAAAACAGGAATGGTAACCGACGTGGCAGCTGGCGCCGGACAGGGGAATGCTGACCTGCAGCCAGATGGTGTCCTGATCGTCGTCGATCCGCATTTCGCGCACGTGATGAATCAGGCCGCTGTGCGCGCCTTTATGCCACAGTGCCTGACGGGTGCGGCTCCAGTAATGGGCTTCACCGGTCTGAATGGTCAGTTGCAGTGCCTGCTGATTCATATAGCCCAGCATCAGTACATCACCGCTGGCATGATCGGTGGTGACGCAGGCAATCAGGCCGCGTTCATCAAAGCGTGGCGCGAGCACGGTGCCTTCTTCCACTTCTTCAACTGAGCGGCGTTCACCGAAAGTAACCGCAGGTAATTCCGTCATGGAGTCAGATCCTCATTGTTATCGCTTTCAAAAAACCGCATTGGCCGGCCGCAGGGCTGAGCGGTGGTTAAAGCACCATCGCATACCACGGCTCTGCCGCCGATGATGGTATGTACCGGCCAGCCGGTCACGCTCATGCCGTCGTAAGGCGTCCAGCCGCTGACACTGGCTATCCAGTGATTTTCAATGGTGCGGGTGGCCTGCAGGTCGACGATGCTGAAATCGGCGTCATAACCCAGTGCAATACGGCCTTTACCGGCCAGGCCAAACAGTCTCGCCGGTCCGGCGCTGGTCAGGTCGGTCAGACGCTGCAGTGACAGGCGGCCAGCGTTGACGTGATTCAGCATAACGGGCAGCAAGGTCTGCACGCCGGTCATGCCGCTGGGAGACTGTGGATAAGGCTGCTGTTTTTCTGCCGTCGTATGCGGTGCATGATCGCTGCCGATCACGTCCACCAGACCGTTATTGATCGCCTGCCATAACGCCTGCTGATGGCGGGCATCGCGCACCGGCGGATTCATCTGCGCCAGAGTGCCGAGGCGTTCATAACAGTCCGGGGCGGTTAACGTCAGGTGATTGGGGGTGACTTCGACACTGACCAGCGGTTTACAGCCGGCGAGAAATTCCATTTCTTCGGCGCTGGAAACATGCAGCACATGCAGACGACGGTTTTCCTGCAGCGCCATGCGCACCACCTTCTGCGTTGCTATTAACGCGCTCTGTTCGTCGCGCCAGTATGGGTGCTGGCGGACGTCGCCGGATTTCTCAACCAGACCTCTGCGTTCACGCAGGCGGGACTCGTCTTCCGCATGCACGGCCAGGCGCCGGCTGCCGTTGCGTAAAATCGTCTGCAGTACGGTGTCGTCATCGGTCAGCAGATCACCGAAGGAACTGCCCATAAATACTTTCACACCGGCACAGCCAGGCAGGCGCTCCAGCGTTGCCAGCTGACTGGCATTGGCCGCTGAACCACCGATGTAAAAGGCGTAATTACACCAGGCATCACGGGCGGCGATCGCCTGCTTGGCCTGCAGGTCCTGTTGATTGAGTGTCAGCGGGTTGGTATTCGGCATTTCAAAAATACCGGTAATGCCACCCAGCACAGCACCACGGGTACCGGCAGCAATTGTTTCCTTATGCGTCAGGCCAGGTTCACGGAAATGTACCTGGCTGTCGATGGCGCCGGGCAGAATGTGTAAACCAGTGGCATTTAATTCCTGTAACGCCGACCAGCCCGGTAGCTGGCCGAGCGCAACAATACGGCCGTTAACGCAGGCAATGTCGATGGCCTCTGTGCCATTGGGGGTAACCGCGTGACCACCGCGGATAATCAGATCAGCCAGTTTGCTCACGCGGTTATCCTCCCGCACGCAGCTTATTCAGCAAGCTGACACGGCGTTCTTCTGTCGCCGCAAAGTCCGGAGGCGTGGCTGCATCGAGCAGAAATTCGATGGCATCCTCAATGGCATAACTGCCGAGCTGGTCGCCATTACGGTTGCGGATGGTGACCGTTCCATCGCTGACTTCCTGCTTACCGGCAATCAGCAGAAACGGAATCCGCTGCAGGGTCTGCTGGCGTACTTTATAGCCGATTTTTTCGTTACGGGTATCGGTGCCGGTACGGATGCCGGCGATATTCAGCAGTTCAGCCAGCTGTCTGGCGTAGCTGGCGTGATCATCGGTAATGGACATCACCACCGCCTGCAGCGGCGACAGCCACAGCGGCAGTTTGCCTGCATGATGCTCAAGCAGAATCCCGGTGAAACGCTCCAGTGAACCGAACAGGGCGCGGTGTAGCATCACCGGTCGCTGGCGTTCCCCGTCTTCATTGATGTAACCGATATCAAAACGTTCCGGCAGGTTCATATCCACCTGCAGGGTACCGCACTGCCAGTCACGGCCGATGGCATCGCGCAGTACGAATTCCAGTTTCGGTCCGTAAAACGCACCTTCCCCGGGATTGATCTGATAGTCGAGGTTCATTGCCTGCAGGGATTCTGTCAGCGCATTTTCGAGAAAATCCCAGGTGCTTTCATCACCGATGCGGTTATCCGGACGGGTGGATAATTTGATGCGGATATCGTCGAAACCAAACTGACGGTAAATATCCAGTACCAGGGCGATGACCTGTGCGCACTCATCATTTAATTGCGCCGGGGTACAGAAAATATGCGCATCATCCTGGGTAAAGTGGCGGACCCGCAGCAGGCCGTGCAGGGCACCGGACGGTTCATAGCGGTGGACTTTACCGAATTCGCCCATGCGGATGGGCAGATCGCGATAGCTTTTCAGCCCGTGCCGGTAAAGCAGTACACTGCCGGGACAGTTCATGGGTTTCAGCGCCAGCGAGCGGCCGTCTTCGGTTTCGGTGGTGAACATATGCTCACGGTAATTCTGCCAGTGGCCGGAAATTTCCCACAGGCTGCGGTCCATCACATCCGGTGAATTGACTTCCACATAACCGGCCTGTTGCTGGCGGCGGCGCATATAACTGATCAGCTGGTTGAACAGGGTCCATCCTTTTTCATGCCAGAACACGGCACCCGGTGCTTCTTCGTGAAAATGGAATAAATCCTGTTCTTTTCCTAAGCGGCGGTGATCGCGTTTTTCTGCTTCCTCAAGACGCTGCAGATGGGCTTTCAGGTCCTGCTTGCTGGCCCAGGCGGTGCCATAAATACGCTGCAGCTGTTCATTCTGCGAGTCGCCGCGCCAGTAAGCGCCGGAAACACCGGTCAGATGGAAATGCCTGAGGAAGCGCGTGTTCGGCACGTGCGGGCCGCGGCACATATCAATGTATTCTTCATGATAATAGAGACCCATTTCCATGGTCTCCGGCATATCCTCAATCAGACGCAGTTTATAGTCTTCACCACGCTCGCGGAAAATACGCTGGGTTTCATTCCGTGGGGTGATGCGTTTGACCACATCATAGTTCTTATCGATCAGCGCCTTCATCCGTGTTTCGATGGCGGCAACATCGTCGGGTGTAAACGGGCGCTCAAAAGCAATGTCGTAATAAAAACCATCACGGATCACCGGCCCAATCACCATTTTTGCATCCGGGAATAACTGCTTCAGGGCATGGCCCAGCAGGTGCGCACAGGAATGGCGGATAATCTCGACACCTTCTTCATCTCCGGCACGGATGATTTCTATGCTGGCGCCGTCCGGCACCGGATCGCATAAATCGTGCAGCTCACCATTAATGCGCCCGGCAACGGCGTGTTTAGCAAGCCCGGGACTGATGGCATGGGCGACATCCGCCAGGGTCGGAATTGCAGGGAAGTATTTCTGCTGGCCATCCGGCAGGTTCACGCAGACGGCACCAGCGGCGCTGGCTTGCGGGGCATTAATAACATCAGAACTCATTCTGGATACTCTTATAACCTGAAACTAATTCGTTATTGGTACGGGCAACATCTTCAGAAAAATCGCTGGCATCAACGGATACCTGCGGCAGGGTCGAGAGGTCGGTTTCGGCATCGATGCGTAAGGTGGACGGTACGTAAAAACCGGCCGGCAGCTGGCAGTCATCGACGACGGCGTTGTAACGGACAACGCACTGATCGCCGATCACACAATTAAACAGCACGCTGTTAAAACCGATAAAAACCCGGTTTCCTATGGCACACGGACCGTGCACGATGGCCCGGTGGGCAATGGAACTGTGCTGTCCGATTACCACCCGCGCTCCGGATTTTGAGTGAATCACCACGCCGTCCTGAATATTGGAATGGGCACCGATAATAATGGGTTCGATATGACCATCGCTGTCCATTTCATCGGCACGGATCACGGCGTACGGGCCGATGAATACATTTTCTTCAACGATAATGCGTCCACACAGAATGGCGGTCGGATCGACAAAGGCACTGGGGTGTACCTGTGGCAGATCACCACGCGGATTTTTCCGGATCATAGCGGGCCCCCGCCGGCATGCCTGTCTGCACCGGAGGCCCAGGCGACGGCGTCGTGCGGATGCAGACTTTCCAGATGACGGACATGCACAGACAGCTGCCGGTATTCCCGCCCAAGGGCTGTGCAGATATGGCGCGCGGCATCCTCCACAAACATCAGGTTCTGGCCATTCAGCTCGGCGAAAGCCTGTTCGTCGGCGCGTTTGACCGCGGTCTGCAGTGGCGTGTTGATGGCCTGCTCGGTGATATCAATCAGCCCCAGCAGCCCCAGACCGGCATCATCGCTATGCAGTTCAGCATTGATCACCGCTTCACTGCGCTGGCTGTGCGGGGTGGCGAGACTGGCATTGTGGCGCAGCCAGGCAGCGGCCTGGGCCGCATCAACTGCACCGGAGGTGCCGAACTCGGCACTGAAACTCTGCTCGATAATCTGCCGTGACAGTGCTGCGGAACACGGGCAGGTGGAGGAATAGCCTACGGTGATCTGCGCATTCAGACGGAATGTTCCCTGCTGCAGCAGGGCATCGAGCCGGACCGGGTAGGATTTCCAGCCTGACAGCTGCGGGGTTTTCAGTGCCGGCCGGCGGATCAGCAGATCAAAGTGCAGGCGCAGGCGTGCACTCTGGCTGCCGCAGTCGCTGTGGCTGTCGACCATGGCCTGCAGTAAGGCGCGCAGACGTCCGGCCGACAAAGGCTGTTCGTTGCCTACTTCATCCAGCAGACGGTACAGGCGTGACATGTGAATGCCTTTGATATGAGCAAGCGGAAGATCGACCTGCACGTCAGCGCGCGCATGTAACTGCCGCTGATAACCGCCTTCGGCCACGGTGACCGGAAGATCAATGCCCTGCATGCCTACCCATTCAAGCGGATGCAGTGCCGGGGCTGAGTCGGTAACAGAAACATCGGGTAATACTGCGTTCATAACAACTTATATCCGTTGGCGTGGTGCGGTGTGAGACCGCAGCCGTCATAAATTTCAGCCCGCTTAAAGCGGGCTGGTGGTGACCGGTACCGGAACAACCGCGGCTGTGTTATCCGGCGTGGGGAATGGTCGGTTCCGTGTCCACGCAGCCGGCACAGCGGCCGAAAATTTCTATGGTTGTCCGGCTGATGGAAAAGGCCCGGCTTTTCATCCGCCCGCGGATGCTGTCATTCAGCTCCGTGGCATCGACTTCTTCGGTGTGGCCGCAGCACTGGCAGATGGCATAGGCCGTCACTTCATTTGCCCGCCGCTGTTGTCCGGTACAGCAGATATAGGCATTCAGCGTCTCCAGCCGGTGGACCAGACCGTACTCGGTCAGCCGGTTCAGGGCGCGGTATACCTGTACCGGTGCCCGGAATCCTTCACTGCTGAGCTGTTCCAGCAGGGCGTAGGCGCCCATGGGCCTGGCCGCTTTTTCGAGTGCACACAGCACCCGTTTCTGGTTAATGGTCAGGACCGGTTGCATTGTTTCCGGCATATCCATGCCTCCTGTCATAATCCTGTTTTAAGATGTTATAACATAACATTTTAAAGGTACAGTCCCCGCCAGCGGGGAACCGATGTGGCGTGACAGTGAGCTGGAACGGGGCGGAAGAGAGGGGAGTGGCGGGAGCCGGTCAGCTCCCGCCGCTGTAGCGGGTCAGGCAGCGGATTGTTTCAGTCTGGCTTCGAGGCGGTTGCCGGCAGCCCCAAAGCCAAGAATCTGCATGGCTTTTTCGGCGATGACAGAACCGGCTTCCAGCGGCGGCAGGCCACCACCATAAATGTTGGAAATCACCGTGTATTCCCAACGGATATCCGGGTTGCCACTGAACGCGGCGGCTTCGGCCTGCTCCTCCCCGGTAACCTGATAGGCAAAATAGGCGGACAGACTGCGTGATGCCTGGGCATCGCCGCCGGGACGTTCACCGATCAGCAGAATGATCAGGCGGGTATTCAGCGCTTCACCCACCGGTTCACAGAGTTTGACCCGGCCGTAAGGCACGATGGTCGTCATGCCCACGTTATAGTCTCGGCTGGCGAGACCATCCTGCAGCACCGGGATCAGCTGCGGGATATTGTGGTGCACGGCTTCGGCACTCAGGCCGTCAGAAATCACGATCTGCACATCGCTGTTTTCCGCCGTCAGTGAGGCCAGGCTTTCTGCACTCAGATGCGAGCCCAGCTCCGGGTTGCTCAGGTGTTCGTGTTTGTCTGTCGCTTCTGTGGTCAGCCAGCGCTGCGGACCGATGGCAGCCAGCAGGTCGCGGTCGAGGTCGGCATAAATGGCTTCCCGGGCAATCGCCTGATTGGAGCGCAGGGTGCGGGTGACTTCATCGGCTGGACGCGGGCCGGCATTATCGAAACCGTAAGCGGCGGGCACCGACTCCAGCAGACGCTGGTAATCGAGTTCTGACTGACAGAACTGTTCTGGTTTGCCCCAGTTCGGGCCGCGCTGTAACTGGCCGTCGTCATCGCGTGCAAAAATACCGCGCGACAGCGCCCATTGCAGATATTCCGGTGCTGGTTCGAGATCGTAAATTTCACGCATGGTCTGGTCGTCGTGACCGCTGGTGTCGAAATAGGCGAGCATGCGGTCATTGCCGAGATACACATCCATAAAGAAATTCGCACCGGCGGCGGTGAGCAGCTCGGTCGCCATCTGCTGGCCTTCGGCAGTAATCTGCGAATGCAGGGTAAAACAGGGGGCCATGCCCATCGGCAGTCCCATCATTTTGCCCATAAAGTGATCCTGCAGGCAGGAGTAGGTCATTTCAAAATTATCGACGTGGGTTTCCGGACCGATAAAGCCGGTGACGTTATTCACCATAAAGGGCGAGTAACGGCGGGCGAGGCCATAACACAGTGCCTCGCAGGTCGCCATGTCGATGCCTTCGTGTTTGTTGTAAGTCAGCTCGCTGCCCTGACCGGTTTCGAAATACATCATGTTTTCTGCGCCTTCGGCGATTAACGGACCCTGTTCGCGCATGGTGTTGTAGGCCCGGTCGAGCAGTTCAACGGTAACGTCGAATTCGCCGGTGAGGGTGCTTTCGGTACCGGCCAGTGACTGGAACATGATTTCCACCGGTGCACCCTGCTCTAAACAGGCGAGCTGGGTTTTGATATGCGACAGCACACAGATCTGGGTGGGCGCGCCGGTTTCGCGGCGGATTTTATCCAGATGATGCAGGGTGGCACTGATATTTTCCACGGTATCAATGGCCGGATTTAAACCCAGCAGGGCATCGCCGGCTCCCATGGAAAAACCGGTGTACGCCAGCAGGGTCATGCCGGATAAATTATCCGTCGGATGATTGGGCTGTAAGCGCGACGACAAGGTGCCGCTTAAACCCACTCGCGTGCGGGCTTTGGCAGAGGCGCTTTTTTTCAGGCGTTTGGCCAGCAGAATTAATTCGTGCACATCCAGCAGCTTGGCTAAGGCAGAAACCATCACACCGGTCATAGCCTGACCAACGGCACGGATTTCCTCACCGTTACTGGCCAGTAAATGATTTTTTAATTCGCCCAGTGTCAGGGCGGAAATGTCACTGAATTTTGTCAGGTCGATATCGTAATTCACCTGCATGATGGCATCGATTTTCCCGCGATTATCCAGCAGCGGCATATCGTACAGTTGCTGCAGCGTAAGCGAGGATAATAATTTACGCGCCGCTTCCCGCTCCACTTCATCCTGCGCCGCCAGCCCGGCAATACGCTCGCCGGCTTTGCTGATATCAGCCGCACCGAGCAGGTGTTTGAGGTCGCGGAAATGATAACTGGCGTCCATTAATTCAATGCTCAGGGGGGTGGCCGTGGTGATGGCGGGCAGTCGGATTTCACTGACAGGACTGAGGGCTTTCATTTCCGTTTCTCCTTTAATTCATGCCAAAAAACGACACGGGAACAATATGTTGGTGCGGCCGCCCGATCTGTACAAAACGGGCTTCGCGCAGGGGAATTTCATCAATCACAAACAGGGCTCTGGGTTCTTTGCCCCAGTCGGTTATGTACTGACCGAGGGTTTTGCCGAGGTTGGTATCCATCAGCAATACCAGCGGCTGTGATGGCGGCAGGCGGACGGCGCGGATGGCGTTGCGGATATTGTCTGCCAGCGTGCGGATGCTGTGGTGATCGGCCTGACCGCTCTGCTCAATACTCAGGCAGGCACCCTGACGGCAACCGGCGGCGAGGGCCAGCGCCTGTTGCCAGCCGCCAGCGCCGGTATCGGCCGGCAGGCGGGAAATAATCGGCAGATCACGCAGCGGTAACTGTTGTGGATGGGACAGATACAGACTGCTGCCGGAAACATCGCAGCTGTGCAGGGTCAGCCCCATCACCGTCGCGCGGCCGGCATGTTCCGGCTGAATATGCAGCGCCGCCGAGAGTACGCCGGACTGCACAATGGCGCGTGCGAGGTCGACCCCGAGGTCTCCGAAATACGAGGTGCCTGGCCAGCCGTGACCATTAATATGGCGGTAAATCAGTTCGCCGACGCCTCCGGAAAAGGTAATCAGGCGCGGGGTATCCAGAGCGGCTGCGGCAGGGAAAGGCACCTGAACCAGTTGTTGGTGACAGTCCGACTGCCGGAAAAAATTCCCGTCACCGCTGGCAATGGATTCCAGTGCTTCAACCATCAGGCGGACAACCTGAGCCACTTCCTCAGGACTGAGATCGTCGCCGGGTTGTTTGTCGATGCCCAGATGGTGCAGTAGGGATTGTCCGGTGGCCGACAGGCCGCTGAGACGGTAACTGCCGGGCACGAAGGTCAGGTGCCGGGCACCGATATAAAAACAGCCGCAGGCGGAAATCTGGCCATTGATTCCCAGCGCCGGGTTGGTGGTGCCACCACCGATATCCAGGTTAATCAGCGCATGCTGCGGATGAGCACGGCTGAGCGTGGCGCAGCTGCCCATAAAGGCCAGCCAGGATTCCAGTCGCGGATCATCGGCGCTGGCGATCAGGCTGTCGCCGATGCGTTCACTGATCAGGCGTGCCAGCGTGCGGGCATTATCACTGCGTGCCGCCAGCCCGGTGATCAGTGCCGCACCGGCGGCCGGGGATGCGCTGCCGGGTTGCCAGCCGGCCTGCTGCAGCCAGTCATCCAGCAGGCGGGAAATGGCGGTTTCATCCAGTGTCTGCTGCCGGAAGGGGGTGAATACCGGCTGACTGCGGTGGAGAATTCGGGGTTCACCTAAGCCCATACGCCCGGTCAGGCTGTGACGGCCGATTTCTGCTTCGGCGACCATCATGCTGCTGGTGGTGGAACCGAAATCCAGCCCCAGAAGGCGCAGGCGGCTCCCGGCAGAGGCAGGTGTGTGGGCAGGGCTCTGCCGGTCTTCGTCAGCGTGGGGCAGCTGGGTATCGGGCATATTATGTTCTGAAACTTAAATTCCTGACAGGAATATTCAGGAAGCGTGCCACTCATCCACAGAGACTTGCTGCTGTTCTTATGCTGGTATTTAAGTGAATGATTTTTATGAGAAATATTGCTGTGGTGTGCGCCATTTCGCGGGAGGGCTGAGGCCGTGCCGGGCGATTTCTGCCCAACTCAGGGTCATCATCGGGTAAAGCTGCGGTACAGACTGGTGCAGAGTGCTGCAGCCTTGATCCCGGGCAAGTCCGGCGGTTGTGTCGCCGGCGGTGAACCGCGACAATCGCTGCAGCACTGCAGCTGGAGATCATAGTGAAGACGTTGATAACTGAACCCACAGGCCTGACGGACCTCCGGCGCCGCCTGCTGCTGAAACGTTCCCTGCTGCTGGCCGGGGCGGCCTGTCTGCCGGCGGTAACGCTGCGGGCTGCGGCGGCTGAGGATGTTCTGCTGGGCGGCGGCCGTTTCCGCCGTTCGGCATCAGCGCCGATGGAATACGTTGTGGCCGAGGTCCGCCCGGATTCCGCTCAGGTGCGTACCATCCGGACCGATTTTTTCCCGCACGGTTTTGCCTTTTCCCCGCAGCGTAAAAGCCTGGCCTACTGCTTTGAAAAAATAGGTAACGGGGCTGCAGTGATTGATCTGGAGCGGATGGAAGTCGTACGCAGCATCCGTCCGGCCGGACAGCGGCAGTTTTATGGTCATGGTGTCTGCACACGGGATAACCGCTATCTTTTCTCCACCGAAACATCGCCGGATGGAAAAGGTGCTATCGGTGTGCGCGACCCGCAGACGCTTGAGTATCTGGGCGATTTTCCGACCTATGGTGATAACCCCCACGAATGCCGGCTGATCGAAAACGACCGTGTGCTGATGGTGACCAATGGCGGTGGCACTGCGGCCAGCGGTATACCCGGTGCCCTCTGTTATATCGATGTGCACAGTCGTCAGTTGCTGCATAAAGCCGAAATGCCGGACGCACGTTTTAATACCGGCCATCTTTATCCGCTGGCGGAAGACCGGGCGGTGGTAGTATCTGCCCCGCGGCTGGGGCTGGATGCAACACACACCGGAGCGGTCAGCGTGTTTACCGGCACCGGTACGCTGGCAGTGATGACCCGGCCGGCGGAGGTGGTCAATAACATGTACGGTGAAGCCCTCAGTATTGAAGTACTGCCGGAGCGGGATCTGTTTATTGTGACGCATCCGACGCCGGGGATGCTGTCTTTCTGGTCCATCAGCCAGCTGAGCTACCGTGGTCATCTGATGGTGGAAAATGTCCGCGGTGTGGTTGTTGCTGCTGACCGGAAGCGGGTCTGGGTCAGTTGTGGTCATCAGGCGGATATCCGTGCGCTGAACCCTGAGACATTAACCCTGACTGACAGAGTAGCGGTGCAGGGTTCTTTTATTACCGGCTCACATCTGATTAATACGGCATTGATTTAAAAAGGCCCGCCCGTTTTATCAACGCCGCAGTCGCGGCGTTTTTTATATCTGGCCGTTTTTATTGACAAAATATGGACAGATACCGGCCGCAGCGGATTAAAAACCTTATACAGAATAATGTTTTGTCAACATTGCCGGATGCGTGCTCAGCAATGTGTGTTGCCCGCTGGCAGGCGTTGCTGGTGGCTGATAGTTTTCAGGCCCATTCAGGGACGTAATCTGCATAAACAGGGAATAAAAACGGACACGGACAATAAATGGCGTGATCTGCTGAATTACCCAGGAGCGATGTAATGAATCCAGTATTTTATATGCTGCAGGCGGTGATGCTTGTCAGTCTGCTTTTCAGCCCGTTAATAAAAGCCGCGGAATATCCTGCTGGTCCGGTAACCTTTATTGTGCCGTGGCCGGAAGGCGATCTGGAAGACTATCTGACAAAAATGATTGCCCGTGAACTGACGGCGGAAACCGGTTTTGAGGCGCAGGTAAAATTTATCCCCGGCGATGCCGGAGCCACTGGTGCGGCGGTTGTCGCCGCAGCCCCGGCCGATGGTCAGGTAATCGGCTCTCTGGTGAATCACCTGCTGACTACGAAAGTCATGGGTGGGGAAGTCTCCTGGAATTTTAAAACTTTTTCGCCGGTTGGTATTTTCCTGGATTATCCGTTTGTGCTGGCTGCCCGTGCCGATGCGCCCTATAACGACCTGAAGGAACTGGCTGATTATTCGCAGTCCAATACACTGAGCCTCGGGCATTTCGGTAATGGCATTACGCCGACGGCACTGACGTTCAAAATGGCCGATGATTTCGGTATCAATATTTCTGCAGATAAAGCGTATGACGCACTGGAATGTCCGCTGCTGCTGAATAAAGACGTTGATCTGATTAATACCACGACCCAACAGATATTCCCCTGCCTGGAATCCGGCGAGGTGAAACTGCTGGTGGCCTTTACCTCGCGGCGGGTGACCATCGCGCCGGATACCCCGACGCTGTCTGAACTGACCGGTATTAACCTGACCATCTGGAACGGCCTGTTTGTACCACGCAGTACACCGGCGATGACCAAAGTTAAAATTGCCCGCATCGCTAAAAAAGCGATTGAATCGGATGAGGCACAGAAGCTGGCGAAAGAAACCGGGGCATTGGTTTACTGGGATGATGCACTGCGTTCGAAACTGCGGATTGCCGATGAAATTGAGGCCAGCCGCTCGCTGCTGAATTATCTGCATCGTGAATAAGGGCACGCAGAAGGCATAAAAAACGGGCTGTTGCCCGTTTTTTTATGCCCGGTTTTCAGTGTTCGCCAAAGCGGTTGCTCAGATAGCTGAACACAGCCCGCATCCCCATGGCTTCACCGCCGACCGGCCGGCCTGGCAGTTTGCGCTGGTTCCAGGCCATCACATCAAAATGCACCCACGGCGTATCTTCGACAAAATGCTCCAGATACAGTGCTGCAGTAATGGCGCCACCGAATGGGGTGGCAGCACAGTTCACCAAGTCGGCGATATCACTTTTCAGGAAGTCTTTATAGGCCGGATGCAGTGGCAGGTTCCACACCGGGTCGGTCACTTTCTGGCCAACCTGCATCAGGTCGGAGGCAAGCTGCATCTGATTGGTGAAAAAGCCCGGCAGTTCTGTGCCCAGTGCGACGCGGCAGGCACCGGTCAGGGTCGCGTAATCCACCACCAGTTCCGGTTTTTCACTGATGGCTTCGGTCAGGGCATCACACAACACCAGACGGCCTTCGGCGTCGGTATTGTCAATTTCCACGCTGGAGCCTTTGCGTGTGGCCAGTACGTCGCCGGGACGGAAGGCATTACCGCTGACCGCATTTTCCACCGCCGGAATCAGCAGCCGCAGGCGTACCGGCAACTGCTGCGCCATGATCAGGTAGGCCAGACCAATGGTGTGGGCTGAGCCGCCCATATCTTTTTTCATCCAGCGCATGGCGCTGGATGGTTTGATGTCCATACCGCCGCTGTCGAAGCACACACCTTTGCCGACCAGGGTCACTTTCGGGTGGGATTCATCACCCCAGCGCAGATCCAGCAGGCGTGGTGCATGCACACTGGCGCGGCCGACGGCATGAATCATCGGATAATTTTCATTGAGCAGGTCGTCGCCGACGATCTGTCTGAAGTCGGCGCCGAATTCCTGCGCCAGATCTTCCACGCTGCCGGCCAGATGCTGAGGCATCATATCCGCCGCCGGGGTGTTGATCAGATCACGTACCCGGTGGGTGGCTTCCACCAGTTGCTGCGCCGTGGTCAGCGCGCCGTCATCGGCGAGCAGCAGGCGCGCCTGTTCCTTACCGGGTTTGATATAGCGTTCAAAGCGGTAAGCGCCGGCCCCCCAGGCAAAGGCAATGCTGATCAGCTGGTCGGTGTCGGCAATGTTAGCGATGATGTAATCGCCGGCCGGCAGGCTGTTGGCCAGATCACCGCAGGCAAACATATCGTCGAGGCTGTCACAGACAAAGACCGCTGCGCTCAGGGAGCCGTCAGCGGCGGGAATCAGCTGTATCCCTTTACCGCTGAACGCGGAGGCGCTGATCCAGTTACGGATGGCATCACTCTGATTGTCCAGCCAGTGACTGTAGTCAGCGGTTTCGATAATACTGAGCGGGGTACCCTGACTGCCTGAGGCTAAAACGGCTGACATAATGGCTCCTGATGCGGTGAATTTCCTACAGTATAGAAAATTCTGACCCGTCTCAGGAGTCCGGCACTGAAAAATGTGAAGAGTGCGGCAGGAAAAGGATCAGCGCAGCAGCTCATAAAGGCACATATTCACCGCCGATGCGAGGTTCAGCGATTCAATCGCACCGCTGCCGGGGATGGTATAAGCCTGCGCCTGCAGTGCCGCCAGCTGGTCGTGGGGGACGCCGCGGGCTTCGTTACCGAAGACGAAGCAGCGGTGCTGTGACAGCGAAGCATCGCGCAGCGGTGTACCCTGCATATCGAGACAGGCAATGCTGCCAAAACGCCGGGGCAGCGTGCTGATATCCACATCCTGTTCAATCTGAGTGTGAAAAATCGCGCCCATGCTGGAGCGCACGACTTTGGGGTTGAAAGGGTCGACACTGCCGGGGCTGAGCAGACAGCGGAAGCCGCCGAACCAGGCCAGGGTCCGCAATATGGTGCCGAGGTTGCCGGGGTCCTGCACTTCATGCAGATACACCGCACGTTCCGTCGCCGGCGTGGCGGTGGCCCCGGTATCAGCCGGGGCAAAAGGTACGGCGGCAACAATGCCCTGGGGTGAACGGGTATCGGACATCTGTGCCATCGCCTTCTGCCCGGCCACCGTGATGCGGAAGCCGGCGCTGAGCTGCCGGGCGGCCCAGTCGCTGTACTCTTCGCTGACGAAGAGTTGCGATTGCAGAAGATAAGGGCGCGTTGCGGCCGCTTTCTGCAGTTCCAGAATCAGGTGCTCACCTTCCACCAGAAAATGGCGGAATTCGTTGCGGTATTTTTTCTGCTGCAGTTTTTTTACGTCAGCGGCTTTCATTTATTCTGCCTGCCCGGACTGCGCCAGCATATCCAGCGCTACGGCTTCGGCCACTTTAATGCCATCGACACCGGCCGAGAGAATACCACCGGCGTAACCGGCACCTTCACCGGCCGGATACAGGCCTCTGGTGTTTAAACTCTGCAGCGTGTCGCGGTCGCGGGTGATGCGTACCGGCGACGAGGTACGGGTTTCGATGCCGGTTAAAATGGCGTCGTCGCGGTCGAAGCCTTTGATCTGTTTGCCGAATTCCGGCAGCGCTTCCTGAATTGCCTGAATCGCGTATTCCGGCAGCGCCTGATGCAGGTCGCCGAGTTTAATACCCGGTTTATAAGAAGGCTCAACGTCACCGAATTCACTGGACGGTTTGCCACGGATAAAATCGCCGACCAGTTGTGCCGGTGCGGTGTAATCGGAACCGCCTAATTCAAAGGCTTTTTCTTCCAGTTTTTCCTGCAGGGCGATGCCGGCTAACGGATCGCCGGGATAATCTTTTTCCGGCTCAATGCCCACCACAATGGCGGCGTTGGCATTGCGTTCATTGCGTGAATACTGCGACATACCGTTGGTGACCACGCGACCTTCTTCGGAGGTGGCGGCGACCACTGTACCACCCGGGCACATACAGAAGGAGTACACCGGACGGCCGTTTTTCGCCTGATAGGTGAGCTTGTAATCGGCGGCCCCCAGCTCCGGGTGACCGGCGTATTTGCCTAAACGGGCTTTATCAATCAGTGACTGCGGATGCTCGACGCGGAAACCGATGGCGAAGGGTTTGGCTTCCACATACACGCCCTGTTTATACAGGGTGCGGAAGGTGTCGCGTGAGCTGTGACCCAGTGCCAGCACCACGTGACGGCTCATGATTTTTTCGCCGTCAGCCAGTATCACGCCTTCGGTCTGGCCGTTGTTAATGATGAAATCGCTGACCTTGCTTTCGAAGCGTACTTCGCCGCCCAGACGCTTGATTTCTTCGCGCATGGCAGAGACCACCCCGGTGAGACGGAAGGTGCCGATATGCGGCTTGCTGACGTACATGATTTCTTCCGGCGCACCGGCTTTGACAAATTCGGCCATCACTTTGCGGCCAAAGAATTTCGGGTCTTTGATCTGACTGTAAAGTTTGCCGTCGGAGAATAAACCGGCACCGCCTTCACCAAACTGTACGTTGGATTCCGTGGTCAGCTGTTTTTTACGCCACAGTGCCCAGGTATCTTTGGTGCGCGCGCGCACTTCTTTACCGCGCTCCAGCACAATGGGTTTAAAGCCCATCTGCGCCAGAATCAGTGCAGCAAATAAACCACAGGGGCCGAAGCCGATCACCAGCGGACGTTCGCTTAAACCGGCCGGTGCTTCAGCTACCGGGTGGTAGTCCGTATCCGGGGCGGGGCGTATCTGCTGATCGCCGGCAAACCGTGCCAGCACCTGCTCTTCGTTTTTCACCTCAGCATCGATGATGTAGATGAATTTGATTTCGCTGTTCTTTTTACGCGCATCGTAGCTGCGCTTGAACACGGTGAAATCCCCCAGCTCAGCGTCTTTGATTTTCAGGCGCTCAAGGATGGCACTGCGCAGGGCCTGCGGCGGGTGGTCGAGGGGCAGGGACAGTTGATTGATACGGATCACGGGCAGATTCTCACGGTTGGCCGGTAGTTGTCCGGCAAGGTATGGGAGCCCGTATTCTATCCGCTAATCGCGGCAGCGTCTGCCTCAGGCGGCCTTTTTCAGCGCTGCTGTCTGCTGGCTCTGACGGTTGGCGGCAATGCGGCGGCGCATCTCGCGGGTGATGCGGGTGAGCAGTGAATAGTAGTGTTGTCCGGCCTGCTGAAAATGATCCTTCTCATTGGCTTTCATGGTGATACTCCTTGTGATGATGCCGGCCAGTATCAACTGTGTATACTGAACCGCAGCTGAACGGCTTCAGCTGCGGTTCAGGTTGTGCGGCTATTCTGGGCGTATCCTGAACCGTCCGCTGCGTGCACTGCACAGGGCTGTTCAGAGACTCCCGGCTGCCAGGAATCCGTTATTTTGCGCTATCTGTTGTTGTTCCGTTCTGCTGTGCTGACGCTGCTTTGCGCTGCTGCTTCTGTTGCCCTGGCAGACAAGGAGAGCGGGGAGGAAGGCAGCTGGGTGGAGGAAAATATCAATCCGCGCACCGAATGGATTGAACATAAAATGACGCCCTTTAACCGCTGGGTGGAAAAAGCCATTCAGGGGGAGCCGCAGCCGGACGGGCCCGGCCCGTTCCGCAGTGAAATACACAGCAGCCGTTTACCGGCCAATGTCATTCCGCCACAGGAAGCCGCCCGGCTGGCAGAGCTGCTGCACAAATGCCGGGTGCTGAAAGTCAGTTTTTACCCCGCCACGCCACCGTATTATCAGGTCCGTCTGCTCAGCCGTGGCGGCAGTATTTCCCATATTTATCTCAATGCACTGGATGGCACATTGCTGGATGGCGTGCCGTCTGCAGTGGATACAGAAAACGGAATTCAGAGAGAAGAAAGTGATGAAAGCGCTGATCGTTGAAGATGAACAACAGCTGCGTACCCAGTTATGCGAGACCTTAACGGCCGCCGGCTTCAGCTGCAGCTGTGTGGCAGATGGACGGGAAGGTTATTATCAGGCGTCCGAATATCCCTGGGATCTGGCGCTGATTGATCTGGGTCTGCCGCAGATGGATGGTATCGAACTGATCCGCCGGCTGCGGGCCGATGGTTGTGAATTCCCGTTGCTGATTCTGACCGCCCGCGGGGGCTGGAAATCGCGGGTGGAAGGCCTGGAAGCCGGTGCTGATGACTATATGGAAAAGCCCTTTCATCCACAGGAACTGCTGGCCCGGGCGAAGGCACTGCTGCGGCGGATTAATGGCCACAGTCAGGAGCTGGTCGCCGGTCCGCTGACTCTCGACCTCAGTACCCAGCAGGTGATGCTGCAGGGCGAGCGGCTGGAGCTGACGGCTTACGAATACCGCATTCTGGATTATCTGCTGCGTCACCGTCATCAGGTGGTGTCAAAAGCCACGCTGACCGATTACCTGTACGAACAGGACTTTGACCGTGACAGCAATGTGATTGAAGTGCTGATGGGCCGGCTGCGTAAAAAACTGGCCCGGGCCGATGGCTTCAGCCCGATTCAGACACTGCGTGGCCGTGGCTACCAGTTTGTGCCGGACTGATCATGCTGAATTCGCTGCGCGCCCGGATCCTGATTTTTACCACCCTGCTGACAGCACTGCTGATGCTGGGGGTCGGTGTGTGGCTGTATCAGTCGTTTTTTTACGCCCAGCTCGACGGTCTGCAGGAACGGCTGAAACTGCACAGTTACAGCATCCTGTCGCTGGCCGATTTTCATCAGGATCAGGTGTGGGTGCCGGGGTATCTGCCGGAAGCGCGCCTCAATCAGAGCGGCAGCGGACTGTACGCGCGGATTCTGGGGCCGCAGCAGACACTGGTATGGCAGTCGGGATCTGCACAGCATGAGCCGCTGTTGCCGCTGGAGCAGCCGGCTGCGGGTGAGTGGCTGTTCAGTATGGCGACCCGGGGGGACGAGGAATATCTGCTCGCCCGCTATGGTGTCAGCTGGGATGTGGCACCGGGGCCGGAACCGGTGTACACCCTGCTGGTGGCCGAAAACCTGGCCCCGCTGCGTCTGCAGTTACGGGAATACGGCAACAGCCTGGCATTGGCGCTGCTGGTATTTACCGCACTGCTGTTGTTGATGCAGCTGCTGATTCTGCGCTGGGGACTGGCGCCGTTACGGCGGGTCAGTGCCGATCTGAAAAAACTGCAGCAGGGACAGCAGGCTGATCTGAGTGGTCAGTATCCGCAGGAGCTGCAGCCTCTGACCTCGAACCTGAACCAGTTGCTGCAGTCAGAGCAGCAGCAGCGGGAGCGCTACCGGTACCGGCTGGCGGATCTGTCGCACAGCCTGAAAACGCCGCTGGCGGTGCTCACCGGTCTGCTGGGAAAAGACGCGCCGTCGGCGGCGGAACTGAGAGAAATGCGGCATCAGGCCGGGCTGATGGATGAGCGTATCCGTTTTCAGCTGCAGCGGGCTGTCAGCCAGGCGTCGGCGCTGAGTATTCACCGTACCGACGTGGTGCCGGTGCTTGAATCCCTGATCCGGGCCATGCGCAAGGTTTATGCAGCGTCCGCGCCGGACATTCAGTTGCAGGCCGAAGCCGTCTGTTTCAGCGGTGACGATCAGGATCTGATGGAAATTGCCGGCAACCTGCTGGATAACGCCTGCAAGTATGGGCATGGTATCGTCCGCGTCAGCTGCGGCCCGGCACCGTCAGGCTGGTTCCTGCAGGTGGAGGATAACGGCCCCGGTATTGCGGCCGAAGCCCGCGGGCAGGTGATCCGCCGAGGGGTGCGGCTGGATACGGTGGCGCCGGGGCAGGGACTCGGACTGGCTCTGGTGGCGGAACTGCTGAGCGTGCATCATGCCCGCCTGAGCATCTGTCAGTCAGAACTGGGTGGTGCCTGTTTGCGCATTGAATTTGAGGACGCTGCAGCACAGCAGAAAAGGAAGCGGGAATCATGATCAACACAGCAGGGGCAGCGCTGAAATATCTGCTGCCGGGAACGCTGGCTTTTGTTCTGGCCGCCTGTTCCAGTGTCACCATCAGGCCTTATGGTGGTGAAAAAGATACCTCAGTGCCGGATTATCAGGACAGCCGGCCCTTCTACCTGATGGCGCTGATCGGTGAGCATGAAGTGGACACCAGTGCCATCTGCGCTGAGCACCGGGTTATGCAGATGCAGGCGCTGACCAGTCTGTCAGACTGGCTGCTGACCATTGGCTCCCTGACTATCTATACACCGCGTACCGTCAAGGTCTGGTGTGACAAACCACGTGCCGCCGTGCTGCTGCCGGCGGGGGAGGGCGGACAGTGATCCGGATGCTGCTGTTAAGCCTGCAGTTGCTGCTGCCGGGCTGTGCCACGGTACATTTCACGCATGATCTGCCGGCCGGACGGCAGCCGGCGGAACCACTGCCGGCAGTCTGGCACGACACCACCGTCGACGGCATGATTGAAATCAGCCCGCCACAGAACCTGTACGTTGCCTGTCAGGGTCGGCCCTGGCAGCAGGTGACGGTGGAATACACCTTCAGTAATGGTCTCACCAGTGCAGCGGTGACCACCGTCGGTGGTTACTTTATTCCACTGCTCGGCTGGATCAGCCTCTATTCGCCATGGACGGTGCAGACGGTATGTGGTCGCTGAAGTCAGGGCTGGCCAATTATTGATCTGCCCTGTCCCCTCTGGTAGACTCCGCGCTCCTTTTTATCCGTAATTTGGCTGCAGGTGCGTATCCGTTACCCCTGACAGTGAAAAACGGACTCCTTGCCTTACCGGATGGGCCGGAAGGCTATAACCCATAAGGAGCTGACAATGCGTCACTACGAAATCGTTTTTCTGGTGCATCCGGATCAAAGCGAACAGGTACCTGCGATGGTTGAGCGTTACACGTCTGCCATTGAAGGTGCTGACGGCAAAATCCACCGTTTCGAAGACTGGGGCCGCCGCCATCTGGCTTACCCGATCAACGACGTTCACAAAGCCCACTACATCCTGATGAATGTTGAATGTACTCAGGAAGTTCTGGACGAACTGACCACCAACTTCCGTTACAACGACGCTGTTCTGCGTAACCTGGTGATCCGTCGTGATGAAGCTGTGACTGAAATGTCTCCGATCAAAGCAGCTGAAAGCCGCGAAGATCGTCGTCGCGCTGAGCGTTCTGAAGAGAAAGCTGAAAAAGCTGACGATCAGAACGAAGAAGAAACAGCAGAAGAATCTGCTGAAGACAACGCTGAATAAGAGAGGACACAGTCATGGCACGTTTTTTCCGTCGTCGTAAGTTCTGCCGTTTCACCGCTGAAGGCGTGAAAGAGATCGACTACAAAGATCTGGACACCCTGAAAGGTTACATCACTGAAACCGGCAAAATCGTACCAAGCCGTATCACTGGTACCCGTGCAAAATATCAGCGTCAGCTGTCTACTGCGATCAAGCGTGCGCGCTATATCGCTCTGCTGCCATACACTGATCAGCACGACAACTGAGTTTTCTGTCTGACTGCGTCGTCATTACGACGTTAAAAGTGGTCTCGAAATGCTCACTGGTTTTACCAGAACGCCTGAACAGGCGGCCCGAAGGGGGAGCGAAGCGAATATTTACAACACGTAAACTCCGCTTTCCCGACCACTTTTGCCTTGTCCTGACTTCCTCGTTTACGCCAGAAAGTTCAGGTTGATGATGCGGACGGATAAAGAACTTATTTTATGAAAGCACTGGCACAATGGGCAATGACAGGACGCTGGCAGGCAACTGCGGCGGCCGGCCTGAGTCTCGCGGTGCCACTGTTGTTCTGGATCGGAGCAGCAGTGCTGGCGCTGGTTATCCTGCGTCAGGGCTTTCGTGACGGGGGGCGGGTTGTTCTCTGGTCGTTACTGCCGGCGGTTGCCTGGCTGGCGGCCGGTGATCCGACTCCCCTGCTGGTTGCTGTGGGTACCAGCCTCGCAGCCATCGTATTGCGTCAGCTGATCCGTCTTGATCTGGCGGTGATGACAGCGGGCGTACTGGGGATTGTGGCGTATCTGATTCTGCCGCTGTTGTTGTCTGAGGTGTTGCCTCAGGTCGAACAGGCAAGTCAGAACGCTGTGACTGAAGCACTGCAGAGTAATCCGCAGCTGCTGGCTGAACTGCAGCCTATGGTCGGCCCCATGATCAGCGGAGTACTGGCTGCTCTGCATGTGCTGGTGGTGATTTTGTGTCTGTTACTGGGACGCTACTGGCAGAGTGCTCTGTATAATCCTGGCGGTTTTGGTCAGGAATTTAAACAGCTGCGCCTGCCGCTGGCTTACAGTCTGCCCGTGTTACTGGTCAGTCTGGCAGCCGGACAGCTGCAGCCTGAACTGGCAGGGGTGACACCGGTTTTATCGGTGCCACTGATGATTGCCGGTCTGGCGTTGTTCCATGGTCTTGTGGCTAAGTCACGGGCCAGTTCGAACTGGATGGTGCTGGTTTATCTGGCATTGGTTGTGTTCGGGCCTTACATGTACACATTACTAATTTTCGGCGCGTTGCTGGACAGTATTTTTAACCTCCGCGCGCGACTAAAAGACACGGCAGGCGGTCAATAACACAACGCCGCAGGCCCTGTAATGAGGATTTTGACATGCAAATTATTCTGTTAGAAAAAGTAGACAACCTGGGCGCTCTGGGTGATTCCGTTAACGTACGTCCTGGTTATGCCCGTAACTACCTGTTCCCGCAGGGTAAAGCGGTACCGGCAACCAAAGCAAACGTTGCTGAATTTGAAGCCCGTCGTGCTGAACTGGAAGCTCAGGCTGCTGCCAAACTGGCGGATGCTGAAGGCCGTAAAGCGAAAATCGAAGAAATCGAGCTGTCCGTTGCGGTTAAAGCCGGTGAAGACGGTAAACTGTTCGGTTCTCTGGGTAACCGTGACATCGCTGACCTGGTTTCTGAAGCCGGTGTTGAAGTGACCAAATCCGAAGTCCGTCTGCCGGAAGGTCCGATCCGTGCTATTGGTGAATACGACGTTGCGATTCACCTGCACCCTGAAGTTAACGCTGTACTGAAGCTGCACGTTGTTGCTGAAGACTAAGCGTTAATTGCCATGGCCGCCGAACTGGCAGGCCTGAGCAGAATAAGGCACTATTAGCGGCTTGCTGATAGTGCCTTTTTTGTAAGTCCGGACGGATGGATCTCCCTGCATGAGTGACGATTACGACAGCGAACAGACGCCGCATACCTCCCGAACCCCGCCGCATTCCGTAGAAGCTGAACAGTCCGTACTGGGCTCGCTGATGCTGGACGAGCGTGCCTGGGAAACGGTTTCTGAACTGTTGCAGGACAACGATTTCTACCGTCACGATCACCGCCTGATTTTCCGTGCCATCCGCCATCTGGTGGATCAGGAACAGCCGCTGGACGTGGTCACGGTTGCCGAAGAACTGGAAGAACGCAGCCAGCTGGAAAAAGCCGGTGGCGCGGCTTACCTGAGCCGCCTGGTCGATATGACGCCATCGATCGACAACTGTGCGGCGTATGGCGAAATTGTGCGTGAACGGTCGCAGCAGCGGGCGCTGATCGAAGCGGCCGGCGAAATTATGCAACGCGCCTACGAGCCGGAAGGCGACAGCTCGTTGACACTGGTATCCGACGCCGAAAAAGCCATTGCCCTGATTGCCGAAGGTAACCGTAAGGATGGTGGTCCGCAGCGGGTGGCGCCGATCCTGAAGAACACGCTGGATCAGCTCGACCAGATGTTCAACCAGCCGGAAGGCCTGACCGGTCTGACCACCGGCTTCAATGAAATTGATAACCGCACCTCGGGTCTGCAGAAAGCCGACCTGGTGATTGTTGCGGCGCGTCCGTCGATGGGTAAAACCACCTTCTCCATGAATCTGGTGGAAAACGCGCTGCTGGCCACCAAACGCCCGTGTCTGGTGTTCTCCATGGAGATGCCGTCAGAATCCATCGTGATGCGTATGCTGTCCTCCATCGGCAAGATTGATCAGACCCGTATCCGTTCCGGCAAGCTGATTGATGAAGACTGGCCGAAGCTGTCCGCGGCAGTGAATATGCTCAAGGATCTGCCGCTGTATATTGATGACACGCCGGCACTGACACCGCAGGAAATGCGCGCCCGGGCACGTAAGGTATACCGCGAAAACGACAACGATCTGGCCATGATCATGGTCGATTACCTGCAGCTGATGCGGGTGTCCGGCAAGAGTGAAGGGCGGACGCAGGAAATTTCAGAAATTTCGCGCTCGCTGAAGGCCATTGCCAAAGAATTTGAGTGCCCGATGATCGCCCTGTCACAGCTGAACCGCTCACTTGAACAACGGCCGAACAAACGTCCGGTCATGTCCGATCTGCGGGAATCCGGCGCCATTGAGCAGGACGCGGATATTATTCAGTTCATTTACCGTGACGAAGTGTATAACGAAGATTCGCCGGACAAGGGTGTGGCCGAAATTATTACCGGTAAACACCGTAACGGTCCGATTGGTACGGACCGGCTGGCGTTTATCGGTAAATACACGCGCTTCGAGAATTTAGCGCATGGGTATGAGGGTGGTGACGACGAGTACTGAGCGACGCTGTTAACACGGTCGGCGTTACCATCGCTTCGTTAACAATGGCGGCCCCGGCAACGGGTTACCCGCCGTCGCCTGGCCGCGGTGTCATCCGGTGGCATAAGCCGCAGTTGCCCTGAGCAAACCGAATTTAAAAATGTCCGGCAGATTCTGTTACCGGGCAGTCAGCAGGAAAAATTATGAATTTCACCCCCGAACTTCCTTTTGCTGGTGGCCGTGTGCGGCCGCTGCACTATGACGATGTGGATGCATTGTTCGCGATTTATCAGCAGCCGGAAATCCCCGGCCAGCGTGTGCTGGATAACAAAGATAACCTGACCCGGATGGTGGATCTGTCGGTGCAGATGGCGGCCACCCAGCGCGGTATGATGTGGCTGCTGGAGGTGGGAACGGACGGTCATTATGAAGTGCAGGGAATGGTCAGTGCCTACGACTGGCAGCCATCCCAGCTGCGCACCATGCTGCGTGTGGATGGTCTGCCGGCGCTGTCGCTGCAGCAACGTGCGGCAGCCTTGAAGGTGTGTATGGATTTTATGGCGACCAAGTATCACCTGCGTAACTTCGGTTATCAGTGGATTGCCGGTCAGGATGACGCCCTGAAGGGAATGCTGGAAGAGGCTGGTTTTTCGCTGGCGGCGACGCTGCGTGATGGCTGGCGTACCGGTGAAAGCAGTTTCGCCGACGTACTGCAGTATCACCTGCTGCGCGGTGAACACAAGCCGGTGCCGGGTCGCCTGGGCGAGCAGGATAATCCGGGGCAGAATCTGGCTAAGTCGTTTAATAGCGGGCAAAACAATGGCGGAGGCGAAGCATGAACTGGAATTTTACCGCGGGTAATTTCAGCCTGCGTCTGCCGCTCACTGAGCAGGATGGCGACGCCCTGTATGAACTGATGAGTGCGCAGTCGCGTGTGGATCACCTGCCACGTCTGGCGATGAGTGTGGAGGCCCAGGCACTGGATGAACTGCGCCGGGTAGCGATGCGTTTTGAAACCCGTGAAGCGGCTTTCTGGCTGGTGGAAGGCCTGTTTGATAAACAGCTGGTCGCGCGGGTGGGCATTTATAAAATTAACTGGATGCAGCTGTCTGCGCAGCTGCAGTGGGAGCTGGCGGATGCGGTTGATCTGCCGCTGATGCTGGAAGTTATTCCGCCGCTGCTGAATTTCGCTTTTGATGAGCTGAACCTGCACCGTCTGGAAATGCGCCTGCGCGCCGGCTCGCAACGCCATGAAGCATTGCTGCAGGGGCTGGGGTTTACCTTTGAAGGCGTATTACCGGCACAGCTGGAATATGAAGATCAGAGCGTGGATCTGGCGGTCTGGAGTTACCTGTCGTCAGATCGTTGCTGACGCCGCAGTTCAGGCGTCGTTTTCGCTGCGGACGGTGACTGTCAGCTCTCCGTCCGCCTCCTGGCAGACATGGATAATCATCGGCCGGCAGCAGATCTGACAGTCTTCTGTGTATTCTTCCCCGGCATCCTGCGGGTCAATCAGCAGGGTTTCTTTTTCCCCGCAATACGGACAATAAATCCGCCACTCGCTGCGTTCAGTCATGGCGCCACCGGTGTCAGTAAGGCATCACGGAAGGCGGCATTATTCTGCGGATAGTGTGCCCGCTTGCCCAGCGTTCTGCTCAGGGCGGGAAAATTCAGCTGCGGCCACTGTGAGCGTTGCAGCAGAGGCTGATAGGTATCCAGATTGCCGCGCTGGATCAGTCCCATGTGATGCCTGACCGTGGCTTCTTCTGCCTGCGGGCCGTGGCCGTGGGAATGGTCATAAATGACGGCCAGAGCCAGGGCACCGTCCATAAAATGTCCGCCGGCGGTGGCCAGCAGACGTCCGTCACGCACCGCCTGTATCCCCTCCGCTGACCAGTCGATGCCGGTCAGCAGAATATCCTTACCCGGCTGCAGGCCGGCGTCAGCGGCAGCCCGGGCGGCGGCAATGGCCATGCTGTCACTGGCTGCCCAGATCAGGCGTATCTGTGGATGACGCTGCAGCAGTGCGCTGGTCTGCCGGGCGGCGGTGGTGGCTGACCAGTTGGCGAATACTTCCTGTACCAGACTGGCCTGCTGGTGCGCCACGGCATCCCTCAGTCCTTTGCTGCGTTGCAATGACGCTGTGGTATCACGGTTGCCGTTAATGGCGGTGAGGAGCGGAATCCGGTCTGCAGACAAGGGCAGATGCTGGCTTTCACTGAGCAGCAAGGTGGCGTTGTCAAACCCGGCCTGATAATCATCCGGAATAATACGGGCGAGAAAATAGCGGTATTTTTCCTGCGGCCGGCCGGTGCTGGCCAGGTCGGTCAGCGGAATATCGGTGTTGATAATCACGGAGTGAACGCCGGCAGCTTCCGCCATCTGCAGGATCTGGTCGCCCTGACCACGGTAATAGTTGTAAATCAGGTACTGCGGTGGCTGTGGCCGCTGCAGTACCTGACGGGCAACTTCTGTGGTGCGGAAGCGGTTGCCGTAGGCATGGATGATTTCCAGTTCGGTATTGAGCTGACGGGCGGCAATCTGCATAAAACCGCTCAGTTGATTCCAGAACGGATTGTCGGGCCCGGTAGGGAAAATGACGGTTACCCGGACCGGTTCATCGGCCTGGACCGTGGCTGATGGCAGGAAGAATAAAGCGGCGGCCAGGCAGAGGGTAAAACGTAATAACACACTGACTGACATATGAGGTCCGTTCCTGCTCTGGCCCGGCGGACAGGAAGGTGTTCCGGGCTGAGTTACGGACAATACTCATATTAATTTATGGGATCAACCGGCGCCGCAGGCCGTGCGGACTTTCCGGCCGGAAAGCCCGCTGCGGTCAGCGGTGTATCAGTTAAACGACCACTGGGCTTTCAGCCAGAAGGTACGGCCGGGCTCATTGATGCGGGTGGTCTGTTCATAACCGGCGATGGCGGCACCGCTGCGGGAAATGTGTTCCGCGTAGGTGATGTCGAACAGGTTATCGATACCGGCTGTCAGCTGCAGATCCTGCATTGGTCTGTAGCCGGCATTGATGGAGAACACGTTGAAACCACCGCTTTCACCGATGTCCTGACCGACGATGTTGCCGGTGCCGACGGCGACGCGGTTCTGATCATCCACCAGGCGCCACAGGGCGCCGGCTGACCAGATACCGGTGTCGTAGTTCAGACCCAGGCGGCCTTCCAGCGGCGGCATCTGTCCCAGTGCGGTGTGGTCATCGTCATTCTGGCCATGCACCCAGGCGAGCGTCGCGGTGGTGGTCCAGGATGGCATAAAGCGCCAGCTGGCATCGGCTTCACCACCATAGGTGGTGGCGCGGATATTCCGGGCATTGCTGGCGTAGCTGCTGACGTCGGGCAGGGTTTCGATGAGGATGTAATCGCGGTGCTGGGCATAAAAGACAGACACAGAAGCCTGCACGTTATCACTGCGGTGCAGGGCACCGATATCCAGCTGGGTGGTTTTTTCCGGGTCGATGGCAAAGGTACTGGCGGAGCCGGTCACCATCATGCTGGTGGCTTCCGGATTTTTGTTGCGCTCCCAGTAATCGGCTGCCCGTTCGCTGTGACCCAGACCGGCATACAGACGCTGTTCGCTGCTGAGCTGATATTCATAACGCATAAAGGCGTTTTTCAGCATATTGGTATCGGTCGTGTCGCTGGTGGTTTTACCGTCACGCAGGTCTTCGGCAACATCCCGGTTCAGACGCAGGCCGGCATGTACGCTGCTGCCGCTGCGGTAGCTGTGATCCAGTTCGGCATAAATACCATAAGTGCGGAAGCGCATGTCTTCCTCCCGCTCCAGATTGTCATAATCCGGTTCCAGTAACGGGTCGCTGGCTTTGCGCAGACTGTGATCGTTACGCTGGGTATCGGTACCCAGTTCCAGTTCTGTGCGTTCGGCCACTGCCAGTGTGGCGCTCAGGGCGGCACCTTTGGTATCGCGGTCCGGGTTGGACACCATGTTGGCCGGATTTCCTGCCATCATGTCAACGCCCGGCTCGTTGTAGCGCAGGCTGTAGTTATCCATGACGTGGTCAACGTAGTTACGGTAAATGCTGGCTTCGATTTTTTTCACCAGCGGCGAAATATTTTCCTGTTCATAGCTCAGGCCGATGTTGGAGCGGTCGAACTTCACCCCGTCCATGCTGCGGTCGCCGTAACGGGCTTCACCGTCACTGAGGGCGCCGGTCAGTTCAATGCGGGTATCGCGGTCAGGTGTCCAGCCGAGGGTGGCGTTGGTGCTCCAGCGGGTGTAGGCCGAATGTACTTCGTTGCCGTCACCGTCTTCGTAGTTGTTGGCGTCGGAACGGGTACCGTTCAGCTGGACGTAGCCGGTTTCGTTACCGGCTTCCACCTGTGCCACTTCGTCATTGCGGTCAGCACTGCCCAGCAGGACGCTGGCGTAACCGCGCACATCTGCTTCGCTGAAGTCAGGCTTGTCGCGCTCAAACAGCACCACGCCGGCACTGTTGCCGGGGCCGTATTTCACGCTCTGCGGTCCTTTCAGGACGGTGACTTCATCATAGGCTTCAGGGAAAACGTAAGCGGTAGGCGGGTCCATACGCATGCCGCAGCCACCGAGGATCATGTCACCGTCGAGCAGGATGTTCAGGCGCGATGCCGCCATACCACGGAATACCGGGTCACCGTCGGTACCGCCTTTGCGGATCACGGAGAAACCGGGAATGCTTTTCAGCAGATCGGCGCCATCATGAGCGGGGATTGGCTGGCGCGGGGCTTTCGGATCGGTGGTGACCGTCAGTACGCCGGATGCCTGCGGGGCGGTGACGACCACCGGCTCCAGTGAGGTGCTGACGTTTTCTGCCACAGCGGCAGGGGCAATGAGATAAGCGCCGGCAACGGCCAGCGCCAGGGTCCGAGGGTGGAAGCCTGACATCGGTTTTCCTTATTGCAGATTTATTAAAATTTGCGCGCAAGAATAGCGGCGGAGTTCCGTGCGCGGGATGCGGCAGGGTGTCGCAGGTGTGACAGTGGCGGAAAAGCGGGCGCTGGCGCGGCCACCAGTAGCAGAAGGTCTCATGCCGGAGGCTGAAACAGGGTGCTAGTGTAGTGTCAATGTCATAAACAAGGCGCATAACGCCGGATTAACTGTCAGACGAGCACTGCTCCGGAGGTCGTATGTCCACTCAGCGACTGGTCGCACCCGCCAATCACCGCCCTCTGCTGATGGCGCTGGCTCTGCTTATTGCTATTCCGGCGGTGGTGTTTTTCTTCCTCGCGCCGGCCAACAACGACAGCAGCGCAGAGGTGGAGGCTTATGCCACCGGTGCCGGTGAAAACCGCAGTCTGAGTCTCGAAGATGGCTCGGAAGTGCGGCTGAATGACAATACCGGTATTGCCGTGCGTTATGACACACAGCAGCGGCGTGTGCAGCTGACCACCGGGTCGGCAACCTTTATTGTCGCCCCGGATCCGCAGCGCCCGTTCTGGGCCCAGTCCGGTACCCTGCGGCTGCGCGCGGATGCCGCCAGTGCCTTTGCCGTGCGCCTCAACCATGAAAGCGTGATGGTGCAGGTCTATGAAGGCACGCTGCGCGCGCAGTCATCCGGCAAGGTGCAGACGCTGAATGCCGGCGATACCGTGGTGTTGGCACTGAATCACTGAGGCGGACGCCGGTCCGCCTGTCCCCTTTTTCCCCGCTGGCCGGTCTTCTCAGATTCAGGACAGATATCAGGCGGGGATTGTTAATCATGTTGTCATCTGCAGCGGGCAGACTGCGCTCTTCTGAATTCAGTAGGGGGGGGCACTATGCCTGCGGATAAAAGCTGGCCGGAGGCGCGGCAGGAACGGCCGCAGCCACCGGTTTCTGAGCCGGCGCCGGGCGACAGTCATCAGCTGACCGAGCATCTCCCTAATCTGCGTAACTACATCGCCAGCCGCGTGCGCAACCGCCAGGATGTCGATGACCTGCTGCAGGACACCCTGCTGCGCTCACTGGCGGCCACGGCGGCCCGGCCGGTGGATAACCCGCTGGCTTACAGCCTGACCGTCGCCCGTTCCGTGGTGTTTGATTACTGGAACCGTAACCGCCTGCCGGCGGTGAATCTGGATGAGGTGCCGGAAGAGAGCACCGGGCCGCTGGATGAGGTACAGATCCGCAACCAGAAAATCGAACTGCTGCAGCGGATTATTGAGCAGCTGCCCCCCCTGCGGCGGCAGGTCTTTATCCTGCGTAAACTGCATGGCCATTCGCGCGAGGCCATTGCCCGGGAGCTGAATCTGAACCCCGAAGCAGTTAAAAAACATATCACCCGGGCAACGCTCAGTATTGCCGCGGAGATGGAGAAACACGGCTACTCCGCCGGTAATAATGACTTATGACAGAGCATGTAATCCCTGAAGCAATACTGGAAGAAGCGGCTGACTGGTATGACCGGCTGGCTGAACTGACCCCGCCGGAGCAGCAGGCCTATTCAGCCTGGCTGTTACAGAACCCGCTGCACCGTCAGGCGATCAGCTGGCTGCAGGCCAATCTGGGCGAACACGAAGACGCGCTGCTGAGTGCGCTGGCGCAGCACGAAGACGCCAGTGCGGCGGTTGCTGCGGCGCAGGCCCCGGCGCGCGCCGGCTGGCAGCGTGCGGCTGGCGGCTGGGCCATAGCGGCAATGTTGCTGCTCAGCCTGTTGCTGGGGTATCCGCTGCTCCGTCAGCCGGTTGCCCCGGCGCTGCTACAGACCAGCCTGCAGACGGTGACCGGTGAACAGCGCACGGCACAGCTGGCTGATGGTTCGGAAATTCATCTCAATGCCGGTGCGGAATTGTCGGTACAGCTGGAACAGGCGCAGCGCCAGGTCACGCTGAAACGGGGAGAAGCTTATTTTGCCGTTGCTCCTGACCGGCAGCGGCCGTTTTATGTCGATGCCGGGCCGGTCAAAATCCGCGTGGTCGGCACCGCGTTCAATGTCGACCGCATGGGCGACAGTATCCGCGTCACGGTTGAACATGGCGAAGTGCGGGTGGTCTCGGCCGGTGAGGTCTGGCAGCTGCGTGCCGGTGACGGGGTTTATATCGCCGGCGATGAACGGCAGACTTTCCGCAGCCACAGTGTTGCCGGCTGGCGTGACGGCTGGCGTGAAGTCAGTGACGAGCCGCTGGCCGACGTGGTGGCACACCTGCAGCGTTATTCGGTACGCCCGATCCGCCTGCAGGGCATCGATCAACCGCTGCCGTTTTCCGGCCGTTATAACCAGAGTGATGTGGAAGGCACGCTGACGCTGATTGCCGATCTGTTCGGCCTGACACTGCAGCTCAGTGATGAGCAGATTGTGCTGTCGGCTGATGAGCAGGCACAACACTGAGTCACCCCTGACGTCCTGCCTGCACTGGTGTGGCACCGCGCTGTGTCTGTGGCTGCCTGCTGTGCCACTGCTGGCGGCTGACCATTGTTTTTACGACGGCATCAGCCAGACCAGTGCGGAGCATATTATCCGCCAGGTCTCGGACCGTTATCAGATTGCCGTGCTGACCGGTGCCGGAGATCCGGCGGACAACCCGCTGGCCCAGCCACTGGGCGACTGCAGTGTGGAAGAGTTCCTTACTCTGGCGACCCGTGATACGGGCTGGCATTACCGCCTGACCAGAGCCGGTGCAGTCCTGTTTTATCAGCCGCAGCCTGAGGTTGATGCCACGCCGCCGGCTGCGCGGGCTGAGGAAGTGATTGTCACCGGCTCGGCGTGGCTGAGCGATCAGGACCTGGCGGCCCGTTACCGCAGTACCACGGTTACGGAAAAAACGGCGCTCAGTGCCGGACAGTTATCCGGCAGTCATGATCTGACCAGTGCCATGGCTGCCATCAGTGCGGTGACCTTCAGTCAGGAAGCGGGCATGGACCGCAATATCAGTATCCGCGGACTGGATGCGGATTTCACTCAGGTACTGGTCAATGGCATGCCGATGCCGGCGACCGGGACCAGTATTGATTCCCGTGGTGCCGTCAATAATTCCCGCCGGTTTGATTTTGATCTGCTGCCACAGGGGCTGTTTACCGATGTGCTGGTGTATAAATCGCCGGACGCCCGGCAGCAGGAAGGTGGCATCAGTGGCTCGGTGGACCTGCGTCTGCCGCGGCCGCTGGAAAATGACAGCCTGCAGCAACGCTGGCTGACGGTACAGGGCGAAAATAATGTTCGTAACGGCAGTGACGGTGTGGCACTGGCCGCGGGCTTTCAGCACATCCGTGATGACGGCCGGTTGGGCTGGCTGCTGAGTGCCAGTTACCGTCAGCGGAGCACAGAAGAAAAAGGCTATTCGACGGTACGCTGGCAGGCGGCCGACTGGGGTGAGCAACCACTGCTCAGTGATGAGCAGCAGACCCTGCTGGCTTCCGGTGAGGTATTTTCCCCGCGCCATAACCGCTACGACATTCTCCACCGTGAACAGCAGACACTGGGCATCAGCAGTGTGCTGCAATGGCAGAGTGAGGATGATGGCCGGCTGACGCTGAGTGGTTTCAGTGTGCGTTCCCGTCAGGCAATGCACGAATACCATATCAGTTCATCAGGCCTTAAGTATGAAGACCTGTCGGCGGTGCAGGTGAATGATTTTGCCGTGAATTCTGCCGGTATGGTGTACGGCGATTTTTCCTCGGTGGACATCCGCACCGAACACAATTACGAAGAAGATGAAACGCGCCTGCAGCAGCTGCGGGCAGAATGGGCTCTGCCACTGCAAACGGACTGGACGCTGAACTCCTCGCTCGGTTATCAGTCATCGGTTTTTGACAGCCCGGTGCACGATAAGGTCTCACTGATGGCTTACGATCAGGACTTCAGTTTCGATCTGCGCAGCAATAACCGCATTGCCGTTAACCGTTATGGTTTTGATATCAGCGATCCGCAGCAGTGGCAGTTGTACCGGATTAATCTGCAGGAAGATAACGTCAGCAACCGTTATCTGGTGGCCGATTTTGAGCTGGCCTGGGAACCGCTGGACAGCCTGCAGCATTATGCCGGCGTCAGTCTGCGGCGATTTACCAATCAGCGCCAGCAGGCGGAATACGATAACGATGATGTCAGTGGTTACGTCAGCGGTTATTACCGGCAGACGCCGGGTAATTTTTCTGCCGGACTGGATACCGACGGCCTGCCGCACAGTTGGGTGGTCGGCAGTCACGGGCTGATCCGCTATCTCGGTCTGAGCGATGCAGAGCTGGTGGCCGACCCGCTGCAACAGCGGCAGCTGAATGAAGACAGTGCCTCCGGCTGGTGGCAGACAGAATTCTCTGTACCACAGCTGAGCTGGCCGCTGCAGGGCAATGTGGGGCTGCGTTATGTGCAGACCCGGCAGCGGGTGGAAGGCAACTGGCTGATTGATGATGAAGTACAGCCGATGGAAATAAGCGGCATTGACCACGACTGGCTGCCATCACTGCATCTGCTGGCGCGTGCGCGGCGCGATCTGTTACTGCGTTTCGGCTACAGCCGTACGCTGTCACGTCCGTCGGTGGATGAGCTGACATCACCTCTGGAACTGCGCTCCAGTGCGATGTTAATTGAGGGCGGTAATACCGAACTGGAACCATCACACGCCCACGGTTTTGATCTGGCGCTGGAATGGTATGGACAGCAACGGAATTTTTTCTCCGCCGGATTATTTTACCAGCGCATCGACAGTCTGATTCTGGATGTGGAAGAAGAACTGACGCTGGACCAGCTGCCTTATTACAACCCATTATGGGATGACCTGGCGGAAGGAGACATTTATACCTACCGCCATCCGGTCAACGGGCCGGGAACCGATCTCAGCGGACTGGAATTCAGTCTGCAATTGCCATTCTTTTTTCTGCCGTCACCCTTTAACCGCTTCGGGCTGGATGCCGGCTATGCGCTTAATCAGGGGGTGGTACGCTATCCGCTGGACGATGGACACATCACACTGCCACCACCGGGGTTATCACGGCATGTTGTCAACGGCACTCTCTGGTACCGGGATTACCGTTTCAGCAGCGGAATCACTGTGCGCGGCCGGTCACGTTATCTGACCCGGGTACCGGGTGCCAATGATAATGACAGGGAAGGGGTAAACAGCTCCGTTATTGTGGGGGCTTATGCCGCCTGGGATATTAATCCGCAGCTGACGATTTCCCTCGATGCCCGTAACCTGACCAATGAAGCCTTTGATTTATTTGTCGATTCATCCAACCGTGTCTACAGCTATTCCGTTACCGGCACAGAAGTTTTCTTCAGTCTTAACTGGAATTTCCGTGACGACTGACAGCGTGCAGAAACCGGCTTGTGGATAACCTGTCAGTAAAACTTCACGTAACTGTAATGTCCCCTCCTGCCGACAGGACCTGTCTTCTTCACTGTCTCTCTCAGCACAAAGCAGTGACTCCCCGGTCACGGCTTTGTGCACTTTTTTAATACTGACAATGAAGCAGGACGTTATGAAAATTCAAGGTCAAGCAAGTAAGCAAAGAGCACTCTGGCTGGCGATGCTGGCAGCAACCTCTGTGATGTTAACCGCCTGTGGCGGTGATGATGATTCTGATCCGGCAACCACGGCAGTGGTTGAGAAATCAGCGCTGCCGACCGGCGTGGGTTATGAAGAATACGTGACCGCTGCGGATGCAGAATATCCTTTCCCTGTGATTGAAAATGCAGAAAACAATGCTGACGGAACGCTGAAATATATGCTCAGTCAGAATGCCGTGGCGTATGCACTGCGCGGTATTAATGACGTCTGGAAAGGAACGTCTGACGCTTATCAGGAAGCCGCTTCCGGTAATGGTCCGGATGAATATCTGGAAAATCCGGTGGTTAATGCGACGGCCTGGGCAGAAAATATGGCCTACGTTCTGGATGTGACGGCTAACCGCACGGACGACCAGGCGATTCTGGCGTTCCTGGATGATGTGCGCAGTAAAAACTACAGCGTGATTGATGGTTTTGGTCCGCTGACCGAAGCTTATGTTGCGGCCTCCGGTGCCTATGTGGAACTGGAAGGCATTTCGGTTGCCGATGTACTGGAAGACAATCATTACCAGTCAGCCAATAACGATAACTCCAAATACATGGGTGCAGCTACTGCCTATGTGGAAGACGGTACCTTCGCCGATACCATGCCGCTGACCCATGTTGCCGATCTGGTTTACCTGTTCCGTCAGGCATCACCGGCATCAACCAGTGCGTCCAAATATCTTTTTTCCACTCCGCGTCCATGGCGTATGACGGACACGGGTGCCATCGACTTTCTCGGTACCACAGGTTACAGCTACAGCTGTGTTGATGAAGACGGCAGTGAAGAACTGAAAAACTATGACACCTACACCACGAATGTCAGTGTAATTCCGGGTCTGATGTGTTCCCGCCGTGAGCACAGCGCCAGCAAAGAAAGTGCCGATAATCCGATTTATACCGCCACCACAGAAAACCGCCGCAAAGACGGTGGCTATCCGAGTGGTCACACCAATGCCGGTTATCTGGCAGCACTGGGTTACGCTTACGCTCTGCCGCAACGCTTTGCCGAAATGGTGACCCGTGGCTCACAGCTGGGTGAAGACCGTATTGTTGCCGGTATGCATTCCCCGGCGGACGTGATTGGTGGCCGTATTCACGCGCTTACTGTGGCGGCCTATGCGCTGAATCAGCCATCCGGTTATGCCACGGCTCAGCAGGCGTACGCAACGGCACAGGAATATTTTGGTGCTCTGGCCGACGAGGCGGGTATGAGCCTGTACGATTATGCGCATCAGACTGTTGCGCAGGAAACTGGCTATACCTTTACTCAGGATGGTACGGAGTACGTTAACGTCGAAGTCTTCGATAATAATATTTATGACGATCACGACGACATTAAAGCGCTGTACCGCGCACGGCTGACGTACGGTTTCAGCCAGGACAGCAGTCTGGCTGGTCAGGATCCGGTGGTTCCGCAGGGCGCCGAAGCCTTGCTGGCTACCCGTCTGCCTTACCTGAGTGATGAACAGCGCCGGGTGGTGCTGGCGACCACTGAAATTGATTCCGGTTATCCGCTGCTGGACGACAGCAATGGCTGGGGCCGCCTTGATCTGGTCAGCGCGGCTGACGGTTATGGCGCCTTTCATGGTGATGTCAGTGTGTATATGAATGCAGCGGAAGGCGGCTTCAGTGCGCTCGACTGGTGGCGCAATGATATTTCCGGTGCCGGTAAGCTGACCAAATCCGGAACCGGTACTCTGGTTCTCAGCGGTGATAACAGTTACAGCGGTGGTACCGTGATCAACGGCGGTGTACTGAGCGCCGCCTCGGCCTCGGCGTTCGGCAGCGGCGACCTGTATGTGAATGCGGGTACTGCAGAGATCGATGCAGAAGGTACGGTACTGGTCAGCAACCTGACGCTGAACGAAGCGTCGGTGCTGGCAGTCAATATGGATGATGATGCCGTACAGATTGACGCGGATGGCACTCTGTATATTGATGGTGCCGGCCTGACGCTGACGTTTGCCTCTGTGCCTGCGGCCGGTACTCAGTTTACTCTGGCGGAGGCTGCGCAGATGAGCGGTGAATTTGCCAGCGTGGATGCCGGTGATGTGACTGTCAGCCTGAGTTACAGCAACGGCAGTGTTATTGCTACCGTCGAATAAAAATCGGCTGCTGTACTGCAAAAACCACGGCCTTTGCCGTGGTTTTTCTGTTTTTACCCGCCCTGAACGTCATAAAAAATTCAACAGACTGTCATGTCCCCTGTGGTGCTGGCCCGGGGTCTTTATCAGTGAGATTTTTATGACAGATCTCACCCAGAAATAACCACGCCTGAATAACCCTGAGGACAACACGATGCAATACTCTGTTTTTCCCCGTGCGGCAGTGATGACGGTCATGCTGTCTGCCGCGGCAGCCGCTGACGCCGCCAGTGGCAGTTTTTCTGCACTGACTTATAACGTTGCCGGGCTGCCGGAAGTTTTTTCCAGTGCCGACTCTGACCGCCAGAGTGCCACAGAACAGATCAGCTGTTACGTCAATGAATTCGATATCGTCAATGTGCAGGAAGATTTCAATTACCATGCCGCGCTGTACGATACCTGTAATGATCATCCGTACCGTTCCACAACAACCGGTGGTATGGGTATTGGCAGCGGCCTGAACAGTATGAGCCGTTACGACTATACCGACTGGAACCGGGTCAGCTGGGATGACTGCAACGGGGTGGATTGCCTGACGCCGAAAGGTTTTACCCTGGCGCGTACCCGTCTGGCAGAAGGTGTGTATGTGGATATTTATAATCTGCATACCCAGGCTCAGGTCGACGATGCTGATCTGGAAGCACGGCGTAATAATATTCTGCAGCTGGTGGATTACATTGAGGAAAATTCCGCCGGTAATGCTGTGATCGTTATGGGGGATACCAACACCCGTTATACCCGCAGCGGGGATAATCCGCGCGAACTGCTGCAACTGGGTTTTACCGATGCCTGGCTGGAGCTGATCCGCCAAGGTGATATACCGGCGGTTGACGATGACAATGCACTGGTCTGTGATCCGAAAATCACCAGCTATGACTGCGAGATTGTGGATAAGGTGTTTTACCGCAGCAACCGCCATCTCCGTCTGCAGGCAACCCTGTACAGTGTCCGTCAGGATGATGAAACGGCGGAGGGGCTGAAGCTTTCCGATCATCCCCCGGTACAGACGGACTTTTACTACAGCACAGACGCGGATATCCGCATGAGTGATTTCTGGGGCGGACCGCATGGTACGGCTTTCAATGATGTGGAAACTTTGTCTGCTGATTCGGTGGTGCAGTCCGTATCACTGCGGGCCGGTTCGCGCGTGGATCAGGTGGCCATCACGCTGGCATCCGGCACTCAGATGAGCCACGGCGGCAGTGGTGGCAGTGAATCGTCGCTGACGCTCAGCAGCGGTGAATATCTGACTTCGCTGTCTGTCTGCTCTGGTAAAAAAGATGATCATACACGTATTTTTTACGCCAGTTTCGGCACCAGCAATGGCCGCAGCCTGAGCGCTGGCAGCACAACCTCAGACTGTACTTCCTTTACCGCAGCGGATGGCTGGCAGATTGCCGGCTTCCGTGGCCGTGCCGGGGATGAGCTGGATAAAATCGGTGTCATTTATATCCCGCGCTGAACGCACTGCTGCCTGGCCCGGGGTAGCCCGGGCGCTTGTTTCATCCTGCTAACCGGCTTACTATCCACTTATTCTGCCGGTCTTATCTGATGAGCCCGGCATGGCAGTCATCAGGAGTTTTAAGCTACAGGGACGCAGGCTTATGATTATTCTTCCGGCGGAAAAACGTATCGACTGGAAGCACGCCCCGGTTGCGCTGATCGGGATTATTCTTGTCAATATTTTTGTCTTCTTTTTCTATCAGAGTGGCGATGACGGGCGCTATTACGCCGCAGTAGAAAGTTATATGCAGCAAGGCTATCTGAAAAAGGAGTGGCCGCTGTACCGGCAGTATCTTAAGGACCAGCAGCAGAGCGGAAAACTGCAGGATCTGAATGGGCTTTATGAGGAGGAAGATTATTACGCGGTTGCCGGCGTTCTGCTTGAAGATGATGCCTTCTACCGTTATCTGGATGACAACGGACCAAGCCTGTTTTATCAGGACTTTTACTACGCCTGGAGTGATATCCGGCCTCGTATTCAGGAACATATCGATTCCATCAGCTACCTGCGTTTTGGTCTTAAGCCCAATGATCTGTCAGTACCGGATCTGATTGTTCACCAGTTTCTGCACGGTGGTTTTATGCACCTGGTGGGGAATATGGTGTTTCTGATGATCTGTGGGTTTGTGGTTGAAGCTGCGCTTGGTCATCTGACGTTTCTGGCTTTTTATCTGATCGGTGGTGTGACGGCAGGGCTGACACACTCTCTGTTTGATCTGTCATCGGCTACCCCGCTGGTCGGGGCATCCGGAGCCATCTCGGCTGTTATGGCTATGTATCTGGTACTGTACCGCTGGCGCCGGATTCAGTTTTTTTACTGGTTTTATATTGTCGCCGGTTATTTCCGTGCTCCGGCGCTGATCATTCTGCCGGTTTACATTGCCCGGGAAGTTTACAGTTACTGGTTTGAGGATGGCAGCAATGTGGCTTTTATGGCACATGCCGGTGGTTTTGTGGCGGGGGCTCTGTTGGTCGCTCTGACGGCTGCGTTCCGGCCTGATGTTCTGAATGCTGACTATCTTGCCCGCTCGGATGATGATGTTGACCCTTATCGCAGGGCTCTGGCAGAGATTTACGCGGCACTGGACAAATACCGCTTTGATCAGGCAGCGAAGCTGGTACTGCAGGCAATAAAGGAACAGGGGAACTTTTTTGAGCTGCGGCTTTTGTATTTTAATCTGATGAAACTGAAAGGTGGTGAAGCTCTGGTGAATGCTGCCAACCAGCTGCTGGAGCAGGATGATCTGAGTGATAACGAAATCCGGCGTCAGGAAACTGTCTGGCTAAATCTGCCGGTCAGCGATAGCGGGATCTCGAATAAAGCGCTGCTGAATGCGGCTGTTAATTTTACCCGCCTTGATAATATCACCAGTGCGGGAAAGATTTTCATGCTGTTGCAGCAGCGTGGAGAAGCGGCTGCCGGACTGAGCAAACTGGCCATGTGCCTGGCACGCGCCAGTGCCCGTCTGAATCAGGCGGAACAACACAGCCGATATGAAAAGATTGCCGGCGAGCTGCTGGCTTCTGTGTAAGGACAGGTAATGGAATACTGTAAATATCACCCGCTGAAGCCAGCCACCTGGTATTGTGCCGCCTGTGATACCCATACCTGTGATGACTGCAGTGATGAATCGGTTTACAGCGATGAACGTCGTTGTTTTCATTGTGGGGCTCCACTGGAGAGTCTGGGAGCGGCCTATACAGTTGAACCGTTCTGGCATCATCTGAAGGAAATCTTCCGTTATCCTCTGAACCCGCCGGTTATGACGCTGATCCTGGTGGTTTCTGCACTTGGAGCTCTGCTATCCTTTATTCCTATTATCGGTGTGGTGGCCATGCTTCTGGCAGCGGGTATTTTTACTAAATACAGTTTCCGATGTCTGGAGGAGACGGCGGAAGGAAATATGGTACCACCGGATATTCAGGACGCTTATCAGGGTGGTCTTATCCTGATAGTGAAAATGATTCTGCTGCTGGTCGCAGTGGTATTGGGGGGCGCTTTTCTGGCCACCTTTGTCGGTACAGGTATAACCAGCTTGCTGGGCATGCTGGTGCTGTTTTCGGTGCCGGCCTTCCTGATCAGTTATGCCCTGACAGACAGCATTCTCAGTGCCGTTCACCCGGGTAATATCCTGCGAATTATTTCTGCTGTCGGTATGCCTTACGGCATTCTGATCGGGCTGATATTTCTGATGGGAACATCCGTGGATGTTCTCTCTTATTTTGTTATTACTGACGCTGAGTGGATAACCGCTACCCTGCAGTCTGTGATCTCCAATTATTATATGGTAGTGATGTTCCATATGATGGGGTATGTGGTGTTCCAGTATCAGGAGCCTCTGGGTTTTTATGCCCGTGCCAGAACGGCAGATATTCCACAGGTACGTACGCAGGCTGAAAAGTTGAAAGCTCATGTCAGCGTGGCGGTCAAGGAAGGCCAGTACGATAAAGTCATCAGCCTGTACCGGGAGTACCTGAACCGGCAGGCAGACGATGTAGGGATCAGTGACAGTTGGTTTGAGTTTCTTTACCGCAGTGGTAACCGTGAACTGCTGGCTGACTTTGCCGGCAGCTACCTGAAGCTCAAACTGAAAAAAGGTTGTCAGGATCAGCTCAGTCTGATTTACCGGCAGATTCAGCAGTTACTGCCAGCCTATATCCCGCAGGAGGGCGAGGTCTGCTATCAGCTGGCGCTTAACTGTTTTAATGCCGGTGATTATACCGGTGCTGTCAGACTGATTAACGGCCTGCAGAAAAAAAGCCGCGATATTGCGTTACTGATACGCTCTTTCCTGCTGATGGCAAAGGCGCTGGACGAACTGCAGAAAGGGGAGCAGGCGGCAAAGTGCCGGCAGCTGGTAACGCAGCTGCAGCGTAAAGCTGACAGCGTGAGCTGAACCTGTCAGCCGATCAGTTTTTTCAGATCGCGCAGGCGTTGCTGCTGTTCGTCACGTGGCAGAGGCTGAATGATTTCTTCCGGCAGTGCCGGCGGAATATCAATATCAATCTGTTCGCCATCCTGCAGACGTTTCAGCAGGATGTCATAGTTGCGCCGGAAGACCGGAAAGGCCTGTTCTTCCACCGTGTTGGCGAGAAAAAACCAGTCACTGGCCCGGCCGGCGTAGTACACCGCCGGGTGGCTCCAGGAGTATTCCTTTTTCGGTGATGGTGCGCGGCAGGCTTCCATATAGGCGGCATGAGCTGAGGGCAGGCCGAGGCTGTCGGCAACATCACAGCGTGCCAGCACTTCATGCACGCTGGGCAGCCAGCTGCTTTCTTTCACCGCTTTTTCTGCCGCGCGCATAATCACAGCGGGGCTGTATTCCCCCAGTAACCGCGACCATAAACGCTTGGCCATATTCATGGTATTCAGGTCCGGAAACGCTTTCAGGAACTGGTTGTGATAATTAAAGCGGAACAGCTCGAAGATCTGGTTGATGGCTTCTTTCTGTTCAAGCGTCGGCTCTGCCGGTGCGGCGTTACCAGCTGGTGTCTTTGAGGCGCTGGATACTTGCTTCAGCTGTTGCGTAACCTGGTTGAGCACCTTGCTGGCTGTTGGCTGACGTTCCATTGGCTTCTCCTGACTGGGCTAAGCGTTTGCCCCATTGCTGTTTGGCGTACTGCAGAAAACGGCTGTTCCAGCTGTTATGTACCTGATTTGAGTCGCGCCAGTAAAGTACAAATTCCGGCACCAGCTGCTCGGCAAAGCGGCGGTCAATGTGACCCATGGCGAGAATATCGTAGCAGTCCGGGGACGGCTGCCAGTTGTCGGCAATACGGGTCGGCAGGGAGGAATATTCCACCGACGCACTGTAGCGTGCCCACTGCTGGCGTACATGCTGAATAAATTTGCTGTTCCAGGTTTTGAAGGCGTCCCCGCGTTCGGCCCAGTAGAGCACGAATTCCGGTACGGCATCGGCGATAAACTGCGGGTCAACACCGGCGCGCTGCAGAATCTGGCAGGCATCGGCACTGGGCTGCCAGTGCTGCGGAATCGGTGCGGCTTCTTCCTGCGCCGGGTTGAAGGCGGTGCGTTCCAGATGACGCTGATGGCGCTGGGCATCGTTCTGGCTGTATACCCACTGGCTTTTCACATGACGGAAAAAGCGGGTGTTCCAGTCGTTGCGGTTGGCGCCCTGTTCCTGCCCCTGCAGGATAAAGGTATCCATCTGTGACCAGCTGAAGCTGCGCGGAATGCCGTGCTGCTCCAGCCTTGCCATCGTGTCTTCGTGTGGCTGCCAGCCGTTGTCCAGCGGCTGATGGTGTGACGGGAGCACAGGCTGTGGCGACTGCTGTTGTGGTGCCTGTTGTTGCGGCCGGGCCTGTGGTGGACGCTCATGACTGCCGTTGCTGGTTGCAAAACCGTACAGCAGGCTGTCGCTGTCCGGGAACAGGGCCCCCTGCAGAGTGATCAGGCCTTTATCCGCCAGACTGCGCAGCACCCGGCGGATGCTGACATCATCCCAGAACGGCAGCTGCCGGCGCAGGGCGTGATTGCTCAGTGTTGCCCACGCCTGATTCTGCAGCCGTGCCGCGTCGTTCAGTACCGTCAGCAGGACAGCTTCTTCCAGGCCGATGGTGGCGGCCAGAGTGGCTGACAGGGCGATGGTATTGTCGCTGAACAGCGGGTGGCTGGGCATAGGGGTTACCGTTGGATAAGTGAGTTTGGGCGGCCGGCCTGACATAATGCGGTGCTTTCCTGCCTTCGCCTGCCTGTACAGAGGCCGGCGCGACAGACTATTGTACTCATTTTCACAGCGGTTCCCACGCCCGGGATAGAGAACTATGACCCGACCCACCAGAGCATTAATCAACTGGTCCCATTTCCGTCACAACTACGAGCTGGCACGCAGCAGCGGCAGTGGCAAAACGTATGCGGTCATCAAGGCCAACGGTTACGGCCATGGGCTGGTCAGCTGCGCCCGTGCCCTGAGCACGGCCGACGGCTATGCCGTGGCCTGCGTGGATGAGGCTCTGACGCTGCGTGAAGCCGGTATTCAGCGGCCGCTGGTGGTACTGCAGGGCGCTTACAGTGAACAGGAATGGAAGCTGGCGGCGGAGCAGAATATTCAGCTGGTGGTACATCACCCGCAGCAACTGCAGCAGCGGGCGGCGGTGACCCTGCCGGCACCGGTGGGCGTCTGGCTGAAGATCAACAGTGGTATGAACCGGGTTGGTTTCCGGCCGCAGGACGCGGATGCGGTGCTGGCGCAGATCGCCGCGGATGCGGCACTGGATCTGCGTTATGTGATGACGCACTTTGCCAGCGCCGATGATGAGAACACCGCGCAGTTTGCTGAGCAGCTGGCGCTGATGGCCGGCCGCGACTGGCCGGTGCCGCTCAGTATCAGCAACAGTGCGGCATTGCTGACCGATAAAAGTGTCAACGGTACGCCGGTGGAAGAAGGGGTACGCCGTCCGGGGATTCTGCTGTATGGCGCGTCGCCGCTGAATTACCGCAGTGCCGCTGAACTGGGGCTGAAAGCTGTGATGACGCTGGAATCCCAGGTGATCAGCACGCATACGGTGCCGGCCGGTGAAACCGTCGGCTACGGTGGTGACTGGCTGGCCCAGCGTGATACCCGGGTCGGGGTGATTACCATCGGCTATGGTGACGGTTATCCGCGCCATGCGCCGGCCGGCACACCAGTGCTGGTGGATGGTGTGGAATGTCCGCTGATCGGCCGTGTGTCGATGGACATGATTACCGTCGATCTGACCGATCATCCGGCGGCTCATATCGGCAGTTATGCCGAATTATGGGGAGAAAACCTCAGTGTCGACCGCATTGCTGCCCTGTGTGGCACCATCAGTTATGAACTCTTCTGTCAGCTGACGCCACGGGTGAAGCGGGTGGCGAAAACCCTGCCCAGTGATACACCAGGCCCGTGCAAGGCCTGCAACTGAGCATGGATTATCAGAGCCTGCGCCAGTATCTGCTGAGTAAGCCGGAAGCGCTGGAGGATTTCCCCTTCGGCCCGGATTCTGCGGTGTTCCGGGTGCAGGGCAGAATGTTTGCCCTGCTGTATGAAAAAGACGGCACCACGCGGGTGAATCTGAAATGTGACCCGCAGCAGGCTCTGGAACTGCGCGATGTGTTCGACGCCGTCCGTGGCGGTTATCACATGAACAAAAAGCACTGGAACACCGTCATCCTGGGGGGCGATGTCCCGGATGGCGAACTGCAGCGCCAGGTGGATCACTCCTACGGGCTGGTGGTGAAAAAACTGCCGCTGGCGCAGCGGCGTTTTCTGCGTACCCGTTATGACGATCAGGCGCTGTGTGTGCACGAATAGCCGCGCGGCATCAGCATTTTAACACCACCCGGTAGCGTGGGCTGCCGTGCTCAAGGTGTCTGATGGCGTCATTCACATCTTCCATCGCATAGAGTTCGGTCTGTGGCTGAATGCCGTGGCGGACGGCAAAGCTCAGCATCTGTTCAATCACCGCCGGGCTGCCCACCGGGGAGGCCGACAGCGACCGCTGCCCCATCATCATCGCCATAATATTCACCTTCACCGGTTCCATTACCGCGCCGACAAAATGCAGCCGGCCTTTGGGGGCGAGGGTTTTCATATAGGCACCCCAGTTCAGGGCGACATTGACCGTCGACAGAATCATATCGAAGTAGCCGGCGGAGGCTTTCAGGGCCTCTTTATCATGGCTGTCCAGAATACGGTGCGCCCCCAGTTCCAGCGCTTCGGCATGCTTGGCGGCGGATGAGGTAAAGGCCGTTACTTCACAGCCCCAGGCATTGAGAAACTGCAGCGCCATATGGCCGAGGCCGCCGATGCCGATCACACCGACCCGGGCGGTGGGCTTCAGATCGTACTGCAGCAGTGGATTGAAGACCGTGACGCCGCCGCAGAACAGCGGGCCGGCGGTTTCCGAGGGCAGGTCGTCCGGCAGTGCCACCACCGCAGAAGCCTGGGCGCGGACCTTATCGGCGAAGCCGCCATGACGGCCGACGATGGTGCCCTGTACTGCGTCGCACAGGTTCTGATCGCCCGCCATACAGCTGCTGCACTCGTTGCAGTAGGCTGAGTGCCAGCCCAGCCCGACGCGGTCACCGATAGCGAATTTGCTGACATGCTCACCCATAGCGGCAATACGGCCGGCGACTTCATGCCCCGGCACAAAGGGATACTGGGTCATACCCCATTCATTATTCAGCATGCTCAGGTCACTGTGGCAGATGCCGCAGTATTCCACGTCTATCTCAACATCGTGGGCGCCCAGCGGGCCGGGATCGTATTCGTAAGGGCGCAGTTCGCCGCCGGGTTCAGATGCTGCGTAAGCTCGGATCATGTCAGGCTGCCTTCTGTCTGTTTTTATCGTCAGGCTATTGTGGCGGAGCGGCGCCGGACAGGGAAGGGCACTGGCCGCTGGCGGCCATTGAACCGCAGAATTTTTCAGCTTTATTGAATATATATTCAATAAAGTCTTGCCCTGACGCGGATGAAACCCTAATTTATGGCCTGAATTGTGGTTTTTACTGATCAGGTATTCATGAACTCTGTTATCGCAGGCAGAACACGCAGCCGTCTGAAGGCGGATGACCGGCGCGATCAGCTGTTGGATGTGCTGGTGCAGGTGATCCGTGCGGAGGGCTATGAGCAGGTGACCATGGCGCGTCTGGCGCAGGTGGCCGGTGTCAATCCGTCGTTGCTGATGCATCACTTCGGCAGCAGGGAAAAACTGATGCTGGCGCTGGTGGACCGTACCCTGCAGCGTTATACGCAGTTGTTCCGGCAGATGCCGCAGCAGGGTTCTGCCCGTGAGCGGCTGGTGCGGGTACTGGGCTTACTGTTCAGCCGCGGCTGGATGGATACGCTGGCGGCACCGGAGCTGTTCGCCATTCTGGCGCTGGCGCAGCGCTATGAGGATGTGGCCGTTGCCATGAGCCACATGTACCGCCGTTATCACAAGGTGCTGACGCAGGAGCTGAATTTTCAGCGTCAGCAGCAGTGCATCCGCTGTGATAATCCACCCGTTGCCGCCCAGATGCTGATGGCACTGGTGGAAGGGGCGCATTATTTTTCCGGGCAGCTGCAGTCTCTGGCTGACAACGCTGAGCATTACGGTGAGCAGCTGATCCGCCATGCCTTACTGATGCTGGGAGCCGGGCCACTGACGCAGGATGAACAGCGTCTGCTGAATGATGAACCTGATCTGCCGTTTATACAGGAGAACTGAATATGTCAGACCAATGGCGGGCACTGAAAAACATTGATGAGCATTGTTTTGGCTGTGGGCAGAATAATCCCAATGGCCTGCAGATGAAATTTTTCACCAACGAAGAAAAACTGCGCTCCGAGATTGTTATTCCGGAGCATTTTCGTGGCTGGAGTAATCTGGCGCATGGCGGTGTGATTACCACCATGCTGGATGAAATTATGGGCTGGACCGGCATTTATTTTCTTAACCGTTTTCTGCTCACCAAAGATATTAAAGTGCGCTTTAAACTGCCGGTTTTTATTAATGAGGGTGTGACCATTCACGGCTGGGTCGCAGAACAGAAAAGCGACCGGCAGGTCACGCTGGCAGCGGAGCTGATTAACAGCAAAGGCCAGGTGGCTGCGAAAGCAGAAGGTGATTTTGTGCTTTTCAGAGCGGAAAAATTCGCCAGTATGAATCTGGTTCCGGCAGACCATCTGCAGCGGATGGAAGGCATGTTTTCTTCGGCTCAGCAGGATCAGCAGAACTGCTGCCGTGAAGGCGCCTGATGAAGGCCCTGATCGTTGAAGGTGGCGCCATGCGGGGGATCTTCAGCGCCGGCATTCTCGATACCTTTATTGCTGCTGATTACTATCCGTTTGACTGGTACATCGGCGTGTCGGCCGGTGCCTCCAATGTGGTCGCCTATCTGGGCAGACAGCAACAGCGTAATTACCGGATTTATACGGATTACTGCCTGCGTCCGCAATTTATCAACTGGCGGCGCTTTCTGCGTGGCGGTCATCTGATTGATAACGACTGGCTGTGGGATATTTCTGAGCGCGAACTGCCCATCGGTTATGAATATATTGAACAGCGCCGTCAGCAGATACTGCTTACCACCACCTGTGCTGACAGTGGTGAGGCGCATTATCTGACGCCGGAAGCAGATGAAATTTTTCAGATGCTGAAAGCCTCCGGCACCATGCCGGTTGCCTATAAAGGTGAGGTCTGGCTGCGTGGCCGGCAGTGGGTGGATGGTGGCGTGGCCGATTCTTTGCCGGTGGCAGAAGCCTACCGCCGCGGTGCGCGGGAAATTCTGGTGCTGCGTTCAAATCCGGCGTCATACCGCAAAAAAGCCTACCGCATCAGTAAACTCTTTCCTTACCTGCTGCGTGGCTATCCGGGCGTTGCAAAACGTCTGCAGCAGCGTCACGCCGATTACAACCGTGCGCTGGATTTTATCCGCAACCCACCGGCGGATTGCGTGGTGCATGAAATCTGCCCGCCGGACAGTTTTGCTGCCAGTCAGTTTACCCGCGATCCCGTGGTGCTTAACCGCGCTTACCAGTTTGGCGTGGAAGCGGGGCAGCGCTGGCTTCAGCAGAGTGGTCACCTGACTGGCGGCGGAAATTAAGCGGCGAAATGCCGGCGTTATTTTTGCGGAACGCCCGGCCGAAATTGGCCGGGTCGTTGTAGCCCAGTAAATAACTGATCTGCTGTACCGATAAACGCGTGGTGAGCAGATACTGATGCGCCATTTCCTGGCGCCAGTTTTCCAGTAATGCCTGATACGTTGTACCTTCTTCTGCCAGACGGCGGCGTAAGGTGCGCGGCGACATAGCCATTTCACCGGCCACCTGTTCAAAGGTAGGAAAGCGGCCCTTGGCGCGCGCCAGCATCAGCTGAATCTGTCCGGAATAATTCTGTGTTTTTGCCCATTGCTGCAGTTGCTGTTCGCATTGCTGCGCCGCCTGTTTCTGTACCTGCTGATCGGCCAGCTGCGACGGAATGGCTAAATCTTCCCAGGGTAATAACAGCTGATTGGCGGTCTGATCAAAGCGTACTTTGCACGGAAAAAACGCCTCGTACAGATCACTGTATGGCGGTGCATGAAAGGCAAAATTGGCCTGCATTAAACGGGCGCGGCCACCGGATACAAATTGCAGCACGGCAATTAAAGTGACAGCGACCGCCTCCAGAAAGGTGGCGCGCACATCGCCCAGAGCGTACAGCTCATCCAGGGTCAGACAGGCCAGTGAACCTTTTTTCTCCAGCGTCAGTGATACCAGAGGCGTTCGTGTCGCCACGTACTGACAGGCCAGCCGTCCGGCGTCGCCCAGGGTGGCGCTGCTCATGGCCGCCAGTCCTAACAAACCGTGGGTGGTGATGGTCAGCTGACTGCCCAGATACAGGCCCAGCGCCGGCTCGTTGATTTCGTTGCGGCTCTCACGGATCAGGGCGCTGAACTGCGGCCAGCTGATGCGCTCATCCGTACCTTCGCCAACCTCTGTGCAGGTGCCGGCGCGCAGACAAACCGCCGTGGTATTGCCGCCACGGCTGCTGACCAGATTCAGAATATTGCGCACATAGTGAGTCGGCAGCTGTGCGCAGTCCGCCATTAGCTCGTGTTTCATCCTGCCTATCTTATGCAGCCCTTCGCGCCAACGCAGCGTCTGGCCCTCGTTATGGCCCCATATGACCATTTTTTGTCAACGGCTGCTGTAATCCCCTTTGCCGCTTACGCCCACAATAAACAGCATCAGGTTCGCCCTGACACTCAGATGCCAAAGCAACCGACGACAAAAACAATAAGAACCGGGAGGACGTATGTTGTCACTGTTCCGCAAAAGCCCACGCAGCATCACGCTCGCCAATACCGGCCAGACGCTGACCGCCCAGCCTGGCGAAACCATTCTGCAGGCCGCGCTGCGCGAAGGTTTGCGTTTTCCGCACAGTTGCCGTGTGGGCGGTTGTGCCGCCTGTAAATGTCAGCTGACTCAGGGCAAGGTGAAAGAGCTGACCGAAAGCGCCTATGTGTTAAGCGCAGAGGATCTGGATAACCACTTTATTCTGGCCTGCCAGAGCGTACCGAAAACCGATATTCAGATTTCGCTGCCGCATTTCGATAACCGCAGCCCCGATCATCCTGTGCAGCAGTGCGAAGGCACGGTCGCCGCCGTGCGTGAACTGACCCACGATATCAGCGCCGTAACGGTACATCTGACAACGCCGCTGACCTTTACCGCCGGTCAGTTTGCCAATCTGCGGCTGCCGCAATTCAACACACCGCTGCGGGCGTATTCCTTTGCCGGCACCTGCCCGCCGGGCGGGACTACAGAGCTGGAGTTTTTCATCCGCCATGTGCCGGGTGGGGCGGTGTCGCCGTTATTCCAGAGCGCGGATGTGCTGGGTGCGGCGGTCGAAGTCGACGGCCCGCACGGTGATTTCTGGCTGCGACCGGACGACAACGCCATTCTTGCCATCGCCGGCGGCAGTGGTCTGGCGCCGCTGTTGTCGCTCTTGCGTCAGGGCGTGCAGGAGCGCGTGTCGCGCCCGGTGACCCTGTTGTTCGGCGCCCGCGCTCAGCGCGACCTGTACTGCCTCGATGAGATTAACGAGCTGGCCGGGCAATGGGCCGGTCCGTTCGAATTTATTCCTGTGTTGTCGGACGAGCCCGCCGACTCCGGTTGGAGCGGCATGCGAGGTCTGGTGACGCAGGCCATTGAAGGGCGCATCAGTGGCGATGCGCAGGTGTACCTGTGCGGACCGGCGCCCATGATCGATGCCGCCGTGGCCGAATGCCAGAAATTCAGCGTGCGTCCGGCGCAGATTTTCTTCGACAAATTCTTGGACAGCCGCGATTTGGCGGCGCAGAAATTACGCGCATAACAATAAGGAGAACAGCCATGTTCAAATACGCGAAATACACGCTCTTTCATCTGCTCACTGTGCCTTTTGCTATCGGTATTACCTTAGGCGGCAACTGGCTGTATCTGGGCCTTATTTTTGCCGTCGGTTTTGTCGTGGCCGGGGATTTATTATTCGGCGATGACACGACAGAGCCGGACTATAAAGCGCCCGGATTACTGAATGCGCAGTTGTATTCGTCGCTGTTGCTTATTGTGGTGATGAATTTCCTGATGGTGTGGAGTGTGGCCGACGCCGACGTACTGGGTTACGGCGCACTGGTGCAGCAAGTCACAGGTTTTGATGCGCTGGCGGCGCGTGAAGGCAATACCATTCCGCAATATCTGGTGGCCATTCTCGGCTGTGGTCTGCTGACGTCTGTGGTGGGTACCATTGTTGGCCACGAATTAACACATCGCACCTGGGACCCGGTGGCCATGTTTATCGGCCGCTGGTTGCTGGCCTTCAGCTGGGATACCGGTTTCTCCATCGAGCACGTGTACGGCCATCATATTTATGTCGGCTCTACCGATGACCCGGCCACCGCACCGCGCGGCCGTAATGTGTACTGGCATATTCTGGCCTCGACCTGGAAAGGCAATATCAGCGCCTGGAATTTAGAGAAAAAACGTCTGCAAAAAAAACGTCTGGCGGTGTTCAGCCATCACAATCTGTATATCCGTGGCTTGCTGATGTCGCTGCTGCTGGAAATCGCGGCCTTTGCCATGGCCGGCTGGATTGGCGTGCTGGTGTTTACCGCCTCGGCGCTGATTGCAAAATCTTTCCTTGAGATTGTGAATTTTATGGAGCATTACGGCATGGTACGTAATGTAAAAACCCCGGTGCAGCCTTACCACAGCTGGAACACCAATAAGCGCGTCAGCTCCTGGGCCACGTTTAACTTAACCCGTCACTCGCATCACCATGCCGAAGGCGACGTACCGTTCCAGAAACTGCGCCCGTATCAGGATGCACCCATGATGGTGAACGGTTATCTGACCACCATTTTCCTGACCCTGATTCCGCCGCTGTGGAATAAAATCATGGTGCCGAAAGTACTCGACTGGGATCGTCGTTACGCCTCTGCCGAAGAACTGGAGCTGGCCATGCAGGCCAACCGCAAAAGCGGTATTAAAGAATTTATGCAGCAGGATTACCGCGATCTGATCCGCCAGAAACAGCAGCAGGAGCACAAGCTTAAAGCCGCCTGAGCGGACAGTTAGTCAGGCAATAAAAAAGCCGGATATCCACAGGAGTATCCGGCTTTCTTTTTTTCGGTGATCAGGCTTCGGCTGACAACAAGGTACCCGGTGGCAGTTGCTGCATTAAGGTTTCCATATATTGCTGGGCCAGTTCGGTATCGCCGGATTCCAGTGCTTCGCCGACCTGAGTTAATGCCGTCTGCAGCGGGTTCTCATAGCTGTCAGAGGTGTTCAGGCTGTCATTGGCACTGAGTGCGCTTAACAGGGCATCGTATGAACTCTGGGCTGCATCGGTATCACTGTCTTCCAGAGCGCTGATCAGGCTGCTCAGGCTTTCGCTGGTTTCAGAATCCACCGGTGGCGGCGGAGGTGGAGGCATACTGCCGCCCATACCCGCTGCGCCACCCATGCCGGACGGCGGGGTAAAGGTAGCAAAGGTTTCGGACGCAGCCTGCAGACTGCTGATATCGCCACTGCTCAGGCCGTCACTGACGGCAGAGAGAAACTGCCCGATAGGGTCATCACCACCGACGCTGGCACCCTCCGGCAGCGACTCCACAATGCTGTCGTAGGCACTTTGCACGGCGTCGGTGTCGCCGGACTCAATGGCTTCGACCAGACTGCTTAACTTATCTTCCAGACTTTCCGTTTTACTCTGACTCTGGTTTTGCTGGAGGGGGACAAACTGGGTACTGCCGGATATCGCCGATACGCTCATGACAGACATCTCCTTCTGTGGGGTTCTGGTGTGGTTGGCTGTTTATGAGTGTAGGAGGCGTAGCCGGGTTGTTTTGACGCTTCGCCACGGGTGAGCCTGCTTAGGGTTTTAACTCATTGATAACAATGAAAATAATGGCAATGTAAAAGCCGGGTAAAGGCATCGTCTGCATTTCCCTCTTGTTTATCCCCGGCGCAGTAACGCTATTTTTGGAATTATGGTTGTAAGGTTATAAGCAACTGGAATAAGTCCGGTGCAAGACTCAGATGGTCGCCTTAGGCTAGAATCCGCGTCCTTCTTTCGTTAGACCTGCAGCCGGGCTGTTCTGAGCTGCAGCAGAGACAGGCATTACAATGACCTATGAATTAATCGGCGGCAGCCTGATTGGCGCTGCAGCTGCTCTGTTATGGCTGGGAATCGGCCGCATCAGTGGTATGACAGGCGTGGTTTCCAGCCTGTTTCAGTGGCGTGACAAGAGCCGCCACTGGGCATTCTGGTTTCTGGCCGGCCTGGTGCTGGCGTTACCGGTTTTCCGTATCAGTGGCGGTGAGCTGACAATCGATATGACCAGCAATCAGTTACTGCTGGTGCTGGCGGGCCTGCTGGTGGGTTTTGGTACCTACATCGGCAACGGTTGCACCAGTGGTCACGGTGTATGCGGCATGGGCCGTTTATCCCTGCGTTCTATGGTCGCCACTATTACCTTTATGGCATCAGGCATTGCTACTGTGGCGCTGATGAATCTGGCGGGAGGTGCACAATGAGTGCGGCTCTGTTGCGTTTTGCCAATCCTCTGGCGTTGCTCAGCGGTATGATTTTCGGCCTGGGTCTGCTGGTTTCCGGAATGAACAACCCGGCCAAAGTGCGTGCATTTCTGGATATTTTCGGCGACTGGGGACCGGAACTGATTGCTGTGATGGGCTCTGCTGTGACCATCTTCGGCGTGGTGTTCTGGCTCAGCAAAAGGCGGGTGAAACCGGTCTGTGCGGCAGAGTTTCACCAGCCGACCCTGAAAACCATAGATGCCCGTCTGCTGACCGGGGCAGCGATGTTCGGTATTGGCTGGGGGCTGGTCGGCCTGTGTCCGGGGCCGGCACTGGTGAATATTCTCAGCCTTGATCCGGATGTGCTGCTGTTTATTGCAGCCCTGCTGATGGGCAACCGTCTGGCGCATTATCTGGTTGGCCCGGCAAAGTAAAGATCGCTGGACGATTGTTCACTTTTTACCGCGCTGCGGAATGGTGCCGGAGGGGAGCGTTCCCACGGGGCATGGCTTTTAGTAAAGTCGGGCGTTCTTTTGCAACAGGAGCCACTGTATGGCGTCATCCGATGTTGTCTGGCATGCCGCTGAAGTCAGTAAACAAAGCCGCGCGGCACTGAAACAGCAACGCCCCTGTATTATCTGGTTTACCGGTCTGAGTGGTTCTGGTAAATCCACCATTGCCAATGCTCTGGAAGAGCATCTTGCTGCTGCAGGTCAGCATACTTATCTTCTGGATGGCGATAATGTCCGTCATGGCCTGAATCAGGATCTTGGCTTCACTGATGAGGACCGGGTGGAAAATATCCGCCGGGTGGGGGAGGTTGCCGCTCTGTTTGTGGATGCCGGCCTGATCGTGATCGCAGCCTTTATTTCTCCCTTCCGCAGTGAGCGCGAGCTGGTACGGAATCTGGTTGATAGCGATGAGTTTATTGAGGTGTATATGTCCACACCGCTGGCAACCTGTGAAGAGCGTGATCCGAAAGGTCTGTATGGCAGGGCCAGGGCCGGTCTGATCCGCAACTTCACCGGCATCGACTCTGCCTATCAGCCGCCAGAGACTGCGGATCTGGTGCTTGATACTTCCTCTGACGATGTGCAGAGTTGTGTCAGCCGGCTGCTGACTGTCCTGACAGAGCGGGGCATTCTTCCACCGGCTGCCGGTATTTCTCAGTCCTGAAATGATGACAGACGTTTATGTCCGATATTGATGTATTTAACGGCGATGCCGACGGTATCTGTGCTCTGATTCAACTCAGGCAGCAGGAGCCGAGAGATGCACAACTGATTACCGGTATCAAACGCGATATCCGTTTGCTGGAGCAGGTAAAAGCCGGCTCTGGTGACAGGGTAACGGTGCTCGATATCTCGATGAAACAGAATACGCAGTCACTGCAGCGTCTGTTGCAGGATGGCGCTTCAGTATTTTATGCCGATCATCATCAGGCCGGTGATATTCCGCACAGCCCGTTACTGGAAGCTCATATTTATACCCAATCCAATACCTGTACCGGACTGATTGCTGATTACCTGCTGCAGGGGCGCTACCGTGAATGGGCAATCGTCGCTGCCTATGGCGATAATATTGTGCAGGTTGCGGATGACTATGCTGCCCGGCTGTCACTCAGTGAGCGGCAGCGTGGCCAGCTGCGCAATCTCGGCATTGCCATGAATTACAACGGCTATGGTTTTTCGGCGGCTGACCTTTTTTATCATCCTGCACGCCTGTATCGCCTGGCACGGCCTTATACCAGCCCATTTGATTTTATTGCTGATCAGGCGCTGGTGTATCAGACCCTGACTCAGGGATACCAGGATGACCTGGATTGTGGTCTGAAAATGAGCCCGGAACTGGCGGATGAGCAGGTTGCTCTGTTTGTCTTGCCCGACTGTCAGTGGGCGCGGCGTATCAGCGGCGTACTGGGTAATGAACTGGCGAACCGTTATCCGCAGCGTGCTCATGCAGTGCTGACGCCGATGCCGGCCGTGGCAGAGGGCGGCAGTTATTTTCAGGTCAGCCTGCGGGCACCGAAAGAGAATCTGACAGGGGCAGATATGATTGCCTCTGAATTTGGTGGTGGGGGACGGCAGGGAGCGGCCGGTATCAATAATCTGCCGGCGGCTGATATTCAGACTCTGTTCCGCCGCCTGCAGGCTGAGTATTCCGCTAAATCTGGCGGATAATAAAATCGCGGCCCAGATAGGCGCCGGGTTCAATATAAATCCGGTTGCCCAGCTGCAGTTCCTCTGTGCATACACTGTGACCGTGAATCAGGTAATCAATCCCGGCGACGGTATGCGTGGAGCGGTTGTCAAAACTGCGCCGTGACCAGATGCATTTCTGCAGCATGTCCGGCTGCAGATATTCAAATTCCTGCCAGCTGGCCTGAGGATAATCTGCGTGCACGATGCCATAGCGCCGGCCATCCCGTGCAGTGACTTCTATGGCCAATGGCAATGCTTCGAGGCGGCTGAACCAGTGTTGCCATTGGTCTGGTGACGTGGACGTAATCCAGTCTCCACCCTGTGACAGCCACAGCATGCGGTCACGGCTGTTACTGTATTTCAGACCGCTGAGCATCAGATATTCGTGGTTCCCCAGCACAGAATAAAACCAGGGCTCATCCAGCAATGCGATGGCCGCCGGGGATTCCGGTCCGCGGTCAATCAGGTCGCCGGTACAGATAAGACGGTCCTGCTGCGGATCGAAACCTAGGCTCTGCAGTTGTTGCTGCAGTCTGCTGACATAGCCGTGAATATCGCCGACGACAAAGTCCCGCCCCTTATTATTGGTGGGCAGGCGCATGATGACAGGGTGCAGGTTCATGCGCTGGTTTCCGTTTCAATCAACGGCTGTTCCGGCTGCTGAAGTAAAGGTAAAGGCCGTGCATCATGGGGTGCCCAGCGGGCAATCACTGCCATGGCCAGCAACAGCATAAACATATAGGCGTTGGCCGGAATCTGCAGGTTGAAATCCACCGCTGAATGGATGCCGATGGCGGACATTCCCATCAGGGACGCAAAGCCCATTCCTCTGAACAGTTCACTGCGACGTTTACGCATGGCAGCGATTGCCCACCACAGGCACCAGATCAGTATTATCGCGAACAGAGCATATGCCGCGGCGCCGAACTCAGCGAGAAACTGAGCGTAGTCGTTATGAGCATTGTTATAGAGCTTGTCGGTTGTGACATCGGCGCTTCTGAACGCCGGGTAAGTGGTAACAAAGGTGCCGGCCCCCGTACCTGCCCAGGGGTGGGCCTGCCACAGGGCGATGGTATCGCGGGTGACTTCATCACGGCTTTCGCTTTGTGCGCTGGTCTGCTGCAGGCGATCGGCCACTTTCTCAACCCCAAAAAAAGTACCGACGATGGCAATATCAATCACCAGCAGGCTGGTCAGAAGAATGGTGGTTGAACGCGATTTATGCCGCATCAGCAGCAGTGCCAGAGCGCCGGCAATCAGCAGGCTGGCAAAGAAAGCACTGTTGCCCATACGTGAGCGGGACAGGACCAGAGCAATGACCATAACGGCCAGTAACAGACGCAGAATTACTTTGTCACTCAGCAGCATGGTGATCAGCTGACGCAGACGCTGGCGCAGCGAGCCCTGATAGCGGGTGCTTTGTGACAGCAGCAGACCAATTCCCAGTGCCAGTGCCATTTCCAGATACCCGGCGAGATGATTACGGTTAATAAAGGTACCGGTGGCTTTACCACGATAGGCGGACTTCTCAATAAAGAAGCCGAACTCCCAACCGGTTAACACCATGAGCGCGCCAAACAGCGCCTGGAAGGCCGCGGCGAGGACAACGATCCAGACTGCGCGCTTTACCCGTTCGCGGGTGTTCAGCAGCTGCAGGCTCAGGGCGAAAAAAGCACACAGACCAATGCCTTTCAGCAGGCTGAGGTGGGTGTCATAAGGCGACAGACTGGTAGTGAAGCTCTGTACCAGTACCCACAGCTGCAACAACAGCAATAGCATAAGCAGGGGTAAACCCCGGTGGAATGCTTCACTGACAGGGAGAGATGGCAGGGCAGCCTGTTGCTGCACTTTGAGGAGATAGCCGAGTTCAATAAACAGAAGAATCAGTGCGGCAGCGGAAAAAAATGGCCAGGCCCAGTCCGCATTGCCGCCAAAGGGAAGAGGCAGAGTAAACAGAAATACCTGATAAGCCGTCCATTGGCGCATAGCCATTCTCCTTAATAATGTGAGTTTTATTATCCGGATTGACTGCCCGCCTGCCAATGGCTGGGAACGTGGGGTCATATGGATGATGAACGAATGCGACAATGAAGGTGGCAGAGGTGTTTCTTTGCCGGATCGAATAAAGTCAGACAGTGGACAAAAAAAAGCCCGGCAGTACCGGGCTTTAAGAAGTGAGCTGATCAGCCTGCAGCAGGGCTGACTTCATCAGGATCGCTGACACCACCACCGGTAGGGGTCGGGGCTGTTGGGGTAGGTAATGCGACAGCAGGAAGCGGGCCTGCCGCGGGTGCCTGATTGGTATCAGGGTCTGTCGTGTAGGCGAGAATTGCATCCTGTACGGTTTCAGGATTCAGCCCCAGGGCTTGAGCAGCACCCTGAATAGCGGCACCAGCATCGGCAACGGATACTCCGGCAGCCTCAAGGGATGACATGATGGTAGCAACATCAACACCACGATTGAGTGCAATCAGAGCGATGGTTTCTTTAGTAATACCGGCTTCATACAAGGCTTCAATGATATCTGCATCGCAGTTGCCACCACAGGCTTCCGATGCTTCTGCGTAGACAGCTTCCACAGTTTTTCCGGCTTTCAGCTCGGCTTCAAAATCTGCTGCCATGTCAGCCACTGCCGGCAACGCGAATACTGTTAATATCCATATCAGTAAGTTACGCATGATCATATCCTGTTTAAAAATTGAACTGAAGGCATTCTAGGGCCTGGGTGGGATGATGCCAACTGCCTGTTACAAAAATATTGTCGGCGGGGAGAAATGGCGGTTTTGGCTGGTGTCATTCTAGGTAAATAGTATTGGTAAAAAGAAGCTGATAGATAGAAAGTTTCGGGAGGAACTCATAAGGTACTGACAGGCACAAAAAACAGGCCGGATTTACTTTCGCAGGTGATGCAGATGTTAACAGTATAAAACTGAAGACTTTATCAGTAATGGATATGCCTGCCAAAGAAGTCCATTTCGGGGACATGTGCGTTCACTTGGATGTTGAACTTTAGTAGAGTACGCCCATTAGCGGAAGGAACCGGAGCTGAACCAGTCATATTTCAGAAAAAAAACTCTGACAGACTATGTAACGCTGTGATGTATCAATGCTAAAAGGAGTTAGAATTGAAAGACTGTTCAAGAGCATCTGGATTCCCACCGGTTATTCATGTTGTACGTCAGTATGCTCCCGCAGTCGGCGGTCTTGAGAACTTCGACAAGGCCCTGGCAGAGCAGCAGGTGCGGATGGGGCTGGATGTAACCGTCATCACCTTAAATCGTGGTTTCAGCGATAACACCATTTATCCGGATACGGAGACCATCAATGGTGTGCGTGTTGTTCGAATCCCCTTTTTCGGTTCAAAACGCTATCCGGTGTTATCTTCGTCGTTGATTAATTCCGTGGCTGTTATGGCTCACTACTGTCGAGCTAGTCAATTGCTGCTATTACTTATTTCCATTATTAAAAGATATTTGAATGGGATGGTTTGTGTTGTAAATGTTATTTTAAATATCACTATTCGTGGTTGTGGCTCTAAATGCAAGGGTGGAGTTCATGGGTAGGCTGATTACGGTAAATGTTAATAAATCGACGACCTTAGGTGGTGTCGAAACGCTGATTCGTCATCTTCAATCATTACATGATGGCGAATGTATAGAGTTGTACGAGAAACAGGAAACGAAAGAATATTTCCCTTCAGATATAAGATCTAAAGCTATTCCTTATGGTGAAAAAGGTCGTTTTTCAAAAGTAAAAACGAAACTCCGGCAAGCGTTGCTCTTGGGTAAGCTTGGATTGAAAAGTGATGATGTTGTTGTCTTCTTCCATCCTAACGACATTTTATATGCTCCCTTTGCAGCGCTTGGAAAGTGCAAAGTGGTTGTGGTTCAGACAAATGATCTGGATGTGTATTTCAGGCCGCTTTCAAAAGTAATATGGAAGTTTCTTTCCGCAAGGGTGGACTACTTCACTGTATATACGGATTTGGACCGAAATTATGCTAAAAAATACAGATTTTTAGATGAAGTTGAAATAAAGGTAATCCCGCGTGCGTGTAGGTTGAGAACGGCTTCTGAAATGCCTTTTCAGTCTAAAAAGATAGTAACGATCGCACGAATAGATGAAGCTCAGAAAAACTTCAGTGGCATGTTGGATGTAATGGACCAGCTTCCGGGTGAGTATACTCTTGATATTTACGGTGGGGGGGAAGATGCGGAAGTTGCATCTTTAGTTGAAAAGATAAGGAAATATAAAAATGTAAATTATATGGGAGTTACGACGAATCTTGAGGCGTTATTTTCAGGTTATTCTGCATTCATTATGACGTCAAGATATGAAGGATTTGGACAAACGCTTATAGAAGCGAGAAGTCAGGGGTTGCCATGTGTAGTGTATGATACATTTTTATCAGCACCTTGGGTTGTAAAAGATAATATTACGGGATATTTAATCCCGTTTGGGGATATTGAAAGTTTCGCCAGCAGACTGAGGGAGCTATTGGAAACTTCGGAGTTGTTTAGGACTATATCAGAAAATTGCTTGAGATTTGCTATGGAAACTGAGTCTGAGTTGGTGGATTTGGAATGGAAAAAAATTATTCAATAAAGTTTTCTGTAGTAGTACCGGTTTATAATAGTTTTGACTTTCTGTTGCCTATTATTGATTGGTTTTCTAAGCAATATGCTTTAAGGAAAGATATTGAGCTGATAGTGGTGGATGATGGGTCTACGGAGTGTTGTAGTTATAATCACGAATTTCCGGGAATCAGGTGGTTTAAAAAAAATAATGGTGGTGTGTCGGCTGCAAGAAATTATGGGCTTAGGCTTGCTCGGGGTGAGTATGTGTCATTTCTTGACTCTGATGACTTGTATTCGGAAGATTTCTTTTCAGTAAATGATTCGATTTTAACTTTGTATGGCATGCCTGATCTGATTTTAAATTCCTACTCAATAGATTATGGGGATGATGTTACAGATATCCGATATAAGCAGGGTATTGTAGATTCGGAAAGCGTCTTAAAACAGTATTTTTTGAAGATCATAAGGTCTCATATTTGTTCTTTGGTTTTGAGACGTGAATCTATGATTGATAGGGGACTGCTGTTTGATGAGTCGATCGGCTATGCAGAGGATGTTCTGTTTACTGTAAAAGCCATAAATTCATTTGAGAAGATAGCTCTGAGTGAATCTATTGTCTATAAGTATATTATAAGGCCAGGGTCGGCAGTTAATAGAAAAGTTAATGCAGCCTGGCTGAGAAGTTTTATTGCTTATGATGAGATATTGTCTCTGAAGATACCCGATAATCTCTCTTTGCCGCGGAAATTTTTCATCTCGACCTGTTACGTAGATTTTTATCACAGATGTATTCGCATGGGTGTGGATAAAGGTGTGGATACAGAAGTGGTCAAGGCAGGGAAAAGATATATTTTTCCATATCCACGTATTGGATATTATTATTTTTTAAATATTATTGGCTGCATGTTTGTAAGCGTGGATCGGGTGTTTGGTGGTCTGCTGATGCGCTTTTTTATGAGGTTGCGAGAAGGGGGAGTCAGTGGACGGAGTTGAGGTGCGTAAGCCCGGTGTAATTTTTTTGTTGATTTTTTGCCTGCTTAGTGTTTTTGAGGATAGTGTATTTACAAGGTTTGGTGGTGTTTTTAGTGCAAATGCTGCATTTGTAATGGTTCCTGTTCTGGTCGGAGCCTGGCTGATATTCGACCGGCGTATATTTAAATATGAAGCGGTGGTTATTTTCTGCGTTTTTTTATATGTGCTTTTGTCTCTGTTGATGTTAGCTTTTATTTCGGGTTATGACTTGCGTTTCCTTTTTGATCGCGGTTTGCGATTGATGCTTGTTAGCTTTATGCCAATTTTTTTAGTACTGTATTTTGCAAGATACTCGCTGAGTGAGTTGGTTGCAGTTCTTCCTGCGGTTGCTTTGTTAATCGCTTTTTCGTATGTCCTTAATGTACTTAGTCCTGAGTTTATGGCTGGGACCGGAATGGTGCATTACACTCCGGCTTTGTCACCTGATCGTATGAGAGGGTTTACACTGGAGGCCAGTCATTTTGGATTTCAGCTTTCTTGTGTCTTTCTTCTTATGGCCCGGGTGTATAAAAAGTATGCCTTGATGATATTGTCGCTACTTTTTTTAATGGTGCTTTATTCATCTTCGAAGGGTGCATTGGTAGGCCTGTTGGTAGCGGGCTTTTCGGCTTGTCTGATTTTTTTTAAAGTGCCTATTGCAACCTATGTTTTATCGGTTCTTGGGTTTTCATTTTTCGGATACTTTTTTTGGGGTGATTTTCTGTACAGCGTTTTTTCCAGTGATATCGAGCAGTATACTAGTGTAGCTACAAGGCTTGCTGTGATGTTCACTTCACTTATTTCTGTTATCTATCATCCATTAGGTTCAGGATATTTTGGCTTTATGCCTGCTATTTATGAATATGGGCCTTATGCTGCTTCATTTATGGATTCTATTGGCTTAGGTTATTTGAACCTTGCTGAATTCTATTTGTATCTTCAGGCTGGAGTTGCCGAAGGCGTGTCTACGAAGTCCTTCTTTTTTGATATGTTGGTTTTTTATGGCGTTCCATTTTTTGTATTGTTTTTTTATGGAGCTTACCGAATATTTATTCCTATGTTTTTAGCTAGAGATGTTTTGCTTGTTATGTTTTTTGTGTATTTTTTTGTTGCAATTTTTTCTTATGTGACGGTAGAGTCAAAATATCTGGCTGCATACTGTTTTGTTCTTTTGGTAAAGTTGTCTCGTGAGAGTGGTTTGAGTGATTTACAAGGGAGTGTGAAATGAATATTGCCATAGTTCATGACTGGTTTTCGGACTCAGGAGGCGCGGAAAAGGTTGTTTCCAGAATGCTGAGATTATACCCGCATTCTGATCTGTTTTCGGTCGTGGATTTTCTTTCAGATAAGCAAAGAAAAGATATTGTTGGCGGCAGATCTGTAACTACCACCTTTATACAGAAATTACCTAAGGCAAAATCTTACAGAAAGTATTTGCCATTAATGCCAATTGCAATGGAGTCATTAGATTTATCTGCTTACGATTTGATTATCTCAAGCAGCTCTTCGGTTGCAAAAGGGGTTATTACCGGACCGGATCAGGTTCATATCTGCTATTGCCACTCACCTATGCGTTATGCGTGGGATCTGCAAGAGCAGTACTTAAAGGAGTCTGGTATTTCGAAGGGGGTTAAAGGCTTCTTAGCTCGGTCAATGCTCTCTTATATGCGCACGTGGGATGTGCGATCGTCTTTTGGTGTTGATCACTTTGTTGCAAATTCGCAATATATCGCCCGTCGTATCAATAAGGTCTATCGTCGTTCGGCGACGGTTATTTACCCTAATGTCGAAGTTCAGGACTTTGAAGTTTTAAGTGAAAAACACGATTACTTTTTTACCTGTTCTCGTATGGTGCCTTATAAAAAGATTGATTTGATTGTTGACGCTTTCAGCTCTATGCCGGATAAAAAGCTAATTGTAATCGGTGATGGCCCTGATATGGCGAAAATCAAAGCCAGGGCAGGGGCGAATGTTGAGTTGATGGGGTATCAATCCTTTTCGGTATTAAAGGAGATGATGGGTAAAGCGAGGGCTTTTGTTTTTGCTGCGGAGGAGGACTTCGGTATTGTCCCGGTAGAGGCCCAGGCATGTGGGACGCCGGTTATCGCCTTTGGTAAAGGCGGTTGCCTTGAGACTGTGCTTGATGGTGTTACTGGTATTCATTTTAAGCAGCAAACTGTTTCTTCGCTTTGTGAAGCCGTTGCACGATTTGAAACGATGACGTTTGATCCCTCGGTCATTCGTGCTCATGCAGAAAAGTTTTCGTCCGAAAGGTTCGATCAAGAACTAATTGAATTCGTCAGGGAAAAGACAAGGGTTTTAAAATGATTCCAGTAATTATGGCCGGCGGCTCCGGCACCCGTTTATGGCCTCTGTCACGTACTGCATATCCTAAGCAGTTTCTGGCACTGAACAGCCATCTGACCATGCTGCAGCAAACCACTGCCCGCCTGGATGGTATGGTGTCGGCAGAGCCGCTGGTGATCTGTAACGAAGAGCACAGATTTCTGGTGGCGGAACAGATGCGTCAACAGGGCCATACAGCCAGTATTTTACTGGAGCCGGCGGGACGTAATACTGCACCGGCCATCGCTCTGGCTGCGATGAAGATTATGGCTGGTCGTGCGGATAACGATGATATGCCGGTGATGCTGATTCTGGCGGCGGATCATGTAATTAAAGACACTCAGGCCTTTCAGCAGGCGGCAATGGCGTTATTGCCAGCGGTAAGTGCGGGAAAATTCGGTACGCTGGGCATTGTGCCCACCGAGCCGGCTACTGGCTACGGTTACATTCAGGCGGGTTCTGCGCAGGCAGAAGGGCTGCTGACTGTTGAACAGTTTGTTGAAAAGCCGGATCAGACCACGGCACAGCAGTATTTCACTGAAAAAACCGCTGATGGCAGCAACAAATGGTTATGGAATAGTGGCATGTTTATGGTGCGTGCGGATGTGTATCTGGATGCGCTCAAACAGTATCGTCCGGATATTTTTACCGCCAGCGAGCTGGCTATGGCAGCTCCTGCGTTTGATCACGACTTTATCCGTGTCGATGAGGTCGCCTTTAAAGCCTGCCCCGATGAATCCATTGACTACGCCATTATGGAGCCCTTATCGCAAGAGCCTGGAAATCAGATTCTGGTTGCACCACTGGATGCCGGCTGGAGTGATGTAGGCAGCTGGTCGGCCTTATGGGATATCACCGATAAAGATGAGCAGGGCAATGCAGTAATGACTGGTGGAGATCTGGTCAGTGGTGATGTGATGCTGGAAGATACTTCGGGTTGCTTTGTCTCTGCTAACAGCCGTTTAGTGACCACGCTTGGCGTGGATAATCTGGTGATCGTTGATACGCCCGACGCCTTGTTGGTGGCCAGTAAAGATAAGGTTCAGGATGTTAAGAATATCGTTGCCGAAATTAAAGCTGCAGGCCGTAACGAACATCATCAGCATCGCGAGGTGTACCGCCCGTGGGGAAAATACGATTCCGTCGATAACGGCGAGCGCTATCAGGTTAAGCGTATTACCGTGAAGCCTGGGGCTAAGTTGTCGGTGCAGATGCATCATCATCGAGCCGAGCACTGGATTGTGGTATCGGGTACGGCCAAAGTTACAAACGGTGACAACACGTTTTTAGTCACCGAAAACCAGTCGACCTATATTCCGATTGGTCAGGTGCATTGTCTGGAAAATCCGGGTGTTATTGAGCTGGAAATGATTGAAGTACAGTCGGGTTCATATCTTGGCGAAGACGATATCGTACGCCTTAAGGATCAGTATGGCAGAGCCTAATCGGGCGGGATGCAGGATTTATCTTTACCCCCAGGAAAGTGGCGAAAACCTCTATCTGTCAATGTGTAAAAAGGCATGGCAGACGCTTGGCTATCAAGTTAACGTCATGCCAACCAGTCCCTGGAATTTTCTTAATAGTTTAAGAAAAGACGTTGCAGTGCTTAATTGGTTTGAGGACAGGTTGGGACATGCAGATAATCAGACTATCGCCTTTATAAAGGCCTGTGTTCTTGTCGCATTGATAAGGCTTCGCTTCCGTAGGGTTGTTTGGGTAAGGCACAACCTAAAGCCACATAATGAGCATTCAGTCAGGTTTTATAATTTATTAAAGAGGGTTCTGGATCGAATCAGTGACCAGGTGGTAACTCATCGCCGAGTGAATGGTATTGATTCTCTGGCTATGCCTCATCCGTTGTACCCTTTTGATCCTGATTGGATTATGTCTGAGCAAAATCGGGATATTGAATATCTGTATTTTGGGGCAGTAAAGAGATACAAGGGGTTAGCCAGTCTTTTACAGGAGTGGCCAGTAGACAAGCCTTTGTATATGGCAGGCAGGTGTGATGACCAACAACTTCGGGATGAGTTGAATGGGATAATAGAAGAGCGTCAGCTTAAGGTGTTGTGGGAGAATAAATTTCTGGAATATGAAGAGCTTTGTCGGCTGATTGGTCGCAGCCAGTATGTTCTTATCCCTCATGTCGACGAATCTATGATTGTCAGTGGCGCTTTTTACCATGCTGTTTCTGGTGGAGCGAATGTATTGGTTGCAGATAACGACTTTTATCACGAGTATCTGGCTCCACTACCTTATGTGAATAGTATTGGCTCAACTATGGATGGTGCAGAAATGCCTGTCTATGTAAATCCGGAAGTGATACGGGAAGATGCGGCTAAAAAGTGGGGCATTGAAGCGGTAGCCGAAGCCTGGAGGCATGTTCTTAATGATCATTAGGTCCGGGCTATGGAGTATTGCCGGTTCAGCCATTGAAAAGTTAATGCTGCTGGCTACCTATGTTCTGGTATCACGACAGGTCAATAAAGAGCAGTTCGGTTATCTGGTTATCGTATTTCTGATAGTGGAATTCCTTAGCTATCTTTCTTCTTTTGGTGTTGCTGAGAATATCTTACGCCGTAAAGAGATAAGTGCTTCATTTCTGGCCAGTAGCTATTATTTTATTGTACGTATAGCGTTAGCCATGGTCTTGCTGATGGCCCTGGTTGCGGCACCAATTGCCTATGTTTTCTATGGAAATGAGTTGTTTTTTCTGGTTCTTCTGATGAGTGTTCATCCGCTGTTTACCTGTATCAATAGCTTCTATCTCGCGTTGATTCAGCGTGACCTGCGCTATAAAGAGCTTGCCCTCAGAACTGCTGTAGTGTCTTTTAGTTCCGGGCTGACAGGTGTGTTGTTGGCTTTGTCTGGTGCTGGTGTTTTATCCATGATAGCCGGTCGTTATGTACAGGCTGTTGCTGATTATATCTGGTTGCGCAAGATCAGCCGTTATCGTAATAGCCGCCAGCACTCGATGGCGGAAGTCAAAGAAATATGGCACTTTGGTTTACCCTTATCAACGGCACAGGTATTCAACTTCGCCAGTTCGCGTTTTTACGAGATTTTTGTCACCCTGCTCTTTGGTCCGGCTGTGTTGGCAATTCTGGATGTGGGTCGTAAGTTCCTGATGACCTTATATCGTTTTGTGTTCACGCCATTGAATAGTGTGATCCTGACTTATTTGTCTCGTGCGGACAGGCCGGAAAAGGCATTTTTTAAGGCAGTTAGTCTGGTTCAGCTGCTTGTGTTGCCGATAGTTGCTGCTATGGGGGTTTTGGCAGAAGATCTTGTTTTTTTGTCTTTTGGCAGTGAATGGGAGGAGTCTGCCTTTGTGTTCCAGGTATTCTCAGTTGCAGGTATTGCTCAATCTTCTACATGGTTTTTAACACAATTAATAATTCAGTTTGATAAGTCATCATTAGTTCTAAAAAATAATATAATTGGTTTTTTAAGTGTTTTCCTGGTTTTATTGCTTGGCTGGGTTTTTATTGGTGATGATGTTAGATTTGTCATTTATATTATGTGCTTATCAGTCTTTGTTTCTGCTTTTATTAGGGTCATTTACGTTTCGTTCATGACTCGCTCTCACTTGTATCTATTGCTTTCGCCGATGATTACAGGTTCTGCTGTCTACTTCTTGTTAAATGTTTTGTTTGACTATTCGATTGACTGGATGGATCTTTCCACTGGGTTGTATCGTATATTACTGGTCTTGACAGAGGCTTTTGTATTTATATCTGTTATGTTATTGATTTTTGTTATATTGAGGTGGCGTAAATGAAGTTGGTGAAACGTTTCGTTGAATTGTTGTATTTGAAGTCGTATGTTCTTTTTGGGTTTTTATTTAAATTCTTGCTAAAGAAGTATGATCAGAATAGGCAGGTTTTCTTTATTATTCCACCTGCTGAGCCCGGGAGTTTTGGCGATGCAGCTATGATGTCAGTGGTTGTTAGTCATTATCAGCATAGTGGCCGGAAGGTCTATGTCTTAGCGGAGTCAAAAGACTGGAAGGCTGAGATGGCCAGGTTAGATGTTGATGTAGATGTTGTTGTAGTGCCGCGTTTATACATGGCTCCAATAGGGTTTATCGCACTTCTGTCTGCATTAAAAAAATACAAGCCATCAGGTCTGGCAATTATCGGTGCGGATGTATTGGATGGATACTATTCTGAATGGCGAAGCTTATCGCGGATAGCATGTGCTGATTTGGCTTCCAGATATTGCAATGATGTGCGGATCTTGGGATTTAGCTTTAATGCAAGTGCCAAAAAAAGTTGCGCTGATTATTTGAAGAGAGTGTCTCATCACGGAGTTGTTTGTTTATCCCGGGATGTTGCGTCTCATGACCGGATGCTGAACGCAGGTATAGTTTCAACTCCTGCTATGGATCTTGCCTTTTTGTTGTTGCCAGAAACGCTGGATACTGTTGATTTGGAGGGGGAATATGTGTGTATAAATACCTGTTTCCTTCACTATTCTGAATATGGTGATTTTTTTATTGATAAAATGGTCAAATTTATTAATGAAATTGGCCATCTTGAGAAGAGTAGATTCCTCTTCATTCCACATGATATAAGATCCGATGCTTCTGGGATGTCGGACTCCTTACTCATGGAGAAGGTAGTCGCCAAGCTTGCTCCGGAGTTGCGGGAACGTTCTGAAATTCTGCCTGATACTCTAAATGTCGCCCAAGTTAAGTATATCGTATCTAAATCAAAATACTGTATCGTTGGACGTAAGCATATGGGAGTTGGAGCTCTTTCTATGTCTGTGCCGACTATGTTTATAGAATATCAGGATAAGCAAAGGGGGCTGATTAAACTGGTTGGCTTGAATCCTGATGTTAATGTTGTAAATCCTAACGATGATGATGCTGTATGGCGGGATAAGTATTCTCGATTTTTACAGACACTAGACGATCAGCGAACGATTTTGGGTAAGCGAATTCCATCTGTCGTTGATTGTGCACTTTTAAATTTTAGATGAGTGTGTTCTGGGTAAAGGTAAAGTAGTGAGCGTCACAGCCAAAGGCAACTACACAGAATGGTGCATCCCAATATCTGATCAGCAAAGTTCGGGCCGAACTGGTCAGCTCATCCTCTATGACGATTTTGTAACAATATGTTCTTATTGACCCGTGGACATTTTGTGATCCGGTCGACATAATCAGCGCCTCACATAAGGTTGGCCAGTGAGGCCGTTCAGGCCCCGCAGGGAGGGATGCCCGGATGAATCATCAAGGACTGATACGCTCCAATCAACATAGCTTCAGTACAGCATATCGGCTTGCTGATATTCTTATTATTCTTTTGGTTCTGGTCAGTGCCGCGTCCCTTTACGGTACCGCGCTGACGATGGACTACTTAGCTGTTGGCATGATCGGTGTCTGTGTTTATATGCTGACAGCGGAATCACTGGATCTGTACAGGTCGTGGAGAGCTGAACCAGCCACACGCATGCTGACTCTCACTCTGCTTGCCTGGTTTTCTGCCTGTGCTGTACTTCTGCTTCTTGCGTTTCTTCTCAAGGTTACTGACGCTTATTCCAGAGTTGTGGTCGGTATCTGGATGCTCGGCACTGCACTGACTCTTTCGCTCTGGCGTCTTTTTATACGTAATCTTTTATCTGTCGTGAGAGGGCATGGTTATAACAGCCGCCGGGTCGTGATAGTCGGGATCAATGATAGTGGCTGGCGAATGCGTCAACAGATCAAAGATATGCCAGAGCTGGGCTATCGTTTTATGGGTTTTTTTGACGATCGTTCACCAGAAAGAGTCAGCAGTGAGTTTCCGGAAGCCATTCTTCAGGGGAATATCGAGCAGCTTATCCGGCGAGCTCAGGATGGCGAGTTTGACGTAATCTTTATTGCTTTGCCACTTAAGGCACAGAAGCGTATTGCAGAGATACTGGAGCGATGTGGTGATACTACGGCATCGGTTCATCTGATTCCTGATTTCTTTGTCTACAACCTGTTGCACGCACGGCTGTGTGAAGTTGGTCAGATGCAGACACTCAGCGTTTACGAAACTCCGGTTTCCGGAATCAATGATGTGCTGAAGCGCATGTTTGATATCGTATTTTCTATTTCGGTTCTGACGTTGATTGCAGTACCCATGTTGGTGATCGCTGCCATTGTGAAACTCACATCGCCGGGCCCTGTCATATTTAAGCAATTCCGCTATGGACTGGACGGCAGACGTATCCATGTATGGAAATTCCGCAGTATGAGCGCGATGGATAATGGACAGGTTGTAAAACAGGCAACTAAAGGGGATGCCCGCATTACGCCATTCGGTGCATTTATTCGCAGAACGTCGTTGGATGAATTACCTCAGTTCATCAACGTTCTGCAGGGCAGTATGTCCGTCGTCGGACCAAGACCTCATGCGGTGGCGCACAATGAAGAATACCGAAAGCTTATCCCATATTACATGTTACGTCACAAAGTTAAGCCGGGAATTACCGGTTGGGCTCAGATTAACGGATTTCGTGGTGAAACTGATACTATCGACAAAATGAGCGGAAGGGTGGACTACGACCTTGATTACATCCGTAACTGGTCGCTTTGGATGGACATTAAGATTATTTTTATGACGCTTTTTAAGGGGTTTGTCGGGAAGAATGTTCATTGATTCAGAAAAATTTATTGTAATTCTGGTGTGATAATTAATGCCTTTATTACTACTGATTTACGTCATATTTCTGATAACCCTGAGCGGATTGAAATCGAGTGGCATCGCTGTGCACTGGATACATGCGCTTGAACTTTATCTGGGAGGAGACAAGTGGGCGCATTTTTTTCTGGCTGTGCCGCTTTCTTTGCTCGGTAACCTGGTGGCAGAGGCTGTGATAAAAGTGTCACCTGCCAAGCGTATCATAATAGTGCTTACCGTCTTGACCATGGCCTTGGTTATGGATGAGTTACATCAGTTTTTTGTCGTTATAAGACACTTTGACTGGAAGGATACCCTTTACGGGTTTGGTGGGGTCCTGACGGGTGTACTGTTATATGTTTTTGTCAGGCGTATAAAAAATACGCAGAAAGTATCAGTGGTAACCGGACGGCAGGCTGACGTTAGAGTCGCTAACACGTTGGCTGAAAACCAGATCAGAAACGGAAATTAAGAATCAGGAGATATGTTATGAAAGCCTGGAAACTGCCTGTCATCGCTGGTTTTATGGCGAGTGCTGGCGTCAATGCCATGGAAACAGAAGGGGTTAATCTTGGCAGTGGAGTGACCCTGTTACCATCGGCAGAGTTGACCATATCGGATAACGATAATATTTACAGCCAATCGTCATCTGGTGAGGAGGTGAGCTCGACGATTACCCGGCTTACCCCAGCGGTTGGCGTTAAGGCAGATCTGGGCGCAACCGATCTTATGGCTCTTGCCCGTTTTGAGATGGGACAATACAGCCGGGATGATAATGATGATTATCTTGATCAGTTGTTTCAGGCGGGTATCACCTCTGAGCTGAATGCAAGAAATGAAATAGCGTTCTCTGTCCGTATAAACCAGGCACATGACGATCGAGGATCTGGTACCGCAGAAGGTGCCGCAGCTTTGTTGATTGAGGACCCGGATGAATATGATGAAACTGTATTCAATTTAAAATATGCGTATGGCTCAGAAATATCCTTATTCAATCTGGTAGGGTATGCCGAGCAATATGATAAGAAATATCAGAACAACCGTTTTCTGACATCCGACCGTGATCACGATAGAACGACAGCTGGAGCAAAACTTAAAGTACGTGTAAGCCCTGCGACTCATGCTGTTTTGCAGGCTTATGCGGCTGAAATTAATTACGACAGTGATTCATCCATCTATGCGGATGGTACGGAATACAGGTTGTTAGCCGGTGCCAGTTGGGATGTAACCGGAAAGACGACCGGTGAAGTAAAACTGGGTCTTGCTGATCGTGATTTTGAGGATGATGCCAAGGATTCAGATAGTCGTTTCAGTTGGGAAGCATCGATTCTCTACTCCGTACGTAGTTATTCTTTACTGACTTTGACCACTGCTCAGACAAACAACGAGACAAATGGTGCCGGTAGTTATATAGCATCTGATTACAGTGCTCTTGGCTGGAAGCATGATTTTTCACCCTTTATTTCTCTCGTTCTGGATGTGTCATTGGCTAATGATGAATACGTTGATGATCCTGATGGCCGAAAAGATGAAACAGTGGCTTATGGTCTTACTGGTATCTATAGCCCGGTTAAAAATATCGATGTCAAACTTGGCTATACATCAACGGAGCGTGATTCAAACATCTCTGGTCTCGACTACGATAAGCACATAATCTCCCTTGGTGTTGAATTAGGTATATAGTATGACACAGGCAGGGCTGCTCTCATAAAGACCAGAGAGCTCCTGTCCGAAATTGATTAAAAACCCGGAGATTAGCCGTTGTTCAAGATGTTTCACAGTATTCTGGTTCTGCCTTTATTACTGCTATCTTTTTTGTTGCTGGCTGAAGGGCAGCGCTATGAGATGGGTGCTGGCGACCTTATCAGTATTAATGTTTATGACGAAGATGACCTGAGTATTGAAGAGGTCCGTATTGGGCCATCCGGCACAATTTCCTACCCTTTGCTGGGTGATATCCAGGTTTCAGGATTAAGCCCTAAAGAGCTCGAAGATAAGCTGGTTTCAGGCCTTAGAGGGCCTTATCTGATCAAGCCGAGTGTTACCGTTTCTGTTATTGAATATCGTCCTTTCTACGTGACCGGTGAAGTCAAAAAGCCGGGGAGTTATGCCTTCCACCCTGGCCTTACTGTGGATAAAGCAGTCTCCGTTGCCGGTGGTTTTACCGACAGAGCTTCAAAAGGTCGTATCTATGTTCTTCATGATGATAACGCTCAGCCATTGGAAGGTGAGGAAATAAGAGTTTCTGTTCAGTTATCGGACGTGGTTCAGCCCGGTGATGTCATTACGGTTGAGCAAAGTTTCTTTTGATGGATGTTAATAATGGATGCCAGGACCCGGATGCAGTCAATGAGTAATACAGCGGTTGAAGTTATTGATCTGACCTATTACTGGCAGATCATCCGGCGCCACGGGAAGAAAATTATTGCACTAAGTGCCGTTGTAGGTTTGGTGGCTGCGTTGGTCTCTTTGGCGATGACACCCGTATTCAGGGGAAAATCAACACTGTTAATTGAATCACAGGAAGCAAAAGTTCTCTCTATCGAAGAGGTTTATGGCTTACCTTCTGCTTCTTCAGAGTATCTTCTGACCCAATTCGAGATTCTGAAGTCCCGTGAGCTGGCCAGGCGGGTTGTGATTGATCTTGGTTTAGTCGATAACCCGGAATTTAATCCTTATCACGAACTGAATAAGAAAAGTTTTTCTCTGAAAGGCATATTATTCGGAGAGGGCGAGGAACCTGCAAAGGAAGAGGTCCTGTCTGCGACTACCGATCGGTTCTGGAAATCGGTCACCATTGAGCCGATACGGAAGACTCAGCTGGTAAAATTGTCTGTTGACTCAGAAAGTCCAGAGATTGCTATGAAAGGCGCAAATGCCCTCGCCGATGCCTACATTGAAAGTCAGCTTGAAGCAAAGATTGGTCTGACGCAGAAAGCATCAGGTTGGTTATCCGGCCGACTGGGTGGCCTGAAAGAGCGATTGGATGAATCAGAAAAAAAACTTCAGGACTATCGCGAACAAAACAATATTGTCGATGTGGCGGGTGTCAGCACGCTGGTTGCCAAAGAAATCGACCAGATTACTCAGCGCCTGGTGGAGGCTAGGGCGAAAAGAATAGAGCTCGAGAGTGCTTATAATCAGTTGCATAACCTTGAAGATAAAAGTTACGAAAGCCTGAGTTCTTTACCTAATATTATTAATAATCCCCTTGTGGTTCGTTTGCGTGAGAGTGAAACATCCTCTGAACTGAAGGTTTCAGAGCTGAGTAAACGCTATGGTCCCCTTCACCCCAGGATGATTGCGGCCCAGTCTGATCTTGAAGCGGTCCGGGATTCTGTACACAACCAGATGGGGCGGATAGCCAACAGTATTGAAAATGACTTCAATGTTGCCAGATCGAAAGAATCTTCACTGCAGAGCGCTTTGGAGGATGCAAAAAGCCGTGCCCGTCTGATCAACCGTACTGAATTTCAACTGAATGAATATCAGCGTGAAGTGGATGCTAACCGTGACCTGTATGAGGCTTTCTTTACCCGTATCCGTGAGACATCGGCAACAGGAGACCTTCAGACTGCAAACGCGCGTGTCATTGATCCGGCCGTGTTACCTAAATCTCCGGTAAAACCAAACAATAAGCTGATTGTTTTATTAGCGCTTATTGGCAGTGCTATGTTTGGTATTGTGCTTGCCTTTCTGCTTGATGTACTTAATGCAACCATTAAAAACGCAGATGATGTTGATCGTAAGCTTGGCGTATCATTGTTAGGCCTTCTGCCTCTTATTTCTTTTTCCACGAAAGAAAAGAAAGCTGCAGCAACAGAAGAAACGGACCGCCTGGTCCGCGCCTTTGCGGAAAATAAGGATTCAGGTTTCAGCGAAGCTTTCCGCACGTTACGTACCAGTCTGACTCTGGCTGGCCTTGAGCATCCGGCGAACGTTGTGCTGATTACTTCATCCGTGCCCGGTGAAGGAAAAACCACAACCTCTGCAAATCTTGCTGAGGCGTTTGGGCAGATGGAAAAAACTTTATTGATCGATGCCGATATGCGCCGCCCGACGGTTGCCCGTAAACTGGGGCTGACGGTTGGCAGTATGGGGCTCTCTTCTGCCGTTGCCTATCCGGATACGCTGGACGAGTGTATTCATTCTGTTCCTGAGCTCGGTATTGATGTAATCCCTTCGGGTCCAGTGCCACCGAATCCGCTGGAGTTGCTGGCATCCAAAAACTTCCGTCACTTGCTGGAATCCCTGAAAACGCGCTATCAGCGCATAATTATTGATTCTGCTCCTATGCATGCGGTGAGCGATGCGCTGTATCTGTCGACCCTGACCGATGGCGTTGTCTATGTGGTTAAGGCGGATGCGACCAAAGATAAGTCCGTTAATGCCGGTATTCAGCGTCTGACTGAGTCAAATGCCAGGGTTCTTGGGGTGGTTCTGAATCAGGTGAACGTCGAAAAAGAAGCCCGTTATGGCGGCCACTATACTCATTACAGTGGGGCCTATGCCTATTCCTCTGACAAGTAAATTACTCAGAGTGGCCCGCTGGCTGTTGTGGATTCCGGCTCTGCTGGCAATGCATTATGGTCTGGTAGCCTCGCTGCTGGCCCTGGGCGCCTCGGGGCCGGTTAACACGCAGGATAATGCCTGGCTGGTGCTGGCAGACCGGATTGCCTTCCGTAATCCGGACGTTGACGTAGCCATTGCCCGTTATGAAAGGGAAAGAGCGCTGATAACCGCGCCGGCTTTCCGCAACGATCACCTTCGGCAGGCACTTGTACGCTGGGACCGGGCAGCAGAAGCGCGACCTTTCTGGCCGTATTACCAGCTGGGAGCCCTGGATGCTGTGGTTCTGCTGAATGCACCGGCAGAGGATATCCGTCAGCGTTTCAGTGCGATTGTCAGTCTGGCGCCGAATGAGCGTGGGCTGGACCGTGGTTTGCTGGAGCTCGCTTTGTTCAGCTGGCATAAGCTGACAACTATGCAGCAGGAATGGGTGCTTGAACGTATCCCCCGCACGACCTATGCAACCCGCCGCTTCCTGTTCGGTGTTGCTGATCAGCTCCACCTTAAGCCACTGCTCTGTGCCCGCCTGCCGTGGACACAGGTGAAGAACTTCTGCCGCGGTTGAGCCGCTTCCTGCATTTTCTGTCGTTTCCGCCAGGCCATCATTATCGCTTCTTTCAATAGATAAATAGAATCAGACTGAGAGATATAAGAAATTTTAACAATGGGTTCTGTTCGCGTTTAATTCTCCTGCACACACAAGAAAGCCAGGGGTTACCCACCCCGGCGCTAATTTATAAAGGGCCACAAGCCCGTACAGCAGGATAATGTTATGAGCAACAGCATACCGAAGGCGGCCATTGCCGTGTCGTTGGTTATTTTTTCTATCGGAGTCATTGCCTCACCGGATGTGTGGAGCAAACGGGTGGCGGAAGCCCGCGGCGCAAACAGTCCCAGTGAAACCACGCCGGCTTATGCCTCCGGCATGAACAAATACCATTTCTTCCGCAAGGCTTCACCGGAAAAGCCGATTCCGGGAGTGGTCAATAAAGATGCTTATACCCGCCGCTGAAGCTGGCAGGTAGTCCGGCCCGGCAGCGGGCCGGCAACATCAGGCGCTGAACAGAACCCGGGCAGCGGCTGTATGGCGGGCCATCAGTGCCTGCAGGTCACCACCAAGCCATTCCTTGTTTCTGACTTTCCACTCGCCGTGAATCATCACTGCATCCGCACGGCTGGCTCCGCACAGCACCAGCGCACCTAGCGGGTCATGGGCGCCGCTGAAACGCGGTTCATCCAGTTTAAAGAAGGCGATGTCTGCTTTTTTACCCACTGCCAGCTCACCGATATCATCACGACGCAGTACCTGAGCTGAGCCTTTGGTGGCCAGTGTCAGTGCATCCAGATGGGTAAACTCGTCAGCCTGATAGCGCAGACGCTGAATCAGCAGTGCCTGACGGATTTCCTGCATCAGATTGCTGTGGTCATTGGAGGCGCTGCCGTCAACACCGAGCCCCACGGGGCAGCCAGCTTCGCGCAGCTCTTTCACCCGGCAGATGCCGGAAGCCAGCACCATATTGGAAGACGGGCAGTGGCAGATGGCGGTTCCGGCCTCACCCAGCCGCTGCACTTCTTCATCATTGAAGTGAATGCCGTGTGCCAGCCAGGTGCGGTCATGCAGCCAGCCGACGGTATCCAGGTAATCCAGCGGCCGCTGGCCAAACATTTTCAGGCAGAAATTATTCTCGTCTTCTGTTTCTGCCAGATGCGTATGCAGGCTCACCTGATAGCGTTCAGCCAGCTCGGCGCTGGCCTGCATAATGTCCTGAGTGACGGAAAAGGGTGAGCAGGGGGCCAGTGCCACTTCGAGCAGGCCTTTCTCATCCTGCCGGTGCCAGGTGTTAATCAGGCGCTCACTGTCGGCCAGAATTTCTGTCTCGGTCTGTACCACAGAGCGCGGTGGCAGGCCGCCATCGTCCACACTCAGACTCATGGAGCCGCGCGTCAGAGTGGCACGCATGCCCAGCCTCAGTGCGGTTTCTGCCTGTACATCAATGGCGTTTTCCAGCCCTGCCGGGAACAGATAATGGTGGTCTGCTACCGTGGTGCAGCCGGACAGCAGCAGCTCGACCATGGCCAGCTCAGTAGCCAGTGCATGTTGCTGTGAGGTCAGTCCGGCCCAGATCGGATACAGGGTCTGCAGCCAGGGAAACAGGCGCTTGTTCATTGCGGGCGGACAGGCCCGGGTAAGCGTCTGATAGAAATGATGGTGAGTATTTACTAAGCCGGGAAGTACCACATGCTCAGAGGCATCAAAGGTTTCGTCAACCTGCGTGGCCGGACTCTGACCGCTTGCGAGCAGCTCAGTGATGATGCCGTCGGTAATCACGAGGCCGCCACTGGCGTCGGCCTGGTTGGCACTGAAAATGGCTTTGGGGTGTTTGATCCAGATGGTTGTCATGGGGAATCTCCGGTCGTTGCCTGTGCCGGTGGAGGTGACAACCTGTCAGACCAACACCCGCTGTTCAGCTGGCGCACGTGCGCCGGCCAGCAGTGACTGAGTGTTAATCTGCCGGGGCTGATCATAGCAGTCTTTAGCGTGTTCTGGCATAGCGGCATAGACTGAAAGATCATTTTTTCCCTTCGCCAGAAAATAACCCAGTCACCTGCTATGGTTTTTTCATCTGGCCATGGTGCAGGTGCACCACAGGAGAGGGTATGGCGAAACAGTCGTGGCGGGGAGCGCTGGGAAGACGGTTGCTGTTACAGCTGCTGCTGTTCAGTGGTGGCCTGACCCTGTTGATGACCGCTGTGGTGCTGTGGAGTGATTACCGCAAGGAGCTGGGCCTGCGCGACAGCGCAGTCTATCAGATTGAACACGGGTACCTGCCGTCGCTGGCCCAGAGTCTGTGGAAATACGATGATCAGCAGATTCTGTCGCAACTGGATGGCATTCTGAATTTTCCCTTTGTGGTCTGTGCCGCTGTGGACAGCGGGGAAAGTCTGCGCCTGCAGCGCGGCGAGGCTGGCCAGGGGCCTGACTTTGCCGATTACCGGTTTCCGCTGCTGTACCGGCAGGGGGAGCGTGAATACAGTCTCGGCGAGCTGCGGGTCACGCTCGATAACCGGCTGATCTACGAAAATGTCTATGAGCGCACGATGGTAATACTGGCTTCCCAGTTTATCCGTGCGCTGCTGATTTCTGCCTTTATTCTGCTGCTGGTTAACCGTCTGATCACCCGCCATCTGCGCCGGATGGCGACCTGGGCGGACGGGAGTGATATGCACGAATCGCTCGCCCTGGCGCGTCCGCAGGCCAACGATGAGCTGGAGCGGGTGACGCAGGCGATTAACTACATGCGGCGCCAGATTCTGCGTGCCATGGAGCAGCGCGACGATGCTCTGCAGGAGCTCGGTGAAGTGAATGCCGGGCTGGAACGGCGCATTGATCAACGCACGGTCGAGTTGAGTCAGGCGGTGACTGAACTGAATACTATGCTGGCAGAATTGAAAGACACCCAGCAGCAGCTGGTGGAGTCGGAAAAAATGGCGCAGTTGGGAGGGCTGGTGGCGGGAGTGGCTCATGAACTCAATACCCCACTGGGTATCTGTGTGACGGCGCGCAGTTATATTGAGGATTCTCTCGCGCTGATCCGTGAGCGGATGAAAGATGGCACACTGGACCGCCGTTCTTTTTCAGAGCTGCTCAACAGCATCACCGAAGGGCTGATGATGATTGATGAAAACCTTAACCGTTCCCACCGTCTGGTGCGCACGTTCAAATCGCTGGCGGTCGACAGAACCAGTGATTACCGCTCGGAATTCAGTCTCAGGGAGCTATTACAGGATGTCAGTGGAGGCGGTGACAGTTTTGATATCGATGGTTCGGAGTGTGTCATCAGCACCAGCGCACCGGCTGAGCTGAAGGCGCTCAGTTGCCGCAATACCCTGCACACCATACTGGGCGCCCTGATCGGTAACAGCATCGATCATGGTTATCCACAGGGCGGGGATATCCATATACAGATCACCGTGACGGCGGATCAGGCATTGAACCAGATGACCATCGATTACCGCGACGATGGTGCCGGTATTGCGCCGGAAGTGCGCGAGCATATTTTCGAACCCTTCTTCACCACCGGCCGTCAGCGCGGCAAAACCGGGCTGGGCATGCACCTGGTGTATAACCTGGTGACGCATATCCTGGCCGGGGATATCCGGGTGATGGCAAGTGATGAGGGAGCCTGGATGCAGATGGTAATACCGCTGGATCTGAACCTGCATGACGTACAGCGGCAGAGCCGCAATCTGAAGCTGGTGGCAGGAGGCCACCAGTAGCACCCGGCTTCAGTCTTTTTTCAGGCCACAGCCGGTCAGAATCAGATCGGCGAGGAAGTCGCCGATACGGACGATATCTTCTTCTTCGTACTTACGCTTGTTGGTTACTTCCAGTACCTGGGTTTCAAAGTCAGCGTAGTGCTGAGTGGAAGACCAGATCAGGAAAATCAGATGGGTCGGATCCACCGGACGCATTTTACCCTGATCGATCCAGGTCTGGAAAATAGCGGTTTTCTCTTTGACCCACTGGCGCATATCCACACTGATATGGTCTTTCAGATAGGGAGCGCCCTGAATAATCTCCATCGCGAAAATTTTGGAAGCATTCGGATGGGTGTAAGACAGGCGCACCTTGGTGCGGATAAAGCGTTCCAGAACCGTTGCCGGATCACTGTCCGGGGAAATTTCGGCCAGTTCTTCATTCCATACCGTCAGTACGTTCTGCAGCAGAGTACGGTACAGGTTGGCTTTGTTCTTGAAATAATAGTGAATATTGGCTTTGGGCACGCCGGCGCGATCGGCAATTGCCTGCATGCTGGTGCCTTTGAAACCATGTAATACAAATTCCTGCTCAGCGGCCGAGAGGATATTCTCGTTGTTGCGTTCGCGGATTTTGCCTGTTTTATACTTCTGTGTGCTCATCGTATTTCCAGCCAGTTATCAAGCCGGTAATCCGGCGCCAGCGGATGGGGGCGCCAATCATAACATAGTGGGGAGTTGCGGGGACAAAAAAGGGAGCCGAGGCTCCCTTTTTCAGGTTTATGCAATCAGAAGTGCATTTTAACCATAGCAGCAACGGTATCTTCGTCGTATTGAGAACCGTATTTGTTGTGCCAGGAGCTGTACTCGATACCCACTTTCAGCTTGTTGTCGTAACCAACAACAGGACCCAGGTCGTAGGTCAGCTGTGGGTTAAAGTTAAAGCTGGCTGCGTGGCTTACAAAGTTGTCGCCGTTATCACTGCCGCCGGTTGAGTAGTCGATGTAACCTTCCAGAGCGACCTGGCCCCAGCTTGCACCGTATACCAGAGTGATCTGATGGTCGTTATCAGTTTCATCATTCACGGCATAGTAATATGTCGCGCTGGCGTAGTTCATACCTGGAATGTTCAGGTCAACACCCACACCGTACAGGAAGTTATCCTGACTGAAGCCACCTGAGTTGGTTCCGGATTCTAAGGTGAAGTCAGCGTGGATGTTCTTAACCAGACCACCGTCAAATTTTGTCAGGAATACTTTGGGTGAGAATTCACTGTAGCTGGCTTCCCAGTCATCTTCGCCTTCGTCACGGTCGAGGAAGAAGAACAGGCCGCCCCAGCTGTAGCCGGAAACGTGTTCAATAGTATAAGTAGTTTGTTGGTAGTCATCATTGCCGTAAACGTTGCCGTCCAGTTTGAACTCGCCGCCGCCCAGAACGGTAACGCTGTTGTCGGCAAAATAACGTTCAGCATTTGCGCTGGTCGCTGTTACGGCTGTAGCAGCTGAAATAACAGCCAGTGCCAGAAGTTGCTTTTTCATGGTTCTCTCCAGGTTTTCAGTTTTAGCTTTTGGTTTTTTAATGCACTCAATGTAGCAGTAAATTCCGTTTTGATCATCAGGTTATGATGAATTTCCCTGTTATTTTTTACATTGGCAAAATTGCCTTCCGGCTCATAATTTTATTGCAGGAATATTTAAATAAAAATAATTCCACTTATGTTCCGTCAGGCAATTGGCCCAATTACGACATCGGCCGGTATGGCTGGCCAATGGATTTCGGTGCGCTCATTTTCGTTTTGATTGCATCCGAGGATAGCCACACCAGAACAATAATGGTTGCTACATAAGGCAGCATGGCCATGATGTTTGGCGCGACTTCAAATTTCGTTCCCTGCAATACCAGATGCATAATGCTGGCGAAGCCAAACAGATAAGCACCCAGCAGAATACGTTCGGCTTTCCAGCTGGCGAATACTACCAGTGCCAGGGCAATCCAGCCACGTCCGGCAGACATGCCGTCACTCCACATCGGTGTATATACCAGCGACAGGTAGGCGCCGGCAAGTCCGGTCATGGCACCACCGAAAAGTACGGCCATATAACGGATCTGATGCACATGAATGCCGATTGCATTGGCCGCTTCCGGGTTTTCACCAACAGCACGGATTTTTAAGCCCAGGCGGGTGGAGCGGAATACCCAATAAACCACAGCAAATAAAATAATGGTCAGATAAACCAGCGGATCATGCTGAAACAATACTTTGCCGATTACCGGAATATCACTCAGCAGCGGGATTTCCCAGATACCAATACCTTCCAGGCCAATACCAATATAGTTATTGCCGAGGAAGGCACTCAGGCCAGCACCGAAAATAGTCAGAGCGAGACCGGTGGCTACCTGATTGGCTGCCAGAGTAATAGACAGAAAACCAAACACCAGCGACATCATCATGCCGGCAAAGATGGCACAGAAGGCAGCGAGAAAATAATTGCCGGTCAGAGAGGCAACAATAAAACCAACGGCAGCGCCAACCAGCAGCATGCCTTCCTGACCCAGATTCAGAACACCGGATTTTTCTGCCACCATTTCACCAAGGGCAATCAGAATCAGTGGCGTACCTGTTTTAAGGGTTGCGTATAAAACGTTTGTAATTAAATCGATATCCATAACTCAGGCCCGGGCAGTACGTGGTTGGAAAACAATGCGGTAACTGATCAGCAGATCGGCCGCGAGCAGGAAGAACAGCAGCATGCCCTGGAACAGGCCGGTCAGTGATTTCGGCAGGCTCAGCTGAATCTGCACCATTTCACCCCCCATAAAGGTCAGGGCCAGCAGCATACTGGCGAGCAGAATGCCCAGCGGATGCATACGGCCGAGAAACACCACGATAATGGCCGCGTAGCCATAGCCCGGCGACAGCTGGGGAACCAGCTGGCCGATCGGGCCGCTTACTTCACTGACGCCGGCCAGTCCGGCGAGGGCACCACAGGCGAGCAGTACCACCCAGGTCAGGGTTTTGGAACTGAAACCGGCATACTTCGCGGCCTTGGCATCTTCACCCATCACATGAATCTGATAACCCACCCAGCTGCGCGCCATCAATGTCCAGATGGCCACCATAAAGAAGAGTGCAAACAGAATGGAAATATTCAGCCGGTAGCTGTCGCTGAACAGCGGCAGGATAGCGGCATCAGCAAACATCGCCGATTCCGGGAAGTTAAAACCACCGGGATCTTTCAGTGGCCCGTGCACCGCCCACAGCAACAGGTTGAGAGCGATGTAGTTGAGCATGATGGTGGTCAGGATTTCGTTGGCGTTAAAGCGGGTTTTCAGCAGGGCGGCAATACCTCCCCAGGCCAGACCACTGGCAGCACCGGCAAGCAGGACTGGCACCAGTACCCAGCTGCTTTCTGCATCGAGGAACTGCAGGGCGGCATAACCACCACCCAGTGCGCCCATAATAAACTGACCTTCAGCACCGATATTCCAGATCTGCGCGCGGTAGCACAGGGTCAGACCCATGGCGCACAGCAGCAGAGGTGCGACTTTCACGCCCAGTTCGGTCCAGCCGTAGGTATCTTCCAGCGGCGTGATAAAGAAGGTGTACAGTGCTTCACCCGGGTTGTGGCCGAGGAAGGCAAACAGCAGGGCACCACAGATCAGGGTCATCACGATGGCAATGACCGGTGACATATAGCCCATCAGCCGGGAATCAGACTGGCGCTTTTCGAGTTTAAGCATGAGCCGCCTCCCCGCCGTTGCTGAACTGGCCGGCCATCCACTGACCCAGCGTTTCGATGCCGACTTCATTGGTCGGCCGTACCGGACTCAGCTTGCCGTCACAGATGGCGCCGATACGGTCACTGATCTGATACAGCTCATCAATATCTTCCGAGACCACAACGATGGCGGAGCCTTCGTCGCGCAGGTTGATCAGGGCATGACGGATCAGAATTGCTGCACCGATATCCACCCCCCAGGTCGGGTGTGAACAGACCAGCAGCTTAGGCTTCTGCTCAATTTCACGGCCGATAATAAATTTCTGCAGGTTACCGCCGGACAGGCTTTTCGCCTGGGCGTCTTCGTTAGCACACTTCACGTTGTATTTATCAATCACTTGCAGGGCATAGTCGCGGACTTTGCCGTAGTTAATCCAGCCGTTCTTTTTCAGGCCGCGGTGACTGGCGCTGAGCAGCGCGTTATCAACCAGCGACATATTCGGCACTGCTCCTCGTCCCAGACGTTCTTCCGGTACAAAAGCGAAGCCGAGCTTACGGCGTGCTTCCGGCAGCAGCCTGCTGATGTTGTTGCCGAGCAGGTTGATTTCACCGGCAGCGGACATTTCTTCGCCACTGAGCAGGGCGCAGAGCTCATCCTGACCATTACCGGCTACGCCGGCAATACCGAGGATTTCACCGGCTTTCACTTCCAGGTTCAGTCCTTCAATGGTTACACCGAACGGATCTTCCGGGCGGAAGTTGAGGGCTTTGATCTGCAGGGCGGTGTTGCCGCCCTGGGCTTTCTGATAGTTCTGGTTCAGCGGGGTATCGTCACCCACCATCATGCGCGCCAGATCTTCGCTGGTGACATCCTGCGGGTTGCAGTTACCGGTGACCTTGCCGTTACGCAGCACGGTAGCGGCGTTGCACAGCTCGGTGACTTCATCGAGCTTGTGGGAAATAAACAGAATGGAAACACCTTCGGCAGCCAGTGTCTTCAGGGTGCGGAACAGCTCACGCACTTCCTGTGGTGTCAGTACTGAGGTCGGTTCATCCAGAATCAGCAGGCGGATGTCCTGCAGCAGGCAACGTACAATCTCGACCCGCTGCTGTGCGCCGACGGACAGGGTGTGCACATGTCGGTCCGGGTCCAGCGCCATGCCGTAATGTTCCGAGATTTCGCGGATGCGGCGGCTCAGGGCCTCCATATCACGGCTTTCTTCTGCGGGCAGGCTGAGGGCGATGTTCTCTGCCACCGTCAGGGTTTCAAACAGGGAAAAATGCTGGAATACCATGCCGACGCCCAGCTGCCGGGCATGTGCCGGACCACTGATCTGTACCTTCTCTCCCTGCCAGGTGATGGTGCCGGCGTCCGGGCGCACCACGCCGTAGATGATTTTCATCAGGGTGCTCTTACCGGCACCGTTCTCCCCCAGTAAGGCGTGGGTCTCACCGGGCAGAACCACCAGGTCAATGGCATCGTTGGCGAGACAGCCAGGATACTCTTTGGTGATACCGCTGAGACGCAGACGTTCTGTAGGTTGTTGTAATGACACTAAAAATCCTCAAGATCATAAAAGCTGACCACTTGGTCGAAACATTAGCAATTAGCTTGCCAGCTGCAAAATCTGCGCAAATTGACAAGAAATATTGTATGCTTGACCGGTTGGTCAGGAATTTGCAAAGCAATCTCTAACAAAGTTCCCTACATTAAAAGAGCTGCGACAGCGACAGGCCTGCCGGTCCCGGAAGCTGCAGCGCCAACAGGCAGAAAACAGGTGTAACCGTGATTCGATTTAACTTAAACGGGCGTTGGATTGAAAGCTCAGAAATTGATCCAAATTGTACCATTCTCAAATACCTGCGCACCAATTTGAAGCAGGTCGATGTGAAAGAGGGCTGCGCAGCCGGAGATTGTGGTGCATGTACCCTGATGCTGGGGGAAATGACAGAGCACGGTATTGAGTACCGTACGATTAACTCCTGTATCGCGCTGATGGCTCAGGTGCACAACCGTTATCTGCTGACACCGTCCGGCATCGGCCGCCCGGGTAACCTGCATCCGGCACAGCAGGCAATGATCGATACCCATGGCTCCCAGTGTGGTTTCTGTACGCCCGGCTTTATTATGTCGATGGCCAACCTGTACCAGAATGCCTGCATCAATGAAACACAGGCGCTGACCGATGCGGAGATCCACGCCGCGCTGTCCGGCAACCTGTGCCGCTGCACCGGCTACCGGCCGATTATTGATGCGGCGAAGCAGATGGCGGAACTGCCCCGGGTGGACGTGCGCGACATCTCGGCCCGCTCCGGTGTGCAGGCATTCGATCCGGCCGCCGCCGATACGGCGGAAGCGCTGCAGGAAAAAGACGGTCACCGTCTGTTTATGCCATATACCGAAGCTCAGCTGCAGGCGCTGCTGAAGGCTTACCCGGATGCCCGTCTGTGGGCGGGTGGTACGGATATCGGTCTGGAAGTTACCCAACGTTTTTCGCAGTTCGACACCATTATCTGTGTCAACCGCATCCCCGAACTGGCCCAATGCCTCGCAGCGGGACAGGACATGGGCGACCAGCTCTGGCTGGGCGCCGGTGTCACCTTCAGTCAGGCAGAAACTGCCCTGGCTGACTCTTTTCCTTCGTTTGCTCAGCTCTTGCACAGGATCGGCTCGCGCCAGATCCGCAATATGGGCACTTTGGGTGGGAATATCGCCAACGCATCGCCGATTGGCGATACTCCCCCCGTTTTTTTAGCACTGGCTGCAACGCTGGAAATTGACGGCATTCAGGGTCGCCGCGAAGTACCGCTGAAAGATTTTTATCTGGGCTACAAACAAACGGTGATGCAGCCCGGTGAATACCTGCGGGCGATCCGCATCAGCCCGCTCGGTGCGGGTGAAAGCCTGACCACTTACAAAATCAGCAAGCGTTACGACGATGATATTTCCGCCGTGATGTTTGCCCTCTATCTGAATGTACAGGACGGACTGATCACTGAGGCCCGTCTGGCCTGTGGTGGGATGGCGGCCACGCCACTGCTGGCGGCAAAAACCAATGCCGCGCTGACCGGCAAGCCATTTACGCTGGAGACCTTTACGGCGGCGGCGGCCTGTATTGAGCAGGATTATCAGCCGCTGTCGGATGTCCGCGCCTCCGATCGTTACCGCCTGCAGGTCACCAGAAATCTGCTGACCAAAGCCTTTATTGAACTGAGCCAGAAGGGAGAAGCCGCATGAGTTTTACCTCGTCCAAAGTCACTCCCTGGGAGCAGCGTCGTCAGCGCCCGGCAAAAGGCAAGTCCGGTAAAGAACTGGCGCATGAGAGCGCCGAGAAGCACGTGCTGGGCACAGCGGTATATATCGATGATATGCCGGAAGTGGATGGCACCCTGCATGCCGTGGTCGGTAAAAGCACGATTCCCTGTGGTGAAATCACCAGACTGGATCTGAGTGGTGTATGGGCCTCGCCGGGGGTGGTGGATGTGATTACCGTGAAGGATATTCCCGGTGACATCGACATCAGCCCGGCGTTTACCGGAGATCTGATTCTGGCCGATGGCCGGGTGGAATTTATCGGCCAGGCCTTGTTCGCGGTGGTTGCGGAAACCTTTGATCAGGCCAAGCGTGCCGTTAATGCGGCGGTAGTGGAGTACAAAGAAGAGGAAGCGATCCTCGACGTTAAGGAAGCGCTGAAACGCGATTCCTTTGTTAATCCGACGCACACCATGACTGAAGGCGATGTTGAAGCGGCGCTGCAGTCAGCACCGCTCAGTGTTTCCGGTGAAATGTATGTGCGCGGTCAGGAACAGTTTTATCTGGAAACCCAGATCAGTTATGCACTGCCGGGCGAAGATGGCAGCGTTAAGGTTTTCAGTTCCACCCAGCATCCGTCAGAAGTACAGAAGCTGGTGGCGGAAGTACTGGATGTGCCGGTGAATTATGTGCAGGTGGAAGTGCGCCGCATGGGTGGCGGCTTCGGTGGCAAGGAAACTCAGGCGGCACAGTGGTCTGCTCTGGCCGCTGTGTTTGCCACCCGTCTGAACCGCCCGGTAAAAATGCGTCTCGACCGGCAGGACGATATGGTGCTGACCGGTAAACGTCATGATTTTCTTAACCGCTTTAAAATCGGCTTTAACGAAGAGGGTGTTATCCTCGGCGCCGATATTGAGCTGGCCAGCTTCTGTGGTTATTCCGCCGACCTGTCGGACGCCATTACCGACCGTGCGATGTTCCACGTTGATAATGCCTACAACCTGCACGACTGCCGGGTGATCGGTCACCGCTGCCGTACCAATACGGTCTCCAATACCGCATTCCGGGGTTTTGGTGGGCCGCAGGGGATGATTCTGGCGGAATGCATGCTGGATGATATTGCGCGCGCCGTCGGTAAAGATCCGCTGGATGTGCGTAAGCTGAATTATTACCAGGAAGGTGAGCACACACATTATGGTCAGCCGATTGAAGATTATTATCTGCCGGAACTGATCGCAACGCTGGAGAAAAACTGCGATTACCGCCAGCGCCGTGCCGACATTGCTGAGTTCAATAAAACCAGCCAGTGGAAGAAACGTGGCCTGGCGTTAACGCCGGTGCGTTTCGGTATTTCCTTTACCACGACCTTCCTGAACCAGGCCGGTGCGTTAATCCATATTTATACTGACGGTTCCATTCATCTGAACCATGGCGGTACCGAAATGGGGCAGGGCCTGTACACCAAGGTGGCGCAGGTGGTGGCCAATGAATTTGCGGTGGATATCGATATGGTACGTGTCAGTGCCACCACCACCGATAAAGTGCCGAATACCTCAGCCACCGCGGCTTCATCCGGTAGCGACCTGAATGGTAAGGCCGCACAGAATGCCTGTATTACGCTGAAAAAGCGTCTGGTCGATTTTGCTGTGGATTATTTTAAAGTGAGTGCCGACGACGTGCGCTTCGAAAATAACCATATTGTTGTCACCGGCAGCGATGGCAAAGAAGACTGGGTTTCTTTTGCGGAGTTTGTGAATCTGGCTTACGTAAACCGGGTGTCACTGTCGACCACGGGTTTCTATAAAACGCCGGACATTCATTACGACCCGAAAGCCGAGCGTGGCAAACCTTTCCTGTATTACGCCTTCGGGGCCACCTGTGCTGAGGTGGAAATTGATACCCTGACCGGTGAATACAAAATTCTGCGGGCGGATATCCTGCACGATGTGGGGCAGTCACTGAATCCGGCTATTGATATCGGCCAGGTGGAAGGTGCTTTTGTACAGGGCACCGGCTGGCTGACCAGTGAAGAGCTGCTGTGGGATGACCGGGGCCGTCTGGCATCGGCATCTGCTGCGACTTATAAAATTCCGACGTCGGTGGATATTCCACAGGTATTTAACGTGGAATTATTCAACCGTCCGGCGGCGGCTGACACTATTTACCATTCCAAAGCTGTGGGTGAACCACCGCTGATGCATGGTATTGCCGTGTTCTGTGCGCTGCGGGATGCGGTCGCCAGCGTGGCGGATTATAAAGTCAGTCCGCAGCTGGATACGCCGGCCACGCCGGAGCGTATTCTCAATGCGGTGATGGCCTGTCAGGGCACCGCTGAGTAACGGGAGAAGGGTTATGAAATTCGTCCGCTGGTTTGAAGCCATTAACCGCTGTCAGCAGAAGGGTGAGTCCTGTGTGATCGCCACTGTGATGGGCAGTGCCGGTTCCGTGCCGCGCGACCCGGGGGCGAAAATGGTGATCACCGCGGACGACCAGTTCGATACCCTGGGCGGCGGGCAGCTGGAGTTCAATCTGGTGAATAAAGCCCGTGCCCTGCTGGCAGAACATGCCGGCAGCAGTAAAACCCTGCAGCTGATTGAAAAAATCCCGCTGGCGGCAAAAGCCGGCCAGTGCTGTGGCGGCAGTGTGTCGGTATTGCTGGAAGTCTTTATTCTGGCACAGCAACCGGTGGTGGTGTTCGGTGCCGGTCATGTGGCCAGGGCGCTGATGCAGATACTCGGTGGTCTGCCGCGGCAGGTGATCTGGGTGGATAACCGGGCGGAACAGTTTCCGCATGCGGAGGAACTGGCGGCCAATATCGACTGCCGGCTGCTGGATAATCCGGTGGATATTGTCGCGCAATTACCAGCAGGCAGTGAGCTGATTATTCTGACTCACAACCATCAGCTGGATTATGATCTGCTGCGCGCCGCGCTGCAGCGTGATGACTTCCGCTTTACCGGTTGCATCGGCTCAGCCACCAAAACCGAACGCTTCCGGATGCGTCTGGGCCACGAAGGCTTCGGCGCTGAAGAATTCAGCCGTCTGACCATGCCAATCGGTTTACCCGAAGTCAGCGGCAAATTGCCTATGGAGGTTGCCGTCTCCATTGCAGCGCAGCTGCTCTCTTATCAAGTGGCAACGTCGGCTGCGGACGCCAGTGCAGCAAGAAGAAAGGGCCTTAACTGGCGCGAAATAAAAGAAACAATTCAACAGCCGGCTTCTGTCTCTGCCGACGCCGGACTGCTTGCACAACACGACGGATAATCACATGCAACATAAAGAACAGCATCCTTATACTGAATGGGTCGATCTGGCCAGCCGTAAGCTGGGCGGTCAGGTACTGAGCTGCAGCGACGATTTTTTCGCAGAAATGGAAAACCTGATCAAACCGGAAGCACCGGTATTTATTGCTGATAAATACACCGACCGGGGTAAATGGATGGATGGCTGGGAAAGCCGCCGTAAGCGCGTGGTGGGTTATGACTGGGCTATCCTGAAACTGGGTAACCAGGGCCGGATCAAAGGTTTTAACATCAATACCACGCACTTCGCGGGTAATGCCCCGAAGCAGGTTTCCATCGAAGCCTGTAACAGCCGTACGGCACCGGATGAAAACACCCAATGGACCACGATTATTCCACAGCAGGATGTTCAGCCGGACAGCAATAACTTTGTTGACTGTGCTTCCACTGGCGTGTGGACACATCTGCGCCTGAACAGTTTCCCGGATGGTGGTATTGCCCGCCTGCGGGTGTACGGTGAAGCCGTGATGGATCCCGACTGGTTCCTGCCGGGTGAGCCGGTGGATCTGGCGTTTGTGAAAAACGGCGCCCGTCCGGTCAGCTGCAGCGATATGTTCTTCAGCTCCATGACCAATCTGATTATGCCCGACCGTGGCGTGAATATGGGTGATGGCTGGGAAACCAAACGTCGTCGTGGTGGCCGTGAGTGTGACTGGATTATTGTCAAACTGGCCGGCAGCGGCAGCATTAAAAAGGCCGTGGTTGATACTGCCCATTTCAAAGGCAACTTCCCGGAAAGCTTTTCACTGCTGGGCATTAATATGCCGGAAGGTCAGCATCCGGATGAAAATGCTGACTGGCAGCCGGTGATCGGGCGTCAGAAACTGACCGCAGACGCTGAGCACTTCTATAAAGACGAAGTCATCAGTGGTGAGCAGACCTTTACCCATATCAAGCTGAATATGTACCCGGATGGCGGTATCAGCCGTCTGCGCGTGTACGGTTTTCTGCACACTGATAAAACGTCGGCTTCTTAAAGGACAGGTTATGACACTGGATGAACTGAATAATCTGCCGGCCGGCGATGCCAGAGACACCTTTATCAGCTGTTGCGCCGCCGAACGCTGGGCAGAGAAAATGGTTAACGGACGCCCTTATGCGTCCGTTGATGAGTTGCTGCAGAAAGCCGATGAATTCTGGTGGACCATGGAAGAGCCTGATTTCCTGCAGGCCTTTACCGCGCATCCGAAAATCGGCGATGTCGATTCGCTGCGCGCTAAGTATGCCAATACCAAAGCCATTGCTGCGAACGAACAGAGTGGTGCCAACAGTGCGTCAGAGGACGTGTTGCAGGCTCTGTCTGCCGGTAATACGGCGTATGAAAATAAATTCGGTTTTATTTTTATTGTCTTCGCCACCGGTAAAAGTGCGGCACAGATGCTGGAGCTGCTGAATCAGCGTCTGCCTAACAGCCGTGAGCAGGAAATCCGCAATGCGGCGGAAAATCAGATGATGATTACCGGTCTGCGTATTAAAAAAATCCTTGGTCTGGCGCAGTAGGGAGGAAACAGAATGTCCAGAAGTGTGATTACCACCCATATTCTTGATACCCAGCGTGGCCGTCCGGCGGTGGATGTGGCCGTGCGCCTGTTTAAATCAGTATCGGCGGATGTTGCCGCGCCTGACTGGGAACTGATGGCCGAAGGCCGTACCAACGACGATGGCCGTATTATTGACTGGCTGGGCGACCGCGAGCGTGAAGCCGGCCTGTATAAACTGGAATTTGAAAGTGGCAGTTACTACGCCGCGCAGGGCATCAAAACCCTGTATCCGCAGGTGGATATCCTGTTTGAAATTGATGCGCCGGATGAGCACTACCATGTGCCGCTGCTGCTGTCTGCCAACGGTTTTTCAACCTACCGGGGTTCCTGAGATGAAGGTAACCCTGACACCGGAGCCGTTAACCGCAGAAAGCTTTGCTCCTTTTGGTGAGCTGGTCTGTGTGCGCGGTGAGCCGGTTATGATCAATAACGGTACCACCGAGCGTTATCACAACCTCGGCCAGGTCACCGTTGGCAATGCTGAGCAGCAGGGGCAGGCAATTCTGAGTATTTTCCGTGCTCAGCCACGCAGCCTGCCGATGAAGATTGAGATGATGGAACGGCATCCGCTGGGCAGTCAGGCATTTCTGCCGGCTTCTGCTGAGCCTTATCTGATTCTGGTCTGCCTCGGTGACGATAAGCCGGACCCGGCGACATTCAGACTGTTTCTGGCCGCCGGAGAGGGCGTGAATTACAAAGCCAACTGCTGGCATCACCCCTTGCTGGCTCTGAATAAAGTCAGCGATTTCTGGATTGTTGACCGCCTCGGGCCGGGCAATAACCTGGAAGAATCCTTCTTCCCGGATGACTGGCAGATTGAAATTCGGATATGAGTAATAACATGACTTATCAGGGCTATCGGGGAGCGCTGCTGCACTACCTCGATGAACAGACACCGGAGTATTTTGCCGATGGCCTGCTGGTGATCAATCAGCACACCGGTACGGTGGAACGCTGTGGTGATGCACAGACGGTACTGGCGGATTTCCCCGGTCTGGCCGTGCGTCAGTATGATAATGCGCTGCTGATGCCAGGGCTGATCGACACCCATATTCACTACCCACAGGTGGATGTGATCGCCTCTTACGGCGCTCAGCTGCTGGACTGGCTGAATAATTATACTTTTCCGACTGAGCTGAATTTTTCCGATCCGGCGGTGGCTGAAGACGCGGCTGAGTTTTTCCTCGATGAGCTGCTGAAAAACGGCACCACCACGGCACTGGTGTTCGGTACTGTACACAAAGGCTCGGTGGACGCTTTCTTCAGCGCCAGTGAAAAACGTAATACGCGTATGATCTGCGGCAAGGTGATGATGGACCGTAACGCACCGGAAGGACTGTGCGATACGGTGGCCAGTTCGGTGGCGGATACGCAGGCGCTGATTGACCGCTGGCACGGCAATGGCCGTCAGCTGTATGCCATTACGCCACGTTTTGCCATTACCTCAACCCCGGAACAACTGGCTGCTGCCGGCAGGCTGCTGGCGGATAATCCGGGGGTTTATATGCAGACTCACCTGGCTGAAAACAAAGACGAAGTCGCCTTTGTCAGAGAGCTGTTCCCGGACAGTAAAAGTTATCTGGACGTTTATGACCAGTATGGCCTGCTGGGTGAACGCAGCGTGTTTGCGCACTGTATTTACCTGGAAGACGATGATTACCGCCGCATGAATGAAAGCGGCAGTAAGATTTCTTTCTGCCCGACCTCCAACCTGTTTATCGGCAGTGGTCTGTTCAAGCTGGATGATCAGCCTTATCCGGTAGAGGTCAGTGTGGCCACGGATGTCGGCGGTGGCACCAGCTTCTCCATGCTGCAGACGCTGCATGAAGCGTATAAGGTCTGTCAGCTGCGTGGCAGCAACCTGCCGGCGCAGCGGGCGTTTTACATGATGACGCTGGGAAATGCCAAAGCTCTGTCTCTGGACGATAAAATCGGTAACTTTGCCACCGGTAAGGAAGCGGACTTTGTCGTTTTCGACCTGCAGGGCACTGACCTGATGAAGCGCCGGCAGTCGATCTGCAAAACCCTGGATGAATCCCTGTTCAGCCTGATGATCCTCGGCGACGACCGCGCAGTGGCGGAAACTTATGTTGCCGGCCGTCAGGTCTGGAGCAAAGAAAAGAATACAACGAATCAAGCGGGAGACCTTTAATGGAAGGTTATATTTTTGACTGGCTGAATATGTTTTTACGCTGGTTTCACGTGCTCGCCGGCATAGCCTGGATCGGTGCTTCCTTTTATTTCGTCTGGCTGGACCTGAGCCTGGAAAAACCATCCGCTGAAAATGAAGCCAAAGGTATTAAAGGCCAGCTGTCGGCCATTCATGGCGGCGGTTTTTATGAGGTGGTGAAATATAAACTCGGGCCGCAGGTGATGCCGGCCAATCTGCACTGGTTTAAATGGGAAGCTTACACCACCTGGCTGACCGGCTTTTCACTGCTGGCGGTTATGTATTACTGGGGCGCGAATCAGTATCTGATTGATCCGGCCAAGGTGGCATTCAGTCAGTGGGGAGCCATCGGTTCCAGCGTACTCTTTCTGGCCGTCGGTTTTGCCATTTATGAATTACTGATCAAGTCGCCACTGCGCAACAGCAACAAAGGTTTTGCGGCTGTGCTGTTTGTGGTGCTGGTATTTTCCGCCTGGCTGGCCGATCAGTTATTTTCTGACCGCGCCGCTTATATTCATGTCGGCGCCCTGATCGGCAGCATTATGGCCGGTAACGTATTCCTCGGTATTATGCCATCCCAGCGCGAGCTGGTGCGTGCGGTTAATGCCGGGGAAACACCGGAAGCCCGCTTTGCTGAACTGGCCAAGCTGCGCTCCACGCACAACAACTATCTGACCCTGCCGCTGGTCTTTATCATGATCAGTAACCACTACCCGATGACTTACGGTCATGAGCACGCGTGGCTGGTACTGGCAGCGATCGGGGTGATTACCGGCCTGATCCGTCACTTCCTGAATCTGAAAACCCAGGGTGCCGGGGTCAAACCGGCTTATCTGATCGTGGCACTGCTGCTGACGCTGGCACTGGCGGCGTGGATGGCACCGAAACCGGTGGCAACCACCGGCAACGTAATCAATAGCGATCAGGCGCTGCATATCACCCATTTACGCTGTGCTGAATGTCATGCGGCACAGCCGACCAGTGATATGTTCAAAACACCGCCGGCCGGTATTATTCTGGAAGACGAAGCGCATCTGCTGCAGTACAAAGACCGTATGATCAGTGCACTGCAGACCAGTTATATGCCATTGGGCAACATCACCGCCATGACGGATGATGAGCGGGCGCAGCTGATCGGCTGGTTGCAGGCGCAGTAATCCTTTCTCCGGGCAGAGCGGTTCCTGCTCTGCCCTTTTCCTTATCTGTCTTTTTTACCGGCTAATCTGCTGGCTGCTGCTGGTGCAGTAGTGATTCAGGCTGGCTTCCTGTTTACCTGTGCTGTGGCGCAGCGATGACAGGCAGCTGGCGACACTCGGACGGGGCTCAACGGTCATCCGGCCATCGGCAATATGAATTTCATAGGTATAACGGTAGGGCGCGAAACGGATCCAGCCGGTTAGCTGCAGCGGGGCGGAAACACAGCGGTAAATAGCAGACTCACCAGCGGCCAGACTGCGGTCTGATGGCGGGTTATAGAAACGCCACTGGTTCAGCCGGCCACGCTGTATATCCTCGCGGCACTGCTGCAGGGAAGTGACGTCGCGGTTACGGAAAAACAGGGTTTTACTGCTGCTGGTACCCTGAACTTTCAGGGTCGCAACCAGCCACACCGCGTCTCCGGGGGCTGCCTGTGTCTGTGCCGGTAACAGGAGCAGGGATGACAGCAGGGCTGTACTCAGCAGGGTTTTCCGGGCAGCAGCTAATGGCGCCATGCTCAGCATGATTTTTCTCCGCATTGAATTGGGTGTCTGCCATGATCCCTGGCCTGAATGCAGTCCTGCAGGCTCATGGTAAAAGACGACACGCTGCGGATGTGTAAGGAAGCGTCGGAAAGCGCGCTTTTTACAACGGCCTTACATAGGGCGGATGATATGCACCGGACTGCGCAGGTCACGCGCTGCGCTCTGGCCAGTGGCGGCCTGTTCCAGCAGCTGATACAGCTGCTGGCCCATGGCGTTGAAATCAATGCTGATCAGGGCGGTGGCCAGACCATCGTTCAGCAATTGCTGCTGTTCCGGCGTCATGATACCGGTCACGATCACCAGGCTGTGCCGGGCGAGTGTATGGCGGTAGGGTGTGAGCTGCCGGCGGAAGGCCTGCAGGTCTTTCAGTGGCCATGAGCCGACGGCAATCAGTACGGTATTGTGTGGGTCTTCCAGCGTGATCCGGATCTGCTGCAGTGCCCGTTCATGATCATCGCCGTTATACCAGGGGCAGCGCAGGTTTTCCCGCCAGCCGTTCACGCCCTGCAGGCTTTTATCTGCCGGCCAGCGCGGATCGCCGCTGAGCTGGCGGCGGACTCCCAGAATACGGTAGTTCAGATTGGTATCGTCGGCGGAGGTCATCAGGCAGAGAGTGCCCCCCTGCGGATGCTGCTGTTGAATAACCTGAGCCGCCAGACGGCCGATTTCTTCGTTATCCGGGCCGACATAGGCCTGGCTGAGATGGCGGTACTCCGGGGAAAAGGGCGAATCATAGGCAATCACAGGGACTGAGCTGCCGCGCAGCGCATCGGCAATGATATCGGAGCGTGTGACTGAGATACCCAGGGCGTCATAGCCGGCACTTTTCAGGGCATTGCGGATAGCCGTCTGCTGGTATCTCGGGTTTGATTCATAGTCGTCACCGAGCAGTTCACAGTGGTTGCCGGCACTGCGGGCGGCCTGCTCACAGCCCTGCTGGACAGCAATGAAATTGCGGTCGGAGGTACTTTTGGCGACCACGCCGAATGTCAGCCCCTGGGCAGAGCACAGACTGCTGGCCATCAGGGTCAGCGCTGTTGTGGCTGTCAGTAACAGGTGTTTCATCGGCCGCATCCTTCGCCTGAGAGAAACTCACTCAAGCATAGCAGAACCGCAGCGGTTGGTATGACCCGTGACTGACAGGGGAATGCGGCGCTTACTGGCGGGCCTGAATCAGGCGCGAAGAGTAACTCTGCAGTCCGGGGCGGGTGTCGCCGGCTCTGCTGGCCTGATAGATAATTTCTGCCTGGCCGGTGTTATCCAGAAAAACGCTTATGCCGCCCTGCTGGGTGATAAAGCCGGTCATATCGATGTTCTGGTCGATAATCTGTTGCTCCAGCCAGTGGCTGCCATCGTAAATGCGGGCATAGAGAATACCGTTACCTACGCTGCCATTGCCGCTGTTCAGGTTATAGGCGATCCAGGCGATGACCGCCTGACCATCCCTGTTGATGGCTACCGCCGGCGAACGGATGGCGTTGTGGCGGTAATTCTGCAGCAGATCGCTGGTTGCCAGAAGGGCGGCGGTAAAATGGCTGAAGCAGACGTTGCGGCCATTCAGCCACACCATAAGATCATCCACGGTGCCGTTATTTTTTCTGTTGTTACAGTCTGTCGGCCGTGCCCCGGGCGCTTCCTTCAATGGCTCGGGCCGGCTCCAGTGGCGCTGATCATATTGCTCAGCGGTATCGCTCTTCCCCCTCGCGTTAAGCGCGGATGAGGAAGCGGTATCAGACTGGCTGGCCAGTATCAGTAACAGTAAAAGACCATACAGTGAAGAATACTTTCCGGCTGGCATAAACACTCCGGGTTGTTCTGGTAGTGTGCGGATAATTGTCGCTGTTGCCGCACCGGTTTTCTTCACCCGTCCGGGTGAAGCCGCTGTTTTTTCGGAAATAAAAAAAGCCGCTGACAATCAGCGGCTGACAGGTAGAGCATGGAAATAAATTATAATTATGAGAGAGCGGGTATCAGTCGATTACACGACGTGAAAAAAACAGCTGTGGTTCGTTGTTTGCCTGGCCGTCTTTATAAGCCGTGTAGGCAACGGTAACATCATCCGAGTTATCAAGATAAACGCCAAGACCGCCTTTTATGATCTGATAATTTTCTACGTTGATGCCACTGTCTATGGTCTGCACAGCCAGCCATTGGCTGCCATCATAAAAACGAGAGTATAAGGTGCCGGCGCTGACAGAGCTTCCTGCCGGAGCATCATCGTAACCTACCCAGACAATAACGGCTTTACCATTATCGTTGATGGTGCCTGTAGCTCCGGTAATGTAGCTGTGGCTGTTCGTATTTTGAGTGGCGCTGCCAAAAGAGCCGGCATCTGAAATACTGGTGAACAGCGAGTTATTTTTCTCCCAGATGCTCAGACCATAGTCAGCACCGGAACTCAGGTAATTGCGGATGGGGGCAGAAGCTGAAAGGTTGGTATCCAGGTTGACCGAGGCAGCAAAACCGGCGCCGTTATTAAAACTGCTCTCCAGGGTATTGCCATCGATGTACAACACCAGAGCATGGTTGGCATCGTTGACCGCCATGGTTGCTGCGCCTGTACCTGTGGCACCCGACGAGCCAGGGAGAACGCTCTGTGAACCCAGAACACCGTCTGTTAATGTCGACATATAGAGGCTTGAGCTGAAAGAGCTGGCGTCATCTGAGTCGAGTAACAGAATCTGACTGTCACCATCATTCGCCGATCCCAGGGAGACAATCTCTTTAGCACCGACCGAGGTCGCCGGAGTTGTGTTAGTGGTAAGACAACTATCTGAACCGTCACATGACAGCAGTCGGCCAGTATTATTATCAGTGCGCCAGAAAGACAGGGAAACCCGGCCGTCGTCGGACAGATCCACAAGCAGATTATCTATGTTGTTGCAGCTATAGTCGGCGCCGGATTGTGTCAGGGAGCGGGGTCTGAAGTGGTAGTTGAGCCAGTTTGTTCCGTCGTAGCGGAAATAACGGATGTGGCATTCAGTATAGTGAGTCCAGGCGTTTCTGTTCATGTAGGTATCCGCCACCACAGCTTTACCATTGGCATTGGTGGCCAGCGTTGTATTGCTGACACCGCTGTAACTACCGAACTGGGTGCCGGAATCCCAGTTGCTGCCATCAAATTCGCGGGCCATCAATTGACCACCATTGCTGTATAAAAGTATTGGTTTATTTGCTGCCCCGCTGAGATGCAGATTGTTAACGGTTACAGAACCATCGGCCAGGGATTCCGGTGTTGACCAACTGGTCTGTGGCAGGTTGGCGCTACTGTCATCGCCTGTGCTGCTGTCACCCGGGGAGTTGTCGCCTGAAGTGTTGTCGCCTGAGGTGTTGTCACCACTTTCATCGTTACCCGGGTTGTTATCACCAGCAGATGGCGTGCCCGGATTTTCACTGTCGCTACCTGATGATGAGCCACCACAGCCGGTTAATACCAGCGTCGAAGACGCCATCAGTGCCAGGAAAATCTTACTGAATTGCATAAATGCTCCGTGCGTTTATCTGAGAATTATAAAACCGAAGCTATTTTCGTTTTACTGCAGGGTAAAATTCTTCACCCCGAAAGGTGAATGGTTCGGATTTTAAAAAATAATTTATAAATTAAAAAAGCCGCTGAATATCAGCGGCGATTTCATGGGAATTTCCAGAGGTGGCATCCCTGCAGAAATATCGTCCATGATATCTCTGAAAAACCCGGTAAGGTTCCTGACAGGCACTTTCTCAGTGCCTGATGTTTTCAGTTTTTACAAGAGGTAATCAATCGATTGTCCGGCGCGTATAAAACGTTTTAGGTTCGGTGGTTGATTGTGATGCTTTATAGGCGTTATAAACCAGGGTTACGTCATCGGAATTATCCAGATAAACGCCCAGACCACCTTTAACTGACAGGAACGATGCTACATCGATATCGCTGTCGATGGTCTCTATATCCTGCCAGCTGCTGCCATCATAAAAGCGGGAATAAATCGTACCATTGCTGAGGGTCTGGGTTACCGCATCAGCATCGTAGCCCAACCAGACGATAACGGCTTTACCATTGTCGTTGATTGCACCGGTAACCGACCGGATCACATCATTATTTTGTGGGTGGACTGTGGTGCCAGCGAATGAACCGGCATCCGAAATATTGGTTTTCAGATCAGTCCAGTCATTTACCCACAGGCTTAAACCATAGTCTGCACCGGCACTGAGATAAGCTTCCAGCGTAGCCTCGTAGTTCGCACCGGCAAGATCGTCATCCAGCTCAACACTGGTGGCAAAGCCAGAGCCGTTGTCAAAGCGCGCCTGCAGTGTGTTGTTGGCATTGAACAGTGCCAGGGCATGATTGGCATCGTTCACCGCAATTCGTGCTAAACGGGAATTTCCCGGATAATCACCAATATTCGCTGACGAACCTATGTTGCCATCGGAGAAACTGGTGGCAAATACACCGGATTTGCTGGTGCCAAATTTACTGGTTTCCATTTTGAGGATATAGCCTTCACCAGCGTTGCCCATACCCAGAGCGACGGCGTTGTAGTCGCTGCCCAGTGTTGCCGGAGAGGTCGTTGCATCCGTTACACAGGTATCCGTGCTGTCACAGCCCTGAACGCGGCCTTTGTTTGAAGTAAGGTCACTGCGGTTCCAGATCAGAGCTACGCTGTCATCATCGGATAACGCGATTTTCAGATCATCGACATTATGGCAGGTGTAGTTATTACTTGAATTAATCAGATGGCGTGCTCGGCTGTAGTCACCCCATTGGGTGCCATTGTAGCGGTAGTAATCCAGGCGGCACTCTGTGAAGCCTGTGGCTGAATTCGTGGCGTTATTTTCCAGAGCCAGCACGGCTTTGCCGTTAGCATTGAATGCCCAGCTGATATCGTGGGTGCCATCGTAGGCGGCAAGCTGATGTGCGCTGCTCCAGTTACTGCCGTCGAACTCGCGAATATAGAGCAAGCCGCTTTTGCTATAGGCCATCATCGGTTTGTTAGCGCTACCGCCGACCATTAGCCCGGATACTGTAACTGAGCCATCTTCCAGTTCTGTCGGTGTGGACCAGCTGGCCTGAGCTGTTGTACCGGTGCCACTGCCTGAATCGCCACTACCGCTGTCGCTGCTGCCTGAGTCGCCGCTGTTGACCGTGTCACTGCTTCCGGAAGAAGAGGAACCGCCACAGGCCGTTAACAGAAGGGAAGAAGACGCCAGTAGCGCCACAAACAGTTTGCTGAGTTGCATAAGTGCTCCGTGCTTTCATGAATAAAAAACCGAAGCAATTTTCACTTTACCGGATGGTAAGATTCTTCACCTGATGGGGTGAATGTAAATTTTTATGGGCGGGATGCACAAAAAAACCGGCCAGTGGCCGGTTTTTTTGCACGTACAGCGGTTGCTTACAGCAGGCTGTTAACCGCCTCAATCACGGCATCGGAGGTGATACCGAATTCTTTGAACAGTTCAGCAGCCGGTGCCGATTCACCGAAGGTTTCCATACCGATGATCCTGCCGTTTAAGCCGACGAACTTGTACCAGTAGTCTTTGTGCAGCGCTTCCACCGCAACACGGGCAGTCACCGCTGCCGGCAGTACGGATTCAATATAAGCCGCATCCTGTTTGCAGAATACTTCTGCACAAGGCATGGAAACTACACGGATGTTTTTACCCGCCAGCTGTTCAGCCGCATCCATTGCCAGGCCCACTTCAGAACCAGTGGCGATAATGATGGCGTCCGGTGTGCCTGCACAATCTTTCAGGATGTAACCACCTTTCGCGACCGCAGCAACCTGTTCCGCATCACGTGCCTGATGAGGCAGACCCTGACGGGAGAAGATCAGCGCACTTGGGCCGTCTTTACGTTCAATGGCAGATTTCCACGCCGTGGCAGATTCCACGGTGTCACATGGGCGCCAGGTTTCCAGATTCGGTGTGTTGCGCAGGTTAGCCACCTGTTCAACCGGCTGGTGCGTCGGGCCATCTTCACCCAGACCAATAGAGTCGTGGGTATAAACAAAAATGGAGCGTTGCTTCATCAGTGCGGCCATACGTACGGCGTTACGGGCGTATTCCATAAACATCAGGAAGGTGGCGCCGTAAGGAACGAAACCTTTGTGCAGCGCGATACCATTCATCATGGCGCTCATGGCGAATTCACGTACGCCGTAGAAAATGTAGTTACCGGAAGCGTCGGTTTCGCTTACGCCCTGGCAACCTTTCCACAGCGTCAGGTTGGAACCGGCGAGGTCAGCAGAACCGCCGAGGAATTCCGGCAGCAGCGGGCCGAAAGCGTTGAGTGTGTTCTGCGATGCTTTACGCGAAGCAACGGTCTCGCCTTTTTCCTGACATTCGTTGATGTAAGCCTGAGCCTGTTCCGCGAAGTCAGCTGGCAGTTCACCACTGATACGGCGTTTGTATTCAGCAGCTAATTCAGGATATGCCGCAGCGTAGGCTGCGAATTTCTCATCCCATGCAGATTCTGCTGCTGCGCCTTTTTCTTTCGCGCTCCAGCCAGCGTAAACGTCGTCAGGAATTTCGAAAGCACCGTGTTTCCAGCCCAGACGCTCGCGGGTCAGCGCGATTTCGTCATCGCCCAGAGGTGCGCCGTGGCAGTCTTCTTTACCTTCTTTATTCGGGGAACCAAAACCGATGATGGTTTTGCAGCAGATCAGGGTTGGCTGCTCGCTGTTGGCGCGGGCCGTTTCGATCGCCTGTTTGATCTCTTCCGGATCGTGACCGTTAACGCGTGGAATCACCTGCCAGCCGTAGGATTCAAAACGCTTAACGGTATCGTCGGTGAACCAGCCTTCGACTTCACCGTCGATGGAAATGCCGTTGTCATCGTAGAAGGCAATCAGTTTGCCTAAGCCCAGTGTGCCGGCCAGCGAGCAGGCTTCGTGGGAGATACCTTCCATCATGCAGCCGTCGCCCATAAACACATAGGTGTTGTGGTCAACGATGTTGTGGCCGTCGCGGTTGAACTGACCAGCCAGAACTTTCTCAGCCAGTGCCATACCCACACCGTTGGCAATGCCCTGACCGAGCGGGCCGGTGGTGGTTTCGATGCCGGGTGCGTAGCCGTATTCCGGGTGGCCCGGGGTTTTGGAGTGCAGCTGGCGGAAGTTTTTCAGGTCGTCGATGCTCAGGTCGTAACCGCTCAGGTGCAGCAGCGAGTAAATCAGCATGGAGCCGTGACCATTGGACAGAATAAAGCGGTCGCGGTCGGCCCATTCCGGGTTTTGCGGGTTGTGCTTCAGGTAGTCGTTCCACAGAACTTCGGCGATGTCTGCCATGCCCATCGGGGCGCCTGGGTGGCCGGATTTGGCTTTCTGCACAGCATCCATGCTCAGCGCGCGGATGGCGTTGGCCAGTTCGGTACGGGTTGTCATGAGTGACTCCTGAATCTGATTCGCTGCTGCCCCGGGCATCTCTGAACAGGCCGGAGCGGGTTAAAACGGCTCCGGGCTGTGGCGGAGCAGAAAAATGGGGCGCTATTGTCGCGCAGATACCCACGCCGGGCAACGGTAGAAGGGAAATGACGGGGCATTAGTTTCCGCCTTTCATCATTGCCTGTCATTCTGCCGCAATGGTTTCCTTTGGCTCAGAAAGTGTTTCCTGCAGGTTAACTTTTATTCTTTTGGCTATAACCCGTTATCCGCCGCCTGTGCTATTGTCCGGCGATCATCAACGAGGACAGGAGCGCCTTATGAACCAATCGGCTGTGGCCATCATCCGTGCCTATTACGACGCTTTTAACCGTCAGGATATGGACACCTTTCTCAGCCTGTTGAGCGATGAGGTGGTACACGATATCAATCAGGGGCAGCGTGAGTCGGGTAAGGCCGCTTTTGCTGAGTTTATGGCAAAGATGAACCGGCATTACCGCGAACAGCTGCTGGACCTGGAAATTATGGCCAATGAGGCCGGCACCCGGGCGGCGGCGGAGTTTGTGGTGCTGGGGGAATACCTGAAAACCGATGACGGTCTGCCGGCGGCGGCGGGTCAGACTTACCGCTTACCCGCGGGTGCCTTCTTTGAGCTGGCCGGTGGCAAAGTCACGCGCGTGACCAACTACTACAACCTTGAAGACTGGATCGCTCAGGTTTCAGCATGACGCTGCAGTATGTTGCGCTCAGTGGCGCGGCGATGGCGCAGTACATGGAGGAACTGGCGCGGCTGCGTATCCGCGTGTTCCGTGAGTTTCCTTATCTGTACGATGGTGATGAAGCCTACGAAAAGCGGTATCTGCAGACGTATCTCAATGCGCCACGCAGTCTGATGGTACTGGCAACCGATGGTGGCACGGTGGTGGGGGCGTCGTCCGGCATACCACTGGCGGACGAAACCGAAGAGGTGCAGCGTCCGTTTGTCGCCGCGGCGATGAATCCGGCCGATATTTTCTATTGTGGTGAGTCGGTACTGTTACCGGATTACCGCGGCCAGGGTGCCGGGGTGGAATTTTTTCGCCGCCGGGAAGAACACGCCCGGGCGCTGGGTGGTTTTCAGCAGATCTGTTTCTGCGCCGTTGAACGCCCGGCTGATCATCCGCGCCGGCCGCCGGATTATGTGCCACTGGATGCTTTCTGGGAAAAACGCGGTTACCGTAAACAGCCACAGTTACACACCACGTTCCGCTGGCAGGATCTGGATGAAGATGCTGAGTCGGAGAAGCCCATGACTTTCTGGATGAAAACACTCACATGAAACACATCAGGGTTGCCAGCGCCCAGTACGATATCGGTTTTTTCCACCACTGGAGCGACTATCAGAGCAAGCTGGAAGGCTGGGTCAGTCATGCCGTGGCCGGCGGTGCACAGCTGCTGGTATTTCCGGAATACGGCAGTATGGAACTGGCATCCGTGTTCGGGCCGGATGTTTATCGTGACATGACACAGCAGTTCATCCATCTGCAGACACTGTGGGCCGATGTGCAGGCGCTGCACCTCAGTCTTGCCCGTGAACACGGCATCATGCTGCTCGGTGCCAGCTTCCCGCGGCAACTGGATGATGGTTCTTACCGCAACCGCGCCGTGTTATACGGTCCGGACGGCGTGCTGGGTTATCAGGACAAACTCATCATGACGCGCTTTGAAAATGAACACTGGCAGATTCGTGCCAGTGACCGGATCGGCGTGATTGCCACCGACATCGGCCCGGTCGGCATCAATATCTGTTACGACTCCGAATTTCCGCTGCTGGCCCGCCATCAGGTGGAAGCCGGTGCCAACCTGATTCTGGTACCCAGCTGCACCGACACCGAGGCTGGTTTTTACCGCGTGCGTATCGGCTCGCAGGCGCGGGCACTGGAAAATCAGTGTTACGTCATTCAGTCGCCGACCATCGGCCAGGCAGAGTGGTCGGAAGCGGTGGATATTAATACCGGCCGCGCCAGCATTTATGCCCCGGTGGATTATGGCTTTCCTGCTGATGGTATTCTTGCCGAAAGCAGCGGCGACAAGCCGGGCTGGGTCTTCGCCGATCTGGATCTGGCGGCGATTGCAGAGGTGCGTAAGAACGGCCAGGTGTTTAATTACCGTGACTGGCCGCAGCAGTACAATAAAAAATAAAATTAAATGCCGTCACGCCGGCACAATCAGCAATTCACTGCATAATTCCTTATCCTTCTGCAGCAGCTCTGCCAGATGACCATGCTGCAGGTGTGCCAGTTTGTGCTCCGCACTGTGGCCCAGCACCAGGGTAAGCGGATTCAGCTCACGGATTTTCAGTTGCACAGCGTGCGCCAGTTGTGATGCCGGCGTTTCCAGCAGTGTGGCATTGGCCAGTACATTCCGGGTCGCCAGCCATTGCTGGGCACTGCGCAGTACCTGCTGTGCCTGCTGGTGGTTTTCCAGGTCGATGGCATCCTCTGCGGTTGTCTCCCAGGTGCGGGCGTGCAGTAATTCCACCGGACGCTGCTGCAGGCGGGCAAGATTGGCGGCGCGCTGCAGTAATACCTGATCAGACAGGTCGCCGCTGAGGGCGACCATCACCGGACGCTCAGCCGCCGGCGGATAATGGCTGTGGCGGTTATCGCTCTGTGGCTGCTGCAGTGACTGACGGCGGAGCAGCAGAATCAGGGCTGCAATCACGGCGCTGCCGGCAGCCACAGCAAAGGTGGTTTCTGCATTGCTGAGGCGGGCAATTTCCGGCGCCGCAAAGGGCGCGATCACACCGGCAAACCAGCGCACAAAATTATAACCGGCCGAGGCCACCGGGCGAGGGGAGTCGGATACTTCCAGCGCGATGCCGGTGTACAGGGTATTGGCAATACCGGATACCGCGCCGGATATCACAATACAGGCGGCAATCAGGTGTTTATCGCCGCTGATCATCAGTGCCATCAGCAGGGCAAACGCCAGCATGCAGCCGGACAGAATCTGCACCTGACTGAAACGGGCGGCAAGACGTGGCGAAATAAATACCGAAAAAACCGCCAGCATTATGCCCCAGCCAAAGAAAATCATGCCCACCGCATGGGCTGACATCTGCAGCACAAAGGGGGTAAAAGCAAGGATGACGAAAAACGCCAGATAATAGAAAAAGGCACTGGCCGATGCCGTCAGCAGGCCGCCGTGAGTCAGGGCTTTTAATGGTGCTGTCAGGGCTGTTTTCTGCGCCGGTTTTGGTTGTTCCGGCAGCCAGAAGTAAATGGCCAGAAAAGCAATGGCCATTAATGTGGCGGTGCCGAAAAACGGGTAACGCCAGGAATGTTCGCCCAGTGCCGCGCCCAGTAACGGGCCGGCCGATAAGCCTAAGCCCATGGCGGCTTCATACATCAGAATCGCGGCCATGGTACCGCCGCGCGAGCAGGCAACGATAACCGACAGGGCAGTCACCACAAAAAAGGCATTACCCAGCCCCCAGCCGGCCCGGAAAGCAACCAGTTCCGCGACTGAATCTGAGGTGCCGGCCAGTGCGGCAAACAGCACAATCAGCCCGGCGCCCAGCAACAGGGTATGGCGTCCGCCGATACGGCTGGAAACAAAACCGGTCAGCAGCATCATAACGGCGGTAACAAAAAAGTAGCTGGTGAACAGCAGGGACACCTGGCTGGGACTGGCATTCAGGCCGCTGGCAATGGACGTCAGGATCGGATCAACCAACCCGATCGACATAAAACCCACCACACAGGCAAAGGCAGTGGCCCAGACCGCTTTGGGCTGGTGGAAAAAATGGCTGCCGGAAGGCTGCATAACAATCTCCGCAAAAGAACGCAGGGCAAGAGGGATGGTAATTATCTGTATAGTACAGATAATTAACCAGTGGCAGCTGCGGAACAATCTGTATCATACAGATAAATTGCCCGGCCACTGTTATGATGCGGCAGTGATGGCCGGTAGCGGAAAGAAAAGGTGAGGCAATGACAGCGGATAAAAAAACGGCCCCGGCAGCGGGTGGGGATATCGTCGCGCTGGAATATGAGCTGGCAACGCTGGCGCGGACACTGGAGGCGCTTAACCGCCACCGTAATTACCCGCTGGAGCGGGCGCATTACCTGCTGCTGATGCAGTTAAAAAGTGGCCCGCTGAGTATCGGTGAACTTGCCAGTGGCCTGATGCTGGATAATTCGACGGTGACACGTCAGGTGAATGCCATGCTGAAGAAGCAGCTGATTGAAAAGATCCCCAACCCGGACGATGGCCGCAGCGCTCTGGTGCGGCGTACTGCTGCAGGTGGCCGGCTGGTGGAAACCATGCACCGCCAGCGTGTCAGCCGGCTGACAGAGACGCTGCAGGACTGGAGTAAGGCTGACCGTAAAAAGCTGGCGGCGCTGACCTCGCGCCTGACGCTTGATCTGATTGCCAGTATGCAGGACTGATCAGGTATGCGCTTTTGCTGCTGATGGCATGATCAGGCGGCTGCGTTTTTCAGTGTCTGCCCGGATGCAATTCTGCCGGTGGTCACATACAGCAGCAGTGCCAGTGCCGTCATCGCCGCTCCGACAAAGCCGGTGGAACTCCAGCCAAAACCGGCCGCCACCGCCATGCCGCTCAGCCAGGGCCCCATGGCGTTGGCGATATTAAAGACGGAAGCACTGGACGCGGCGGCCAGCGTCTGTGCATCGGCAGCAATATCCATCAGGTGGGTCTGCAGCGCCGGTGAAATCGACACCATGGTGCCGACCAGAAAACAGCCCAGCAGCATACTGGGCAGGGTATAGGTCAGCAGCGGATAAATCAGCAGTGCGATGGTGCCCCACAACAGTAACAGCCCCAGTGAACGGAACTGCAGACGGTCGAACAGCCAGCCGCCGAATATATTGCCGCTGATGCCTCCCAGCCCGAAGGCCGCCAGTGCTACCGGAATCCACGACGGATCGGCTTTGGCCTGATTAATTAACGTTGGCGCCTGATAACTGAAGGCGCAGAACATACCGGCAAAGCCGACTGAACCAATAATCATCGACATCCAGATGGCCGGATTACGCACCGCTTTCAGTTCATTGAGCGGGTTATTGCGCTGTTCATCCGGGTTGTGCGGCAGATAAATAAAAATCATCAGCATGGTAAAAACCGCCAGCCCGGACACCAGTGCAAACGTCGTGCGCCAGCCCGCTTCCTGTCCCAGCCAGGTGGCCAGCGGACTGCCGAACAGCATGGCGCTGGAAATGCCCAGCATCACCCGGCTGACAGCTTTTGCCCGTCCGTCCGGTGGCACCAGCGAAGCGGCGACCAGAGACATCACGCCAAAATAGGCACCGTGCGGCATGCCGGATATAAAACGGCTTAACATCATGGCGCCATAATCCGCGGCCAGTGCGCTGACCGCATTACCGACGGCAAAAAAGCCATCAGTAACAACAGCAGATGGCGGCGCTGCAGACGGGCGCCGAGCACGGCCAGAATCGGTGCGCCGACCATCACGCCAAGGGAATAGGCGCTGATAAAATGGCCCACCTCAAATTCACTGACATTCAGCGTGGCTGACATTTCCGGCATCAGCCCCATCGGTGCGAATTCACAGATACCAATGGCAAAACTGCCCAGCGCCATGGAAAACTCAATCACCGAACGGGTGGCAAGGGATGGATAGCCGGTGGCAGGACCGGTGGTGACAGACATGAAAAACTCCGTGACGGAACAGGCTCAAGCCTGTTTTATAACAAAGTCGTTGTCAGCGGGATTGTCAGCGGGCGCAGGAAAACTGGCGTTTTTGCGCACAGGGAAAGTGGCAGAAACGTTATCCGGGAAATGACCAGGCCCGGACTGTCGGGCCTGGTCATTCAGGCAGAGGAGTTAACTTTCAGCCGGCACCAGGGTGATTTCAACCCGGCGGTTCTGAGCTTTATTGGCCGCGCTGGTATTGGCAACCAGCGGCTGGGTTTCACCGAAGCCGACCGGCTCCAGACGCACCTGATTCACGCCCTGACTTTTCAGATAACCGGATACCGAGCTGGCACGCTCTTCAGACAGAGCCTGATTATACGCCGCAGCACCGTCGCTGTCGGTATGGCCGGCAACAACGACCAGCGTCTTGTCATATTCCTTCAGCACAATGGCAACCGAATCCAGCACTTCGTAGAAATCGCTGGCAATGGCTGCACGACCGGAACCGAAAGTAATGTTACCCGGCATAATCAGGTTCACATTATTGCCCACGCGCTCAACACTCACGCCACTGCCACGCAGTTTTTTGCGTAGTTCGGCTTCCTGGGAATCCATGTAGTAACCGATACCGCCACCAATGGCACCACCACCGGCCGCCGCCGCCAGAATGCGCTTATTACGGGTGCCACTTTTTTCATCTTTATTGGCCAGATACGCTGCGACGGCACCGACACTGGCACCAATGCCTGCGCCAATGGCGGTATTGGATGTTTTCTCTTCACCGGTATAGGCATCAAAGGTGGTACAGCCGGTTGCCATGACAGAAATGGCCGCCGCCAATGCGATGTATTTCATGTTAACTCCAGGGTTTTACATAGTTGCCCGGCATTCTGCCATGCTTGTGTGACAGAATCCGGAACCAGGTCTCTGCCTGATTATCTGAGCAGGGTTAGAGCATGCGGGTGGCGGTTAGTTTCGTCTGCGGGACCCAGGATGGACGGGTGGCGGTTGCATCTGCAGGGTGATTGCGAATCAACCCCGGCGCAGTTATGAAGTGAAAATGGAAAAATGTCCCATTTTCTTCGCTGGTGATACCGCCACCGCTCTGAAGAGGAGCAAGGCTGCGGATTCTTTCAGGTTTAATTTTTATAAACAGTCATGCTGTTGGGCAGGAGTGGCATCTTTAATACGACGACTGTTTACCATGTATCAAAAGTATTTTTCAGTGTTGATAAACGCGCAGGTCTTAACCGGCAACAGGATGTACCTTGGATGATTATGATCAGGGGCAGCCTGAACGGACGGCGGATGCCGCCCGCTGATTCCGTTCTCAGCCAACCTGCTTCACCCGGATTCCCACTTCTTCATTCTTAAGCTCCACCGCAATACTTTTCGATGTCGGCGTATGACTGAATTCCCCGAGGGATTCCAGCGGTACCAGCGGGTTGGTTTCCGGGTAGTAGGCAGCAACATTACCGGCCGGGATTTCATAGGGAATCAGACGGAAACCACTGATTTCCCGGACGGTGTCGTCGTCCCACAGGGAACGGACAGTGACCGGCTGTTCCGGGTCCAGCCCCAGACGCTGAATATCGGCAGCGTTAATAAATACCACGCGGCGGTCACCGCTGATGCCGCGGTAGCGGTCGTTAAGGCTGTAGATACTGGTGTTGTACTGATCGTGGGAGCGCAGGGTCTGCATAATCAGGCTGCGTTCGCTCAGCTGTGATGCGGCTTTGTCCGGCAGAATGCTGTCGGGTAAGGCGTGGCTGTGAATCACGGTGCGCTGACCAGGGGTCTGCCAGCGCCGGTCACGGGCAGAATTGCCGAGATAAAAACCGCCGGGGCGGGCAATTTTTTCGTTAAAATTTTCAAAGCCGGGAATCACGGCTTCAATATGGTCACGGATGCGGTCGTAGTCGGTAATCAGTGCCTGCCAGTCGAGCGGGAAATTCCCCAGCGTGGCGCTGGCAATGCCGGCAATAATGGCTGGCTCCGATTTCATTTCTTCCGTTAATGGCTGCAGCACACCACCGGAGGCATGCACCATGCTGAATGAATCTTCCACGGTCACCCGCTGTGGCCCGGCGGCCTGCAGATCAATATCGGTACGGCCGAAACAGGGCAGAATCAGCGCATTTTTACCGACAATCAGGTGCGAGCGGTTGAGTTTGGTGCTCACCTGAACCGTCAGTTCGCAATTGGCCAGTGCTGCTTCGGTGGCGGCGCTGTCGGGCGTGGCGGAAGCAAAATTACCCCCCATGCCGATAAACACTTTCGCTGTGCCATCACGCATGGCGCGGATGGCTTCCACCACCGAATGACCGGGCTGGCGTGGCGGTTCAAAACCAAAATGCTGCTGCAGGCGGTCAAGGAAGGCCGCGGCGGGTTTCTCATTAATCCCCATGGTGCGGTCACCCTGCACATTACTGTGGCCGCGGACCGGACAGGCGCCGGCGCCGGGCTTGCCGATATTGCCACGCAGAGCGAGCAGGTTGACGATTTCATGGATGGTGGCAACTGAGTGTTTATGCTGGGTAATACCCATCGCCCAGGTACAGATCACGCTGTCGGCGCTGGCATAAATGCGGGCAATATTTTCAATCTCAGCACGGCTGATGCCGGACTGGTTAACAATTCTGTCCCAGCCGGTGTTTTCTGCCAGTGCCAGGTATTCATCCATACCGCTGGTGTGGGCCCTGATAAAGTCGTGGTCAAAGACCGCACGCCCCTGCTGCTGCGCGTCTTTTTCCAGCTCAATCAGCACTTTGACCACACCCCGTACCAGCGCCATATCGCCGCCGATATTGGGGCGGAAGTAACTGTCACTGATGGTCTTCGAACCATTGGTCAGCATTTCCAGCGGTTCCTGCGGGTCCTGGAAACGTTCCAGACCGCGTTCTTTCAGCGTATTGAAGGTGAGAACTTTAGCACCGTTCTCTTTTGCTTCCCGCAGCGTTGACAGCATGCGCGGGTGATTGGTGCCGGGATTCTGGCCGAAAACAAAAATGGCGTCAGCATGGTTGAAATCTTCCATTACCACGGTGCCTTTACCGATACCGATGCTGCTGATCAGACCGTAACCACTGGCTTCGTGACACATGTTGGAACAGTCGGGGAAATTATTGGTACCGAAGGCGCGGCCGAATAACTGATATAAAAACGCAGCTTCGTTACTGGTGCGGCCGGAGGTATAAAATTCGGCTTCATCGGCAGATGACAGGTTTTTCAGGGTGTCACCGATCAGGCGGAAGGCTTCCTGCCAGCTGACCGGTTGGTAATGATCGGTGGTGCGGTTGTAACGCATTGGCTGTGTCAGCCGGCCCTGATATTCGAGGTAATAATCGTTCTGTTGTTTCAGCCAGCTGACCGGGTAACGGGCAAAAAAACCGGCGTCCACCTGCTTTTTGGTGGCTTCCCAGTTTACCGCTTTGGCGCCGTTTTCACAGAAACGGAAACGTGCCGGGTCCTGCTTATCGCCCCAGGCGCAGCCGGGGCAGTCGAAGCCATCCTGCTGATTGGTTTTCAGCAGGCTTTTAATGTTGTGGATGCGGTTTTCACTCTTCATCCAGAAACGGGCAGTGCTTTTTAATGCACCCCAGCCACCGGCGGGGCCTTCATAAGGCGTAAAAACGGATTTTTCTTTACTCATAAACAGGTTGCCTTCTGGCCGGTTAAATCGTTATCGCCGGCACTGCAATAAATGCGGGCGCTGTCGCTGCGCGGAATATGAATCAGACCGACGCCGTAATGTCTGGCCAGCTCAACCGCCAGGGTGCTGGGCGAGGAAAGATGCAGCAGTTGTGGCAGGCCGCTGCGTGCTGCCTTGATGACCAGTTCGGTACTGCAGCGGCTGCTCATCAGTACGGCACACTGTGACAGGTCAATATTCTGCTGCAGCGCCGCCCCGATCACTTTATCCAGTGCGTTATGGCGGCCGATATCTTCACGGCACAGCAGTGGCTGTAACTCCGCGTCGAGCAATAAGGCCGCATGCACAGCGCCGGCCTGCTGGCCCAGCTGCTGAAAATCACGCAGACGGTCACGCAGGTGCTGCAGCGCCGGATAATCCGGGGGGCTGCCGCCGCTCAGTGGCGTAATATCCGGCAATACCTGCTGTAACGATTCGCTGCCACACAGTCCGCAACCGGAAGCGCCGCGGCGGGCACTGCGCTGCTGCTTCAGAAAGCGTTTGAAACACTCAGGCTGCAGCTGAATATCCGCCAGCAGATGGTGCAGTGGATGGCCGGATTCGCTGATGCTCAGCGAGCGGATGTCGGCGACCGAGCGGATCAGGTCTTCGCTGAGAGCAAAGCCGGTGACAAAGTCGCGGATATCCAGCGGCGATACCATCATGACCGCATGGGTGACACCGTTACAGCTGATGGTCAGCGGGGTTTCTTCAATCAGCAGGGTGCTGTCTGCGCGGTGAGCGGCGGCAGAATAATAAGAACAGGCGGCCGTGCCTGCCGGAGCTGTGCCTGCGGCAGGCAGTGGGGCCACTGCATCGGTCGTCTGAATGTCCGGCATGGCGAGGGTCTGCTGTGTGCTGAGTATCGGTCGGCTCTGCGGCCGTTAGTGGTTCCGCTGACGCTGACGGAGGCAGTGCCCTGCGGTCAGGGTGAACAGAACTTAACCAACAGGATAGGGCTGGCGCCCGGGGGCGTCCAATTGCCAGTGGTGATGTTGTGATAGATGTGGTCGATCACTTTGTGGCGGTCAGTGCTCAGCAGCCAGACGCTGCATCAGCGCCTGTACCAGCGCGTTATTACGGTACTGACTGTGCTGACATACCAGCGCCAGAGCCGGTTGTGGCAGGGCGTCTTCCATTGGCAGCAGCTGCAGCCCGGTGGTGTTAACGGCATAGGGCGCCGGCAGCGGGATCAGGGTGCAGCAGAGGCCATTGTTGGTGGCTTCCAGCAGGTGTTCGACCGAGTCCGATTCCAGCACCGGTGACAGCTCGGTGCCTTTCAGCCGGGCGCTGCGTTCCAGCCCCTGGCGGAAGCGCATGGATTCACTCAGCAGGCCCAGCGGCAGCTCTGCCAGTCCGGCCCAGCTCATCTGCTCCGCGTCGCCAGGCTGCAGGGTGGTGGCAGGAAAATACGCCGGGTGATAGAGCAGCCCGACCTGAGGGGAACCCAGCGGCCACACCTGATAGCCGGCCAGCTCAGCCTGCGCCAGATAGGTCAGACCGATATCCAGCTGGTTGGCTTCCAGACCGGCGATGATCTGCTGTGAACTCAGTGCATGCAGCTGCAGCCGTACCTGCGGCGACTGATTGCGCAGCTGTTGCAGGGCCGGCATCAGGGCCACATGGCTGAGTGGCACCATGCCGATACGCAGGGTACCGACCAGCTCGCCGTGCAGGCGCCGGGCCTCCGTTTTCATGCCTTCAAACGCAGCCACGGCCTGATGTGCCCAGCTCAGCAGGCGTTCCCCCTCAGCAGTAAAACCCTCAAAGCGCTGACGGCGCAGGATCAGGGTGACACCCAGTTCTTCCTCCAGATTCTTCAGCCGCATCGACAGCGTGGGCTGGGTGACATGGCAGGCTGCGGCGGCACGGCCGAAATGACGCTGCTGATCAAGGGCACAGAGAAACTGCAGCTGACGGATATCCATAGCGGGAGGCCTGATAACGATTGATAGATAAACCTGATCAAAATTACCACAGGCGGACCTCTCTGTTCTATCAATCGGGCGGCTTTATCCATTTTCCGTCTGACCCGCAGTGGTAGGATGCGGACTGGCAGAGTGACAGCAGAGAGACCGTGGCCGATGCGTATTGTGAACGAAGAACAGATGGATATTTCCGGCTTTGGTGGCGTGCGCGAGCGGGTGCTGCTGCTTGACCGCAACACTTTCAGTCAGCGGATTCCGGATGAGTGTTGGGATGGCTTCGGACACTGCGTCTATCTGGCCAATGCCTGGTTCCTGCCCGGAGGCGAAACCGGCATGCATTATCACGACGGCATGGACATCGTCAGTGTGATCCCGCGTGGCCGCATTCTGCATCAGGGCAACAGCGGCAACGGTGCCTGGGTGAGTGCCGGTCAGGTGCAGCTGCAGCGTGATGGCCAGCAGGGAATCCGCCATAACGAGAGCAATCCGTCGGCGGCGGTGCAGCCGATGATGCAGGTGTGGATAAAACCCGATCCGCAGCCAGCGCAGGCGCAATATCACATTGTGGATGTGCAGCCGTCCGGCCTGACCTGTGTATACGGCGGTGAATTGTTCAAGGCGGCGATGCGGGTGGATATTCTGCAGCTGCAGCCAGGCGAAGAGGCCGCTTTCCGTGGCGATGATTATCTGTTGTTTCTGTATCAGGGCAGCGCTCAGGTGACGGAAGCCGGCAGTATGGCGCCACTGCGCCGTGGTGATCTGGCGCGGCTGGGGGCTTTTCATATCCGCGCGGAGCAGGCGTTGGGGCTGATGCTGCTGCAGAAAACACCGGCTGAGCCACAATAATCTGGCTGACATGCACCCGGTATTCCGCGCTTATCCATGCAAGACTGACATGCTTATAACAATAACTCAGCGAATAACCAGCCCATCCGGGCGCGGGAGATCTTATGCAGGACTTCAGCAATAAAGTAGCCGCCATTACCGGTGCCGGCTCCGGTATCGGCCGTGCACTGGCCCTGAATCTGGCCGCCCGGGGCTGCCATCTGTCCCTCAGTGATATTAACCGTGACGGACTGGATGAAACGCAGGCCCTGCTGGCGCCTTATCCGGTGAAAGTGACCACCACTCCGCTGGATGTCTCCGACCGTGATGCCGTGTTTGCCTGGGCCGAACAGACCGCAGCCGATCATGGCCGCGTGAATCTGGTGTTCAACAACGCCGGGGTGGCACTGTCGGGCACGGTGGGTTCATTGAGTGTGGAAGATTATCAGTGGATTATGGATATTAATTTTAACGGCGTGCTGTACGGCACCAAGGCTTTTCTGCCGCTGCTGGAACAGGCCGGCGAAGGACATATCGTGAATATTTCCAGTATTTTCGGCCTTGCCTCGCAGCCGCTGATGAGCGGCTATAACGCCAGTAAATTCGCCGTACGCGGACTGACCGAATCCCTGCGCCAGGATCTGGAAATCAGTGGCTCCTGTGTCAGCTGCAGTTGTGTGCATCCGGGCGGTATCAAAACGAATATCGCCAAATCTGCCCGTATGGACGCCAGCTCAGAGGAAATTACCGGGCAGAATAAAGAAGAATCCACCCGTGAATTTGAAAAGCTGTTTATTACCACGCCCGATAAAGCAGCAAAAACTATTCTCAATGGCGTCAGCAAAAACAGCCGGCGGATACTGATCGGTCCGGATGCGCGTATCTTCGATCTGATTGTGCGGGTATTTCCGGCGGCTTATCAGCGCCTGTTTACCCGTGCGGTACAGTGGAGTGCAAAAAAGTCTGCAGCGCGGGCGAAAAATGCCTGATGGCTGCTCAGCCTCTGCTTTGTGATAACTGAACGGCTCTGTTGCCGGTGTCTTCCGCACTGCCGCTGGCAGGATAACGCAGATGAGCCGGAACGCCGGCAATTGCCGCTTATATTCTGGTATGGAACAGTCAGTACACCAATTCTATACAGATAACATCCTGATTCTCTGTTAAAACCAGACCGACAAATATTATAAGAGGTTGTTATGTCTATCTGGTTTGCTACTCCTGATATCGCTGATCTGAACCGGCAGATGGAAAATACCGCCTGCTCAAATCTGGGCATTGAAATTACCGCCGTGGGTGATGACTGGGTCAGGGGCACTATGCCGGCCGATGAGCGCACTTTTCAGCCGGTGGGGCTGGTACACGGTGGCGCCAATGTGCTGCTGGCAGAAACCCTCGGCAGTATGGCAGCGAATCTGTGTCTGGATAATTCACAGGAATATGCGGTAGGCCAGGAAATCAATGCCAATCACCTGCGCGGGGTGCGTTCCGGCAGCGTCACCGGCATCGCTAAAATCGTGCACCGCGGCCGTACCTCGCAGGTGTGGGAAATCCGTATTTATAACAGCGAAGAAAAACTCAGCTGTATTTCCCGTCTGACCATGGCGGTTATTCCGGCACGCTGAAGTTCCGGGCGATGCGGATGCGTTCGCTGGTGTCCGGGTGTGTGCGCAGATAATCAAACAGGCCGGCGGCCCGTTTTTCTTCTGCGCTGCGCTCGCCACGGCACTCCTGCACTGCCGTTTCATGGCTGCTCTGTAACGCCAGCAGGGCATCGGCAAAATCGCTGCCGGGGCGCTGCAGGCGCTGCAAACTGAGCAATGCATAGTGGTCGGCTTCGTGTTCCATATCCCGTGAAAAGGCGCTCTGCATAAAGCTGGTACCCAGCCCCAGCACCATCTCCCCGGCACCTTCAATATCGCCGAACATCATGGCAAACAGCATCGACATCGCGGTTGCCCGCGACAGGGTTTTGAGTCCGTGTTTATGTTCAACATGGCCAAGTTCATGCAGCAGAACGGCATCCAGCTGCTGCGGATGCCGGGCCATCAGCTGCACAATATCATCGGTCAGAATAATGGTGCCATCCGCCAGTGCCATGGCGTTGGCGCCGTAATTCCAGCGGCGGAAATGCAGTGGGTAGTCGTCACTGTTTAACTGCAGCTGCGCCAGCAGCTGTTGCCAGCGCTGACGGATGGGTTGCTGCTGTTCGCCGGTCAGCGCCGAGGGTGTCATATAGGAGGCATCGAGCAGGGTCAGGCTCTGCTGTCCCAGCTCCTCACCGACACTGTCCGGCAGCCAGACCGCGGCGAGATCCGCCCCGGCGGGCACCACCCGGGTGACCATCAGCCAGACAAACGCCGGTACCAGCAGCACAGCGGCAAACAGGGCGAGCCAGTGTTCTTCCAGCCAGGCCGGCAGGGTACGGCGGGCACTCATGCCGGGCCAGCGGAAACGGCTGTCGAGAGGAATAAAGCGCGAGCTGTCGGCGAATACCAGATCCACCGGCAGGCCGGGAATCACATCGCCATAGCTGACTGCGGCGAAGGGTGTTTCCTGCAGCAGACTGCCGTCGTCTTCACTGTGAATCTGCACCATCCCCTGGGCGGAGATGGTGACAGAGGCTTTGTATACCTGGGCGGAACGGGCGAGCTGCCAGATTCCTTTTACCGGGCCGCATGCGGTCATAGTCATGGTTATCAGGTCAGGGACAGATCCACATCAAACAGTCCGGCGGCTTCTTCACCGAAGGCGGAGTGCTGTTCGTCCACGGTATCTGTCAGTCGGTCAATGGCTGGCTCAAGGGTAACCTGAGTGGCGGCGGCAAGAAAATGGTATTTACGGATACGGGTAACCGGAAATGCCAGTCCCAGGGTAATGATCAGCAGTAATGCATTGGACAGCATCAGCCAGGCAAAGGGCAGGATTTTCAGCGATGAATGAAATCGCATCAGACCCGGTATCTGCAGGCGGTTAAAAATATGATTGCGGATCATGCCCAGATAAATAGCCGCAATCAGATAAGAAAGAATAAAAAAGGCAAACGGCAGTACGGCAATGACCGGACGCAGCTGTTGTGGGTCAAGGTGGGATGATACCGAGCCCGGGCTGACGGGGGTCAGGCCGGTGGCCAGACCAACGGCAATGACCGCAAAAAATGCGATCACAGCAATACAGACCAGTACGGCTTCGTAATATTCAATGGCTGAGCTGCGCAGGGCAAAGCGGTGGCCACCATAGCCGGCACTTTCGTAGAGGAATTTCTGCACGCGTTGCACGACCCAGGGCATGGCCAGCCCCAGAGTGAATACACCGATCAGTGGCAGTAGCAGAAAATGCCCGAGCACACTCAGATACGACGCCTGAAAAGAAAAACGGATATTGCGGTAGGCCGTATTGCGCAGCGTGAATTTCAGTCCCTGAATAATCAGCCAGGGCATGGCCAGCAGAAACAACAGGGTCATCACCGCGCTCAGGGTCGGATTCAGACCGGAAATAACGGCATAGGCAGCGAAGATCAGCAGTGCCAGCAGGCGGCCGCGCAGGATCTGCCCCGGCCTGGCCAGATACTGCAGACGGTAACCTTCCAGTTGGGTATGCCCATACAGATACTGATTATTCCGTACCTTAGCCCAGGCGCTGTAAATTCCCAGCGTAATAATGCTGAGCAGCATATTGACCAGCCAGAGGCGGAAATACTGCAGTTTGCCACCACTGAACTGAACCGCATGGGTGCGTTTGTGGCCGTGTGAAACAGAGAAAAGCGGGCTTGATCCTGGTGCCGTCATAATAACATCCTTGTTTGAGGCCTGTTGGTACGGATAAAACAGGGCCTGTCATTTAACATCCTGATGGCCTGACTCAGCAGCATCTTGCCGCGCAAGCGTGGCCGGTCGTTGATTCAGCTTGCTGAACCTTAATTCGCGGGCCTTGTTCAGCAGAAAAACCAGCCCGCAACAGAGTCTGTTCTGTCCGTATGAACAGGCTCCGGGACCGGGGTTTATAACCCAAAGCACCGCTGTCAGCAACCGCCGGGCTGCCAGTGAATGGCCTGACGGATCAGGTTGCCTTTGCACAGGTTGTTGCCGGTGACTCTGGCCATCCAGTCTTCCGGGCCGAGCAGTTTTTCTGTGATCTGCGTTGTGTCCAGCCCCTGCTGATGCAGGGTTGCCGCCTGACGGCAGAGGGCCTGCAGATTGTCATATTTTTCCTGCAGCGCGTTACGGCCGTCTTCGACGATGCCCCGGTGCGGGCAGAACAGAATGTCAAAATCCAGTGTCAGCAGACGGGCCAGACTGTCCATCAGCTGCTGCAGATTTTCGTCTTTGCGCAGGTATTTCAGCGATTTTGAAATATACATATCGCCGCTGAACAGATATTTCTGCCGCGGCAGATACAGGCAGGTCAGGTCTTTGGCATGTCCCGGTGTGTGTACCGGCAGCACCGGACTGCCGTCGGCCAGCGTCAGCTGATCGTGCAGCGGCGTGGTCTGTACCGGCCGTGGACTACCCCAGATCATTTTCTGCAGCAGCGGTGTGCGGTAGCCACTGGCCAGTTTTGCCTGCCCCAGCTGCGGCGCATGCGGCACGATACCACTCAGTGCCGCAATGCGTGCGGCATTACCGCTGTGGTCTTCGTGGTGGTGAGTAATCAGCAGCTGCCGCAGCGGTGTGTGTTGCCAGTCCTGTTGCAGCACGCGGCGCACATGCCGCCACTGATTGGACGGGCCGGTATCAATCACCGTGTCGCCGATACGGTAAATGATAAACGTGGTGTTGATCCCCAGGTTAAAGCGTCCCACGCGGGTGCCGAGAACCGTGTCTGTACCGCTGCCATAACGGTAGTGCCGGCGGATGGTCATAGGGTGCCCTGTTATTGTTACTGTAAGCGCTGCTGAGTATCGGGTTTGCTGAGCGGGTTGTGAATAGCTGCAAAGCTCAGATGTGATGGCAAATGTGCCGCGCTCTGTTGACTGCCCATCAGTCCGCAGAATATGGGCTATACAGGGGTTATCGTCAGATTATCCACTTGGTTATCCACAGAATTGTCCGCTGTCGCAGAATTTTGTCCCCATTTCATACTCCTGTCTGATTTCCTGCCAGCAAAAATCTGGTACCTCCGGGCTTGCTTTCCGCAGACCTTTATGATCCCGGTGACACCCGGCTTACGGCCTGAAATATAAGGTTTTTTTCAAAAAATCTGCGGTGCACAAAAATTAATCGTTTTGTCCGGCGGGCCGTCGTTATGGCGCTGGCAGCAGTTCCTAATAGTTTGTCCACAAAATTATCCACAGCAACTGTGGGCAACATCAGGCTTGACAGAAAGAAGTTATGCACAAACTAACGCGGGGGTCTTGACGCTGCTGTAAAGCTTATGATCCGGCGGCAGACCGCGACAGTAATGGCGTGAATAAACAGGCGGAAGTGGCAATGACAGGGGAAAGAAAAGAAACAGGCACAGCGGATGGGGCGCTGTGCCTGAATGGAGATTCTGAACTCAGTCTGACTTGCGTCAGTCCGGGAACAGCTCCAAGGACCGGGATGAAATCTGCAGCTGCCTGATCATACAGCCACAGAAACTCTGCACATCCCTGATGGGAGTGAGCCACCCTCATAGCTCACAGGATTCATAATATGCCCCGACGGTTATTTTGTCTCTGCGACAGGATGTCGCACAAATCTGCGCAGCGCCTGCCGGGCATATAACGCTGTCATTATGCGGTCATAAAAGCGCAACCTTTCTGCCACTGCTCTGCAATCTAAGCTTAAGCAAACCGCAACCCGGCTGTCATCGCCGGCGCCTTAAATACCGGTCATTCAGACGTTGCCGGAAACGACCATGCCTCTGACCCGCCGGAATTTTCTGCTGGATTCCACCAGAGCCGCCGCCACTCTGGCCGCCGGCGTCGCTGCTGCCCCCGGGGTCGCAGGCGCGGCAGACAGCCGTCTGTCACAACCGCGGCTCAGCAGCCGGCAGCATGGCAACAGTTACCCGTTTCAGCATGGTGTGGCCAGTGGTGATCCGCTGACCGACCGGGTGATTCTCTGGACCCGCATTACCCCGCCCGCTGACCGTGAGCTGTACAGCATTCCCTATCAGTGGCGCGTCTGTCTCGACCCGCTGTTACGGCAGCCGCTGGCCAGTGGCAGTGGCGTGACCGGTATGCAGCGTGATTTCACCGTCAAAGTGGATGTCACCGGGCTGCAGCCGGGGCAGACCTATTACTATGCGTTTGAAGCTCTGGATCATATGTCGGCGGTGGGCCGCACCCGGACGCTGCCGCAGGGACGGGTTGATCATCTGCGCATTGCTTACACCTCCTGCTCCAATTACGCCTGGGGCTGTTTCAACGTGTACCGTGAGCTGGCGCAGCGGCCGGATCTGGATGTGATTCTGCATCTGGGCGATTACATCTACGAATACGCCAATCTGGAACAGAGCCTGAGCACCGGGCGCCTGCATGTGCCGGCGCGGGAAACACTGACACTGGAGGATTACCGCCAGCGTCACGCCTGTTACAAGACGGATAATGACCTGCAGGAAGTGCACCGTCAGCATCCTTTCATGGTGATCTGGGATGACCATGAGGTGGCCAACAATGCCTGGCTCGGTGGCGCCGGTAATCACACCGAAGGCGAAGAAGGACACTGGGATGACCGTCTCAGCGGCGCGGTACAGGCGTACATGGAGTGGATGCCGATCCGTGAGAACGAACGCGGCATTTACCGCAATTTCCGTTTCGGTGATCTGCTGGATCTGAATCTGCTGGATACCCGGCTGGCCGGCCGCAACCGGCAGGCGGAAACGCTGGATGAACGCAACAGCACACAGCGCACCCTGCTGGGGTATGAGCAGGAAGGCTGGCTGGACGAAAAGCTGACGGCCGCGCAGCAGGAAGACATCTGCTGGAAACTGCTCGGTCAGCAGGTGATGGTCGGTCAGCTGGGCACCAATGAAACGCCGTTCAATTACGACCAGTGGGACGGCTATCCGGCCGCCCGCCAGCGTCTGTTTGACAGTGTGCGCCGCGCCGGGGTGGATAACTTCGTCGTGCTCACCGGTGATATTCATTCCAGCTGGGCGATGACCCTGCACGATGACCCGTTTGCTGATGATCCGGGCAAAGCACTGGGGGTGGAGCTGGTAACGCCGGCGGTCTCCTCGCCGGGTATTGAAAACTACACCCAGGCCAGTCTGGCGGCGGGATCATTGCAACCTCTGCTGCCACATCTGAATTTTGTCGATTTTTATTACCGCGGTTATGTGCTGCTCGATATCACCCGTGAGCGTATGCAGGCGGAATGGTGGGTGGTGGATAATATTCAGTCGCACCGTTATGTCAGTGAATGCCTGAAGGCGCTGGTGGTGCCGGCCGGCGAAGCCGCTTTGCAGCCGGCAGCCGCCCTGACAGCCGCGCGTGCCGCCGCCGCTCCGGCGCCCGACTTTTCCCCCAGTCTGGCCTGGCTGCGCGACTGGCGCCGTGATACCCCGGTGAGCCTGCCCGACGGAATGCTGGCCCAGAACGGCGTCGAGGCCGCTTCCTCACTGTAATCTGCGTTGATTTTTGCTACCGCTTTCACGCCCCCCGGTGGTGGTGGCAAAGCAGCGCTATTGGCAGCAGAAATTCATGTTAGACTCGGTTTTTCTGAAAAAACGGAACGACCGGGAAATGGATTATTTACTGCAAAAACTGATTTCTGTTGAAGTCTTCGCCCTTATCTTCATTCTGATTCTGCTGAAAAAAAGCATCATCTTTGTGCCGCAGAACCGCGCCTGGATGCTTGAACGTTTCGGCCGTTACCAGTCCACCAAGGAAGCCGGGCTGAATTTTATTATTCCTTTTGTTGACCGTATTGCCGCCGACCGCAGCCTGAAAGAACAGGCAGTGGATGTACCCAGTCAGTCGGCCATTACCAAAGACAACATCACCCTGTCGGTGGACGGCGTGCTCTATTTCCGGGTGCTTGATCCGTACAAGGCCACGTACGGTGTCGATGATTATGTCTTCGCCGTTACCCAGCTGGCGCAGACCACCATGCGTTCCGAGCTGGGGAAAATGGAGCTGGATAAAACCTTCGAAGAACGCAACCTGCTGAATACCAATATCGTCACCTCCATTAATGAGGCGTCCGAGCCGTGGGGGATTCAGGTGCTGCGTTACGAGATCAAGGATATTGTGCCGCCCAAATCCGTGATGGATGCGATGGAAGCGCAGATGAAAGCCGAGCGGGTAAAACGCGCGCAGATTCTGGAATCCGAAGGTGACCGGCAGTCGGCCATTAACGTGGCCGAAGGGCGCAAGCAGGCGCAGGTACTGGCGGCAGAAGCCGATAAAGCTGAGCAGGTACTGAAAGCCGAAGGTGAAGCCAAGGCGATTCTGGCAGTGGCGGAAGCGAAAGCCGAAGCCCTGCGCAAAGTGGGTGAGGCCGCCAACACCGAAATTGGTCAGAAGGCGATTCAGCTGGAGCTGGCGACCAAAGCCATTGAAGCGAAACAGGCCATTGCCCGCGAATCGTCGGTGGTGCTGCTGCCGGATCAGGGCACCGACGCCAGCAGTGTGGTGGCGCAGTCGATGGCGATCATTAACTCTCTGAACAGTAAGGCATAAAGCATGGAGTTCCTGCAGCAGAACCTGGCCGAAACCCTGATGGTGGCCGGCATTGCATCGCTGATTCTGGAGCTGGCGGTGCTGGGCCTGTCGACCTTTGTGTTCCTGTTTCTCGGTATTTCCCTGCTGCTGACCGGCCTCGCCATGATGGCCGGTCTGCTGCCGGACACAGGCACTGCGGCGCTGTGGAGTAATACCATCCTCACCGCCCTGCTGGCACTGGTGCTGTGGAAGCCGATGAAAGTGCTGCAGGGCAGGAAGCAGAGCGGCAATGTCGACAGTGATTTCGCCCGCAAAACCTTCATTCTGGAAGACGATGTGGATGCCTCAGGCAACAGCCGCATGACCTATTCCGGCATTGCCTGGCAGCTGAAAAGCCAGGCGCCCATTGCCCGCGGTACGGCCGTGCGCATCAGTCGCATGGAAGTGGGGGTGATGTGGGTGGAACCGGATCAGGAATCGTCCTGATTCCCGCCTGACAGAGGCCTGCCGCGGCAGGCTTCTGCGCTGCGTAAGCCCGCGTATCAGCCCGCCTGTTTATTGTCCGCACGCAGAAAATTCAGTGCATCCCGCGCACTCTGCTGCGGTATTTCTTCCATCGGCATGTGCCCGCAATCGTCGTACATAATCACCTCTGCCCGGGGCAGGGCAGCGGCAAATTTTGCCGCATGCGCCGGCGGAATCCAGTGATCCTGCCGGCCCCACATGATCAGCACCGGTTGCTGTACAGCCTGCAGCAGCCGCTGATTGAAACCGCCACGGTTACGGATATAACGCAGCACGCGGGCGCCGGCCTGACGGTTACCGGGGCGCAGCCAGAGCTGATAGTAACGTTCCGCCGTTTCCTGACTGAGGCGCTGTGGCTGACCATAGGTGGAACGGATCAGGGCGCGGAATGCGGCCTTGGGCGGCACAATATGTGCGGCCAGCCAGCCGCCCAGCGGCAGCCCCATCGACAGCAGAGCGGCAGGTGGCACAAAGAAAAAACCGGCACTGTCGAGCAGAATGACTTTTTCCACTTTGTGGGCAAAACGGGCGGCGAATTCCCAGCTCATCCAGCCCCCGAGGGAATTGCCGGCAATGCTGCAGGAACGGATGCCGAGGGCATCGGTAAAATCGTTGAGAAAGTCACTGTAAAGGTAACGCCGCATGCCCTGCGGATGAGCGCCGGTAAGGCCGAAATTGGGGGCATCAATACTGATGACGCGGAACTGCTGACGCAGTATTTCCGTCCACTCATTCCAGGTATGCAGGGATGAAAAAATGCCGTGCAGCATAATAATAACCGGTGCCTGCGAATCGCCGGCATCGCGGTAATGCACCTGCATCCCCTGCAGCGACAGATAGCGTGATTCCGGGGTCTGCAGCCGCTCCTGCAGTGTTGCCAGTGACAGTGCACCCTGTTCCCCACGGAAATAATTCCACCACGGCATGACATTCTCCTGTCGATTAATAAGTACTTATTGTGCAGATTATTGACACGGCTGATAAGGGATCATTCCGCCAGATAAGGCGCTGTCATCTGACTGTGATGGCGGTCACATACTCCCGTAAATAACGGTTCAGAGTCTTTTCCTGCAGGTGTACAATTATCAGGGAAAGCATGGAACGCTTTTGCTGAGTATCCTGAAAATAAAAATACGCCGGTCGACAGTAAGTTAACGGCGTTACCGGAAAATGAGGCTGCATTATGGATATTTTATTGCACAAATTACCGGAAACTCTGATGATCTGTGGCATCGCTGCGATCGTGATCGAAGTGGCGGTACTCAGTTTCTCCACCTTTATTCTTTTCTTTTTCGGGGCGGCGCTGTTGCTGACCGGCCTGACCATCAATTTCGGCCTGCTGCCGGAAGACTTTATGACGGCACTGCTGAGCGTTGGCGGGCTGACGCCGCTGCTGGCGCTGATTCTCTGGCTGCCGCTGAAAAGCGTGCAGCATTCGCTGGCGCAGGACAGTCTCTACGGTGCCTGGCTGTGGCGTAAGTTTGTGCTGGAAAAAGATGTCGACAGCAGTGGTGACAGCCATTACTCCAGTTCCGGTGTAAACTGGCGGCTTAAAAGTTATGAACCTCTCAATAAGGGAACGCTGGTGGAAGTCACCAAGGTGGACCATGACGTCCTCTGGGTGCGGCCGCTGATCCCGGGAGGCTGATACTGGAGCCGCATTTTTCTGCATGCCTGAACTGCTGACCGACAGTAGCCTGATGCCGTGGCTGTTATCCTGGCCCGGCCTGTTCCTGACCGCCTTTCTTGCCGCCAGTCTGCTGCCGCTGGGTTCAGAGTGGCTGGTGGTGCTGATGCTGCAACAGCCGGAAGCTGAGCGGCTGCTGATCTGGCTGGTGGCCAGCAGTGGCAATGTGCTGGGCAGTGTACTCAATTACGGGCTGGGCTACTGGGCCGCCGGCTGGGTTGAGCAGCGTAACAGCGGAGTGCGCTGGCAGCGTGCCGGTCAGTGGTACCGTCGTTATGGTGTCTGGAGTCTGCTGCTGGCCTGGCTGCCGCTGATCGGTGACCCGCTGACCCTGATTGCTGGTATTATGCGCTGCCGTTTTTCCCTGTTCCTGCTGCTGGTGGCGGCGGGTAAATCCGCCCGTTACGGGCTGCTGATTCTGGCGCTGATATGACCACACTCCCCGCTGAATACGGTTTCTGGCTGCAATGGACGCAGTTTGCCACGGCTGAACTGAGCACCGCCGTGACGGAAAATTACCATCACTGGAACGCGGACGAACTGGCCGCCGCGCTGGCGCAGGGGCATATCCAGGTGAATGGCCGGCCAGCCACTGCTGAGACCCGGCTGATGCCGGCCGATAAGGTGAGTGTTTTTCTGCCGCAGCACCGTGAAGCCGCCACCGACAACGGCTGGAAACTGCTGTGGAAAAATCAGGAATTAATGGCGGTGCATAAACCGGCACCGTTACCGGTATCGCGTACCACGCGGAACCTGTTCAATACCCTGATCAGTCTGGTCCGCCGCGACACTGAATATAAACAGGCCCATCTGCTGCACCGGCTGGATGCCGAAACCTCCGGCCTGATTCTGCTGGCCAATTACCCGCATGCGGATAAAAAGTGGAAAAAGCGGCTGGACCGTCTGCTGCAGCGTAAGGTGTATCACGCGCTGGTGTGGGGAGTGCCTGACTGGCAGACACAGGAATGCCGCTGCTTTCTGGCGGAAAAAACCGACAGTGCCGTACGCACGCAGATGCATGTGGTTGGCGAAGATGACAGTGGCTGCGTTAAAACGCCCAAGCTGGCAACAACCCACTTCCGCGTGCTGCAGCGCGGGGAGGGTTTTTCGCTGCTGGAATGTGAATTATTCAGTGGCCGTAAGCATCAGATCCGCGCCCAGCTGGCACATCTGGGTCATGCCATTATCGGCGATAAAATTTACAGTCAGAACGGGCATTATTATCTGCAGCGTCTGCAGCGTGATTTAACCGCGGAAGATTATGCGCAGCTGGGCGCTGAGCATCATCTGCTGCATGCCTGCCGGCTGGAGCTGGATACCGGACGTGAACAGATCAGTGTAACCGATGAATATTATCCGCCGGCCTGGCAGCCTTATCTGGCGGCGCTGTTATAGTTTTTTACTGCGCTTATCCTGATACATATTCATATCCGCCTTCATCATCAGACGTTCAATAATTCCGGGCGAGGCGGTGTCACTGCAGGCCCAGCCGCAACTGTAGGACAGCTGGTAGGGCTTATTTTTTCTCTGATTCTGCAGCGCTGCGTGTTCCTCCAGCCGCTGCAGAGCTTTGTGCGGATTTTCCTGAACACACAACACCACGAACTCGTCGCCACCGACACTGGCAATGGTATCGGCTTCGCGGAAGCTGGCCTTCAGCAGTTTGCCGAAACTGCGGATCATGTCTGAGCCCGCTTCATGGCCGCTGGTGTCGTTTATGGTTTTCAGACCATCGAGATCAAAATAAATGATGCACACCGAGGCCTGATGACGGATCGCCAGTTCGGTAATTTTCGCGGAAATCAGATGGAATCCCTTGAGGTTGTACAGCCCGGTCAGTTCATCGCTGGCCGAGCCTTTCTGGATTTCCAGTTCCAGCGTACGCAGTTTGAGGGCGAGGGAATAAATAGCCAGAAACATGGCCGAACAGATGATGGTCGCGGTGATGGCGGCGGCATAATGCATGGGAAGATCGTGGGCGACGAGTTCCACCCCGGTGAGCACGGCAAACACCGGAATTGCCAGTGTCAGCGGCAGCAGCAGACGGGCGGTATGGCCGGACAGGTCGTCTTTGATGAAGAAGCCCTGTAACTCCGGGTTGGCGGGGTGTGTCAGTACCGCGGCGGTCAGGCAGAACATGGTGAACAGGGTCTGGGGCGAGGTGCGCACCAGTTCGCTCTGCGCATACAGTTTTTCGGCACTGAACAGATAACCGGAGATCAGATAAATACACATCAGCAGCAGGGTAAAACTCAGCCCGGTGATCAGGAGGTTTCGCTGATGCAGACGCTGCAGGGTCAGTAATAACAGGCTGAACAGGGTAAAAAACAGCGCTGTCTGCACCGACATCAGTGGTGGCAGGGCACTGTGATGATATTCGCCCGCGCTGGTGTGATTCAGGGTGCTGTGCGACAGCAGCGACAGCAGGGCAATGGCCAGACAGATCAGGCTGGCACTCAGGGCGAGCCTCCGCCCGGAACGGCTGCCGGCATTGAGCAGTATCAGTGCCAGTACCGACAGCAGACCACTGATGGCCGTGGAGATATGCATCAGTTTCCAGCCGGCCGGCAGCGTGCTGGCGGCATCCGGCAGCAGCCAGGCGAGCAGGATAATGGCGCAGGTAAACAGGGCAAAGCTGATGGCGGCTCTGTTGGCGATGTGGGTCAGGCCGGCCAGAGTGGTGTTGTCGCGGATAAGGAGGCTGTCCGGGGATTCATGCATAAGGGGTATCTGCGGCGGTGATAACCCTAGGGTAGTTGATAAGTGCTGACTTAACAGAACCTGCTACAGGTTGTTAATGTCTTTGATAATAAAGTCGCGGCCCAGATAGGCGCCGGCATCAATGTAAATGCGGTTGCCCAGGCGCAGTTCATGGCCGGTGACGTTGTGGCCATAGATCAGCCAGTCGATGCCTGCGACGCGGTGGTCGTGGCGGTAGCGGAAGGCCTCCCGTGCCCAGATGGCACGTTCAGCATCGTGCCAGCTCATGTGGCTGAATTCCTGCCAGTGCGGGCGTGGATAATCGGCGTGGATAACGCCGATGCGCTCACCATGACGGTTTTCCAGTTCAATCCCCAGCGGCAGCTCACGGATGTGGCGGAACCATTCCGGCCACTGCTCACGGTAATCCAGTACCCACTCACCGCCATTGCTGAGGAATACCTCACGGTGTTCCGGGTGGTGTTCTTCCATGCCGCTGACAAACAGGTGTTCGTGATTTCCGATCACGGAAAAGAACCAGTCTTCATCCAGCAGGGCAAAGGCGTGGTGGGAATCGGGGCCGCGGTCGATCAGGTCGCCGACACAGATCAGCCGGTCGGCGTGATAATCAAAGCCCAGGCTGTCCAGCTGGCGCTGCATGGCCTGCACGCAGCCATGGATATCGCCGATCACAAAATCACGGCCGGTGGTATTGAGTCCAAGTTTCAGCAGGCGGGGCTGGATATTCATAAACGGGCTGGCGGCATACTGCAGATAATGACAGGCAGCGCTAAGGATACTCCGCTGCGCTGCCGGTGCAACCGGATAACAACCCCGGCCGCGGCTTACAGACGGCCGAAATCCAGCAGCGGCTGCAGCCAGTAATGCACATCGTAGTGGGCAAAATTAGCGCGCAGTTTCTGCAGCATCTGCTGGGCCTGATCCTGGGGCAGATGCAGGCCGATCATCATGCGCTTCTGCTTGCCCTGAATCTGTTCGGCCAGCGTCAGCTGATCGTTACGGTTGCTGTGTCCCCAGGCCAGCCAGGAGGAAAAACCGGGCAGGTTTTCCTCCAGCAGCCAGTCGGTAATGGCTTCTGCCTGGGCAGGGCGGGTGGACAGGGTCAGTAAAACTTCGCTCATTACGCACGCTCCAGAATAAACCGGCGATAAATCACAGGCAGTACATACAGGGTCAGCAGGGTGGAGGTGAACAGACCACCGATCACCACCACGGCCAGAGGCTTCTGAATTTCACTGCCGGGGCCGGTGGCGAACAGCAGCGGTACCAGACCAACGGCACCGGTGGTGGCGGTCATCAGTACCGGCCGCAGACGGCGTACTGCACCGTGCAGAACCACATCCATTCCGTTAAAGCCGAGGTGGCGCAGGTGGCGGAAATGTTCCACCAGAACCACACCATTCATCACCGCCACACCAAGCAGGGCAATAAAGCCCACGGATGCCGGTACCGATAAATATTCACCGCTGAGCCACAGGGCAATCACACCACCGATCATGGCGAACGGAATATTGCACAGAATCAGCAGGGATTCGTTCAGCCGGCCAAAGGTGGTGAACAGCACCAGCAGCACCAGACCAATCGCCACCGGCACCATCAGGCCGAGGCGGGCGTTGGCACGTTGCTGGTTTTCAAATTCACCGCCCCAGGACAGCACGTAGCCGGCCGGCAGCTCAATTGTCTGCTGCACCAGTGCCTGTGCCTGGGCGACAAAGTCACTGAGCGCCACGCCACTGACGTTGACGTTGACGACAGCAAAACGCTGTCCCTGTTCGCGGCGGATCAGTACCGGACCCTCGCTTTCTCGGGCGCTGACCAGTGACGACAGCGGGATCGCCTGACCATCGGCGCTGCTGATGGTCAGTTCGTTGAGCAGCTGTTCGGCCTGCATCTGTGCCGGCTGGCGGATAATCAGTGGTACCTGACGGTCGCTGAAAATAATATCGCCGCTGCCCAGTCCTTCCAGGTAACTGCGCATGGCCTGCTGCACATCTTCGACGTTAAGGCCGAAGCGGGCGATGCTGGCGTAATCAATATCCAGCTGCAGGTAATGCATACCATCGGCCTGCGACACCATCACTTCGGTGACGCCGTTCAGGGTTTTCATCTGCTCACCGATCTGGTCGGCCAGCTGTTGCAGCGCGGTCAGTTCGCTGCCGAAAATTTTAATGGCCACATCACCACGGGAACCGGAAATCATTTCCGACACACGCATATCAATCGGCTGGGTAAAGCCGTAATTCACACCGGGGAAGGCCTCCATCGCCTGACGGATGGTTTCTTTAATGGCTTCTTTATTCTCTGCCTGCCATTCATCACGTGGTTTCAGCTGCAGGAACATATCGGTTTCGTTCAGGCCCATCGGGTCCATGCCCAGATCGTCCGAACCGGTGCGGGCAACGATACGTTCAATATCCGGGCTGGCGGCGAGCAGGGCTGTTTCCACTTTCTGATCGATATCGATGGACGCTTCGAGACTGATGGTCGGTGTTTTTTCCAGCTGGACAATCAGGTCGCCTTCATCCATTTCCGGCATAAAAGCTTTACCGGTCTGCAGAAAGGCAAGTACTGCCAGTACCAGCGCGATGGCAACGCCCGCGAGCAGCGGTTTCGGATTGTGCAGCGTGGCCTGCAGACTACGGCTGTAATAATTCTGCAGGGCTGTAATCCAGCGCGGTGTGGACACTTTTTTCTCGTTGATCAGCAGTGAGCTGAGCACCGGGATCAGCGTCAGTGACACCAGCAGCGAACTGGCCATGGCAAACATAATGGTCATCGCCACCGGCGCAAACAGTTTACCTTCCAGCCCCTGCAGCGTTACCAGTGGCGAGAAGACCAGCAGAATAATCAGGGTGCCGGAAATAATGGGTACCATGACTTCTTTAATGGCGCGGAAAATCACGTGCATGCGCGGCAGGGAACGCGACGACTGCTGCAATTGCGTGACGGTGTTTTCCACCACGACGACAGAGCCATCGACCAGCATACCAATGGCAATGGCCAGACCGCCCAGACTCATCAGGTTGGCGCTCATGCCGAAATAATTCATGACAATAAAGGTCATCAGTGCGGACATCGGCAGGTTCACGGCAACCACCAGTGCGGTGCGCACGTTACCGATAAACAGGCCGAGCATAATGATCACCAGTGCCACGGCAATCCACAGCGCTTCGGCCACGGTGCTGACGGCCCGGTCAATCAGATGACTGCGGTCGTAAAAGGTATTAATGGTCAGGCCCTGCGGCAGACCGGGACGCAGTTGATCGAGGGCATCATTGACGCCGGCAATCACTTTACGGGCGTTGGCATTTTTTAATGCCACCACCAGGGCTTCCACGGTTTCGCCTTTGCCACTGTCGGTGACGGCACCGTAACGGGTCATGGAAGACAGTGACACCGCGGCAACATCGGCCAGCCGTACCGGGCTGCCGTCGTACCAGTGCACGATACGGTTTTTCAGGTCGTCCATGGTCTGAATGCGGCCACCGCTGGTGACAATCATGGATTCTTCACCGCTGTTAATGCGGCCGGCACCATCGTTACGGTTATTGCTGGCGAGAAAATTCTGCAGATCCGTCATGGTCATGCCGACGCGGGCCATGGCCTGGGTATCCGGGGATACCTGATAGGCTTCGACCCGTCCGCCGAGCGCATTGATGTCGGCAACACCGGGAACCGTACGCAGCAGCGGCCGGATCTGCCAGTCGAGAATGCGGCGTTTTTCTTCCAGCGACTGCGGACCATCCAGGGTCATCATCAGCAGTTCCCCCAGCGGGGTACTCATGGCGGCGATACCACCACTGATGCCCTGCGGCAGATCCGGCCAGATGGCGGCCAGGCGTTCGGACACCTGCTGACGGGCCCAGTAAATATCGGTGCCGTCGGTGAAATTCACGGTAATATCCGTGATGCCGTATTTTACCACCGAGCGCAGAATACTCTGGTTGGGAATCCCCAGCAGTTCCACCTCGATTTTACGCGTTACGCGGGTTTCCAGTTCCTGTGGCGCCAGCCCCGGCGCCTTGATAATAATTTTTACCTGAGTCGGGGAGATTTCCGGATAGGCATCAATACGCAGATTCTGAACAACATTCAGACCGGCGAGAAAAATACCGATGCTGGCCACCACAATCAGAATGCGTTGGCGCAGAACCCCCTGCAGAAAAGACGCGAGCATTTATTCTTCCTCCCCGCTTTGCCACAGGGATTTCAGCGTGGCGGTACCACTGATGGCAATTTCCGCCCCGCGCAGGGTTTCATCCTGCAGCAGCAGTTCGTGGCTGCCGGCAATAAAACGCTGCAGCTTTACCGCATTCACACCGTCGGCGGTGCGCACAAAGACCCAGGAGGCTGAGTCGCTGCGCACCCGGCCGGACGGTGGTACAGCCCAGCCATTCGCGGCGGAGGGAATCTGTGCCTGCAGCATGCTGCCGGGTTGCAGACCGTCGGCGGTTAACCACAGGGTCTGCTGATGAGCGGCATTTTCGCTGCCGCTGATGCTTTCTGCGCGTGCCTGAATGCGTTCGCCACTGCGGCTGTCAGTCACCAGCACGCTGTCGCCTTTTTGCAGGGCGGTGCTTAACGCCGCCGGCAGCATGACTTTCAGCCGCAGTTCAGTCTGCGGCCAGAAAACGGCCAGGGGTTCGCCGGCGGCAAAATGATCGCCGGGCTGACGCAGGATGTTCTGCAGCCAGCCGTCAGCGGCGGCTGAGAAACGGAATTCCGCCGACTGGTTATTCTGCCAGCTGGCCGGCAGGTGCATCAGCAGCTGTTCATTCAGCTGCAGCTGATCGCGCATGGCCTGACAGCGCAGACTCTGTTCCTGCAGGTCGAGACGGGAGGTGAGGCCGCTTTTGCTGCGTTCTCGCATGTCGCTCAGACGCTGATCACACAGCCGGCTTTCCTGCTGCTGGCGGCGGCTGGTCTGAAAAAAGCTCAGCGCGTCGTGGCTGTGCAGATCTGCCAGCGCGGCACCACTGGCAAGTTCCGCTCCGGCTTCGCTCTGCCAGGCTTCAACGCGCCCTTCAAATGGCAGGCTGATCACCTGCGCGCGGCTGTGCGGTACCGTGGCCAGTGCCGGCAGGCTGGTCAGCGTAATGTTGCGTCGCTGGCTGTCGTCCAGGGTGATAAAACGGATGTCCAGCGCTTTGATCTGGCTGTCGCTCAGCGGCAGTTCGGCGGCATTGATCTGACTGCCGGCCAGCGCCATGAAGCTGAGTGCAGAAAAGAACGTGAATGGCTTGCGGAGTTTCATAACGTCTGGCCCTGTAACTGATTCCATTGACTGATGGTGCGGTAATACTGAATGCGTGCTTCGTCGGCCTGCTGTTGCAGCTGCCAGATGCTGTTCTGGATCTGCAGCCACTGAAAACCGGGCAGGGTGCCGCGCTGGTAGGCACGGTACTGACCGTCGTACTGGGCCTGGGCTTCACGGCTCAGGGCCTGCAGTTCCTGCCAGCGCTGCTGCAGCTGAGGTAAGGTGTTGCGCAGGGATGCCTGCTGACGTTCCAGCTGCTGGCGGGTGCGCACGCTGGCGGCGTAATCGTCGCTTAACCGGCGTACCGCTTCCCGCCGGGCGCTGTAGCTGCTGTGGCCGAAATCCACGCTGATGCCGAGCTGCATCACATCGGCGGCGGGCTGTGCGTCCAGCGCTGCGGTGTGTTTCATGCCCACACTGAGACGCGGATTAAAGCGGCTGTTTTCGTTGCTGCGGAAACCGGCGTCGGCCTGTTGCTGACGGGCTTCCAGTGTCTGCAGCAGTGGGTGCTGCTGCAGTGGCTGTTCGCTGATCTGAGCAAACTGCCAGTGCTGCGGTAATTCCGTCAGGCCGGTCAGCTGTTGCCATTGCTGTTGCAGCAGTGACTGTTGCTGTGTGTCCTGCAGCAGCTGATTTTTAATGCTCTGCAGCTGTTCCTGCACCGCCAGGCGGTCGGCGGCGGGGCGCTCGCCCTGTTTGATTAACAGCGATAACCACGACAGCTGCTGCTGCATCGCCTGCAGGCGCTGCTGGTTGCGCTGCAGGCTCAGCTGGTTGGCGCGGAAATCCCACCACCAGGTCTGCAGTTCACCGGCCAGTTGCCAGCGCAGCAGACGCTGGCGGGCATCGCTTTCGGCACCGGCCGCCTGACGGTAATCACGCTGGCTGCTGATCAGCGCCGGACGGGCCAGCGGCAGTTCGACAGCGGCCTGCCATTCGGCGGCGCTGCTACTGGCGCTGTCCTGCTGCTGATAATCCAGCGCGGCGGACGGAGCGCCGGCCAGCCATACCGGCGAGGCATCAGCGCTGATGCGGGTTTCATCACGCAGGAATTTCTGCTCCGGCAGATTCTGCCAGGCAGCGTTCAGTGCGTCGTTGAAGGCGGGTGGTGCAGCCCAGACCTGCAGGGGCAGGCATAGCAGCAGCAGGCGGCTGCTGAACGACCGCCAGGGCCGGTAGAAAACAGCGTGCATAATGGTTCTCCAGAAATGTCTGGCTGAACTTTAGCGGCACTAGCTTAAATGAAACTGAAAACAGCGGGGGCGGGTGTCAGGCAGTGTAAGAGATGGGAATAATTATTTTCGCGGAAAAGAATCGGAATAATTCTTATAAAAAACAGGGCCGGCAGGCCATTGCTATCCCAAAAATTTTTATTTATACGTTTGTGAAAAATCCCAGGCCCCTTGTCCTCATCGAGGGGCCTTACCCCTCTCGCCAGACGGGCGCAATCCTGACCGCCATGGATGGCTGAAATGCCTGTTTTGCAGGAGCAAAAACAGGCCCGCTCCGCGCTGTCTGGCTCGTTTATCCTTGAAATCTTGATATTTCCTGACCAGGTGACCCATCGTGAGACTACGGGCATCCATGCTCTTCGCCCTGCGGGCCAGCCTGTGGCTGTTCAATTTTGATCCCATCAAAATTGTCCATGGCCGGGGTCACTTGCCCGGGTCCCTGCGGGCAGGTCGGAAATATCGTCGCTTTCTGCGGCGCGCCCAGAGGCGCTGTTTTACCGCAGCCTCACCGCCTGTTTATCCGATTCACAACCAGGTTGAATGTCATGTCGCTGACCAGCATTCAGCGAAAGACTGGTATTGAAAAGCGGCGTCAAGGTTGCCACTTCTTCGCCTCTGGGAGCGCCGGAATGAATGATGATTTTTCCGGCCCGCCGGGCATGGATGCCCGGCGAGCGCGCAGCGACAGGGATGTCGCATGGGCGCGTGGCCAGGAAAAATCGAGAGAATGAGGGTCACGCTCCAGAAAGCGAAAAGCTGGGGTCCGCCCGCCGGCAAGGGGATAAGTTCCCCTGCGAGGCATTGGGCGTTGCGGATGTAAACGTCGTCTGCAGAAACAGATTTCGTTAAAGCTGTGGGTCAGCAGTGGGCCGGCAGGCCCTGTTTTTTTCCGGTATTTATTCCGCCGGATGGTTCTGGTGCCAGTGACGGGCGATGTCCGCACGGCGGCAGACCCAGACATCATCATGTTGCTGAATATAATCGAGGAAACGTTTCAGCGCTGCTGCCCGGGCCGGGCGGCCAACCAGACGGCAGTGCAGACCCACACTCATCATTTTCGGGGTGCTGGCACCTTCTTCATACAGAACGTCAAAGTTGTCTTTCAGGTAAGTGAAAAACTGCTCGCCGCTGTTAAAACCCTGCGCTGAAGCAAAGCGCATATCGTTGGCATCCAGCGTGTACGGCACCACCAGGTGCGGTTTGTCGCCGCTCAGATCCCATTTCGGCAGGTCATCGCTGTAGTCGTCGGCGTCATACAGGAAACCGCCTTCTTCAATGACCAGATCACGGGTGTTCATGCTGTTACGGCCGGTGTACCAGCCGTCCGGGCGTGAGCCGGTGACGCGGGTGTGAAGATCAATGGCGCGCTGCATATGTTCGCGCTCAACATTTTTCGGTACGTACTGATAGTCGATCCAGCGCAGGCCGTGGGAGGCAATTTCCCAGTCGGCTTTCAGCATGGCTTCGACCACGGCCAGGTTACGCTCCAGTGCCATCGCCACACCGAATACCGTGACCGGCATATTGCGCTCGGTGAACAGGCGGTACAGGCGCCAGAAACCGGCGCGGCCGCCGTATTCGTACATGGATTCGATATTCATATGACGCTGGCCGAGCAGAGGCTGGGCGCCGACAACTTCAGACAGGAATGCCTCAGACGCGGGGTCACCGTGGAGGATGCAGTTTTCACCGCCTTCTTCGTAGTTAATGACGAACTGTACGGCAACGCGGGCTTTGTTGGGCCACTGAACAACCGGCGGATGTTCACCATAGCCGGTAAAGTCTCTTGGATAGGTCATATAGGTTTCCTGTTTCTGAACAGATACAACAGTAAAGGGTCATCAGGCCGGAACGGCGGCTTTCAGAATAAAAGCTGACTGACTGGTCAGGTAAGTGTAGCGCGTTGTTGCTCACAGTGGGAGAGGGCAGCGCAAAATGTAAGCATCGTCCACCGGCATCATGGGCCAGGGCGTGGCATAAGTGAAGTATAAGAGTCATATTCACTGTCTATGCTGGAGGCGCGTAAGATATACGCATCCCGGGCAATCACAGCAGGAGGAAAGGACTATGCTGCCGGCAACCTATAACACCACCACGACTCTTAACCATGGTCTGCGTCTGAACGGAAGTGCAGGCTATCAGATCAGCGACGGACGTATTCTCATCAGCCTGGATGGCATCGCCAGCGACTGTGCACAGGATAACCTCAGCGGTACCCTGCGTATTGAACTGTGGGCGCTGACGCAACCCTATCAGGGCGGGGACTTCAGCGGTATTGCACTGGCCGGTACTCAGATTGGTGAACTGTATGGCCAGCACTGGCTGCCGGACTGCCGTTATGACCTGCTGTTTGATCAGCCACCATCCGGTGAATGGCATCTGTGCCTGATGCTGCGTGAATGGGATGGCGGGGCGTTTGTCACCCGTGACTTTATTAACTTTGATCACACCTATCAGGTTGAACCTGTGGTGATGGCCGGGGTTGACGCCGAGGAAGAGCAGCCGGTCAGCGAAGCGGCGCCGGTGGTGGTCAGCATTGACAGCCGTCGCCGTACCGTCGAGCAGAAAGAGCCGGCGGCACTGAAAAAAGCAGGGAAAGAAAAAACCACCCTGGCGGCGGTGTCGGTCAATCATGCCAGTGAAAAAGAGCTGGCAGCGATCAAAGGTGTATCGCGCAAACTGGCGGCCACGATGGTTGCCGGCCGGCCATACGAATCACTGGATGACCTGATCCGGCTGAAAGGTTTCGGTAAAAAATCACTCGAAAAAGTGCGTTCTGCACTGATGCTGTAACAGTACGGGCAGGCTCTGTGTTCAGAGCCTGCCGTCAGTATGGCCTGACCTTACCTGTACGTCCGTTGCTGCCGGGGTATAGCCTGAATCCTGGTTGATGGAGCATTCAACAGGGAGGTCTCTATGAAACAACTGTTCCCCACTCTGGCCATGACCCTGGCCGCTGGCTGTTGCCAGCTCCCCTACGATGAATCACTCAGTGATGATATTTCTGCCGCAGAAGGCGCAGCGACGCGCTCCTCTGCTTATCCCGGCCATTTCATTGCCTGCCGCGCAGACAGTCAGGATGTGGCAGAACGTCAGCGGGTGGATAATATTATCCGCGCCATCCGTGAAGCCCGGCAAAACAATGATGTCGATGTGGTGCTTTATTTTCATGGTGGTCTGAGTTCACAGAAATACATGACGGAGAAACTCGGCAAAAATCTGCTGGAAAAGGTGTTTCTGACCACTGCAGTAGAGAAAAAACTCTATCCGGTATTTGTGAATTACGATGCCGGTGTGCTGGATGACCTGTTCAAACAACAGCAAAGCCTGCCGCAGGACCTGCCGGCGTTTGCTGCTCTGACCGATACCCTCGCTGCGGCACTGAACAGCCGTCAATCGCTGAGCAGTGATGCCTATCCGTTAACCACGGATAAAACCTCAGCCGGCGCTCTGCAGATTATTTACCGCGCGTCGGGTGCAAAGCAGGCATGGTTGGCGCCATTTCAGCAGGGGCCGGACGAAGCACAGGTCCGTTATCTGTTATCTCTGCTGGAAGCTGAGACACTGCCGGCAGAATTTGCACCGCCGGCAGAAAAGACAGTGGCAGGATCAGCGCTGGACGATATTGCTCTGGCTATGCAGAAGGTGGTGGCTGACGAACAGCAGCGTAAAGGCAATCAGGAAGCGCTGGATATCGGCAACCTGTTTCCACTGACGGAAGCCCGGCTGCGTGCTCTGCGGGTGCTGGCAAGGCTGGCACTGCGTAACGATCATGGCCTGGTCGCGACACTGCAGGAAGAACTGCTTGATTATGTGGACAGCGGCATTGTCAGCGCCGCAGGCGAGTGGCTGCCGCTGGTCAGCGGCAAGGCTGAAAACGGCCTGGGGAAATATCACTGGGATAAAGTGAAGCGCCATGCCCGGCAGTGTTTTATGCCCGGCAGTAACGGCCGCTACCTAGTGGAAGAACTGCAGAGACTGAAACAGCAGAGCGGCATGCATATTCATACTCTGTCCCATTCTGCCGGCTCGTTACCGGTTGCCGAATTGATCCGCTACCTGGGACAACAGCAGGCCGGACATCTGGATCAGGTGGTCATGCTGGTTCCGGCGGTGAATCAACAGGTCTTTGCCGAACTGGTTATTCCTAACCGGGATGTATTTTCCGGCATGACGGTGTATGCCCTGACGGAAAAAGCAGAAAAGCAGGATCAGGTGGGGCACAGCGTTCTGTATTCCGCCTCTCTTCTGTATGCTGTTTCAGCACTGGCAGAGCGTGGACATTATATGGATAAAATGCTGCTGATTGATCAGCATATGGATCCGGCCCGTGCACCTTACCGCTCCGGAAAATACCTCTGTGCGGCCTGTGAAAAACCGGAAATGGTGTGGGATTTCTTTGCCGGAGATACACCACAGGCGGAATTTATTACCTACCCGTTTGCCGGTGGCGGAACACCGTCCGGTGCGGCCAGCCATGAAAATACCAAGTATCCCTGGATCAGTGGGGATCTGGCTCAGCAGATCTTCTCTGTGTTTGGTGTGGCGGGCGCCGGCACACTGGTTTTCTCCCCGCCTGAGCAGTAATGGCGCGAGTATGGTGAACCGTCACCGGGCCGGAGCAGCACAGTGACGGAACATTATTTCTGCGTCAGTTTACGGCATTAAATAATACTTCCGACATGCTGTAGTCTTCCGACCCGGCCACTGTGTACCAGGTGCTTTTCCACAGCCACCAACCGGATGTACTGGTTTCCGTATCCAGACTGACGCTGACGCCCACATCCAGATCCGCATTCACATAACTCAGGGTCACGCCGGTCTGATGATCAATGGCACCACTGTGGTGTGTGTCATCGCCCATCAGTACCGGATAATAGTTGTACCACAGCGCATCCGGGCCATCGGTACTGGTCTGTTTGCCGTTCAGTTTGCGGTAGCTGACGCAACTGTCGATGCCGTCGCTGCTGCTGGCGCCACAGGCGGAGTGCAGCGCCACCACACCGTCATCAGTGCCGGGCAGGAAGGGGCCGGTCAGGCCCAGATATTGGCTGCCACCACCGACAAAACGCAGATGCGGTACGGCACCCGGTGCGGTGGCGGTCTGACGGGCAACGGCCGGACGCAGATCGCTCAGTACGCCCAGATTCTGCGGCGTGATTTCAAACCCCAGCCAGGCATTGAGGGCGGCGTGCGCCGCGGCCGTCAGCAGGTTGCTGTTGCCGGCCACATCCAGTGCCAGACTGGCCAGTTCCGAGCCGCCACCGGCGCCGGCAAAATCAAATACGGCAAGAATATTGAGCGGCTCATAGCCGGCCGCTGAGGTCCAGATATCCTGCTGGTCGAGTACATAGCGCGCCACCAGATCGCCGGTGGAGTGGGTCACCAGTACGCAGCCGTTGTCGCAGAAACCACTCCGGGCCCAGCCGATGACTTTATCGTAAGCACGCTGGGCGGTATCCGCATCGAGCCGGCTTCTGGAACTCCAGTCGAGCCGGTCGTCACCGTACTGTCCCCAGAATTCTGACCAGCCGGCTTCACCTTCGCTGATAATTTCCTGCGCGGTAACGGTTTCACGCATTAACTGCGCCGGTTTCAGACCGTGAATCAGAATGACATTCTTCCCTGCCATCTGGGCCTGCACACTGAGACTGAACAGTGCGGCAGACAGCAGAAACAGAGCCGTGATTAACGCCTTTATTTTTATTGTTAACATACATCCTCTCCTTGTTAGCGGGTGCCGGACAGGGCTTCGGCCTGACCCAGCGATTGCAGAAATTGCAGGCGTTGTGCGGCCTGCGCATCCTGATAAGGGGAAGCGGAAAAATGTGTCGGATTAATCTGTTTAATGCGGAAAAAATCCTGCCGGCTGCTGCCCCAGCCCAGACCGTCGTTGTCTGCCGGTTTTGCCGGAATACGGCGCAGACGGAAATTGCCCAGCCACAGATCCTGTGTCGCCGGCAGTTGTGTCAGCAGTGCGCCGTAAACCCTCAGTTCAAGGGTGCCGGACTGGCTGATGCGGGCTGTGCCCTGCAGATAGGCGAGCGGTTTTTTATCTTCGTAGTGCAGTGAGGCGGCGAGTTTGTAATAACCGGGTTGTGCCTGTTCCAGTTCAACCGGAATAACCAGTTCGTTGTTATCGCGGTAAGGTTTTCCCAGCGCAGTAATCTCTGCCACGGATGTGAACAGACGCAGGGGTGCGCTCTGTTGCAGTTGCTCGCCATCGGTCAGGATCAGGGTGGCGGTCAGGTTCAGTTCCTCGGGCCAGTCCTCTGCTGCGCGGACGCTGACATCCCAGCGCTGCTGGCCATCACTGACGGTTGCCTGTGCGGGCAGAGTCTGCAGTGGCTGATTATGCGTATCACTCAGCGTCAGCGACAGCCGCGCCACCTGCGTGAACAGATTATGGTCACCGTACAGCATCACCTGAGCATGAATGGTGTCACCGGGACGGTAGCGGTAAGCGTTGAGGCTGACGGTCATCCGTCCGGGCAGACCGAAACTGTTCAGGTCCCGGCGGCTGACTGCGCCGGCATTGGGCTGCAGTAATTCTGTCTGAGCGGCAGACAGCGGGGTGGAATAGGGCGGATAAGCCGCCGCTTGTTCGTAAGCCAGTGCCACCTGAGTGATGGCCTGTTGCATGGCAGCGGGCGGGGAGGGCTTTGCGGCCGGAACAGCCGCGGGCAGTGCGGTGACAGCCGCTGCGGGGTGGTTGCGGTCAGGGGTGGCAGGCGCCACGGACGTGCTGATCAGGGTCTGTGGTGGTTCCCTGTGTATCACCAGTATCAGGGCGGCGGTTACGGCAGCCGCGGCCAGCATCCATCGCTTCATTGTTATCCGGCCTGTGTTGTTATTATTTTGGCTGGAACGTTAGTTCAGCCGGCGGCGGAAAAACAATCTTTTTAAATCCGTGCCAGATTCTGTCTGACAGGTGCATTCCGGACACGGATTGGCCTGTTTTATTGCCGATTATTGTTACTGCAGTGCTATTGTCCGCTGTGCTGCCGGACTGCTGAAAAACGGGACATAATTGTCCTGTGTGGTCATGTGCGGCAGAAATATTCTGTAACAGTCTGAAATAAAAGTTGACGTAAATTCTGAGGACAGATTGTGCCAGCTGCTCAGGGCAGCTGGTGGCGGGAGTGGGCGCTGCTGAAATCCAGCTGCGGGCCGGCAGGAATGATCCCGGTGGGATTGATGTTCTTATGGCTGAAGTAATAGTGGCGCTTGATATGTTCCATATTCACGGTCTCAGCAATGCCCGGATACTGATACAGATCGCGCACAAAACCTGACAGCGCGGGGTAGTCGGCGATGCGTTTTAAATTGCATTTGAAGTGGCCGACGTAGACGGCATCAAAGCGGATCAGCGTGGTAAACAGGCGCCAGTCCGCTTCTGTCAGGTGACTGGTGCCGTTGTCATCGGTGACCAGCCAGCGCTGCGCTGTTAACCGCTGCTCCAGCCAGTCGAGGGTGGTAAACAGTTGGTCAAATGCCTGCTGATATTTTTCCTGGCTGGTGGCGAAACCGGCTTTATACACACCATTATTCACGCTGTGATAAACGCGCTCATTGATGGCATCAATCTGCTGCTGCAGTGCTGGCGGATAAAAATCCAGCGCGTTACCGGTGAGGCCGTTAAACGCTGAATTAAACATGCGGATAATTTCTGAGGATTCGTTGCTGACGATGCTGGCGGTCTGTTTATCCCACAGCACCGGTACGGTCACACGGCCGCTGTAGGTGGCGTCATGACGGGTATAAATCTGATGCAGGTATTGCGACTGATACAGGGCATCGCCACTGCTGCCGTTGCCACTGTCAAAGGTCCAGCCCTGCTCCAGCATATCGGTGGCGACCACGGAGACGCTGATATGCGCGCTGAGATTTTTCAGTTCGCGGAAAATCAGGGTGCGGTGCGCCCACGGGCAGGCGAGCGAAACATACAGATGATAGCGGCCGCTGTCGGCGGCAAAGCCCGTGCTTCCATCGGCGCTGATCCAGTTTCTCAGTCTGGCATCTTCGCGCTCAAAGGCGCCGCCGCAGGCGGCGGTGTCGTACCACTGATCGTGCCATTGGCCTTTTACCAGTAAGCCCATGTTGCCTCCCGTTTCTGATGAATCAGTGCGGAGGTTAACAGCTGGGCGGTGGACAAAAAGCGCAAAATCCCGAACCGGGGATTCGGTTTTTACGAAAGATCGGCGTCCGGCTTACAGCAGTAGCCACAGCGAGACGAAGCCGCTGAGCAGGGAGACTATGATCGGCAGGGCAACGCGTATGCCCAGCGCTGTACGGCCGATGACCATGCTCAGTGCGGCTTTGAACAGGCTGTTGACGGTGGCGGCAATCAGAATACCGGTGGCGGCCACATTCAGATTCAGCGTGCCGGCATCCGACATACGCGACAGCGACAGGGTAACGGCATCAATGTCGGTAATCCCGGAGACCGCGGTCAGCAGGTAAATACCGGCGTCGCCGAGCCATTCCCGCAGCCATTCTGCCAGTATCAGAATCAGCACCAGCATGCCGCCAAGTACCAGCGCGGACTGCAGTTCCAGTGGGTTGCGCGCCAGTGCCGGCTGGCTGATGGCTGCTTTTTCGTGGCGCCGGCTGATCAGGAAAGCGGGCAGATACAGGGTCAGTGTCATCAGCGCGACCGGCAACACCAGCAGCTGCACCAGCTGCGGGCTGATCAGCAGACAGTAGAGCAGAATACGCGGAAACATGGTGCCACAGGCGATCAGAATTCCGGTGGCGAGTAAGGGGACATTCGCCGGTGAGGTGCGGGCCAGGCGGGAAAAATGCAGCGTCAGTGCGGTGGAGGAACTGAGTCCGGCAAACAGACTGGTAAACAGTACGCCTTTGCGTGGTCCGGCGATACGCACGGAAAAATAGCCGGTAAAGGATACTGAGGCGATCAGCACCACCATCCACCAGATTTCATAAGGGTTGAGGGCGCCGCCGGGACCAAGACCTTCGTCCGGCAGCAGCGGCAGCATCACCACAGAAATCAGCAGCAGCTTCAGCGCCGCATCCAGCTCATGCTCCTGCAGTTTGCGCAGGGCGGTGTGAATTTCGTTTTTGTTATCCAGAATGATGGTGGTGATCACCGCGGCCATGGCGGCGATGACAAGCTCCCCGGCGGTGGTCATGGCACCGAAGGAGAAGGTCAGCAGCAGGCCGATAATGCCGGTGATGCTGACATTGTGCGTCTGCTGCGCCTGCACCCGGTAGCCGGTGATGGCAATGGCGGCGATCACCAGCAGCATGGCCGGTAAAAACCAGAAGGTCAGCTTGGTTGCCAGCAGGGTGGCAATGGCGCCGCTGAGTGAGGTCAGGGTGTAGGTACGGATACCGGCCACGCGGGCACCGGCTTCCTGCTGCCGTGACACCCAGCCGCGCTGCAGGCCGATCAGCGCGCCCAGCAGCAGGGCGATCAGCAGCTGAAACGCGGTTTCTGTCTGGCCATTCATCAGGTGTGATAAATCGCTGGCGGCTTTGATTGATTCGTCCATTTCCGGGCCTGTGATCAGGTGCCGCAGAAGGTTCTCAATACCTGTTCCTGCGGCAATGGCGGAGTCTGATAGGCACTGAATTCCGCCGCGTCGTCGTAAGGGTTTGCCAGCGCTGATAATAAACGCTCAAACACCGAGAAGTCGCCTGTTTCCGCCGCGGCGATGGCTTCAGCAACGCGGTGATTGCGCGGAATCACCGCCGGGTTCACCGACTTCATCCGCTGTGTCGCCGCCTGCGGGCTGCTTTCCCGGGCTGCCAGCGCCGCCTGCCAGTCATCCAGCCAGTGATGCAGATCTTCTTCCAGCCGGGCGGAGCGGTGCACGTCGGGTAATTCAAACAGGGCAAATACCTCATGGCGGTCGCTGTCGTTGCTGGTGACAGCGCACAGGCGGCGGAAAAACAGGGTGAAATCGAGACCGGCCTGATCCAGCAGTGCCAGCAGCTGTTCCGCTCTTTCCTGGTCCCCCTCCTGCACCTGTGACAGACCGAGCTTGTGATTCATGCCCTGCTGCCAGGCCTGCTGTTGCCATTGGGCATAATCCTGCAGCACCGCGGTGGCCTGTTCCACCGCCTGCTTTTCTGTGCCGGGAAACAGCGACAGCAGGGTTTCCGCCAGCCGCGCCAGATTCCACTGACCGATGGCCGGCTGGTTCTGATAGGCGTAGCGGCCGTTGCGGTCGATGGCGCTGTAGACCGTCTGCGGGTGATAGGCGTCGATAAAGGCACAGGGGCCGTAATCAATGGTTTCACCGCTGATGGTCATATTGTCGGTATTCATCACGCCGTGGATAAAGCCGGTGTTCATCCAGCGGGCAATCAGCTCTGCCTGGCGCTGACAGATGGCCCTGAACAGCTGCAGATAGCGGTCGTCGCGCTGGCGGTCGATGGCCGGGTAATGACGCTCCAGCACATGGTCGGCCAGCGTCCGCAGGGCGTCGGCATCACGGCGCAGGGCGAAATACTGGAAGGTACCGACACGGATGTGGCTGGATGCCACGCGGGTAAAGACGGCGCCGGGTTCCAGCTGTTCCCGGACCACGCGCTCACCGCTGCTCACCACTGCCAGCGCCCGGGTGGTGGGGATGCCGAGGGCGTGCATGGCTTCGCACATAATGTACTCCCGCAGCGCCGGGCCCAGTGGGCAGCGGCCGTCTCCCATGCGCGAAAATGGCGTGGTGCCGGCGCCCTTGAGCTGAATGTCCCACAGGCGGCCACGGCCGTCGGCGACATCGCCGAGCAGGATGGCGCGGCCATCGCCCAGCTGCGGATTGAGGTGGCCGAACTGATGGCCACTGTAAGCCATGGCCAGCGGCTCGGCATTGTCCGGTACGCGGTTACCGCTGAATACCTCGGCCAGCGTCTGCTCATCCACGCCGTCGGTGCTGATGCCCAGCTCAGTCGCCAGCGCCTGATTGAAGCGGATCAGCACGGGCTTTTTCACCGCCGTCGGCAGTACCCGGGCAAAAAAGGTATCCGGCAGTGAGGCATAGGCGTTACGGAAAGGAATATGCAGTGACATGACAGCCGGGATCTCAGGGTTGCGGACAGAACCGGCAGGATAGAACTGTGCCGGGTGGTGAGTCCAGCCGGTGTCTGTTTTATGATGGCAGCCGACACAGCTTGCAGTGAAACCGTCATGCCCACGCGTAAACACATTTATATCGTCTACACCGGCGGCACCATTGGTATGGTGCCGACCAGCCGCGGTCTGCAGCCACAGGCCGGCTGGCTGGAACAGAAGCTGCGTTCGCTGCCGGAGTTTACCCGCGCGGAGATGCCGGAGTTCACCCTGCACGAATATCAGCCGCTGTTGGACTCGTCGGATATGTCACCACAGCACTGGGGGCAGATTGCAGCGGATATTCTCGCCAATTACAGCCGCTACGATGGTTTTGTGGTGCTGCATGGCACCGACACCATGGCTTACACCGCTTCGGCGCTGTCGTTTATGCTGGCCGATCTGGGCAAGCCGGTGATCGTGACCGGTGCCCAGATTCCGCTGGGTGAGCTGCGTTCCGACGGCCACGATAATCTGCTTAATGCGCTGTATGTGGCGGCTTACCATCCCTGTGCCGAAGTCGGCCTGCTGTTCCATCACCGTCTGCTGCGCGGCAACCGCAGTACCAAGGTGAACAGCCGTGGTTTCAACGCCTTTGCCTCACCGGCCTGCGATCCTCTGCTGACACTGGGCATTGATGTGCAGCGCCGTTGTCCGCCATGGCAGGCGCTGCACAGCCGTACGCCGGAGTGGCAGCCGCTGCAGCCACAGCGGGTGGCGGTACTGACCCTGTATCCGGGCATGGATTTCCGCCTGCTGCAGACGCTGCTGGAACAGCCGCTGGATGGACTGATTGTGCAGACGTTCGGTGCCGGTAATGGCCCGCAGCAGCCACAGTTGCTGGATGCGCTGGCGGCGGCGACTGAACGCGGCACGGTGATCGTTAATCACAGCCAGTGCCAGCAGGGTGGCGTCAGTATGGGGGCTTACGCCGGCAGTCATGCGCTGGCGCAGGCGGGGCTGGTCGCCGCCGCCGATATGACGCTGGAAGCCACGCTGACCAAGCTGCATGTCCTGCTCAGCCGGTCCGGCGACCGGACGCAGGTGATCACTGCGGCCCGGCGACTGCTGCCACGGGCTCTGTGTGGTGAACTGACGGAGGCCGGCGATGAATGATCTGCTGCCGCTGGCGCAGGCGTTACACTGCGCGGCCGGTTTCGATGCTCAGGTGGCGGCGCTGCAGCAGCTGGGGCTGGAGGAAGCCGAGGCGGAACGCTGGGCAGAACTGATGCCGCTGGCGTTTGCCCGGGCGGCCTACCGCTTTCAGTTCAGCGGCCCTTACCCGCAGGATAAACAGCGTGATCTGCAGGGGTGGCCCCCCTACAGCGAAGATGCCATCTATCAGCAGGCCATGCGCTGGGCCTGTGACTGTGGCGCCATGGACAGGCTGGCGCCGGACGTGTTCAATCAGATCGTCCGCCTGAGTCCGGAGTGCGACTATATCCGCAGCCGCGCCGGCTTTGCCTGAGCGTCAGTGCTGCTGCAGTTGCTGCAGTAATTCCAGCGCCCGGATGCGTTTCCGGCGGTCATAAATATCATTGGTAAACATCAGCTCATCGACCGGCATCTGCTGCACCAGCGCGTTGAGTTTCGAGGCCACACTGGCCGGTCCGCCACTGACTGACAGGGCGAGAAAATCCTGCACCTGAGCCCTGCTGTAGTCACTCCAGATACCGTCCATGGACGCCACCGGTGGTGGCAGATACAGCGGCTTACCCTGCAGCAACGCCAGCACCCGCTGTTGCGAGCTGGTTTCCAGATAACGGGCTTCGTCATCGCTGTCGGCCAGAATGAGTGGCAGGCAGAGCATGGCATAAGGTTGCTGCAGATGTTCTGACGGCCGGAACTGATGGCGGTACAGACTCAGCGCCTCGCGCGCCAGACGCGGGGCAAAGTGACCGGCAAAGGCATAGGGCAGACCACGCTGCGCCGCCAGCTGGGCACTGAACAGGCTGGAGCCGAGCAGCCAGACAGCCACCTGGCTGTGACGGCCGGGATAGGCCCGGATCTGACCGGCCGGATCACCTTCCCCCAGCAGCTGCTGTAACTCGGCCACTTCCTGCGGGAACTGCTCGGCATGCAGATCACTGCGGCGCAGTGCCCGGCTGGTTATGGCATCCGTGCCCGGCGCGCGCCCGAGACCGAGGTCAATCCGCCCCGGATACAGGCTGTCGAGGGTGCCGAACTGTTCGGCGATCACCAGCGGCGGATGATTCGGCAGCATGATGCCGCCGGAGCCGACCCGTATCTGTTGCGTGTGCGCTGCGACCTGACCGATCAGCACCGCGGTGGCGCTGCTGGCGATGCCTTCCATATTGTGATGTTCGGCCAGCCAGAAACGGCGGCAGCCCAGCCGGTCAGCCGCACGGGCATAATCCAGCATGGCCTGCAGGGTGGCGCTGACGGAAAAGCCCTGTGGCACCGAGGCCAGTTCCAGCAGGGAGAATGGAATATCGTGCAGTGGTTTCATGCGCAGTCCGCTTCAGTGTCAGACCGACAGGCTGCCACAGTCATGGCGGAAATACAGGCCCCGGCGGGGAAAGGTTTGTTGCATAAAACAGACAGGCACAAAAAAGCCCCGCACAGCGGGGCAAAGGGTGCCATCAGGCGAGCCCCGACGAAAAACGCTCAGGTGACGGCAGTGACGGCTGCTGGCCTGTGGATATCGTCGCGATGCCGGCGGGAAAAGCCAGCGGGCAGCGTTTCCCGCCGCCGCATCAGAAGAAGCCGAGCGGATCGGTGCTGTAGCTGACCAGCAGGTTTTTGGTCTGCTGATAATGATCGAGCATCATTTTGTGTGTCTCGCGGCCGACGCCGGACTTCTTGTAACCACCGAAGGCAGCATGTGCCGGATAGGCGTGGTAGCAGTTGGTCCACACACGGCCGGCCTGAATGCCGCGGCCCATACGGTAGGCACGGTTCATATCGCGCGACCAGACGCCGGCACCGAGACCGAATTCGGTATCGTTGGCAATGGCCAGCGCTTCTTCCTCATCTTTGAATGTGGTGACAGCGACCACCGGACCGAAGATTTCTTCCTGAAAAACGCGCATGTCGTTATTGCCTTTCAGCAGCGTCGGCTGAATGTAATAGCCGCTGCTCAGGTCACCGGCAAGGGATTCGGCACCGCCGCCGGTCAGGACTTCAGCGCCTTCCTGACGGCCGATTTCCAGATAGCCCATGATTTTGTCGAACTGCTCCTGCGATGCCTGGGCACCGACCATGGTTTCGGTATCGAGCGGGTTACCACGTTTGATCTGACCGACACGCTCGATCACTTTCGCCATAAAGTCATCGTACATGCTTTCCTGAATCAGCAGACGGCTGGGACAGGTACAGACTTCACCCTGGTTGAAGAATGCCAGTACCGTGCCTTCCACGGCCTTACTGAGAAAACTGTCTTCATGGTTCATCACGTCGGCGAAATAAATGTTCGGTGATTTACCGCCCAGCTCAACCGTCGACGGAATAATATTTTCCGCGGCACATTTCATAATGTGTGCCCCCACCGGGGTGGAACCGGTAAAGGCAATTTTGGCGATACGGGTTGAGGTGGCCAGCGCCTGACCGGCTTCGGCACCAACGCCGTTAACAATGTTCAGTACCCCGGCCGGCAGCAGATCGCCGATCAGCTCCGCCAGCACCAGAATGGATACCGGTGTCTGTTCGGCGGGCTTCAGCACAATGCAGTTACCGGCTGCCAGTGCCGGTGCCAGTTTCCAGGCGGCCATCAGCAGCGGGAAGTTCCACGGAATAATCTGACCGACCACGCCCAGCGGTTCGTGAAAATGATAAGCCACCGTCGTTTCATCAATTTCACCGATGGTGCCTTCCTGCGCGCGGATGCAGCCGGCGAAATAACGGAAATGATCGGCGGACAGCGGCACGTCAGCAGCGAGGGTTTCACGCACGGCTTTACCGTTGTCCCAGGTTTCGGCAACCGCCAGGGTTTCCAGATTGGCATCAATACGGTCAGCAATTTTTAACAGAATATTGGAACGTTCGGTAACCGACATTCTGCCCCAGGCATCTTTCGCCGCGTGGGCAGCATCCAGTGCCAGTTCAATATCGGCACCGTCGGAACGCGGCACCTGGCAGAACACCTGACCGTTGACCGGACTGATGTTATCCATGTAGCGGCCGTTGACGGGTTTGACCCAGTCACCGCCGATGTAGTTCTGATACTGTTCTTTGAAGGTGACGACAGAACCTGTCTGCCCGGGATTGGCATAAATCATGGAAATTCTCCTTGTTATTGTTTCGTCGGCAGGGCTCAGCAGGCCGCCGGGGTTGTGCAGGATCAGGCTATGTGATCTGATAAATGTCTGCTTGCCTGAGCGTCTGTATGACTTTGCTGAGCGTCCCGTTGCCCTGGTGCAGTCCGGAACGCCCGGAACCTTTTCCAGGCAAATAAAAACAATAAGGAAAACAAACAGATACTGCTGTCTGACAGCTCCGGAGGTGTTATGCCGCACAACGCGTTGGCCGGTCAGGCCGCTTTTAACCGGCGTCAGATGATGGCCGGATCCGGTCCCCGGCAAATGGTGGAAAACCGCACCATCTTTGCAAGCCACGGCGCTGAACTGTCCATTTACGATACCTTTGCCAGTGCAGAAAAAGTCCGTCTGGAGGCCGAAGAAGTGCTGTACTGCGGCATGATCAGCGGCAAAAAAATCCTGCACGGAAAACAGCACTTTAATTCCGAATTCCTGCCGCACGAATCTTTTGTGATGGCACCGGGTGAACGGGTGGATATTGATTTCCCCGAAGCCACACTGAATGATCCGACCAGCTGTCTGACGCTGGGCATCAGCCGTGAACGGCTGCGTCAGGTCTGTGATCAGCTCAATCAGAAAAACCCGTTACCGCAGGAGCTGGGTGAGTGGAGCCCGCAGCATGATCATGTGCTGCATGTGTTTCATACCGAAGCCACACAGCAGTTACTCGTACGTATTGTTGACAGCTTTATGAGCAATGATACGGACCGTGATCTGGTGCTGAATCTGGGCGTGACCGAATTATTGACCCGTATGCTGCGTCAGCAGGGGCGCAATTTCCTGCTGCACTGTGCGCGCAATGATCCGACCCTGAATGGTCTGACCGAAGTGGTGCGTTATATTGATGAGCATCTGGCGGAAGCCATTGATGTTGAACGGCTGTGTAAAATTGCCTGCATGTCACGCAGCAAATTTTATCAGCAGTTCCGGCATGTAATGGGCACCGGGCCGATGGAGTATCTGCAACAACGGCGGCTGGAACGGGCGCGGGAACTGATTGCCGGCGGACGGGGGATTACCGAAGTCTGCTACGAAGTGGGTTACGTCAGCCCCAGTCATTTTACCCGCCGCTTTCATCAGCAGTATGGGGTGTCTCCGCGGGATTATATGCTGCAGCATCAGCGCAGCTGATGCCATGGCAGTGTGTCAGCAGACGCACTGCCATAAGGTTTACCCGGCGGCGAATTCCGCCACATACTTTTACCCGGCGGCGAATACCGCCACATACTTTTACCCGGCGGCGAATACCGCCACTCACTTTTACCCGGTGGCGAATTCCGCCACCACGCGATTAAACTTTTCCGGATTTTCCCAGAACAGCATATGACCGCAGTTATCAAAAAACTCGGTTCTGGCCCCGGCAATCTGTTCGCCGACCCAGGCGCTGCCCTGCCACGGAAAAACCTGACTCTCCCGGGCGACACAGACCAGTGTCGGCACCCGGATATGCGGAATAAAATCCCGCCAGTCGAGATTGGTGTGGTCGCGCATAATGTCGATTTTTACCTGCGCCGGGCATTTCATAATTTCATCCGCCAGGAATTTTACTTCATCAGCATCAGGTTCGCGGTGCAGACAGCCATGCACGGTACCTTCGGCATTGGCGCGTTCTTCATACTGCAGGCTGGCACACAGGCGCAGGAACGATTCAACGTCATAACAGCCCAGCTGTCCCCATTTCCAGTCCGGAGCAAAATACTGTGCCGGCGACTGGTCGACACTGACCAGTTTACGGATACGGTGCGTACCGAACAGCTCCATATAACTCCACAGCACCGAGGCACCCATTGACCAGCCAATGGCGGTGACATCATCGGCGTCAAGATGATCCAGCAGCTCGCGGATATCCATGGCATAGCGGGCGATACGATGGCCGTGGCCGGGGTCTTCAGAATCACCATGACCGCGCAGGTCAACGGCGATCACAGTAAACTGTTCGGACAGTGGTCCGATATTTTTATCAAAAAAATGCAGGCTGCAGCTCCAGCCGGGCACCATTAATAATGGCTGGCCGGAGCCGGTTTTCTGATAGTGCAGGCGGACGTTATCGCTGGTGGTATAAAAAGGCATGACAGATTCTCCGGTGCAGGAACGGATTTACTATATCAGTGTCTGACCGGCAGGGATTGACACAGGCCGGTAAATGTCCGGCGCTGGCGTAAGGTGTCTTCTGCTGATGCCGGTCAAAGGCTTTTATTGACATAAAAATTACTTATTCACCCGACGCCCTGTGTTTAAATTCCGCGCATGATACGAAGCGGTTCTGTTGTCCTTTCCGGCTGGCGTCTGGTGTCAGGTATGAAAACAATACGTAATATTCTGGTGATTTATCTGCTGTTGTCGGGGCTGGTTTTTATTGTCGCGACAGGGCTGATCGCCTATGACATCCGGCATGGAATGCACGAGAAAGAACAGACATTCAGCCTGCTCGCACAGCGTCTGTATCAGCAGTTCGATATTGTCCGGCAGCAGGCTGAGCGCGGCATACTGAGCGGCGATGAGGCAAAACAACTGGCCATGCGCAGTATCGCGCCACTGACCGGAGCTGATATCCGGGTGGACGTATACAGTGCGCAGGGGCAGCTGATCGGGTCTTCAGCGGCGGCCGGGCAAGCGGACAGGCGGCAGCCGGTCCACTGGCGCGGGCAATATCCTGCCTGGGGCTGGCAGCTGCATCTGCAGAGTGCGCCCGCAACAGGCTATGGCACGGACGGTTATGTGGCATTTTTCAGCGGGGTGGTCCTGGTGAATTTTCTGCTGACGCTGCTGCTGTTTTATCTGCTCCGGGCGGCACGTGCACACGACAAACCCGCTGTTGCGCCAGGCACGCAGGGTAATGACATCCGGCAATTACTGACGGCAGAAGAGCTGGATTATCTGCACCGGCTGAACCGCAGTGCGGAGGATGACAGACACGCGGTCAGTCTTCAGAAATGCTGATAACCGGCGTGCGCCGGAATGGCTACCGGGCCGTTGGCAGAATGGACGGCAACCCTGTGTTTGCCCTCAGTTGACGGCTGCACCACACCAACTTTTCTGAGCGCCGGGAAGCGGTGCTGTAATTGCTGCAGGTATGGCCGCTGTGCCGCCGGAGCCGTGAACAGCAGCTGGTAATCATCACCGCCGGTGATACAGGTCAGCCACGGCTTGCCAGGGAAACCAGCGGCCGCCGGAATATCCTCAGCGCAGAGCATCAGGCTGACGCCGGATGCGCGGGCGATATGGCCGGCGTCCTGCAGCAGGCCATCGGAAATATCCAGACAGGCCGTGGCGATACCGCGCAGGGCGATACCCAGTTGCAGTTGCGGGCGGGGGAAATAATAAGCCTGTGCCGGGCCGCTTGCGGATGCCGGCTGCTGCAGAACGGACGGCAGGGCCAGCGCAGAGGCACCGATGACCCCGGATACCCAGATATCATCGCCCACCCGGGCCGCATCACGGCGCAGAGCCTGGCCGTGTGGTACGCAACCCTGCACCTGTATGCTGATAATCAGCGCCGGTCCTGAGGTGGTGTCGCCACCAAGCAGGGCAATGTTCATTTCGCCGGCAGCGGCGCGCAGGCCCTGAGTGAAATCCGCCAGCCAGTGGCGGTCGTTATCCGGCAGGGTCAGCGCCAGATGAAAGCCCTGCGGTTCCGCGCCCATAGCCGCCAGATCGGATACCGCACAACGCAGCGCGCGCTGGGCAATCAGGTGAGCCGGTGCCGTGGCGGGAAAATGAATACCGGCGACCTGAGTGTCGATACTCTGGGCCAGTTCACAGCCGTCAGGCAGGGTAATCAGGGAGGCATCATCACCGACACCCAGAAGGATGCCGGCGTTGTGTGGGAAGCCGTGGGAAAAATGCTCCCGGATTAAGGCAAATTCGCCCGGGTGATGATCATCCATGCCAGCTTCCCCGTACTGTGTCAGCCGCGTGGACCGCGGATTTCGACACTGCGTTCGCGTTGTGCCAGTTTATCCAGAACACCATTGATAAACTTGTGGCCGTCGGTCGCACCGAAGGTTTTGGCCAGCTCCACCGCTTCGTTGATCACGACTTTGTACGGTACATCAATGCGACGCACCATTTCGAAAGCACCGAGGCGCAGGATCGCCAGTTCCACCGGGGTCATTTCATCCATACGACGGTCAAGCAGCGGCGAAATTTTATCGTCCAGCATGACTTTTTCGCGTGGCACGCCGTGCAGGATTTCATGGAAATATTCCATATCGACATTGTTCATGTCGTTGTCAGAGCGGAATTCAGCCTCAATCTGAGACAGATCCGCTCCCGCCAGTTGCCACTGATAAAGAGCCTGTACCGCAAAGCGGCGGGCTTTGCGGCGGGCGGCAGGACTGGCTTTCTGGTTGCCGGAAGCACGTGACATGCGGTCAGGCCTCCATGGCTTTCAGCAGGGCAACCATTTCGAAGGCTGACATGGCAGCTTCTTCACCTTTGTTACCGGCTTTGGTACCGGAACGTTCGATGGCCTGTTCGATGGTATCAACGGTCAGCACACCGAAGGAAACAGGAACACCGGCGTCCAGAGAAACCGACGCCAGACCTTTTACACATTCGCCGGCCACGTATTCAAAGTGTGGGGTACCACCGCGGATAACGGCACCGAGTGCGATCACGGCGTCGTATTTTTTGCTCTCAGCGGCTTTTTTCACCACCAGTGGAATTTCAAAAGCACCCGGGGCACGGATAATGGTGATGTTGTCATCGCTGACGCCGTGACGGGCCAGGGAATCCACTGCGCCTTCCAGCAGGCTTTCAACAACAAAGGCATTCCAGCGACCGACGACGATGGCGTATTTGCCGTCGTTCGGCGTCAGATTTCCTTCAATGGTTTCAATCTGTTTCATGGTCAGTTTCCTGAATAAACAATTATTCGTTAAAAGGCAGATATTCGGTAATTTCCAGATCGAAGCCGGAAATACCGCTGTATTTCATTTCAGAGCTGAGCAGGCGCATTTTCTTCACGCCCAGCTCGCGCAGAATCTGTGAACCGGTACCAATGGTCAGGAAGGCACCGGAACTGTCTTTATTCGGGCTGCGTACCGGACGGGCACGGCCGAAATAATCATTCAGCGCGTCTTCCACACATTCCGCCTGACCGGCGGACAGCAGCACCAGCACACCTTGGCCGGCGGCGGCAATGCGTTGCAGTGCTGCGCCGGTCGACCAGCTGTCAGTTGCCGGTTTGCGCAGACCGAGTACGTCGCGCAGCATGTTGTTGGACTGCACCCGCACCAGAACCGGGTCATCGGCGCGGATGTCACCCAGGGTCAGTGCCAGATGGGTTTCATTCTGGATGCTGTCGCGGAATACACGCAGCATAAAGTCGCCGTATTCTGTGCTGACGGTTTCTTCTTCAACCAGTTCCACCGTTTTTTCGTGCGCCATGCGGTAATGAATCAGGTCGGCAATGGTGCCCACCTTGATGTCGTGTTTTTCCGCAAATTTTTCCAGATCCGGGCGCCGTGCCATGGTGCCGTCGGCGTTCATCACCTCGACGATGGCCGCGGCCGGAATCAGACCGGCGAGACGCGCCAGATCACAGCCGGCTTCGGTGTGACCGGCCCGGCTGAGAACGCCACCCGGGCGGGCGCGCAGCGGGAAAATATGACCCGGCTGGACGATGTCTTCCGGTTTGCCCATCGGATTAACCGCCGCGAGAATGGTTTTTGCCCGGTCAGCAGCGGAAATCCCGGTGGTGACCCCCTCTGCCGCTTCAATGGAAACGGTAAACGGCGTGGAGAATTTTGCTCCGTTGCCGGCGACCATGGCCGGCAGGCCGAGATAATCGCAACGTTCGCCGGTCAGCGTCAGGCAGATCAGTCCGCGCGCTTCGGTGGCCATGAAATTGATGATTTCCGGCGTTACTTTTTCCGCGGCGACGATAATGTCACCTTCGTTTTCGCGGTCTTCATCATCCATCAGGATGACCATTTTACCGTCGCGGATATCGGCAATAATGTCTTCGATATTGTTCAGTGCCATACAGCTTTGCCTATTTCCAGAATCCGTTTTGCATCAGTAATGCCTGACTGATGTTACCGGAAGAGTGCGTTTGTCCGTCACTGTTCTCCGGCCGCAGCAGCTGTTCCAGATAGCGGGCGATAACGTCCACTTCCAGATGAACTTCCGAGCCTGTGGTCAGAGTATTCAGTGTGGTTTCCTGTGCCGTATGCGGCACGATATTCAGTTCAAAACCGTCAGCGCTGAGGGCGTTGGCAGTCAGGCTGACACCGTCAACGGTAATGGAACCTTTGGCGGCGATGTATTTTTTCAGCGCCGCCGGCGGAGCAATGGTCAGGCGCACAGAGCGGGCATCCGCGCTGCATTTTTTCACCACGCCGACACCGTCCACATGACCGGTGACAATATGGCCGCCCATGCGGGTGGACGGCGTCATGGCTTTTTCCAGATTGACCGCCGTTCCGCTGCGCCAGCTGCCGATGCGGGTATGCGCCAGCGACTCACGCGAGACATCGGCGATAAAACCGTCGCCGGGTAAACCGGTGACGGTCAGACAGACACCGCCGGTGGCGATGCTGTCACCCAGACGCACATCGGTCAGGTCGAGTGCCCCGGTGCGGATATGCAGTGTCAGGTCGCCCTGTGTATTCTTGACTGAAGCGACCGAGCCGATGGCTTCAATGATTCCGGTAAACACCAGCGTTCTCCGTATCCGGGGTCAGTGTCAGGCGCAGATCGCCGCCAACCTGGCGTACGTCCTGCCAGTGCCAGCGGATCTGTTCGTTCATGTTATCCAGCCCTAAGGATAGCAGCGGGCGGGCATTACTCCCCAGCAGCGTTGGGGCGCAGTACAGCACCAGCTCGTTGACCAGCCCGGTGCGGATAAAAGCGCCGCCCAGCCGCGCGCCGCTTTCGATCAGGACTTCGTTGCTGCCCAGTCCGCCCAGGTGGTGCAGCAGGGCGCTCAGGTCCACGTTACCGTCAGCGTTTGCCGGGCTTTGCCAGATACTGAGACTGCCCAGTGCCGGGTCGCGCTCAACTTTTACCGCTGCGGCGTCGGTGACGGCGAGCAGGATATCACCGGCCTGTGAGAATATCGTTTCGCTGCCACGCAGCCGTTGCTGTCCGTCAATGATGACGCGTAAAGGCTGCCGCCACAGGCGTGCTTCCTGTTCAATGCCGGTTTCTGCCGGACGCACGGTCATCGACGGGTTGTCGAGCAGCACTGAGTCGGTGCCGGTAATGATGGCACAGCTGCGTGCCCGCAGCCGCTGTACATCGGCACGCGCGTGGGGGCCGGTAATCCACTGACTCTCACCACTGGCCATGGCGGTGCGGCCGTCCAGGCTCTGTGCCAGCTTGATGCGGGTGTAGGGCAGCCCGGTCTGCATGCGCTGCATAAAGCCCTGGTTGACCTCAATGGCCTGGGCTTCCAGACAGGGGGTGATGACCTCGACACCGGCATCGCGCAGCATCTGATAACCGCGTCCGGCAACCAGCGGGTTCGGGTCGGCGCAGGCACCGACCACCCGGGCGACGCCGGCCTTGATCAGGCCTTCGGCACAGGGCGGCGTGCGGCCGTAATGGCTGCAGGGTTCGAGTGTCACGTAAGCGGTGGCGCCGCGTGCCTGTTCGCCGGCCATGCGCATGGCGTGGACCTCGGCGTGTGGTTCACCGGCTTTCTGGTGCCAGCCTTCGCCGACGATGGCGCCGTCTTTGACGATCACGCAGCCGACCCGCGGATTGGGGCTGGTGGAATACAGTCCCAGCCGGGCCAGTTGCAGTGCCCGTGCCATCCAGACTTCGTGGCTCATGCTTCTTCCTCCGGCCGGATCAGCGGCAGTGGCGCCGACAGGCGTTCGATTTCAGCACGGAATTCGTCCAGATCCTGGAAACTGCGGTAGACGGAGGCAAAGCGCACATAGGCTACCTGATCGAGCTGGCGCAGTTCGGCCATTACGCACTCACCCAGCATCCGGCTGGGCACTTCACGTTCGCCACAGGCGCGCAGTTGCTGTTTGATACGTACCAGAGCAGCTTCAACGTCTTCGACACTGACCGGGCGTTTCTCCAGCGCGCGCTGGATACCGGCATGCAGTTTGTCTTCGTTGAAGGGTTCGCGGGTGCCGTCGCTTTTGATGACGCGGGGCATCACCAGTTCGGCGGTTTCGAAGGTGGTAAAGCGTTCTCCACAGCTGATGCATTCCCGGCGACGACGGATCTGTTCGCCATCTGCCACCAGACGTGAATCGATAACCTTGGTTTCGGGATGGGCGCAGAAAGGGCAATGCATAACTGGTAAAGAGCGGCTCGATGAATGAGAGCGCGGATTTTAAGGGATTTGGCGGGCCAGCGCCAGCACAGAGCGTGCCGGCGCGCTGTTTAAGCGGCTGTTTTTCAGGCCCGTTGCGGGTTCTTGATCTGATCGGCCAGCATGCCGCCGGGGCCGAGCATTTTTTCGCGCCAGTCATCCAGCAGCTGTACGGTATCGTGGTCGTTGGGGTGAAAGCCCGGCCGGAAAAAATCCAGATACTGTGGCAGCAGTTTCGGGAACAGGCCTTTCGGCCCCCACAGGTACCAGAACCCTTTCAGGTTACCGCGGAAATCAGTCAGCTTGCGGTCAGCCGCGAGCAGGCGGAGATGACCACTGCCGACCACGGCGAAGAAGAATAGGGTGACAATCAGCATGGTGATCACGCGGTGGAAGTAGCCGCCACCGATCAGGCGGTAAACGTCGTAGGCGACGATTTTGTGCTCATTTTCTTCCAGCGCATGCCACATCCACAGCTTGAGCGCTTCAGGGTCCTGGATGTTGGCCTGATGGCTGGGGTCGCGCAGCAGCTGTTCGGCCAGGATGGCGGTGTAATGCTCCAGCGCCACGGTGACCGCCAGCTGGCTTTTCTTCGGTACAAAGCGGCGCGTCAGACGCAGCAGTACGCCCAGTTCCTTATCCAGTTTGTTGGCCGGCAGGCCGTGTTTTTCTGCCAGCTCGTTAAAGGCGGTGTGTTCCTTACTGTGCATGGCTTCCTGACCGATAAAGCCGGACACCTGAGCCTTCAGCAGCGGATCGGTGATCTGTTTGCGGTAGTTGCGCACCGAGTCGACAAAAAAGGTTTCGCCTTCCGGAAACAGCGCTGACAGTGTGGTCCAGAAGGTGGTCAGGAACGGGCTGTTACGGTACCAGTAGCGGCTGGTGTCATCGGCGAATTCAAAATCCATCCGCCGTGGCGGGATATTGGCTTTTGCACCGGCAGTCTGGCGGCTTGCGGATGGGGTGGCAGTCTCTGCCTGAGTCGTGGTCATCGCAGCATCCTCTGAGTCGTTATTGTTATGCCTGTGAAACTATTTAAACGGCATCAGACGGTGGGTACGAGGTAACAGACGGACAATTTTTGTTGTCCGGTGTGGATGCAGCGGGCAGGAATAGGGGGGCGTCTGCAGCGCCTGCGGCGCTGTGCCGCTGCTGACAGGTGCAATCCGGCAGTGACAGGAGGAAAAACAGGCAAATCTGACCGGTTATGCCCGGCCGGGGAAAATTCAGCCGGGGTGATATTCTGCCATCAGGCTTCGGTCAGGCAGTTCAGTGGGGCCATCAGGTTCTGCAGACGTTCGACCAGTGTCAGGCGTTCCGCCTGATAATCTTCAATCCGGCCCCACTGGCTGAACTGACCGAGGCTGAAGCCATCGCTCATGTCGTTGTAATAGATGCAGTGGCGGCTGAAGGCGGCAATGACCCAGAAGCCGCAGACTTCGTCCCCCCAGGGGTGCTGCTGCCAGAGTTCGGGTTTGGGCAGACGGATCATGCGCCAGATGGCCGCGGATGAGGCGTCGAGGTGGCTTTCTGCTTCGCTGAGCATATCCAGCAGACTGGATTCTGTGATCGGGGACCAGTTGGCGTTCATAGCGGCTCCCTCGGTGATATGCCGGTTTTCGGGGCGGATTGTGCCGTCATCCTATGAACAGCAGATGACGGAATGATGACAGTGAGCGGATTGTCAGGGAGATTGTCAGCCGGGCCCGGAAACAGAAACGCCCGGCGCAGCGTTAAGCCGGGCCGGGCGTTTCTCAGCAGCAGCGGCTTATTTATAAACCGGGAACTGCTCACACAGGGCGATTACTTTGGCTTTCACCTCAGCTTCCACCTGTTCAGATGTACCGTTTTCCAGACCTTCGAACACATCGCAGATCCAGTTCGCCAGCTGCACACACTGCTCTTCGCCGAAACCACGGCTGGTGACAGCAGGGCTGCCGACGCGGATGCCGGAGGTCACGAACGGTGAACGAGGGTCGTTCGGTACAGAGTTTTTGTTCACCGTAATGTTGGCGCGGCCCAGTGCGGCGTCAGCATCTTTACCTGAGTATTCCTTGCCGATCAGATCCACCAGGAACAGGTGATCGTCGGTACCGCCGGACACGATGTTGATGCCGCGGCTGATGAAGGTTTCGGCCATGGCGCGGGCGTTTTTCAGCACCTGAGCCTGATACTCTTTGTATTCCGGCGTCATGGCTTCCTTGAAGCACACGGCTTTGGCGGCGATGACGTGCATCAGCGGGCCACCCTGGGATTCCGGGAATACCGCGAAGTTGAGCTTTTTGTTCAGCTCTTCATCTTCTTTGGCGAGAATCAGGCCACCGCGCGGGCCGCGCAGGGTTTTGTGGGTGGTGGTGGTAACCACATCGGCGATACCAACCGGCGACGGATACTGACCGGCAGCGATCAGACCGGCCACGTGGGCCATATCGACAAACAGGTACGCGCCCACTTCGTCGGCGATGGTGCGGAAACGCTGCCAGTCAACCACACGGCTGTAAGCAGAGAAACCGGCCACGATCATTTTCGGCTTGTGTTCTTTGGCCAGACGTTCCACTTCTTCGTAGTCGATTTCGCCGGTTTCCGGGTTCAGACCGTACTGTACCGCGTTGTAGATGCGGCCGGAGAATGACACGGAGGCACCGTGAGTCAGGTGGCCGCCGTGGGCCAGGCTCATACCCAGAATGGTGTCGCCCGGCTGACACAGGGCGAAGTAAACCGCTGCGTTGGCCTGGGAACCTGAGTGTGGCTGTACGTTGGCATAACCGGCGCCGAACAGTTCTTTGGCGCGGTCGATGGCCAGCTGTTCGATCACGTCCACGTGTTCACAGCCGCCGTAGTAACGTTTGCCCGGATAACCTTCAGCGTATTTGTTGGTCAGCTGTGAGCCCTGAGCTTCCATCACGCGCGGGCTGGTGTAGTTTTCGGAAGCGATCAGCTCGATATGATGCTCCTGACGGGCATCTTCGGCTTTCATCGCGGACCACAGTTCTGGGTCAAAATCCGCTATGTTCATATCACGGCTAAACATCAGGGCATCCTCTCACAAGGGGGTATTATCCGGGGTTAAAATCTGGAAGGCGGGCATTCTAGCGCAAACTGCGCCTGCTGGCACTTGAGAAGGCATCAATTTCGCCTTGAATTTGTCTCAATCCGGCCGGTGGAATATGACCACCTGGTCAGCTATTGATGGCCGGCAGCAGTTCATCCTGCGGCACCGGACGGCTGAACAGATAGCCCTGTACTTCTTCGCAGCGTGCGGAAATAAGGAAGTCCAGCTGGGCCTGGGTTTCCACCCCTTCGGCAATCACCCCCATCCCCAGGTTATGGGCCATGGCGATGATGGTGCGGGTGATCTGGGCATCGTCGGCATTATGCGGCAGGTTCTGGATAAAGCTGCGGTCGATTTTGAGCGTATCCACCGGGAACTGTTTCAGGTAATTGAGCGATGAATAGCCGGTACCGAAATCATCAATGGCGGTGCGCACACCGATGGCGCGCAGGCGGGTGAGGGCATCCAGTGTGTGTTCAATGTCGTCGATGAGAATACTTTCCGTCAGTTCCAGTTCCAGCTGGTCAGGGCGGATACCGGCTTTGGCGATGGCATTTTTGACGATGTCGATAAAATCATCCTGACGGAACTGACGTGCGGATACGTTGACAGCAATGCGCTGCAGGCTGACACCGGCACGGTGCCAGTGGGCAAACTGCTGACAGGCCTGTTCCAGTACCCATTGCCCGATCGGGGTAATCAGACCGGTGTCTTCAATAATCGGAATAAAAATACCCGGCGGGATCAGCCCGCGGCGGGGGTGATTCCAGCGCAGCAGGCCTTCGGCGGCCACGGCTTTGCCGGAACCGGCCTGAAACTGCGGCTGGTAATACAGTTCCAGCTCGTCCCGCGCCAGTGCGTGGCGCAGATCATTTTCCATTTCCAGCAGCTCGACCGCTTTTTCATTCATTTTATGATCAAAGAACTGCACGTTGTCGCGGCCGAGGCTCTTGGCGTGGTACATGGCCATGTCCGAGTTCTTCAGCAGTTCAATTACGCTGCCGCCGTCATACGGGTAAATGGATATACCGATACTGGCGCTGACGAAGACTTCCCGCTGGCCAAGAATATAAGGCCGGCTGACCGTGTGCAGAATACGCTCGGCCACTTTTACCGCGGTATCGGCGGCTTTGTTGCTGTCTTTGCTGCCGGCCAGCGCCACGGTAAATTCGTCACCCCCCATACGGCAGACCATGTCGTCTTTTTTGGTGCATTGCTGCAGCCGCTGGGCAACTTCTTTCAGTACCTGATCGCCGGCCGGATGGCCCATGGAATCATTGATGGGTTTGAAGCGGTCGAGGTCGATGAACAGCAGGGCAACGGCTTCGTTTTTCTGTGCTGCTGCCCTCAGCATCTGATCCAGCCGTTCATGCATCTGACTGCGGTTGGGCAGGCCGGTGAGCGGATCGAAATAGGCCAGTTTGTGGATGCGTTCTTCAATCACCTTACGCTCGGTGATGTCGGACATAATGATGATCAGACTCTGGACTTCGTATTTATCGTCGCGGATGGCACTGACCCCGGCCCAGCCGGTGCGGATTTCGCCATTATTGCGCTGATAAAAAATCTCTCCCTGCCAGTAACCGTCGACCACCAGAGCTTCGCCGATTTCTTCATAAAAGGTGATGTCGTGGCGTTCGGATGAAATCAGGAAGTCCGGGGTGCGCCCGATGACTTCCTCACTGCGGTAACCGGTGATATTGCAGAACGACTGATTGACGTTGGCAATATTCATGGTGTTGTCGGTGATCAGAATGGCTTCGTTGCTGTTGGCGAATACTTCGGCCGCCAGTTTCAGTTCGCGTTCGATGTGCCGCGCTTCGCCCACATCGCGGCAGATGCCGAGCATGCCCTGCAGTTCATTGTGATCATTCCATAACGGGGTGGCCTGCAGTTCGAGCAGCACTTCGGTGCCGTCTTTGCGGGTGGCGTACAGGTCTTTGCGGATGCGGGTTTTGCCGCGCCGGTCACGGCCCGGCGACTGGATGGCGGAACGGATCTCACGCTGCATACTGCGGGATAATTCGCGGATATCGCGTTTGCTGAAAATTGCGCCGACACCTTCGTGCAGCAGCTCATCCGGTTTATAACCCAGCAGCGGTTCGACCGAGGTACTGACGAAATCAAAATTAAGGTGAATATCCGTGGCCCAGATGACGTCGCTGATGTTTTCCGCCAGCAGCCGGTAGCGGCGTTCGGATTCGACGATCTGTTCCTGTTTTTCGATGTCATCGGTGACGTCGCGGCCGCTGCCGATGTAGCGGTTAACCAGACCGTTTTCATCGGTGCTGAACGGGGTGTCGATAAATTTGATAATGCGGATATCGCCATTGTAACCGCGGAAACGGATAATGCTCTCGTTGGTCTCGCCCATGGCGGTTTCACGGTTTTTCTGCAGCGCGCGGCGGATGCTTTCGCGTTCGGTTTCCAGGCTCAGCGCTGCCCACGGACCTCTTGGTGCCTGATCCGGCGGGAAGCCCAGAATTTCGGTAATGGTACGGTTGTAGAAAATGACGTTGGTGTTGAGGTTATCGTCAATTTCCATCACGTACACCACATCCGGCAGCGAGGCGGTGACTTTGGACCAGAAGGCTTCGCGCTCTTTCACTTCCTCTGCCGCCAGCTTGCGTTCGGTGACGTCCAGCAGGGTCATCAGGGCCTGTCCGGGGGCACCGGTGCGCAGACTGAGGTTGACCCAGAACCAGCGCTGTTCGTCCTGAAATGTGTGCAGCGGCAGTTCAAATTCGGTGGTGGACAGATCCATGCTGATGGCACGGTACAGCGCCTTACGGATTTCTTCGCGGCCGGGACCGAGCAGCTGCTGATAATCCTGCAGCAGCTGCTGGCGGTCGGTGGCGCGGGCCATGCGTACGGCAGCGTCATTGACATTGATCAGCTGCACCTCGCCATCGGTATCTGTGTAGCGGGAAATATCCAGCAGGCAGTGAGCCACACCGGCTTCCTCAAACAGGGCTTTATAGCGTTCACGGCTTTCTTCCACTGCCTGGCCGGCGTATACCGAGTCGGTGATATCGCGCAGCAGCCAGACGATGCCGGTAATGCGCCGCCCTTCGTACAGCGGGTTATAAATCTGTTCCAGTACCCTTTTTTCATCGCCGATACAGATGTCCAGCCGGCGTCCGCTGTCCTGCAGCATATCCAGTTCGTCAGCGCTCAGGCCGCGGTTCCACAGTGCCTGATCATCCGGCCACAGTTCACTCAGGCGGGCACCGATAAAGCGCCGCGCACCGCGCTCAATCAGCAGGGCGGCACCTTTCGGATTGACGTAATCGATCACGCCCAGCGGATCGGTGGAGATCAGGGCATCGTCAATGGACATCAGCACCCGGTCAGCCCGCTGCTCGGTCTGACGGCGGATATTTTCCAGTTGCCGGGCATGTACCTCCTGCCGGCGCAGGAACAGCAGCAGTACCGCCGACAGCAGGGCAAAGGTAATGAGGACGATGAGAGGATTCTGCAGCCGCTGCAGCAGACCCGGGCGCGGGCTGTTGTCCACCGGCAGGGCAATCACGTCCCAGTGGGTCAGCGGAATATTGGTGCGGTACAGTACCTGAGCCGCTTCGGCAGCCGTCAGCGGAGGCTGGCTGGCGGAGTCGGCATAGTAGAATTCACGCATGCTGATGCTGTTGTCGCGGGTATCGAGCAACAGCATTTCAAAGCCGGGAAAGCGGCCGTTGTAGATGATCTGTGACAGTTTGCTGTAGGAGCGGCGGGTGACAAACAGGTATTCCTGCCCGCTGGCGGCGGTGAACCGGCTGTAGAAATAGAAGCCGCCTTTGCCACCGTAGCGCAGGGTAAAGGTGCCCTGCTCGCCGCCCTGTTGCAGAATATTGTCACCGATATCGCTGGCTTCACGGCTGTGCAGGGCCGGCCCGAGCTGCAGTATGATGTCGCCGCTGCTGTTGAGCAGTACGCTGCCGGTAATATTGAAGATGGACTGTTTGAGGGTCTGCCACAGGCGGTTATGGTCGGCTTCTGTACCGTTGGCGGCGGCTTGCAGCAGATCACTGTGGCCACTGGTGAACATGCGGTTGGCGCTGAAGGCAGCCTGCGCCAGCAGGCCGGATTGCTGGGCGTAGTTATCCAGCGTCAGCCGTACCTCATTCATCAGCAGTTCCTGATCCTGCCGGTACTGGTTCCAGGTGTTATAGCCGAGCACCAGCGCCAGAAAGAGGAAACTGAGGACAAATAACGGAATGTTCAGCAGGCCGGTACGCAGAGCTTTGCCCTGCTGATCCTGTGAGAACAGGCGAAACAGCATGTCCGGATAACCACTCCCAGAATTAACACTACCGGTGCAGTATAGCTGCCCAGCCTGTCAGGGAAACTGCTTATCAGGCAAAGCGGCGCGTATGACGGTAAATCAGCGGGCATTGAGTTGCCATCCGCTCCTGTTTTCAGTAGCTTTGCCGGCAATTGTTATGAGGGTTTTTTAACATGGCACAATACGTTTACACGATGAATCGCCTGGGCAAGATTGTTCCGCCCAAACGGCAGATTCTGCGCGATATTTCACTGTCTTTCTTTCCCGGCGCCAAAATTGGCGTGCTGGGTCTGAACGGTTCCGGTAAATCCACGCTGCTGAAAATCATGGCGGGTCTGGATAACGACATCATCGGTGAAGCGCGCCCGCAGCCGGATCTGAAAATCGGTTACCTGCCACAGGAGCCGGAGCTGGACCTCAATAAAGACGTAAAAGGCAACGTAGAGGATGGTCTGTCAGAAATCGTCGAAGCCAAAGCCGCGCTGGATGCGGTTTACGCTGCTTACGCCGAGCCGGATGCCGACTTCGACGCGCTGGCGAAGAAGCAGGGCCAGCTGGAAGCCTTAATCGAAACCGCTGGTGGCCATGACATGGAGCGGCAGATGGAAATCGCCGCCGATGCGCTGCGTCTGCCGCCGTGGGATGCGGATGTGAGCAAGCTGTCCGGTGGTGAGCGCCGCCGGGTGGCGCTGTGCCGTCTGCTGATGTCCAAGCCGGACATGTTGCTGCTCGACGAACCGACCAACCACCTGGATGCGGAATCCGTCGGCTGGCTGGAAAAATTCCTTGAGGAATATCCGGGCACCGTGGTGGCCATTACCCACGACCGTTACTTCCTCGATAACTGTGCTGAGTGGATTCTGGAACTCGACCGTGGCCACGGCATTCCGTACCAGGGCAACTACACCACCTGGCTTGAGGCAAAAGAAAAACGCTTAGAGCAGGAACAGAAAGAAGAAGATGCCCACGCCAAAGCCATCAAGCATGAGCTGGAATGGGTGCGTAAAGGTGCCAAGGGCCGTCAGTCCAAATCCAAAGCCCGTTTAGCCCGCTTCGAGGAAATGAACTCGCGCGAGTTCCAGACCCGTAACGAAACCAACGAAATCTACATTCCGCCGGGTCCGCGTCTGGGCGATAAGGTCATCGAATTTCACAACGTCAGCAAATCCTTTGGTGACCGCGTGCTGATTGATGACCTCAGTTTCACTATGCCGCCGGGTGCCATCGTCGGCATTATCGGTGGTAACGGTGCCGGTAAATCCACCCTGTTCCGCATGATCGCCGGTCAGGAAAAACCGGATTCCGGTGAAGTGGTGGTGGGTGACACGGTGAAGCTGGCGTTTGTTGAACAGCTGCGCGATGAGCTGGACGACAAGAAAACCGTGTGGGAAGCCGTATCTGACGGCATGGATATGATCAATATCAACGGCAAAGACTATCCGAGCCGCTCTTACATCGGCCGCTTTAACTTTAAAGGCGGCGATCAGCAGAAGCGGGTGGGTGAATTGTCCGGTGGTGAGCGTGGCCGCCTGCAGCTGGCCTATACCCTGAAGCAGGGCGCGAACGTGCTGCTGCTGGACGAACCGTCCAACGACCTCGACGTGGAAACCCTGCGGGCACTGGAAGAAGCCATCGATGCCTTCCCGGGTGCCGTGATGGTGGTGTCCCACGACCGCTGGTTCCTCGACCGTATTGCCACCCATATTCTGGCCTACGAAGGCGACTCCAAAGTCACCTTCTTTGAAGGCAACTACACCGAATATGAAGAAGACCGGAAGAAACGCCTGGGTGCCGACGCTGCACCTAAACGTATGAAGTACAAGCGTCTGGCCTGAGCCGCCGGCGCTTTCTGCACGGGGATACCGTCCGGTATCCCCCTCTGTCACAAACGTCAGCTGTAACCGTTTGCGTTATCAGTAATTCCTACTAAACCTTATAAAGTCTGGGGATCATGGGCTCCTCAGGATTCTGCGAGGTAAGTCATGGATCAGCGACAGTTTAAACGGGTGCATTTTCTGCAACGGGTGCAGGTGGAAACCGGCGGCGAGGTGCTGGAAACCCATTGTCTGGATATCAGTCTGAGGGGCATTCTGCTGGTACGTCCGGTGGATGTGAACTGGAAGCTGGAGCAGCAGCTCAATGTTCTGCTGCAGCTGTCCGAAACTGAACAGATCAGCATGCAGTGCTCACTGGTGCATATTGATGAGGATGTGGTTGGTTGCGCCTGTGACTCCCTGGATCTCGACAGCATGACATCGCTGCGCCGCCTGCTGGAACTGAATCTGGCCAACCCCGAAGCCATTCACCGTGAACTGGGTGAATTAATCCGTTCCAATGATGCCGGATAAGCCGGCAGCACAGACAGCCACCCTGTTTTTAAGGTAAATTAGCGGCCCTGATTTCTATTCCGCCAGGGCCGTTTCATGTTTGTTCCCGTTATCGAAGGCGAAGCCTTTGCCCATCCCGTCGGCAAAATTGTCTGTGTCGGACGTAACTACGCCGAGCACGCCAAAGAGCTGAATAATCCGGTGCCGTCAGCGCCGATTCTGTTTATCAAACCCGCGGATGCTGCCGTGGCGCTGGCGCCTTCTTTTGCCATTCCGGCTGATCAGGGTTCCGTGCATCACGAGCTGGAGATTGCGGTGCTGATCGGCAGCCGGCTCAGAGCGGCTGATGAACATGAGGTCGCTGCGGCCATTGCCGGTGTGGGACTGGGGCTGGATCTGACGCTGCGTGATGTGCAGGCCAGGCTGAAAGAAAAAGGCCATCCGTGGGAAGTGGCCAAAGCCTTTGATGGTGCCTGTCCGCTGACTGAATTTCTGCGCGCTGACAAGGTCGCGGACTGGCAGGCTATCGCTCTGCAGCTGACGCGTAACGGTGACCGGCAGCAGCAGGGTAACAGTGGCGATATGCTGTTTCCGGTGCTGCCGCTGATTGCCCATATGAGCCGTATTTTTACCCTCAATCCGGGGGATGTGATTATGACCGGCACCCCGGCCGGTGTCGGCCCGCTGCAATCCGGCGATGAACTGTCACTGCAGCTGACTGTGACCGCTGGTGCGCAGCTGAGCAGCCATACCCGGGTGGAATGATTTTATGATTACCTGCGACAGCCCCGGCCTGGCACCACTGGATCAGGCACTGGAAACCCTGCTGGACATGGTACAGCCACTGGCCGGTGAAGAAGCGGTAACCCTGGCACAGGCCTGCGGCCGGGTGCTCAGTCAGGATGTGCTGAGCAGCATGGACGTGCCGCCGGCGGATAACTCGGCGATGGATGGTTACGCGATCTGCGGCGCCGATCTGCAGCACAGCGACACGTTGAAACTGGCCGGACGCAGTATGGCCGGCCATCCGTTCAGCGGACAACTGCAGCCCGGTGAGTGCATCCGCATTATGACCGGTGCACTGCTGCCGGCCGGTGCCGATACGGTGGTGATGCAGGAAAATGTCGATGTGGTGGCTGACGCCCTGATCCGTTTTCCGCACCCGGTCAGCACTGGTGACAACGTCCGCCGTCGTGGTGAGGATATTGCGGCCGGCAGCCGGCTGTTCAGCGCCGGCCGTCGTCTGCGCGCTGCCGATGTGGGCCTGCTGGCAAGCATCGGCATTGCACAGGTGATGGTGAAACCGCGCCTCCGCGTGGCATTGCTGGCCACCGGTGATGAGCTGGTGGAGCCGGGCACAACACTGGCGCCCGGACAGATCTATCAGAGTAACAGCTACACCGTGGCACCGGTGCTGGCACGTTTCGGCTGCGAGGTGGTGAATCTGGGCATTGTTGCAGATACCGCAGCGGCGCTGCGCAGCGCCTTTGAACAGGCGGATCGAGAGGCCGATGTGGTCATGACCACAGGGGGTGTGTCAGTGGGGGAAGCGGATTACACCCGTGATGTGCTGGAATCCCTCGGCCGGATCGACTTCTGGCGGCTGGCAATCAAACCGGGTAAACCCTTCGCCTGCGGCCGGCTGGCATCCAGTCTGTTTCTTGGCCTGCCAGGCAATCCGGTGTCGGCGCTGGTAACGCTGCATCAGCTGGCACTGCCGATGCTGCGCCGTCTGAGCGGCGAAACGCTGCAGCCACCACAGCGCCTGCCGGCAGTGGTGACCGAAGCGTTACGTAAACGGCCGGGGCGGACCGATTTCCAGCGCGGTATCTGGTCGCTGACCGGGGACGGCCGGGTGGTGGTACGGCCCACCGGCGGCCAGAGTTCCGGCGTGCTGAGCTCGCTCAGTCAGGCCAACTGCTACATCGTACTGGAGCAGATGCGTGGTGCGGTCGGGGCCGGTGAAAGCGTTACCATCGAACCCTTTGACGGCCTGTTACTCTGAATCTTCCGGCGCCTTGAGCAGGGTGGCAGAGATATCCTGCAGCATGTCCTGCCATTCATCATCATCAATGGCCATCAACCCCAGGCTGCGCAGCAGGAAGGCGCCTTCTGAGGCCAGAAACGCCAGCCGGGCGCGGCGGTGAGAGGCCTGGCTGAGATCCAGTCCGGCAATGATATCGCGGTACCACTGGCGGCTGGCGGCCAGCTGTTTGGGGTTTTCCAGCAGGGCGGTCATCAGACTGGCGGCACGGGCATTGGCGCTGTCGTCGGCCTGACGGGTGGTTTCGACATGGCCGGCAACCTTCCCCAGCGCTGACGGATTGGTGCCGGCAATGGACAGATAGAGCGCATTGTACTGCTGATCCCAACGGTCAAAGATGGCATCCAGCAGCGCTTCCTTGTTGCGGAAACTGTACTGCACTCCGCCTTTGGTAATACCCGCCGCCCGCGCCAGGGCATCAATGGTTAGGGCTTTGGCGCCCTGTTCGCCGACGATCTTTTCCGCTTCATCCAGCAGAACATTGCGGTCAATTGTTTTGCGTCTGCCCATACTTCTCTCTTTTAAATAAATACGTATGTATTTATATTGTGGCCTGTTCAGTGTGAGGATTATAAGTCCCGTCCGGGGCAGAGTTCGACAGGGCGGTGAAAACCGCAGGACAAAGCGTATGTTATTTGCAGGACGCTGGCTGATTCTGGCGATTGTCTCCAGCGCGTTATTACTGATTGTGGTCGATATGACCGTGCTCTACACCGCCTTACCGGCGCTGACCCGCGACCTGCAGGCCAGTGCCGGTGAGAAGCTGTGGATTATCAATGCTTACCAGCTGGTGGCTGCGGGGCTGCTGTTGCCGATGGGGATTCTCGGCGACCGTTACAGTCACCGCCGGCTGTTTGTGCTGGGGTTACTGGTGTTCGGCTGCGGTTCACTGCTGGCGGCCTTTGCCTCATCGCCGGGCTGGCTGATTGGCTGGCGTATCGCTCTCGCCGTGGGGGCGGCGATGATGATGCCGGCGACGCTGGCACTGATCCGTACTACCTTCAGTGATCCGCAGGAACGCACACTGGCGATCGGCATCTGGGCGGCGGTGTCCGGCGGCGGTATGGCGGCGGGGCCGCTGATCGGCGGCATCATTCTGGAATATTTCTGGTGGGGCGCGGTCTTTCTGGTCAATGTCCCTGTGGTGGCGCTGGCGCTGATACTGACGCTGAAATACGTGCCGCCGTCTGCCGGCGATCGCAACCGGCCGTTTGACCTGCTGGCATCAGGGCAGATTCTGGTGGGGCTGATTGCACTGATTTTTGCCATCAAGGAAATCTGCAGTCCACGGCCGCAGCCTGCGCTGGCGCTGATCACCGGGGTGACCGGCGTGCTGGCATTGACGCTGTTTGTGCGCCGTCAGAGACAGCAGGTGCAACCCATGCTGGACTTTTCCCTGTTCCGCCACGCCCGTTTCAGTAACGGTTTTCTGATTGCGCTGATCGCGACCGCGGCGCTGGTCGGTATCGAGCTGGTTACCACCCAGCGCCTGCAGCTGGTACTGGGGCTGTCGCCGTTACAGGCTGGTCTTTACATCATCCCGTTACCGCTGGCGGCGCTGGTGGCGGGTCCGCTGGCCGGCGTACTGGCCCCGCGTTTCGGTTATCAGCGCACTCTGTATATCGCTCTCGGCGTTGCGGCGCTGGCAGCCCTGGGAATCGCTTTTTCACTGGCTATGCCGGTGTGGCTGCAGCTGATGCTGCTGGCGTTGCTGGGACTGGGGGATGGCTACGCGATGACGGTTGCCTCCACCGATATGATGTTTACTGCACCGGCAGAAAAAGCCGGTATGGCCGCTTCGCTGGAGGAAGTCAGTTATGAGCTGGGGGCGGCGTCCGGCATTGCTCTGCTGGGCAGCCTGATGACGGCTGTCTATGTGCTGGCGTTTGCCGCTCCGGCGGGGATGCCGCCGCTGGCGGCGGCGGAGAGTATTGATGCTGCCATGCAGCTGGCCGGCCAGCTGCCGGCGGCCGAAGGCAGGGCGTTGCAACAGGCTGCTGCGCTGGCGTTTGATCAGGCGGCGCAGGCGGTGGCGCTGACGGCCGCGTTGCTGATGGTTGTCACCCTGTGGCTGGTGTGGCGCCGGTACCGCCGTGACCAGGGGCATGCCGCTGCCGCTCAGCGGCAGCGGACGGTGTGCTGATCAGGCGCGGAAGGTGCTGACCTGGTCCTGCAGACCACCCGACAGACGGGCGATTTCCTCACTGGCCAGCGCACTCTGGGCGGCACTTTCCGATACTTCACTGAGGCCGATACTGAACTGGCTGACGTTGTTGTGAATTTCGTTGGCGACCTGGGCCTGTTCTTCGGTGGCGGTGGAAACCTGGAAATTCATTTCGGCGATGCGGCTGACGGCGGTGACGATGTTTTCCAGCAGTTCACCGGCGGCGGTGGCGTAACCAACGCTGTCACTGGCTTCCTGACGGGCCTGATCCATAGTGGTTACCGCTTGCCGGGCTGAGCCCTGCAGCTGGTCAATCATATCGCTGATGGAGGTGGTGGCCTGCTGGGTATTCTGTGCCAGTTTGCGCACCTCATCGGCCACCACGGCAAAGCCGCGCCCGGCTTCACCGGCGCGGGCGGATTCGATCGCGGCATTCAGTGCCAGCAGGTTGGTCTGTTCGGCAATGTTGCGGATGACGGTCAGCACTTCAGTAATTTCACCGGACTGTTCATGCAGGCGGTTAATCACAGTGGACGCCTGCTGTACTGAGGTGGACAGGGTATTGATGGCGTGTACGTTATCCTGCACTTTCCCCAGTCCGGCCCGCGCCTGCTGATCAGCCGATGTTGCCTGGGCTGAAGTATCGCTGGCGCTGTTGGCCACTTCCTGTACCGCACCCGACATTTCCGTGATGGCGGCTGCCACCATGCTGACCTGTTCTTCCTGACCGCTGACGGTGGTACTGACCTGCTGGCTGATGGCGCTCATTTCTTCGGCGGCGGCACTGGACTGATGCACGGCGTCACGCAGATTGACGATGACGGTCTGGAAACGGCCCAGCATATGGTTGAACGAGCGGCTGAGGCTGGTGATTTCATCCCGGCCGTCTTCGTTCACCCGGCGGGTCAGATCGGAATGATCGGCGATGTCAGTGAAGCTGTTATTCAGTTCGGTAATCGGCCGTTCAATGGAGCGGTACATCATAAAGCCCATCAGTGACAGGGCGGCCAGCAGAATGACGGCCATGACGATCATGCGGGTCATCAGCTGAGCAAAATTCTTATCGGATTCAGCGACAAAGTCGGATGATACCGACAGCTGCAGCTGGATCAGTTTATCCAGTGCAGCAGTGAGCGGGTCGAAGGCGGCATACAGCTGCTCAATAAAGAGCGCATTATCCAGCTGGCTGAAACGGCTGTCGCGGCTCATCTGCAGGTAACGGTCTGTCAGGGCGGAGGCGGTGCTGAAGTGGCGGTCGGCTTCGGCGATCAGGCGCTCTTCTTCCGCTGTCAGCTGTGTCTGCTTGTAGCTCTGCCATTCGTGTTCGGCTTTCTGGCGGGCGTTGGCAATGGCATCGGTCAGCTGCTGGCGGGATTGCTGCCCGCCGCGGTATTTGTGGAACAGGTCAACGATGGCAATACCGTACTGGTCAGAGGTGGCCTTGATCTGTTTCAGCGGCACAATACGGTCGTGGTAGAGAGAGTTAATACCCTGTTCAATGGTGGCCATCTGGCCAAGGGTAATAAACAGCACGGCAGCCAGTGCCAGCAGGGGGGTCATCACCAGAATACTCAGACGGCTTCTGATCGACAGTTGTCGTAACATAGGGGGGAAGTCTCCGGATTGTTTATAAGTGTTAAAGACAATCGGTGACAAAGTGTAGTTAACGCTGCGGGTGTTGTTTTATAAATCAGTAACTATATGTATCAGAATAAATAAAGCCACCTCAGGGGTGGCTTTATTCATGGGCTGGCGCTGACTCAGAACGGGATATCGTCGTCGAAGTCATCGAAGCTGTTGCTTGGCTGCGGTGCCGGCGCCTGTTGCGGCGGTTGCTGATAACCACCCTGATAACCGCCCGGGTTGTGTGCCGGTTGCTGCGGTGCCTGCTGGTAACCACCGGCCGGCTGTTGCGGAGCCGGTGCCGGACGCTGTTGCTGCGGCGCGGGTTGTGGTGGTTGCTGCGGTGCCTGTTGTGGCGCCTGGCTGTAGCCCTGCGGCTGGTTCATACCACCCTGCGGGTTCATCATCTGTGACGGCGATGTTGGCGCAGAGTAGTTCATGCCATCATTGCTGCCACGGCTGTCGAGCATCATCATGTCGTTGGCGATGATTTCAGTGGTGTAGCGTTTGATGCCATCTTTTTCCCATTCGCGGGTACGCAGTTTGCCTTCAAAATAGGCTTTGCTGCCCTTCTTCAGGTACTGCTGAATGATTTCCGCCAGTTTGCCGTAGGCGGTAATGCGGTGCCATTCAGTCTGCTCGACTTTCTGGCCGGTCTGTTTATCGTTGTAGCTTTCATCGGTTGCCATGGTCAGGTTGGCAACGGCATTGCCGTTCGGCAGATAACGAACTTCAGGGTCACGACCCAGAGTACCAATGAGTGTCACTTTATTAACGCTGCGACCCATGCTCTTCTCCTGTGGGATGAACAATCGCCAGTGCCTGTTGATGGTCAAAGACATCAGCACTGACTTTTAAATAAATTGCGCCTTCACTGGCCTGCAGACTGGCCTCCGAAACCCCGGCCAGCGCCATCAGTTGTGCAAGCTGCTGCTCGCTGCAGTTACCCCGGATATCCAGCCGCACACTGGTCAGGTGCAGAGGGGCGGATGACTGCGACAGAATAAGCGCCCAAAGTATCACTAATGCCCCCAGTACGACAAATAGTGCACTGCTGCCGTAATGGCTGAGCAGAAAGCCGCCGGCACTGCCGCCGCTGAAGGCACCGAGAAACTGCATACTGGAGTAGATGCCCATGGCACTGCCTTTGGCACCGGCCGGGGCAATTTTGCTCAGCCAGGATGGCAGGCTGGCTTCCATCAGATTGAAGCCCCAGAAATAGATCAGCAGCAGGGCCCCCCAGTGCCAGAGTTCAGAAGCTGCCGCCATACCGAACAGGGCAATGGCGATGCCGCCGGCACCGGTCAGCACCACACTTTTCATCCGCCGCTTTTTCTCGGCAACAATAATAAAGGGCACCATCAGCAGGAAAGCCACCACCAGTACCGGCAGATACAGCCAGCTGTGCTGTTCCGCCGGCAGGTTGGCAGCCAGCAGGCGGGCGGGAATGGCGACAAAAATGGCCACCATCAGGGCATGCAGCAGAAAAATGCCGATATTCAGCGGCCACAGCCGGGTATTGCGCAGCTGTACTGAGATTTCACTCCATACGGCGCCGGAGTCGCGGTGCGGACGTGGCGGCGGATTGGGAATCAGGAACAGGGTGACCAGAACCCCTCCCAGTGCCAGTAAGCCGGTGGCGGCAAAAATCAGTGACAGACCACCCAGTCCGGCCAGCCAGGGACCCAGCACCAGAGCCACGGAAAATGACAGGCCAATACTGGCGCCGATGGCAGCCATGGCTTTCATGCGGTTATCTTCGCGGGTCAGGTCGGTTACCAGTGCCATAATGGCACTGGCGATGGCACCGCCGCCCTGCAGGGCGCGGCCGATGATCACCCACCAGACGTTATCGGCACTGGCGGCGACAAAGCTGCCGAGGGCGAAGATCAGCAGGCCTCCGATAATAATGGGTTTACGGCCAATCCGGTCCGACAGGGTGCCGGCCGGAATCTGCAGCAGGGCCTGGGTCAGTCCGTAAACGCCCATGGCCAGACCGAGCAGTGACGGGGTGGCGCCATCCAGCTTCTGACCTTCAATCATCATCACCGGCAGTACCATAAACAGCCCCAGCATCCGCAGGGCATACAGGGAGGCCAGTGACGCGACGGCCCGTTGTTCGGTGGAGGACAGATTGGCTGGCCCGGAATGGGCGCTGGAGGTACTCGGCATGCGCGGGAGACTGTATCTGGCTGAAAAAAGAGCGCAAGTTTACCAGTTTTCATGGACAGGATTCAGTGGCGGTAAAGTTTTGTCTGAAAAATTCCGCAACCATGGTTCAGAAAAGCGGCTGATGGCAGGCCTGACCTGAAAAAAACTACGACGGAATTGGTAATTCCGTCTGGAATGCGTACACTCATTAACTCGCCGGGAGGGGAAGACCGGCTATGGATAAACCAGTATGCATAAAGGAGTTATGTTATGGAGCGTCAAACCACTCTGCCTGGTCGCCGGGTCGTTCTGTTCGGACAGCAGAATCTGCAGAATTCCATCCTGATAGGCTATATTCATCAGCGTACCAATGTTGATTGTCAGCTCGCTAACAGCCCGGAGTGGCGCAGTGAATGGAATCAGTATCCGTGTAAAACCCTCGCCCTGATCGATGCCGAATGCGCGCGCCCGGAGAAACTGTACGATCTGCTGGACCAGATTCATGAACAGCCCGGGGAAATCAAAGCCGCCTTCTTCAATACCCCTCATGACCACCCGGTTGAACGTCTGATTGCCTGGCCGAAGGTTAACGGTCTGTTTTATCGTGAAAGTTCTCAACAACAGCTGAGCAAAGGCATTGTCGGCCTGTTTGAAGGCGAATACTGGCTGCCGCGTCAGCTGGTCGGACAGTATCTGGATAAGACCCGGCATAAGCCGCGTAAGATGCAGTCCACCAACACCGTGCTGACCCGCCGTGAAAAACAGATTCTGCGTCTGACCGCGACCGGTGCCACCAATGTCGAGATTGCCGACAAACTGAATGTCAGCATGCACACGGTGAAAACCCATATCTACAATCTGTTCAAGAAAATCGGTGCCGCCAACCGCATTCAGGCGGTGAACTGGGCCAAAGAGTATATGGAAGAGCTGTTGCACGAGCCGGTTGAATAAGCGGCTGAACCTGCTTTCCGTATCAATTACAATGGTGGTTTTTCTTCGGCAGTGAAAACCACCTATGGATAAGATTCAGGTACGCGGGGCACGTACCCACAATCTCAAAAACATTGATCTCGATATTCCCCGCGACAGGCTGGTTGTGATTACCGGCCTGAGCGGTTCGGGAAAATCCTCCCTCGCATTCGACACCCTGTATGCTGAAGGTCAGCGCCGCTATGTTGAGTCGCTGTCGACCTACGCCAGACAGTTTCTGTCGATGATGGAAAAGCCGGATGTGGATCTGATTGAAGGTCTGTCGCCGGCGATTTCCATTGAGCAGAAATCAACTTCCCACAATCCCCGTTCCACGGTCGGTACCGTCACCGAAATTTACGACTATCTGCGTCTGTTGTTTGCCCGGGTGGGGACTCCGCGTTGTCCGGAGCATGATGTGGCACTGGAGGCGCAGACGGTCTCACAGATGGTGGATGCCATCATGGATCTGTCACAGGACAGCAAGCATATGATCCTGGCGCCGGTGATCCGCGAGCGTAAAGGTGAACATCTGCATGTCTTCGAAAGCCTGCGTGCGCAGGGGTTTATCCGCGTGCGGGTGGATGGTCTGGTGTGCGATCTGGATGACACCCCGGATATGGATAAACGCCGTAAACACACGATTGAAGTGGTGGTGGACCGCTTCAAGGTTAAGGAAGGGATTGAGCAGCGTCTGTCCGAATCGCTGGAAACCTGTCTGGAGCTGAGTGGTGGTCTGGCGCTGGTGGCGTCGATGGAAGGCGATAAGGCAGAGCCCATGCTGTTCTCTTCCCAGTTCTCCTGTCCGCACTGTGGTTACAGCCTGACAGAACTGGAACCGCGGCTGTTTTCCTTCAACAATCCGGCCGGTGCCTGTCCGGCCTGTGACGGCCTTGGCGTGAAGCAGTATTTTGATCCGGATCTGGTGGTGCAGGACCCGAGCCTGACCATTGCTGAAGGGGCAATCCGAGGCTGGGACCGGCGCAGTATTTATTATTATCAGATGCTGACGTCCGTTGCCGAGCATTATGGTTTCAGTATTGATAAACCGTTTAATAAACTGACCAAAAAACAGCGCGATCTGCTGCTGTATGGCAGTGGTGATGACGAAGTCAATTTCAGCTATGTGAATTCGCGCGGTGATCAGATTTATAAGGCACATCCGTTCGAAGGCGTGCTGCCCAATCTGGACCGCCGCTATCACGAAACGGATTCGCAGATGGTGCGTGAAGAGCTGGCCAAATACCTGAGCGTACAACCCTGTCCGAGTTGTGAAGGCTCGCGTCTGCGTACCGAAGCCCGCCATGTGTTTGTCGGCGACAATAATATTCACAGCTGCACTTCCATGCCGGTGGAAGAGGCCTTTGATTATTTCAGCACGCTGACACTGGATGGCCACCGCGGTGAAATTGCCGAGAAAATTCTTAAGGAAATCCGCGAGCGGTTAAGTTTTCTGGTCAATGTGGGACTCGAATATCTGACCCTGAGCCGCAGCTCCGATACCCTGTCCGGTGGTGAGGCTCAGCGTATCCGTCTGGCTTCCCAGATTGGTGCTGGTCTGGTGGGGGTTATGTATATTCTGGATGAGCCGTCCATTGGTCTGCATCAGCGTGATAACGACCGTCTGCTGAAAACCCTGTTCCGTCTGCGTGATCTCGGCAATACCGTACTGGTGGTGGAACATGATGAAGATGCCATCCGCAGTGCAGATCATCTGATTGATATTGGCCCGGGAGCCGGCGTGCATGGTGGTCAGGTTATTGCGCAGGGAACACCGCAGGAAGTCTTTGCGAATCCGGCATCGGTCACGGGGCAGTATATGTCGGGTGAGCGTGCGATCCATGTGCCGGTCAAACGGGTGCCTTATAACAAAGAGAAAGTGCTGACATTAAACGGCGCCCGTGGCAATAACCTGAATAATGTTGATCTGACCATTCCGTTGGGGCTGATGACCTGTGTGACCGGGGTTTCCGGTTCCGGTAAGTCGACCCTGATTAACCGTACTCTGTTTCCGCTGGCATCGACGGCACTGAATGGTGCTACAACCCTGAAGGCGGCAGAATATGACAGCATTTCCGGGCTGAAGCAGCTGGATAAAGTGGTGGATATCGATCAGAGCCCGATCGGCCGTACCCCACGTTCCAATCCGGCAACCTATACCGGTATTTTTACACCGGTAAGGGAATTATTTGCCGGCACTCAGGAAGCCCGCTCGCGCGGTTATAAAGCCGGACGTTTTTCCTTCAACGTCAAAGGTGGCCGCTGCGAAGCCTGTCAGGGTGATGGTGTGATCAAAGTGGAAATGCACTTCCTGGCCGACATTTATGTGCCCTGTGATGTGTGCCACGGTAAGCGTTATAACCGCGAAACACTGGATATCCGCTATAAGGGTAAAAATATCCACGAAGTGCTGGAAATGACGGTGGAAGATGCCCGTGCATTTTTCGATGCCATTCCGGCGGTTGCGCGTAAACTGCAGACGCTGATGGATGTGGGGCTGAGTTATATCAAACTTGGCCAGGCCGCGACGACACTGTCCGGTGGTGAAGCCCAGCGGGTGAAGCTGGCGAAAGAATTATCCAAACGCGATACCGGCCAGACGCTGTATATCCTGGATGAGCCGACCACCGGCCTGCATTTCCACGATATTGAACAGCTGCTGGCCGTTCTGCATCGCCTGCGCGATGCCGGTAATACCATCGTGGTGATTGAGCATAATCTGGATGTGATTAAAACCGCCGACTGGATTGTCGATCTTGGTCCGGAGGGTGGTTCTAAGGGCGGCTATATTATCGCCGAAGGAACGCCGGAAAAGGTGGCTGCAAACAAGGCATCCCATACCGGCCGCTTCCTTAAGCCGATGCTGAAAAAAGGAAAATAACGGTGGCGCAGCGCGCCATGTGTGATGATTGTGGCAGGCCGCAGACGGTCTGCCTCTGTCATGCATTTACTACACTCCACCCATCGTTACAGCTGATTATCTGGCAGGACCCGGCGGAGGCCAGACATCCGTTGTCGACGGCTCCTCTGTTGCATAAAAGTATTGCCGGATCACGCCTGATCCGTGGTGATATTTTTTCGCGTCAGGACATTTTTGCGGGGACAGCAGAGCATCACTGTGCAGTGGTATTTCCTTTTGCGCATAAGGCGGCATTAACGGCAGGCCGGTATGCGGATATTACACATCTGCTGATTCTGGATGGTACCTGGCGTAAAGTCAGGAAATTACTGCTGGCCAACCCCTGGCTGAAGGATCTGAACCATCTGGCGCTGGATGTTCAGCATGGCAGCCGTTATGCAATAAGAACATCACCGCGGGATGATGGTCTGTCCACCATTGAAGCTGGCGCGCAGGCTCTGTCCCTGCTGGATAACGAGCATGATTATTCTGCAATATTAACTGTGCTGGATGAAATGGTCAGAATTCAGAAGGGATTCGGGCATAAAGCATAAAAAAACCGGGGCATGGCCCCGGTTTTTTCTTACCTGCTCAGATCAGAACCGGTAGACCACTTTCACGCTGGCATCGACAGCTGCAGAGTCCACATAACCGATCAGATTGGGGTTTTTCGCCACCAGAGCTGTGATGTCGGCATCGCTGCCGGACTCTTTCGGTGGTGTACCCTTACCGGTAAAAATCAGACGTGACCAGTAAGCTTTCAGCTGGCTGGAGCTTTTACCCAGTACGGCATCATTGAACGCATCGCGCACAGCACTGCCTTCGTTCTGGTCTACCGGAATCGCCTGACTGCCATCCGGAAATTTGGACGTTTTACCGAGAAAAATACGCGCAATCGTATCCTGATCCAGGGTGCCATTGCCGTTGCTGGCGCTGACGATTACTGCCGTTTCAGCATAGGCTGCGGCAGAGAAAACAAGGGACAGAGCGATGGCGATACGGGAGAACCATGTGGTTGATTTCATACTGACCTCCTCAGAATACCAGGCTCATGCCAACGTTATACAGAACACCCGACTCACCATCGGCACCATTCACGGTCTCTTCATCGTTATACTGGATGTCGAATTTGAACGCTGTGCCACTGTCATAGTCGTAACGGGTGCCCAGAATAATGCTGGATTCTTTCAGTTCAGCCTGTTCCTGAATAACACCAACGGTGCCGGATTCAAGATCGTCTTCTGTGGCGGTATAGGTCAGATGCAGGGTCACGTCGCCAAGACGCTGGGCCGCACTGATCAGGTAAGCGCTGTCATCATTGAGAATGGCTGTCTCGTGTTCCAGTGACGTCCACTCGGCGACCATGGACTGGCTGTGTAGTGGCATAGTTAATTTGGCCACCTGATTAGAGGTGATATGATCACTTCTTGGACAATGCAGGTGACAGATGAGTAAACGTACAAGACCCACTTTTACCCCAGAGTTTCGACTTGAAGCAGCAC